>CAVOUI010000026.1:0-3377 GCA_963699525.1 uncultured beta proteobacterium | reverse complement strand
CGGCAAGCAACGCGCGCGCCTCGCCCCGAATCGCGCAAACCTGCGCGCCGGCGAGGATGTTCGCGCCCTCTGGCATCGCCCACGCGACCTCCGCCGCAAGATCGAGCTTCCGCAGGCAGGCGTCGAACCACGGCTGCCCACAGAGAACGGCCGCCTGGCGGCACAGCACCGCGGCGCGCACGCGCCTGCCGCGGGGAATAAGCGGCGCGGTCAGATCACCGCTGCCGACATCTTCCGCCAGCGCGGCGGTCACGTCGCGATCGATCTCGGATGCAAAATCCATAAAGTTGATCTCTATGGTCGGCGGACCGTGCGGCGATTCTAGCGCATCGAGGATGCAGCGATGGACGGCAATGCAGGTAACGCGACGGCCCGCGTGCGCGGAGCGCGTGGTTCCGCGGCAACGGTCGCGATCAGGAGCGATGTTCGGCCCAGTAGATGGCCATGACGAGCGCGATCAGCACGATCTCGGCAAGCGTCACCATCAATAGGATGAAGGTGATGCGCCGTGCGGAAGGCTTCATCGGCACCCATACCCGGCGCATGTACCAGCGCCACGGCGCAAATCTGCCCCAGCGCTGCTCGCGCAGCAGATATTCCCGGAGGGCCACCCCCCAGGCGTGCAGGCTGCTGTCGACATCCGGCTTGTCCGCCTCGGTTGCTCCGCTGTAGTCGTCGGTGATGCGCAGGCGGCTGCCGCCCGCGGCGGCATCGATCTCGAAACGGGTGCTGCGCTTTACCCCGCGGTCGTAGCGCACGAGGAAATCGCGCTCGGATAACCGCTCCAGGTTGAGCCGAAGCTCGAGTTCGCGCCGGTTGCTCAGGTTGCGCAGGGAAACAGCGAATTCATCGGAGCCGGTCTCCCGCCAGCTCCTGAACTCGAGGTAAGGATTGATCCGGTAGAGCCGCTCGAGGTCGCGGCAGAAGGCTGCAAGCGCTGCGGCGTCAAGCGGTGCCTCGATCACCACCCATGCCGCGTCGGAGGACGGGGCAGCCGGATCGCTCATCGGGGGTACGGGACCACAAGCAGAGGGGCGCCGAGCGTCCCCACCAGTTTCTCGACGCGCATGCGCGAGCGCAATCCGGGCGCGCCCTTGGGGCGTGGCGCGCCGATCACGACGAAGTCCGGCCGCAACTCCGCGGCGTATTCGAGCAGGGCGGCATCGGGCAGGCCGAGCACGACTTTCAATTCGTAGCGCCTGCCGCACGCGCGCACGGCCGTCTCCAGGACTGCGCGGTGCTCCTCGATCTCCCGCGCGAGCTCGGCCTCGACATGCCTGCCGTAAGCCGCGCGCGTGGAGGCATTGTTGAGCCAGTCATCACCCATCATCCCGCGCCAGAAATCCGGCACGACGACCAGGTGAAAGAGGGTGGCGCCCGGTGCGGCGAGTTCGAGCGCGACCCGCTCCGCGGCGCGCGCGCCGGGCGTGCCGTGGCTCGCCAGGAGAACGCGTTCGGCCTGCAGCATGGCAAAAAAATCCCGGTGAGGCGACTCGCGCGCCCTCACCGGGATGCGGATCGGTCCCGGCCGTGTCAGACCAGAAAGTAGACGAGTGCCGCGATGACCAACGAGAGGACGAGCGCCACCAGGTCCTCGTGGCGATCGGTCGGAAAAATGGTGAGAGCGGATCCGCGGTCGAATTTGTCTTCCATAGTCGCTATTCCTTCCCTAAATGGTTTCGGCAACCAGCAGCAGGACGACGATCAGCGAGCCGACCGCCTTGATCACGCCCACGATCGAGCCGATCACCAGGGGCTGGCCTCCCGCCTGGCGGATCGACGACATGGTGATCTGCATCCCGAGCCCGACCAGCCCGAAGGTGAAGAACCACGCGATCAGGTCGCGGAACTTCGCGATCTTCGGCGCCGTGTGCCGGACCACGCGGTGCGCCTTGGCGAGCACGGCGGTGCCCTCCTTCGAGAGCGCCTTGGAGTTGATGACCCCGCGCACCAGGGCGTCATCGTCCTCGGACATCGTCTTCCTGTTCTGCGCCAGGCGCTCGAGCGCGGCCTTCTGGTCCGGGCGTTTGACCTTGTCCAGCTCGCCCTGGAGTGTCGCGACCTCCTTCTCCGTGAGGCGGTTGTCGATCTCCTTGCCGGCACGGTCCTTCCTCACCAGCGCCTTTTCGCTGTTGTCGAAGTAGGAGCCCTGATAGTGGCGCGCCGGGGCAAAGATGCCGGTGGAGGAGAGCAGGAACATCAGAATGAATCCGAGCACGAAGATCGGGAACTTGCTGATGACGACCTGCATCGCATCGACCTGCTGGACGGTGCGTTGCGCGGCCTGCTCGCGCCGGACATACCACACCGCCAGCCACAGCACGATGATGGGGAGGAACAGCACGCGCGTGATGTTGAAGATCTCGGCCACCTTCAGCGTCTCGATGCCGCCGGGCTGGAACGCAAGCGCCGCTCCGGCCACCTGCGCGGAATTGAGGATGCCGGTGCCCGCCCACGCGCCGAACTGGATGTAGCCCATGCCGAAGCCCCTGCCGACGATCGGGAACAGGAACATGCAGAGCACCCCGAACAGGAGGATGGTCCCGATCGTGTACGCGATCTCGAGGGATTTCGCCTGCACGACGGGGGCGGCCGCCACGGCGGCGGACACTCCGCACACGCCGACACCCGAGGACAGCACGCCGGTCATGGAGTTGGGGAGATTCCGCCGCGTGCCGATGATCAGCACCAGCCAGACTGAGCCGAGAACGAAGACCCCGATCATCAGGACGGACAGCTTGCCGAGTTGCGCCAGCTCGGCGAAGCTGTAGAGTGCACCCAGGAGAATGACGCCCGTCTTCAACCCGAGACGCGACAGCCGCACGCCATTCTCGGCCCACTGCGGAACCTTGAAGACATTGACGACGATGATCCCGGCGAGAATGCCCATCACCACGTAGTTGAGGTTCAGGATGCTTGCGAAGTCGAAGCCCAGTGTCGGGCGCGCCGCATGTCCCCACGATGCCATCAGCGGGTCGAGGCCCCACTTGACGATGAATGCGACCAGCATGATGAACATCACGCCGGCGACGGTGGACAAGTAATAGTCTCCGTGGCCTTCCCTGGGGGTCGCAAGCACTTGCCAGAGGCCGACCACGATCGCGACGCTCCCGAAGGCGTAGCCGAGGGTCACCATTTCCCCGGCGTAACGGCCGGTGTTGAGGAACTTGATGAGCCCCGCCATGTTGCCGCTCTGCACGAGGTACGCATAGGCCACCATGATGATGCCGATGACCAGCGGCCAGACGCTACGCCGGGTGTAGACCATGTGCCCCTCCCTTTAGCTACTTATGTCCCGCGCATCGGTGCTGCGCGGATTCTTTTTCGCGGATCCAGAGTCTGGACCGCACGCTTCAAGCTGCTCGAGCAACAGTCAA
>CAVOUI010000025.1:0-9334 GCA_963699525.1 uncultured beta proteobacterium | reverse complement strand
CGATGCAGCCCCCATGGCGCGGGCGATTATCGAGGCGGCGCCCGACCGCATCATCTGGGGTAGCGACTATCCCCATCTCTCTTTCGCCGACAAGGTGGGGTCGATCGAGCTCTTTAATCTGCTCGGGCAGTGGGCGCCGGATGCTGCGACGCGGAAAAAGATTCTGGTGGACAGTCCGCAAGAGCTATTCGGCTTTTAAGGCGGCGAGTAAGATATGCGAGCGTCGATGACGAGGAGCGGGTAATCCAATAGCAAACCCGCCGAGTTGCGCGCATTGCCGCAAAGCAGCGCGTTCGGGATCGGAGTTGGCGGCAGTTTCGCCGGAGGAGATATCGTGGACGAAAAGATTCGCTCATCGCGGGCGCCGGTCGCGCTCGCCCATCAGAAAGAATCGGAACTCGCAGAAACGAAGGCCGGAAGAATTGGGCGCCGCGCATTCCTCGCACGCGGAGCGGCGATAACGAGCGCTGCCGCCGCCGGAGGCCTCGCGACGGGCGCGAACGCGCAAGGCCTCGCAGGCCAGCCTTGGGAGCGTGTCTACGGGGCCGGCTTCAGGGGTTACGGCCAGCCCTCGCGCTTCGAACAACCGGTCCAGCGTTATGTCGGGCGACCCTACGGCGATCTCGCGCCCGGATCGGGCGCCGCGCTGGTGCCCATTGAATCGCTGGAAGGCGTCATCACCCCGAGCGGCCTGCACAACGACCGCAGCCACAGCGGTACGCCCGAAATCGATCCGAAGCAGCACCAGTTGCTGCTGCACGGGCTGGTGTCGCGGCCGCTGATGTTCTCCGTGGACGCGCTGTCGCGCTATCCAATGACCTCGCGCATCTATTTCCTCGAATGTTCCGGCAACAGCAATCGCAATCTCTTGCCGCAGCCGGTGCAGGTGCCCGCGGGCGCCCTCCACGGCAACATCGCCTGTAGCGAATGGACGGGAATTCCGCTCGCGGTGCTGCTGGAAGAGGCGGGCCTGCAGCCGCAGGCGAAGTGGCTGCTCGCCGAGGGCGCCGATTCAGCGCACATGAGCCGCAGCATCCCGATCGAGAAGGCGCTCGATGACGCGCTCATCGCGCTCTACCAGAATGGCGAACGCCTGCGCCCCGAGCAGGGCTACCCGGTGCGCCTGCTGCTGCCGGGATGGGAAGGCAACATGAGCGTGAAGTGGCTGCGCCGGATCAAGGCCACGGAGGGGCCCACCTATACCAAGGACGAAACCTCGAAATACACCGACCTTCTGCCCGACGGCAAGGCGCTGCAGTTCACCTTCGAGATGGGTGTGAAGTCGGTAATTACCAAGCCGTCATCGACGATGAAACTGCCGCGCTCCGGGTTCTACGAGATTTCCGGCATCGCCTGGAGCGGCGCGGGACGCGTCCGGCGCGTCGAAGTCTCCACCGATGGAGGCGGGACCTGGACCGATGCGGTTCTCTACGGGGAGGAGCGCCCGAAAGCTCTGGTGCGCTTCCGGTTGCCCTGGGAATGGAAGGGCCAGCCGGCAATTCTGCAAAGCCGCGCCACCGACGAGAAAGGCAATGTTCAGCCGCCGCGCAAGGAGTGGGTGGCGCGCTACTCGCCGGACAATCGTTTCCACAATCACTCGATCGTCAGCTGGTCCGTGGAAGCCGATGGGAGCGTGAAAAATGTTTACGCATAAGCGACTGGTGGTCGCCGTAGCCGCGGCGCTCTCGGCCTGCGCCGCTCAGCCGACGTCCTCGCCGGACAAGGCGCCCGCGTTCGGCGCGCCGGTGAGCGCGGCAGAAATCGCGCGCTGGGACATCAGCATTCCGCCGAGCGGCGAAGGTCTGCCCGCGGGGAGCGGGTCTGCGAAGCAGGGCGAAGCGGTTTACGTCGCGCAATGCCAGGCCTGTCACGGGCCGAAAGGCGCGGGCACGCCGGCCGATCCGCTCGTCGGGGGAAGCGGTACCCTCGCCACGGGCAAGCCTCTGCGCACGGTGGGCAGCTACTGGCCGTACGCGACCACGCTATTCGACTACACGCGGCGCGCAATGCCCCTCAATAAGCCCCTTTCGCTGAGCGACAACGAAGTCTACGCGGTGACTGCTTACGTGCTGTATCTTAACGGCATCGTCGGGGAGAATGCGGAGATGAACGCGAAGACGCTGCCGCAGGTGAAGATGCCGAACCGCGACGGGTTCATCGACATGTCGCGGAAGTAAGGGCACCAAATTGAGCACAAGGGATGTAGATTCGCTAACCACCCGTATCTTGGAGGCAACCATGAAATATTCGATCGTTGCATTGGCTTCGATTGCGGCACTGTCTGCCGCCCTTCCCGCGAGTGGCGCGGAGGAGCTCGGCAAGGTGAGTTTTTCCACGTCCTGCGATCCGAAGGTCCAGGCGCAGTTCGAGCGCGGAGTGGCGATGTTGCATTCGTTCTGGTACCCCGCCGCCGAGAAGACCTTCCGCGAGGTCGCTGCCCAAAATCCCACATGCGCGATCGCGCGATGGGGCTTTGCGTCCATCCTGATGTCGAATCCGCTCGCCGGACAGGGCGCCTTGCCCAAGAACGTCGGGCTGGCGCAGCTTGCGATCGAGCAGGGCCGTCGGATCGGCGCCAAGACCCAACGTGAACGCGACTACATCGAGGCGGTCGCCGCTTACTACGAAGACTTTTCAAATCGCACCGAGCGCGAGCGCCAAGTCTCGCGAGCCAAGGCGTACGAGGCACTCGCCGCCCGCTATCCGGATGACGACGAGGCGCAGATCTTCTACGCGCTGTATCTCGCGAGCACGCAAACCCAGGCCGATCAGACCTACGCCGCCTATCTCAAGGCGGCCGCGGTTCTCGAAGTGCAATTTGCCAAGCACCCCGACCACCCCGGTGTCGCGCACTACCTGATCCACAGCTACGACGCCCCGCCCATCGCGCATAAAGGCTTGGCTGCCGCGCGACGCTATGCGGAGATTGCCCCGTCGGCGCCGCACGCGCTGCACATGCCCTCCCATATCTTTACCCGCGTCGGTGCCTGGGCAGATTCCGCCGCCACTAACCAGCGCTCGGCGGAGGAGGCGCTGAAAAGCAACGAGCCCGACGAAGCGATGCACGGGACCGATTACAGGGTATACGCCTACTTGCAGATGGCACGCGATACCGACGCGCGACGGGTCGTGGAAGAAAGCACGAAGGTCGCCGGGTTCAGTCGCTTTGCCGGACCCTACGCGCTTGCTGCGATGCCCGCGCGCTACGCGATCGAGCGGGGCGACTGGAGCGCCGCCCTGTCGTTGCAGCCGCAAGCGAACAGCTACCAGTTCACCGAAGCGCTGACGCGCTTCGCACGTGCGCTCGGGGCCGCACGCAGCGGCGATCCCGCCGCAGCGGAATTAGAGGTTGCACAGCTCGCATCTCTGGCCGAAAAGCTGAAAGCGGCGAGAAACACCTACTGGGCAACCGAAGTGGAGGTGAATCGGCTCGGCGCCGCCGCCTGGACAGCCCTCGCCCAGGGCAAGAAGGACGAAGCGCTGAAACTGATGCGCGCTGCGGCCGACACCGAGGACAAGAATGAAAAGCATATCGTGACCCCGGGACGAATCGTTCCCGCGCGCGAGCTCTTGGGCGAAATGCTGCTCGAGCTCAAGCAGCCGGAGTTGGCGCTCAAGGAGTTCGAAGCCTCCCACAAGCGCGAGCCGGATCGCTATCGCGGCCTCGCCGGGGCGGCGCAAGCCGCCGCACAAAGCGGCGACATGGCGAAGGCAAAGCACTACTACGCGCGTCTGGTCGAAGTCGCGGGCGGCGGCGACCCGCGTCCGGAACTGACACAGGCACGAACCTACCTCGCGCAGCGGTGAATCGCGCGAGCGCTACGTCGACCTCAACGTGCCCACCTGAGCCCGCTGCGGCGGGTGGGCGCGTTCGTGCTCGCCGCCGCCCTCGCAGGCGGTGTCGCGCTGACTTGCTACGCCGTCGAGTCCGACACCGACCCCCAGGCCGCGGCTGATCCGGATTACGCGGCGGGCAAGAAGGCCATCGAGGTGAAGGACTGGAACGCCGCGATCAAGTCCTTCTCCTCCTCGGCGCGGCGCGCCCCCGACAATGCGGACATCCAGAATTATCTTGGCTACGCCTATCGCAATGCCGGGAAGCTTGACGCGGCGTTCCAGCATTACCAGCGAGCACTCAAGCTGGACCCGAAGCACCGCGGCGCCCACGAGTACATCGGCGAGGCCTACCTGATGGCGGGCGACCTTGCAAGCGCACAGAAGCACCTCGAGGCGCTGCGCAAAATCTGCGTTCTGCCGTGCGAGGAGTTTGCAGATCTTGAGCGCGAGATTTCGGCATACAAGAAGAAGTCAGCCGGGGAAAATCCGCGGTAGTTCGGTCCCCCCGCGTAAATCGATCCCGCGCTCCGGTCGGCGTTGTGCCGACCGGGGCATCACATTGCTCAGTGAAGCTTGGCCGGAGACGAAAACGGCTTCGTCGCGTCCACCACGAACATGATCAGGGCGGTCAGCTCGGTCGTGCCGCTGTTGAAGACTTCCATTGGCATGTCGGCAGGGTGCCCATTCATCGTGTGACCGGCCTCGACGTGATTTACTCCGTGCGGAGTCCGTTGGCCCAGCCGGCCGGCAACAACGTAGAAGGCCTCCGAGCCCGGATGGGTATGCTGCGGTGTCTTGGCTCCGGGTGGCCCGGAACCGTAATTGACGCGCAGCAGGTACTGGGCGCGGTGATTGGGGGTACGGGTCCGATCTCGGCGACTTTGGTGCCGCCGGGCGTCGAGCCGCCCTTGGGTCCGAGCGTGAGTAGCCAGGCCTTGCCCGCGACTTCCGTGGCCAGCGACGTCGCCACGTCATGACTCACGGTATCCGGATTCCAGCGATCAGGGGGAATGGCGGCCTGCGCCTGCGCAAGCGTGGGGAAATTCTCGACCCGCCAATACAGCGGGCCGGCCGGCAGCTGCTTGACCTTCTTCTCGGCCACCGGCTTGACGACGTAGACCCCCTCGGCCGCTGCTGCTGGTTGCAGCATGCATAACCCGGACACCCATACCAACATGCCGATCAAGAGCTGTTTCATCGATACTCCTCCTTCGATAAAAGCGTTTGCGGATTGACTACCCAGCACGTAACATCCGGCCGGCGCCGAATGGATGGTGCAGCCGGCACGCCAGAATCATTTCGCGAGCCAGCCAGATACACCCGATGGATCCCCTACCTTTTTCCTATGAAATGATTACGGCGCGAGATCAAGGAGTTGCGTTGCCCCGCGGGAAGTAGCGAGCATGCATGGGCGGACTCATGGCGCCGATGCAATGGCGCAAACGCGGCTTCAGATCGGCGAGTGGTGGGCCGATCCCGCGACCAATGAGCTCGGTCGCGCGAGCGAAACAGTGCGCATCGAGCCGAAGGCGATGGAAGTACTGATGGTCCTAGCGGGCCGTCCGGGTGG
Organism: uncultured beta proteobacterium; assembly: GCA_963699525.1. GTDB lineage: Bacteria > Pseudomonadota > Gammaproteobacteria > Burkholderiales > SG8-41 > SG8-41. Next base: position 3,927 of record CAVOUI010000025.1, on the reverse strand, counting down.
GGTAGTGAGTCGCGAAGAACTTCTTTCTCTCGTGTGGCCCGGGGTGGTCGTCGGAGACGAAGCGCTCACCCAGAGCGTCATCAAATTGCGCAGGGCGCTCGGCGATAACCCGCGGTCACCGGCCTATATCGAAACGATCTCGAAGCGCGGCTACCGGTTAATCGCTCCGGTTCGGAACGTCGAGTCCGCGCCGGCTGCAAGCTCCGTCGAAGCGATCCATTTACCGCCGCAACCTTCGGCGCGACCGCGCGACCGCATTCGCTTGCTCGTGCTGGCCGCTGGCGTCGTGATCGCGCTCCTGGCCGCCGGCGCCTATTACTACTCATCACTGCGCGATCGTGCACAGGTTGCGGTAACTGACCCCGACACCCCCAATGTCTGGGACGCGCCTAACTCCGCATTAGTCACGGTTACCGTCCAACCCTTCCAGTGGCTCGGCGCGACGGATGAACACGAGTACCTTGCCCGCGGCATCGGCGCCGATCTTATGACCGATCTTTCGCGCTTTTCCGGATTGCGCCTGATCGGCGCCTCCAGTGACAGGCCCGACACGCCAGCATCACGCAATGCGCGTTATCTCGTCTCGGGCAGCGTTCAGCGCGAAGCCGAAACCTTGCGGGTCAACGTCCATCTGATCGACGCGCGGACGAACGAGCAGCTCTGGTCGGAGCGGTTCGAACGGCCATTCCGCGATCTTTTTGCCGTGCAGGATGAGATCGTCCGCAGGCTGGTCGAGAAATTGCCCGGAAAGGTCAGCGATGCCGAGCGACGGCGGCTGGCCAAGCGTTATACACGCAGCCTGGAGGCATATGAGTACTTTCTGCGCGGGCAAGCGCTGTTCATGGTTCGACGGACCGAGGACAACGAGCAGGCTCGGTCTCAATTTCGAAAAGCGCTGGAGCTGGATGCGAAATTCGCACGCGCTTACGCGAGCCTCGCGATGACGTATGCAATGGACTACCGCCTCCAGCCTTCCGGGGACTCGTCGCCGGCGCTCGCTAGGGCATACGAGCTTGCCGAAACCGCCCGGCTGATCGATCCCGATATCCCGGAGATCCATTGGGCGCTTGGTTTCGTTCATGTCCAGAGCCGTCGCCACGACAGGGCGATGGAATCCTTGAGAAAAGCATTGGAACTGGCCCCATCTTATGCAGACGCCTATGCGCTAATGGGCGGCATTCACACCTATACCGGACAGCCGGCGAAAACAATTCCGTTGCTCCGCACCGCGATGCGGCTCAATCCCGACGGCGGGTACCTGTACTTCCAGATCCTGGGTCGGGCTTACCTGTTCGAGAAGGACATCGAGCAGGCACTGATCAATCTGCGCGAAGCGCTGGCGCGCAACCCGGTCGACCTCGAAACGCATGTCTACCTCGCCGCCGCGATGGCTGCGGCCGGAGATCGCCGTGGTGCCGAGTGGGAAGCTGAGGAAATCCGTGCCCTGGACAGGGGCTTCACGATGCAGAGATGGCTCGAAACCTACCCTCTCGCCAGCGCCGAACTCAGGAAACAACTGTCGGAACTCGCGGCCGTGGCGGGACTGTAGGTCGATTTGCGCGATCGTGAATGGCTTGCTGCATAATCTGCTTCCTGCTCTTCGGCGCCTCCGCAGGGGATCCATAATGCGACGCTTCGTGATGGCTCTTGGGTGCTTGTGGCTTGCCGCCGCCGCGGCAGGTGCGCAGGACCCTTCGACACGCTCAGGACAAGGGTATCCGAGCCGGCCTGTGCGCATGATCATCCCGTTTGCGCCGGGCGGCGCATCCGATTTTGTCGGGCGCATCATCCAGCCCAAGATGACCGAGCTGCTGGGACAACAGGTCGTGCGCGGACAACCGCGCGGGGGCGGCGGGAAACATCGGCGTCGAGCTTGCCGCGCGCGCGCCGGCCGACGGCTACACGCTCTTCCTGGGCAATGTCGGCAGCACGGCGATCAACCCAAGCGTATTTCCCGATTTCCCGATCCGGCCTGAGCGCGATTTCATCGGCCTGACGCTGCTGGTGGACGTCGCCGGGGCCTTCGCCGTGCACCCCTCGATACCGGCGAACACGGTGAAGGAGTTCATCGATTACGCCAAGGCGCGGCCCGGCCAGCTCAACTACAGCTCGTCGGGTTCGAGCGCCGCCCAGCGCCTCGCGTTCGAGTTCTTCATGAGCAAGGCGGGCATCAAGCTCGTGCACATTCCGTACAAGGGCGGTGCCGGGCCGGCGACCACCGCGGTGCTGGCGGGCGAGGTTGCAGCGACCATGTTGACCGTCGCTTCGTTCGTCCCCTACGTCAAGACCGGCAGGGCGAAGGTGCTCGCGGTCATAGCACCCAGGCGCAGCCCGGCACTTCCACAAGTGCCGACGATGGCGGAATCGGGATTCCCCGAGTTGACTCTCGGCTCATGGCAGGCGATGTTCGTGCCCAAGGGCACGCCGCGGCCGATCGTGACCAAGCTCTACGGCGTGATGATCAGGACCGTGGAAGACCCGGACGTGGTCCGGCGCCTGAATGCGGGGGGCGCCGAGATTGTCACCAGCAAGTCGCCCGAGGAATTCGCGGCCTTCCTCAAGAACCAGACCGAGTTCTGGGCGAAGATCGTCAAGAGCGTGGGAGCCACAGCGGATTGATATGAAGTACCGCTTCCTGCTGATACAGGCGTTTCACCTGCCCGATGGGTCGCCGTACCTGCACCGGCCGGCAAAGGGTCAGCGCGAAAAGCTGCTGATGAACTACGAGAACGTCAAGCACCTGCTGGAGGACGTGGAATGGGACCTGCACCCGGGTCCGCTCGCGCCCTACGGGGACTGGCCGGTGGAAACGCGTGAAGAATTCGCGCTGGTCGCGGCGGGGCGGCTGCCGATCGTGCGCGAGGCGTGCGAGAGCGGGAAGTACAACGGCATCGTCCTTCTCGGCGGTGGCGAGCCGGGATTTCAGGAGTCGCGCGAGATCGCTCGCACCTACGGCATTCCCGTGACTGCCTGCGCCTGGTCGCAGATGCACGTTGCCACGATGCTCGGCAACAAGTTCAGCGTGATCGACCTCGCCGAGAACCACAACATGTACTACTACGACCTCACGATTCGGCACCACTTCGCGGGGCGATGCGCGTCGATCCGCAATATCAATGCCCCGCTGCCGCGCCCGCCCCACACGGGCTCGGCGGTGCACCTGGCGAAGAATCAGGCGCTGCGCGGCGAGCGCACGGAGGTTATGGACACCGCGGTGCGCGAGGCCGTTTCGGCGATCCAGGAGGACGGCGCGGAGGTCATCACGTTCGGCTGCTCCGCGCTGTTCTGGATGCGGCCGTTCCTGCAGAAGCGGCTTGGCGAGATGGGCTGGGAGGTTCCCGTGCTCGAGGGCTACAGCTGCGCGATCACGCTGGCGAAGGCGATGGTAGACCTCGGCGTGGACGCGAGCGGGCTGATGTTTCCCGGCCCGCGCCCGAAGCAGTGGCGCAGGAAGAAGACGTTCTAGAGCAGCCGGGAGCGGAACGGCCTGCCTTCCCGCTGCGCCTTCTTCCGTTCCTTATCCTCCTCGAGTATGTCGGTGAACTGGCGCACCGCGTTGGAGAGTGTCGGCCAGCCGCAGTAGTGCCCGACCTGGATCATCACCTCGATGATTTGCCGCTTCGTGATGCCGAGGCGCATGGCGCTGAGATAGTGGGAATGGTTGCCGGTCGGGCGCGCCATGGCGATGTTGGCGGCGAGCGTAACGAGCTGGCGGTCGCGCAGGGAGAGCCCGGAGCGTCCCCAGACGTCGCCGAAGAGATGTCCGACCGACATCTCGTACATCTCCGGGGAGAGCGCCTTCTGATTGAGCATCAGGTTCTGCCGGCCCATCCTCTTCAGCACCCGCATGCCGCGCTCGAAGCGGTCCTTGTAATCGCGCCGCGCCGTCTTTCGTTTCGCCATGGCTGGTCTCACACTATGGAATTC
>CAVOUI010000024.1:0-11512 GCA_963699525.1 uncultured beta proteobacterium | reverse complement strand
CCAGGTGTGCAGCGCCAACCGATCGCGGAATAAGTTCATCCCTCCGCCTTCATCCTTCGTCCCTCGAGTTGGGACGTGCAGCGCGTCAAAACTCCAGTTTGATGCCTGTCTGCTTTGCCACCTTCACCCACTGCGCGAAATCATCGCGAATGTAGGCGGCGAGCTCCTCGGATGAGCTGGGCTGCACCTCCGCGCCGACCGTGGCGAATCGATCCTTCATCGCCGGGGTGGCGAGAATCTTGACGAGCACTGCATTGAGCCGGGCGACGATCTCGCGCGGTGTCGCAGCGGGTACGAGCAGTCCAGTCACCGTGCTGGCGTCGAAGCCCGGCACGCCGGACTCGGCCAGCGTCGGAACGTCGGGCAGCGCCGCGGCGCGCTTCGCGGTGGTCACGGCAATCGCCCGTATCCGATTGGCCTTGATATACGGCAGCGCGGAGGAAATCTGGTCCACGTGCCCGTAGACGTGGCCGGCGACGAGATCCACCAGCGCCGGGCCGCTGCCCTTGTACGGCACCAGCGTCATGCGCGTGCCGGTCCGGAGCATGAACAGTTCCGCGATCAGGTGATTGGTGGTGCCCACGCCCGCATTTGCCATCGTCATCTTGCCGTCCTGCGCTTTGACGAAGGCGATCAGCTCCCGGGTGTTCTTCGCCGGGAGCGACGGATGAACGACGATAACCAGCGGCACGACGGCGATCCGCCCCACCGGCGCGAAGTCGCGGACAATGTCATACGGCAGCTTGGGGTAGAGCGCCGGGCCATTGGTCATGATGCTGCTCGAAGCCACCAGGAGCGTGTAGCCATCGGGCGCGGATTTGGCGACGACGTCAGTGCCGAGCGTACCGCCGGCGCCCGCACGGTTCTCGACGATAATCTGCTGCCCGAGGGCCTGTCCCATGTCAGGCGAGATGGCGCGGGCGTTGATGTCCACGTTGCCACCGGGAGCGAACGGAACGACCATGCGGATCGGGCGCGCGGGATAAGTCTGGGCGACGCCGTACCCGTAGGCGAGAAGCAGGGCGATGGCGGCCATGGCCGCGGCGAAGGCGCGTGTCATAAAGCTATTCTCTCTGAGTGGATCATCTTCGCTTATTCTACGTCGTAACTTGGCATAACCGTCATTCCGGCGAAAGCCGGAATCCAGTAAGTTTCTCCCCGGTGACTTTCCACCATGCTCAGGCAACCTTGCGTTTACATCCTGGCCAGCGGCCGCAATGGGACGCTTTACGTTGGTGTAACCTCGGATCTGGTGAAACGCGTTTGGGAGCACAAGACCGACGTTGTCAAAGGATTCACTGAGCGCTATAGCGTGCATATGTTGGTATGGTTTGAACAACACGATACGATGGAATCCGCCATTGCCCGAGAGAAGGCGATCAAGGAATGGAAGCGGCGCTGGAAACTGGAATTGATCCAGCGGCAGAACCCGGAGTGGCGGGACTTATATCCCGAAATTCTTTGACAGGACCCCGGCGTACGCCGGGGTGACGACCTTATACCGGAGTTAGGGAATTGGGCGCTGTATCTAATCCGCATCAGATTGTCATCGTCGGTGGCGGAGCGGGGGGACTGGAGCTCGCGACGCGCCTCGGCGATTCGCTCGGGCGCAAGGGGCGCGCGCGGGTGACGCTGATCGACCGCTCGCGTACCCATCTGTGGAAGCCGCTGCTGCACGAGTTCGCGGCGGGCAGCATGGATCTCGACCATCACGCGCTCGACTACCTGGCGCAGGCGCGCTGGCATTACTTCCGCTTTCAGCTGGGAGAGATGGACGGCCTCGACCGCCGGAGGAAAGTCGTGAAGGTTGCGCCGACGCTCGATGAGGACGGGCGCGAGCTGATTCCCCGCCGCGAGGTCCGCTACGACACCCTAGTGCTCGCGATCGGGAGCCTCTCCAACGACTTCGGCACGCCGGGAGCGCGCGAGCACGCGATCAGCCTCGACACCGCGGAGCAGGCGGAGCGGTTCCACCGGCTGCTCGTGAACGCCTGCATCCGTGCGAACTCCCAGCACGAGCCGCTCGCGCCCGAGCAGTTGAAGGTCGCGATCATCGGCGCCGGGGCGACCGGCGTGGAGCTCGCGGCGGAGCTGCACAAGACCACGCGCGAGCTGGTCGCCTACGGGCTCGACAAGATCGACCCCGAGAAGGACGTGCATCTGACCATCATCGAGGCAGCGCCGCGCATCCTGCCCGCCGTGCCGGAACGGGTGTCGAAGGCCGCGGCCGAGCTGCTGCGCGGGCTCAACGTGCGCGTGCTGACCGCCGAGCGGGTGACCGAGGTGCGGCAGGACGGCGTGGCGACCGCGAGCGGGAAACGGATTCCGGCGGAGCTAACGGTGTGGGCGGCCGGCATCAAGGCGCCCGATTTCCTCAAGGACATCGGCGGCCTCGAGACCGGCCGCCTGAACCAGCTCGTCGTGAAGCAGACGCTCGACACCACGCGCGATCCCGATATCTTTGCGCTCGGCGATTGCGCGCTGTGCCCCTGGCCGGAACGCGGCCGCGATGTTCCGCCGACCGCGCAGGCGGCGCACCAGCAGGCCTCCCACCTCGCGCGCATGATGCCGCGCCGGCTCGCGGGCAAGCCGCTCAAGCCGTGGCGCTACCGCGACTTCGGCTCGCTCGTCTCGTTCGGGGAATACTCCACCATCGGCAGCCTGATGGGCGCGCTGCTCGGGGGCACCCTTTTCATCGAGGGGCTGTTCGCGCGCCTCATGTACGTGTCGCTCTACCGCATGCACGTCTACGCGCTGCACGGCTTCGCCAAGATGGCCTTCGATACGCTCGCGAAGCTCATCACCCGGCGCACGGAGCCACGAGTGAAGCTGCACTGAGCGGCGTGCTAAGATGCGCGACTCTTTCCGCGCGGGAATTCCATGGCCACGGTCGAGTTGAACAAAACCAACTTCGAGGATGTCGTAACCAAGAGCGACATGGTTATCGTCGACTTCTGGGCGTCGTGGTGCGGGCCGTGTAAGAGCTTTGCCCCGGTATTCGAGGCCGCATCCGAGCAGCATCCGGACATCGTGTTCGGTAAGGTCAACTCCGATGACGAGCAGGAGCTCGCGGCGGCTTTCGGAATCCGCTCGATCCCCTACGTGATGCTGCTGCGCGAAAAGGTCGTGCTCTTTACCCAGGCCGGCGCGCTGCCGGCGGAGGGTCTGGAGAGCGTCATCCGCCAGGCGCGCGCGCTCGACATGGCGCAGGTCCACCGGGAAATTGCCGAGCAGCAGGCGCAGCAGCAGCGATGATGAACGCGGGACGGCTGAAGCAACTGGGCGGAATCGCGCTCGCGGGACTGCTGACGGTTGCGGCTGCCCACGCGCAGGCACCCAAACCCAAGCCGGGGGGGCTTCCGATCAAGGCCGCGCCGGTCCGAATCGGCACGGTAACCCAGGACGTCACGGCCGTCGGAACTCTGCTGGCGAATGAATCGGTGATGATTCGTCCCGAAGTGGCGGGGCGGGTCGCGGCGATTCATTTCAACGAGGGACAGGCCGTTGCGGCCGGGGCGCGGCTGGTCGAGCTCGACGCGGCCGAAGTCCGGGCGCAGCTCGAGGCGAGCCGCGCGGACGAGCGGCTGACGCAGCAGCGCGCCGAGCGCGCCAACGAGCTCTACACGAAGAACTTCATCAGCCAGCAGGCGCTCGAAGACGCGCGCGAGGCCTACAAGAAGTCCACTGCGCAGCGTCAGGAAAACGAGGCGCGTGTCGCCAAGACCGACATCCGCGCGCCGTTCGCAGGCACGGTCGGCTTGCGCCAGGTGAGCGCGGGCGCCTACCTCAAGGCGGGCGACGACATTGCGCGGCTCGACAAGATCGACGTGATGAAGCTCGACTTCCGTGTGCCCGAGGTCTACCTGGGCAGGATCCGCCGCGATCAGCCGGTCGCGCTGCGGGTGGACGCGTTTCAGGGAGAGCGGTTTCCGGGGCGGGTGTACGCGATCGAGACCTCGGTGGACGAGAAGACGCGCACGGTCCTCCTGCGCGCGCGGGTGGAGAATCGCGGCGCACGGCTGCGGCCCGGCATGTTCGCGCGGGTGACGCTGGAGCTCGGATCGAATACCAACGCCGCGCTCGTGCCGGAGCAGGCGATCGTGCCGCGCGGCGACCGGAACTACGTGTTCCGCGTGGTGGACGGGAAAGCGGCGCTGACCGAGGTCGCGCTCGGCGCCCGCAGTCCCGGCGAGGTGGAAATCGTCAAGGGCCTCAAGGCTGGCGAGCTGGTGGTGACCGACGGCCACATCAAGCTCCAGGACGGCGTGCCGGTGATGGTGCTACCCGACCGGCCGCCCCCGACCGCGTCCCCCGCGGCGCCGAAAGGGTCATGATGCGTCCTCATCCCTCATCCCTCATCCCTCATCCCTCGGATGTTCCTGCCTGAGCTGTCGATCCGCCGCCCCGTCCTCGCGACGGTGATGAGCCTCGGCATCGTGCTCCTCGGCGTCATCTCCTTCCTGCGCCTGTCGGTGCGCGAGTACCCGAAGATCGACACGCCGGTGGTCTCCGTGCGCACCGTCTACACCGGGGCGAGCGCGCAGGTGATCGAGTCGCAGGTCACGCAGCCGCTGGAGGACTCGCTCTCCGGCATCGAGGGCATACGCACCATCAAGTCGGTGTCGCGCGAGGAGGTCTCGCAAATTACGATCGAGTTCGTGCCCGAGCGCAACGTGGATGCCGCTGCGAACGACGTGCGCGACCGGGTCGCGCGCGTCCGCGCGCTCCTGCCGGACGAAGTGGACGAGCCGGTCGTCTCCAAGATCGAGGCCGACGCGCAGGCCATCCTGTGGCTCGCGTTCACCAGCGACCGGCACGATGCCCTTTTCATCACCGATTACGCCGACCGCTACGTCGCGGACTCGCTGAAGGCGCTGCCGGGGGTGGCGAGCGTCATCATCGGCGGCGCGCGCAAGTATGCGATGCGCATCTGGCTCGACCGCGACCGGCTCGCCGGATTCGGGATGACGCCGGTCGACGTCGAGAATGCCCTGCGGCGGCAGAACATCGAGGTGCCCTCGGGACGCATCGAGAGCCGCAAGCGCGAGTTTACGGTTTTGACGGAGACCGATCTCAGGACGCCGGAGCAATTCAACAACCTCATCATCACCGAGTCGAGCGGCTATCCGGTGCGGCTGAAGGACGTCGGGCGCGCCGAGCTCGGCGCGCAGGACGAGCGCAGCGTCGTGCGCGTCAACGGCAATCCGGCGATGGGCCTGGGGATCGTCAAGCAATCCACGGCCAACACGCTGTCGGTGGCGGACGCGGTCAAGGCGCAGATTCCCCGCATCCAGGCCTCGCTGCCGGACGGCCTCAAGGTCTTCATTGCGTTCGACTCATCGCTCTTCATCGATGCCTCGATCAAGGCCGTCTACCGCGCCATCCTCGACGCGATGGTGCTGGTGACGCTGGTGATCTTTTTCTTCCTGCGCTCGTTCCGCTCGACGCTGATCCCGTTCGTCACCATCCCGGTGTCCCTGATCGGGGCGTGCTTTTTCCTGTGGATCTTCGGGTTCACCATCAACATCCTGACGCTGCTCGGCATCGTGCTGGCGATCGGCCTGGTGGTGGACGATGCGATCGTGGTGCTGGAGAACATTCACCGCCACATCGAGGAGGGCATGTCGCCGTTCACGGCAGCGCTCCGGGGCAGCCGCGAAATCGCCTTCGCCGTGGTGGCCATGACGATCACGCTCGCCGCGGTGTTTGTTCCCCTGGCGTTTTCCACCGGGAATACCGGGAAGCTCTTCATCGAATTCGGGCTGACGGTGGCGATGGCGGTGCTGGTGTCGGGCTTCGTGTCGCTCACCCTCACGCCCATGATGTGCTCGATGCTCCTCAAGGAGCACGCCCGGCACGGCGCGATCTACAACATGACGGAGCGGTGGTTCGCGGCAATGAACAGCGGCTACCGGCGCTCCCTCGGGTGGACGCTTCGCCATCGCAAGTGGGCGATGGCGGGCTACGCGGCCGTGCTGGCGGCCATGGTCGGCGCCGGCGCGGCGCTCAAGTCGGAGCTCGCGCCGTACGAGGACCGCGGCTTCGTTCTCGGCGTGATGATCGCGCCCGAGGGCTCGACCATGGAATACACGGACGGCTACGCCCGCATCTGGGAAGAGATCTACAAGGGCGTGCCGGAGATCACCAGCTACTTCGTGGTGGTGGCCCCGGGGCTCGAGCGCCCCAACCCCGTCAATTTCGCGCTCTCCTTCGTGCGGCTGAAGCCGTGGGAAGAGCGCAAGCGCAGCCAGTTCGACATCTCGCGGGAATTGGGACCGAAGATGTTCGGCATGATGCCCGGGGTGCTCGCTTTTCCCAACGATCCGCCGTCCCTCGGCCAGAGCTTTCGCAGCCAGCCGGTGCAGTTCGTGGTCCAGGGCAACTCCTACGAGGAGCTCGAAAAGATGGTGGACCGGGTCATCGCGCGCGCGCGGACGAACCCGGGGCTCGTCAATCTCGACAGCGATCTGAAGCTCAACAAGCCGCAGCTCGCGGTCGACGTGAACCGCGAGAAGGTGGCCGCGGTCGGAGCGGAGGTGGACGCGATCGGGCGCACGCTGGAGACGCTTCTCGGCGGGCGCCAGGTGACGCGCTTCAAGCGCGAGGGGAAGCAATACGACGTGATCGTGCGGCTCGAGGACAAGGACCGCGTGCAGCCGACCGACTTGACCGCGATCTACGTGCGCGCGCGGGACGGGCAGCTGACGCAGCTCTCCAACCTGGTGAACCTCAAGGAGACGGTGGCGCCCAAGGAACTGAACCATTTCAACCGGCAGCGTGCCGCGATCCTCACGGCGAGTCTCGCCCCGGGCTACACCCTGGGAGAGGCGCTCGACTTCCTGGAGAAGGCCGCGCGCGAGGAGCTCGGTCCGACCGCGCAGACCGCGCTCGACGGCGGATCGCGCGAATACCGCGAGTCGGGCGAGCAGTTGCTGCTCATCTTTACGCTCGCGCTCATCTTCGTCTACCTCGTGCTCTCCGCGCAGTTCGAGAGCTTCGTCTCGCCGTTCGTGATCATGCTGACCGTCCCGCTCGCCATGACCGGCGCGCTGGCGGGACTGCTGATGCTCGACGCGACGCTGGGCACGGGCGGGACCCTCAATGTCTACAGCCGGGTCGGCCTCATCATGCTGGTCGGCCTCATCACCAAGCACGGGATCCTCATCGTCGAGTTCGCCAACCAGCAGATGGCGCGCGGCAAGGAGAAGTTCGAGGCGGTGGCCGAAGCAGCGGCGCTGCGCCTGCGCCCGATCCTGATGACGACCGGCGCGATGGTGCTGGGCGCGGTGCCGCTCGCGATCGCGACCGGGCCCGGCGCGGAGGCGCGCCGCCCGATTGGCTGGGTGATCGTCGGCGGCCTTCTGCTCGGCACGCTGCTCACGCTCTACGTGATTCCCGCCGCCTACACGCTGCTCGTGGGTGCGCGCCGCGCGGCGCCGGATGAGGAAACCGGTGGCGGTGCGGCAGTGCATACGCCCGCCGGCAAAGCCTGAAGGCGAAGGTCGAAAGGCGAAAGTGCGCCGGGTTGAATCCTTCCCCCGCGTCCCCATTTTGATGAGATGAACCTGCCAGTCCCCGCCTGGCGCGCAATTTCTCTACTGGACGAAGCCGGGCACGATCTCAATCCCTCCCTGCCAACAGGGTCTTCGCAAGACGCGGAGTTGCTCGACGCGTACTCGCAAGCTGTCACCGGGGTCGCCGAAATGGTCGGCCCGGCGGTGGTGCGTCTCGACGTCAAGCGGCGCCTGCGCGGGCGCGATGCGCGAGGCAACGAAATCACCCACGATGTGGGCGGCAGCGGCTCGGGCTTCGTATTCACGCCCGACGGCTTGATCGCGACCAACAGCCACGTTGTATCGGACGCGGCCGAGATCGGGGCGACGTTCAATGACGGCCAGACGCTGCAGGCGAGCCTGATCGGCGACGACCCCGACACCGACCTTGCGGTCATCCGCGTTGCCGGGCACAAGCTACCGTCGGTCCCGCTGGGCGAGTCGCGCAACGTGCGCGTGGGGCAGCTCGCGATCGCGATCGGCAATCCTTACGGATTCCAGTGCACGGTCACCGCGGGTGTCGTATCGGCGCTCGGGCGCTCGCTGCGGTCGCAGAACGGCCGCCTGATGGACGACGTGATCCAGACCGACGCCGCATTGAACCCCGGCAACTCCGGCGGTCCGCTCGTGAACTCGCGCGGAGAGGTGGTGGGTGTCAACACGGCGATGATCCTGCCCGCGCAAGGCATTTGCTTCGCCACGGCCATCGATACGGCCAAGGTGACGATCTCGCAGCTCCTCAAGCACGGCCGGGTGCGCCGCGCGCGGCTCGGGATTGCGGGACAGAACATCGTGCTGCCGCGGCGCATGGTGCGGTTCTACAACCTCGAGCGCGACGGCGCGGTGCAGGCCGCCTCGATCGAGCGCGGCGGGCCGGCCAGCCGCGCCGGAATCGAGCAGGGCGACATCATCGTCGGCTTCGCGGGCCAGTCGGTCGCGGGCTTCGACGACCTGCACCGGCTGCTGACCGAGGAGAAGCTCGGCGAAAGCGTGCCGGTCGCGGTGCTGCGCCGGGGGCAGCGGCTCACGCTGGAAATCCGTCCCGAGGAGTCACGCTAAAATGGAAACCGCCATGAAAAAGGTCGTCAGCATTCACCGCGGCCCGCCGGCCCACTGGGTCGGAGACGGCTTCCACGTCCGCAGCCTGTTCTCCTACGACCGGCAGCCGCAGACGTTGAGCCCGTTTCTGCTACTCGACTACGGCGCGCCGGAGGAATTCGCGCCTTCGAGCGAGCGGCGCGGCGTCGGCCAGCACCCGCATCGCGGCTTCGAGACCGTCACCATCGCCTACCAGGGCGGAGTGGAGCACCGCGATTCGGCCGGGAACCACGGCGTGATCGGCCCCGGCGACGTGCAATGGATGACAGCGGCGTCGGGCATCGTGCACGAGGAATGGCACGAGCACGAGTTCGCGCGGCGGGGCGGCACCATGGAGATGGCGCAGCTCTGGGTCAACCTGCCCGCAAGGGACAAGATGGCGGCGCCCGCCTACCAGGACATCCGCAGCGGGCAGATCCCGGTCGTCGACCTGGGCGGCGGATCGCGCGTGCGCGTCATCGCCGGGGAGTTTCGCGGAGCTAAGGGGCCGGCCCGCACCTTCACACCGATCAACGTATGGGATGCGAGAATCGCGGCCGGCGGGCACGTCGAGCTGGATTTTCCCGAAGGCTACACGACGCTCTTTGCCGTGCTGAGGGGAAGAGTGACGATCAACGGCGCCGAGTCCGCCGGCCCGGCGGAGCTCGTCGTCCTCGACCGCGCGGGAACGCGGGTCAAGCTCGACGCGGCGGAGGAGGCGACCGTCCTCGTGCTGAACGGCGAGCCGATAGACGAGCCGGTCGTGGGCTACGGACCCTTCGTCATGAACACGCAGGATGAGATCCGCCAGGCCTTCGCCGACTTCCACCACGGCCGCCTGGGACAGGCGCGCGCCTGAGCGCGCGCGGGAAAGGAAAGACATCATGCTGACGGTCAGGAAAGCGGAAGAGCGCGGCCACGCCAACCACGGATGGCTCGATTCGTACCACAGCTTCTCGTTCGCCGACTACTACGATCCCGAGCACATGGGCTTCGGCCCGCTGCGCGTTATCAACGAGGACCGCGTGCAAGCGGGGTCCGGCTTCGGCACGCACGGTCACCGCGACATGGAGATCATCAGCTACGTGCTCGAAGGCGCGCTGGGCCACAAGGACTCGATGGGCAACGGCTCGTCGATCGTTCCGGGCGACGTGCAGCGCATGAGCGCGGGCACGGGCGTGCAACACTCCGAATTCAACCACAACAAGACCGAGGTGACGCACTTCCTGCAGATCTGGATCGAGCCGAAGTTCACCGGCATCCGGCCGTCCTACGAGCAGAAGCATTTCCCGGCGGCGGAGAAGCGCGGCCGGCTGCGGCTGATTGCCTCCCCCGACGGGCGCGAGGGCTCGGTCACGATTCACCAGGACGCGCTCGTGTACGCCGCAGTGCTCGACGGCAAGGATGCGGCGACACACACACTCGCCCCCGGGCGGCGCGCCTACGTGCACGTCGCGCGCGGCGCGGTCAAGTTGAACGGTATCGAGTTGAAAGGCGGCGACGGAGTCAAGATCGCCAGCGAGAACGAGCTCAAGTTCAGCGGGGCAAAACAGGCGGAACTGCTGCTGTTCGATCTCCCATGAGCCGTCAGCCCTCGATCTTCGTATCCCACGGCTCGCCGACGCTGCCGCTCGAGCGCGGCCCGGCGGTCGACTTCCTGCGCGGGCTCGGCGGCGCGCTCGGCCGGCCCGAGGCGATCCTCATGGTTTCGGCGCACTGGGACACCGGCCGCCCGGCCGTAAGCGCGGCGAAGAAGCCGGAGACGATCCACGATTTCTACGGATTTCCGCCGCCGCTCTACCAGCTGCGCTATCCGGCGCCCGGCGCGCCGGAGCTCGCGAGCCGGGTTTCGGATCTGCTGGAAGCGAAGGGGTTGAGGACCGACATCGATCCGGAGCGCGGGCTCGACCACGGCGCCTGGACGTCGCTCTACCTGATGTACCCGGAGGCGGACATTCCGGTGACGCAGCTCTCCATCCAGTCCCGTCTCGGTCCCGCCCATCACGTGCGCCTGGGCGAGGCATTGCGGCCGCTGCGCGACGAAGGCGTGCTGATATTCGCTTCCGGCGGCGCCACCCACAACCTGGGCGAGTTGCGCTACCAACGCGGCAACCCCGTGCCGCAGCCGTGGGTGGTGGAATTCAACGAGTGGCTTGCGGACGCCGTCCTCTCGGGCCGCCGCGACGATCTCGTCGGCTACCGGCAAAAGGCGCCGCACGCGGTGCGCAACCACCCGACCGACGAGCACCTGATTCCGATATTCGTCGCGCTCGGCGCCGGCAGTCCCGATGGCGCCGCGCAGCGCCTGCACACCAGCATCTCCTCCGGCGTCATCAGCATGGACGCCTACCGGTTCGATTAGGCCTGGCCGGGCGCGTCTGACCTGACGGACTCATACTCGTCCCCATCAACCGCTACCTGCTTGACCGATGGAACAGTTGACCGGTCTACTGGCACAGCACGGCCTGGCGCTGGTGTTCGCCAACGTGCTGCTCACGCAGCTCGGTGCGCCGGTGCCCGCGATACCGACTCTGATCGTGGCCGGTGCGCTTGCCCAGAGCGGGCAGTTGCCCGCGGCTGCGGCGCTCGGGGTGGCGGTAGTCGCGTCGCTCGCCGGCGATCTCCCCTGGTTCGCGGCGGGGCGAGCTTACGGTCACCGCGTGCTCGGGGCCCTGTGCCGCATTGCGATCGAGCCCGACTCGTGCGTCAAGCAGACCGAGGACAGGTTTGGGCGCTGGGGCGCACCGTCACTCATGTTCGCGAAATTCGTCCCCGGCTTTGCAACCGTGGCACCGCCCATTGCCGGTGCGCTCCGGCTCGGGCTCACGCCATTTCTCGCCTATAGCGCCGTGGGTGCCGCCTTGTGGGCGGGTGCCGCGCTC
>CAVOUI010000023.1:0-7785 GCA_963699525.1 uncultured beta proteobacterium | reverse complement strand
TTCACACTTCCTTCACGAGTCCTTGATGCGTTCCTGACGCGCAAGGGGATACCCTCGGTGCCCGGTGCTGCTACGTGGCGTCGAGGCGAGTTCTTCCGCATGGCTTAAGGCCGCCCTGCGCGCGCGACCCGCGCACCGTGCCTCTCCGGCGCGCTTTCATGCGCTTCAGGGTCGCTGCATTGACCGGTTGAATCCCGCCACCCATTTCCGCAACCGCAGAGGCTGCTGACGGAGGGTGATGTGCGGAACAGTCCCGTGCGAATGGCGTTTGCGCTGCTCGCCGCGCTGTTATCCGTCGAAGCCGCCGCTCAGAATTGCGGCTGGTCGCACATCGATCACAAGGTCAATTACGACGCTTCCGGCGCCTGGAATCCGAGTATCTACCGCGGCATCGTTAATACGCTTACCGTTGCCCAGGTTGGCGGCGCAATCTGGGAGGGATCGGAGTACCGCTTCGGTAAGACCATGTGGCAGGGTATCGATTCGGAGATCATCTCGGGCATCTCCGCGGAGGTAGGAAAGAAGACGTTCACGCGGGTGCGACCGCGTGATGAGAACAATCCTTGCCTCTGGTTTCAGGGAGGCAACAACACCAGCTTTCCAAGCGGCGAAGCGGCCCAGGCAGCTGGTCTCGTGACACCCTACATTCTTGAATATGGCAGCGAGTACCCCGCGACCTACGGGCTGCTGCTATTGCCGCTGTACGTCGGCGCTGGCCGGATCAAGAATCAGGCGCACTGGCAGACCGACGTGATTGCCGGCTGGGCCATAGGCGGCTTGTCTGGCTGGTATGCGCATAGCCGAGATACCCCGATATTGATCGAAATTCTCCCCCACGGAGTTGCGGTAGGGCTGAAAGTGAAGTTTTAGCGCGCTGTCCGAAGGCAGGCCACACTAAGACCGCCTGTAGAATAGTGTGGATGATCTACTCGCTGGTGCGCCCGCTCCTGTTCTGCCTCGAGCCGGAAACGGCGCATCGCCTGACGCTCGGCACGCTGCACAGGCTCGGCCGGATCGGCCTGATTCCAGCGGCCGCCCCGGTCCCTGCGGAATGCGAGCGCACTGTCATGGGCATCCGCTTTCCGAACCCGGTGGGGCTCGCCGCGGGTCTCGACAAGAACGGTGAATACATCGACGCGCTGGCGCGCCTCGGCTTTGGCTTCATCGAGATCGGCACGGTCACGCCGCGTCCGCAGCCAGGCAATCCCCGTCCCCGCGTATTCCGCCTGCCGGCGGCGCGGGCGGTGATCAACCGTCTGGGATTCAACAGCCAGGGCGTAGACCGCCTGGTCGAAAACGTGAAGCGCGCGCGCTACCGCGGCGTGCTCGGCATCAACATCGGCAAGAACTTCGACACGCCGCTCGAGCGCGCCGCCGACGACTACGTCGCCTGCCTGCGCAAGGTCTATCCCGTGGCAGGCTACGTGACGGTGAATATCTCCTCGCCCAACACCCTGGACCTGCGGCGGCTGCAGGGCGCGGCCGAGCTCGACGCGCTGCTCTCGACCCTCAAGGCCGAGCAGCGGGCGCTTGCGGGCAGGCACGGCAGGACGGTTCCGCTTGCCGTGAAGGTCGCGCCCGACCTCGATCGCGCACAGATTGAGGCCATTGCCGCATCGCTCCGCAAGCACGCTGTCGATGCGGTGATCGCCACCAACACCACAGTGGCGCGCGAGGGCGTCGCCGGACTGCCGCACGGGCACGAGGCCGGAGGGCTGTCGGGAGCACCCCTTGCCGCCCGCGCCACGTCGGTCGTGCGCGAGCTCGCGCAGGCGCTGGGCGGGACGCTCCCCGTGATCGGTGCGGGCGGCATCATGACCGGTGCCGGCGCGCACGAGAAAGTCGCGGTTGGCGCCAGTCTGGTCCAGATCTACACGGGCTTGATCTACCGCGGTCCCGCACTGATTCGAGAGTGCGTCGCGGCGCTTTGCGGTGATGCGGCGGCGCCTTAGCGCGCCTTCCGCAGCTTTTCCCTCGTTGCATGCAGCTCGCCGGTCAGCTCCACGTTCTCGACGCGCAGGCGGAGCAATTCGCTCATGTGCTCGTGGGAGCGACGCGCGATGACGACGACCGCCGCGAGAAACACCAGGATGAGCCATCCCATCGCGTAGTGGACGTAATCCTGCTCCAGCGTAAAGCGGACGGCCGCCGGAACGAGGGTTAGTACGGCGAAGGCCAGGAACGCGGGAAACACGGGGGCGAGCGTAGTCACGCTGCCCGCCACCATTCCACCCAGCAAGAACGCCACGAAGACCTGGTGCGCGACGTTCATCGGCGGGAACAGGAGCCATGCCGCGGAACCCCATACGATACCGCTCGCCGCGGCACCGGCAATCGCGTAGAGCCGCCAGCGGCCGATCTGGCCGGCCTGCGGCGCTTCGCTGCGGAACGCGATCGCGCCCGCAATCCGGATGAGCGCCAGCACGCACACTGCGGCAAGCCACGCGATGAGCACCGATGTCTCGATAACCAGGGACTGGACCGCCACGAACACGACAGCGTTAAGGACCGCGACCAGCTGCGACGGCAGCATCTGCTCGTGGGCGAGCCTGACCTGCTCCAGGCGCAGCAGGTCCCGCAGCGCCCCGGAAGCGGTGCGCCTTCCCGTGCGGTCGAGCAGCGAGTCCGGTTCCATGCTGGCGTTTCCCGTTGCGCGCGTCCTCGGCAAGTGTACGCGACAATCAGCCGCCGGGCAGCCGGCAGCATAGAATACCCCATGGCGCGCGAGGCCAAGGCCCCGCCGGTGGCGGTCATAGACGAGGCAGCGTGTATCGGCTGCACGCTTTGCATCGAGGCGTGCCCGGTGGACGCCATCGTCGGCGCGCCGAGGCTCATGCACACCGTGATCGCGGCGGAATGCACCGGCTGCCGGCTCTGCCTGCCGCCCTGTCCCGTGGACTGCATCACGATGGTGGAAACCGGCGAACCGTGGACGCGCGAGGAGCGCCTCCAGCGCGCCCGACAGTACCGGCGGCGCTACCAGTCAAGAATGCAGCGGCTCGAGCGGGAACGCTCATCGCGCCTTGCGTCGAACCGCGGCCGGGCCGGACCGCGCGAGAAGCAGGCGACGATCGAGCGAGTCGTGGAACGCGCCCGCCAGCGTTTGCGTGGCCGGGGTTAGCAGCCGAAGATGCCGCGCAGGATGCCGCCGCCCCCGCCCGGCAGGGGACTCGCGCTCGAGGGGATCGTGGTCCCGCCCTCCTCCTGCTGCAACGCGCGCGCATGACACCCGACCGAGTCCGCAGCCTGTTCGCCCTGTTGCGCGCCGCGAATCCCGCGCCCCGCAGCGAGCTCGTCTACGCCTCGCCATTCGAGCTGCTGGTGTCGGTGGTGCTCTCCGCGCAGGCCACCGACAAGAGCGTGAACCTCGCGACCCCCGCGCTCTTCCAGGTGGCGAACCGCCCTGAAGCGATGCTCAAGCTCGGCCGCAGGGGGCTCGAGCGCTACATCAAGCGCATCGGGCTCTACCGTACCAAGGCGAAGAACCTGATCGGCGCCTGCAAGATCCTGCTGGAGCAGCACGGCGGCGAAGTGCCGCGCACGCGCGAGGCGCTGGAGCGGCTTCCCGGAGTGGGGCGCAAGACCGCGAACGTGATCCTCAATACGGCCTTCGGCGAACCCACGATCGCGGTGGACACCCACATCTTCCGGGTCGCGAACCGCACTGGGCTCGCTCCCGGCAAAAACGTGCTGGCGGTGGAAACGCGGCTGCTGAAAGTGGTGCCGGACGAGTTCAAGCCCGATGCGCACCACTGGCTGATCCTGCACGGACGATACGTCTGCAAGGCAAGGAAGCCCGACTGCCCGAAGTGCCTGATCCGCAGCCTGTGCGAATACCGGCACAAGACGGCGTGACGAGTGCTGCTAGTGCTTCATGACCAGTCCGCTCTGGCTTGAAAACCAGGCGGCAAGGTCCTCGATGTCGCGCTGCGAGAGATTGGCGACGAGGGGGGCCATGATCGGGCTCTTGCGCGCCCCCGACTTGTAGTCCTGCAGCGCCTTCAGCAGGTAATCATAGTGCTGACCCGCGATCTTCGGGAAGTCCGGCGCCACGCTGTTACCGTCCGCGCCGTGGCACGCGACGCACGTCTGCGATTTCTTCTTGCCGGCGTCGGCGTCACCGGCAAGGGCGGGCGCGCTCAGCACGACCATCGAGGCACATGCAAGGAGAAGGATCCGGTTCTTCATGGCTCTCCTCACTTGGCCGCCGACTTGATCGAGTCGGAAGCGTAGTAGGCCGCGAGGTCGGCCATATCCTGGTCGGACAGGCCCGCCGCGATCGCGCGCATCGACGGATGCGTGCGGTTGCCGGCCTTGTATTCCTGCAGCGCCTTCACGATGTAGGCCGCATGCTGGCCGCCGAGCTTGGGCACGTGGTAGACCTCGGGGAACGCTGTCTTGTAGCCGCCGATGCCGTGGCAGCCGACGCACATCGAAGTCTTCTTCTTGCCCGCGGCCGCGTCGCCCGCATCGGCCGCGAGCGCGGACGACCCGGCAACATAGAGCGCGGCGACAACGACAGCGGAAATCATTCCGGATTTTCTCATCGTGGTGCTTTCGTCTCCTGGAACGGCTGCGGGCGATTATACCCAAATTCGCGCGGCCGCAAACCGCATCCTCCGCGCCCGTCGCGCTTCTGGATAACGCCTCCGTTCTGCCGCATACTCCCGGCATCGTGAGCGCGCAACAATCTGCGACAGCGGGACGGTTCGCCCGGATATTTCCCTTCCTGCGCTGGTGGCCTCGAGTCGGCCGCGACACGCTGCGCGCCGATGCGATGGCTGGACTCATCGGCGCGGTCATCGTACTGCCGCAGGGCATCGCGTTCGCGACGTTGGCCGGATTGCCGCCGCAGTACGGCCTTTATGCCGCCATGGTGCCGGCCATCGTGGCCGCGCTGTTCGGCTCGTCGTGGCACCTCGTCTCCGGCCCGACGAACGTGATCTCCATCTTTCTCTTCGCGAGCCTCGCCCCGCTCCAGGAGCCCGATACGGGGGAGTACATCCAGCTCGCGCTCACCCTCACCTTCCTGGTCGGCCTGATGCAGCTCGCAATGGGAATGGCGCGCATGGGGGCTCTGGTCAACTTCATTTCGCACACGGTGGTGATCAGCTTTACCGCCGGCGCGGCTTGCCTGATCTTCACCTCCCAGATCCGGCATTTCTTTGGCGTCGAGATCCCGACCGGAAGCACTTTCGCCGGAACCCTGAGCGCATTCGCCTCGGCGCTCTCCGACATCAACCCGTACGTGACGGCGGTCGGAGTCGCCACGCTGCTCACGGGCGTTCTCTTCCGTAGATTCGCGCCGCGCTTCCCGTACATGATCGTCGCGATGATCGCGGGGGCCGTCGTCGCCGCGCTGCTGAACCTCGCATTCGGCGAGGCAGCGACCCACATCGCGATGGTCGGGACGCTCCCCGCCTCGCTTCCCGCCCTTTCGGCTCCGGATCTGTCCCCCGAAACGATCCGAAGCACGCTGCCGATCGCGCTTGCGGTGACGATACTCGCGCTGACGGAAGCGGTGTCGATCGCGCGCGCTATCGCGGTCAAATCCGGGCAACGCCTGGACAGCAACCAGGAGTTCATCGGCCAGGGGCTGTCGAACATCGCCGGCAGCTTCTCCTCCGCCTATGCTTCGAGCGGCTCCTTCAATCGCAGCGGGGTCAACTATGAGGCGGGCGCCCGCACGCCGCTCGCGGCCGCGTTTTCGGCTTTGATGCTCGTGCCGATACTGCTCCTGGTGGCGCCGCTGATCGCCCACCTTCCGCTGGCCGTCATGGCGGCGATCCTCTTTCTCGTCGCCTGGGGGCTCATCGACACCCGCTACATCGGCAGGGTATTGAGGACGAGCCGGCAGGAAGCCGCCGTCATGGCGGTCACGTTCTTCGCCGCGCTATTTGCCAGCCTCGAGTTCGCGATCTACGCCGGCGCGCTGCTGTCGCTGATGCTGTACCTTACGCGGACCTCCCGCCCGCTCGTGGTCGACGTCAAGCCCGATCCAGCGCCGGACAGCTACCATTTCACCGCCGACAGCGGCCTGCCCGACTGCCCGCAACTCAAGATGCTGCGAGTGAACGGGTCGCTCTTCTTCGGCGCCGTCGATCACGTGCAGCACGGCCTGGAGCAAGTGGACGAGCTCGAGCCCCGCCAGAAGCACGTATTGATCATGGCGAGCGGCATCAATTTCGTCGACCTGGGAGGCGCCGAGATGCTCGCGCGCGAAGCCCTCCGGCGCCGGAGCCTGGGCGGAGGGCTCTACTTCTACCGGATGAAGGATACGGTGCGCGAGCTGCTCGCGCGCGGCGGCTACCTCAACGACATCGGCGAGGAGAACCTGTTCCCGGTCAAGAGCCGCCCGGTGACGGAGATCTACCGCAAGCTCGACAGCACTATCTGCCGCACCTGCAAGGTCCGCATCTTCCGGGAGTGCCACGTCGCCTTGCCGAACGGCGAGCCACTGAAGCTCGCCTGAAGTCGCGGCGAGATGCCGCGGGACTACTCCGGAGCCGGCTCCTTGAGCGGCATCGGCTCCGAGCGCTGGCCCCGCAGCATGGCGGCGATGATGATGAGGCCGCCGGTGCACAACGCGAGAACCAGGAATGCAAAGCTCGCGGTGTGGAGCAGGGCCATGGTGCGTGGCGCGAGGTCCAGCGTGCCCAGTTCCGAGAGATAGACGGGTACCGCCAGGCCGCGGCTGACCGCGACGATCAGCATGATGGCGGCCATCACGACCTTGATCATGAACGGCTTGACGCAGGTCGTGCCGATCACTCCAAGCTGGATCCCGAACAGCGATCCCGCGAGCAGTATCAGCGCGAGCCGGATGTCCACCAGACCGTGCAACGCGTACTTGACGGTGCCGCCGAGACCCATCACGAATGCGACGACCAGCTCGGTCGCGCTGGCGACGAGACCCGGCGCGCCCAGCACGTACATCATCCCCGGCACGCCGATGAAGCCGCCGACCGCGATGGTGGATGCCAGCAGGCCGGTGGCAAACCCGAGCGGCAGCGTGAACAGAACCGACACCCGCACGTTCGCCGTCCTGAAATGCATCATCGTCCCGGGAATCTCGACTGATTGCGCCCAGCGCGCGAGCCGCGACACCCGCTCCTCCTCGTCCGAGCGGCCCGAGCGATAGACCGTGACCGCGTCGTGCAGGACGAAGCTCCCGACGACCGTGAGCACGACGACGAAGGCGAGGCTCACGTACAGGTTCGAGCCCGCCTCGCCGAAGCTATCCTTGATCTGGTGCTGGATGTCCGCGCCGAACCACACTCCGGCAGTCGCCGAAGCTGCCATCATTAGCCCGAGCTTGACGTCCACTTGCCCGAGCTTGTAGCGCTGCCAGGCACCAACCAGCGCCTTCGGGAACTTGTGGCAGAGATTGCTCGCGACTGCGACGACGCCCGGCACGCCCATGGTCATCATGGCCGGCGTCAGCACGAATGCGCCGCCCGAACCGATGAAACCGCTCACCAGGCCCCCGACGAATCCGACCGCGAGCAGGGCGAGCACGTTGCCAAGCTCCAGATCGATGAACTGGACCGCGGAGGGCTCCACCCGCTATTTCTTCTTGCTCTTGATGCCCAGGACTTCCCAGAAACGGGCGGTGAAGGCGCCGTGCGCGAAGGAGAA
The DNA here is from genome assembly GCA_963699525.1 of uncultured beta proteobacterium. Lineage (GTDB taxonomy): Bacteria > Pseudomonadota > Gammaproteobacteria > Burkholderiales > SG8-41 > SG8-41. Next base: position 147 of record CAVOUI010000023.1, on the reverse strand, counting down.
CACGAACGCGGCGATCACGGGCAGGGCCGGGTACCAGCCATCGGTGCGGGTGAAGGCCGCCAGGATCTCGCGTTCATAGAGGTAGAGCAGAAAATAGAGCGTGCCGGAAACGATGCCCGATGCGATCAGCAGCGGATAGGGTTTCGA
>CAVOUI010000022.1:0-4477 GCA_963699525.1 uncultured beta proteobacterium | reverse complement strand
TCGTCGAGCGCGGCGAGGATTACGACCGCGTGCGGGTGACCTGGCTCAGGGGCGCCGCCTGACCTACCGTCGTACGCCAGGTGTCTCGACCGGCAAACCTCCAGCACGCCAGGCGAGATAAAGCTCCAGATCAAGCAAATCCTTCGCGCCGTAGGGCGGCATCTCGGCGCGCAGCCCGTAGTAGCAGGCCCGGATGCGGCGTTGCAGCGATCCGATGGATTGCCATTCCAGACGATACGCCGGGAAAGCATTGCCGTGCCCCTGGCTGATCGTCTCGGGCCCGAGATTCCTGCCCCAGTTCCGGTCATGGCAATGGGTGCACGCCAGGTTCATCTGCCCGATGCGGCGGTGATAGAGCTCGCGCCCGCGCTCGAAGTCGGCGCGGTTCTGCCAGTCCACCTTGACCGCGAGCGGCATGCCGCGCGACTGGTGTGCGACGTATGCCGTCAACGCGAGCAGCGCGTCCGACTCGTGCGCGAGCGGCGCCGCCTGCTGGCTGCGCTCCCGGCAAAGGTTGATCCGCCCCTCCAGGTCGATGAGCCGCGCGGCACCGGGGTCCACCTTCGGATAGCGCGCCGCGACCCCCTTCATGCTTCCCGCAGCGTCGCCATGGCAACCCGCGCACGACTTTCCGCCGCGCCCGGCGCTCTCGTTCCAGAGCCGCTCGCCGCGCGCGACCCATAGCATGCCGGGGTTCGCGAAGTCGTCGGACTGCAGCGAGCGAGCGCTTTCGCCTGTGAACTCGATGCCGGACTTGAGCGGCGACGGCTTCCGCGGCTCCGCTGCCGACGCGGCGGAGGCAACAGCCAGCAGCAAGGCCGCCGACATGAGCCACCAAACGCGATACGCAGGCCAGCCACGATTCACCGGCCACCCCTCACGCCACGACCGTGAGTGTCGCGTGTTCCTCGCCCCGGTTGCCTTCGTCGTCCACCCACTCGAAAAGGAATTCGCCGCTTGCGTCCGCGACGGTGAAGAACGAAAGGTAGGGGTTGGCGGCAATGCCCGAGCCCATCTCCGCGCTGAAAATTTCGGCCCCGTTGTAGCGCGCGACGAGGCGATTGATGACGTTCTTCGGGATCGGCTTGCCGCCAAGCTCGTAACGGAACCCGGTCTCCATCGGATGCTGGATGGTGATGCGGACCTCGATCACCTCCCCGCGCTTCGCCGCCGGCGGCAGCTGGACTCGCGCAAGCATGTCAGGAGGCGTCCAGGCACGCCGATTCGGTGACTTCCACCTCTGCGTCACCGGACCACCAGGATCCGTCGGAAAGCTGCGCGACAGCGCGCACGCGCTGCGAGCCGTTCAGCCGCACGCGAGTCGTCACCTGCGCGCGGCCCGATTTCGGACCCAGATGAAACGTCGCCATCACGGGGCGCGGATTGCGCTCGGAGAGCAATGTGATGCTGCGCACGTGGTCGGCCGGCGTCATCGGACTGTCCACGCGCACGCTGAGTGGCACGGAGTGGCCGTTGTCGGCGAGCCGCGGCGTATCCACCTTCACACGCCCGGGCGCAACGCCCGCACCACCTGTAACCTGGCGCATCAGCGATGCGAAGACGTCCGCCTCTTGTCCGCGCGCCTGGCGGCCCGGCAAAAGCGGCGCCGCTGCGAGTCCCGCGAGCGCAGAGATGAACCGGCGGCGCGCGTGCGTGGTCATCATTGCAGGGTAAGAAGGTAGGCCACGGTGTCTTCGACCTGCTGCGTGGTCAGCACCGGCTTCCCGCGCCACGCCTCGGCCACCTGAGTGAGCCCGTCAACACGGTAGTAAGACGGCATGATCGTGTTCGGGTTCAACCGCATGGAGTCCACGACGCGCAACCGCAACTGGCCCTCGCTCAGCCGCGTCCCGACCCCGGTGAGGGACTGCCCGAGATTACCCATGAAGCGGACGCCGCTATCGGGCACGGCGTGGCACAACAGGCAATTCGAGTCGCGCCCCACGACAACCGCCTTGCCGCGCGCCGCGTCTCCCGGCGTCGACACCAGTGGCTCGCGAATCGCGTCGCCGTCCACGCGATACGGCCGAACCGCCTGTGGCGCCGTAGTGGCGCAACCCGCCACCACGGCAGACATCGCGATCCAGCCGGACAGACGCACCGGTGCGCCGCGGATCCCGTAATCTAGACGATCCTCAGGCCGTGGTTCTTCAGAGGCAGCGTGTGCACCGGCTTGCCGGTCGCGGCGAATATGGCGTTCAGTACCGCGGGAGCCGTCACGCAGATCGTCGGCTCTCCCACGCCGCCCCAGAAGTCATAGGTCGGGGCAACCACCGTCTCGATCTTGGGCAACTGGTACAACCGCGCGATCGGATAGGCGTGGTAGTTCAGTTCCACCGCGCGCCCGTTCTGCACCGTGATCTCGCTCTGCAGCGAATCGAACCCGTAGGCTACGGACCCCTCGACCTGGGCGGCAATCGTGGCCGGGTTGACGGCGTGGCCGCAATTGGTCGCGAGCACCATGCGAAGCACCTTGACCTCGCTACCCTTCACCGAGACTTCCGCGACCGCCGCCACATAGCTGGCGTAGCCCATGAACTGCGCGATGCCGCGATGCACTCCGGCCGGCAGCGGTTTGCCCCACCCCGCCTTCTCCGCTGCCGCGTTCAGCACACCGAGATGCTTGGGATGGTTCTTCATCAGGGCGCGGCGGAACTCGAGCGGATCCTTGCCGGCCGCCCTCGCCACTTCGTCCATGAAGCATTCCAGGTAGAGGCCGTTCTGATTGGTGTTGACGCCCCGCCAGGGTCCAACCGGCACGTGGGTGTTGCGCATCGCGTACTCGGTGCGCAGATTGGGCACGGTGTAGCCGATCTGCGCGTCCCCCGGCTCCGGCCAGTAGCCCTGGAGCTGTCTCCTGTCCTTTCCATCCTTGATGTTGTGCGGGGCGAGATAGGCGTTGATCGACTGGCCGGAAACGCGGATGTGCAGGCCGACGAGATTCCCGTTCTGATCGAGGCCGGCGGAGAGTTTGCACTGCGAGATCGGGCGGTAGAAATCGTGCGCCTGGTCTTCCTCCCGGCTCCAGATCATCTTCACGGGCGTGCCGGGATAGCGCCTGCCGATGGCGACTGCCTGGCGCACGAAATCCTGCGTGCCGCCGCGCCGGCCGAAGCCGCCGCCCAGGGTGTGGTTATAAGCCTGGCACTGCTCGAGCGCGAGACCCGAGGCCGTCGACAGCGCGGCCAGCGACGCCTCCGCGTTCTGGCTCGGCATCCAGACCTCGGCCTTGTCCGCCGTGATCCGGACGGTGCAGTTCATGGGCTCCATGCACGCGTGGGACAGGAAAGGCGTGCTGTACACCGCCTCGATCCTGTTCGCCGCGCCTGCGATCGCTTTCGGCGCATCGCCGACGTTAATGTCGGCGAAAGCATCGTTCGACGTGAGGCCTTCCCTCAAGTGCGCCGCGATGGTCGCGCTCGACTGCTTCGCGTTAGGGCCCTCATCCCACTTGATGGGCAGCGCCTCGAGAGCCGACTTGGCACGCCACCACGTGTTGGCGACGACGGCGACGGTCGCATCGTCCACCTGGATAACGCCGCTGAACCCCGGCATGCGCGACACCTTGGACTCGTCCCAGCCCGCGAGCTTGCCGCCGTACACCGGACACGCCTTGACCGCGGCATACACCATCCCCGGCAGCTTGAGGTCGATCGAGTAGACCATGGAGCCGTTGACCTTCGGCGCCGTGTCGAGCCGCTTCATCGGCTTGCCGGCGATCTTCCACTCTTTCGGGTTCTTGAGCTTGATGCTCTTGGGATCCGGCGGTGTCAGCTTCGCCGCTGCCGCCGCGACCTTGCCGTAGCTCGTCGAACGCCCGGAAGCCGGGTGGGTAATGATCCCGTCGGTGACCGTGACTTCTCCGACCGGCACTTTCCATTGGTCGGCTGCGGCCTGCAACAGCATCATGCGCGCCACGGCGCCGCCGCGGCGAACGTAATCCTGGGAGATGCGTATGCCGCGGCTGCCGCCGGTCGCCATTTCGCCCCAGACGCGCTTGCGTGCGAGGTTCTGGCCGGCCGTGATCGGCTCGATGGCGACCTTGTTCCAGTCGCACGCGAGTTCCTCGGCGACGAGCTGGGCAAGGCCGGTATGCGTGCCCTGGCCCATCTCCGAGCGGGCGATACGAATGACGCAGGTGTCGTCAGGCTTGACGACCACCCACGCGTTGACCTCGGTATTGCCGGCGCCCACGGTCTGCGCCGCGGCCGGATCGATGCCTAAGGGCAGATTGAATCCGAGCGCCAGTCCGCCTCCCGCAGCCGCGGTGCCGACGACAAACCTGCGCCGGGAGAGGTTCGTGGTGCTTTCGTGCTGGGTCTTTTTCATGGCAGATCTCCCCGGTCCTAGACTTCGGTCGAGCGATCGGCAGCGGAGGCATCCGCGCCGGCCATCCCGGCCATGTGAATGACGGAGCCGCCGCCTTTGTCGGAGCCAGCGGCCATGTGGATCGCCGCGCGGATGCGCTGATACGTGC
>CAVOUI010000021.1:0-3368 GCA_963699525.1 uncultured beta proteobacterium | reverse complement strand
ACCGCGCTCGACCATCAGATCAGGCGCCTCCTTTGGGTCCGCGAAGATGCGTCCGCCCTTCTGGCCATCCCCCTGGTAGCGGTGGGTGAATCGCTCCGGGTACAGATTGATCTCGACGGGAAAGCGAATCCGCTTCGTAACCGGATCGAATTCGGTATTGATCGATGCCACCTCGCCAATGATGATGCCGCGGAAGTCGACCGGCGCCCCCGGACTCAGCCCGCGCAGCGATTCTCCGAATATGAGGGTGAAGCGCTCGACGATGCGCTCGGGGTTTTTCAGCGCCTGCGTCCGGTTCGGGAACAGGGTGAAAACCGCGCCGGCCTCGGCCGGCGGCAGCGTCTCCATGCCGGTCGGCGTCTCAAACGCAAGGCCGCCGATCGCCAGGGATACCAGCGACTCCATGTTGAGCTGGATGCCGCTTGTGTCGAGCTTGACGTCGATCCCGCTCGCCTCCCAGAAGCGGGTGTTCTCGGTAACAAGCCGGTCGTGCGGTGCGTTAACGAAAATCCGGATCGTCACGCCCTTGCCGTCTGCGTCGAGCCCGTATTCCGTCACCTGGCCGACCTGCAGACGCCGAAAGAATACCGGCGAGCCATTGGCGAGCGAGCCCATGGTATGGGTGCGCAGAACGAACGGACGGCCGGGCACGTCCGCCGCAATCACGGGCGCGACCTCCAGCCCCGTGAAGCGACGCTGCGCCTTCCGGGACTTGCCGATGTCTAATCCAATATAGGCCCCCCCCAGCAGCGTTCCGAGTCCGGTTACGCTGCCCCCGGATATGCGCGGCCGCACCACCCAGAAGTGCGTATCCTCCACGACGTAGCGCTCGGTGCCCGCGACGAGATCGGCCGTCACGATGATGTGCGAAAGATCCTCCGCCAGGGTCACGGTTTTCACCAGCCCGATCTCGACGTCCTTGTAGCGGAGCTTGGTCTTGCCGGCCTCGAGGCCCTCCGCCGTCTTGAAGCTGATCGTGATCGTCGGGCCGCTCTCGAGGACTGTCTTCACCGCCAGCCACGCACCCACGAGCACCGCCACGATCGGGATGATCCAGATAAATTGCGGCGCCCAGCGCCGCCTCGGCGCCGCCACGGCCTCGGGAATGTCGCCAAATTGCGGATCGCGCGGCGCGTCAGCCACGATTCTTCTCCACCGGGTCCCAGATCAGCCGCGGATCGAAGCTCTCCGCCGCGAACATTGTCAGCACCACGACCGACCCGAACGCAATCGCTCCCGCGCCGGCCCGGATCGACATCAGGCTCCCGAATTGTACGAGCGCGGTGAGCATCGCCGCAACGTAGACGTCGATCATCGACCACCGGCCCACGGCCTCGAGCACCCGGTAGAGCCGCGTGCGCTCGCGCCGCGCCCAGACCGATCCCCGCTGCACCGACACGAGCAGGAAGGTGAGCGCTGTGAGCTTGCCGAACGGGACCGCGATGCTCGCGGTGAAGAGGATCAAGGCGAGCGGCCACGACCCCGAGGTCCAGAGATAGACGACGCCGCTGAAGATCGTGTCCTTCTCCGATCCGAACAGCGATCCGGTCTCCATCACCGGCAGGACGTTCGCCGGGACGATGAGGACCCACGACGCGATGAGCAGCGCCCAGGTGCGGGTAAGGCTGTCCGGCTTGCGGAAATGCAGGCTCGCGCCGCAGCGGGCGCACGCCGCCGCGTGCGCCGCCGGCGAAGATCGATGGACGAGCCCGCACTCGTGACACGCGAGGAGGCCCGCTTCCGCCGCGGTCACGGCGCTCACCGCCGCGCCTCCACCCAGGCCCAGAGCGCGCGCGAGTCGAAGGAGGCCGCGGCGGCGATGACCACGAGCATCAGGGCGGCGAACGACCACAGCGCGATCCCGGGCTCGACCGAGGCGAGTGCTGCGAGCTTCGTCAGCGTGACCAGGATGCCGAGCATGAATACTTCGACCATGCCCCACAGGCGCCCCATGTCCACCAGGCGGAACACCGCGGGCAGGTTGCGCGGCACCCGCCCGAGCCTGAGCGGCACCAGGATATAGAGCAGCCCGCCGATATAAATCCCGGGCATCAGTATCGCCGTGGCGAAAACCAGCGCCGCGACGCTCGTCATGCCGTCCTCGTGCAGCGCCAGCGCCGTCCCGATCAGGGTGGTCGAGGATTGATGGCCCTGCGCGTTGAGCCCGACGATCGGAAAGGCGTTCGCGATGACGTAGAGCGCTGCCGCGGCGAGCAGCAGCGCCAGCGTGTGGTCAAAGGTATCGTGATGGCGCCGGAAGAGCACCGCGCCGCAGCGGGGACAGGTGGCCGCACCGCCCGGCGGCAGCACCGGCTCGCGCAGGAGCAGGTCGCAGTCGTGGCAGGCGATGACTGCCGGGCCGGTCACGCTGCGCCTCCACGGATAGGATCGTTACCGGCCTTTGACGTACTTATCCAGGTCCGGCCCAGCCGCCGCGGTGAGTTCGTCTATCAGCGGCTTCAGATCGTCGAGCGTGACGACTTTCTTGCCTCCGACATTGGCGAGGCCCGCGCCCGTCCCCACCCGCGTTCTCATGGCCAGCAACTCGCCCGTGACGCTGTCCGTCCCCTCGACTTCAAGAACGACGAACGCCCGCTGCGGTTCGCCGGTTGCGGCCCGGGCGGCCATGGTCGCTACGAAGGCGAGCGGAATGTACTGGTAAGGCTGCAGTCCCTCGCCCTGCGCTCCGACACTGCTGAACGCCAGGCGCATCCGCAGCACCCCCGGCCCGGCCTTATCTACCACCTGGAATCGCTTCGACAGGGATTGCCTCAGCGTATTATTGAAGTAACTGAGAATCTGTTGCAGCGTTTCGGCGCTTACCTGCTCGGACGGCTGGGGCTCGGGGTGGAACACGATGGGTTCAATGAGAAGCGCATGGTAATTGTCCTTCGTGGCCTTTGGGCTCAACCACTGGCGGACCGTTGTGCCACCGACGGGAGTCGGCGCGGCCTTCAGCCGCGAGTAATCACTCAGGAATCCCGAATCCTTCTGCGGCTCGGCCGGCTTGCTGGCGCAACCCGCCACGAGCATCGTGCCAAGAGCGACGATGCCTAATCTGCCTACCATCGATTTGACCATGACTGCCTCCTATTGAAATCGTTTGTAATTCTACGATGCTGCTCAAAAGTGGAACACGCCGCCCAGGCCGAATCCGTAGAGCTTGAGGTCCTGGATGGTCTTGTTGTTGTTGTCCTGCTCCCACGCCAGGTACCGGTAGCCTAGCACGAGATCGCCCCAGCGGAACGCGTAGCCAATCCCGGTCTGCGCCTGCCACGTGAACTGCGACCCGCCCGCTGCCCCCGTCGAGGTAGTAGGGCACGAACCAGTTCCCGTCGCCCAACCCGAGCCGGCCCTTGACGCCGACG
>CAVOUI010000020.1:0-133855 GCA_963699525.1 uncultured beta proteobacterium | reverse complement strand
GCAACGCGTCGAATTCCTCGTCTTTCAGTCCCAGTGCTTGACCAAGCACCCGGTTGTGCTCGGTTCAGTATCGGCAGCCGTTGATCGTGGAGGTCTTGAGCACCGCGAGGTTGCGCAACCGCACGTCGGATACGGCGCCGGCCGTAGGCTGGCGTACCGCGGCGACGAACGGCAGGAACCAGCGCGCGACGCCGGGGCTGTGGGCGAGGATGCGCAGTAGGTTCGCGGTGCGCCCGAGCACGCGATTGGAAGCCTCGAACAGCTCCTTTGCAGGGCCGCCCGCCTCGATGTCGGAAATGCCGCGGATTCTTTGCGTCATGTCAGCGGTTGGCCATCCAGCGCACGATGCCGGTCACTCCATCCACGGCAACCTGCGAGCCGTTGGGAATCTGCAGGGTGGCGCCCGGCACCCCGAGCACCGTCGGCACGCAGCGCTCGCGCGCGAGTGAAGCGAGGTGGGACGTGCTCCCGCCGAGTTCCGAGACCACGCCCGCCACGATGGAAAACACTCGTCCCAGGGCGGGACCGGCCATCTTCGTCACCAGGACGTCACCGGGGGCAAGGGTCGAAATCTCGCACTCGCAGTTGACGACGCGGGCGCGGCCCGTGCCCCAGCCGACGCCCGCCGGCTGGCCGCGGAGACGCGGCTGGCGCAGCCAATTCGGATCGACCGGTTGGGATGAGGGCTTATCGTCGAGATGGAGGGGCCTCGCCTGCAGCAGCTTGATTCCACGGTCGTCGAGCGCCCATTCGATTTCGACGGGCATGCCCATGACACGCTCTGCCTCGAGCATCAGCTGTCCGAGCTCCCACACCTGCTCCGCTTCGAGGCATGGCCCGCGCTCGCTCGATGGACGCGGTCGTCTCGGCCGGTGCGCGCAGTGAGCCTGGTGGTAAGTGATTCCCGCCTGGCTCTCGTGCACGGTACCGTCGCGGCCGAGCGCGTAACGGTCGGGCGCGACTTCTCCCTGGGCGATCGCCGCACCGAGCCCGGGCGTTGCATTGATCAGCATCCCGCCTTCCGCGGTCTGGCTCAATCCGCCGCCCGCGGCGCGCGCGGCGACCAGAGGCTGAATCAGCAGGGCCATGGCGGTATCGGCGGGGTCGACGCCATGACCGGCCATATAGCGCAGGGCGCGCGGCGCCCAAAGCGCCGCCCAGCACGCGCGTACGGCAGTAAGGAAGTCCGCCTCGCCGTCCAGGCCGAGATAGCTCTCGAATTGCCCTGCGAAGCTCGACCCGTAGCGGTCCTCCACCAGCGCGGAGGAGCGCACCACGCCGGGGGCTGCGCCGTTCCGGGTGACGGAACGCCACGCCGCGAGGAGGGGCTCCTGCACCTCCGGCGCGACCGGGCCCTCCATCAACCGCATGCGCACCTGCAATGCGGCGCGACGCGCAGTGGCGTCGTCCGAGGAGAATACAGCGCGAGCGGCATGCTCGAGCTCCAGGGTCCTGAGCTGCAGGCGATAGACTTCCGCGGCGACGCAGAACCCATCCGGTATGGGCAGTCCGGCACGCCCCAGCGCGGCGAGGTTGGCGCCCTTGGGCCCGACGCGGCCCGCCTCGACCGCCTCGGGCGAGTGGAGCGGTATTACGAAATGTCGCAAAGCCGGTTCACACTGATATTGTTGCCGATGACCGCTTCCATCGGCACCTACTTCGACCACCCGAGCGTCGAATAGCCCGGCATGGGATCGACGACCGTGATCTGCTCGACCGGGAAGTTGGAGATGAGCTCCACTCGGTCCTTGTGCACGATCAGCATCTCCTCGATGCGCACGCCCCATTCGAACTGCTTGCCGTGCTGGGTTTCCAGCGCGAACACCATGCCGTCCTTGATCTCGACCGGGTGGTCGAGCGACCAGATGCGCGAGATGACCGGCTGGTCGTATTGCGCGAGCCCGAGCCCGTGGCCCCACAGGTTGGCCGCGGCCTGGTCTTCCTCCGCGTAGCCCCAGGCCTCCTTGGCGGAGGGCCACTTCGAGGCGATCTCGCGCGTCGTGGTCCCGACCTTCACGGCCTTCATGGAGTCGTAGAGCCACTTGAGCGCGATCGCGTAGATGTCCTTCTGCTCCCGGGTCGGCTCCTTGCCCGCGCAATAGGTGCGGTAATAGCACGACTTGTAGCCGTTCCAGGTGAGCGCGGCGAGGTCCATGAAGACGATGTCGCCGGGCTGGATGATGCGGTCGGAGAAGTTGCGCCAGTTGGGCCAGGTGTTCGGGCCGGACGAGACGATCACGTCCTCGACGTCCTCCATGCCCGCGATGGAGTAGAGGTACTCCATGATGTGCGCGGTCATCTGGTTTTCCGTGCGCCCGGGCTTGAGGTACTTCATGAACTCCCAGTGCGCGGCATCCCCGATCGCGCCCACGATGCGCAGGGCTTCCTGCTCGTCCTCGTTCTTGACGGCGCGCGCTTCCATCATCGCCGTCATGCCGTCGGTCCAGTCGATCTTCTCGTCCTTGAAGATCTGGATCATGTTGATGTCGATGAAGTCCACGCCGAGCTTGCCGCCCGCTATGCCGGCTTTCTTCATTTCCTGCTTGATCCCGTTGGTGAATTTCTTCACCTGCTGGGTGGACGCGGGGCCCGCCGCCCCCTTGATCCAGGCGTAGGACCAGCGCACGTGGTCTTTGGGAATCCACGGTGAATGGCGGTTGACCTGCGCGCCGATGTCCCCCTGCTCGAAGAGGACCGGCGCATCGTCGCCGCACAGCATGCAGTAGCGCAGGCCGGGCTTCAGGCGGTTCCAGCCGGGGGTGAGGGTGCCGGTGATGTAGCGGACGTTCTCGTCATACATGCAGAGCATGGCGCTCAGGCCGTGCGCCTTCATTCGCTCCCGCGCCCGCTCGGTGCGGTACTTGCGCAGACGATCCCAGTTAATGCGCTGTTGCCAATCCAGTCCTACCATTCCAACGTTTGCCATCTCACTCTCCCGTTCGAATTTTCAGTAATACCGTGGAATATCCCGAGGAATCACGCAAATATGAACCCAGACCGCAGCGCGAGTCCATGATCCAGATCAAACCCACCGCCGGGCCCCCTCTCCAACGTCATCCTCGCGTGGGGAGGGTGGGGTGGAGGTCATTCGGTCGGGATATTGGCGTCCTTGATTGCCTTCCCGAAGCGCTCGGTCTCCGCTTTCACGAAGGCAACGAATTCAGCGGGCGATTTGCTCGTGACGATCATGATTCCCGATTCGCCCAGGCGCTTGACGACCTGCGGGTCCTTCATCATCTCGTGCCCGACCTTGAACAGCTTGTTGACCACGGGCTGCGGGGTGTCTCGTGGGCACGAACAGGCCCTGCCACGAGCCCACCGCCATGTTGTATCCCTGCTCGCGCATGGTCGGTATCTCCGGATAAGCGGGATTGCGCTCGGAAGAGATCACGCCCAGCATCCGGACGCGCCCCTGCTTGGCGAAATTGACCGCGGAGGAGAACGTCACGAACATCACCTGCACCTCGTTGCCCAGCAGCCCGATCATCGCCGGCCCGGCGCCGCCCTTGTAGTTGACCTGGACGGCATTCGTGCCAGTGGCGTGCATGAACATGATCATCTCGAGCGCGTTCGCGCTCGAGGGCGCCGGCGCGCCGTAATTGAGCTTGCCGGGGTTTGCCTTCATGTAGGCGACGAATTCCTTGGCGTTCTTGGCCGGGAGCGATGGGTGAACAACGAGGCAGCCGGGGACGTCCACCACCTGGGTAATCGGGATGAGGTCCTTCAACGGCCGGTAGGGGAACTTGGTGTAGTAGACCGGGTTGATCGCCATCGTGCCGACGTTCCCGAGCAGGAAGCTGTAGCCGTCGGGGCTCGCGCGGACCGCGACTTCCACTCCGATGTTGCCGGCGGCCCCGCCACGGTTGTCCACCACGACCTGCTGCTTGAGCAGATCGGCCATGGCGGGCTGGATGATGCGGCCGACCGTGTCGGAAGCGCCGCCGGGCGCGAACGGCACGATCATGCGTACCGGCCGCGACGGGTAATCATCCTTCTTGGCCTGGGCGAAGGCGTGAGAGCCCGGCAGCAGGGTTGCCGCCAGAACAGCGGCAAGCAGGTAGCGTCTGGGTTTCATGATGCGTTCCTCCTCAGTCTTATCGATCCGGCTGGCTTCACGGGATGACCGGCAGCAGCAAGTGAGACGGCATGCTACCACCCGTGTATACGGTATTGTCGCCGACATTGTAGTCGGCGCAGTAATGGGTGTAAGGCGCCGACCCGACACCGTCGCGGGGCTGGATGTCGAGCCGGATGCGATGCCCCTTGCGGAAGACCATGCAAGTGGGCCAGATCTCCACGTCGAGGCGCACCGGCTGGCCCTTCTTCAGCCACAGGCGCTCGTCGTGGGCGTGGTAGGGCCGGTAGGGCAGGGTGAGCCGGGGGTCGAGCTTGCGATGCGACGCGCGCAGCCAGCCCTTGGCGACGGGGACATTCTGCTGTTGCTGTCCGACCTCCCACACATCCTGGCCATTTCGGTCGATATTGCGCAAGGTGGCGAAAACGTCCATGTCGTCAGTGGTGCTCGACACCCAAAGCGTCAGCGCCACCGGCCCGGTGACTTCGAGGTCCTCTCGCAGGGCTTCGGTCTCGAACGAAACGCCCATCCGGGGCAGGCTGCCCGGCAGCACGGTCGAGGTCCAGGAAGCCGAGGCGACGCCTGCCTTCGACATGCCCGCCGCCGAGTAGACGAGCGAGCCCCGCTGCTTTGGGGCGGTGGTCACCAGCGTGCCCTCGGCCGGCTCGCGGCCTTTCGTGGCGACTCGTGCCGGCTTGAGATAGAAGCGCGTCCAGCGCGTGCGCTTGAGCGGCCATTCCTTCTCGTGGCGCCACTCGTGGTTGTCCCTGCCGCCCTTGCGGATGAGGAGCTTCACCGGCGGCTCCTGCATGACCCCGTTCTTCTCGCCTTTCAGCCAGTAATTGAAGAAGCGCAGCTGGTCCTGGCGGCCGTTGTCGCTGTAGAACGGGTGGTAATGCGTGCCGGCGTGGATGCGCAGCTTCTTGTGCTTCGACGCGGCGCGCACGTAGCCCTCGGTGTTGCCGCGCAAATGCAAGCCCATGCCGCTCCAGTTGCCTGCGGTGAGCATGGGCACCTCGATGCGGCTCCAGTCCGGGCGCCGCTGGTCGAACCAGCCGGTATCGAGATTGTGGCGCATGTACTGCCACAGCCAGTTGTTGGAGAACGCGTCGGGATTGTGCTGCTGCGGCGCCCCGAGGAGGTGGTGCGCCATGTGGTTGTTGAACCAGTTGCCGATGAAGCCCAGGCAGAAGATTCCGCCGTGGTAGGCAAGGTCGCGATACATGTCCGCCGCGCCTTCCCACGGAATGATCGCCTTCAACGACGGCGGGCGCAGGCTCGCCGCAAGCCACTGGTTCATGGCGAAGTAGGAAATTCCGCTCAACCCGACACGGCCGTTGCACCAGCTCTGGCGCGCGGCCCACTCGATGCAGTCGTACAGGTCCAGCGCTTCCTGGCGCGACCACGGGTCGAACAGGCCCGGCGATTTGCCGGAGCCCCGCGTGTCCACGCGCACGGCGGCGTAGCCGCGCGGCACCCACCAGAGGGGATTGACCGTCTCCCAGTTCATGTAGGGATTGGCCTTCTCCTCGAGATCGGGAGGCGGCACCCACACCTTGTCCTTGCGGTAGCCTCCGAGGTTCAGGATCGCCGGGAAGCGGCCGCTGACCTTGGGCCTGAAGACGTCGGCCTTGAGCCGGGCGCCGTCGCGCACCGGGATCTCGATATCCTTTTCGACGTGGAGGTCGTGCTTGGGCTGCGAGGCGCGGTTCATTCAACCTTGATGTTGTTATCGGTCACGATCTTGCCCCAGGTCTTGATTTCCTCCAGCACGAATTGCTGAAACTCGGCGGGCGACCGGTTGACCACTCCCGTCATGAATACCTTGGCCAGAGCCTCCTTGGTCGCCGGGGTTTCCATGACTTTCACGACATCGGCGTGAATGCGCGCCAGCAGCGGCTTCGGAATGCCGGCGGGTGCGAACAGGCCGTTCCAGGCATTGGTGCCGTATCCGGGATAGCCGGCCTCGGCAACCGTCGGCACGTTCGGCAGCTCGGGGCGCCGCGTCGGCCAGGTGGTCGCGAGGGGCTTGATGCGGCCGGCGCGGATGTTCTGCAGCGACGAGGCCATGTTGATGAACATGAACTGGATCTCGTTGCCCATGATCGCCGGGATCATCTGGGCCGCGCCGGCCTTGTACGGCACGTGCGTCAGTTCGACGCCCATATGCTTGAGGAGCTTGACGGCGTCGAGATGCGGATAGGAGCCCACGCCCGCGGAGCCGTAGTTCAGCTTCCCGCCCGACTTCCTGGCGTAGTCGGCGAACTCCTTCAGGCTCGAGGCCGGCACCGCGGTGCTGACCACCCACAGGTGCGGCAACTGGATCAGGTTCGTGACGCCGGTCAGGTCGCGGGAGGGCTTGACCTTGAGCGAGGCGAACGTCGTTTCGTTGATTGCGTTGGTCGACACATTCCCGACCTGCAGCGTGTAGCCGTCGGGCGCGGCCTTGGCCGCGAGCTCGATCGCGATGGTGCCCGAGGCGCCCGCACGGTTGTCCACGATGACCGGCTGCCCCCACAGCTCGCTGATACCGGCCTGGAGCAGGCGCGCGGTGATGTCGGTCGCGCCGCCGGGAGCGTAGGGCACGATAAGGCGCACCGGCCGTTGCGGGAATTTTTCCGCCGCATGCGCGGCCGGCAGCGCCAGCGCGGAGACAACGACGGTCATCAAACGGAGTGTCAGGTTCATTGTGTCCCTCCTCGGATATCTCGCTGCGCGTGGACTGAGCCGTCACCCGGCCTGTCGCATGTCTTCCGACCGGATCGGCAGCTTCACCGGCCGCTTGAGTCGCGCCGATAAGTCGATTGCCTTGGTCAGCATCAGGCGGTTGTGCCCTTCGCGCGCCGTCGCGTGCTGCGTCGGCACCCCGAGCGCCACGCGGTTCAGCCAGGAGTTGGTTTCCTCGCGCATCGGGCCGCGCAGCTCGCCCAGCGCCATGTCGCCGACCGGGTAGCTGGTCAGGAAATCCACGTGGCGGCGCTTGTCCGGTGCGTAGCCTTCGGCCTGGATGAGATTGGTGGCGAGGATGATGTCGCGATGCGTGTCGTCGATGGTGAGCACGCCTTCGGTGCCGACGGCGCCGATCTCGAGGCTGTATACCGCGCCGGGCCAGATCTCCGGCAGCGCCCAGGAGATGACCCCGTGGTAGATCGCGCCGTCGTCGAAGGTGATGGTGTAGCCAGTGCCGTCGATGCCCTGCCAGGTCGGGCCGAGCGCCTTGTTCACGGAGCGCGCGTAGACCTCGACCGGCTTTTTCGCCTCCATCAGCCACATCACGATGTCGAGCGCATGGGTGCCGGAGATCACCATCGGCGTCACCTCGGCGCGGTTGTCGCTGCGCTTGTAGTTGTCGATGGCGACGAGCCGGTTCATGAACGCGCGCGAGGTGACCATCGTCACTTCGCCCAGCGCGCCGGATTTCACTTTCTCCTTGGCGACGAGCCAGCGGCGGCGGAAGCGCTGCGTGTAGCCGATCACGGCGTCGACGCCGGACTTCTCGATGGCGGCCAGCGTGCTTTCCGACTCGCCCAGATCCGTCGCGAGCGGCTTCTCGATCAGCATCGGCAGCTTGCGCTCCGCCGCGAAAATGACCGGATCCACGTGCAGGTGCTCGTCGGTGGAAACGACGACGGCGTTGACCTCCGGACGGGACAGCAGCTCGCGGAAGTCGGTGGTGACGAAATCCGCCCCGCATTTCTCGCGCACGATTTCGCCGCGCTCGGGGTTGACCTCCGCGAGCCCGATCCAGTCGACCTCCGGGTGCCGCGCGGCGAGCTCGCCACGGATCAAGCCGACGCGTCCCGCGCCGACGATGGCGAGGCCGATGCGGTTGGGTTTCTTCCTCATTCCAGATCAGCGCGCGGCGGCGGAAGCACGCGACTCCGGCAGCGGCAGGTTGACCGGCTGGCGGCGTTCGGCCGAGAGGTCGGCCGCGATATAGACTTCCATGACCTGGCGTGCCTGCTCGGCTGTGACCAGCACCGGGCGGTCGCAGGCGACCGCCTCGAGAAAGTGCACCGTCTCGGCTTTCATAGGACCGGCGTAGGCGTGGTCCACGAACTCGCCCGGCATGGACGACATCGGCAGGCGCATGCCCTCGCGCATCGTATTGAGGATCACGTCGCGGTGGCTGTCGTCCACCAGCAGCGCCCCCTCGGTGCCGATCATCTCGATCCACGTCGTGGCGAAATTCGGGTAGCCCGGCGGCAGGCTCCAGCCCGCGTTGATCACGAACGAGAGACCGCTGTCCATGATCACGGTGATGAGCTGACTGTCCGGGATGTCCGCTCCGGTCGTCTCCCGCATGGCGCCGTAATTGACGGTCGAGAAGACCTGCACCGGCCGCGCGGGCTCGAGGCACCACAGGACGAAGTCGAGATCGTGAGTCGCCTCCATCGCGGCGGGGGAGAGCTTGGTGCGCCCCGTGATCTTCTTGCCCAGTCCGCGCGTGATGTGGCGGCTGACCAGCGCGCTCACCGGCTTCCCGATGGCGCCGGTCGCGATCGACTTCTTGACGTAGGCGAATTTGGGATTGAAGCGCTGCGAGTAGCCGATGGTGAACTTGAGCTTGTTTTTCCGCGCGAGAGCGATCAGCTCGTCGGCTTCGTGGAGCTCCATCGCGATGGGCTTCTCGAGGAAAACGTGCTTGCCGGCGAGCAGGCACTCGCGCGCCATCGGGTAATGATGGACTTCCGGCGTCGCGGAGATGAAGTAAGCGTCGATCTCGCGGATCTTGAGCAGATCACGGTAATCGGCGGTAGCGGTCTTGGCGCCGGTTGCCTTGGCGACTTCCGCCAGGCGCTCGGGCCGGATCTCCGCGAGGTGGAGATTTCCGACGACGGGATTGCTGGCGCAGGTCTCGGCGCGGATTCCGCCGCACCAGCCGGTGCCGATGATGCCGATGTTGAGTTGCTTCACCCGCCCTCCGGACGGAATGGACGCGAACAGGGAACGAGGTTATGTCGCATAATGCGCCGCGGTAGTTCGGAAGATCAACGAAACGTACCGCGCAGTCCACATCCTGCAACCGCGCGCGCGGAGAATTGTCCGACGTTCAGCCCGATGTTAGCATTGGGCGCACTGCTGCACCAGCCGCCATCCCGCGAGGAACCCCCGTGTCGTTTCACCGTTTCGAGGACATCGAAAGCCATTACCTGACCCCGCACCTGTCCACCGGCAAGGCGCCGGTGATCGACGGGCAATACATGTACTTCTGCCTGCTGCACAAGAACGCGGGCACCGGGTCCGAGCTGCACTACCACCCCAACGAGCTGCTGATCTTCCCGCTGCGCGGCAAGATCAACGCCATCGTCGGCAAGGACCGCCGCATCGTCTCTCCCGGGACCTTCGTTCATGCGCCGGCGTATGCGCGGCACTCGATGCGGGCGACGGAGGACGGCCATTGCCAGTATCTTTACATCAAGGACAAGACCTGGACGGTGGTCGGCCTGGCCGAGGACGAGGCCGTGCCCGAAAAGGCGATGACGGTGGAAGAGGTGAACCGCCGGTACAAGGTCGGTGAGCGCGACAAGCACAAGGGCGCAAGCGGCAAGTCGCAGGCGGTCGTGGACGGTCTGGACATCTGTTTCTACCCGATCATCGAGTCGCTGGATGCCCCCCGGCGCTCGGCGCGGCACGTCG
Source organism: uncultured beta proteobacterium (assembly GCA_963699525.1). Lineage (GTDB taxonomy): Bacteria > Pseudomonadota > Gammaproteobacteria > Burkholderiales > SG8-41 > SG8-41. Next base: position 124,140 of record CAVOUI010000020.1, on the reverse strand, counting down.
ACTGGGTCGAAGGCGAGCGGCTCGCCTTTGGCTTTTTCGAGGTGCCGGGCGGCTACGACGAGCCACAGGCGACGGCCCAGCGCGAGATGTTCGTGTACACGCTGAACGGCCGGCTCGAGGCGAAGTCGGGCGACCAGACCAAGACCGTGGGCACGGGCGACATCGTTTACATACCGCGGGGGTCGGCCTACCGGCTGCAAGTACAATCCCCGTTCGCGCGCTACGTGCTGGTGTGCTCGACGCCGTACCTCGAGCATCGGATCGACAGCATGAGCCCGGTAGAGGCCGAGCAGGCGCGGCTCAACGTGAAACCCAACTAGGTCGGCGTGACTCGTGAAGGGCGGCCCGTGGCTAACGACATGATCCAGAAGCTGGCAGTGGTGGTCCTGTTCGTGGCGGCTGGCGCCGTGGTGCCGGCAGGGGCGCAGGAGTGGAAACCCGAGCGCAACGTGGAGCTGATCGTGCCGGCGACGGCGGGCGGCTCGCTCGATCTCACCGGGCGTACGGTGCAGCGGATCTGGGACACGCTCAAGCTGCTGCCGGTATCGAGCATCGTCGCCAATCGCTCCGGCGGCGCGCACGCAGTTGCCTACAATTTCCTCAACCAGCGCGCCGGCGATCCGCACTTCCTCAGCATCACCTCATCCACGATACTGACCAATCACATCAATGGGCGCCTCACGCTGACCTACACCGATTTCACGCCGCTGGCGGTGCTCCTGACCGAGCATATTGCGTTCGTGGTGCGGCCCGATTCGCCGATCAAAAGCGGCAAGGACCTTATCGAGGCGCTGCGCAAGAATCCTGCATCGCTCAGCATCGCGCTCGGCAGCGCGGTCGGCGGAACCCACCATATCGCGATCGGCCTGCCGCTCCAGTCGGCCGGGGTGGATATCAAGCAGGTGAAACTGATCGGGTTCAATTCCACGGGAGAAGCCTTCACCGCGTTGCTCGGCGGGCATGTCGACGTCGCCAACGGCGGCACGGCCAACGCGGCCGCCCTGGTCGAAGGCGGAAAGTTGCGGGCGCTGACGGTGACCTCCTCGAAGCGCATGCAGGGGCCGCTCGCGGAAGCGGCAACGTGGTCGGAGTTCGGCTACAAAGGCGTGTTCGACAACTGGCGCGGCGTAATCGGCGCCAAGGGAATCACGCCGGCGCAGGTCGCCTTCTGGGAGGACGTATTCAAGCGCGTGACCGCAAGCGACGACTTCCAGCAGTACGCAGCGAAAAACCAGTGGGAAAACAGCTATCGCGGGCCGGCCGAGGCGCGTGCCTTCATGGAAGCACAGTATGGCGAGTTGAAGAGCGTAATGGACTTCCTCGGGCTCGCCAAATGACCGGGGTGGCACACGATGCCGCGTAAGCACAGCGCATCCCGCCGCAGCCGCGGCACTGTCGGGCAGGTCGGCCTCGGCATCATGGGCGGGGCCTTCGCGCGGCACCTGCTCGCTGCGGGCTTCAACGTGGTCGGGTACGACGTCGCGCCCGCAGCGGTGCGTGCATTGACGAGGGCCGGCGGGCGCGCCGCGCGCTCCTGCGCGGAGGTCTCGGCAAAATCACGAATCCTCATCACGTCGTTGCCGTCTCCAGCGGCGATGGAGGAAGCGTTCTTCGGCAGGCAGGGCATCGCCGACGGCGCTCGCCCCGGTACCATCGTGATCGAGGCGAGCACGATGACGCTGGAGCTGAAGGAAAGCCTGCGCCGGAGACTCGCGCGGAAGCGGGTGGTACTCCTCGATTGCCCGATCAGCGGTACCGGCGCCCAGGCTGCGGCGAAGGACATTGCGGTCTATGCGAGCGGGGACCGGCGCGCGTTCAACCGCTGTCGGCGGGTATTCGACGGATTCGCGCGCTCGACCTATTACTGCGGCGAGTTCGGCATCGGTTCGAAGCTCAAGTTCGTGGCCAACCTGCTGGTCACGATACACAACCTCTCCACGGCCGAGGCGATGGTGGTGGGGGAGAAGGCCGGTGTCGACTTGGGGCTCCTCTACCGCGTCATCAGCGATGGTGCGGGAGCCTCGCGCATGTTCCAGGTGCGGGGCCCGTTGATGATGCGCGGGCATTATCTGCCCGCTCACATGAAGTCCAAGATCTATCAGAAGGACATCGACATCATCCGTGCCTTCGTACGGCGGCTCAAATGTCCCACGCCGCTCTTTGACGGCAGTCTCCCGTATTACACTGCGGCCCTCAGGCAGGGATTTGCCCTGGAGGACACCGCGGCCATACACGCGGTCTTGAGAAGACGCGCCGGCTTGCGGGGCAAGCCCGGCCGGCGCACAACCCGGAAAGGACGATAGATGGCAGCCGAAGGAACACTGAGACCGGGCGGAGGGGCCGCCCAGCTCGCCCTCAACATGAAGCTCATCGGGCACCACGAACTTGCCGGCTTCGGCGGAGTCGGCGAGGGCATCAACCTGCAGAAGGCGAAGGACGGCCGGCGCATCCTGTGGATGGCGCACGAGTCCGCCCCCAAGAACTTCACGGCGGTGGACGTGACCGACCCGCGCAATCCGAAGCTGGTGGTGCAAACCGACCTGCCGCACAACGACGTGCGGTCGAACTCGCTGGACGTGGTGGGCGACATCATGGCGGTGGCCTACCAGACCAAGAAGTGGGGACTCAAGCCCGCCGGCATGGATCTCTTCGACATCAGCACGCCCGAAAAGCCGAAGCTGATCTCGCATTTCGACGCCTCAGGGCCGTGCTCGCGCGGCGCGCACTGCGTCTTCTTTGTCGACGGCCAGTACGTGCATCTCACCTCCGGCGCGGCCGATTTCGAGCCCACCAACCCGAAGGACGATCAGTTCTACCGCATCATCGACGTGCGTAACCCGTCGAAGCCCACCGAGGTCGGGCGCTGGTGGTACCCGGGCACGCGCAAGGGGGACTCCGCGCCGCCGCCGCCGCGCCACCCGAGATTCGACGGCGGCTACCGGCCGCACAACACCAATTCCTATCCGCAGAAGCCGGATCGCGTCTACATCGGCTACATCGACGGCGGGGTCTGGATACTCGATATCAGCAACAAGTCGAAGCCCAAGCCGGTCGGGCACCTGCAATACTCCCCGCCGTACAACGGCTTCTCGCATACCGTCCTGCCGTTGATCGAGCGCGGCTACCTGATCGTTTCGGATGAATGCGTGCGGGACAACGGGGAGGACTGGCCCAAGCCGACGTGGGTGGTGGATGCGCGCGTCGAAAGTAACCTGGTGCCGATTGCGATGTTTCCGCTGCCGCCGGCAGAGATCTTTACCAAGCGCGGCGGCCGTTATGGCTCTCACAACCTGCACGAGAACCAGCCAGGACCCTGCTCGTTCCGCTCCGAGACGCTGATCTTCGGCACCTACTTCAATGGCGGCGTCCGGGCATTCGATGTGTCCAATCCCATGCAGCCCAAGGAGGTCGGCTATTTCGTGCCGGCTACGCCCAAGCTGGCGCCCAAGGGCTCGGCACAGATCAACGACGTGTGGGTGGACGAGAACCGCACCGTTTACGCCGTGGACCGCTTCGGCGGCGGCCTCTACACGCTGGAGACGACGTTTTAATGCCCGAGAGCCTGGCCGCGACCCGCGACGCCCTCGCGGGGCTCATCCCGGTTTCGATCGTTACCGGCTTCCTCGGGGCCGGCAAGACTACCCTGGTCAACCGCCTGCTCAAGCGGCCGGAAATGAACCGGGTCGCGGTGATCGTCAATGAGCTGGGCGAGATCGGCGTGGACAACGATCTCGTCCAGGTCTCCTCCGAGCAGATGATGCTGCTCAACAACGGCTGCCTCTGCTGTGTGCTGCGCGGCGACCTGCAGGAAACGCTGCGCGATCTCTTCATCAAGCGGCGCAACGGTGAGATCATCGATTACGACCGGGTCGTCATCGAAACCACCGGGCTCGCCGACCCGGCGCCGGTCATGCAGACGCTGTTGACCGATTCCATGCTGCGCGATCAGTACCGCCTCGACTGCGTGGTCACGCTGGTGGATGCGGTCAATGCGCCGGGGCAGCTCGACCAATTTTCAGAGCCGGTCAAGCAGGTGGCGCTTGCCGACCGGTTGATCGTGACCAAGTCCGACCTCGCCGCGGAGCAGCCACTGGCGGCCCTGATGGAGCGATTGCACGAGATCAATCCCCGCGCACCGCTGCGGCGCGCAACGAACGGCGATATCGAGCTCGCTTTTCTGGTGGACGTCGGACTGCGGCGCACGCACGCCGACCTGGAGGAAGTCGAGCGCTGGCTGGGTGCGGAGGGAGACGAGGGCGGCGCGCACGGGCACCGCCACGACGAGAACGTACAGTCATTCGTGCTGCGCTTCGAGCAGCCCATGGCGTGGGCAACGTTCACGCAGTGCATGGACGTCCTCACGGCACTGCGGGGTCCCGACCTTCTCCGCGTGAAGGGGCTCGTCAACGTCGAGGAAAAAGCGGGGCCGATGGTGGTGCAGGGGGTCCAGCACCTGTTCCATCCGCCGCTCGAGCTCGCTGCTTGGCCGAGCGCCGATCACAGCACGCGGCTGGTTTTTATCACCCGCGGCATACCCCGGCAGATCGTCGCAGACCTCTTCGCCGCGATCGGCGCAGTCGGCGCGCATTGATTGTGGTGGGAGCGTGGAGCTTGTTGAAATCGCGCGCCGGCTGCGCAGCGACGTTGCGCGCCTCGCGTTCGCCAAACCGGTGGCATACGTCTACAACCCGCTCGCCTATGCCTGGAAGCCGCACCGCGCCTACCTCGAGCGCTACGGCCGGGGCGAGCCGCGGATAGTCCTCCTTGGGATGAATCCCGGACCCTTCGGCATGGCGCAGACCGGGGTGCCCTTCGGCGACGTCGGGATGGTCCGCGACTGGCTCGGCATCGAGGCACCGGTAGAGCGCCCGGCGCGCGAGCACCCGAAGCGCCTCGTGACCGGATTCCGTTGTCCCCGGGGGGAGGTAAGCGGCCAGCGCCTTTGGGGCTGGGCGCGCGATAACTTCGCGACTCCGCAGCGCTTCTTCGAGACGTTTTTCGTCGCTAATTACTGTCCGCTCGCCTTCCTCGAAGCGAGCGGCAGAAACCGCACGCCCGATAAGCTTCCGCGCAAGGAAAGCCTGGCGCTGTTTAAAGCATGCGACTCGGCGCTGCGGCGGACGGTCGAGCGACAGCGCCCGGAGCTCGTGGTGGGAATCGGGCGGTTTGCCGCAGATCGGGCCGCGGCTGCACTGAAGGGATCGGGAATCAGGATCGGCGTCATGCCGCACCCGAGCCCCGCGAGCCCCGCCGCCAATCGCGGCTGGGCGGCGCAGGCGACGCGCGCGCTGGCGGAACTTGGAATAGCCATTGGCGGAGCGAATCCGTGAGCTCTCAACGCCCGGCGATGCACGCAGGCGAGGCGGTGGCCGAGGCACTCCGGGAGGAGGGCGTCGAGCGGGTCTACAGCGTACCGGGGTCGCACATTCACCCGATCTACGACGGTTTGAGCCGGGTGAAATCCGTCCGGATGGTCACCTGCAAGCAGGAGTCGAATGTCTCGCTCATGGCGGACGCCTACGGGCGCCTGACGGGCAGGCCCGGGGTGTGCGTCGTGACGGCCGGGCCGGGCTGCATCAACTCCATGGCGGGGGTCGCGCAGGCCTACGGCGCGGCGTCGCCGATGGTGCACATCAGCGGTGCCGTTCCCCTGAAGGCCGACCGGGAGGCTTTCCATGGCGTCGACGATCCGGCCTTCGTCCACGAGATGTTCACGAAGATCACCAAGTGGTCCGCCCGGGTCGAGCGCATCGAGGACATCCCGGACGTGATGGCAAGAGCTTTTCACGTCGCACGCAGCGGGCGGCCGGGACCGGTCCACGTCGAGCTGCCGCGGCTGTCGGACTACAGCGAATTCATACTGCAGGAAACACCTGCCGTCCTTCCCCCTTATCGCAGCATTCCCGTCCAGGTCTCCCGGCCGGACCCGAAGGATGTCGAGCGTTTCGCGAAGCGGCTCATGGAGTCGCGGTCGCCGGTGATCGCGGCAGGGAAGGGCATCATCCGAAAGGGCGCGCTGCGGGAGCTGTCCGAGCTTTCACTGAAGCTTCAGGCGCCGGTGGTCTTCGCCCAGGACGCCATCGGGGTGATCCCGGAAGAGCACCCATTCTTTGCAGGGCACTTCCAGCACTATCGCAGCCATCCCCTCTGCATTGAGGCGCTGAGAAATACCGATCTCATCTTCGCGGTCGGACTGCGGGCGGGAACGGCTGAGCTCGCCGAGCTCCGGCAGCGCGCTCCGGAGAAAAACGTCATCCTCATCGGCTTCGACGACAAAGCGGATTCCCGCTACTCGGGCGAAGACCAGCGCGTGGCCGATTCCAAGCTGCTCCTGACCGCATTGCTCGAGCGCATCGGAAATTACCAGCGGCCGCGCGATGAAGCGCTCACCCAGCGCATGGCCGAGGGCAAAGCGGCGATCCGCGCGAGCCTGGCTGCCCAGAACGAGCCGCATCGGAATAACCGGCCGATTTACCCCGGCGTGCTGATGGATGCCTTAAACGCCGTGCTCGACGACCAGGCGGTGGTTGCGAGCGATGTGGGCAACTGCCAGATGTGGGCCCGCACCTTCCGCCGCATCGCGACACCCGAGTCCTTCATGCAGTCCGGCGTCTGGAACGCAATGAGCTACGGCCTCCCGACTGCGATCGTGGCGAAGATGGAGTTTCCCCGTCGCGATGTGGTCGCACTCGCGGGGGATGGCGCTTTTCTCATGACCATCGGCGACCTGCCGACCGCCGCGGAGTACGGGGCAAATATTCTTATGGTCGTCCTGAACGACGGCGCGTTCGGCCAGACCTTCATGCAGCAGTCGAACATCTACGGCCACACCTACGGCACTGCTTTTCAAAGTCCCGATTTCGCCAGCATTGCCAGGGCTTGCGGTGCCGAGGGGATCCGCGTCACCGACCCGAAGGATGTCGAAGGCGCATTGCGCCGGGGTCTCGCTGCAACGAAAACGAAGCCGGCTCTGGTCGAAGTCATGGTCGCCCGGCATCCGTACCCGAAGATCTAGTCGGACCACATGCAAAAAAATCGGCCACGCTGGGTGCGTGGCCGATTTGCTGTTGGCTCCCCGAGCTGGGCTCGAACCAGCGACCTGCGGATTACAACGCTTGCGCGTTGGACTATCTCATCACCCCCGGCATGACCCGGTGGGGTGTCGGGCGCTGATGGGGGCTTATTGCCTGGGCTGCTCACCCCCTAGTCTCTGCACCTTCCCGCCTACTTGTTGCCCTTCGGCGGGCTTGGCTCAGGATTCTTCCCGAAGGACATTCCCTGAGTTCACCCGATTTTCCTTCACAGGTTTCCCCGTGATGCTGCCATTTGACAGTCCGTCGCTCTACCAACTGAGCTATCGGGGAAAAATCTGACGTCAACCGTGAATAGCTGCTTGGTGCTCCATTGAAAGGCGCTTATATTAGCGGCTGGTGCTCAGTGGGTCAACGATTTTCTCGAATTTTCCCAGCATTATGAAGCGGTTAAGGCGAATCGGCGCCCTGCTTGGCGCGATTGTATTGGTCCTCGCCGCCGTTCCCTTTTTCATCACGCTCGACGATTACATCCCTCAGATCGAAAGGGAGGCCTCCGCACGGCTCGGCGAGACGGTGAGAATCCGCAGCCTGCGCGCGGCGGCATTGCCGCTGCCTCATCTAACAGTTCGCGGCATCACGGTTGGCGCATCGGAAGAGATCAAGGTCGGCAAGGTTACCGTGACTCCGGACCTGTGGACGCTATTCGATTCCACCTGGGTCATTAAGAGCATCGAGATTGACGGGCTGGTGCTGACGCGAGCGGCGCTCCGCAAGATCCCCGCTTGGGTGCCGGTGGGATCCAAGGGCGGCAAGCCAACGCAGCCGTCGTCGATCTGGCTCGAGTCTATCGTGCTCGACGACGCGGTCATCGAACTCGAAGACGCCGCGTTCGGACCATTCGACGCGCGCCTCAGTTTTTCGTGGGTAGGAAGTCTCGAGAGCGTATCGATCGCCACACGTGACGGCGCGTTCACCGCCGTGGTGAGACCCCAGCAGTCGAGCTACCTGATCGAGGCCAGGGCCAACAGATGGAATCTTCCGGTCGGCCCGCCGATTCATTTCGACGAGCTGACGGTGAAGGGAATCGCGACCGCGAGAGGCGCCAGCTTCAGCGACATGAGCGCGAGGCTCTACGGCGGCACCGTGAACGGTAGAGTTGTGCTCGGGTGGCAGAAGGGCGTGCAGCTCAAGGGCAGCGCGGTGGTCACGCAGGTCGAAATTGCCTCGCTGCTGAAGGCACTCGGAAGGCCGCAGATCCTGAGCGGGCGCCTCAATGCCCGGCCCGTGTTTTCCGGAAGCGCCGCCGATTCCGGGAAGCTGCTCGAAACGGTGCGGATGGACGCACCCATCGACGTGCAGAACGGGGTCCTGCGCGGGGTGGACCTCGGCAAGGCCGCGAGTTCCCTCCTCGACAGGGACGCGGGAAAAGGCGGCGAAACTCGTTTCGACCACCTCTCGGGCCATCTCAGCCTGAGGGATGGAATCCGCCGCCTGACCCAGCTCAACGTCGCGTCGGGCTCGCTGGAGGCGGATGGCAACGTGACGATCTCCCCCGCCGACGAGCTTTCGGGCCGCATCAAAACGAGCGTCAAGGCCGGCTCGGTCGCAGCGGTGGCGGTGCCGCTAAACGTCTCCGGCACGCTCGATTCGCCGCTGCTCTATCCGACGGGCGGGACTGTGGCCGGCGCCGCCGCGGGCACGGCCGTGCTGGGCCCGGTATTCGGCACCGCCATAGGCGCGAAGGTCGGACAGTGGTTCGAGAGCCTGTTCGGGAACAAAGACGACGCGAAGTGACTAGACCAGAACGCTTGCGATCGCGCGCGCGACGTAATCGATGTTCCGCGAGTTGAGCGCTGCGACGCAGATGCGGCCGCTGTCGATGGCGTAGAGCGAGTACTGCTCGCGCAGCCGCTTCACCTGCTCGCGCGAGAGCCCGGAGTAGGAAAACAGCCCGCGCTGCCGGATGACGAAGCTGAAGTCGAAATCCGCGCGCGCAGTGCGAATCTTCTCGACCAGCTGGCGGCGCATCGTCTTGATGCGCTCGCGCATCTGGCCGAGCTCCCGGTCCCACAGGACGCGCAATTCCGGCGTCGTCAGGACCTGTACCGCGGCCTGCCCGCCGTGAGTGGGGGGATTGGAGTAGTTGGTGCGGATCACGCGCTTCAACTGGGAAAGCGTGCGCGCCGCGACGTCCGCGCTCTCGGTGACGACGGAGAGCGCACCCACCCGCTCGCCGTAGAGCGAGAGCGACTTCGAGAAGGAGCTCGACACGAATACGACCGGACACGCCTGCGCAAAGCGGCGCACCGCATGGGCGTCGGCATCGAGTCCTTCGGCGAAGCCCTGGTAGGCGATGTCGAGGAAAGGCACGAGCCCGCTTCGGCCGACTACCCCGATCACCCGCTCCCACTGCTCCGGCGAGAGGTCAACGCCCGTCGGGTTATGGCAACAAGCGTGCAGGACAACGATTTCTCCCGCCGGCAGCTTTTGCAGGGCGCCGATCATGCTGTGGAAGTCGACGCCGTGGGTCGCAGCATCGTAATAGGGGTAGGCCTGCACCTTGAACCCGGCGTAATCGAACAGCGCCTGGTGGTTCTCCCAGCTGGGATCGCTGATCCAGATCTGGGCATTCGGGCTCAGCCGACGCAGCAGGTCGGCCCCCACCTTGAGGCCGCCGGTGCCGCCAAGGGTCTGCACCGTCACGACCCTCTGGTCGCGCAGTGCCGGGCTGTCCTTGCCGAACAGCAGCTCCTGCACCGCGCGGTCGTAGGCCTGGAGGCCGTCGATCGGCAGGTAATTACGCGGCAGAGGAGTCTCCGCCAGCTTCTGCTCGGCGCGGCGGACGCACTCCAGCACCGGAACCTTGCCGTTGTCGTCGTAATAGACGCCGACGCCGAGGTTCACCTTGTTAGGGTTGGAGTCGGCGTTGAACGTTTCGGTCACGCCGAGGATCGGGTCGCGCGGCGCCATCTCGACGCCGGCGAGCAGGGAGGGGCTCATCTTTCTGGGTATTTGCCGAAAAAGTGCGGGGGAGGAGCTTTCAACTAGGCGCATTTTACCTTCAACGGCGCCTTGGCGTAACTGGGAACAGGGCCGCGCAATCGAGAGCAGGTTGCTTTCGGCTGCTCTCCTGCGCATCATAAGCGCTCGTTCCATCAACGTTGTGAAGGGGGAGAACATGAAAAGCATTCGGAAGGCTTGCTTGGCTTTGCTGCTGGTTGCCGTCGCGGGCGGCACCGGGACGGCTATCGCGGACGACGACTCCAGGCGGTTGTTCATCGATCGCGACGTAGACACGTTCGCGGTGCTTCCGGAAGGTGTGAAATTCCCGGAAGGTATCACCGCCAATCCTTGGAGCGGCGATATCTACGTCGGCACGTTCGAGGGCGGCGCGCAGAACAAGTTGTTGCGGTTCGACCGGCGTGGCCGTCTCGAAGCCACGCGCAACTTCGGGATTACACCGTTGCTCGGTCTGGAATTCGATGGCAAGAACAGGAAGGTCTATATCGCCAATGTCGGCAACTTCGTCAATTTGCCATCCAAGATTCAGCGTATCTCGGCGAATTTCAACGGCGGCACAGCTATTGAGGATGTCGCCGAGATCCCGTTAGTCAACGCACCGGATTTTCGCACCGTGGGCAACCCGGACGGCAGCTCCGACCAGATCTATTTCGGTACCGGCGCCCGGGTCCCCAATGCGATGGTCCTGAACAAAGACGGTAATCTGCTCTATGTCTCCGATTCGTTCCAGGGTGCAATCTTCAGTATCAGCAATCCTGCAACCTGCGATCCATGCAATATAGAAATGATCAATCACGATCCGCTGCTCGCCACCGCAGGTTTCCCGCCCTTCGGCGCGAACGGACTGGCGCTGAGCCATGACGAGAAGACGCTCTTCATCGCGAATACGGGCGACGATCGCGTCTTGAAACTGGATCTGACCGTGCCACCGTTGACCCCGAATTCGGTCAGTGTATTTGCCGAAAGCATCAACGGGGCCGACGGCCTCGCGATCGACAAGCGCGGCCGTGTGTGGGTGGCGGCGAACCAGGCCGATGAGGTCGTTGCCCTGAACGAGAAAGGCAAGATCGTCGCGAAGCTCGGAGAATTCCGCGGCATTCGCGGCAACGGGACTCCGGACGGGCTGCTCTTCCCGGCGAGCCTCGTCATCGTGGACGACGAAATCTTCGTCGCGAACTTGGCGCTGGCGCTTACCCCAACGGCAGGCGACGAGCCCGAGGAGGACGTCACCCGCTGGACGATCTCGCGTCTGAAAATGCCCCGTCACTGACGCCCCGGTGCACCGCGAGGGGGAAAGCGCCCGGACAGGGCGATTCCCCTTGCGTGCGCACGCCGCTTTGCCTCTAGTGGCGGACGGATCTCGGGCATAACCGGCCCCGGATTTGCCTAGCCCTGCATCGATTCCCCTCTCGTAGTCACGCCTCGGAGGTTCACGGGCTGGCGAACGAACGCTTCGCCGTGGGAAAATACGCGGTTTAGCTCGTTCCCGATGTCAGAGACCACCGATACCAGGCCTAGGGTCCAGGCCGATTCCGGGGCCGCCGCGGCCCTTCTGCGCTTCCCCGAGAGTCCATACGGGCTGCGCGAGCTCTTTCCTCCTGCGGGCGACCAACCCGAGGCGATCGAGAAGCTCGTCGCCGGCGTGCGCGACGGCCTCGTGTACCAGACCCTCCTCGGCGTCACCGGCTCCGGGAAGACCTACACCATGGCGCACGTCATCGCCCGGCTCGGCTGTCCGGCTCTGATCATGGCGCCCAACAAGACGCTCGCCGCCCAGCTCTATTCCGAGATGCGCGAGTTCTTCCCGGACCATGCGGTCGAGTATTTCGTGTCCTACTACGACTATTACCAGCCCGAGGCCTACGTGCCCTCGAAGGACCTCTACATCGAGAAGGACTCGAGCATCAACGAGCACATCGAGCAGATGCGCCTCTCCGCGACCAAGTCGCTCATGGAGCGCCGCGACACGATCATCGTGTGCACCGTCTCCGCGATCTACGGCATCGGCGACCCGGTGGACTACCACAGCATGATCCTGCACCTGCGCGAGCGCGAGAAGCTTTCCCAGCGCGAGGCCATTCAGCGCCTCGCCACCATGCAGTACGAGCGCAACGAGATCGAATTCCGGCGCGGCGTATTCCGCGTGCGCGGCGAGGTGCTCGACATCTTCCCGGCGGAGAACTCGGAGACCGCCGTTCGCCTGACCCTGTTCGACGACGAGGTCGAGTCGATCCACCTCTTCGATCCCCTGACCGGGCACGTCCTGCAGCGGGTCCCGCGCTTCACGGTGTATCCCTCGAGCCACTACGTCACGCCGCGCGCGACGACGCTCCGCGCGATCGAGGCGATCAAGGAGGAGCTGCGCGGGCGAATCGATTGGTTCCAGAAGCAGGGGAAGCTCATCGAAGCACAGCGCATCGAGCAGCGCACCCGCTTCGACCTGGAAATGCTGGCCGAAATGGGCTTCTGCAAGGGCATCGAGAATTACTCGCGGCACCTCTCGGGCCGCAAGCCGGGGGAGCCGCCCCCGACCCTGATCGATTACCTGCCGCACGACGCGTTGATGGTCATCGACGAGAGCCACGTCACCGTGCCGCAGCTGGGGGGCATGTACCGCGGCGACCGGGCGCGCAAGGAGAATCTGGTGGACTACGGGTTCCGGCTGCCCTCCGCTCTCGACAACCGACCGCTGCGCTTCGACGAGTTCGAAGGGCTGATGCGGCGCACGATCTTCGTTTCCGCGACGCCTGCTGATTATGAGCGGGAGCACCAGGCGCAAGTGGTGGAGCAGGTGGTCCGTCCGACCGGCTTGGTCGACCCGGCGCTGCTCGTGCGGCCCGCGGCGACGCAGGTGGACGACCTCCTTTCGGAGATCAATGACCGGGTCAAGCGCAACGAGCGAGTGCTGGTGACGACGCTCACCAAGCGGATGGCCGAGGACCTCACCGACTACCTGGGCGAGCACGGCGTCAAGGTGCGCTACCTGCACTCCGACATCGACACGGTGGAGCGGGTCGAGATCATCCGGGACCTGCGGCTGGGGCAATTCGACGTGCTGGTCGGCATCAACCTGCTGCGCGAGGGGCTCGACCTGCCCGAAGTTTCGCTGGTGGCGATCCTCGACGCCGACAAGGAAGGGTTCCTGCGTTCCGAGCGTTCGCTGATCCAGACGATCGGGCGGGCGGCACGGCATGTCAACGGCACCGCCATCCTCTACGCGGACACCGTGACCGATTCGATGCGCCGCGCAATCGACGAAACCGAGCGCCGCCGCCGCAAGCAGCTCGCCTACAACGCGGCCCGCGGCATTACGCCCCGCGGCGTCTCCAAGCGCGTCAAGGACATCATCGAGGGGGTGTACGACCACGAGGAAGCGCGCAGCCAGCTGAAGGCGGCGCAGACCCGGGCCCGCTACGACGCCATGGACGAGAAGGAGCTGACCCGCGAAGTGAAGCAGCTCGAGAAATCCATGTTCGAGGCCGCGCGCAATCTCGAGTTCGAGCGCGCGGCGCAGTTGCGCGACCAGCTGAACGCGCTGAAGGAACGCTTGTTTATCGGCCATTCCGCATAAGGACCGCCGACGGAAAGTCCCCGCACAGCGCCGGTCAATGCACCAGGTCGTAACCTACCGATAATCCAAGCGCGGACTTACCGAGAAAATTGAGCTGGAGGCTCCATCGATCCCATTTGTGTCCAAGCCCTAGGACAACGCCGGGTGAGTACCCATTGTGGTTGAAGGGCACCTTGTCTTCATACGGTTCCTTGTAGCCGTAGAGCAGCCCTCCGGTCAGCTTCAAGTACCAGTTGGGATCGCGATCGCTCAGCTTCCACAAGTAGCCGGCGTAATAAAATTGGCATTTCTGGTCGTACGAGTTGTTGAAATAGGAGAACCCGAACAGCCAGCGCGAAGGCCTCTGCCATTCAATACCCACCATCCACGACCAGTCGGCATGCTCCGGGTTGGCGTGGTAGTGGATGACGCCGGGCGCCGCCTGGATCATGACGATCTCCCCGGTGGGGGCGGTCCCTGGTGGGGGCAAGTCCGCCGCGATCGCGGAGTGAGCCACCGCCAGCACCGCGGCGCAGAAGATCAGGCGCAAAGCGCTTTCTCGTGGTTGGAGGATGGAAAGTAGCGCGCTATTGTAGCGACCATGAAAGTCAGGGTACTGTTCGTGTGCATGGGCAACCTCTGCCGGTCGCCGATGGCGGAGGGCGTCTTCAGAGAGCAAGTGAGACGGGCGGGACTCGAGGAGCGTATCGCGATCGATTCAGCCGGGACCCACGACTATCACGTGGGTGATCCGCCCGATGCGCGCGCGCAGCTTGCCGCTGGCCGCCGCGGCTACGACCTTGCCGGGCAGCGCGGGCGCCAGGTCAGCCGCGCCGACTTCAGCGAGTTCGATTACCTGCTGGCAATGGACGAGACGAACCTGCGGATACTGAGGCGCCTGTGTCCGTCGGAGCACGCGCACAAGCTCAAGCTCTTCATGGAGTTCAGCGCCGCAGGCGCGCCGCGCGAGGTGCCTGATCCCTATTACGGAGGCGATCAGGGCTTCGAGGACGTGCTCGACATGGTGGAGGAGGCCTCCCAGGGCCTGCTCGACCACCTGCTCAGGCAGATCCTTTAGCCGGGCAGCGAGGTTACTTTTGCCTTCGGGTCGGAGCTCCCAGGCTCTGCACCCGTCTGGCCAGTCTCGATCTGCACCAGCGGTTCCTCGATCACGGGTTGCGCCGGCTGCCGCACGCGCTTGGGGCGCGGCAAGGATTGCTGGACCGCTTCCTGCTCCTGGACGGTACTAACCTTGGTGGGATCCGATTCGACCTGCATCAGGTCCGAGGGCCATTCGATCCTGACGGGTTCGGCTGGTGCGATTCCAGGCCCTGTCAGGACCGGCTGCGACGGCGCGGTCTCGCGCGGCTCGATTTCCCGCACCCGCTCGGTATCGAACGAGGGCGGCGGCTGATGGCTCACCGCGGCCGGTGCCGCAGCCTCGGCCATCATACCGACGGCGGCTGGAGCAACGCTCGCAGCAGGTGCCGCGGGCGGAACCGAGTGTTCGGACTCGGGCCGGACCGGTTGCCGCTGAGCTTGCTGCTGTGCCTGCGCAGGGGGTCGTCCGCTTCCGGCACCCTCCTGGCGCTGATCGTAGCGGTCGCGGCCCCTGCGCCGGCGCCTGCCGCGGCCCTCCCGCTGTTGCTCGCCTTGCTCGCGCCCCGGGTGCTGGGCGTTCGAAGGGGGCCGCGTATCGGCCTGGGCCAGATCGCGACGCGGTTGCTGGCGCTGCTGCTGGGGATGTTCGTGGCGGGGAGGTTCCGGGCGCCGGTGCTCGTGGCGTTGCTGCTCGCCTCCGGGGCGGCCGCCGTCGCGTGACCCGTGGGGCCGCTGCGGCTGGTCCTGCCGATAGCGCTGCCCGCCCGGCTGCATCGGCCGATCTTCCCGATCGCGGCGCGGTCCCTCGCGTTCGCCGCGTTCGTGCCGACGGCGAGGGCCGGGTGCGACCGGGGGCCGTGCTTCCTCCAGCAGCGGGGCCTCCGCAGCAGGCTTACGCTTGAACAGTCCGAATATCTTGCCGATGATCGAGGTTTCCGCTACCGACACGGCTTGAGGCTGCGGCTCCGGCCTCGCTTCTTTTGCCACCGGGACCGGCGCCGGTTGCGCCGGCGTGATGCCCTTGACCACGGCTTCGGGCCGCGGCGGCGCAGTCTCGGCGGCGCCCGCAGCCGGCTTCTGTTCCTCGGCCGGCGCTTCCACCAGGTTGTAGCTCGCGGGCAGCGGCTCGGTCTTGTTGAGGTCGTCGTGACGCATGCGTGTCACGGTGTAGTTCGGTGTCTCGAGGTGCACGTTGGGAATCAGCATCACCGAGACGCGGTGGCGCGCTTCGATCAGCTGCAGGTCCACCCGCTTTTCGTTGAGCAGAAACGTCGCGACGTCGACGGGCACCTGGGCGTTGATCGACCCGGTGTTCTCCTTCATGGCCTCCTCCTGGATGATGCGCAGGATATGGAGTGCCGTGGACTCGGTGCCGCGGATGTGGCCGGTGCCGTGGCAGCGCGGGCAGGGATTGTGGGCGGTCTCGCCGAGCGAGGGCCGCAGCCGCTGGCGTGACAACTCCATCAGCCCGAAGCGCGAGATCTTGCCCATCTGCACGCGTGCCCGGTCGTATCGCAGCGAATCGCGCAGGCAGATCTCGACCTCGCGCTGGTTGCGGCCGCTTTCCATGTCGATGAAATCGATCACGATCAAGCCGCCCAGGTCGCGCAACCTCAGCTGGCGGGCGATCTCCTCGGCGGCCTCGAGATTGGTGCGAAACGCGGTTTCCTCGATATCGGAGCCTTTCGTCGCGCGCGCCGAATTGACGTCGATGGACACCAGCGCCTCGGTGTGATCGAACACGACCGCGCCGCCGGAGGGAAGATTGACCGAGCGCGAATAGGCGGTCTCGATCTGGTGCTCGATCTGGAAGCGCGAGAACAGCGGCACGTCGTCGTGGTAGAGCTTGATGCGGTTGACGTTTTGCGGCATGACGTGGCTCATGAACTGCCGCGCCTGCTCGTACACGCTCTCGGTATCGATCAGGACCTCGCCGATGTCCTGGTGGTAGTAATCGCGGATCGCGCGAATGACGAGGCTCGATTCCTGGTAGATCAGGAATGCGCCGCTCTGCTGCTTGGCCGCGTCCTCGACTGCGTGCCACAGCTGCAGGAGATAGTCGAGGTCCCAGGTGAGCTCTTCCGGCGCGCGCCCGATCGCGGCGGTGCGGCCGATCACGCTCATGCCCTGCGGAACGGGCA
Organism: uncultured beta proteobacterium; assembly: GCA_963699525.1. Classification (GTDB taxonomy): domain Bacteria; phylum Pseudomonadota; class Gammaproteobacteria; order Burkholderiales; family SG8-41; genus SG8-41. The sequence goes on along the minus strand of CAVOUI010000020.1, from coordinate 107,293 downwards.
GTTGGTCGATCACGTCCCGCAGCTCGTTGCGGTCTTCGCCCTCGACCCGGCGCGACACGCCTCCGCCGCGCGGGTTGTTGGGCATCAGCACGAGGTAGCGCCCGGCGAGGCTGATAAAGGTAGTGAGCGCAGCGCCCTTGGTGCCGCGCTCGTCCTTGTCCACCTGGACGATCAGCTCCTGGCCTTCCTCGAGGGCGTCCTGGATACGGGCGCGGCCGACGTCAACGCCCGGCTTGAAGTAGGCGCGTGCAACTTCCTTGAAGGGAAGGAAGCCATGGCGCTCGGCCCCGTAATCGACGAAGGCGGCTTCGAGGCTCGGCTCGATGCGGGTGATGACCCCCTTGTAGATGTTGCTCTTGCGCTGCTCCTTGCCGGGGGTTTCGATGTCGAGGTCGATGAGCTTCTGGCCATCGACGATGGCGACGCGCAGCTCCTCCGCCTGCGTCGCGTTGAACAACATTCGCTTCATTGTTATCTTCTCCCGCGCTCATACACGGGATGGGGCAAGCCGCGGCGCCTGCCGCGAGGCAGGCGGCGCCGACCGGTTCAGTCGTGTGGCTTGAACATGCTGGACGTGATGATCCTCATGTCTCTTGCGGCTTGCCTGCGGGTCCCGCGTCTGGCGCGGAATCCGGGAATTCTCAGGTGTCGTGAGCGCGTCGTTCGACTAGTATCGCTACTTCAGCGTGGTGAGCGAACTTAACCATTCCTTGCAGCGTATCCGCGGGCGGCGCGGCGGTGTCCATTAGCCAAGCGGCCGGGTACTGCGGATCGCGTTCTGCACGTCCGGGCGGGCTTGCGCGAGTTCGCGCACATCGTGTTGAGGTACCTAGCACCGGCCCGTCTGGAGTGCCCCGGCGCCGAGGTTGTCCTTTGGCGACTACCGGGAATTCCACACGTGCGGCGAATAGTATAAACAAATGAAAGAGTTAAGTAAAGGATCGGCGGTCTGGCACGAGGTGGGGGAGGAAGCGGCCGGCCAGCGCGTTGACAACTATCTGACCCGGCTGCTGAAAGGGGTGCCGAAGAGCCACGTGTATCGCATCCTTCGCAGCGGCGAGGTGCGCGTGAACAGCCGCCGCGTCGGTCCCGACTACCGCGTGCAGTCCGGCGACCGTGTGCGGCTACCGCCCCTGCGCACGGCGCGGCCAGCCGCCGTTCCGCGAACCTCGGTCCCGCCGCGGTTGAAGGCCGACGTTCTCTACGAAGACGACCTCCTGCTCGCAATCGACAAGCCGGCGGGCGTCGCAGTGCACGGCGGCAGCGGAGTCAGCCGCGGCGTCATCGAGCTGCTGCGCCTGGAACGCCCGCAGGAACGCTTCCTCGAGCTCGCGCACCGCCTCGACCGCGGGACCTCGGGCGTGTTGCTGCTCGCCAAGCGGCGCTCGGCCCTGCTTTCTCTGCACCGCCAGTTGCGGGAAGGGACGGTGCAAAAGTTCTACGATGTGCTGGTCAAGGGACGGTGGCGCGAGCCGCTGCGTAGTGTGAAGCTGCCCCTGCACAAGTACGTGCTGGAATCGGGCGAGCGGCGCGTCTCCGTGCGGCACGAGGGGGCGCCGGCGCATACCGTATTCCGGCTGCAGCGCGCCTGGAAGGGCTTCAGCCTGCTCGAAGCGGAGCTCAAGACCGGGCGCACTCACCAGATCCGCGTGCACCTCGCGCACTTGGGTTACCCCGTAGCCGGCGATGACAAGTACGGCGACTTCGCGCTCAACAAGGCGCTCGCGCGCCAGGGCCTGGACCACATGTTTCTGCATGCCCGCAAGACGGTGATCGCGCATCCGCGCACCGGGGCCAGGCTGACGCTGGAAGCGCCGCTGCCGTCCGTGTTGCGGTCCTATCTCGCCATGCTCGATGCAGGGGACGCAGGGGTTACCGGGAGCGCTTGACCGAACACGTGCGGCGCCTGATTCGCACGCGCGGCCGGCTCGGAACAAGCGGGATACAATAACGAGTGCAGGAAAGCCGCCCCTCGGCGGCTTTGAAGGAAGGTGGCCAACATGACAGAACAGGAACCCGTCGGGTCAACAGAGAGCTGGGAGCGGCAGACGCTCGAGAAAGTCGCCCTGGCGGCGATTACGGAGCAGCGGCGCGCGCGCAAGTGGGGCATATTCTTCAAGTCGCTGCTGTTCATCTACCTCTTCGCGCTGCTGTTCATCGGCATAGGCTGGTTCGGCAAGAAGGACATCAGCCCGGGCAAGCACACGGCGCTGGTTGACCTGGACGGCGTCATCTCGGCCAATAGCCCGGCAAGCGCGGAAAACGTGATGGCTGGACTGCAGGACGCGTTCAAGGACAAGCGCACGCAAGGGGTCATACTGCGCATCAACAGCCCCGGTGGCAGCCCGGTGCAGGCCGGGTACATCAACGACGAAATGCGGCGCCTGCGCGCCAAGTATCCCAGTATTCCGCTCTATGCGGTCGTCGAGGACATCTGCGCATCGGGCGGCTATTACGTCGCCGCCGCGGCCGATCGCATCTACATCGACAAGGCGAGCATCATCGGCTCGATCGGCGTGTTGATGGATGGCTTCGGCTTCACCGGAACGATGGAGAAGCTGGGCATCGAGCGGCGTCTACTGGCGGCGGGCGAGAACAAGGGGTTCCTCGATCCATTCTCGCCCGTGGTCGAGTCGCAGAAGCAGCACGCCGAGAAGATGCTCGAACAGATTCACCAGCAGTTCATCGGGGTGGTGCGGGCCGGGCGCGGCCAGCGCTTGAAGGAGACGCCCGACCTGTTTTCCGGCTTGCTGTGGGTCGGCGAGAAGTCCATCGAAATGGGGCTCGCGGACGAGCTCGGAAGCATCGAGTACGTCGCGCGCGAGGTGATCAAGGCCGAGGACATTGTGGATTTCACACCGCGCGAGAACATTGCCGAGCGCCTGGCGAAGAAGCTCGGCGCCGGCATGGCCGAGGGCCTGTCGCGCTTCGGTGTCCTGCAAGGAGTAACGCTCAGGTAGGTGCGCGGGAAAGCAGGAACACGGCCAGCCGCCGATCGAGCTTCGGCGGCTTCTCTTTCCACTCGGCGACGGTCCGCGCCGCCACGAATCCGCCCGGCAGCGTCAGGTCGGCCGCGATGCACAGCATCGTGTCGCCCCGGCACTGCTGAAGCAGCGCGGACAGCAATTGTTCGTTGCGGTACGGCGTCTCGATGAAGATCTGCGTTTCGCCGCCGGCCCGCGCCTCGAGTTCCTTCAACTTGCGCGCGCGCTCGGCCCGCTCCACCGGCAGGTAGCCGTGGAATGCGAAGCGCTGGCCGTTCATGCCGGAAGCCATGAGCGCGAGCAGTATCGACGAGGGTCCGGCGAGGGGCACAACACGCACGCCGGCCTCGTGCGCGCGGCGCACAAGTGTAGAGCCGGGATCGGCGACCGACGGGCAGCCGGACTCGGACATAAGACCGCAATCCTCTCCCGCGAGCAGCGGCGCCAGCACCGGCGCGACATCGCGCGTGTGCTCGTCGAGCGTGTGGAATATGCAGCTCCTGCAGCGGAACGGGATGCGCGATGGCCTTGAGGAACCGGCGCGCGGACTTTGCGTTCTCCACGATGAAGGTGCGGAGTCTGCGCGCCGCATCGACCGTGGCAGGCGGAATCAGGGCTGCCGCATCATCGCTGCCGAGGGCGACCGGGATAAGGTAGAGCACGCCGGGCGAGGTCTCAGACAATGACAACCCCCTCGCTCCTGAGCATGGCCACGAGCGCGATCAGCGGCAGCCCGATCAGCGCGCTGGGGTCGGTGCTTTCGACGCTGGTGACGAGAACGATGCCGGTGCCCTCGATCCTGGCACTGCCCGCGCAGTCGTATGGCTTTTCAGCGGCGAGATAGCGCTCGATCTCCGCGTCGTCGAAGCGCCGGAAGCGGACGGTTGTCGGCACTTCTGCCGAATGTAGCGCGCCGCTGGCCGCATTGAGCAGGGCGATTGCCGTATGGAACAGCACGCTCCTGCCGCGCATGGCTTTGAGTTGCGCGACTGCGTTGGCGTGGGTGCCAGGCTTGCCGAGCGGCAAGCCGTCGAGCACGGCGACCTGATCGCTGCCGATGATGAGCCCCTCCGGGTACTCCGGCGCGACCGCGCGCGCCTTGACCTGCGCCAGGCGCAGGGCGGTATCGCGCGCGCCTTCGCCAGGCAAGGCGGCCTCGTCCACGCCGGGCGCCCGGACCTCGAACGGAAGCCGCAGCCGCGCCAGCAAACTGCGGCGGTACGGCGAAGACGAAGCGAGTACGATGGGAGGCGTATGCAAGGCAGGAAGCGATCCTAAGTGCCTGCCAAAGCTGAATTTTTCTTGGAAATTTTTTGACAGGGCAGCGCAAAAATACTATCATGCGCGCCTATGTCTGGACAGGGGTCCACGCAGACTGTCATCGATAGTCTCGAGTTCGCCCGCACCGGACAGACGCTGCGCGGAAACCTGCCGCTTCCGGGGTTGACCCGGTTGCGGGAGAACCTCGCGGATACGCTGGGAACGATTACGTTCGAGGTTACAGGCGGCTTGGACTCGCGCGGCCGCCCGATCCTGACGGTTGTGATCCACGGGATGCTGCACCTGCAGTGCCAGCGCTGCCTGGAAGCGCTCGATCACCCGCTACAGTTGTTGAACACGCTGCTGCTGGTGGCGGCGGGCAAGGAGGCGGCGGGCGCGCTGGACGAAGAGGAACCCGAGTGGATCGAGGCGAGCCGCGAGCTCGACCTCGCGACAGTGATCGAGGACGAGATCCTGCTGAGCCTGCCCTACGCGCCCAAGCACGAGGAAGGCGCATGCCGGGCTCTCGGCGGCACGGTTACCCGAGGCGCGACGGCCTCAGCGTTTGCCGAGCTCGCCGTGCTGAAGCGGAACACCCACTGAAACTCAAGGAGTCACGAGAATGGCAGTACAGCAGAACAAGAAGTCTCCCTCGAAACGCGGCATGCACCGCTCGCACGACGCGCTTTCGAACCCGCCGCTGGCGCTCGAGCCGACGACCGGCGAAGTGCACCTGCGCCACCACATCAGCCCGAACGGCTACTATCGCGGCAAGAAGGTCGTCAAGGCCAAGGGCGAATAGGCTCTTGGCACGCAGACCACCGGCGCGCGGCGCAGGCGCGGCGACGCGCCTCAGGGAGGAGGAATGCGGATGGAGGTGAAGGTTGCCATCGACTGCATGGGTGGCGATCACGGTGTGCACGTGACCGTGCCCGCCGCCCTGACCGTCGCGCGCGCGGACCGCGACGCATCTTTCATCCTCGTCGGCCGGCAGGACGCCATCGAGCGCGAGCTGAAGCGCCACGGCGGCGAGCCTGGCGCGCGGATCAGCATCCGCCATACAAGCGAGATCGTCGAAATGGACGAGTCGCCCGCCGCCGCGATGCGGGCGAAGAAAGATTCCTCGATGCGGGTCGCGGTGAACCTCGTGGAGCAGGGCGAGGCCGCGGCGTGTGTCAGCGCCGGCAACACCGGGGCGCTCATGGCGATCTCACGCTTTGTGCTGGGGATGCTTCCCGGCATCGACCGCCCCGCCATCGCAACCGTCCTGCCTTCGCTGAAGGGCCGGACCTACATCCTCGACCTCGGCGCCAACGTGAGCTGCACCCCCGAGCACCTGCTGCAGTTCGGCATCATGTGCTCGGAGCTGGTGAGCTCGGTCGAAGGCAAGCACCGGCCGACGGTCGGCCTGCTCAACATCGGGGCCGAAGACATCAAGGGTAACGACCAGGTCAAGGGTGCGGCGGAACTGATGCGCGCGAGCGACCTCAATTTTCACGGCTATGTCGAGGGCGATGACATTTACAAGGGAACCACCGATGTCGTGGTGTGCGACGGTTTCGTCGGCAACGTGGCGCTGAAAACCTCCGAGGGCCTGGCGCAGATGCTCGCCACCTACCTGCGCCAGGAGTTCGGCCGCAGCCTGTTTTCCCGGCTCGCCGGACTGGTCGCGCTGCCCGTGATCAACGCGTTCAAGAACCGGGTGGACCATCGCCGCTACAATGGCGCGAGTCTCCTCGGCTTGCGGGGCGTCGTGGTCAAGAGCCACGGCTCGGCCGACGCGTTTGCCTTTGGTTTCGCGATCCGCCGGGCGCTGGACGAGGCGCGCGCCGGCGTGCTGGCGCACATCACCGAGCGCATGGCCGCCATCCACAAGAACGCCGCGTGAAGAACAGCTATACCAGGATCGTCGGTACCGGCGGCTACCTGCCGGCCAAGGTGCTCACCAACCGCGACCTCGAACTCGCCGTCGACACGACGGACGAGTGGATCGTTACCCGTACCGGGATCCGCCAGCGCCACATCGCCGCTGACGGCGAGAAGACGAGCGACCTCGCGCTCGCGGCGAGCCGCAATGCCCTCAACGCGGCCGGGGTTGGCGCCGGCGAGATCGACCTCATCGTAATGGCGACCACCACGCCCGATGTGGTGTTCCCGAGCACGGCCTGCCTGCTGCAGGCCAAGCTCGGCGTGCGCAATTGCCCGGCATTCGACGTGCAGGCGGTGTGCAGCGGGTTCGTGTACGCGCTCTCGACGGCGGACAGCCTCCTTCGCGCGGGGCAGTACCGAAACGCGCTGGTAGTGGGCGCGGAAATCTATTCGCGGATCCTCGACTGGAGCGATCGGTCGACCTGCGTGCTGTTCGGCGACGGCGCCGGTGCCGTTGTGCTTCGGCGCGACAGCACCCCGGGCATCCTGTCGACCCACTTGCACGCCGACGGCTCGTACGCGAACCTTCTGACGGTGCCGGGATCGGTGTCCGGCGGCAAGGTGAGCGGCCGGCCGCTCCTGCAGATGGACGGAGGAGGGGTGTTCAAATTCGCCGTCAAGGCGATGGACGATCTGGTCGACGAAGCCCTGGCGGCGAACGGGATGCAGAGGTCCGACATCGACTGGCTCGTCCCGCACCAGGCGAACATCCGCATCATCCAGGCTTCCGCGAAGAAGCTCGGCCTGAGCATGGAGAAGGTGGTGGTGACGGTAGACCGCCACGCCAACACGTCCGCCGCGTCCATACCGCTCGCGCTCGACGAGGCGGTGCGCGACGGGCGTATCCGCGCCGGGCAGCACGTGTTGCTGGAAGCCGTGGGAGGCGGCTTCACCTGGGGCGCGGCGCTGGTGAAATGGTAATGCGATTCGCGTTCGTATTTCCGGGCCAGGGCTCTCAGTCGGTCGGCATGATGCAGCCTTTCGCCGCGTCCGCTGCGGCGCGCGCGGTATTCAGCGAGGCCTCCGACACGCTGGATCAGGACCTGTGGAAGCTCGCGGCGGAAGGGCCGTCGGACGAGTTGAACTCCACCGTGAACACGCAGCCGCTGATGGTGACGGCCGGCTATGCGGTCTACCGCGCATGGCGCGACGCGGGCGGGGGCGAGCCCGCGGTCGTCGCCGGCCACAGTCTGGGTGAGTACACGGCGCTGGTCGCCGCGGGCGCGCTTGCGTTCCGCGACGCGCTGCCGTTGGTGCGGTTCCGGGCACAGGCGATGCAGGATGCCGTGCCGATGGGGGAGGGTGCGATGGCTGCCATCCTCGGGCTGGAGGACGAAGTCGTCCGCAGCGCTTGCCTCGAGGCGGCGCAGGGACAGGTCGTCGAGCCGGTCAACTTCAACGCGCCGAGCCAGGTCGTCATCGCCGGCCACAAGGGCGCGGTCGAGCGCGGAGTGGCGACAGCGAAGGCCCGGGGCGCCCGGCGGGCGATGATGCTGCCCGTAAGCGCGCCGTTCCACTGCTCGCTGCTCAAGCCGGCCGCCGACCGGCTCGCGTCCTTTCTCGACAGGGTGCCGGTCAGCGCGCCGCGCATTCCCGTGATCAACAACGTGGACGTCGCGGTGGAGAAGGAGCCGCAGCGTATCCGGCAGGCGCTGGCGCGCCAGGCATGCAGCCCGGTGCGCTGGGTGGAGATCGTGCGCCGCATGGCCGCGGACGGTATCGCGCACGTCGCGGAATGCGGCCCGGGCAAGGTGCTGGCCGGCCTCACCCGGCGCATCGAGGGTGGCCTCCAGAGCCACGCAATCACCGATCCGCAAGCGCTCGAACAGACCCTGGCGGCGTTCAAATCGTGATCCTCGACGGGAAAATCGCGCTGGTCACCGGTGCCTCGCGCGGCATCGGCCAGGCCATTGCTCTGGAGATTGGCAAGTGCGGCGCCGTGGTGATCGGCACCGCTACCAGTCCAGCCGGCGCGGACGCAATCGGGCAGCGATTGACCGCTGCGGGGATCAAGGGTGCGGGGATGGCTCTCAACGTCAACGACACCCAGAAGGTCGAGACGGCGGTGCAGGATATCCAGAAGCGTTTCGGCGACATCGCCATCCTCGTCAACAACGCCGGCATCACCCGCGACAACCTGTTGGTGCGCATGAAGGACGAGGAGTGGGACGAGATCATGGCGACCGACCTCAAGTCGGTCTACCGCCTGTCGAAGCTCGTGCTGCGCTCGATGATGAAGGCGCGCTACGGCCGCATCATCAACATCACCTCCGTGGTCGGGGTGACCGGCAACGCCGGGCAGACCAATTATGCCGCCGCGAAAGCCGGGATCATCGGCTTCTCCAAGTCGCTCGCGCGCGAGGTGGGGAGCCGCAACATCACCGTCAACTGCATCGCGCCGGGGTTCATCGATACCGACATGACACGGGCGCTATCCGAGCAGCAGCGCGGCGCCCTGATCGAGCAAATCCCTCTCGGAAGGCTCGGGCGGCCGGAGGACGTGGCCGCGGCAGCCGTATTTCTGGCGTCGCCGGCGGCGGATTACGTGACGGGCTGCACGCTGCACGTGAACGGCGGCATGTTCATGGAATAGCGTGCCAGCTCTTTGAAAAGCGGGGACTTTTTTGACGAATGAATCTGGTAAAATAGCGCCCTGTTTGAATCCATCCGGCCCCGTCACAGCGGCATTCCGGGGTCACATGCAAGCATTTCATTCCTGTCGAGGAAAGGGGTACTGAATGGAGAACATCGAGCAACGCGTGAAGAAAATAGTTGCCGAGCAGCTGGGCGTCAACGAGGCGGACGTCAAGAACGAGTCGTCTTTCGTCAATGATCTCGGTGCGGACTCGCTCGACACGGTGGAGCTGGTGATGGCGCTCGAGGAGGAATTCGAGACCGAGATCCCGGACGAGGAAGCCGAGAAGATCGCCACCGTCCAGCAGGCCATCGACTACATCAAGTCCCACGGCAAGTCCTGAGTTTCACCCCGGTCCGGAGCGCATTTGGCCAGACGCAGAGTCGTCGTCACCGGGCTAGGCATCATCTCCCCGGTCGGGAACGGGGTACCCGAGGCGTGGAAGAACGTCTTGGCCGGCGCCTCCGGCATCACCCGCATCACGCGTTTCGACCCTTCCCCCCTGAGCTCCCAGATCGCCGGTGAAGTGAAGGGCTTCGATCCGGCGCAGCACCTTTCGGCGAAGGAAGCGCGCCGTTTCGACACCTTCATTCATTACGGCCTGGCCGCCGCGATCGAGTCGATCAAGGACGCCGGGCTCGATTTCGATCGCGAGCAGCGCGAGCAGGTGGGCGTGTGCATCGGCTCGGGAATCGGTGGGCTGCCCATGATCGAGGACACGCACAAGGCGGTACTCGCAGGCGGTCCGCGCAAGATCTCTCCATTCTTCATCCCCGGCTCGATCATCAACATGATCTCGGGACAGCTTTCCATCATGTACGGCCTCAAGGGCCCGAACCTCGCGCTGGTGACGGCCTGCACCACGGCCAACCATTGCATCGGCGATGCCGGGCGCCTGATCGAGTATGGCGACGCGGATGTCATGGTCGCCGGCGGCTCGGAGTCGTGCGTGTCTCTGCTCGGTCTCGGCGGATTCTGCGCGGCGCGCGCGCTGTCGTCGCGCAATGACGATCCGGCCGGCGCCAGCCGGCCATGGGACCGGGACCGCGATGGCTTCGTGCTCGGCGAGGGCGCCGGCATCCTGGTCCTCGAGGAATACGAGCACGCGCGCAAGCGCGGGGCTAAGATCTATTGCGAGCTCGCCGGCTACGGCATGAGCGCCGACGCTCATCACATCACGGCCCCGTGCGAGGACGGGGAGGGGGCTGTCCGGTGCATGGCCAATGCGCTCAAGAACGCGGGGCTCAATCGCGACCAGGTGGACTACATCAATGCCCACGGCACTTCGACCCCCCTTGGCGACGTCGCCGAAACGGTCGCGGTCAAGAGCTGTTTCGGCGATCACGCGCGCAAGCTCGCGATCAGCTCGACCAAGTCCATGACCGGTCACCTGCTGGGGGCGGCGGGCGGCGTCGAGGCGGTATTTTCGGCGCTGGCCGTGCGTGACCAGGTCGCGCCGCCCACGATCAACCTCGTCAATCCCGACCCTCAATGCGACCTGGACTTCGTGCCGAATACTGCGCGCAAGATGAGGATCGACGTGGCCCTCTCGAACTCGTTCGGCTTCGGCGGCACCAACGGCAGCCTGGTCTTCCGGAGACTTTGAGGGCAGCCCGCGCACCGGGGGCCCGCCCATGAGTCTTGGCCGGCGCACGAATCGCATCCTGCGCGCGCTGCTCGGCGCTGCGGCGGTGGCCGCCGCGCTCTTCGCCTCCACACTCGTGTGGTACGCCACGGCCGAGCTCCCGGCTGCAACATTGCCGCTGCAGTTCAGCATCAAGCCGGGCAGCAGCCTGCGCGGCGCGACGCAGGAAATGGAGCGAGCGGGAGCCTTGCGCCGCCCCGAGCTCTTTGTCCTGATGGCACGGCTCCTCGGGGTGGCGCGAAACGTCAAGGCGGGCAACTACGAGCTCGTCGAGCCGGTCACTCCGTATCGCCTGCTGCAGAAGATCGTGGCGGGTGACGTCACGCAGGCCGCGATCAAGTTTGTCGAGGGCTCGACCTTCAGGCAGATGCGCGCGACACTCGACGAGCACCCGGACCTCGCCCACACGACGCGCGGGCTCGCGGACGAAGAGATCTTGCAGCGCCTGGGGATCCAGGAGCCGTCGGCCGAAGGGCTGTTTTTCCCGGATACCTATTACTTTGCGAGCGGCAGCAGTGATCTCCGGGTCCTCGCGCGCGCATACCGTCTCCTGCAATCCCACCTCGATACGCGCTGGGCGGCGCGTGCGTCGGACCTGCCGTTTGCCACTCCTTACGAGGCGCTGATTCTCGCGTCGATCGTCGAGAAGGAGACCGGCCGGGAGGAGGAGCGCCCGCTCATTGCCGCCGTCTTCATCAACCGGCTGCGCAAAGGCATGCTTCTGCAGGCCGATCCCACCGTGATCTACGGGCTGGGGGAGAGCTTCGACGGCAACCTGCGCAAGCGCGATCTGCTCGCGGACGCCCCCTACAACACCTATACCCGCGTTGGGCTGCCGCCGACCCCGATCGCGATGCCGGGGCTCGCCTCCCTCACCGCGACGCTCAATCCGCCCGCGAGTGAGGCGCTCTATTTCGTCTCCCGTGGCGACGGCTCCTCGCATTTCTCGCGCACGCTGGGAGAACACGAGCGCGCCGTGACAAAATATCAGCGCTCGGGACGCCGATGACGCGCGGTAAATTCATCACCCTCGAAGGCATAGACGGTGCCGGGAAGAGCACCCATTTGCGCTGGATCGCCCGCTTTCTGCGCGGCCGCGGTATCCGTGTCAAGGTGACGCGTGAGCCGGGAGGCACGCCGGCGGGAGAGCAGGTGCGTCGGCTGGTGCTGGCGGGCCGCGAGCGCCTGCACGCTGAAACCGAAACCCTCCTGATGTTCGCGGCGCGCCGCGAGCACCTCGCCAGGGTCATCACGCCCGCCCTCGAGCGCGGCGTCTGGGTCGTGTGCGATCGCTTTACCGACGCGACCTACGCCTATCAGTCCGGAGGCAGCGGCGTGTCATGGGAAAAGGTCGCGACACTGGAACAATGGGTGCATTCCGGCCTTCAGCCCGATCTCACCGTCCTGTTCGATGTCAGTCCGGCAACCGGACGGAGCCGGACGGGGCGCAAGAACAAGCTGGACCGGTTCGAGCGCGAGCGCGACGCGTATTTCGGGCGCGTGCGTGATGCCTACCTCAGGCGGGCGCGGGCTGAGCCAGGCCGCATTCGCGTCCTCGATGCCCAGGCGAGTCTGGCTCAAGTTAAGAAAGAACTTGAGAAAGTGCTTTCAACAATCTGTTAAGTAATGATTTATCCTTGGCATTCCGGATCGTTTGAAGCCCTGCTGGCGCGCGCGGGACGGCTACCTCATGCGTTGCTGCTGCGAGGGCGTGAAGGCATTGGCAAGCTGGCGTTCGCCGAAGCGCTCGCGCGTGCCCTGCTGTGCGAAAACCCGCAGCGGGACGGGAGTGCCTGCGGGCACTGCATGGCCTGCGCCTGGATGGAGCAGGGCAGCCACCCCGATTGCCGCGTGCTGAAGCCCGAAAGTCCCACCGAAGCGGGCGAGGGGGAGCCGGAGGCGCCCGAGCGCAAGCCGCGCATCCAGATCTCCGTCGACCAGGTTCGGGCCCTGTCCGATTTCATCAATATGTCCAGTCATCGCCGCGGTGCGAAGGTCGTGCTGATCCACCCGGCCGAAGCGCTCAATGTGAACGCCGCCAACGCCTTGCTGAAGAGCCTGGAAGAGCCGCCGCCGCGGACCCATTTCCTGCTGGTCGCGCATCGCTGGCACCAGCTACTGCCGACGGTTCGCAGCCGCTGCGAGCAAGTGGTGCTGGCGCCCCCTTCGCGCGAGGCGGCGCAAGCCTGGCTCGAGCAGCAGAAGCTGCGTGACGCCGGCCTTGCGCTCGCCCACGCCGGTGGCGCGCCGTTGCTCGCGCTCGCGTTCGACGAAGATTACTGGCAGCAACGGCAGGCGCTGCTCGGCGCAATCACGCGCCCGGACTTCGACGCCCTCGCGAGCGCGGAGCAACTGCGCGAAACCCCACCGCGGCAGGTGCTTTCCTGGCTGCAGAAATGGGCCTTCGACCTCGTCAGCCACAAGGTGGCGGGGAGGGTGCGTTATAACCCGGACTATTCCGACGCCATCGGTGCCGCCGCACAACGCCTCGACCTGATCGAGGCGCTGCGTTTCCAGCGGCGGATGGTGCGCCTGCAGCGCATCGTTTCGCATCCCCTGAACGCGCGCCTGTTCCTGGAGCATCTGCTGCTGGAGTACAGCGCGCTGCTACGCCACGGCGCTACCGCGCAGCTGGCCTGACTTTTCGACAACGTCCGCCTTATGCTGGTCGATTCCCACTGCCACCTCGACTTTCCGGACCTGGCCGCGCGGGTGGACGACGCACTGGAGCTGATGCGCACGAACCAGGTGACGCACGCGCTCTGTGTGAGCGTCACGCTGCAGGAGTTTCCGCAGGTCCGGGCGCTGGCCGAGCGCTACCCGAACCTCAGCGCATCGGTGGGGGTGCACCCCGACTACGAGGATGTGCCCGTGGTGACGGAACAGGAACTCGTCACGCTCGCCGATCATCCCAGGGTCGTGGCGATCGGCGAGACCGGGCTCGACCATTACCGCATCAAGGGTGGAGCCGAGTGGCAGCGCGAGCGCTTCCGAACCCACATCCGGGCAGCGCGGCGCAGCGGCAAGCCGCTCATCATCCACATGCGCGACGCTGCCGAGGACACGCTGCGCATCATGCGCGAGGAAGGGGCGTCGGACGTGGGAGGCGTGATGCACTGCTTCACCGGAAGCTGGGAAGTGGCGCAGGCCGCGATCGACCTCGGCTTCCTGATCTCGTTCTCGGGCATTGTCACCTTCAAGAACGCCACGGCGCTTCGGGAGGTCGCGCGCCAGGTCCCATTGGAGCGGATGCTGATAGAGACCGATTCTCCGTTCCTTGCCCCGGTCCCGTACCGCGGCAAGACCAACGAGCCGGGCCTGGTGAAATACGTAGCGGAGGAGCTCGCACGCCTGAAGCAGGTCTCACTGGACGAAGTTGCAACGGCAACGAGTTCCAACTTCTTTCGTTTGTTCAAGGCTCGCGCTGGCCGCTCCTAGGAAGCGCCTTGACGCCTGTCCGTTGGCCGCCCGGGCTACAGCGGGATGCCAATACATGCGTATAATGTATATTATGTCAACTAGCTTGAGGGTCGGGCCGGGGGCCTATGGCCTTCGCACCTCCAGGAATTCTCTTGAGGCCCTGCCCGCCAGCCAAACCGGGGCTGCCTAGGCCGTGGTGTCGGATCCGCTTTCGGTCGAACTCAGGCGATTGCGCATCGCCTCCAGTTCGGCCTGAGCCTTGAGCGTTGCGAGGTTGGCTTCTTCCATGCGGGTGAGGTCATGAATGACGAGGAGGTAGCCGGCCTCCGCGCCCTGCTGATTCTTGAGCGGAATGATCGAACTGCGGCAGTGCAGCCGTCCCCCACCCTTACGTAGACGCCAGGCCTCCTGACCTGCCCTCCCCGAAAACCTCGCCTGGTCCATCAGGCGTTCCGGGTGCCGGGAGAGGATATCTTCTTTGGTGAAGAATCTCGAATAGCTCTGCCCAACGATCTCCGCAGCGGAGTATCCAAGCAGCCGTTCCGCGCCGACGTTCCAGTTCCTGACCGAGCCGTTGGCATCGAGCTGGCACACGGCGTAGTCGATGATGCAGTCCGCCATCAGCCGGAAGCGCAGCTCGCACAGGTATTGCGCTTCCTTGACCGTCTCCAACCGGCGGATTTCATCCCTCAACGTCTGGGCCTCGCGGGTGATGAGTTTCAGGCGGTCGACCTGCTCCTTGAGCGAGCCCACCATGAGCGCGATGACGGGGCAGGCGACTACGATGACCATCATCTGCCTCCAGTCGAGCTCGTTGTAGCGGAACGGATAAAGCGGGTGCGAGAACAGGACGAACGAGCAGAAGAGCACGATGGCGGCGCTCAGCATGCCGGCCATGCCGCCCGCGAGGTAGGTGGAGGCGGCGACGGTGAAAAGGAGCAGCAGGCCCGGGTCGGTAATGGCGTTCATTCCGCGCCACAGGACCGCGACCATAAGCACCGACAGCAGCGTGACGACGCCGGAGCCCACAAACCGCAGCCAATGGGAGGACCGTCCCATCAGTGTATCGGCGACCCATTCCTGCAATGGCATACCGTTCTAGCCTATCCTAAAGCGACGACTATTCGTCAAACATACGCAAAAAGCCTGTACGTCCCAGCCCCCTTGGGGCCGGGACAGTGGCACAGAGCAAAACGTACGCAATTAGGGTGCCAATGGGCTGGCCCATCGTGGCGCACCCGCTGGGCGGCGGAAAACAGGTCCCCAGCGGGCCGCTCGCCCATCGCGGCGCAAGATTCTCAGGTTCGTTCAAGAATTGCCGCCATGCCCTGCCCGCCCCCAATGCAGAGACTCACGAGGGCGTAGCGACCCCCGACGCGCCCGAGCTGACGCGCGGCCGTCAGGGCAAGTCGGGCTCCCGACGCGCCGAGAGGATGACCGAGGGCGATGGCGCCGCCGTTGGGATTGACACGGCTGTCGTCGAACGCGATGCCAAGCCCCTTCAGGCAGGCCAGAACCTGCGCGGCGAACGCCTCGTTGATCTCGATCACGTCCATGTCCTTCAGCGCGAGGCCGCTGCGCGCCAGGACCTTCTTGCAGGCCGCGACCGGGCCAATGCCCATGATCTGGGGCGGCACGCCTGCCGCTGCGCTGGCGATGATGCGCGCGAGCGGCTTCGTGCCCGCCTTTTGTCCCGCTGCCTTCGAGCCGAGGAGCATCGCCACCGCACCGTCATTCACCCCCGAAGCGTTGCCGGCGGTGGTGACGCCGCCGTCGTAGAGCGGGCGCATCCGGGCCAGCGTGTCGAGGTCCGTGTTCGGGCGCGGGTGCTCGTCCTCGGCGACCGGGGGCACCGGGCCCTTGCGCGTAGGCGGCAGCTCGACTGGCGCGATCTCTCCAGAGAAGAAACCCTCGCCCTTGGCGATGGCGTAGCGTTGCTGCGAGCGCAGGGCAAACCGGTCCGCTTCCTCGCGCTTGATTTCGTACTGGCGCGCCAGCGTGTCCGCGGTCTGCGGCATCTGGTCGTCACCGAATTGCTTGACCAGCTTGGGATTGGAAAAGCGCGGCCCGATGGTGCTGTCGTAGAGCCGGATGTCGCGCGCGAACGCGGACTCGGCCCGGCTCATGACCAGCGGTGACCGGCTCATGCTTTCCACCCCCCCGACCAGATAGACATCTCCCTCGCCCGCGGTAAGCGCGTGGGCGGCGTGGACCACGGCCCCCAGCCCGCTCGCGCAATTGCGCTGGAGCACGGTCCCGGGCGTCTCCACCGGCAGTCCGGCCACCAGCCCCGCGTGGCGCGCGACGCAGCGGCTGTCCTCTCCACCCTGGTTCGCGCAACCCACGATGATGTCCTCAACCTGATCCGGCTTGAACGCCGTCTTCTTCATGACGTTGCGCATGGCGTCGGCGAGCAGGTCGTCGGGCCGTACCTTGGCGAGAACGCCGGCGTGGCGTCCGAAGGGCGTGCGTACCCCTTCGTAGATGTAGGCTTCGAGCATGGGGGTTCTCCTTTCAGGGCATCGTGACGATTGCGGGCATCAGGGTTCCGGGGTCAATAGCGACACGCCCAGCTTCGCGCGCCGGGCGAGCCAGATGTTGGGGCGGTAGCGCGGATCGCCGTAGATTCTGTGCATGGAGGACAGCACCCGGTAGACGCGGCCGGGACCCAGGACATCACCGAACCCGAACGGCCCGTTCGGGTAGTTGAGACCGAGCATGACTGCCTTGTCGATATCGGCGGGCTGGGCGGTGCGGCTCTGCGCGATCGAGCAGCCGATGTTGACGATCATCGCGACGATTCGTTGCGCGATGAAGCCCGGGCTGTCGCGGCACACGGTGACCGGCACGCCATCAGCGGCGAAGAGGCCGTGCGCCGCCTCGCGATAGGCCGCGTCGGTTACGGGCGTGCTCATGAGGGTGCGGCGCTTCGCCATGGGGAAGAGGGTATCGACCGCAACGGTCCTCCGCGGATCGAGCCCCTGCTCCACTGCGCAGGTCGTCGCATCCTCCCCGACGGGGGTGACCAGGATCAGCGCCTGCGGGCTCGGCTTCGCCGCCGTCTCCCGGTGGATGCCCAGCGAGTTCAGCAGCCCAACGAGGGCAGCATGGCCTTGGGCGTCGACTGGGCTCACCCAGACGCTCGCGGGGCGTGCCACAGGCGCGGGTGGCTCGGGCGGCACGATCGGCTTCATCTCGGCGTCGTAATCGTAGAAACCGCGCCTGGACTTGCGGCCCAGCACGCCCGCCTCGTAGCGGCTGCGCATGATGAGGTTCGGCCGGTAGCGCGGCTCCTCGAAGAACTGGCGATAGATCAGTTCGGATGCCGGATGGGTCACGTCCAGGCCGGTCAGCTCCATCAGCTCGAACGGTCCCATGCGGAAGCCGCCGACGTCGCGCATCACGCGGTCCACGTCGGCAAATCCTGCGATTCCCTCGTAGGCAAGGTGCGCCGCCTCCAGCGTGAACCCGCGCCCGACCTGGTTGACGAGGAAACCGGGCGCATCCTTCAGCCGCACGGGTTCGCGCGTCATCCGGCGGCCCACCGCCATCAGCGCGTCGCCTACCCAGCCCTCGGTCTGCAGCCCGTCGATCACCTCCACCAGCTTCATCAGCGGCACCGGATTGAAGAAGTGGAATCCGGCAAAGCGCTGCGGCGTCTTGAGCTTCGAGGCGATGGTCGTCACGGAGAGAGAGGACGTGTTCGTCGCGAGTATGCAATCCGGCGCGACCACGGCCTCGAGCTCGGCGAACAGCTTTTGCTTGGCCTCGAGGTTCTCGACGATGGCCTCGATCACGACCTGGCAAGGCTTCATGGCCTCCGGTCCACCGACGACCCTGATCCGGTTGACTGCGCCGACCGCTTCGTCCTTCGTCATCGCGCCTTTTTCCGCAGCGCGGGCAAGCATCTTGTCGATGAATCCGCGCGCCTCGTCGGCCGCGCCCGGCCGACTGTCGCTCATCAGCACCTGCATGCCGCCCGCCGCGGCAACCTGGGCGATGCCCCGCCCCATCGCGCCGGTCCCGATCACTCCGACCGTAAGGTCGCGTCGGCTCGCCTCGAATGGCATGGTGGTCCCCTGCTTCAGCGGCCCGTGAACCGCGGCTTGCGCTTTTCCATGAAGGCGGCCTGGCCTTCGCGGTAGTCCTCGCTCGCGAAGCAGGCGTCCACCATGCGCTGGCAAAGGGCGAGATCGCGCTCCGCGGGATCCTTCTGCAGTTCGATGAGCGCGCGTTTAACCGCCGCGATCGTGAGTGGGGCATTGAGTGCTATCGCGCGGGCGTAGTCTTCGACGAAGCCTTCGAGCTCGGCCGCCGGCACCAACCGGTTGACGAGCCCCATCTGCAGCGCTTCCTGCGCCGTGAACTGGCGGGCGGTGAAGAAGATCTCGGCGGTGCGCGCCGGGCCGACGACGGAGGCGAGACGCTTGATGCCATCGAACCGGTAGCCGAGGCCGAGCTTCGCGGCCGGCACGCCGAAGCGCGCATCGTCCGCAGCGATGCGGATGTCACAGCCCACGGCAACCGCGGTTCCGCCCCCGATGCAGTAGCCCCGGATCATCGCGAGGGTTGGCTTCGCACACTGCCGCAGTGCCTGGCTCGCGGCATCCGCCGCGGCGTTGTATTCCGTGGCTGCTGCCCCGCTGCGCTTTTCCTTGAACTGCGAGATGTCCGCGCCCGCACTGAACGCCTTTTCGCCGGCGCCGCGAAATACGATTACCCGCACCTCAGGGTCCTTGACGTATGCCTCCAGGACCATGGGCAGCGACTGCCACATCTCGTACGAGGTGGCATTGTGGCGATCGGGGTTGTTAAAGATGACCCAGCCGATAGCGCCGTCTTTCCTGGCGATCAGCTTGTCGGTGAGGGATTGCGGAGGCGCGGCGGGATCGTTCATCGTTCGCGAGCGGCGCGTGCGAGGCGAGTAGTTTAGCCGATTCCTTTCGCCGCGGGGCGCACCACCCCCCTTATGCTAGATTACGCGAGGCGAGGGAGTGACATGCGCATTCGATTCCAGCGGCGGCTCATCCGGACGTGCTGCTCGGTCGCGCTCGCGATAGGCTGGATTGCCGCGGCGGCGCAGACGTATCCCTCCAAGCCGATTCGCCTCATCGTGACCTTTCCTCCCGGGGGCCCCAGCGATTTCGTGGCCCGCGCCATCGGCCAGAAGCTGACCGAGGCGTGGGGCCAGCAGGTCGTCGTGGACAATCGCGGCGGCGCCGGGGGCGTGGTCGGCGTGGAAGCCGCCGCGCGGGCAAGCCCGGATGGCTATACCCTGCTCCAGGGCCAGTCGGGCGGCATGAGCATCAATCCGGCGCTGCACGCGAAGCTGTCGTACGACCCGTTTCGCGATTTCGCCCCCGTCAGCATGCTCGTGGTTAATTCCCAGATGCTCGTCGCCCACCCCTCGTTGCCGGCGAAATCGGTGAAACAGTTGGTTGCACTGGCGAAGGACCAGCCGGGGCGAATCAGCTACGCTTCCGCCGGCTACGGCAGCGCGCAGCACCTTGGCATGGAGATGCTGAAGGCCATGGCCGGCATCGACCTCCTGCACGTGCCCTACAAAGGCACCGGGCCCGCCCTCGTCGATCTCTTTTCCGGGCAGGTCTCGCTCCAGTTCACCAGCATGCCCGCGGTGCTGCCGCACGTCAGGGCCGGCAAGTTGAATGGCATCGCCGTCGGCAGCGCCAAGCGCTCGCCGGCTGCGCCGGACGTACCCACCGTCGCGGAATCCGGCGTGCCCGGCTTCGAGTTCGTCGCCTGGTACGGCCTGTTCGCGCCCGCCGCGACACCCCAGGCCATCGTCAAACGGCTGAACGCCCAGATCGTAAAGCTTCTCGCTGAGGCCGAGCTCTCGCAGCGGCTCGCGAGCCAGGGGGCCGAGCCCTCCCCGAGTACTGCTGCGGGACTGGCGAGCTACATGCGGGAAGACCACGAACGCTGGAAGAAGGTCATCCGCGCGGCCAACATTCGGCCCGATTGACCGACGGCTGGCAGCGCCCGCGGCGTCAGCGCACCACCAGCACCGGCACCTTGGAGTGGAGCAGGACCTTGGCGGTCTCGCTGCCGAGCAGCAGGCTCGACAGGCCGCGGCGGCCGTGCGAGGCCATCAGGATGAGGTCGCACTTCTTCCGGCGCGCAGTCGCGATAATTTCCTGATAGGGCAAATCGCTCGCCACCACCAGCGTTGCGCACCGCACCCTGCGCGACCGAGCCTGCCGGGCGATCGAGTCGAGTATCCGGGCGGCCCCCGCGCGCGCCTCCTCTTCGAGGCGTCTCTTCAGCACGGGGCTCAACGGTGCGAAGCCTTCGTTGGCGAATGCCTTGAACGCCGGCACGACGTGCAGGGCGGTCACCCGGGCCCGGATTTTCCCGGCAAACCGGATGCCGATCCCGACCGCCCGGTTCGACAGCTTGGAGCCGTCGGTCGGCAGCAATATGTGCTTGAACATCGCCTCTCCCCAGCGTGGTGAGCGCTAATGCGTCTTGCCCAGGCGGTGGGCGGGCACGGGAAGCGCCAAGACCTCGATGCCCTCATCGCGCAGCGCGTCGACCTCGTCGTGCGAGGCCGTGCCGCGTATCCTGCGCTCGGGCGTCTCCCGATAGTGAATCTTGCGCGCTTCTTCGGGAAACGCCGCCCCGACGTCTTCCGAATTGTTGATGACGTGCTCGATGACCTTGGAGAGCAGGTCGGCGCCGGTATTCGCGTACTGCTGCTCTCCTGCAACGGCGGTATCCGCGCGCGGCGCACGTTCCTTCGCCCCGCTCTTGATGTGCGAGGCGTGCGGCAGGCGCGTCACATCGGCGTTGCCGCAGAGCGGGCAGGCAACGCGCTTGCTCCCGACCTGGCGCTCGCAGTCCTCGTTCGAGTCGAACCAGCCCTCGAAGCGATGATTGTTGGCGCAGCCCAGGTCAAAAACGATCATGCTCGTCCTTTGCGGTCGCGATGAATCACCTTTCGTATGATGCCACAATCGCCCGCTCCACTTCCCGGATGATGGTGCCCGGGGCCGGAGTCGAACCGGCACGGCCTTGCGGCCAGGGGATTTTAAGTCCCCAGCGGCTACCAATTACGCCACCCGGGCAACGAGACAGGGAGGCGGGGGTCGGAATCGAACCGGCGTACACGGCTTTGCAGGCCGCTGCATGACCACTCTGCCACCCCGCCCGCGAAAACCTGAAACGAAAAGGGAAAACGGAGTTTCGGCGGAGGCTAATCCACAGGTTACGCCTCCGCCAAAGCCATTCCTGAGGTGGAGGCTAACCCTCAAGTTAGCCAGAGCCAAAACGGAGCAAACTCCGTTTTCCCTTGAATTCTGGAGCGGGAAACGAGTCTCGAACTCGCGACCTCAACCTTGGCAAGGTTGCGCTCTACCAACTGAGCTATTCCCGCGTTTCGTCTGGAAAATTATAGGCGAGGGCCCCTGCCCTGGCAACCCGCGTGACGCGCCACCAACACCCTGCTGCGCATAGGGAATCTACGCGTGCGGCATCGTCAGCCGGCCGCGGCCCTCAGGGCGTGCGCCAGATCTGCGGCAGCGCGACCTTGAGGTAGTACGCCATCGAGGCCAGCGTCAGCACCGCGGCGACGACGATCAACCACGTCCCCACCCGCTGCGGGTCGAACGCCCCCAGCGAATCGTGATAAAGCAGAAGCGGGATCGCCAACATCTGCGAGACGGTTTTGACCTTGCCCAGGAACGACACCGCTACGCTCCGCGCCGCTCCGATGTTCGCCATCCATTCCCGCAGCGCGGAGATCCCGATCTCGCGCCCGATGATGATGAGGGCAATGATCGCGTCCAGGCGTTCCAGCTGGACCAGAATAATCAGTGCCGCTGTCACCATCAGCTTGTCCGCGACCGGGTCGAGGAAGGCGCCGAAGGCCGAGGTCTGGTTGAGCTTGCGCGCGAGCCAGCCGTCGAGCCAATCGGTGATCGCGGCGCCGGCAAAAATGAGGGTCGCCACCAGGTTCTGATTGGGCCCGGATACCCAACTCTTCTCGAAGTAGAAGATGCCGACGAACAGCGGAATGAGCACGATCCGCAGCCAGGTCAGCAGATTGGGCAGGTTGAGGGGCATCAGTGCAGCTCGTGGTGAATCTTTTCCGCCAGCGCGCGCCCGATGCCTTCGATCGAGGCCAGCTCGTCTACGCTGGCGGCCTGCAGCCCGCGCAGCCCTCCAAAGCGGGCGAGCAGCCGCTGGCGGCGCTTAGCGCCGATTCCCGCGATCTGCTCGAGCGGGGAGCTGCTGCGCGCCTTGCCGCGGCGGGCGCGATGGCCCTGGATCGCGAAACGATGAGCCTCGTCGCGGATCTGCTGGATGAGGTGCAGCGCCGGCGAGTCGGCCCCGGGCGTAAGCGGCTGCGGGCGGCCCGCGACCAGCAACTGCTCCTGTCCCGGCCGCCGCGCCTCCCCTTTCGCCACTGCAACGAGCGCCACGTCGCTCAACCCGAGCTCGGCGAAGACGTCCGCTGCAACCGACAGCTGCCCCCTGCCTCCGTCGATCAGGACGAGGTCCGGCAATTTGCCCTCGCCCGCGACGAGCTTGCGGTAACGGCGCGAGAGCGCGTCGCGCAGCGCCGCGTAATCGTCCCCGGGAGTGATCACGGCGCGATGAGCGGCGTTCTGCGTCTGATCGATCGCGCCGCGGTCATCCAGCGACCCGTCACCCGGTTTGACCGCAATGTTGAAGCGCCGATACTCGCCCTTCTGCAGCCCCGTTCCGTCGTAGACAACGCACGACGCAACCACCGCCTCGCCCATGGTATGGCTCACGTCGAAGCACTCGATGCGGTGCGCCGTGTCGGGCAGCTCGAGCAATTGCTGCAGCGCCGTCAGGCGCGCTTCGCGGGTGGCCAGCGATCCGAGCTCCTGCGCCGCGCCGAGCTCCGCGTTCCTGGCGGCCATGTCGAGCCAGGCCTTGCGCGCGCCCGCAAGATGGGTCGAAATCTGGACCTTGTGGCCGGCGCTTCCGGACAGCAGCTGCTCCAGGGGCCGCGCGTCGAGGTTCGCGCCGACCACGATCTGGGGCGGCACGCCGTGCTGCGTGTAGTGCTGCGCCACGAAGGCCTCCAGCACTTCACCGTCCGTGCAGCCCTCCGCGTGGCGCGGGAAAAAATTCTTGTCGCCGAGATGCCGTCCTCCCCGGATCATCGCGAGGTTGACGCAGACGATGCCGCCGGTGCGGCCGCAGGCGATGACGTCGGTGTCCTCGCCTGCCCCGCTCACGAACTGCTTTTCACGCACGTTGCGCAGCGCCCCGATCTGGTCGCGATAGGCAGCGGCCTCCTCGTACCTCATGCTGCCGGCAGCGTCGCTCATGCGCGCGGCCAGCCGCTCCATGACCTCGTCCTCCTTCCCTGCCAGAAACAGGGCCGCAGCCTCCACGTCCTCGGCATACGCGCTCTCGGTGACAAGCCCCACGCACGGCGCGCTGCAGCGCCGGATCTGGTGCAGCAGGCAGGGGCGTGATCGGTTGCTGAACACGGAGTCCTCGCAGGTGCGGATGCGGAACGCCTTCTGCAGGACCTGAATGCTCTCGCGCACCGCGCCCGCGTTGGGGAACGGTCCGAAGAAGCGGTGCCGCTTGTCGAGGCTCCCGCGGTGAAATCCCAGGCGCGGGAAACGGTGCCCGCTCAGCATCAGGTACGGGTAGGACTTGTCATCTCGAAACAGGATGTTATAGCGCGGCGCCAGCGCCTTGATCAGATTGCTCTCGAGCAGCAGCGCCTCGGCCTCCGAGCGCGTGGCGGTCGTCTCCACCGCCGCCACCTGGCCAAGCATCAACTGGATGCGCGGCGACCCGCCGCCGCCGGCTTTCTGGAAGTAGGAGGCAACCCTCTTCCTCAGATCGAGAGCCTTGCCGACGTACAGCACCTCGCCCGCGCCGTTCAGCATGCGGTAAACACCGGGAAGGTGCGGCAAACTAGAAATGGCTGCTGAGGGGTCGAACACCACGGGACGGGGACGCCGGAACCGGCTGTCATCGACGGCGAGCGCACCTGCGCATCGACCGTATTATAGCGGCCGCAATGATAGAATTACGCCCTTTTTTCAGACAGAGTGACGCAATGGCTAAAGTACTGGCAACCGAGGTTCGCGCGGGCAACCTGATCGAATGGGACAAGCGCGTCTGGCGCGTGTTGAAGTCGTATCACGTCCACGTCGGCGGGCGCGGCGGGGCCTTCATGCAGGTGGAGATGAAGGACATCGAGTCCGGTACGAAGAGGAACGAGCGCATCCGCACCGAGGACAAGATCGAGCGCGCCTACGTCGAGCCGCGCGTCATGCAGTATCTCTACAACGACGGAGCGAGCCACGTTTTCATGGACCACGAGACGTTCGAGCAGCTCACGCTCCCCAACGAGCTGCTGGAAGGCCAGACCGGCTACCTGGTTCCCAACCTCGACGTGCAGGTCAACTTCCACAACGACCGGCCGATCGGCGTGCAACTGCCCCCGACCGTAACGCTCACGGTGACGGAAACCGAGCCCAACCTCCGGGGCGCGACCGCGACCGGCTCCTTCAAGCCGGCAAAGACGGATACGGGGCTGACCGTGATGGTGCCGCAGTTCGTAACGGAAGGCAGCCGCATCAACGTCAACACCGACACCGGCGAGTACATCGACCGCGCCTGAGACCGTCACGCGAGGGGCAGCTCGCCCTCCCGCTTGCCGATGGCTGCGACCGCCTGCACCGCACGCGCGTAGCGGTCATCCCCCCGCAGCCTCGCCATGCCTCCAGGCAGGGGCCTGCCGTGCATGCGGGCAAGCCGCGCCAGGCTCACTGCCGGCATCGCGTAGCCCAGGTCGTCAAGCAGGCCGTCCACCGCCTCGGGACTGTTGCACAGCAGAACCATGTCGCAGCCGGCGCCGAGCGCTGCCCGGGCGCGATCCACCACACCCCCCGCGACGCTGGCCCCTTCCATGCTGAGATCGTCGCTGAAGATCACGCCGTCGAACCCGAGCTGCCCGCGCAGCACCTGTTTGAGCCACACCGCCGAGAATCCCGCCGGCCGGCTGTCCACCCTGGGATAGATCACGTGCGCGGGCATGATGCCGCCGAGCCCCGCCTCGATCAGACGCCGGAACGGGACCAGATCCGCTGCCTCGATCGCTTCGTAGGTGCGCTCATCGACCGGGACTTCGTGGTGCGAGTCGGCGGCGACGTGCCCGTGCCCGGGAAAATGCTTGCCCACCCCGCTCATGCCCGCCTGCCGGAACCCCTGGAGCACCGCGCGACCCAGCTCGCCGACCACGCGCGGGTCGGTGTGGAACGCCCGGTCGCCGATCACGGTGCTCGCACCGCGGTCGATATCCAGCACCGGCGCGAAGCTCAGGTCCACGCCGTGAGCGAGCAGCTCCGTCGCCAGCACGAAGCCCACCTCCTGGGCCAGTTGCCGCGCCTGGCTCTGGCCATGGTCCCAGGCCCAGCCGAGCTCGCGCATGGCAGGAAGAGCGGTGAAGCCGTCCCGGAACCGCTGCACCCGTCCGCCCTCGTGATCCACCGCGATGACGAGCGGCGGATTGCGCAACGCGTGAATTTCCTCCGTGAGCCCCGCAAGCTGCCCCGCGTTGGCATAGTTGCGAGCGAACAGGATGACCCCGCCCGCGAGGGGGTGACTCAACCGCCTGCGGTCCGCGTCGGTGAGCCGCGTGCCCTCGATGTCGAGCATGACGGGTCCGAGCGGAAGGGTGCGCGCCGCCATTACGCCTCCAGCACCACGCAGGCGCACGCCAGGCTCTGCTCGTCACTGATTGTCAGATGGTGCCTGACGATGCCCCGGGCCCGCACCAGCCGCTCGAGGTTGGGATGAAATTCGAATCCGGGCTTGCCCGACCGCTCCTGGACCACGCTAATGCACTGCAGCGTCACGGGGTAGCGAAAGCCGGTTCCCATCGCCTTCGAAAAAGCCTCCTTCGCCGCGAAGCGATTGGCCAGGAACAGCACCGGCTTGGCGGTCCGCACGTATGCCGGCCACTCGACCGGCGTCAGCACCCGGCGTGCAAAGCGCTCGCCGTACTTGTCCCGCAATCGCGCGATGCGCTGCGGCTCCACGAGATCGATACCGATGCCGAGGATCATCGCGCGCTGCCGAGCAATGCCTTCATTTCGCGCACCGCCTCGCCCAGACCAACGAAAACAGCCCGCGCGACGATGGCGTGACCGATGTTGAGCTCCCCGATCCGTGCGATCGCCGCGACCGGCTTGACGTTGTCGTAGTTCAAACCGTGTCCGGCGTTGACGAGGAGACCGCTCTCCGCCGCGTGCTCCGCGGCGGCCCGGATTCTTGCGAGCTCCCGCTGCCGCTCGCGTTCGTTGCGGGCCTCGGCATAGGCCCCGGTATGCAGCTCCACCACCGGAGCCCCTGCCCGCGCCGCGGCATCGACCTGCCTGAGATCGGGATCGATGAACAATGACACCCGGATGCCCGCCGCGGCGAGCTCCCGGCATGCCCGCGCCATCCGCGTCGGCGCGCCCGCCACGTCGAGCCCGCCCTCGGTGGTCAGCTCCGCTCGCCGCTCCGGCACCAGGCACACGTCATGCGGCCGCACGCGCCGGGCGAACGCGATCATTTGCGAGGTTACCGCCGCCTCGAGGTTCATGCGGGTCCGCAGCGCCTTGCGCAGCGCGATGACGTCGCGATCCTGGATATGCCTGCGGTCCTCTCGCAGGTGCAGCGTGATGTAATCGGCCCCCGCGTCCTCGGCCGCGCGTGCCGCTTCCAGCGGGCTCGGGTACTCCGTCCCCCGCGCCTGCCGCAGCGTCGCGACATGGTCGATGTTCACGCCCAATAGAATCATAGTTCCTGCAGGTCGCGCAGCAGCTGCCTGGAATGAAGCACCTGGTTGCCGAGGCAGTGATTGATCAGCGTGCGCATCAGCAGCTTGCTCTGCTGCTGGGTCGCGGCGCTGGCGAAGACGCCGGACTGCATGTCGAGCAGCGTCTGGCCGGACAATTCTACGCCGCCTTGCGGCGCATCCGCCTCGGGCACCGGCCCGCGCTCGACGACGTAGACGTAGTTCTCCTCGCGCGCGACCGGCATGCCGTGCTCAACGTCACGGTCGAGAATGACCGCGTAGCCGAGCTCGCGCAGCAGGCACATCTCGAATCGGCGCAGCGCGGGGGGCCGCTCGGCGCCCTCTCCGAGCCGCGCAAGCGCTTCCAGGTAGGCGCTGAACAGCTGCTCGTGCGGATCGTCGCGCGGCAGGAGCTTCAGCAGCAGCTCGTTGAGGTAAAAGCCGCAGATGAGCGCCTCGCCCTTGAGCGGCGCGTAGGCTCCGCGCCACTCGACCCGCGTCAGCGTGCGCAGCTCCCCGCGCCCTCCCCAGGACAGTTGCAGTGGCTGGAACGAGAGCAGGGTGCCGCGCAGCGCCGAACGCGGCCGCCGCGCGCCCCGCGCCATCAGCGCGACCCGCCCGTGGTCGCGCGTGAAGGCTTCCACGATCAGGCTCGACTCGCGATAGGGACGGCTGTGCAGCACGAACGCGTCCTGCCCTTCAAGACGGAATCCCGCGCTCCTGCCCGCGGCCTTCATCAATCGAATCCCATGTGTTTGAGCGCCGCGGCGTCATCGGCCCAGCCGCGCCTCACCTTGACCCAGACCTCGAGAAATACCTTGCCGCCGAACAGCCGCTCCATCTCGCGCCGCGCCTGCGATGCGATCGCCTTAAGCTGCTTTCCGGCCTTGCCGATCACGATGGCCTTCTGGCTCTCCTTGTCCACCACGATCGAGGCGTGGATGCTGCGCAGGTTTCCTTCCTGACGGAAGCGGTCGATTCCGACGCTCGAGGCATAGGGCAGCTCCTCGCCGAGCGAACGAAACAGCTTCTCACGCAGCAGCTCTGCGGCGAGAAACCGCTCGCTGTCGGTGGTGAGCTCATCCTCGCCGTAAAGCGGCGGTCCCTCCGGCAGCACCGCGACGACTGCTTCGAGGAGGTCGGTGACCTGCCAGCCCTTTGCCGCCGAAATGGGAACGATCGCCGCGAAAGCACGCATCGCCGCAAGCCGGGCGATGAACGGAAGCAGCAGCTTCCGGTCCTTGACCCGGTCCGTCTTGTTGATGGCGAGAATCACGGGGCAATCACGGCCGAGCAATCCCGCCACGGCGTCGTCGCGCTCTCCGTATCGAAGCGCCTCCACCAGCCACACGACCGCGTCGACGTCCTGCAGCCCTGCCGCCACGCCGCGGTTCATGGCGCTGTTCAGGGCCGAACGGTGCTCGGTCTGGAAGCCGGGCGTGTCCACGAACACGATCTGGGCGCCGGGACGCGTGACGATACCCGTCACGCGCTGGCGCGTCGTTTGCGGCCGGCTGGAGGTGATGCTCAGCTTGCAGCCCACCAGCCGGTTCAGCAAAGTGGACTTGCCAACGTTCGGCCGCCCCACGAGGGCCACGCGGCCGGCGCGGTGCGGCGCTCCGCCGTCAGCCGCGGGTTGCGAGCTCATAGGCGTGGCGCGCCGCCTCCTGTTCGGCACCGCGCCGGCTGGCGCCCTCCCCCAGCGAGCGGATGCCGAGCTCGGGAATGGCGCACTCCACCTGAAACAGCTGCTGATGCGCCTCGCCGCGCGTCGCCACCACCGAATATTGCGGGAGCGCGAACCTGCGCCCCTGCAGGTATTCCTGGAGCAGCGTTTTGGGGTCCTTACCCGGGACCGCGGGATCGATGGCGTCGATCGCTTCGCCCAGGAGGACGCGCACGACGTTATGCGCCGCCTCGAAGCCTGCGTCGAGGAAAGCGGCCCCGACCAGCGCTTCGACCGCGTCAGCGAGGATCGAGGGGCGCCGCGCCCCGCCGCTTTTCAGCTCGCCCTCGCCCAGGCGCAGCCGCGCGCCGAGGGCGAACTGCTGCGCGATGGCGGCGAGCGACTGCTGGTTGACCAGGTTCGCGCGCAGCCGCGACAGCTCGCCCTCGGGAAGGACCGGAAACTTGTGATACAGCTCGAGCGCCACCACGCAGTTCAACACGCTGTCGCCCAGGTACTCCAGGCGCTCGTTGTGCGCGGGGCCGTAGCTGCGGTGGGTCAGTGCCCGGCGCAGCAGTTCCGGGTCGGAGAAGCGGTGGCCGATGCCGAGATCGAGATCCCCCGGTTCCATCAGGCGGATGGTTGCGGCATGCAGGCCCTACCGACGCGCTGAGGTCGGGTTGTAATCCATGCAGGCCCGGATGTTGAAGACGATCGGCACGCATTTCGTGTACTCGAAGCTCAGCACGATGTTGTCGCCTTCCTTGGAGATGAGGATTTCATTCGCCCTGACCGACGTGATGTTGTCGATCGCCGAGCGACGGTCGAACAGATCTTCCACCACGCGGCGAATGCCGGAGCGGCCCTCCGGATCGTTCGCGACCGCCCTGAGGTTCGACTGGATGGACAGGAACTCGATATAGGGCGGCCCGATCTTGAAGAGCAGCAGCGCGACGAAAATCAGCACCACCGCCCACATCAGGAACCCCGTCAAGGTGAAGCCTTTCGGTCTACGCATGATGCTTCCTTCTCAGTTGATGAGCTGTCCGATGCGCTTGAAGTCGTCGAAATTCCACCAGATCAGGAAGGCCTTGCCCACGATGTGCGACTCGGGGACAAACCCCCAGTAGCGGCTGTCGCTGCTGCTGTCGCGATTGTCCCCCATCAGAAAATAGTGCCCAGGCGGCACGGTGCAGCTGAATCCCGACTCATTGTAGGCGCAATTTTCGCGGAAAGGAAAGAGCCGCACGCCCGACAGGTGCACGCTGGGAATCTCCGCCTGCAGCAGCACCGCGTGCTGGTGCTCTCCCAGCGTCTCCGTCATGCGCTGCGCTGCGACGAAGTTCAGTCCGGACTCGATGTAGTGGTACTCGCCGTCCGGCTTGATCCGGATCACCTCGTCGTTGATCGTGAGCCGCTTGTTGCGGTAGGCGATGCGGTCGCCCGGCAATCCCACCACGCGCTTGATGTAGTCGAGCGCCGGGTTCTCCGGGTAGCGGAAGACCATGACATCCCCACGCCGCGGCTCGCCCAGGTCGAGCAGCTTCACGTTCACGATCGGCAGGCGCACCCCGTAGGTGAATTTGTTCACCAGGATGAAATCGCCCACCAGCAGCGTCGGCAGCATCGACCCTGAAGGGATCTTGAACGGCTCCACCAGGAACGAGCGCAACAGGAATACCACGAGGATGACCGGGAAGAAGCTCTTCGGATACTCCACCCACCATGGCTCGGCGCGGCCCGCGGGGCGCCGCCCGCGCAGCCAGTAGCGGTCGACCAGCCATACCGCGCCGGTCGCGACGAGCAGCAAAAAAAGGATCAGCGCGAAGTTCACTTTTCGACTTGCAGGATGGCGCGGAATGCTTCTTGCGGAATCTCGACGCTACCCACCTGCTTCATGCGCTTCTTGCCCGCCTTCTGCTTCTCGAGCAGCTTCTTCTTGCGCGTGATGTCGCCGCCGTAGCACTTGGCGAGGACGTTCTTGCGCATCGCCTTCACCGTCTCGCGCGCGATGATGTGGGAGCCGATCGCGGCCTGCACCGCCACGTCGAACATCTGGCGCGGTATCAGCTCGCGCATCTTCACGGCGAGGTCGCGCCCGCGCTGCTGGGCGCTTTCGCGGTGGACGATGAGCGAAAGCGCGTCCACCCGGTCGCCGTTGATCAGTATGTCGAGCCGCGCCAGGTCGCCGGCGCGGTATTCCAGGAACTCGTAGTCGAGGGAAGCGTAGCCGCGGGAAACCGACTTCAACCGGTCGAAGAAATCCATCACGACCTCGTTGAGCGGCATTTCGTAGGTCAGTATGACCTGCCGCCCGACGTATTGCATGTTGCGCTGAACGCCACGCTTCTGGTTGCAGAGCGTCAGCACGGCGCCAACGTAGTCGTGCGGCGTCAGGATCGAGGCCATGATGACCGGCTCGCGGATTTCCGCGATCGCGCTCGGGTCGGGAAGCCGGGATGGGTTCTCGATTTCCAGCACCGAGCCGTCGCGCGTGAGCACCTGGTAGATCACGGTGGGCGCGGTGGTGATGAGATTCATGCCGTACTCGCGCTCCAGGCGCTCCTGCACGATGTCGAGGTGCAGCAGCCCGAGAAAGCCGCAGCGGAAGCCGAAGCCGAGCGCCTGCGAGGATTCCGGCTCGTAGCGCAGCGACGCATCGTTCAGGTGCAGTTTCTCGAGCGCGTCCCGCAGTGCCTCGTATTCGCCCGGGTCGACCGGATAGAGCCCCGCAAACACCTGCGGCTTGATCTCCTTGAACCCGGGCAGAGGCTCGCTCGCGGGACGCCGCTCGAGCGTCACCGTGTCCCCGACGCGCGCCGCCTTGAGCTCCTTGATGCCGGCCGTGATGTAGCCGACCTCCCCGGCCGCGAGGGCGTCCTTCGTCCTCGCCTTGGGCGTGAACACACCCACCTGCTCGCACAGGTAGGTCGCTCCGGTGGACATCAGCAGGATCCGGTCCTTGGGCCTGAGCTCTCCATCCACGACCCGCACCAGCATGACCACTCCGACGTAATTGTCGAACCACGAGTCGATGATGAGCGCCTTCAACGGCCCGCCCGGGTTGCCGGAGGGCGGCGCGATGCGGTGAATGACGGCCTCCAGGATCTCGGGAACGCCCTCGCCGGTCTTGGCGCTCACCCGCAGCGCGTCCCGGGCGGGTATGCCGATAATGTCCTCGATTTCGCCGATCACGCGCTCTGGCTCGGCCTGCGGCAGGTCCATCTTGTTCAGCACCGGGATGACATCGACTCCCTGCTCGGTGGCGGTGTAGCAGTTGGCCACGGTCTGCGCCTCGACGCCCTGCGACGCGTCGACGACGAGCAGCGCGCCCTCGCAGGCCGCGAGCGAGCGCGACACCTCGTAGGAGAAATCGACGTGCCCGGGCGTGTCGATCAGGTTGAGCAGGTATTGCTGGCCGTCGCGGGCGCGGTACTCGAGCGCCGCCGTCTGCGCCTTGATGGTGATGCCGCGCTCGCGTTCGAGGTCCATCGTGTCGAGGACCTGCTCCTCCATCTCGCGCTCCGCCAGTCCGCCGCAGAGCTGGATGAAGCGGTCGGCGAGCGTCGACTTGCCGTGGTCGATGTGGGCGATGATCGAGAAATTGCGGATACGCTGCATGTAAAAGGGCACCGGTCAGTGCCCCTGAAAGCGGCGTATTTTATCCGAAATCAGAATGACTTAACCAGCGTCGAGGCGGAACGGGACGTAGTGCGAATTGGTCCCGCGGCGCACCAGCAGGGACACGATCCGGCCCTTCTCGAACTGCCCCATCATCTGGTTGAACTGCTCGACCGACTTCACGTCCTGGTTGTTGATCGCGAGGATCACGTCGCCGCGGCGCACGCCTGCGCGCTGGCCCGCGCCCTGCACGTTCTCGACCAGCACGCCGCCGGAAACCTTGAGCTCCGCCTTCTGCGCCTCGGTCAGGTCGGACAGCGTCAGGCCGTACTGGCTTTGCACCGCTGCCGGCGGCTTGCCACTGCGTCGGGCCTGCCGCATCGCACGTTCGTCCTGCATCTCGGCCACCACCACCTGCATGTCGCGCGTGCTCTTGTTGCGCCAGACCTGCATCGTCACCTTGGAGCCCGGGCGAGTCGCGCCGACGATCCGGGGCAGGTCTTCCGACGAAGCCACCGCCTTGCCGTCAAAACGCAGGATGACGTCGCCGGCCTCGACCCCCGCCTTGTCGGCGGGCCCGCCCTTCTCGACCGAATTGACCAGCGCGCCCTGCGGTCGCGCGAGGCCGAAGCCTTCGGCCAGCTCCTTGCTGATCGCCTGGATCACGACCCCGATCCGTCCGCGTGTCACCTTGCCGGTCGTGCGCAGCTGGTTGGCGATGTCGTTGGCGACGTCGATCGGGATTGCGAACGACAGTCCCATGAAGCCGCCGGTGCGGCTGTAGATCTGCGAATTCACGCCGACCACCTCGCCCCGCAGATTGAACAGCGGCCCGCCCGAGTTGCCGGGATTGACCGCGACATCCGTCTGGATGAACGGCACGTAGTTCTCCTGCGGCAGGGAGCGGCCCTTCGCGCTGACGATGCCGGCCGTCACTGTATTCTCGAAGCCGAAGGGCGAGCCGATCGCCAGCACCCATTCGCCGACCCGGAGCTTGTTCGGATCCCCGAAGCGCACCGTGGGCAGGCTCGTCGCATCGATCTTGATGAGCGCGACATCGGTGCGGCGGTCTGAGCCGATGACCTTGGCCTTGAATTCGCGCTTGTCGGTCAGCTTCACGTTGATCTCGTCGGCGGCTTCGACCACGTGAGCGTTGGTCATGATGTAGCCGTCCTGGCTGACGATGAAACCCGAGCCGAGGGACTGGGACTGGAATTCGCGCTCGCGCGGCCCCGGCTGCGGAATGAAGCGCCGGAAAAACTCGTAGAAGGGATCGTCCTCCGGCAGGTTGGGAATCTGCGGCGCGAGGGGGTTGCGCACCGACTGCGTCGTGCTGATGTTGACGACGGCCGGCCCCTGCTTCTCGACCAGTTCGGTGAAATCGGGCAACTGGGCTGCAGCGGCAGCCGGCATTGCGACCAGGAGCAGCGCAAAGATCAAGCGCTTGAGCATAATCAGCCTCGGTAGTCTCGAATCGATTGCGGAAATGGTTGAAACCAGAGCCCGGGGCACGGTACCAGCGCTACCTGCCGCGGCCGGTCTGCAGCTCCATGGCATTGGCGACCTGCATTACCGTCGCGGCGGGTGTTTCCCCGAGCACCGTGACCATGTGATCCGACACCGGGCGCACGTAGATATTGACCGCGCCTTGGTGGGTCAGGCTGTTCACCGGCCGGGTCTTCGGCAGGGGCTCGATGAACACCGAGATCGCGGCGAGCCCGTCTGAATAGACGATGTGCGACACCATTCCCGCGCGCCCGGCAATGGAGCGCTTCATTTCGGTCAGCTTCTTGAATCCCTGCGGCTGGCGCGTGAGTGTCCATCCGGTATCGGCCGGCACGTCGCTCAGCACGAGCGCGGAATGATCGATCTTCCAGCTCTTGCTCTTATCCGCGTAGCGCGACTTCACCTGGTCGCGGCTGAAGCGCCCACCCAGCTTCACCTCGGTAAACGCAAACGACTCCAGCTGCTGGTGCTTCTCGCCGAGGGTGCGCGCGCGCAAGGGTAGCCCGGAGCCCGATTCGGCGCAGAACTGGTGGCCGTAACGCAGCTGGTCCCGGGGCTCGAGCACCACCACGCGGCAGTCATATCCCGCCACGCGGTCCGTACCCGCGACGATCACAGTGTAGTTGTCGGAGACACCACTCAGTTGCTCCGGGATGAGCGCTGGAAAACGGCGTGCACTCCGTTTCTCGACAATCACCGTTTTCGCGTCGGGGAGGTAGCAGCTGACCTGGTCGTTGGTGCGAATCACCTCGCGCACGGGGCCATCGAGTGTCTCCAGCTTCTCGAACTCGCCGCCCGCGGCATTGACGAAATGCACGATCCGGGAGGTCTCGATGCGGTCCCCATGCTGGTACACGAAAGTGCCGCTGTAGTTGAGCCCGCGCGACGCGCTCGCCATCTTGGAGAGCCAGCCAAGCCCGTCGAGCTCCGCGGCAAGCGCCGGTAGGGCGCAACCCAGAAAAACGATGGGCCACGCCGCCTTCACGCGCGCACCACCCCGCCCCCCGCGGCGGGCCTCGTCCCGGAATTCGGATCGCACCCGTGGCGGAGCCGCACTAGCGATCCCTGATCGGGCGAGCGCCGGATACGCTGCGGATATAGGGAGCCAGG
Organism: uncultured beta proteobacterium; assembly: GCA_963699525.1. Lineage (GTDB taxonomy): Bacteria > Pseudomonadota > Gammaproteobacteria > Burkholderiales > SG8-41 > SG8-41. The sequence continues at coordinate 72,715 of CAVOUI010000020.1, read as the reverse complement.
CCCTGGATCTCGCTGCTCGGGGAGAATTCCTGGTGCGCGATGATGTACTCGTTCATCGTACCGTCGCTGGGAACATTGGCCAATTGCAGGTCGGCTGATGGTGCGGCGGGCGGGGATGTGACGGTGGACTGAGCGACTTCGGGCTTGGGGGCTAGCGTGTCGTTGACGAAGACCATCCACCCGACGACCGCGACCGCAGACAGGGAAGCGGCGGCCGAGAGGGCGTAAGTCGCATAGCGCCTTGCGGCCGGAGCCCGCGGTGCCAGTACCGTCGGCTCGCCCTTCAGCCGCTCGGCCAGCCTGCCTTCGAAGTCCCGCGACATCACGGGCTCGCCCCGGATCACATCGCCAATCAGGTGAAAGGTCGCCCAGCAACGATGCAGCTCGGCATCCTGCTTGAGGCGCTCGATCTGCCGGCGCGTTTCCCGCTCCGTCAGCTCGCCATCCATCCATTCCGAGATCTTGTCCATCTCACCATCTCCTGTCCTTCCGGGTGCCGAGCAGCGGTCGCAATTTCGCCGCGATCGCCTCGCGCGCCCGGAAAATGCGCGATCGGACCGTGCCGATCGGGCAGTTCATTATATTGGCAATATCCTCATAGCTAAGCCCTTCGATCTCCCGCAGGGTAATCGCCGTCCTCAGCTCTTCAGGCAGCTCTCCGAGGGTTTGGTTCACCGTTTCCGCGACCTGCCGGCTCATCAGCTGGTTTTCCGGCGTGTTGAGATCGCGCAACAGCTCTCCGTCCTCGAAGCCCTCCGCCTCCTCGCTGTCGATATCGGTCGTCGTGGGCGCCCGCCGCCCCATGGCCACCAGGTAATTCTTGGCCGTGTTGATCCCGATCCGGTACAACCACGTATAGAATGCGCTGTCTCCGCGAAACGATGGCAACGCCCGGTAGGCCTTGATGAAGGCCTCCTGCGTCACGTCCTCGACCTCGGTCGAGTCCCGGATGAAGCGTGACAGCAGCCGGGCAAGCTTGCGCTGGTACTTGCTCACCAGCAGCTCGAACGCATGCTTGTCGCCGCGCTGCGCGCGCTCGACCAGCTGCTGATCGAGTTCGCGATCGCTCATCAAACCCGTCCCTGGCCTTTTTGTTATCCGAGATGAACGGCAGGCTGGCCGTTCAGACGGCAAGTATACCCGGCCGTAGCATGCCGGGTGGACGCGAGCCGATCGTTAATGCACTGACAGGGCAGCGAAAAATTAGTTCAGTCGGCACTATTACCGGTTCTTCCCCGGGGCCTGGGCGCCGCCCCGCTATGCCGCCCGCTTGGGGGATTCAGGAAGGCCCGCCGTCGCGGCCGTTGCGACCGGCACCGAGGAATCGGCGCTCCAGAAGATCGAAACCCCATTGGACCGCGAGCGCCATTGCCGCGGCTGGAACGGCACCCGCCAGCAGGAGCGCGTGATCGTTTACCGCGAGTCCGGCCACGATGCGCTCGCCGTAGCCTCCCGCGCCAATGAACGCCGCAATGGTAGCGGTGCCCACGTTGATGACGGCGGCGGTCTTGATCCCTGCGAGCATCGTAGGCGCCGCGAGCGGGAGCTCGATCAGCCGCAGGCGCGGCCATTCGGTCAGTCCGAGCGCGGTCGCGGACTGACGCAGCGAGCCCGGAACGCCGGCGAGCCCCGATTCGGTATTGCGCACGATGGGCAGCAGCGAATAGAGGAACAGCGCGACGATCGCAGGCAGGGTCCCAATGCGGTCCAGGGCGGCGATGAGAAACGCGAGCAGCGCGAGCGACGGAACCGTCTGCAGCACGCCTGCCGCGGCCAGTATCCAGTAGCGTGCGCGCGGGGCCCGGTCGGCCCAGATGCCGAGCGGCACGCCGATGACAACGCCCAGGGCAAGCGAGGTGGCCACCAGCAACAAGTGCTCCAGGGTGATCCGCCCCAAATCGGGGCCGACCAGGGCGCTGAGAAATGTCCGATCCGTCCCCGTCGCCTGGCGTGCCTCCGCCGGGCTCGAGCCGAGAAACGCCTGTGCGACCGTTGCGAATGAATTGCCGGAAAGCTCGACGGCCGCGTTCATCGCCGTCATCTGTTCGGCGCCGATGCGCCCCGCCAGCCCCCGCAGCGCCTCCCATGAGCGGGGAAACCGCTCCTCGAAGTCGCGGCGATAGAGCACCACTGCATCGTATGCCGGGAAGAAGCGCAGGTCGTCTTCCAGCACTCGCAGCTGGTAGCGAAGAATCTTCGCGTCGGTGGTGTATGCGTCAATGACGTCCACCTGCCCGCCGGAGAGCGCCTCGTACGCGAGTCCATGGTCCAGGCCGCGGACGTCGGTGAACGCGAAGCCGTAGGCCGCGCGGAGCGCCGGCCACCCGTCTCTGCGATTCAAGAATTCCTGGGACAGCGCGAGTCTCAGGTTTGGGTGGGACGCGAGGTCCGAGAAACGTGAAATTCGCAGTTCCGCGGCGCGCGCAGCCCGCATTGCCAGGGCATAGGAGTTGCCAAAGCCGAACGGCACGCCCGCCGCCAATCCGTGCGGCGCCAGCAGCCGGTTGAGCTCGGCAAGATCCGGAACACGCTGCAGGCGCAGCAGCTCGAAGGCGATCGTGCCGGTGTACTCGGGGTAGGCGTGAATCGCGCCACTCTTCAAGGCGGAGAAGAGAATTGCGGTATTGCCGAGCCCCTGCAGGTGAATCGCGCGCGCCTCCCCCGCCGCCTCCACCGTGTGCACCATGATCTCGGCCAGAATGTAGGATTCGGTGAAGCGCTTCGAGCCGACATGGACGACCGGCTGGGCGAGGCCCAGCGCGGGCACAAGGAGAAGCGCTGCCACGCGCAACGCGAATCGATCCATCGCCCCTGCAGTATGGCTGAAGCGCCGCGCTGCTGGCAAAATAGGACCTCCGCCCGAGCCCGCCTGCGACCCATGCCCCCGCGCGACTATCCCCTTGAGCCGTTCTGGATGCCGTTCACCGCCAACCGCCAGTTCAAGGCGGCGCCCCGCATTCTCGTTTCCGCGAGGGACATGCATTACACGACCGAGAGCGGTCAGCGGATCCTCGACGGCACGGCGGGCCTGTGGTGCGTGAACGCGGGGCACTGCCGCCCGAAGATCGTCGAAGCGATCCGGCGTCAAGCGGATACGCTCGACTATTCACCCCTGTTCCAGATGGGGCATCCCGGAGAGTTCCGCGCCGCCGCGCTGGTCGCGCAACTTGCGCCGACGGGGCTCGACCACGTGTTCTTCGCCAACTCGGGCTCCGAGGCAGTCGACACGGCGCTGAAGATCGCGCTCGCCTACCACCGAGCCCGGGGGGAAGGGCATCGCAACGTGTTGGTCGGGCGCGAGCGCGGATATCACGGGGTCGGATTCGGCGGCATCTCGGTCGGCGGCATTCCCGCCACGCGCAAGGCCTTCGGAAGCATGCTTCCGCGCGTCGATCATCTGCCCCATACGCACAACCTCGAGCGCAACGCTTTCAGCCGCGGCCAGCCCGAATGGGGCGCGCATCTCGCCGATGAACTGGAGACGCGCATCATTCCCCTGCACGACGCTTCCAACATCGCGGCCGTGATCGTGGAACCGGTCGCCGGGTCCAGTGGCGTGCTCGTTCCGCCGCGCGGCTACCTCGAGCAGCTGCGCGCGATCTGCGATCGGCACGGGCTGTTGCTCATCTTCGACGAGGTGATCACCGGCTTCGGACGCACCGGCCGGGCGTTTGCTGCGCAGACCGTCGGTGTGACCCCCGACCTGATCACCTTCGCCAAGGGTGTCACGAGCGGCACCGTGCCGCTCGCCGGCGTGATCGTGCGCCGCGAGATCTACGAGACGGTGGTGAATCGCGCCGCCCCCGACACGATCGAGTTTCCCCACGGCTACACGTATTCGGGTCACCCCCTCGCCACGGCGGCGGCGGAGGCGACTCTCGCGCTCTACCACGAGGAAAAACTCTTCGACCGCGCGCGCGAGCTTGCGCCCCGCTTCGAGCAGGCGGTGCACGCGTTGAAGGGCACGCGACCCATCATCGACATCCGAAACTTCGGGCTGATGGCCGGTATCGAGCTCGAGCCCTTGCCGGGAAAGCCCGGCGCACGCGGCTACCAGGCGTTCCTGAGATGCCTCGAGAAAGGCTTGCTGGTGCGCGTCACCGGCGACATCATCGCGCTCTCGCCGCCCCTCATCATCAGCGCGGCGCAGATCGACGAAATCGCGGCAACCCTCGGTTCCGTTCTGCGCGAGCTCGCCTAGCCCGCGCTACACGCGCTGCAGGTCGCGCGCGCCGATCCTGACCAGGCAGTGGTCGATCCATTCGGCGGCAAGCTTTTCCTGCACCGAGTTCTGGCGCAGGCGCGCATCGAGCGCCGCCCAATCCACCCGGTCGAGCGGCTGGTCCTGGTTGAAGCAGGAGAAGACGTAGCTCACCTTGCCGCTGTGCGGATCCACGTGCGGCTGCAGGCACTGGGCGCAAATCTCCTTCATCATGCACTGCATCGGCGAATTGATCGACCCGACGCCCTTGTGGCCCGGCTTGAGATAGGGCTTGAGGAGATCGTGCCGGGCCCGCGCCACCGCCGCCATCATGCGGTCCGAGCCGATCGCCATGACGCGGTCGGCTGCGCGGAACGGTACCGGCTGCTCGCCGAGCACGCCGCTCGCGTAAGCGTGCATGCCCTGCACGATGTCGCCGACGAAGCTCTTGTCCTGCGGCCGGTCGGGCGTGAAGCCCGGCTCCTCGTCGCAGCACCACACCACGGCGTCGGCGGCCGCCTCGATCTCCCCGATCTTGTAGCGGTCAGCCATGTGCTTGTAGCCCGCGAAGTAGAGCACCCTGTTTCCGGCGCGCCGCATCGCCTGTCCGATCGAGAACAGCACCGCGTTGCCGAGCCCTCCCCCTGCGAGGATGACCGTCTCGCCGCTGGGGATCTCGGTCGGCGCGCCGGTCGGTCCCATCACCACCACCGGGTCTCCCGGCCTGAGCAGCACGCACAGATCCGATGATCCGCCCATCTCGAGCGTGATGAGCGAGATCAGGCCGCGCGCCGCGTCCACCCACGCGCCGGTCAACGCGATCCCCTCCATCAGCAGGCGCGTTCCGTCAGCCTCCCGCGCGAGCATCTCGAAATTCTGCAGACGATAGAACTGGCCCGGGCGGAAGCGTCGCGCGGCCGCCGGCGCCTTCACCACGACCTCGACGATCATCGGTGTCAGCCGCGTCACCTCGTGCACTGTTGCGCGCAGGTCCTCGTTCAGGCGCTCGAAAAACTCCCGGTCGCTCCGTGCCGACGCGGGCTCGACGCGCCCGAGCACGCGGCTCACCACCGGATAGCCCTGCTTGGCGCTGCCCAGGGCCTTCACCACGTTGCCGAAGTACGACGGATGGACGTCGCCGAAATAGCTCAGGAAGCGCCCGTCATCGCGGCGCGCAAGCAGCACCCGCGGCTCGGCCGGCTTGGAGATGGACGGCTCCGCACGAACCGGAGCGCCGCTTTCGTCACACGCCTCGAAATACTCGCCGTCGACCCTGAAATGCCCCGGCTCCTCCCGCGCGATCACCGTATTCGGATGCGTGCCGGCCGCGATCAGGACGGTTCTGGCCGGAAGCTCGGCCCGCGCGGTTTCCGTCCACCGCCCATCATCGCTCCGTCGCTGCACCGAAACCTTGAGCGCGCGGGCGTGGCCGTGGCGATCGACCTCCACCGCGAGCGGAACCAGGCCTTCCGCGAACCGCATGCCCTCCTCGAGCGCCTTGTGCACCTCCTCGTGGTTGAGGGTATAGGAGGGGCTGTCGACCAGCCGCTTGCGATAGGCGATGGTGACCCCGCCCCAGGTCTGCAGCAGCTCGAGAATGCGCGGCTCGCCCCGCTCGGCCGCGGCGCGCTTGCGCTCGTCCCGAATTGCGCGCGCGTGACCCATCCACTCTTCCGCGATGCCCGCTTCCTCCTCGTTCCACGCGATCCGCGCCGCCGCCTCGCCGTGCTCCCGCGCAAGCCGCTCGTAGCGCCGCAGGAACTTCTCCACCTGCAGGGGGTAGTACGCCAGCGCCTCGGTGGCGGTGTCGATGGCGGTCAATCCCCCGCCGACCACCACCACGGGCAGCCGCAGCTGCATGTTGGCGAGCGAATCCGTCTTCGCCGCGCCCGTCAGCTGCAGCCCCATCAGGAAATCGGACGCTGCCCGCACGCCGCGCGCGAGCCCGTGCGGCAAGTCGAGCACGGTCGGGCGCCCGGCGCCGAGGGCGAGCGCGACGTGGTCGAAGCCCAGGGCGAATGCCTCGTCCGCGGTGAGCGTGCCCCCGAAGCGCACGCCCCCGAAGAGCGCAAACTCGCGCCGGCGCTCGAGTAGAAGCCGCAGCACTCTGAGGAAATTCTTGTCCCAGCGCACCGTGATCCCGTACTCGGCCACGCCGCCGAAGCCCGCCATCACGCGCCGATCGAGCGGCTCGTAAAGCTCGCTCACGTCGCGCACCGGCCGGAACGGCACCCGCCTCCCGTGTGCGTCCACTCCCGAGAGCCCCTCAGGCAGCGGCTCGATCTTCAGGCCGTCGATGCCGGCGACGGCGTGCCCATCGTTCATCAGGTGATGCGCGAGCGCGAGTCCCGCCGGCCCCATGCCGGCGACGAGCACGCGCTTGCCGGTGGCGGCCCTGGGGTACGGCTGCCGCAGGTTGAGCGGGTTCCAGCGCGTGAGCAGCGAATAGATCTCGAAGCCCCACGGCAGCTCGAGCACGTCCTTCAACGTGCGGGTCTCGGCCTGCGGGATGTCGACCGGCTGCTGCTTCTGGTAGATGCACGACTTCATGCAGTCGTTGCAGATGCGGTGCCCGGTCGCCGCCGCCATCGGGTTGTCCACGACGATGATGGCAAGCGCGCCGATGGCGAGCCCCTCGGCCTTCGCTTTCTGGAACTCGGAGATCTTCTCCTCGAGCGGGCAGCCCGCGAGCGTCACGCCGAACGGGCTCTTCCTGAAGGAGGCCGCCCCCCGCCCGGTTGCGTTCTTCTCCATCAGCCCCTTCGAGCAGGAATCCTTCCCCTGCTCGTGGCACCAGATGCAGTAATTCACCTCGTCCAGCGCGCGGACGAGATCGGCGCCGGGATCGGTGAGCCCGAAGCCGTCGCGCCGACGCAGGTGGTGGCCCTCCAGCCGGTGGCTGCGGTAGCCACCGGACTCTTCGGTGACGACGGGGACCAGGCGCTGCGGATCGAGCTTCGCCGGCGCCTTGAAGAGCACTCCGGAGCGGCTGCGCGCTCTCCCTGCCTCCGTATGCGTAGCCCACGCCGCGTAGCGCAGAGCCGCATCAAGCTGCGCGGCATGCGCCGGCTCGTCCTTCTGCCACTCTTGGACGTGGCGGGCAAAGGCGAGCTCGGTGAAAGGTTCGCCGAAAGCCGCCTCGAGCTCGCGCTCGAGCGCGGGCCCGTCGAAGCCCGCGGCCTCCCGCGCCGCGTAACGGTGCATCGCCTTGCGTTGGACGAACTGGCGCTTGACCGGGTAGAGCGGCGCCAGCCGGTGGTGCTCGGCCGCGAGCGCCTCGACTTCCGCCTCGATCCCGAAGAAGCGCGCGATGAATCGCTCAAGGTGTGGCGTGAGCGCAAGCAAGAGCTCCGATTCCTCCTTCGGCGCGAGCACCGCCGGGTCGCTCCGTGCGCGCAGCAGCCGCTCGCGAAGCGCCGCGTCGCTTTCGCCGAGGGCGGCGAGGAACCGCCGGTCGAGCCGCGCGAGCCCCTCCCGCGTATACAGATCCTCGAAGGAGCAGTCGAAGCCGGGTGCCGGAATGGAGCCTGGAGCCACGTGGGCGATATGACAAATTGAAAAGCCGGAAATTATATCAACCGCCGGGCCGCAATCTCATAACCGGAGGTTCTGTGATTATGCGCCGCGCGCCACGGCGGCATCACGCGTTGCCGCCGAGCGCCGGCGGCCGCGGGCAGTGTGCAATAATTCGAATAGCAATAGCTTGAGGCGCGACGCCCGTGCTCGAAGTGCGCATGACCCAATGGACGCGCATCCTGTTATGGGTGATGCTGGCCGTGCTCGCCGCCGCGGTCGCCTACTTCGGGTTCCGGGGCTACTTCAGCCCCGAGCTCCTGTTCAATTTCTCCAACGCCTTTACCTGCTGACCTGTCGCGCGCGGTTCATGCGATTCGCGCCGCAACGCTGCGCTCGGCGGCGAGGACCGTATTGGAGATGACCATCGCAACCGTCATCGGACCCACGCCGCCCGGCACCGGCGTAATGTAGCCCGCGACGGGGAGCACGGATGCAAAATCCACGTCGCCCGCGAGCTTGCCGTCCGGCAGGCGATTGATCCCGACGTCGATGACGGCGGCGCCCGGCTTCACCATGTCGCCGGTCACGAGCCCGGCCCGGCCGGCCGCGACGACCAGGATGTCGGCGCGCCGCGTGTGCGCCGCGAGATCGGCGGTGCGGCTGTGGCAGATGGTCACGGTCGCCCCGCGCGCCATCAGCATCAGCGCAATCGGCTTGCCGACGATCGTGCTGCGCCCGATCACGACCGCCTGCCGCCCCTCGATCTCGACGCCCGCCCAGTCGAGAAGGGACATCACGCCCCGCGGCGTGCAGGGCTCGAACTGAGGCTGGCCCGCCATCAGGGCGCCCAGGTTGTGCCAGCTCAACCCGTCGACATCTTTCGCGGGCGCGATCGTCCGCGCCACCAGGGACGGATCGAGTTGTTGAGGCAGCGGCAGCTGGACCACGATCCCGTGGACGCCCCCGTCCGTATTGAGCTGCTCGATCGTGGCGAGTAGCGTACCCGGAGTGCAGTCGCCCGGCAGCTCGCGGAGCTCTGAGCGAACCCCGGACTCCGCGCACGCCCGGGCCTTGTTTCGCAGGTAGATCCGCGACGCTGCATTGTCGCCGACCAGTACCGCCGCGAGCGCCGGGCGGACGTTCACCCGGACGAGCGCCGCGACCCTCTCCCTCAGCCGCGCGTAGAGGTCGCGGGCGGCGGCCACTCCGTCGATGACTCTGGCGGGACCCGCTACCCTGGAGGAAGCCATCTCAGCGCGTGCCGGGCTCACGGGGCGCCGCCGCAGGCGCAGACTCCAGCACCTGAAAGAAAATTTCGTCCTGCCGGATCATGCCGAGCTCGGAGCGCGCTCGCTCTTCGATCGCGTCGAGGCCGACTTTCAGATCGCGCACCTCGGCCTCCAGCCCGCTGTTGCGCGCCTGCAGCTGCCGGTTCACCTCGCGCTGCGCGCGGATCTGCTGGTCGATTTCCCAAACCCTGAACCAGCTCCCTTTCCCCGCCCACAACGGGTACTGGATCAGCACGATCAGGGCGGCGAGCGCGAGCGCCAGCACTTTCATCGCGTGGCTGGCGATGGGGTATCACGCATTGCCCGTTGCGCGGCGCCCGTTACCGGAGCTGGTAGAACGCCCCGCGGCCCGGATAGGTCGCCGTCTCGCCCAGGTCTTCCTCGATGCGCAGCAGCTGGTTGTATTTTGCGAGCCGGTCCGAGCGCGAGAGCGACCCGGTCTTGATCTGCAGGGCGTTCGCGGCGACGGCGATATCGGCGATGGTCGTGTCCTCGGTCTCGCCGGAGCGGTGCGAAACCACGGACGTGTAGCCCGCGCGCTTCGCCATCTCGATGGCCGCGAAGGTCTCGGTCAGCGTGCCGATCTGGTTGACCTTGATCAGGATCGAATTGGCCACGCCGCGCTCGATGCCCTGCTTGAGGAACCGGGTGTTGGTGACGAAGAGATCGTCCCCCACCAGCTGCACCTTCTTGCCGAGGCGCCGGGTGAGCAGCTTCCAGCCGTCCCAATCGTCCTCCGCCATGCCGTCCTCGATGCTGATGATGGGGTACTTCTCGACCCACGCCGAGAGGTAGTCCACGAACTGCGCCGAGGTCATGGTAAGCCCCTCCGAGGCCAGGGTGTACTCGCCTTCCTCGAAGAACGCCGAGCTCGCGCAGTCGATCGCCAGCGCGACCTGGTCGGCCGGCTGATAGCCGGCAGCCTCGATCGCCTCGAGGACGGTCTGGACCGCGGCCTCGTGCTTCGCGAGCCGCGGCGCGAAGCCGCCTTCGTCGCCCACGGCGGTCGAAAGCTTCCGGTCCGCGAGGAGCTTCCGCAGCGCCTGAAACACCTCCGATCCGCAGCGCAGCGCCTCGCGGAACGACGCGAACCCGACCGGCACGATCATGAATTCCTGCATGTCGAGCCCGTTGTCCGCGTGGGCGCCGCCGTTGATCACGTTCATCATGGGCACCGGCATGGCCATGGCCCCGGCCCCGCCCAGGTAGCGGTGCAGCGGCAGGCCGGACTCCTCGGCCGCGGCTTTCGCCACCGCCAGCGAGACGGCGAGCACGGCGTTCGCCCCGAGCCGCGATTTGTTCTCCGTGCCATCGAGGTCGATGAGCGTCTTGTCCACGAAGCTCTGCTCGGTCGCGTCGACTCCGATCACCGCCTCGCAGATCTCGGTGTTGATGTTTTCCACGGCCTTGAGGACGCCCTTGCCGCCGTAGCGCGCGGCGTCTCCGTCGCGCAGCTCAATCGCCTCGCGGCTGCCGGTGGAGGCCCCCGAGGGCACCGCTGCACGGCCCATCACGCCCGACTCGAGCAGCACGTCCGCCTCCACGGTGGGCTGCCCGCGTGAATCCAGTATCTCTCTCGCAATGACGTCGACGATCGCGCTCATTATTGTTCCTGTCGTTATCCGGGGTTGAAATTCGAGGTTTGGGCCGACACTAGAGCAGATCCTCCGCCAAGCCGCGCTGCTTGACCATGGCGTCGAGCGCCTGCAGCGTGCCGAGCAGCGGCTTCATCAGCTTGAGCGGCCACGCATTGGGACCGTCCGAGAGCGCCTTCTCCGGGTTCGGGTGCGTCTCCATGAAGAGCCCCGCGACCCCGCTCGCCACCGCGGCGCGCGCGAGCACCGGCACGAACTCGCGCTGGCCGCCGCTCGAGGTGCCCTGCCCTCCCGGAAGCTGGACCGAATGGGTGGCATCGAACACGACGGGGCAGCCGGTGTCGCGCATGATGACGAGCGAACGCATGTCGGAGACAAGATTGTTGTAGCCGAACGAGACCCCGCGCTCGCACACCAGGATATTGTCGCGCCCGCTTGCGGCCTTGGCTTTTTCCACCACGTTGCGCATGTCGCTGGGCGCAAGAAACTGGCCTTTCTTGATGTTCACCGGCTTGCCCGCGGCGGCCACCGCGCAGATGAAATCCGTCTGTCGGCACAGGAACGCCGGGGTCTGCAGCACGTCCACGACCTTCGCCACGGCTTCGATGTCCTCCAATTCGTGCACGTCGGTCAAGACCGGTACCCCGACCCGCTTCCGCACCTCGCTCAGGATCTCCAGCCCCTGGTCCATCCCGAGTCCGCGAAACGACTTGAGCGATGTCCGGTTGGCCTTGTCGTACGATGACTTGTAGATGAAATGCACGCCCAGGCCGGCGCATATTTCCTTCAGCTCTCCCGCCGTGTCGAGTGCAAGGCCGCGGGACTCGACCACGCACGGGCCGGCTATCAGGAACAGCGGCTCGCTCAAGCCGGCCTTGAACCCGCACAACTCGATGGCCTGGCTCGCGGGCGGGGCGCCGCGCTGCGGCGACGGCGCCGGCTGCGAGCGTCGCGGGCGGGAGGTCATTCGAGCTCCCTCAGGCGATGCTCTTCAACCGACCGGGGTCCCCCGCCTTCCCAGCCGCCTGGTCCGGCCGCGCGACGCTCAGCGCAGCCTGCATGAAGGCCTTGAACAAGGGGTGGCCGTGGCGAGGAGTCGAGGTGAACTCGGGGTGGAACTGGCAGCCCACGAACCAGGGGTGGCCGGGCAACTCGATCATCTCGCACAGCTTGTCTTTGGCCGAGATCCCGCTCACCCTCAGCCCCGCCGCCTTCAACCGCGGCAGGTAGTGATTGTTGACCTCGTAGCGGTGGCGGTGCCGCTCCATGATGCGATCCTGGCCGTAGATCCGGCGCACGATGGAATCCGGCTCGAGCACGCATTCCTGTCCGCCGAGCCGCATCGTGCCGCCGAGGTTCGACTGTGGGTCGCGGTGCTCGACGCGCCCGTCCCGGTCCTGCCACTCGGTGATGAGGGCGATCACCGGATGGGGGGTGTCCGGATCGAACTCGGTGCTGTGGGCGCCCGCGAGTCCCGCCACATTGCGAGCGTACTCGATGACCGCAAGCTGCATCCCGAGGCAGATGCCGAGGTACGGTACCCTGGTCTCGCGCGCGTAGCGGATCGCCTTGATCTTGCCCTCGACGCCGCGCTTGCCGAAGCCGCCCGGCACCAGGATCGCGTCCATGTTCTGCAGGCCGCCGGTGCCGTTCTTCTCGATGCTCTCGGAATCCACGTAGTGGATCTTGACCCGCGCGCCGGTGTGGATGCCCGCGTGGATCAGCGCTTCCGTCAGCGACTTGTAGGACTCGGTGAGGTCGACGTACTTCCCGACCAGGGCGATGTTGACCGTGCGCTGCGGATGCTCCAGGGCGTGCACCAGCCCCTCCCAGCTCGACAGGTTTGCCGGCGGCGGGGAGAGGCCGAGCTTGCGGCACACGATATCGTCGAGATTCTGGTCATGCAGCATGGCGGGGATCTTGTAGATGCTGTCCACGTCCACGGCCGAGATCACCGCTTCCAGTGGGACGTTGGTGAAAAGGGCAATCTTCCTGCGCTCGTCCTCCGGCAGGGGGCGGTCGGCGCGGCCGAGCAGCACGTCGGGCTGGATCCCGATCTCGCGCAGCTCCTTCACCGAGTGCTGCGTGGGCTTGGTCTTGATTTCGCCCGCCGCCGCGACGTAGGGCACCAGCGTCAGGTGGACGTAGCAGCAGTTCTCGCGCCCGAGCTCGATCCCCATCTGGCGGATCGCTTCCAGGAAGGGCAGCGACTCGATGTCGCCCACCGTGCCGCCGATCTCGACGATCGTCACCTGCGCCTCGCCCGCCCCGCGGCGGATGAAGTGCTTGATCTCGTCCGTGATGTGCGGAATGACCTGCACGGTGCCGCCGAGATAGTCGCCGCGGCGCTCCTTCCGGATGACGCTCTCGTAGATCTGGCCCGTGGTGAAGTTGTTGCGCTTCGACATCTTGGCGTGAAGGAAGCGCTCGTAGTGACCGAGATCGAGGTCGGTCTCCGCTCCGTCCTCGGTGACGAAGACTTCCCCGTGCTGGAACGGGCTCATCGTCCCCGGATCCACGTTGAGATACGGGTCGAGCTTGACCATCGAGATCTTGAGGCCGCGGGACTCGAGAATCGCGGCGAGGGACGCGGCGGCGATGCCTTTGCCCAGAGAGGATACGACCCCACCCGTGACAAAGATGTATTTGTTGCTCATCGCATGCGCCGGCGGTTTGCGTATTCTAGCGAAAATCGGCGTGGCGGCCAATGACTTGCGCGTGTCATTGCAGCCGTCAGGGCTTTCTTTCAGCGTCCTTCGCGAGGTAGAGCCAGGTCTCCACGACCGTATCGGGATTAAGGGAGAGGCTTTCGATGCCCTCGTCCACCAGCCACTTTGCGAGGTCCGGGTGGTCGGAGGGCCCCTGCCCGCAGATCCCGACGTACTTGCCGGCCCGGCGGCACGCCTGGATCGCGAGGTGAAGCATCTCCTTCACCGCCGGATCGCGTTCGTCGAATTGCTCCGCGATGATGCCCGAGTCGCGGTCGAGGCCGAGCGTCAACTGGGTCATGTCGTTGGAGCCGATGGAGAAGCCGTCGAAATGCTCGAGGAACTGGTCGGCGAGGATCGCATTCGAGGGAATCTCGCACATCATGATGACGCGCAGCCCGTTGTCGCCGCGCTTCAGGCCGTTGGCGGCGAGCAGCTCGAGGACCTTCCGCGCTTCAGCCACGGTGCGCACGAACGGCACCATGATCTCGATGTTGGTGAGCCCCATGTCGTCGCGCACCATCTTCAGCGCGCGGCACTCGAGCTGGAAGCAGTCCCGGAACGAGGGGTCGAGGTAGCGCCCGGCCCCGCGGAAACCGAGCATCGGGTTCTCCTCCCGCGGCTCGTAGCGTGAGCCGCCGGTGAGAGCGGAATACTCGTTCGACTTGAAGTCGGACAGGCGCACAATCACCGGCTTTGGCCAGAATGCGGCTCCCAGCGTCGCGATGCCTTCCGCGAGCTTATTGACGTAGAACGTCACCGGGTCGGCGTAGCCCGCGCTGTGCTCCTCGACCGCGAGCTTCAGGTCGGACGCCAGATCGGGATAGGCCAGCACCGCCCTGGGATGCACGCCGATCATCCGCGCGATGATGAACTCAAGCCGTGCAAGCCCCACGCCCTCGTTGGGCAGGCGCTGAAACTCGAAGGCGAGCTCGGGGTTGCCGACATTCATGGTGATCTTGACCGGCGCCTTCGGCATGCCCTTCAGCGAGAGGTCGATCACCTCGGCTTCCAGCATGCCGCGGTAGACGAAGCCGGTGTCGCCCTCCGCGCAGGAGACCGTGACCGGGCGGCCGTCCTTCAGCACCTGGGTCGCGTCCCCGCAGCCCACCACGGCCGGTATGCCGAGCTCGCGCGCGATGATGGCCGCATGGCACGTGCGCCCGCCGCGGTTGGTGACGATCGCCGCCGCGCGCTTCATCACCGGCTCCCAGTCGGGGTCCGTCATGTCCGTGACCAGCACATCGCCCTCGCGCACCCGCGACATCTCGTCGGCATTGCGGATCACGCGCACCGGGCCGGCTCCGATCTTCTGTCCGATGGCGCGGCCGGTCGCGAGCACCTCGGAGCGTTGCTTCAAGCGGTAGCGGCGCAGCGTGTCGACCTTCTCCGCCGCTTTCACGGTTTCCGGACGCGCCTGCAGGATGTAGAGCCTCCCGTCGACGCCGTCCTTCCCCCACTCGATATCCATCGGCCGCCGGTAATGGTCCTCGATGGCCATGGCGTAGCGCGCGAGCTCCTCCACCTCGGCATCGCTGATCGAAAAGCGGCGCCGTTCCGGCTCCGGCACGTTCACCGTCGTCACGGACCGCCCCGGCTCCCGCGCGCTGCCGTAGACCATTTTGACCGCCTTTGAGCCGAGCCCGCGCCGCAGAATGGCGCGCTTGCCCTCGCGCAGGGCGCGCTTGTAGACGTAGAACTCGTCCGGGTTGACCTTGCCCTGCACGATCGTCTCGCCCAACCCGTAGGACGATGTAATCAACACGACCTGGTCAAAACCCGATTCCGTGTCGAGCGTGAACGCGACGCCGCTCGCCCCGAGGTCGCTCCTCACCATGCGCTGTATGCCCGCCGAGAGCGCCACCTCGTCGTGGGTGAACCCCTTGTGCACGCGGTAGGAGATCGCGCGATCGTTGTAGAGCGACGCGAAGACCTGTCTGATGGCATGGTAGAGAGGGTCGAGCCCGTAAACGTTAAGCACGGTCTCCTGCTGGCCGGCGAACGAGGCGTCCGGCAGGTCCTCCGCAGTCGCCGAGGAGCGCACCGCGAAACTCGCGTCCGCGCCCGCGCCGTCCGCCAGCTTCTGGTAAGCATCGGCGATGTCACGCCGCAATCGCCCGGGAAGGTCTTGCGCCAGGATCCAGCCCCGGATCTCCTCGCCGGCGCGTGCGAGCGCCGAAACGTCGGAGGCGTCCAGCCCGCCCAGCCGGCTCGCCACGCGCCGGTCGAGCCCGCCCTGAGCGAGAAATTCTCGATACGCGTGCGCGGTCGTCGCAAATCCGCCCGGCACCCGCACTCCCGCCCCCCCGAGCTGGCTGATCATCTCGCCGAGCGAGGCGTTCTTGCCGCCGACATCGGCCACGTCCTTCATGCGCAGGCTCGCAAGTTCGAGGACCAGGCGGTCGGTGTTCATCCGGGAAGGCGCAGCCTTGAATTGTGCATTGCGGGAAAAGCGGTTATTTTACCGGCAAATCACCCACGAGGCAGCATCGATGGCGCGGCCCCGCACCGCCTACTTCGTTTCCGACCGCACCGGCATCACGGCCGAAATGCTCGGCCACAGCCTGCTCACGCAATTCGACGGTGTGCGCTTCAACGAGGTGACGCTTCCGTTCGTCGACACGATCGAGAAGGCCCACGAGGTCGTCGCCAAGATCAACCAGCAGCGGGCCGCTGACGGCGAGCGCCCGATCGTCATCAGCACGCTCGCCCGCACCGAGATCGCGCAGGTCATCGGGGGAGGCCGACGCGCTGTTCCTCGACTGCTTCGAGATCTTCATCTCGCCCCTCGAGCGGGAGCTGGGGGTGCGCGCCTCGCACGCCATCGGGCGCTCGCACAGCGTCAACGACTTCGTCAACTACCACCACCGCATCGAGTCGGTGAACTACACGCTGTCTCACGACGACGGCGTCTCGAACCGCGATCTCTCCGACGCCGACGTCGTCCTCGTCGGCGTCTCGCGCTGCGGCAAGACACCCACGTGCCTCTACCTGTCGATGCAGTACGGCATCCGTGCCGCCAACTATCCGCTGATACCGGAAGATTTCAGCAATATGCGGCTGCCGGCGCAGCTGCGGTCCCTGCGCGGCAAGCTGTTTGGACTGACCATCCAGCCCGCGCGGCTGCAGCAGATCCGCAACGAGCGTCGGCCCGGCAGCCAGTATGCGACGCTCGCCAACTGCGAATTCGAGGTGCGCGAAGCGGAGGCGCTGATGCGCCAGGAGGGCATCTCCTTCCTCGACGCCACCAGCAAGTCGGTCGAGGAACTCGCCACCACCATCCTGCAGGAAGCAAAGCTCACGCGCCGCGTCTACTGACGCAGCTGCCGCACCCGCTCGAACAGGCACACGGCCGCGGCCGCGGCGACGTTGAGCGACTCCGCCTTGCCCGGCATCGGTATCGAAACCACGCAATCCGCGGCCTCGAGCAGGCTCGCGCTGAGTCCGGATCCCTCGTTTCCGAACATGAGCGCGACCGGACCTTTGAGATCGGCGTCGAACAGGGTGCGCGGCGCGGCCGGCTGAGTCGCGACCCGGGAGCCCGCGAATTCACGCGCTGCGGCGACGAGATCCACCTCCTCGTGTATGGCAAGCGCGAAATGCGCGCCCATGCCCGCGCGCAGCACGCGCGGCGACCACGCGTGGACCGATCCCCGCGACAGCAGCACGTGCCGGACGCCGGACGCCGCGCACGAGCGCAGGATCGAGCCGAGATTGCCGGGGTCCTGGAGGTCCTCCAGCATCACGCAGGCATCCAGGTCTCGCGGCGCAGGCTGGGGGCGCGGCGTTTCGACTACGGCCAGGATGCCGGTCGGGGTCGCCACCGAAGAAAGCGTTGCGAACAGGGCATCGCCCAGAGCGAGAATTTCGACCCCTTTCGTGTTCTGGAGCAGTTCCCCCACTTCCGGGTTCGCGAGCGCGCTGCGACTGACGGCGATCGTTCGCGGCAGCCCGACGTGCCCGCGATAGGCCGCCGCCAGATGCACGCCGTCGAGCACCGACAGTCCCGTCTTTCTGCGCTCCTGGGACGACTGCACGAGCTTGCGCAGCGCCCGGTAGCGCGGATTCGCGGAGGAGCTGATCTGCTTCACGAAAGGAGGTCGCGCACCGGAGCAAAGCTGCGCCGGTGGGCAACCGACACCCCATGGGCGCGCAGCGCCGCCACGTGTGCCGGCGTGGGGTAGCCTTTGTGGCGGTCAAATCCATACGCCGGGTGGATCCGGTGGAGTGCGAGCATTTCCGCATCGCGCGCGACCTTGGCGAGGATCGACGCGGCGGCGATGCTGGCGTGCGTCGCATCTCCGCGCACGATGCCGCGCACCGGGACTTCGAGCCGCGGGCAGTGGGGACCGTCCACCACCACGCGCGAAGGCGTAACGGCAAGCCCCTCCACGGCGCGGCGCATCGCAAGGAGACTCGCCCGCAGGATGTTGAGCGCATCGATTTCCTCGACGCTGGCGCTCGCGACGCCCCACGCGATCGCGCGCGATTCAATCTCCGCGGCGAGCGCCTCGCGCCTGCGCGCGCTCAGGACCTTCGAATCGGCGAGTCCCGCGATCGGGCGCGCCGGGTCGAGGATCACAGCGGCGGCAAACACCGGCCCGGCGAGGGGCCCGCGCCCGGCTTCATCGACCCCGCAGACGAGGACTGCGTGCTCCTTCATGCGGAGGCGGCGTCGAGCAGGGGCAGGAGCGCGGCCGCCACGCCTGCCGTGTCCTGGCGCAGTTCCGAGATCATCTTCGCGAAGCGCGCCTCGAGCCGCTGCCTCGTAACGGCGTCGAACAGGAGGTTGGTAACCGCCTGCGCCAGGTTTTCGGGCGTCGCCTCATCCTGCAGGAACTCGGGCACGATGAACTCCCCGGCGAGGATGTTGGGCAGCCCGGCACAGGGTGCGTGGACCAGCGCGCGACTGACCAGCGCGGTCAATGGGGCAACTTTGTAGGTGATGACCATCGGCCGCTTCAGCAGCGCCGCCTCCAGGGTCGCCGTGCCCGAGGCGACCAGCACGACGTCGGCGGCCGCCATCGCCTCGTGTGCGTGCCCGAACATCATGCTCATGTTGAGCTCGCCCTCCGTGCGGCGATACAGCGCGGCTTCGAAGATCTCCCGGGTCTCACGGCTGGCAAACGGGACCAGAAATTGTACGCCCGGCACGGCTTCGGCAATTTTCTCGGCTGCTCCCACGAACAGGCCGGCCATCCGCTTCAGCTCCGTGAGCCGGCTGCCGGGAAGCAGCGCGACGATGCGAGCCGCGGCGGGCAGGCGCAGCTGCTCGCGCACGGCGGCGGCGCCGGGAAAGCTGGCCAGCTCGTCGGCCAGCGGATGGCCGACGTACGCCACCGGCACCTGCGCGCGCTCGTAGAGCGCCGTCTCAAACGGGAACAGCACCAGCATCTTGGATACGGCGCGCCGGATGGTGCGGATGCGCCCGGCGCGCCAGGCCCAGATCGTGGGGCTGACGTAGTGCGCGGTCGGCACGCCCGCGGAGCGCAGCTTCAGCTCGAGCCCGAGATTGAAATCGGGCGCGTCGATCCCGATGAACAGCCGCGGACGCTCGCGCAGGAAATGCGCCGCGAGGCGGCGCCGGATGCTGGCGATCTCCGGGAAATGCCGCAGCACCTCGGCGATGCCCATGACGGCGAGCTTCTCCATTGGAAACAGCGCCTCGAAGCCGGCTGCCGTCATCCGCGGCCCCCCGATGCCGGTAAACCGCGCGCGCGGAAGGTGCCGGCGCAGCGCCTGGATGAGATGCAATCCCAGCGCATCGCCCGAAGGCTCGCCGGCGACCATGCCGATGGTCAGCGGCTCCATGGGAGCTTTAGCGGACGATGCCGCGAGTTGCGCCGGACAGGAAATCCAGCATGACCTTGAGCTCAGGACACTCGGCCGCTTGGGGCGCGAGCGCCTCTTTCGCCTGTTCCAGCGTCATGCCCGCGCGGTAAATCGTCCGGTAAGCCTGGTTGAGCTGGGCCAGGGTGTCGGCCGAGAACCCGCGGCGCTTCAGCCCCTCGACATTCAGCCCGTATGCCTTTGCCGGGTTGCCCGAGACGGTCATGTAGGGCGGCACGTCCTGGCGCACGGCGGTGCTGCCCCCGGTCATGCTGTGTGCCCCGATGCGGCAGAACTGGTGCACGCCGGTGAAGCCGCCGAATATGACGTAGTCGCCGACGTGCACGTGCCCGGCCAGCTGCGTGGCATTGGCAAATACCGTATGGCTGCCGACCTGACAGTCGTGAGCGACATGCACGTAGGCCATGAACCAGTTGTCGTCGCCGACCCGCGTCACGCCGACGTCCTGGGCCGTCCCGCAGTTGAAGGTGCAGTACTCGCGGATGGTGTTGCCGTCGCCGATCTCGAGCCGCGTCGGCTCTCCCCGGTACTTCTTGTCCTGCGGAGCCCCGCCGATGGCGGCGAACGGGAAGATGCGGTTACGCTGTCCGAGGCGAGTGTGTCCAGTCACGACCGCGTGGGAGCCAATCGAGCAACCCGCGCCGATCTCGACGTCCGGTCCCACGACCGCGTACGGCCCGATCTCGACGTCCGGCGCGATGCGCGCGCGCGGGTCGACAATGGCGGTGGCGTGAGCCTTCACGGAGCCTCTGCGGCGCTCACCGGTGCGGCGCCGAGACGGTCCGCCCCCCCTCCTGGAGCAGGCGCATCGTGCACATCATCTCCGCGCTCGCGACCTCCGTGTCCTCGACCAAGGCCTGCGCCGTGAACTTCCAGATGGTGCGCACGTGGCGGTCCAGGGCCACCTCCAGGCGCAACGTGTCGCCGGGCATCACCGGCTTCCTGAACCGCGCGTTGTCGATCCCGGCGAAATAGTAGATCAGGCGCTCGTCGGCCCGATGCTGCTCAGTATGAAACGTGAGGACCGCGCACGCCTGCGCCATCGCCTCGATAATCAGCACCCCCGGCATCACCGGGTGATGCGGGAAGTGGCCCTGGAAGAATGGCTCGTTGATGGTCACGTTCTTCAGCGCCGACAGCCGCTTGCCAGGCTCGCACGAGAGCACCCGGTCGATCAGCAGAAAGGGGTAGCGGTGCGGGAGATACTCGAGAATCTTGCTGATGTCCATGCCGTTCACGGCTTGCTCCTTTTCTGCGGCTTCGTTCCCCTCTTCTCCAGCGCGCGCACGCGCTGCGCCAGCTCGGCGAGGTGGCGCAGCTGGGCGGCGTTCCGCAGCCACTCTCGGTGCGGCTCGAAGACATAGCCCCCGGTGTAGGCCCCGGGACGGTTGATCGATTTCGTGACCATCGTGAAGCCCGAGATATCCACCCCGTCGGCGATCGTGATGTGCCCTGCGATGCCTGCAGCCCCGCCGATACGGCAGTGGCGTCCGATCCTTGCGCTGCCCGCGATGCCGGTGCACCCGGCGATCACCGTATGCGCGCCGATCCGCACGTTGTGCCCGATCTGGATCTGGTTGTCGAGCTTGACGCCGTCCTCGATCACGGTGTCGTCGATCGCGCCGCGGTCGACCGTGGTATTGGCGCCAATCTCCACGTCATTGCCGATCCGCACGCGCCCGACCTGCGGCACCTTGATCCAGCGTCCTTCGTCCGGCGCAAGCCCGAAGCCGTCGGCACCGATGACGACACCCGAGTGGAGAACGACACCGCTGCCGATCTCGCATCCATGGTACACCGTCACGTTGGCATAGAGCCGGCTGCCCGATCCGATCGCGACGCCTTCTCCGATAAAGCAGCCGGCGCCGATCGCGCAACCCGCCCCGATGTTCGCGCCGCGCTCGATGACGGCGCACGGGCCGATCTCGGCATCGCGTGCCACCCGCGCCGAGGCGTCGACAACCGCGGCCGGGTGCACGCCGGGTCGGGCGGCAGGCGCCGGGTTGAACAGTGCCGATACCCGCGCGAAATAGGCATAGGGATTCGCGCACACGATCCGCGGAAGCCGGGTCGCGCCGCGGCTCGATTGCCCCACGATCACCGCGCCGGCACGGGTCGCCTTGAGTTGCTGAAGGTAGCGCGCGTTGGCGAGAAAGGCGATGCTGTCCGGGGCCGCGTTCTCCAAGGTCGCGACCCGGCGCACTTCGAACCCCGGGTCGCCTTCGATCTCGCCGCCAAAAAGCCGCGTGATCTCGTGCAGGCTGTAGGATCTTCCGGTCATGGGCGCGGGATACTGCCGGCTGCCTGAGCCACGCGCCGGCGCGGTACGCGGGCCATGGGGCGCCTATTTGCTTTCGGCGAGCGCCTTGAGCACCCGGTCGGTGATGTCGATTCTCGGATCCCGGTAAACCGCGTCCTGCAAGATCAGGTCGAACTTCTCGGCTTCGGCGATCTTCCGGATCACGCGGTTCGCCCGCTCCATCAACCCCTGTATCTCCTGATTGCGCCGGATCGTCAGGTCCTCGCGGAATTCCCGCTGCATGCGCTGAAACTCGACGTTGGAGCGCGCGAGTTCCTGCTCCTTCACCCGGCGATCGCTTTCGCCCATGGTCATCCCTTCCCGCTCGAGCTGGCCCTGGATCTCCTTGATCTGAGCTTCACGGCGCTGCAGCTCCTGCTGCCGCGGCGCGAACTCCTTCTCGAGCTGCTTGCTCGCGCGCTCTGCCGGGGCGGACTCGCGGCTGATGCGCTCGACATCCACGAAGCCGATCTTCATGTCCGCGGCCCCGGCGGCGCCCGCCGCCACCAGCGCAAGCGCCAGGACGGCAGCCTTCGAATAGGTATGCTTCAATGCGCTCTCCTTGCGGTGGTGTTCCGGCAGCTGGTTGCGCGCCGCCGCCGTTAGAACAACCCGCCGATGGTGAACTGGAACTTCTGCGGCTCGTCGCCTGGCTGCTTGCGGAACGGGTTGGCATAGCTGATCTTCAGCGGGCCAATCGGCGATACCCACAGCAGCCCCAGGCCGACGGATGCGTCCACCAGGTTGAAGTCTATCGTGTTCCCGACGGTGCCTGAATCGACGAACGCGCTCAGCCTGACTGACCGGTCATTTTCCAGGCCCGGAAACGGGAATAGAAGCTCCATATTCGCCTGCACCTTGCGCGGGCCGCCCGTGGGGTCGCCGTTGATGTCCTTGGGGCCGATCGTAAATGTCCTGAAGCCGCGTACCGAACTGACGCCACCGATATAGTAATTCTTGAAGAACGGCAACGGCAAACCATTATAGCCGTCTCCGTAACCCGCCTCCCCGTTCACCATCAGGCTGGTGAAACGCGTGAAGGGAAAATAGCGCTGATACTGGTAGGACAACTTGTAGTACTCCAGATCCCCGAGCGGGGTGCCGACCTCGGCGGTCGCCTTCTGGAACGTGCCCTTGGTGGGATAGATAAGGCTGTCGCGCCCGTCGCGCGCCCAGCCGGCGGTCAGGAACAGGTTGGTGTTTTTCGAACCGAATGTCTCCACGTAGTTCAGGTAGCGCGGCGGACTGTCGGCAAAGGTCGTAATGGTGGTGTCGTCGTAGCCGATGCCGTACTGGATGACGTCGAGCTCGGAAATCGGGACGCCGAACCGCAGCTGCCCGCCCATGGTCTTCGTCTTGTACTGGCCCAGGTCCTTGGCCGCGGGGTCCAGGTCCCGATAATAGAGATCGAAGCCCCGGCTCACCCCGTCCACCGTGTAATAGGGGTTGGTGTAGGAAATCGAGTAGACCGTATTGACCTTGCTGGTGTTGACGTTGAACGACAGATGCCGCCCGCTGCCGAAGATGTTCTGCTGGGCGATCGAGGCCGAGAAGACGAGCCCTTCGTCGCTGCCGAAGCCCGCGCCGAACAGCAGCAGGCCGGTCGGCTTCTCGACGACCGTCACGTTGACGTCCACCTCGTCCGTCGCCCCCGGCACGGCGGGCGTCTCGACATTGACCTCGGTGAAATAGCCCAGCCTGTCGATGCGCTGCTTGGACTGGGTCACCTTCTGCGCCGAGTACCAGGCCCCTTCGAGCTGCCGCGCCTCGCGGCGGATGACTTCGTCGCGCGTCTTGGTGTTGCCGGCGATGTTGATGCGGCGCACGTAGACCCGCCGTCCCGGATCGATGAGGAACGTGAACGCGACCTCGCGCTTCGCCTTGTCGAGGCTCGGCACGGCATTGACGTTGGCAAAGGCGTAGCCGTCGTTGCCCAGGCGGTCGCCGATCAGCTTGGTCGATTCGGTCACGCGCGCCCGGGAAAATGACTCGCCCGCCTTGATCTGTATCAGCTTCCGCACCTCCTCCTCGGGGATCAGCAGCTCGCCCGCCACCCGCACGTCCGACACGGTGTACTGATCGCCCTCGGTGATGCTGATCGTGATGTAGATGTCCTGCTTGTCGGGCGTGATCGAGACCTGAGTGGAGTCGATGCTGAACTCGATATAGCCGCGGTCCAGGTAGTAGGAGCGCAGCGTCTCCAGGTCGGCGGAGAGCTTCTCCCTCGAATACTGGTCGTGCTTGCTGAACCAGGTAAACAGCCCCGGGGTCCGCAGCACGAACAGTCCGGTGAGCGTATTTTCGCTGTACGCCTTCGCGCCGATGATGTTGATCTGCCGGATCTTCGCAACGTTGCCCTCTTCGATGTTGAAGTTGAGCGCGACCCGGTTGCGCTCGAGGGGCGTCACCGTGGTGCTGATGGCGACAGCGTAATAGCCCTTGCTCAGGTACTGGCGCTTCAACTCCTGCTCTGCGCGCTCGAGCAACCCGCGGTCGAGGATACGGCCGTCTGCGATGCCGATCTGGCGGAAGCCGGTGAGGATCTGGTCCTTCTCGAACTGGTGCAGCCCGGAGAACTCGATCTGGGCGATCGACGGGCGCTCCTGGACCACTACGACCAGCACCTCGCCGTCGCGCTCGAGGCTGACGTCGCGGAAGAACCCGGTCGCGAAGAGCGCGCGTATCGCCTGCGCCGCCTTCTCGTCGGTCAGCGTGTCGCCGACCCTGACGGGAAGGTAGCTGAAGACCGTGCCGGCCTCGGTGCGCTGGATGCCCTCCACCCGGATGTCCCGGATGACGAAAGGCTCGAGGGCGGCTGCCGCTGCCGAGAAAAAAGCCAGAAGCAGCAATGCCGCGCGGAACCGGCGCATGAATTCAACCGCCGATCAGGCGGTGGATGTCGTTGTAGAGAGCAAAGGCCATCAACGCGACCAGCAGCGCCAGGCCCGCGTGCTGGCCGATCTCGATGATACGATCCGAAAGAGGACGGCCTTGAACGATCTCGATCGCATAGTACAGGAGGTGTCCGCCATCCAGCAGCGGGATCGGAAGCAGGTTTAGCACCCCGAGGCTGATGCTGATCAATGCGAGGAACAGCAGGTAGGAGGCGACCCCGCTCTGCGCCGATTGCCCCGCGTAATCGGCGATGGTGATCGGGCCGGAAAGGTTCCTGAGCGAGACCTCGCCGACGATCATCTTGCCGAGCATCCTCAGGCTGAACGCTGACGTGTCCCAGGTCTTCTGCACCGCCCGAACAAAGCTCTCCAGAGGGCCGTAGCGCACGTCGACGAGCATGTCCGCAAGCACGGCCGGGTCCATCCGCGCGGCCGCTCCGATCCTGCCGATTTTTTCACCGCCTTGCGCCACGGCCTCGGGGGTCACCGCGATCGCCGGCAGCAACGCGCCACCGCGCCGGATCTCGAACACCAGCGGGGCCCCGGGATGCGCGCGCACGAGCTTGACGACCTGCTCCCAGCTTTCGATGCGCTGGTTGCTGATCGCCATGATCTCGTCTCCGGCCCTGAGTCCCGCCCGCTCGGCGGCGCCGCCACCCACCACTTCGCCGATGACCGGCTTCAGCGGCGGCTGAAAGCGTGCAAGCCCCAGCGTTCGCAGGAGGTCACCGTCGAGGTCCCCCGCAGTGACCCCGGAGAGATCGAGTCGGCGGATCACGCTGCCACCCCCCGCCGGCGTAACCGTGATGTCGACGTCCGCTTTCCCGACGGCACGCTGCAGCAAGATCCAGCGCGCGTCCTGCCAGCTCGCCACCGATTCGTCCCCGATGCTGACGAGGACGTCTCCCGACGCGAACCCTGCGTGATGCGCCGGCGTGCCGGGCGGAGGCTCCCCGAGCACGGGCTTCAGGCCCGGCACGCCGTAGACGAACAACGCCCAGTAGAGGGCGATCGCGAGGAGGAAATTCGCCACCGGGCCCGCCATCACGATGGCAACCCGGCGCCAGACGGACTGCCGGTTGAACGCGCGCGCGAGCTCTTTGTGCTCCACCGGTCCCTCGCGCTCGTCCAGCATCTTGACGTATCCGCCGAGCGGGAAGGCGGCGATCACCCATTCCGTGGCGTCGCGCCCGTAGCGCCTTGCCCACAGAGGCCGGCCAAACCCGACCGAGAAGCGCAGGACTTTGACTCCGCAGGAGCGCGCGACCGCGAAGTGGCCGAGCTCGTGGACCACGATCAGGCAACCGAGCGCCACCACGAAGGCGGCGATGGTGGTCAGCAGCGTCATGCGTCAGTGGTGTGCGGCAAGCGGCCGGCGCCCTGCCGCGCGGAGCCATCGGTCGGCCCGCTCGCGCGCCTCGCGGTCGGACGCGAGCACGTCCTCGAGCCCGTTGACCGGGCGCCACACCGCATCGGAAAGCACCGCCTCGATCACCGCGGGAATTTGCCGGAACCCGGTCTCCCCGGAAAGGAAGCTCGCCACCGCGACCTCGTTCGCGGCGTTCAACGCCGCCGGCGCGGTGCCGCCCGCCGCGAGCGCCTGATAGGCGAGCCGCAGGCAGGGAAAACGCTCGCGGTCGGGGCGCTCGAAGTGCAGGGCGCCGATGCGCGCGAGGTCCAGGAATTCCACGCCGGCGTCGATGCGCTCCGGAAAGCCGAGCGCATAGGCAATCGGCGTGCGCATGTCGGGGTTGCCCAGCTGGGCAATGACCGACCCGTCGACGTACTCCACCAGGGAATGGACCACGCTCTCGGGATGGATGACCACCTCGATCTGGTCGGCGCGCGCGTCGAACAGCCAGTGAGCCTCGATCACCTCCAGACCCTTGTTCATCATCGTCGCCGAGTCGACCGATATCTTGCGCCCCATCACCCAGTTGGGATGCGCGCACGCCTGGGCGGGCGTCGCGTCCTCGAGCTCGGTGAGCGAAGCCGTCCGGAAGGGCCCTCCGGAGGCCGTGAGCAGGATGCGGCGCACGCCCGCCAGGTCGGGAGCCCCGCACCCGCGCGGCAGGGCCTGGAACACCGCGTTGTGCTCGCTGTCGATCGGTAGCAGCTGCGCGCCGCTCGCCCGGACCGCGTCCATCAGGACCGCCCCTGCCGAGACCAGCGACTCCTTGTTTGCCAGCAGGATGTTCTTGCCGGCGCGGGCGGCGGCCAGCGTCGGACGCAGCCCGGCCACGCCCACGATTGCCGCCATCACGGTATCGACGTCCGGCAGGCTCGCCACCTGCTCCAGCGCGTCCGTGCCGCTCAATACCTCGCAGTTGAGCCCCGCCTGTTGCACGCGCCGCTGCAGCTCGCGGGCCGCCGCGGGCTCCAGCAGCGCCGCAACACGCGGCCGGAACGCGAGGCACTGCTCGAACAGTGCCCCGGCCTGGTTGCGCGCAGCGAGCGCCACGACCTCGAACCGCTCGCGGTGGCGCGCCACCACATCGAGCGTGCTGACGCCGACGCTGCCGGTCGAGCCCAGTATCGCAAGTCGCTTCCGATCGGCCATGGCTCGCGCGGTGCTCTACCCGACCCAGGGCAGCAACAGTGCCGCAAAGGGGATGGCCGAATTCACGCTGTCGATCCGGTCGAGAATGCCACCGTGCCCCGGCAGGAGCGCACCGCTATCCTTCACCCCCGCCTGGCGCTTGATCCACGATTCGTAGAGGTCCCCCACGATGCTCATCAGCGTGATTCCCGCGAACAGAACCGCGCCGCTCCAGCCGCGCCAGTTCCATCCCGGCATGAAATTCGACAGAGCAACATAATACACTGCCACTCCGGCGCAGGCGCCCGCGACGCCTTCCCAGGTCTTGGCCGGGCTGATCCCGGGCGCGAGGCGGTGCCGGCCCCACGCGCGTCCCGCGAGGAATGCCGCGCTGTCGGCGATCCAGACGACGCCGAGCAGCGCAAGCAGCCGCTCGGGTTCGGCCTGCAGGCGCGCAGCCGCGACCCATGCGGGCACCAGTACCATCCAGCCGGCGGCGGCGAGTGCGGGTCCCGACCGCATCCGCCAATGCCACAGCAGGCACGGCAACGCGATCAGAATCCAGAACCCGACGCTGGCGGCGTATACCACGGATTCCACCTTGGACTGCACGTTGGATCCGCCGCCTGCGGGTCCGGCCGCCTCTCCGATCGCCCACGCCGAGACGAGCACGGCGCACGTGAACAGCGCCCGCCGCCCCCGCTCCAGTCCCGCGAGCGCGCCCCACTCCCAGCTGGCGAGCGCAAGCACCGCGAGCAGCAGCGCCGCCCACCACCGGTTCGGCAGGAACAACGCCGCCGCGACGCATCCCGCGAGAAGGATGAGCGCCGTGGCAAGCCGCGGTTGCATGGACTGAGGCCGCGCGGGTTGCGCGTGCCGTCACTCGCCGGAGGGGACGTGGCCGACGCGGTAATCCGCCAGCCCGGTGCCGGCGGGCAGCTGCTCGCTGGTGCGCCCGAAGCGGCGCTCGCGCTGCTGGTAGGAAATAATGGCGCGGTCGAGCGCCGCGGCGTCGAAGTCCGGCCACAGCGTGTCGGTAAAGTAGAGCTCGGAGTAGGCGAGCTGCCACAGCAGGAAATTGCTGACGCGCTGCTCGCCGCCCGTGCGGATGAAAAGGTCGGGCTCGGGCGCGTAACTGAGCGCGAGGTAGGGCGCAACGTCGCGCTCTCCGAAGCCCGCCGCGAGCCGCGGATGCTCCCGCAGCATGCGGTTCACCGCCTGCAGCACGTCCCAGCGCCCGCCGTAATTGGCGGCGATCGTGAGCGTCAGCCCGCGGTTCGCCGCGGTGAGCGCCTCCGCTTCACGCACGAGCCGCACCAGCTTGGGCTCGAACGGGGAAAGGTCGCCGATCACCTTGAAGCGCACGCCGTTCTCGTGCAACTTTCCCACCTCCTGCTCCAGCGCGAGCACGAACAGCTCCATGAGGAACGTGACTTCCTCGGCGGGGCGCCGCCAGTTCTCGCTCGAGAACGCGAACAGGGTGAGGTACTCCACGCCCCGCTCGGAGCACGCGCGCACGATCGCGCGTACCGCCTTCACGCCGCGCCGGTGGCCGGCCACTCGCGGGAGATAGCGCTGCCTGGCCCAGCGTCCGTTGCCGTCCATGATGACGGCGATGTGGCGCGGAATGCGTCCCGCGCGGGGAACCTCGAGGGTGGAGCTCGCGAACGTCGTCATCACACCGCCATCAGGTCGGCTTCCTTCTGCTGCAGGAGCTTGTCGATATCGGCGATCGAGCGGTCGGTCAACTTCTGAATCTCGTCCTGCGCCCGGCGCTCCTCGTCCTCCGCAACCTTTTTCTGCTTGAGCAGCTCCTTCAGGTGCTGGATGGCGTCGCGCCGCACGTTGCGCACCGCCACGCGGGCGTTCTCGCCTTCGTGGCGCACCACCTTGGTCAGGTCCCTGCGGCGCTCCTCGGTCAGCACCGGCATGGGCACCCGGACCGTCTCGCCCATCGACGCCGGGTTCAACCCAAGGTCGGAATCACGTATCGCCTTCTCGATCGCGGGCGCCATCTTCCTGTCCCACGGGCTGACCGAGATCGTTCGCGCGTCGAGCAGCGTCACGTTGCCCACCTGCGGAATCGGGGTCGGCGTACCGTAGTAGTCCACCATGATGTGGTCGAGCAGGCCGCTGTGCGCGCGGCCGGTGCGGACCTTCGCCAAGTCCGTCTTCAGCGTCTCCACCGTCTTGCGCATCTTCTGCTCCGCGGACTTCTTGATGTCGGCAATCATGCGCAACCTCCCGTCATCGCCGTGGCGGCTCTCAATTATGCAGGAAAGTGCCTTCGTCCTCGCCCAGCACGATGCGCTTCAGCGCCGCCGGCTTGAAGATGCTGAAGACGTTGACAAGCAGGTTCTGGTCGCGGCACAGCGTCAGCGCCGTGGCGTCCATCACCTTGAGATTCTTGATGATGGCCTCGTCGAACGTGAGGCGCTGGTAGCGCATCGCGTCACGGTGGGTCTTGGGATCGTCGGTATAGACCCCGTCCACCTTCGTCGCCTTGAGCACGAGGTCGACGTTCATCTCCATGCCGCGCAGCGCCGCGGCGGTGTCGGTGGTGAAGAAGGGGTTGCCGGTCCCGGCGGCGAAGATCACGACTTTCCCCTCCTCGAGGTAGCGCATGGCCTTGCCCCGTATGTAGGGCTCGACGACCTGCTCGATGTTGAGAGCGGACTGGACGCGGCTCACGAGGCTCACCCGGCGCATCGCGTCCTGCAGCGCGAGCGCGTTCATCACGGTCGCGAGCATTCCCATGTAGTCCGCGGTCGCGCGGTCCATGTGGGAAGCCGCCGGCGTGACACCGCGGAAGATGTTGCCGCCGCCGATGACGACCGCCACCTCCACTCCGAAATTGACGACCTCCGCGATCTCGCCCACGATGCGGTCGACGGTCTCGCGGTTGATCCCGTAGCTGTCCTGCCCCATCAACGCCTCGCCGGAGAGCTTGAGGAGGATGCGCTTGTAAGCGGGCGTCTGCGGCATGGGGTCCCCGGCGGGGGCGGATGCGGACGGTTCGGCCAGTCGGGACGGTGCGCTCACGCCGACTGGCCAACCTGTGCCATCACTTCCGATACGAAATCGTCCTTGCGCTTCTCCAGGCCTTCGCCGACCACATAGAGGGTGAAGCCGGCGACCGCGGCGCCTTTGGCCTTCAGCAATTGCTCGATGCTCTGCCGGTCGTCTTTGACGAACGGCTGGCCGAGCAGCGTCACTTCCCGGAGGAATTTCTGCACCGCGCCCTCCACCATCTTCGCGACGATCGGGGCGGGCTTCCCGGACTCCGCCGCCTTGGCAGACGCGATGGCGCGCTCCTTTTCGACCAGTTCGGCCGGCACCGCCGCAGCCGTCAAGGCGACCGGCTTGGATGCAGCAATGTGCAGGGCGATATCGCGGGCGAGCGTGTCGTCGCCGCCCACCACGTCCGCCATCACGCCGATCTTCGCCCCGCCGTGAATGTAGACCGCGAGCCGGCCGCGCGCCGTCATGCGCGTGAAGCGGCGGATCGCCAGGTTCTCCCCGATCTTGCCGACGAGCGCCGTGCGGGCGGCCTCCACCGTCGTCCCCCGTAGCGGCAGCGCGGCGAGCGCTTCGACGTCTGCAGGGCTGCGTGCCACGATCAGCTCCGCGAGGGCCGCCGCCAGAGCGAGGAACTCGCCGTTCTTGGCGACAAAGTCCGTCTCGCAGTTTACTTCGACAAGCGCTCCCGTCCTGCCGTCGGCGCTGACGTGCGCCGCGACCACGCCCTCGGCAGCGATGCGCCCCGCCGCCTTGGTTGCGCGATTGCCCAACTTAATTCGCAAGATCTCCTCGGCGCGGACGAGGTCGCCGCCGGCCTCGGCCAGGGCTTTCTTGCACTCCATCATCGGCGCGTCGGTCTTTTCGCGCAGCGCCTTGACCATGCCTGCCGTGATTTCGGCCATTTACCGTCCCCGCCGGCTAAAAAAAGGGGGCTCGCGCCCCCCTGTGACATCCGGACCGCGCATCACGCCCCCTCGGCCTCCTCGACCTCGACGAACTCCTCGCCGCCGCGGGCGATTTCCTTGAGGCTGTCCTGCCGTCCCTCCAGCACGGCATCGGCGATGCCGCGCACGTAGAGGCGGATCGCCCGGCTGGAGTCGTCGTTGCCGGGAATGACGTAGGCAACGTTCTCGGGCGAATGATTGGTGTCGACCACCCCGATGACCGGGATGCCGAGCTTGTTCGCTTCCGCCACCGCGCCTTTCTGGTAGCCGACGTCGACCACGAACAGCGCATCGGGCAGCCCGTTCATGTCCTTGATGCCGCCCAGGCTGCGGTCGAGCTTGACGATCTCGCGCTGGTAATGCAGCGCCTCCTTTTTCGACAATTTGTCGAGCGTCCCGTCCTGCGCCATCGCCTCGATGTCCTTCAGGCGCTTGATCGACTGCTTGACGGTCTTGTAGTTGGTGAGCATGCCGCCCAGCCAGCGATAATCGACGAAGGGCGAGCCGGAGCGGACGGCCTCTTCCTTGATGATCTCGCGCGCCTGGCGCTTGGTGCCGACGAACAGCACGGTGCCTTTGTTGGTGGCGAGGCGGCGCACGAACTTCAGCGCCTCCAGGTACTTTTCCATCGTCTTCTCGAGGTTGACGATGTGAATCTTGTTGCGGTGGCCGAAGATATAGGGCGCCATCCGCGGGTTCCAGTAGCGGGTCTGGTGCCCGAAGTGGACCCCGGCTTCGAGCATCTCTCGCATCGTGACCGACATGGTGCGTTCTTCTCCTGTAAGGGTTGAGCCTCCATCCGCCGCGGGGTCCTCGACTCGAGGACCACCCTCACGTTCGATGGCGGATGTGCGAATTGAGCCTTTCCATCCCGAAGTAGCCAGCGGAAAGAAAAGCTAACTGTTTATTTTATCACAGCAAAAGATGCTGCCTCAAGGTTTTTGCCGCGAGTGCGTGCGTGCCCGATCTGGACTACAATCCGCTGTCCTTGAAAAACCCGCCCGCTCCTGCCGCCGCCGCGCGTTGCGCGCGGCAACGCTCCATGTCCGTCAGTATCAAGACCCCCGATGAAATCGCGAAGATGCGGGTGGCCGGGCGGCTCGCGGCCGAGGTGCTCGATTTCATTGCGCCCCAC
The DNA here is from genome assembly GCA_963699525.1 of uncultured beta proteobacterium. Classification (GTDB taxonomy): domain Bacteria; phylum Pseudomonadota; class Gammaproteobacteria; order Burkholderiales; family SG8-41; genus SG8-41. The sequence goes on along the minus strand of CAVOUI010000020.1, from coordinate 40,724 downwards.
GTCAGGCCGGGCACGACCACCGGCGAACTCGACCGGTTGTGCCACGATTACATCGCCCGGGTGCAGCAGGCGATCCCCGCTCCCCTCAACTACGCGCCCCCTGGCTATCGGCCGTTCCCGCGCTCGATCTGCACCTCCGTCAATCACGTCGTCTGCCACGGCGTGCCCGGCGACAAGAAACTGCGCGCCGGCGACATCGTCAATGTCGACATCACGGTCATCAAGGACGGCTACCACGGCGACACCAGCCGGATGTTCTACGTCGGCGACCCCTCCATCCAGGCGCGGCGGCTGTGCGAGGTGACCTTCGAGTGCCTGTGGCGGGGTATCGAGGTGGTGCGTCCAGGAGCGCACCTGGGCGACATCGGCCACGCCATACAGCAGCACGCGGAAGCGCACGGCTACAGCGTGGTGCGCGAGTTCTGCGGCCACGGCATCGGCAGGAAATTCCACGAGGAGCCCCAGGTGCTGCACTACGGCAGACCGGGCGTCGGCTTGAGGCTCGAGCCGGGTATGACCTTCACCATCGAGCCCATGATCAACGCCGGCAAGCCGGATATCCGGCAGCTCGCGGACGGCTGGACGGTCGTCACCAAGGACCACAGTCTCTCGGCCCAGTGGGAGCACACGGTGCTGGTGGCGGAGCCCGGCTACGAGGTGCTGACGGTGTCCAACGGCACGGAGCCCAGGCCCTCGCTGCTGAACGAGGCGCATGACTGAGCTGCAATCCGCAATCGCCGCGTCGGCGCTTCCGGAGCACGCACGCGCCGGCCACTGGAAGCAGAAGCTTGCGGCCGCGCGCGCGCAGCTGCGCGAGGAACTGTCCCCGCGCAGGCTCCCGAAGGACATGCTGCGCCGCCAGGCCGCGCTGGTTGACCGCCAACTCAAGGAAGTCTGGGCGAGCCATGACATGCCGCGCGACACCGCCCTCGCGGCCGTGGGGGGATACGGCCGGGGGCAGCTCTACCCCTACTCCGACGTCGATCTCCTGATCCTGCTGTCGGGGCCAACGGACGCCACGCTTGCGCGCAAGATCGAGCAGCTGGTCGGCACGCTGTGGGACATCGGGATCGAAGTCGGCCACAGCGTGCGCACCATCGAGGAATGCATCGCGCTGGCGGCGGCGGATGTCACCATCCAGACGACCCTCCTCGAGGCGCGCCTGCTCGCGGGCAAGCGGGATCTCTTCTCGCGATTCGTCAAGCGCGTGCGCGACGCGCTCGACCCGGCGACGTTCCTGCAGGCGAAGCTCCTCGAGCAGCAGCAGCGGCACATGCGCTACGCGGAAACCAACCTCGAGCCCAACATCAAGGAAAGCGCCGGCGGGCTGCGCGACCTGCAGACCGTGCTCTGGATCGCCCGTGCCGCGGCCATCGGGAAGAGCTGGGGCGAGCTCGCGCGCCGCGGCGTCATCACCCGCGCGGAAGTGCGCGAGATCCAGCAGAACGAGCAGTTCCTGCAGTTGCTGCGCATTCGGCTCCATTACCTTGCCGGCCGGCGCGAGGACCGCTTGCTGTTCGACCACCAGACCGCGCTCGCGCGCGAATTCGGCCTGCACGAACGCCCGCACCGGCTCGCCAGCGAGCAGCTCATGCAGCGCTATTACCGGACCGCGCAGGCGGTGACCGAGCTCGCCACCTTCGTACTGCAGAACCTCGACGCGCGCATCACGCCGGCGCACGACAAGGGCTATCACCCGATCAACGAGCGGTTCGGCTCACGCGGGGAGCTGCTCGCCACCCGCGACGAGCGCCTGTTCGAGCGCGAGCCCCCGGCGATCCTGGAGAGTTTTGCCCTCCTCCAACAACATCCGGAATTGAAGGGCGTCAGCGCCCCCACGGTGCGCGCGCTGTGGCGGGCCCGGCGCCTGATCAACGCATCCTTCCGCAAAGACGCGCGCAACCGGCGGCGCTTCCTGGAGCTGCTGCGCAGCCCCACGCGGGTGGAGCGCGCGTTGCGGCGCATGAACCAGTACGGAGTGCTCGGCCGCTATCTTCCCGCCTTCGGCCGCATCGTCGGGCAGCTCCAGCACGACCTCTACCACGTCTACACGGTGGACGAGCACATCCTGCGCGTGGTGCGCAACGTGCGCCGTTTCTCGATTCCGGAGCTCGCGCACGAGTTCCCGCTGTGCAGCCGGCTGATGAGCAACTTCGAGCGCCCCGAAGTGCTTTACCTCGCCGCCTTGTTTCACGACATCGCCAAGGGGCGGGGGGGCGACCATTCGCAGCTCGGCGCGGCGGAGGCGTTGCCATTCTGCCGCGACCACGGTCTTGCGCGAGAGGACGCCGAGCTCGTTGCCTGGCTGGTCGAGAACCACCTGGTCATGTCCTCGACCGCCCAGAAGCGCGACATCACCGATCCGGCGGTCGTGCAGGCGTTCGCGCAGCGCGTCGGCGACGAGCGCCATCTCGCCGCCCTCTACCTGCTGACGGTGGCGGACATCCGCGGCACCAGCCCGAAAGTGTGGAACGCGTGGAAGGCGAAGCTGCTCGAGGACCTGTTTTGGACGACCAGCCGGCTGCTCGCGGGCGCGAGCTTTTCTGCCGCCAGCAGCCTGCAGGCGCGCCAGGACGAGGCGCGCGCCAAGCTGCGGCTCTACGCGGTGCCGGAGGGCGCCGAGAGCAAGCTGTGGGGTGTGCTCGACGACACCTACTTCCTGCGCCACGAGCCGCAGGAGATCGCCTGGCACACGCGGCTGCTCTATTACCGTATCGATGCGCTGGAGCCGGTCGTCAAGGCGCGGCTTTCCCCCGCCGGGGAAGGCCTGCAGGTCATGATCTTCGTGCCCGACCAGAAGGAGCTGTTCGCGCGCATCTGCAGCTTCTTCGAGCACATCAGCTACGACATCTACGAGGCGAAGATCTACACCACGCGCCACGGCTACGCGCTCGACAGCTTCCAGGTGCAGGACGCGAACAACCGCCGGCCGCAGTACCGCGATGTCATCGGGCTGATCGAGCACGATCTCGCCGAGCGGCTGCGAACGAAGGCGCCGCTTCCTCCGCTCACCCGGCCGCGGCTCTCGCGCCAGCTGCGGCATTTTCCGATCTCGCCGGAGGTGAACGTTCAGCCCGACGAGAAGGGCACCTCGTCGGTGCTCTCGGTCATCGCCGGCGACCGCCCGGGACTGCTCTCCCGCATCGCGCGGGTGCTGACGGCCTACGACATCAATCTGCACACCGCCAAGATCAACACGCTCGGCGCGCGCGCCGAGGACGTCTTCATTGTCACCGGGGCGGCGTTGAGGAATTCCAAGACGGTCGTGCGCCTGGAAAGCGACTTGCTCGAGCAACTGCGCACCTGAAGACGGGCAACGCCTCCCTCGCTGGCTCTTATTCGTCCTGCAGGTCCTGTCCCGGGAACAGCTCCTCGTTGAAGCCGAAATTGCGCAGGTCGCGGATGCGCATCGGATAGAGGATTCCCGCGAGGTGGTCGCATTCGTGCTGCACCACCCGCGCGTGGAAGCCGCTCACGGTGCGGTCGATGGGCCGGCCGTAGGGATCGCGCCCCTGATAGCGCAGGTGACGGTAGCGCGGCACCAGCCCGCGCATGCCAGGGACGCTCAAGCACCCTTCCCAGCCCTCCTCCATTTCCGTTCCGGCCGGCGTGAGGACAGGATTGATCAGCACGGTGTGCGGGACCGGCTCGGCGTCGGGATAGCGGGGATTCGCCTCGACGCCGAATACCGCGACCTGCAAGCCCACCCCGATCTGGGGCGCCGCCAGTCCCGCGCCGTCGAGCGCCCGCATGGTGTCGTCCATGTCCGCGAGGAGCGCGTGCAGCTCCGGCGTGTCGAATCGCTCCACCGGCTGCGCGCGCTCGAGCAGTCGCGGGTCACCCATTCGGAGCACCGTCCTAATCGCCATCGAGCATCACCAGTTGTTCGAGGATCGCGCGCACGTTCCCCCGGGCACGCTCCGCCGACAGGCGGAGATCCTCGATGCGGATTTCCCGCCGGCTCGCGCCCCGGCCGGCCGCGTGGTTGAGTACGACCGCGAGCGCGGCGTAGCACAGCCCGAGCTCGCGCGCGAGCGCGGCCTCGGGCATGGCAGTCATGCCAACGAGGTGCGCTCCATCGCGGTCGAGGCGGTCAATCTCCGCCGCGGTTTCCAGGCGCGGTCCCTGGGTGGCAGCGTAAGTGCCTCCCGCCGCAACCGCCACCTGCGCCGCGCCCGCAGCCCTCAACAGCCGCTCGCGCATGGCTTCGCAATAGGGGCGCGTGAAGTCAATGTGTGTCACCGGCCGCCGCCCGCGCCTGAAGAAGGTCGCGCGGCGCCCGTGGGTGTAGTCGATGATCTGGTCCGGAACCGCCAGTGCGCCCGGCCCCAGGTCCGCGCGGATGCCGCCCACCGCCGCGATTGCCACCACGTTCCGCACTTTCTGCGCGTGCAGCGCCCAGACGTTGGCGCAGTAATTGATCTCGTGCGGCGGGATGCCCTGCCCGGGCCCATGCCGCTGCAGAAACACCACTTTCCGGCCGCGGAAGGTGCCGAAAACCAGCGCGCCGGAGGGATTTCCAAACGGGGTGCGCACCACGCGGCGGCGCGCGCCTTCCATGCCCTCGAGCTCGCTCAAGCCGCTGCCGCCGATGATACCCAGCATCACGGCTCTTTCAATGCGTAGATCGCGGGCAGATTGCGCCAGGCCCCGCCGACGTCCATACCGCACCCGAACACGTAGCGATCGGGCAGGCGCAGCCCCACGAAGTCCGCGCGCGCCGGCTTCGCGTGCCCGGTGTCCTTTTCGGTGAGCACCGCGTAGTAGACGCGGCTTGCGCCCGCGGCAAGCAGTCTCTCGCGCACCGCCGCGAGCGTCGTCCCCTGGTCGAGGATGTCGTCCAGCACCAGCACCGTTCGCCCCGCGACCGCGGTCCCGGGCGCCACGCGCCAGGTGATCTCTCCGCCGTGCGTCGCCGCGCCGTAGCGGGTGAGGTCGATGTAATCGAATTCGAGCGGGAATCGGAGCTGCGGCAGCAGCTGTCCCGCGAAAACGACGGCCCCCCGCATCACGCACAGCACGAGCGGAAAGCTCTCAGCCAGCGCGCCCGAGATCTCGCGCGCCACACGCGCCACCGCGGCGGAAACATCCGCTGCGGAAGCCACGAGCTCCGCGGACTCGAGCGTGTCCCTCGCCTTGTCTGGGAGAAAATGACATCCGGACCCTAACGCAATGAAACGGCGCGGCGCCGTCACGCGCTATTTCGCCGCGCGTCCCTGCAGGCTGCGCAGGTAGCGCCGGAACGCGGCGCCCACTTCCGCATGCTTCAGTCCCAGCTGGACGTTTGCCTGGAGATAGCCGAGCTTGCTCCCGCAATCGTAGCGCACGCCGTGAAACTCGTGCGCCAGAACTTCCTGCTCCTCCAGCAACGCCGCAATGCCGTCCGTCAACTGGATCTCGCCCCCGGAACCAGGCTTGACCCGACGCAGGTAATGGAACACGCGCGGCGTCAGCAGGTAGCGCCCGACCACGCCCAGCGTGGAGGGCGCATCGCGCGGGTCCGGCTTCTCGACGATGCCGGTGATGGGATGGGGCGAGCGCGATTTCCCGCGCACGGAAACGATCCCGTAGCGCCGCGTCTCCTCGCGCGCAACGTTCTCCACTGCGACCACCGAGCAGTGGCGTTGCTCGAAGATCCGCGCCATCTGGCGCAGCACCGGAGGGTCGCTGTCGATCAGGTCATCGGCCAGCACCACCGCAAACGGCGCGTCTCCCACGACCTGCTGCGCGCACAGGATGGCGTGCCCGAGCCCCAACGCCTGCGCCTGGCGGACGTAGGTACAGCTCACCTGGCGCGGGATGATGTTCTGCACCATCCGGAGCAGCTCGGTGCGCCCGCTCTCCGCGAGCTCGGCCTCCAGCTCGACCGCCTTGTCAAAGTGGTCCTCGATCGCGCGCTTGCCGCGCCCTGTGACGAAGATCATCTCGGTCATGCCGGCCGTCACCGCCTCTTCCACCGCGTACTGGATGAGCGGTTTGTCCACGACCGGCAGCATCTCCTTGGGGCTCGCCTTCGTCGCCGGCAGAAAGCGGGTGCCCATGCCCGCCACCGGGAATACCGCCTTGGTGATTTTCATGACCCCACCTTCCGTTCCAGCAATTTCAGGAGTTCCGTCTCGTCGAGCACCTGGATGCCAAGTTCCCGCGCCTTCTCGAGCTTGCTGCCGGGATCGGCTCCCGCCACCACGTAATGCGTCTTCTTCGACACGCTGCCGCTCACCCTGCCGCCGCGGGCGAGAATGCGCTCGCTCGCCTCTTCACGCGTCAGGCGCAGCAGCGTCCCCGTCAGCACGAAGGTCTTGCCCGCGAGCGGAAGTTCCCGGGCGCGCGGCGCCGCGCCTTCGCTCCAGCGCACGCCGAGCCGCCGTAATTCTTGCACGACTTGGCGGTTGCGGGCCTCGCCGAAGAAGCGCGCGATGCTTCCCGCGACCACGGGCCCGACGTCGGGAACGGCCTGCAGCGCCGCCGCGTCGGCCTCCATCACCGCATCGAGACTGCCGAAATGCCGCGCCAGGTCGCGCGCTGTCGCTTCCCCCACGTTGCGGATGCCCAGAGCATAGATGAACCGCTCGAGAGTCGTATTCCTGCTCTTGCCGATTGCAGCGAGCAGGTTTGCCGCCGATTTCTCGCCCATGCGCTCCAGTTCGGACAGCGTCTTGAGCTCGAGCCGATAGAGATCGGCGGGCGATTTGACGATGCCCTGGTCCACCAGCTGATCCACCAGCTTCTCGCCGAGCCCCTCGATGTCGAGCGCCCGGCGCGAGGCGAAATGCAGCAGAGCCTGCTTGCGCTGCGCCGGGCAGTAGAGGCCCGCCGTGCAGCGCGCGATCGCCTCGTCCTCGGGACGCTCCACGCGCGACCCGCAGACCGGGCACGCTTCCGGCAGGTGGAACAGCCGCGCGCCGGCCGGCCGGCGCTCCTTCACCACGCTCACCACCTCCGGGATCACGTCCCCGGCACGCCGCACGATCACGGTGTCGCCGATACGCACGTCCTTGCGCCGGATCTCGTCCTCGTTGTGCAGGGTGGCGTTGGTCACTGTGACGCCGCCGACGAATACGGGTGCGAGCCGCGCGACCGGCGTAAGCGCCCCGGTGCGGCCGACCTGCACGTCGATGCCGAGCACTTGGGTAATCTCCTCCTCCGCTGCGAACTTGTGCGCGAGGGCAAAGCGCGGGGCCCGCGACACGTATCCCAGCCGCTCCTGCCCGCGCAGATCGTCGACCTTGTAGACGACACCATCGATCTCGAACGGCAGGTCTGTGCGTTTTCGCTCAATGTCGTGATAGTAGCGGAGCAGCCCGGCAAGCCCGCTCACGACCCGGCGCTGTGCGCTCACTGGCATGCCCGCCTCCGACAGATAATCGAGCTGGCGGCTGTGGCGGTCTTGCGGAACCCGCCCGCCCGAATGGCGGCCAAGCCCGTAGGCGCAGAACGTCAACCGCCGCGACGCCGTGACCCGGGAGTCGAGCTGGCGCAGCGAACCGGCGGCCGCATTTCGCGGGTTGGCGAATTCCTTGGCCCCGGCGCGCCGCTGCTCGCGGTTCAGCGCCTGGAAATCGCGCTTGAGCATGAATACCTCACCGCGCACCTCCAGCAGGCCGGGCGCCGGCGCCGCCTTCAGGCGCAGCGGTATCGCGCGCACAGTCCTCAGGTTGGCGGTGACGTCTTCGCCCGTATGGCCGTCGCCGCGGGTCGCGCCCTGGACAAATACCCCGCGCTCGTAGGTGAGGCTGATCGCGAGGCCGTCGAACTTGGGCTCGACCGCGTAGTCCACCTCGCTCTTCTCATCGAGCCCTTCGCGTACGCGCCGGTCGAAGCCCTCGACTTCCGCCTCGTTAAAGGCATTTCCGAGCGACAACATGGGCGTCGCGTGCGTGACCTGGGCGAACTCCGTGAGCGGGGTCACGCCGATCCGCAGGGTCGGCGAATCCGGCGTCGCCAGCGCGGGGTGCTCGCGCTCGAGCTTCTGCAGCTCCTGGAACAGGCGGTCATACTCGGCGTCCGGCAGCGTGGGGGCGTCAAGCGCGTAGTACTCGTAATTGGCGCGTTCGATCGCTTCCCGCAGCTCTGCCGCGCGGGCGGCGACTGGCCGGGGCACGGACATCGTCAGGAGAACAGTCGAAGCGCGCGCGCGCTGCCAGGCTGAACGCCCTGCCCCGTCATCGCGGCGTGGATGGTGCGCAGCTGCTCCTTGATGCGGGCCTCGCCCGCTTCGGTCAGCACGGCGCGATTGTCGTCGACCATCCGACCGCCGAGCCCTGCGGCGAGACTGCTCGCGATCTTGAGCATCAGCTCCAGCGCCTCGACGCCCCGCGCCACCCGCGGCACATCGAGCAGGAGCGTGACGCCGTGGGTCGAGATCGCCTTGATGCTCTCGGGGAGAAAGGGCGCGGGCTCGTGATTGTCGAGCGTGAAAAGCGTGTGCCGGTGCTCGTCGCGATAATGAAAGATCCCCTCGGGTCCGAGCTTGAATCCCGCCGACTCGGCGAGCGCCCGGATCCGCGTTCCGGCGAATGTCGCGTTCTCCTGTGCGATCACGTTGACTCCGATGGCGACGTCCACGCTGGCGCAGAACGCATCGATCTCGCGTGCCGCCTTCACCGCCGCGTGCGTGTCCGGGCACACGGCTTCCGCGGGGATCCGGTCCGCGCACTGCCGCACCGCGTCGCAGAAGGTGGCGAGCTGGGCCGGGTTCACGGGGCCGGCGCGGTTCACGAGCTGCAACCCGAGCCGCAGCCTCGTGTAGCGGCCTCCCGCCCCGCGCGCCAGCTCTTCCCAGGCGCCGCTGCGCGGCTCGAATCCCGTGATCCGCGCGGGCTTGCCGCAGGACGCGATCTTGCTGGAAAGCTCCGCGATCAGGGCATCGGCGATCGGTGTCGAACCATTGATCTCCGCGACGTAATCGAGAACCGCATCGAATCCCGCCACGGCCGGAGGTCCTGCCGGTTCCGCGGCCGCCGCCTCGCCGCCTCCGGCGGGCATCGAAGGCGACAGCTGGGGCTCGAGGCGCCCGTCGGCGAGCGCCGGTTCCGCCCCGGCCTTCAGCAGCACGTCCTCAGGCGCGCTCCCGAACGCCTGCTGCAGGTGGCGCTGGAGACTGCGCTCCTGCAGCCAGTTGTACACGTAGACGGCGCCGACCACCACCGCGCCGATGACGAGCAGGCTCAACTGCAGGTCGCTCATGGGCCAGCTCTGCGCCTGATCTAGGCCGCGGCCTCGGAAAGCTTCATCGCCTCTTCGATATCGACTGCCACGACGCGCGACACTCCGGCCTCCTGCATGGTGATGCCGAGGAGCTGCTCGGCAATCTCCATGGTGATCTTGTTGTGGCTGATGAACAGGAACTGCGAGTGATGGGACATCTTCCTCACCAGCTCGCAGAAGCGCTCGGTGTTGTGGTCGTCGAGCGGCGCGTCGACCTCGTCGAGCAAGCAGAACGGCGCCGGGTTCAACTGGAACATCGAGAACACGAGGGCGAGCGCCGTGAGCGCCTTCTCGCCCCCCGACAGGAGGTGGATGGTGGTGTTCTTCTTGCCGGGAGGCTGCGCGGTCACGTGCACGCCGGCGTCCAGGATCTCGTCGCCCGTCAGCACCAGCCGCGCGTGCCCGCCGCCGAACAGCGCCGGAAACATCTCTCCGAAATGGCGGTTGACCTCGTCGAACGTGTGCTGGAGCCGCTCGCGGGTCTCGCGGTCGATGCGCCGGATCGCGTCCTCGAGCGTCGCCATCGCCTCGTTGAGATCGCGCGCCTGAGCGTCGAGGTAGTCCTTGCGGCTGCGCGCCGATTCGAGCTCCTCCAGCGCCGCGAGGTTAACCGCGCCGAGGGCCTTGATGTCCTCGCCGAGCCGGCCGATCTCGGCGGTGAGCGCGCCCGGCCGCATGCCCTTCTCCAGCTGCGCCGCGACCTCGTGCTCGGCTGCGCCCGCCGCGGCCAGCTGTGCGGCATACTGCTCTTCGTTCAACCGCGCCTCCTGCTCCTTGAGACGCGCTTCCGCACTGCGCTCGCGGAGCGGCTCGAGCTGCTGTTCCGCGGCATGCCGCTCCTCGTCGGTCGCCTTCAGTCCGCGCTCCATGCCTTCGAGTGCATCGCGCGCCTGTGCGAGCCCCTGCTCGCGCCGACCCCGCGTGGTCAGAGCGAGCTGCAGGCGCTGCTGCAAAGGGGATTCGTCGTATCCGGCCAACTCCATCTCTCGCGACGCGACGGTCGCGCTCGACCGCGCTACATTCTCAGAAATAACTTTAAATGAAGACTCTATCTCATTGATCTTATTACAACATGACTGGATTCCAAAGGCTGCGGCCTGTGCCTCGTCGCGCGCCTGCTGGAAGGTGGACCGCTGGCGTTCGAGCAGCTCTTCCGCACGCCGGTAGAGGTCAGTAGCCAGTTGAAGCTGTGCGCCCAGCTTCTCCGCCTCGGTCTGGAGTTCGGAGACACGGCGTGCCGCCGCCTGCCCGGCCGCCTCGGTCGCCGCCTGCTGGACCTCGATTTCGCCGAGCTCCGCCGCGATCTGCCGCGACCGGCTCCGCACATGCTCCTCGTGCGCAGCAAGCCGCGTCGCCTCGAGTTGCAGTGAATGGCTGTGCCGCTGCCGGTCGTTTGCCGACTCACGCAGCCCGGCGAGCCGGCTCCGACGCTCCTCGACTTCCTGCTCGGCGGCGTCTGCCGCGGCCCGCAATGCTTCGAGTTCGGCCCGCGCCGACTCGATGGCGCCTTCCAACTGCTCGATCTCGCGCTGCCGGCTCAACACGCCGTGCAGCTCGCTGTCCGGCGCATGGAAGCTCACCGCGTGCCGCGTGAAAATGTGCCCGTCGCGGGTCACCAGCACGGCGCCGGCCGGGAGCCCCTCGCGCCCCGCAAGACCAGCCGCCGCATCGCCAACGACGTAGACCTGGTGGAGCCAGTCTCCGAGCACCGCCTCGAGGTGGCTGTCGGCGCAGCTCACGTAGCGGCGCAGCGGCTCGCAGCCGGCGAGCGCCGCGGGCAACGCTTCCGCCGCGCGCGCGGCAGCAAATACCGTGACCTTGCCAGGCGGGGGCTCGCTGAGCCACCGCCGGGCCTCCTCCAGATCCTCGAGCGCGATGGCGTTCAGGCGCTCGCGGAGGACCGCCTCGAGTGCGTCCTCCCAGCCGGGCTCAATGCGGATGCCCTGCCACAGCCTCGGCGCCTTCGCCAAGCCGCGAGTCTCCAGCCAGCCCGCGACCTGGGCGCCCCGCGCAAGCCGTTCCTGGAGCTGGATCAGGGCCTGCATCCGCGCCTCGACCCCGGCGAGGCTCTCGCGAGCGCTTTCCAGCGACGCGTCCTGATCCCGCATCGCCTGCTCGGCCTGCGGTAACTCGCTCTCCGAGGCATTGAGCGCCCCAGAAAGCCCCTGCAGCTCCGTTTCCAGCGCCGCGATGTCGTCGCGCAGCCGTGCCAGTCGCGCCGCGTCGGGCGGCTGCAGTTCTGCTCGTTCCGCGGTGAGCCGCTGCGCCCGTTGTGCAAGGTGCTCCAGCGTTTGCTGCGCATGCGCATGTCGGGCGTGCTCCACGCCCGCAGCCTGCTCTGCCAGCGCGAGGGCGCGCTGCAGCTCCTCGTAGCGACTGCGCGCGGCCTTGAAGGCCTCTTCCGCCACCGGCAACTTGTCCGCCTCCACCGTCAGCGCCGCTTCGCTCGCCGAGACCCGCTCCCTGCAGCGGTCGCGCTCGCCGCACCACCGGGCGAGCTCCGCCTCGCCCGCCGCGAGCTGCCCGCGATCGCGATCGATCTCGGAGCGCAGCTCGCCGAGGTCCCGCTCGACGCGCTGGCGGTTCTCGCGCAGGTGCGCCATTTCCTGCTCGAGGCGCGCGGTGTCCGCATTGGCTTCGTAGAACGCGCCCTGCGCGGCGTGCACCGCGTCGCTCGCGCGGAAATGCTGCTCCCGCATCTTCTCGAGACGGGTTTCGGCCGCGCGCAGCGCCGCGGTCTGCGCTTCCAGCTCCAGCCCGAGCCGCTCGATCTCCCGTACGTGCCGCTCGCGCTGCGCCGCCGCCTCCTGCTTGCGCAGCAGCCACAGCAGGTTCTGGGTCGCCCGCAGCCGCGCCTGGAGATCGTGGTAGCGCGTCGCGACTTCGGCCTGCGCCTGCAGGTGCTCGAGCTGCTTCTCGAGCTCGGCGCGGAGGTCGTCCACCCGCAGCAGGTTCTCCCGCGTATCCTGGAGCCGCAGCTCGGTCTCATGGCGGCGCGCGCGGTATTTCGAGACGCCCGCCGCCTCCTCGAGGAAGATCCGCAGGTCTTCGGGCTTCGCCTCGATCACCCGAGAGATCATGCCCTGCTCGATGATGGCGTAGGCGCGGCTGCCGAGACCGGTGCCGAGGAAGATATCAGCCACGTCCCGGCGCCGCACATGGACGTTGTTGATGTAATAGTCGGTGGACTCGTCGTCGCGGGCGAGCACGCGTTTCACCGCGATCTCGGCATAGCTCGACCATTGGCCCCCCGCGCGCCCGAGGCTGTTGTCGAAGATGAGCTCGACGCTCGCGCGGCTCACCGGCTGGCGCTGCCCCGAGCCGTTGAACAGGATGTCCTGCATGGTGTCCCCGCGCAGATGCTTCGCGGAGGTTTCCCCGAGCACCCAGCGCACGGCGTCAATGACGTTCGACTTGCCGCAGCCGTTGGGGCCGACGATGCCTACCAGTTGTCCGGGGACGGGTATTTGGGTGGGGTCTACGAAAGACTTGAAGCCTGCGAGATTGATCTGTTTGAGTCGCAATGGAGCAGTCTGAGGTCGAGGTTATAATCCGCAGGCTATTTGGGAACAACATTCTAACGGATATTTGCCGCCGCGATAATGCCGGGAAGACCTTCCAGGAGGCTTGCGACCTTCGCCAACCCCCGTCCTGCGCGCGACTACCGGATTCACATGGAAATACCGGAGTTTACCTGCCTGTGCCCGCGCACCGGTCAGCCCGACTTCGCAACCCTGGTGCTCGACTACGTGCCGGCGGCACGCTGCGTCGAGCTGAAAAGCCTCAAGCTCTACGTCTGGTCGTACCGCAACGTGGGCGCATTCCACGAGGCGGTGACCAACCGCATCCTCGAAGACCTGGTGCGCGCCACGCGGCCGCGCTTCATGCGGCTCACGGCGAAGTTCAATGTCCGTGGCGGCATCTTCACGACGGTCGTCGCCGAGCACACGCAGCGGGGCTGGATGCCCGCGCCCGAAGTTCGGCTCGACGACCTGCCCGGGTAGAATCGCCCCATGAAAGAGCTGCGGGCCGTCATCGAGCAGGCGTGGGAGAACCGCTCCGAAATTGCTCCGCGTAAGGCGGGCGCAGCGCTGAAGCGCGCCGTCGCGCAGACGATCGCCGGTCTCGACGAGGGCCGGCTGCGCGTCGCGGAGAAGACTGCGGGCGAGTGGATCACGCACCAGTGGATCAAGAAGGCGGTGCTGCTGTCATTCCGGCTGCAGGACAACGCCGTGATGAGGGACGGCCACACCCGCTACTTCGACAAGGTCCCCTCCAAGTTCACCCGCTACACCCGGCAGGCTTTCGAGCGGGGCGGGTTTCGAGTCGTGCCGCCGGCCACGGTGCGCCGCGGTGCCTTCATCGCGCGCAACGTGGTGCTGATGCCCTCGTTCGTCAACATCGGCGCCTACGTGGACGAAGGCACCATGGTCGACACCTGGGCCACGGTCGGATCCTGCGCCCAGATCGGCAGGAACGTGCACCTTTCGGGGGGCGTGGGCATCGGCGGCGTGCTCGAGCCGCTGCAGGCCGGCCCCACCATCATCGAGGACGGCTGTTTCATCGGCGCGCGCTCGGAGATCGTCGAGGGCGTCGTGGTCGGGGAAGGCAGCGTCATCTCGATGGGCGTATTCATCGGGGCGAGCACCCGCATCTTTCACCGCCAGACCGGGGAAATCCTCTACGGGCGCGTACCGCCGGGATCGGTGGTGGTGCCCGGGAGCCTGCCCGCCGCCGACGGGCGCTGCAGCCTCTACTGCGCGGTGATCGTCAAGCAAGTCGACGCGCGCACCCGCGCGAAAACCAGCATCAACGAGCTGCTGCGCGGCGATTAATGCCTGGTCAATCCACCGGGGAGTTGGCAGAATTGGCGTCCTATGAGTGGAAGGAGACCGTCATGTTCGTGACGCCGCTCTTCAAGCTGATGTCCGAGAAGCAGGCTTCCGACCTGTTTTTCAGCGCCGGCTCGCCGATCCAGATCAAGATCAATGGCACGATCCAGCCGGTGAACAGCCAGGTGCTCGACCCCGAACAGGTCATGAAGATCTGCTACGAGCTGATGACCGAGCCGCAGGTCAAGGAATTCGAGGCGACGCACGAGATGAATTTCGCGCAGAGCGGCGGCGCCCTCGGCAACTTCCGCATCAACATCTTCCGCCAGAAGAATACCGTGGCGATGGTGGTTCGCTTCATCCAGCCGGAGGTGCCGGCGATCGAGACGCTCGGTCTGCCGCCGATCCTCAAGGAACTCATCATGGAGAAGCTGGGGCTGATCCTCGTCGTGGGCGCGACCGGATCGGGTAAGTCGACCACCATGGCTTCCATGATCGACTACCGCAACGGCATGCGGCCCGGCCATATCCTCACCATCGAGGACCCGATCGAATTCGTGTTCCAGCACAAGAAATCGATCGTCAACCAGCGCGAGGTGCGGGTGGACACGCAGACCTACGAAAGCGCGCTCGTCAACGCCATGCGCGAGGCGCCCGATCTCCTGATGCTGGGCGAGATCCGCGACCGGCCGACGCTGCAGACCGCGCTGCTCTTCGCCCAGACCGGGCACCTCTGCATGTCCACGCTGCACTCGAACAACAGCTACAACGCGCTGAACCGCATCATCAGCTTCTTCCCGCGCGAGGCGCGCGAGGCGCTGCTCGCGGACCTTTCGATCGCGCTGCGCGCGGTGATCTCGCAGCGCCTCGTGCGCACCGTGGACGGCAAGCGCATCCCGGCCATGGAAGTGCTGCTCAATACCAAGCACATCCAGGACCTGATCAAGACCGGCGAGATCGGCCAGATCAAGGAGGCGCTCGAGCGCAGCATGGCGCCCGGGTCGCAGTCCTTCGAGCAGGCGCTCTACTACCTCATCACGAGCGGCAAGGTGGCGATTGACGAGGCGATGGCGAATTCCGACTCGCCGACCAACCTGCATTGGCTGCTCAGCAACGCGCCGAGGGCGACCGAAGCGGCAGCGACCGAGCTCACTACGGCCAAGCCGACGTCCGACGATATCACCAGCATCAAGCTCAATCTCGACGCCCTCGGCTGAGAGCCCCTCGCCGTGCAGCGTGTCGAGCCGTGGACCGTCGGCGCGCTCGTGCGCCATGGCGCGCGGCGCTTCCGCGAGGCGGGAATCTCATTCGGCCACGGGACGGCCAGCGCACGTGACGAGGCCGCGTGGCTTGTGCTGCACGCACTCGGCGAGCGGGCCGCGACCGCTGGCCGGCCGGTTGCGCCGCGCAAGGCGCGGCGGGCGCTGGCCCTCATCGAACGCCGAGTCCGCACCCGCAAGCCTGCTGCCTACCTGACGGGCGAGGCCTGGCTCGGCGATTTCCGTTTCCACGTGGACGAGCGCGTCGTGGTGCCGCGTTCCCACATCGCAGGGCTGCTGCGCGCAAACCTTGCACCCTGGATGCCGGACTCCCGGGCGATAACGAGCGCCCTCGACCTCTGCACCGGGTCGGGCTGCCTGGCCGTTCTCCTCGCGCTGAGCTTTCCCCGCGCGCGGATCGACGCCGCCGACATCTCCTCCCCGGCGCTGGCGGTCGCGCGCCTCAATGTCCGCAGCTACCGGTTGGGCCACCGCATCCGGCTGCTCCGATCTGATTTGTTCCGCGCGCTGCGCGGAAGACGCTACGATCTCATCGTCTCCAACCCGCCCTACGTCACCGCGGCCGCGATGCGGCGCTTGCCGCAGGAATACCGCCGCGAGCCGCGCCGTGCGCTCGCCGGAGGCAGCGATGGCCTCGACGTCGTCCGCCGCATCCTGTTCTGTGCCGCGGCCCATCTCAATCCCGGAGGTATGCTGGTGGTGGAGGTCGGCGCCGGGCGCCGGCGCCTCGAGCGCGCGTTTCCGCGCGTGCCTTTTACCTGGCCCGAAACCGCCGCGGGCGACTCCGTGTTTCTTGTCTCGCGCGAGGAACTCGATCGTGCCTTTTCCCGGGGGAATCGCGCCCGGCCGGCGGCCGGCCTAGCCCGAGCGAAGTGAGGAGCTCGCGCACCTCCTGCGGAGGAAGCTCGACATATTGACCCCGCTTCAAGCGTGGCGGCAGCGCAAGGGGTCCAAAGCGCACGCGCATCAGCCGGCTCACCGCGAGCCCCAGCGCATCGAACAGGCGGCGCACGACGCGATTGCGGCCTTCGCGGATGACGATGCGGTACCAATGGTTCGTCCCCTCCCCCCCGGCATCCTCGACTGCGTCGCATTGCGCCCGTCCGTCATCCAGATCGATGCCGGAACGCAACCGCGCGATCTGCGCCGCAGCTGAGCTTGCCGCGCACGCGCACCGCGTACTCGCGCTCGAGCCCGTAGCGCGGATGCATCATCCGGTTCGCCACTTCGCCATCGGTCGTGAGGATGAGCAGGCCGCAGGTGTTGTAGTCGAGCCGGCCCACCGCCAGCCATTGCGCGCCCCGCACCGGCGGCAGCCGCTCGAACACGCTCGCCCGTCCCGCCGGGTCGTCGCGGCTCACGATCTCGCCTTCCGGCTTGTGGTAGAGGAGCACACGGGGCGTGCGTGCGGCTCCTGCCCCCCGCACCGGCCGCCCGTCGACCTGGATGACGTCATCCGGGCCGACGCGCGCCCCGATGTGGGCTGGCTCGGCATTTACCGTGACGCGGCCCGCCCGCACCCACTGTTCCATCTCGCGGCGCGAGCCCAGCCCGGCCTGCGCGAGGACTTTCTGGAGCTTGGACGTCGTGCCCGGTCGATTCAAATGAGGCTTCCCGCCGCTACGCCTCGCGGCGCTCGAGCACGGCCTGCGCAAGCGTGCCGCTGTCGACGTGCTCGAGCTCGCCGCCAACCGGCAGGCCGCGGGCGATGCGGCTTACGGTGAGGCCGCGCGCACGCAGCGCTTCGCCCAGGTAATGCGCGGTCGCCTCGCCTTCCACCGTGAAATTCGTGGCGAGTATGACTTCGCGTACCTGGCCGTCGGTCGCGCGCCGGACCAGGCGGTCCGCATGGATCTCCTTCGGGCCGATGCCGTCGAGCGGCGAGAGGGCGCCCATCAGCACGAAATACAGGCCCTGGTAGCACTGCGCCTGCTCCATCATGAGCAGATCGCCGGGCGTCTCCACCACGCACAGCAGTGCCCGGTCCCGCCGCGGCGAGCCGCAGAGCTCGCACACCGCGGCCTCGGCGTAGCTGTTGCACTGCTCGCATTGGCGAATCTTCTCGAGCGCCCGGGTGAGCGCGGCGGCGAGCCGCGCCGCGCCCGCCGGGTCGCGCTGAAGCAAGTGGAAAGCCGTGCGCTGCGCCGACTTGGGTCCCATGCCCGGCAGGCAGCGCAATGCCGCGATCAACTCGTTGAGGGACGAGGGCGTCTTCACCCTTAGAACGGGAGTTTCATGCCGGGAGGCAAGGGCAGCCCCGCGGTCACACCAGCCATCTTTTCCTGGGTCATCGTCTCGACCCGGCGGGCGGCGTCATTGACCGCGGCCGCGACCAGGTCTTCCAGCATGTCCCGCTCGCCCGCGAGCAGCCGCGGATCGATGCTGACGCGCCGCACTTCGTGGCGCCCGGTCATGACGATCTTCACCATGCCGGACCCGGACTGGCCCTCCACCTCCGTGGCCGCGAGCTCCCCTTGCAGCTTCTTCATGTTGTCCTGCATGAGCTGCGCCTGCTTCATCAGGTTGCCGAGTCCGCCTTTCATACCGCGCTCCTTGTCGGATCGTTGCGTTGCCGCCTACGGCTTGCCATTGGTTGACGACGACGGCTTGATCGAGGACTCGACCACCTGCGCGTCGAAGCCCTCCACGAGCTCGCGCACGAAGGGATCGCGCTCGATTCCCGCAACGGCCTGCTCCTGGCGCTCGCGCCGGTCGCGGTCCGCGATCGCGGCGGGCGAGCTGCCGGCATCCTGCGTCACCTCGATGGCGAGCCGCAACCGTGCGCCGAAGTATTGCTCCAGCGCCGCTTTGAGCCGCTGCTGGAACGGCCCCTCGAGGAGATGCTGATGGGCGCGCGCAATCCGCAGCTCGATGCGCGCTGCGTCGCGGGAAACCAGCTCGCAATGCTGCGCGAGAACGCGCGCCATGCCACTCAGTCCGAGCTGGCCGACGACTTGCTGCCAATCCCCTTCATCGCGGTTTTTTTTTGGGCTGGCGGCGGGAGCGGGCGCGTCGGTCCGGCGCGGCGTGGCCCTCGCCTCCGCTGCGGCCCCTTGTCCGGTCGGCGCGAACGCCAGCATCCTCAGGAGCGTCATCGTGAAACCGGCATGCTCGTCCGGTGCGAGTCCCAAGGTCGCTCCGACCCTGGATCGCGATCTGGTAATAGAGCTGGAGATCGTCCGCGGGAAAGCGGCCCGCCAGCTCGCTCACCGCCCCGTGGTCCGGATCGTCCTCGCCGACCGTCGCCGGGCACCGCCTGCGCCAGCGACAACCGGTGCAGCAGCGACGCCAGGTCCTGCAGCGCGGCATCGAAGGACAGGCTCAGCTCCGCCATGCGTCCGGCTTCCGCGACCAGCGCAGCGCCGTCGCGCGCCGCCAGCGCCCGCAGGATCGAGTAGAGGTGGTCCTGCCCGACCACGCCGAGCATCGCGCGCACGGAGTCCTGCGTCACGGCCCCGCCGCCATGCGCGATCGCCTGGTCGAGCAGCGACAGAGCGTCGCGCAGGCTCCCCTGCGCCGCCCGCGCGATCAGCGGCAACGCGGCGGCGTCGCAGCGAATCCCCTCCGCCTCGAGAATATGCTGCAGCCGGCTCCGGATCTGCTCCTGCGGTATTCGCTTCAGGCCGAACTGCAGGCAGCGCGACAGCACCGTCACCGGGACCTTCTGTGGATCGGTGGTGGCGAGGATGAATTTCACGTGCTGCGGCGGCTCCTCCAGCGTCTTCAGCATGGCGTTGAAGGCGTTGCGCGAGAGCATGTGCACTTCGTCGATGATGTAAATCTTGTAGCGCCCCGAAGTCGGCGCGTAGAGCGCGTTCTCCAGGAGCTCGCGCATGTTGTCCACCTGGGTGTTGGAGGCGGCATCGAGCTCGAGCAGATCGACGAAGCGGCCGCCGTCGATCTCCGTGCACGCAGCGCAGCGGCCGCACGGTGTCGCGGTGACGCCGGTCTCGCAGTTGAGCGCCTTGGCGACGATGCGCGCGAGCGTGGTCTTGCCAACGCCGCGCGTGCCCGTGAAGAGGTAGGCGTGGTGGAGCCTCTGCTGGGTGAGCGCGTTCACGAGCGCCCGCACCACGTGCTCCTGGCCCACCAGCTCGGCAAACGTCCTGGGGCGCCACTTGCGGGCGAGGACCTGGGTCATTTATGAAATGGGGAGGCGAGCCTTACCCCCGGCACTTGCAAAGAATAGCTTTGGCTGCTTCCTTCCGGACCTGACCAGGTTCACTACCATGCAATGCGGGGAGGCCCGCCGTAAGCAAATCGTGAACATTATCGCACGAGGATTAACCCGTCGCCCACTGCAAATCCCGCAGCTTTACAATCCCGGTTTTTAATGTTTCCATTCCAGTGGGGTCCGGGGCCGGATATTTTCGACGCGCGCCCTGTCTGGTCGACCGCTGCTTTCCGGGTCGTGCGTGTCTGAGGGAGGAATTGCGATGGCAAACAAGAAGCCGCTTCGCCAGTCGAAGGAACAACAAGGGGCCGACGTTTCCGAGGCGCAGATTGCGGTGCATTGGCGTGAAGAGGGTTATTTCTCGCCCTCGCCCAAGTTCGTCGCGCAGGCCAATCTGACCGATCCCAAGGTCTTCAAGCGCTTCAGCCTTAACAAGTTCCCAGAGTGCTACGAGGAGTTCGCGGACCTCCTTGACTGGTACAAGCGCTGGAAGAAGACGCTCGATACCAGCAATCCGCCGTTCTGGCGCTGGTTCGTCGGCGGCGAGATCAACGCTTGTTACAACTGCGTCGACCGCCACCTCGCCAACCACAAGAATAAGACGGCGCTCCATTTCGTGCCGGAACCGGAGCATGAAAGGATTGAGCACATCACGTATCAGGAGCTCTTCGTCCGCGTGAATGAATTCGCGGCGCTGCTGCGCGATTTCTGCGGCCTCAAGGCGGGCGACCGCGTCACGCTGCACATGCCGATGGTAGCGGAGCTGCCGATCACGATGCTCGCCTGTGCGCGGCTCGGTGTCATCCACTCCCAGGTGTTCAGCGGCTTCAGCGGCAAGGCCTGCGCCGACCGCATTTCCGACTCCGAGAGCCACGTCCTGATCACGATGGACGGGTACTACCGAGCGGGCACCCTCCTCGACCACAAGGAGAAAGCGGATATCGCGGTGGCCGAGGCCGCCAAGGACGGGCACAAAGTGGACAAGGTGCTCGTCTGGCAGCGCTATCCCGGCAAGTACTCGAGCCCGACCCCCCTCGTGCAAGGGCGCGACTTCATCGTCAACGATCTCCTCAAGCAGTACCGTGGCAAGCGCATCGAGCCGGTGCGGATGCCCGCCGAGGCGCCGCTCTTCCTCATGTACACGAGCGGCACGACCGGGCGGCCCAAGGGCGCGCAGCATTCGACCGGCGGCTACCTCGCCTACGCTACCTGGACCTCCAAGTACGTCCAGGACATCCACCCCGAGGACGTCTACTGGTGCATGGCGGATATCGGCTGGATCACGGGCCATTCCTACATCGTGTACGGCCCGCTGGCGCTTGCTGCCTCCTCGGTCGTCTTCGAGGGCGTGCCGACCCACCCGGACGCGGGGCGGCCGTGGCGCATCGCGAAGGAGCTGGACGTCAACATCTTCCACACCTCACCTACGGCGATCCGCGCGCTGCGCCGCGCCGGGCCGGACGAGCCGGCAAAGTACGACTACCACTTCAAGCACATGACGACGGTCGGCGAGCCGATCGAGCCCGAAGTCTGGAGGTGGTACCACAAGGTCGTCGGCAAGGGCGAGGCGGTGATCGTGGACACCTGGTGGCAGACGGAAACCGGGGGATTCCTGTGCAGCACGATGCCGGGCATCCACAAGATGAAGCCGGGCAGCGCGGGCCCCGGAATCCCGGGCATCCATCCGGTCATCTACGACGACGAGGGAGCCGAACTACCGGCCGGATCGAACCGGGCTGGCAACATCTGCATCCGCAATCCCTGGCCCGGCATCATGCAGACCATCTGGAAGGACCCGGACCGCTTCGTCCAGCAGTACTACACCCGCTACTGCAAGAACCCGAAGAGCAAGGATTGGCGTGACTGGCCGTACATGGCCGGCGACGGGGCGGTGGAAGCCAAGGACGGTTACTACCGGATCCTGGGCCGCATCGACGACGTAATCAACGTGGCCGGGCATCGCCTCGGCACAAAGGAAATCGAATCCGCGGCGCTGACCGTTGCCGAGGTCGCCGAAGCGGCGGTCGTGCCCGTTTCCGACCCGATCAAGGGCAAGGTGCCCGACCTCTACGTTTCCCTGAAGCCGGGCCTGCAGCCATCCAAGGAGATCGCGGACCGGATCTCCGGCGCGGTGGTTACGGAGATCGGCCCGATTGCCCGGCCGCGACACGTGGTGATCGTCCCCGACATGCCCAAGACGCGGTCGGGCAAGATCATGCGGCGGGTGCTCGCGGCGATCTCGAACCGCCAGGATCCCGGCGACGTCTCCACCCTCGCCAACCCCGAGGTCGTCGACAAGATCAGGGATCTGGGCAAGTAAGCACGTCGGCGCGTGCTCCCGCTAGGAGCCGCCCGCAATACGAGTAAGATGGTGCGCGTCGAGCCTCACCGCGCGGAGCGCTCATGATCCGACCAAGCATCAAGGGACAGCGCCTGGTGGCGCTGTTCCTGCTGGGGTTCCTGCTGCTCAACTATCCCCTGCTCAACCTCTTCGCCGGCCCGGTGCTGGTGCTCGGCATCCCGGTGCTCTACGCCTACGTGTTTGCGGTGTGGGCGCTGCTGATCGGGCTGATGGCGCTGGTGGTCGAGAAGGGGCACGACTGATCGCGCCGCACACGATCGCCGGCCATGCTATCCGCCCCCGTCGTCGTCCTCGCATCCTTCGCCTACCTGGGACTGCTGTTCGCGATCGCGTATTACGGCGACAAGCGGGCGGATGCCGGCCGCAGCATCATCGCGAACCCCTACATCTTCGCGCTCTCGCTCGCCGTCTACTGCACGACCTGGACGTTCTACGGCAGCGTCGGCCGCGCGGCGACGAGCGGCATCGGGTTCCTGCCGATCTACCTCGGGCCGACGCTCATGGCGGCGCTGTGGTGGTACGTGATGCTGAAGATCATCCGCATCAGCAAGCAGAACCGGATCACCTCGATCGCCGACTTCATTGCCTCGCGCTACGGCAAGAGTCAGATGCTCGGGGGCCTCGTGACGATCATCGCCGTGGTCGGCATCATCCCCTACATCGCGCTGCAGCTGAAAGCCATCTCGAATACCTTTTCGATCATCATGCAGGTCCCGGGAAAGGCGCTGATCGACGAGCATGGCGCCCCGCTGTTCCTCGGCGACAACACGTTCTACATCGCGATGCTCCTCGCCGCATTCACCATCCTGTTCGGCACCCGCCACCTCGATGCCACGGAGCGCCACGAGGGCCTGGTGGCGGCGATCGCGTTCGAGTCGCTGGTGAAGCTGCTCGCGTTCGTCGCAATCGGGCTCTTCGTCACGTTCTGGATATACGACGGCTTCGGCGACATCTACAATCGCGCCGCACAGGTGCCCGAGCTCGGTGCGCTGCTGACGTTCGGCGGGAGCCTCCGGCAATTACACGACCTGGGCCACGCTCACGTTCCTGTCGATGGCCGCCATCATGTTCCTGC
Organism: uncultured beta proteobacterium; assembly: GCA_963699525.1. Taxonomy (GTDB): domain Bacteria; phylum Pseudomonadota; class Gammaproteobacteria; order Burkholderiales; family SG8-41; genus SG8-41. Next base: position 17,794 of record CAVOUI010000020.1, on the reverse strand, counting down.
CGCGCCAGTGGCAGGTGACCGTGGTGGAGAACGTGGACGAGCGCCACCTCACCAAGGCGATCTGGCTGTTCCCGCTCTATCTCCTGGCGATCAACATCTTCGTGCTGCCGATCGCGCTCGGGGGCCTGATGCATTTCCCCAGCGGCACGGTGGACGCCGACACCTTCGTATTGACCCTGCCTCATGGCGGAGAATGCGCCCTCGCTCGCGCTGTTCGCATTCATCGGCGGGCTTTCCGCCGCGACCGGCATGGTCATCGTCGAGACCATCGCGCTCTCGACCATGGTGTGCAACGACCTCGTGATGCCGGTGGCCCTGCGCATGAAGGGGCTGCGGCTCACCGCCCGGCGCGATCTCTCGGGGCTCCTGCTCGGGATACGTCGCGGCGCAATCGTGCTGATCCTCATGCTGGGCTACCTCTACTTCTACCTCGCGGGCGAGGCCTACGCGCTGGTGTCTATCGGTCTGATCTCGTTCTCGGCGGTGGCGCAATTCGCTCCCGCGATCATCGGCGGCATCTTCTGGAGAGGCGGCACGCGCGCCGGCGCGGTATGCGGCCTCGCGGCGGGTTTCCTGATCTGGCTCTACACGCTGCTGCTGCCCTCCTTCGCAAAGTCGGGCTGGCTGCCCATCGTCTTTCTCTCGGAGGGCCTGTTCGGCATTGATCTCTTTCAAGCCGCAGCAGCTGTTCGGTCTCTCCGGATTCGACGACATCACGCACTGCCTGTTCTGGAGCATGTTCGCCAACATCGGCTGCTACGTCGCGGTCTCGCTCGCGAAGGGGCCAAGCGCCGCCGAGCACGGCCAGGCCACCGTCTTCGTCGACGCGCTGAGGCAGTCCGGGGCGACGGCGGGACCGCGCCTGTGGCGCGGCAGCGCCTCCGTGAACGAGCTGCTTGCGCTGCTCGGCCGCTTCCTGGGACCGGAGCGCGCGCGCGAGGCCTTCGAGTCCTACGCGAGGAGCCGCGGAGCGCGCTCGATCGAGTCGCTTGCCGCGGACGCAAGCCTGGTGCACCATGCCGAGTCGCTCCTCGCCGGGGCGATCGGCAGCGCGTCGGCGCGCGTGATGGTGGCCTCGGTCGTGGCGGAAGAGCCGCTCGGGCTCGACGAGGTGATGAACATCATCGACGAAGCATCGCAGGTGCTCGCCTACAGCCGGCAGCTCGAGCAGAAGTCGCGCGAGCTCGAGGCCGCGAGCGAGGAGCTGCGCGAGCGCCAACCAGCGGCTGCAGGAGCTCGACCGGCTGAAGGACGACTTCATCTCCACCGTCACCCACGAGTTGCGCACCCCGCTCACCTCGATCCGCGCGTTCTCCGAAATCCTGCGTGACAATCCGCGCCTCGACGAGGGCCAGCGCGCCCAGTTCCTCGGCACCGTCATCAAGGAATCCGAGCGGCTGACGCGCCTCATCAACCAGGTGCTCGACCTCTCCAAGATCGAATCCGGAAACGCCGAATGGCATTCCAGCGAAATCGACATGCGCGAGGTGGTCGACGACGCGGTGGCCGCGGTCAGCCAGATGTTCAAGGAAAACGGCGTCGAGCTCGAGATCGAGCGTGCCGCGGGAGCTCCCCACCATCGTCGCGGACCGCGACCGCCTGATGCAGGTGATGCTGAACCTGCTGTCGAACGCCGCGAAGTTCTGCAGGCGCCCGGGCGGCCGCGTCGGCATCGCGCTCGCGCGCCAGGACGGATTCCTGCGCGTGGACGTCTCCGACAACGGCATCGGCATCAGCGAATCCGACAAGGAGATGATCTTCGAGAAGTTCCGCCAGGTCGGCGACACCCTGACCGACCGGCCGCAGGGCACCGGGCTGGGGCTGCCCATCTGCCGCCAGATCATCAACCATTTCGGCGGCCGCTTGTGGGTGCAGAGCCGGCCCGGCCAGGGCGCGACGTTCAGCTTCACGCTGCCGTTGCACCAGGCGCACGCGCGCGCGGCTGCTTGAGAGGTGTCGCGTGCGAAAACGGGTGCTGATCGCGGAAGACGAGCCGAACATCGTCACCTCGCTCGAGTTTCTCTTGGGCCAGATCGGCTGCGAGTTCCAGACAGCCGTCAACGGCGAGGACGCGCTGCGCGCGGCCGCCGAGTTTCGCCCGGACCTGATGCTGCTCGACATCATGCTGCCGCTGAAGAGCGGTTTCGAGGTCTGCCAGACGGTGCGCGGCACTGCGGCGCTGAAGAACATCAAGGTCATCATGCTCACCGCAAAGGGGCGCGAAACCGAAGTCGCGAAGGGCATGGCGCTCGGGGCGGACGCGTACATCACCAAGCCTTTCGCCACGCGCGAGCTGCTCGATACGGTGAAGCGCCTGCTCGGCGAGTGAGCCGGAGGAGATCGTGCTGCCACGGGCCCGGTTCGTCGCGGTCTGGATCGCTTGCTTCGCGCTGCTTGCAGGCGCCGCGGCTGGCGCTCTTTTCCTCGTGTATGCGGCGCTCCCTCCCGACGACCAACGTGCGTTCGCCCGGATGCTGGACACGGGCGGGAACGACCTCTTCGTGTTTGCGGTGATCCTCGCCGGGGCGAGCGGGTTTGTGGCCGCTGGTCTCGCGCGCGCCTTTCTCGCGCCGGTGGGCAGGCTCGCCGAATCCACCCGTCTCATCGCCGCCGGCAACCCCGCCTACCGCGCCGCGCCTGAGGGCCCCGCCGAAGTCCGCGAGCTCGCCGTCGCCCTGAACGCGCTCGCCGACCGGCACGAGGCCCTGGCCGGCGGCGTGCACGAACAGATCAACCAGGCGCGCGCCGATCTCGATCGCGAGAAAAACCGGCTCGCCGCGCTGATGTCCGAGCTCGCGAGCGGGGTGGTGGTCTGCACGATCGAGGGGCGCATCCTGCTCTACAACGAGCACGCCCGGCAGATGTTCTCGGAAGCCGGCGTGCCCGGGTTCATCGGGCTTGGACGTTCGCTCTTCTCGCTCCTCGATCGGCAACTCGTTGCGCACGCCCTGGATCAGTTGCGTCACCGCCTCGCACAGCCGGAGCCGCGACCGGTATCGGTGTTCCTCGCTTCGCCTGCCCCGGCACTGCTGCTACGCGTGCGTATGGCACCGGTGATGGGAACCGCGCCTGCCCCGGGCGGACCGGTGGAGCCGAGCGGATTCGTGCTGTTGATCGACGACGTCGCCGGCGAGGTCGCCCTATTCGAGCAGCGCGACCTGCTGCTCGAGCAATTGATCCGGAGTGCCCGGGCCTCCCTTGCCAGCATCCGCGCGGCGGCGGAGAACCTCGAGAGCTACCCGCAGATGGGGCCGGAACGGCAGGCCCAGTTCGCCGCGATCATCACCGCGGAGGCGCACCGCCTCACCGCTCACCTCGAGCGCGCGACGCGCGGGCATTCCGACCTGGTGAGGAGCCTGTGGTCACCCGAGCAGATGCGCGCTGCCGACCTGGTGGCCATCGCCCGCCGCCGCATCCAGGAGCACCTGGGCCTCGCCACCGGGACCGGCGAGATCGACGAGTCGCTGTGGGTCAGCGCCGACAGCTATGCGATGGCGCAGGCGCTCTCCTTCGTCGTGCGCCGCATCCGGGACGAGTTCGATGGTGGCGACGTGCGCTTTCACGTCACCGCAAGCGGGCGCCACGCGCGCATCGACGTGCAGTGGTTGGAGGGTCGCTCCCCGGGGGCCGGCGCTGCGGCATGGGAAACCGAGCCGCTCACGTCCGGCGGCGAGGCGAGTCCGCTCACCTTGCGTGAAGTGCTCGGCCACCACCGTGCCGAGGCGTGGTGCGAAAACGGCACTGGGGCTGCCGGCGGCCGGTTCCGCGTGCTGCTGCCGCTGACGGAGCCGGTGCGGGCGTTCCACGTGCCGGCACAGCCCAGCCGGCCCGAATACTACGACTTCGACCTGTTCAGCCAGCCCGGCCTCGAGCGCGACCTCGACGATCGCAGGCTGACGGAACTCGCGTACACCGCCTTCGACACCGAGACGACCGGGCTCGAGCCCGGCGCGGGAGACGAGATCATCTCGATCGGAGCGGTGCGCCTGCTGAACGGGCGGCTGCTCGCGGCGGAAACGTTCGACCGGCTGGTGGATCCGCGGCGGCCGCTCGACGCGGCGTCCGCAAGAATTCACGGAATCAGCGCCGAGATGCTGGCGGGCCAGCCGACCCTCGACAAGGTGCTGCCCGCGTTCCACCAGTTCTGCGAGGACACGGTGCTGGTCGGCCACAACGCCGCGTTCGACATGCGTTTCCTGCAGCTCAAGGAGGCCGCGACGGGGGTGCGCTTCACCCAGCCCGTGCTCGATACCCTGCTGCTTTCGGCCGTGCTGCACCGGGACCTCGGGGAGCACCAGCTCGAGGCCATTGCGGGCCGCTTCGGCGTGAGCGTGACCGGCCGCCACACCGCCCTGGGAGACGCGATGGTGACCGGCGAGATCTTTCTCCGCATGATCCCGTTGCTCGCCGAACGCGGAATCGTCACGCTGCGCCAGGCGCGCGAGGCATCGCAGCAGACCTTCCATGCCCGAATCCGCTACTGACTCGATGATCGCGACGCTGTCCCGCATCGTGCGGCGGCAGCCTGTGGCCTGCCGCGCCGGCGAGAGCGTCGGCCGCGCCATCGCCCGGATGCGCGAGCATTCGATCGGCTCCATGATCGTGGTGGACGAAGGAAACGTCCCGATCGGCATCCTGACGCTGCGCGACGTGGTGGACCGTGTCGCGCTCGAGCCCGGCGCGCTGGAAGCGCCGATCGCCGGTTTCATGACCCCTCACCCGGTCACGCTGCCGGTTCAGGAGACGGCCTACGCGGCCGCGCTCGCCATGATCCGCCACGGGGTCCGGCACATCGTGCTCGTGGACGGCGGCCAAGCTCGCGGGCCTGGTGTCGGAGCGCGACCTGTTCGGCCTTCAGAGCACGGGGATCCGCCACCTCTCCACCGAGATCAAGGGCGCGAAGGATCTGTCCGCCATCAACCGGTTCGGGGCGGACATTCGCGACCTCGCCTGCCGCATGGTCGCGCAGGGCATGGCGGTGGGCCCGTTGACCGCCTTCATCGCCTCGCTCAACGATCTCCTCACCGAGCGCATCGTCGAGCTCGAGTTCGCGGCGGCCGGCCTGCACGGACCGCGCTGGTGCTGGGTCGTCATGGGCAGCGAAGGCCGTTCCGAGCAGACGCTCGTCACCGACCAGGACAACGGGATCATCTTCGATCCGGCGCCGGGGCAGGACGTCGGCGGACGCGCGCGCGGCGCTGCTGCCGGTCGCGCGCCGGATCAATCAGGCGCTCGACCGGGCCGGCTACCGGCTGTGCCGCGGGCGACATCATGGCCGGCAATCCGAAATGGTGCCTGAGCCTCGACGAATGGCGCGCCCGGTTCGCAAGCTGGATCGACAGCGGCAGCCCCGAAGCGCTCCTGCACGGGGCGATATTCTTCGACCTGAGGCCGCTCGCCGGCGAGCTTTCGCTGGGCCGCGAGCTGCGCGCGTGGCTTGCCGTGCACGCCCCCGGCTAACCGCCGGTTCCTTCACCAGATGGCAGGCAATGCGCTGGCGCAACCGCGCGCCGCTGAGCTGGCTCGGCGGGTTCCGGACCGGCGCTGATGGCCGCATCGACCTGAAGCTGAACGGCGCCACGCTCTTTGTCGACGCCGCGCGCATCTTCAGCCTCGCCTACGGCATCGACGAATGCAACACGGAACGCCGGCTGCGCGCGGCTGCGCCGGCGCTGAAGCTGCCCGCGACCGAGCTCGAGGCATGGATCGCGGCCTTCCACTACGTCCAGGGACAGCGCCTCCGGCGTCAGGCGGAATGCCTCGCGCAAGGTCTCGCGCCGGACTAATCGCATCGACCCCGGCGCCCTCAACGATTTCGACCGCGTGGTGCTGAAAAGCGCGCTGCAGCGGACGCGGCCGCTGCAGCACCGCGATCGCGCTCGACTACCAGGCCTGAGAGCGGGCGGAATCCGCGCGCCGCGACCGCCGGCGATCAATGGGTGACGTAGTCCAGGATGTAGCCCTGGCCATATTGGGTCCGCACCGTCACCCCGCCGCCGCTGATCTTCCGGCGCAGCCGGTGCACGTAGACCTCGATCGCGTTGTGGCTGACGTCCCGGTCGTAGCTGTAAAGCTGCTCCAGGATCTGCTCCTTGCTCACGACCCTGCCAAAGCGGTGCAGCAGCACCTCGAGCACGCCTGACTCGTGCGACGACAGGGACAGCGTCCTGCCCTGGATCGAGGCCGAACGTTGCACCGTGTCGAACTCCAGCCCGCCGTAGAGGATTGTCGGCGCCGCCGCCCCTTGCTGCCCGCGTCGCAGTAGTGCGCGCACCCGCGCCTGCAGTTCGTTCAGGCTGAATGGCTTGACGATGTAGTCGTCGGCTCCCAGATCGAGGCCGAGCACCTTCTCCTCGGGCTTCTCGCGGCCGGACAGGATGAGCACCGGCAGGGTCGTGTTGCGCCGCCGCAGTCGCTTCAGCACCTCGAACCCGTCGAGCTTGGGCAGCCCCAGGTCGAGGATGAGCAGGCCGAAGACGTCACCCTTGAGCGCTTCGTCGGCGGCGGCGCCGTTCGCCACCCAATCCACGGCGTAGCCCGACTGCGCCAGCGAAACTGCAGCGCCTCGGCGAGCGGCGCGTCGTCCTCGGTGATGAGTATCCTCACCCCTCTCTCCCCAAGAACCGCCCCCTCCCCGATGTATCCGGTAGGGGCGTGTCCCCCGAGCCCGGTCATCCTTTCCGACCCGGCCCACGTTGTGGTTTATCCCGTCTCCTGCATTTTAGTGCCCCGTTCAGGATTTTGTAAGGATTTTTGAATACCATGCAATGCAAGAAGAAAAGTGGCAATGCGTTCGCGACCGCGGCCCCACCCAGGGGCCGGGCGCGCATCCAGCAAGGAGGGGTCCATGGCCCAATTAACACCCGAGCAGCGCGACGCGTACTGGCGGAAGACGTCCCGCCTGATGTGGATCATCATGGCGTGGTGGGTGTTCTTCAGCTTCCTGATACCCGCTTTCGCCATCCAGCTCAACACGATCAAGATCCTCGGCTTCCCGCTCGGCTTCTACATGGCCGCGCAGGGCTCGCTGATCTCGTACGTCGTGCTGTGCTTCTGGAATGCGATCGCGCAGAACAAGATTGACCAGGAATTCGGCGTAGCCGAAGACTGACCCGGGGAGACGACAATCATGGCTCAACCAAGCGCAAAGTCCGCCTTCGTCGACAACCTCGGCAAGATCTACGGCGGCTACGCCGGCGGCTTCATCGGCTTCGTCATCATCCTCGCGATCCTGGAGCAGATGGGGGTGTCGAACAAGATCATCGGCTACTGCTTCGTGTTCCTGACCATCGGCGTCTACGCCTACATCGGCGTCCTGTCGCGCACCTCCGAGCTCTCGGAGTACTACGTGGCGGGGCGCGTGGTGCCGCCGTTCTTCAACGGCATGGCGACCGGCGCCGACTGGATGAGCGCCGCCTCGTTCATCTCGATGGCCGGCGGCCTCTATCTGGGTGGCTACGGCGGCCCTCGGCTACGTGCTGGGATGGACCGGCGGCTACGTGCTGGTCGGCGTGCTGCTCGCGCCCTACCTGCGCAAATTCGGCCAGTTCACGGTGCCCGACTTCCTCGGCGTGCGCTACGAAGGCAACACCGCGCGCATCTGCGGCGTGATCGTGCTCTTTTGCGCGTCGTTCACCTACATTGTCGCGCAGACCTTCGGCATCGGCATCATCACCTCGCGCTTCCTCGACATTCCCTTCGAGGTCGCGCATCTTCGTCGGGCTTGCTCGGAATCCTGGTGTGCTCGATGCTGGGCGGGCATGCGCGCGGTAACCTGGACCCAGGTCGCGCAATACATCATCCTGATCATCGCCTACCTGACGCCGGTGGTCTGGCTCTCGACCAAGCTCTACGGCTTGCCGATCCCGGAGCTGACCTACGGCCAGGCGCTGAGCGAGATCGCGGAATCTCGAGCAGAAGCTCGGCGTCATCAAGCCGCACATCGGGGCCTACGTCGACGCCAAGGGCCAGTTCAGCTGGGTGGAGTTCAACAACTTCTGGGCGCTCACGCTGACGCCTGATGATCGGCACGGCGTCGCTGCCGCACATCCTGATGCGCTACTTCACGACGCCGAACGTCAAGGACGCGCGCACCTCCGTGGGCTGGAGCATCTTCTTCATCTTCCTGCTCTACTTCACCGCTCCGGCCTACGCGGCGTTCGCCAAGCTCGAGGTCTACAGCAACGTGATCGGCCAGCAGATCTCGCAGTTGCCGGCGTGGGTGCAGAACTGGTCACAGGTCGGGGGACTGCTCACGATCAAGGACGCCAACGGCGACGGCATCCTGCAGCTCTCCGAATTCATCATCAACCAGGACATCATCGTGCTGTCGATGCCGGAGATCGCGGGCCTGCCGTACGTGATCTCCGGCCTGGTCGCCGCCGGCGGTCTGGCGGCAGCGCTTTCGACCGCCGATGGCCTGCTGCTCGCCATTGCCAACGCGCTCTGAGCCACGACGTCTACTACAAGATGATCGATCCGAAGGCCTCCACGGTGCGGCGCCTGACCGTGGCGCGCGATCCTGCTGGTCGTCGTCGCGATCATTGCGCGGCGGTCGCCGGCACGCGGCCCGCCGGCATCATCCAGATGGTGGCGTGGGCATTCTCGCTGGCCGCGGCGGGACTGTTCGCGCCGCTGGTGCTCGGCATCTGGTGGAAACGCACCACCGCGGCGGGCGCGATTCTCGGCATGATGTGCGGCTTCGGCGTCTGCCTGTTCTACCTCGTCGGCACGCGCTACTTCGACATGCCGCTGTGGTTCGGCATCCGCAACATCTCGAGCGCCCTGTTCGGGCTGCCGGTGGCGTTCATCGTCACCTGGGTGGTCAGCCTGATGACGCAGGCGCCCTCCAAGGAGATGCAGGACTTCGTCGATTCGATCCGCGTGCCCAAGGGCGAGCTCGCCTGGGTCAAGGGCGCGGCGCACGAGTAGACGCTGCCGTCGACGTCCGGTTGCGAAAGGCCCGCTCGATGCGGGCCTTTCTTTTTTCTACAATGACGCACCTCTATGCCCATGAAACCCGCCATGCGATCGATTCGTTCTGCAGCGTGCGCGCTTGGCCTCGCGCTCGCCGTCGGCGGCTGCGCCAAGGGCAAGGACGAGCAGGCCGCGTACGACGTCTGCCTCGCAGCGGCCAAGAAGGACCCGATGTACGCGAAGGCGGAGTTCGCCACGAAGGAAAAGTCGAACATCCAGGCGTCCACCGGCGATGCCGGCATCCGGGTCAACATTCCCTACGAGCTCGACGGCAAGAAGGGGCTCTACCAGTGCATCGCCGACAAGCAGATTGACGGCACCTACAAGGTCACGTTCTGACCGCCCAGTAGCTGCTCGATCAACTCGGCTGCGCGCAGGCGCTGTTGCATTTCCTGGCTCACAGCGATCATCCGGAAGCGCACCGCGCCGTACACCGACCTCTTCGTCCAGCTCCCGCATGCTGGTGTGGATCGGCAGCGTGTCGAACAGCCGCTTGGCCGAATGGTCGGCGACGTCCAGCGCCTGCCGCGGACTGTCCCAGGCTGGCCGCCTTGAAGCGCAGCGCTAAACGACGCGATTGCCTCGTCCCAGCCGTCGGCCGGTGCGTCGGCGCGGGGCACGCGTGCCAGAATCACCGGGTAAGGCCGACGAGCGCCGCGCACAGGCGGGCATGCTGCCCGGTCGCCACGTGCGGCCGCAGGTGTCCCTCGACGACGATGAGCAGGTCGCCGAGCACCGCGGCAAAGGTTTCCCAGCGGCAGAGATCGAGCGCGTCGAGGAAAGGCTTTTCCGTAAACAGGCGTAGCTCGCCAGCCCGGTCTTGCCGCGGCAATAGTCGATCGCGCATTTTTGCGCGATGAGCGCGGCACGCTCCTCGAGAAATGTCCGTCAGTGCGTCCACCGTGGCGATCGGCGCCGGCCGCAGGCGCGCTTTCAGGCGCCGCCAGAGCCGTCCCACCGGGCCGGCCGCCGCGGGTCTGCTGGTCGCGGTCGGTGAATCTGCCATGAGTCGCATGGTAGCGTAGACGCCCGTCCCGCGGTGTAAACTCGACGCCATGTCAGCCCAGGGCATCTGGTGGCCGTACTGGTACTTCCACTTCCCGAACTACGCCCTGGCTCTTCTGTTCTGGACGCTGATCGGGCGCTTCCTGTTCGAGCTGTTCCTGCCGCCCGACTCGCCCAACTACATTTTCCGCTGGTTCAGGCGCCTCACCGACTGGCTGATGCGGCCGGTCGCCTACATCACCCCCGCCATCGTTCCGCGGCGGGCGCTGTCGCCGATCGCCGCATTCTGGATCGCGATCGTCCGCGTCGTCGTTCTTCGCCGCCCTCTATGCCGCCGGCCTCGCGCCGCGCGTGGCGGGACAATGACCATGCTCGATCGCGACACGCTGCTCCTGATGATCATCGGCCTGTGCATCGTCAACGGGATCTTCTCGCCCTATATGAACGTCGCCGTCCCGATCAGCGCCGCGCTGATGCCGGAGCTCTTTCCGCGCACCGTGGAGTGGGTGCTGTTCTGGGGCTCGGTATTTCTTGCGAGCGCGACACTGCTCTTCAGCGGCGTGCCGGCGGCGCTGTATGAACGTCTCGTCGACAGCGACACCGAAAGCACCGTGTCGATGTGGATCTGGCTCGGCGGCAGCAGCGCTACTGGCGGCGCCCGCCGTGGCGAGATTCTTCTAGACTCGCGCGGCTTCCCTGGCGCATTGTGGCGGGCGGAACGCATCCGCCGATCTGCTAGAATTCGCGCACCGCGGAGAGGTGGATGAGCGGTTTAAGTCGCACGCCTGGAAAGCGTGAGTACGGCGAAAGTCGTACCGCGGGTTCGAATCCCGCCCTCTCCGCCACATAACCACGCGTCATGGACCTGCAGCTCACCGGCAAGACCGCGCTCGTCACCGGCGCCTCGCGCGGCATCGGGCGCGCCATCGCCCTGGGGCTCGCGCGGGAAGGCGTCAAGGTTGCCGTCGCCGCGCGGCGGGTGAACCTCCTGGAAGAGCTCGCCCGGGAAATCGTTTCGGCGCGCGGCGCGGAGGCGCTGATTCTCGAAGCCGATCTCTATAAAGAGGGTTCGGCGGAAAAACTCGCGCAGGACGCGGCTAAGGCTCTCGGGCGAGTCGACATCCTGGTCAATGCGGCCGGCGGCAGCCGGCCCTACCCCTTCGAAGCGACCAAGGAGCAATGGGCGGAAGGCATTCTCGTGAACTTCATCCGCCTGCGCGAGCTTTCGCACGCCTTGGTTCCCGGAATGAAGGCGCAGCGCTGGGGGCGCATCATCAACATCACCGGCACGTCCGAGCCGCGCGGGCTCAACGCCGCGAACTCGGCCAAGGCCGCGGTGCATGCCTGGGCCAAGGGGCTGTCGCGCGAGATGGCAAAGCACGGGATCACCATCAACTCGATCCAGCCGGGCCGCATCATGAGCGAGCAGATCGTGCGCTTCCACCCCACCGAGGAGGACCGCCGCAAGTTCGCGCAGGACAACATCCCCATGGGCCGCTTCGGCGAGCCGGAAGAGCTTGCCAACCTGGCTGTCTTCCTCGCCTCGCCGCGCGCCGGCTACATCACCGGCACGGTCACACCGGTCGACGGCGGTATGAGCCGCTTCGCGTTCTGAGCAACTTCTCCGCTACTCGACCCTGATTCCCGCTTCCTTCACCACGCGGGTCCACTTCGCAATCTCGCTGCGGATGTAGGCACCGAAGGCTTCGGGCGAGCCGCCGCCCACTTCCGACCCGTCCGCGAGCAGCCGACGCTCGATTTCCGGCGAGTGCAGGGCCGCGACGATCTCCCGGTGCAGCCGGTCGATGACAGGCTTGGGGGTCTTTGCCGGCACCAGCACGCCCTGCCATGAGGACGCTTCGAAGCCCGGCAGTCCCGCTTCGGCGACCGGCGGCGCATCGGGCCATGAATGCAGCGGCTTCAGGCCGGTTACGCCCAGCACTTTGACCCGCCCTGCCTTCGCGTGAGGCAACGCTACCGACGGCTGGCTGAAGCTCATCTGCACATGGCCCGCCACAACCTCGGCGGTCGCTTGCGCGGCGCCCTTGTAGGGAATGTGCACGATATCGATCCGCGCCATGGACCGCAGCAGCTCTACGCCGAGGTGCGCCCCGCCGCCGGTGCCGGAAGTCGAATAATTGAGTTGCCCCGGCCTTGCCCTGGCAAGAGCGATGAATTCCTTTACCGATCCCGCTGGCACTGCGGGATTGACTACCAAGAAGTAGGGATTCGACAGCGTCATCGTGATCGGCGCGTAGTCCCGCACCGGATCGTAGGGAAGCCTGGCCTGCACCGCCACGTTGGTCGCCAGCGCGCTGATGGTCCCGAAATACAGGGTATGGCCGTCCGGCGGTGCGTCTTTCGCCATGACCGCAGCCATCACGCCCGCCCCGCTTGGCCGGTTGTCCACGATCACCGGTTGCCCAAGGCTCTCGGAGAGCTTCTGGGCGAGCTGGCGCGCGATCAAATCGGTGGAGCCACCGGGAACGAAGCCGACGATGGCCCTGATCGGCCGTACCGGGTAGGACTGCGCCGCTGCAGCAGCCGCGCCCACGGCCATTGTGAGCAGAGCGCCCGCTGCGAACACCGGTGCTCCCGCGCGCAACGGATGGCTACGCCGGCGCCCGCTGCTGCTCGTGGGACGGCAGCAGCACCGCGGCGGTAAACATCAGCAACGCCATCGCGGCCAGGGCGAAAAACAGGTACTTGAAGTCGCTGCTGTAGCGGTAGCTCGCCGCGACCAGCGGCACTGCGCAGGCGCTCGCCCCGAATGACACCACGTAGCGCAGCGCGAAGATCCGCGAGCGCCACGCTTCGTCGGAATAGCGGGCGACCATGGCATCGTTGATGGGTATCTGCCCGAAGACGAAGAACATCATCGCCAGCGCCACGGCCAGCATGAGGTAGTTCTCGAAAAAGGCGGCGGCGGTCAGCAGCGGCACCTGCAGGCCGATCACCGAGACCAGCACCGATTTCAGCGCGCCGCGGTCGAGGAAATGGCCGACGATCAGCTGGGCCAGGGCGGCAAAGGCGTAGACGAAGGACACCAGGATGCCGATGCCCAGCGTGGTGCTGACCAGCTCGCTCAGGCGCTCGTCGAAGATCTTCGGCATGGCCACCGTGGTGGAGTTGAAAATAACGCCGCCGAAGAGCGTGGTCACCGTCAGCACGGCGAAGACGCGCACCAGCAGCCCGCGCGAGAATCCCGCTCCCGCCGCCGCGCCGGGCCGCCTTGCGGCCGTCCGCATTTCCGGCACGATCCGGGCAAACGCAATTCCCACCGCGATCGACAGCAAGCCCGGGATGATGAATGCCGCGCGCCAGTTGATCCAGTGCGCAAGGGCCCCGGCGATCAGGGCGGCGAACGCCACGCCGAGGTTGCCGAAGACGCCGTTCACTCCGAGCACCCGGCCCACCTTCTCGCGACCGCTCACCAGCATCGCGATGCCGACGGGGTGGTAGATCGCTCCGAACAGCCCCACCAGGGTAATCCCCGCGGCGATCTGCCAGGGGGTCTGCGTGAGCCCGGTCACGATCGACGCAAGCCCGATGCCAATGAAGAAGACGATCATCATGCCGCGGCGGCTCCAGTGGTCGGCGAGCCACCCGGCGGGAATCGATCCCGCGCCAAAGGCGATGAAGCCCCCCAGCGCGAGCGGCAGCATCTCGCTGTAGGAGCGCCCGAACTCGGCGGTCATCGCCAGCACCACCGTCGGATAGATGAGCAGGAACAGGTGGTCGAGCGCGTGCCCGATGTTCAGGAACAACTCGCCGCTGCGCGCGCGCTCCAAGACTATCTCCCGCCGCTCGTCCCCACGGCCGCGCGGATCTGCTCGAGCGCACCGGGATCCTCGATCGTGGTGAGGTCCCCGGGATCACGCCCCTCGGCGAGCGCCTGGATCGAGCGGCGGAGCAGCTTCCCCGAGCGCGTCTTCGGCAGCAGCGTCACGAAGTGCACGCGCGCGGGGCGTGCGATCGCGCCGAGCAGCTTGTCCACCGTCGCCAGCACCGATTTCTCCTCCACGGCGCGCTGTTCCGGAGTGGCGATCCGCGCCGCGTCCTTGACGACCGCGAAGGCAAGCGGCATCTGGCCCTTGACGTGGTCCGCCACCCCGACCACCGCGACCTCGGCGATGTTGGGATGCGCCTGCACCGCCTCCTCGATCTCGCGGGTGCCGAGGCGGTGGCCCGCGACGTTGATCACGTCGTCGGTGCGCCCGAGGATGAAGTGGTAGCCCTCCTCGTCCCGGATGCCCCAGTCGAAGGTCGAGTACGCGAGCTTCCCGTGGAAGCTCTCGAAATAGGTCTTTACGAAACGCTCGTCGTCCCCCCACACCGTGGTCATGCAACCCGGCGGCAGCGGCGGCACGATGGCGACGACGGCCTTCTCGTTCGGCCCCGCCTCGGTCGCGTCCGACTCGCGCAGCAACCGCACGTCGTAGCCGAATACCGGAAAGCTCGGGCTGCCGAACTTGACCGGAGTGCGCTCGATACCCGGCACGCTGGATAGGATCGGCCAGCCGCTCTCGGTCTGCCAGTAATGATCGATCACCGGCCGGCCGAGCTGCTCGGCGAACCAGCGATGGGTGGGCTCGTCGAGCGGCTCGCCGGCCAGGAACAGGTGCTTCAGCGAGCTCACGTCGTACTTCTTGAGAAATGCCGGGTCCTGCTTCTTCAGGACGCGCGCGGCCGTCGGCGAGGAGAACATGACCGAGACGCGGTTCTCCGCGACGATCTTCCACCAGATACCGGCATCGGGACGGATCGGCAGCCCCTCGTAGAGGATCGTCGTCATGCCGCGGATGAGCGGGCCGTAGACGATGTAGGAATGGCCGACCACCCACCCGATGTCGGACGTGGTGAACATCGTCTCCCCGGGCTCGCCGCAATAGATGTGCTTGAGGGACGACGCGAGCGCGACGGCGTAGCCGCCCGTGTCGCGCTGCGCCCCCTTCGGGCTCCCGGTCGTGCCGGAGGTATAGAGGATGTAGGACGGTTCGTTCGACTCGAGCCATGCCACCGGCACTTCATCGTTCAGGTGTCGCTGCCGCAGCTCCGCGTAATCCAGGTCCCGGCCCGCGACGAGCTTCAGGTCCTTGTCGAGCCCCCGGTTGAACACCACGACTTTCTCCGGCGGCGACTTCGACAGCCGGATCGCCTCGCTGTACATGGACTGATAGAGAATGGCGCGCCCGGCGCGCAGTCCTCCATCGGCCGTGATCATCAGCTTCGGCCGCGCGTCGTCGATGCGTGTGGCAAGACTGTGGGACGCAAACCCGCCGAACACCACCGAGTGGATCGCGCCGATGCGCGCGCAGGCGAGCATCGCGAACACCGCCTCCGGGATCATCGGCATGTAGATCAGCACGCGGTCGCCCCGGCCGACGCCGAGCGCGCGGATCATGCCGGCGCAGCGATTGACCTCCCCGTGCAGCTCCCGGAAGGTGTAGGACTTCTCCTCCCCGGTCTCGGTGGAAATGTACACGAGAGCCTTCTGGCCGCCGCGCGCCGCCAGGTGCCGGTCCACCGCGTTGTGGCAGAGATTGGTCTGCCCGCCCACGAACCACCGCGCGAACGGCGGCCGGCTGTAGTCGAGCACCCTCTCGAACGGCTTGTGCCAGTCGATGAGCCGCGCCTGCTCCGCCCAGAACGCCTCGCGCTGTTCGATGGAGCGCTTGTAGAACTCTTTATAGGCTCCCATGGGTGCCTCCTTTGCAGCGTCCGTCAAAGCTTGACGACGGCCCGTCCCCGAATCTCGCCCTTGAGCATACGCTCGAAATAGGCCGGCAGCTCCGCGAGCGTGATCTCGTGCGCGATCCCGGCGAGGTGCCGGGGCTTCAGGTCGGTGGCAAGCCGGCTCCATATCTTCCGTCGCAGCGGCATCGGCGTCTCGCCCGAGTTCACCCCGATCAGCCGCACGCCGCGCAGAATGAACGGCAGGACGGTGGACTTGAACTCGATCCCACCGGCATTGCCGAAGCTCGCGATGAGCCCCTCCGGCTGCATCGTGCGCGTGAGCCACGCGAGCTGCTCGCCGCCGACGGAATCGAAGGCCGCGGCCCACAGCGGCTTTTCCAGCGGGCGGTTGCCCATCTCCAGCTGCTGCCGCGAAAGCACCTCCTTTGCACCGAGCTCCTTCAGAAAGGCGTGCTCCGCATCCTTTCCCGTCACCGCGACAACGTGATAACCGAGCTTCGCCAGCATGTCGATCGCAAGCGTCGCCACGCCTCCGGTCGCCCCGTTCACGAGCACCTTGCCGTGCGAGGGCGCCATCCCGTTCAACTCCAGCAACTCCACCGCGAGGCCCGCGGTGTAGCCCGCGACCCCCAACGCCGCCGCCTCGTAGAGTGTCAGTCCCCGGGGCAGCGGGACCACCCACTCGGCGGGCACGCGGCACACCTGGGAGTAGCCCCCGTCATGGCCGACCCCGAGCTCGTAGCTGGTGCAGATCACTTCGCCGCCGGGCTTGAATCGGGCATCGCTGGAAGCCGCGACGATCCCGGTGGCATCGATGCCGGGGATGCGGGGGAAGGTCCGGATGATCTTGCCGCCAGTAGCGGTCGCGGCCAGGGCGTCCTTGTAGTTGACGCTCGCAAATGCCGTCCGGAACACGACCGCGCCGGGCGACAGCTCGTCGAGCGCCGCGTCGACCACCCGTCCGGAAACCTTTCCGTTCTCGCTGAAGACGCGATACGCCTTGAACGTGTCCATCATTCCCCCCGCCCGCCGCGCGGCGCCTCCAGGTACTCCCGCGTCCGCATCTCGGCGAGCCGGCTCGCGGTCCGGTTGAACTGGAAGATCATCGCCTGCAGCTGCGCGTCGCCGCTGCGCGTCCCCCGCAGCAGCAGCTCCTCGGGCTCTGCCTCTGCCGACAGGATGAGTTTTACGCGCTGGTCGTAGAGCACGTCAACCAGCAGCGTAAAGCGGCGCGCGGCGTCGGCTTGCTCAAGTGACATGCGCGGCACCCCCGAGACGACGATCGTGTGGAAACGTCTGCCGAGGTCGATGTAATCGAGCTGCGAGCGGCCCCAGCCGCAGATCACCTTGAAATCGAACCACACGACGCCACCCGCGCGGTGCCGGTACGGGATGACGCGCCCCTCGACGTCGAGCTCGTGGTGCTCCTCTTCCACCTCCGCGATCTGCCTGAACGCCCGCATCAAATCGCGGTCGGTGTCGGGAGCGAGGGGTGCGTGGTAGACCTTCACCTGTTGAAGGGCGCGCCTGCGGTAGTCGACGCCCCCGTCCACCGCGATCACGTCGAGCCGGTCCTTGACGAGCTCGATCGCCGGCAGGAAATCCTCGCGCTTCAGGCCGCCCTTGTAGAGCTCGTCCGGGTGGTAGTTCGACGTCATGCAGTAGACCACCCCTTTGTCGAGCGTGCGCGAGAGCAGCCGTCCCACGATCAGCGCGTCCGCCACGTCCGAGAGCGCGATCTCGTCGAAGCAGATCAGGCGGTAGCGCTGGGCGATGCGACCCGCGAGCGCCTCGAGGGGATCCACCGTGCCCTTCAGCTCGTCGAGCTCGCGGTGCACGTCGCGCATGAAGTGGTGGAAGTGCACGCGGCGGCGGCGCACCAGAGGCAGGCACCGGTAGAAGCTGTCCATGAGAAACGTCTTGCCGCGTCCCACCGGGCCCCACAGGTAGATGCCCCGCGGCAGGGGCGGATGCACGATCAGGCGCCGCAGCGCAGTGCTGCGCTGCCGCTTGTAGTCGCTCCATTCCTGGAAGAGCTGCTGCAGCCGCGCGACGGCGGCGCGCTGCGAATCGTCCGGCTCGAACCCGCGCTTCCGCAGGGCCTCCTGGTAGAGCT
>CAVOUI010000019.1:0-21627 GCA_963699525.1 uncultured beta proteobacterium | reverse complement strand
TGTGTCCGACAGGACGCTTACCGATCAGGGGGTGCGGGGGGAGCCTTGCTCCACGGGCAATCCAAGCAGCTTCCACTCCGGGTAGCCGTCCTGCAGCCGGCGGGCTTTGTGACCATGCTTGCGCAACTGGGCCACCGCCTCGAATGACATCAGGCAGTACGGCCCGCGGCAGTAGGCGATGACTTCCCGATCCGCCGGCAATTCGTTCGTGCGCTTGGCGACTTCGGGTAGCGGGATGTTGATTGCCCCGGGAAGGTGCCCCGCTCGATATTCCTCCGGCGGGCGAACGTCGAGTATCGTGACGAGCCCTTCTCGCGCGCGCTCCAGCAACTCGCGCGCTGGGAGCGGCTCGAGCTCGTCCTTCGTGTTCAAGTATTCCTTGATCAGCTTGTCCACCTCGGCGACGTGCTCCTCGCCCACCGCGCGCATGGCCGCGACGAGGCGCACGACGGTGTCGCCGCTTAGACGGTAGTGCACGTACAGACCCTCTTTGCGGGCCCGGACGAGGCCGGCGCGCCGAAGGTGCTGAAGGTGCTGGGAAGCGTTGGTGATCGAGAGCTTGCACATCTGTGCCAGCACATCCACGCTTCGCTCTCCTTGAGCCAGAAAATCAAGGAGTTGTAGGCGATAGGCGTTTCCCAGCGCCTTGCCGATTCGGGCCAGCTGCTCGAAGAGCTCGGCCTTGACGTCGAAGGTTGACATCGAGTTCGTCCCTGCTAGAATTCCACTATTCCACTGATTACTGGAATACTATGTTAACCTGCTCACGCACTGCGTGGCAACCGTACGTAGAGAGGGCGTTCCGTGTCAACAGAATCATTTCTACTCAGTAACGAGCCGACGGTGCGGCTGGGCGTGTTTCTTGGCGTGTTCTCAGCCATGGCGCTATGGGAGTTGGCGATGCCGCGGCGTCGCCTGCGCGAGTCGAAGTCTACC
This sequence comes from uncultured beta proteobacterium, assembly GCA_963699525.1. Classification (GTDB taxonomy): domain Bacteria; phylum Pseudomonadota; class Gammaproteobacteria; order Burkholderiales; family SG8-41; genus SG8-41. The sequence continues at coordinate 20,691 of CAVOUI010000019.1, read as the reverse complement.
CGCTGGACCAACAATCTAATTCTCGTGGGCCTCAATACGATCGTGCTTCGCGTGTTGTTTCCGACCACGGCAGTCGCGTTGGCCGTCGCCGTCGGCGAGAGCGGCGCGGGCTTGCTCAATCACTTCACCGTTCCCTATCCCGTGGCAGTCGTGCTGTCGATCCTGCTCCTCGACCTCGTCATCTACCTGCAGCACCTGATGTTTCACGCCGTGCCTGTGCTGTGGCGACTGCACCGGATGCACCACGCTGACCTGGACTTCGACGTGACGACCGGCGCGCGCTTTCACCCCATCGAGATCGCGCTCTCCATGCTCATCAAGTTCGCGGCCATCGCGCTGCTCGGCCCGCCCGCGGTCGCGGTGCTGGTATTCGAGGTGCTGCTCAATGCGACAGCGATGTTCAACCACGCCAACGTGCGCATCCACCCCGCGTGGGACCGGGTCCTGCGCTGGGTCGTGGTGACGCCGGACATGCACCGGGTGCATCACTCCGTAGATGCTCCGGAGACCAACAGCAACTTCGGCTTCAATCTGCCGTGGTGGGACCGCCTGTTCGGCACCTACCGTGCGCAGCCGGCCGCGGGGCACGAGCAGATGACGATCGGCATCGGGCAATTCCGCACCCACCGGGACTTGTGGCTCGATCGCATGCTCGCCATCCCGTTTCACGACGATGCAGGCCCCTATGCCATCAACCGCGGGCGATGGGAACGTCAGTCATGAACGGCCGCACCGCCGCGCGCGTCGCGCTTGCCGCGGTCGTGTCGGTCGCGATAATCGCCGCGTACCTGAATCGTGATGCGCTCGACGCGGCTGCGCTCGATGCCTGGCTGCGCCAAGCGGGCGCGTGGGGTCCCGCTTTCTACATTGGCATCTATGTCCTGGCCACGGTGCTCTCCTTGCCGGGAGCCCTGCTCACGCTCGCGGGCGGCGCGCTGTTCGGTCCGATATGGGGCACGTTCTACAGCCTCGCTGGTGCGACGATCGGTGCAACCGCAGCATTTGCCATCGCGCGTTACGTCGCCTCCGATTGGGCCGCGCGCCGCGCCGGCCCCAGGGTGCGGCGGCTCATCGACGGCGTCGAGAAGGAAGGTTGGCGCTTCGTCGCGTTCGTGAGGCTCGTCCCGTTGCTGCCCTTCAATCTCCTCAATTACGCGCTCGGCCTGACTCGCATCCGACTTTCGCACTATGTGCTTGCTTCGTACGTATTCATGCTGCCCGGCGCGCTCGCCTACAGCTATCTCGGGTACGCCGGGCGCGAGGCGCTCGCCGGCGGCGAGGACCTCGTTCGGAAAGGTTTGATCGCTTTGGCCCTGCTGGGTGCAATCGCCTTTTTGCCGCGTCTCCTGAGGCGCTTTCGCGGCACGCCCGTGCCCGAGCAGATATCTGCTGCGCAACTGAAGCAGCGGCTCGACAGGCGCGAGGACCTCACGGTACTCGACGTGCGTGCCGCCAAGGACTACGCGGGAGAACTCGGCCATATCGACGCGTCGCTCAACATCCCGCTCGATCAGCTGCCGCAGCGCCTGGCCGAGCTGGATTACGTCCGAGAACGACCGATCGCCGTGATCTGCCGTACCAACCGAATGTCGGGCCAAGCGGTCGAGCTGCTGCGCCGGGCCGGCTTCAAACGGGTGCTGTTGGTTGCGAACGGTATGCTCGGGTGGCACCAGCACCGCGATGCGTAGCTGGCGCAAGTCCACGATCTTGCTTGTCGCGGTATTCGCCGTGCTCGCGGCGTTTCTCGCCTGGCGCTTCGTGCGGCCGATGAACATTTTTGTCGTATCGGAAGCTTTCGAGCGGCCAATCGATACGACGGGCACCAGCCCCGCTCTGGGAACGCTGCGTGCCGCGGAATGCGGCACCTGCCACCAGGATGCGTACCAGGATTGGAAGACGACCGTCCACGCGCGTGCCTGGACCGATCCCTACTACCGGGTCGACTGGGAATTCGACGGGCGTCAGCAGATATGCGACAACTGTCACATCCCCCTCGACCGCCAGCAGCAGAGCCGGGTTCTCGGTTTCCGGGACCGCGACAAATTGGAGCCGATACTCGCGCCCAATCCGGATTTCGATCCGGCGCTGCAACAGGAGGGAGTGACCTGCGCCGGCTGCCATTTGCGCGACGGCAGGATACTCGGGCCCACCGGCAGCCAGAATGCGCCGCACCCGGTCGAAAAGTTCTCCGACCCGAATGAAACGTGCGTGCGCTGTCACGTCGTGCAGGGCAAGCGTTGGGACACTTTCTACCGCATGCCGCCGTGCGGGACCATTGCCGAGATTGAAGTTGGCCGAGGCCGCCTCCAAGGAAGCAGCGGGGAATACGCGGTGCGCGACCTGGCTGAACTCGGATGCGTCCAGTGCCATATGCCCGAGGCCGAGCACTCCCAGGCGAACGTGGGTGGGACGCGCGTTGCGCGCCGCCACATCTGGCGCGGCGGGCACGATCCGGCGACGGTGCGCGCGGCGCTCACCGCATCGCTCTCGCATTTCATCGGCGCCGGCGGCAGCGGCACCGCGGAATTGGTTTTGACCAATACCGGCGCTGCACATTTTCTTCCGACTGGAACACCGGACCGGCACCTCACCGTGCGGCTGCAGGCGCTCGATGCCGGCGGCCGGGTGGTGAGCGAATCGGCCGCTACCCTGGAACGCACCATCATGTGGCGGCCGTTCATCGTGGATCTTTGGGATACGCGCCTGTCGTACCGCGACCCGCGGCGCTTCGCGCTCGATCTGCCTGCAGGTACGCGGACGATCCAGGCGCAAGTGCACTATCACCTGCTCGGAGAATCGCGCCGCAAGCGCATTGGCTACGAGCCCGCCACGCCGATCTCATACTTGGTATTCGATGAACGCCGGAACGTCACCCCTGAGCAAAGGCCAGCGTCACCATGAAATACCTTTTTATTCTGAACGACCCTCCTTACGGCACGGAGCGCAGCTACAATGCGCTTCGGCTCGCACGCAATCTGTTCGCCAAGGACAAGGGCGAAGTGCGGGTATTCCTGATTGGCGACGCAGCCGCCTGCGGCAAAGCGGGGCAGAAGGTCCCGGAAGGCTACTACAACATCGCCGACATGCTGTCGGGGGTGCTGCGCCATGGCGGTGCGGTGAACGTCTGCGGCAGCTGCATGGACGCGCGCGCAATCGGCGAAACCGATCTCGTGTCAGGCGCAAAGCGCGGCAGCATGGATATCCTCACGGAGTGGACCGCTTGGGCCGACAGGGTGCTGGTGTTCTGACCAGCGCTACGCAGCGATACGGAGGCGCGGAACCAAACGCTCCACCGCTTCCCGGCGGCGCCTAAGCCGCGACCTTGAGGTTCAGCATCATCCCGCCGTCCTCGTGCTCGAGGTTGTGGCAGTGGACCATGTAGACCTGGTCGCCGAGGAAGGGGTGCGAGAAGTCGGTGACGATGCGCACCGTCTCGCCGGGCCACGCGAGCACCGTGTCCTTCCAGCCCAGGTCGGTGGCGGTGCGCCCGTGCTCGTCAAGCGCGAGTCGGTGCACCTGTTCGGGACTGCCCTCGCGGCCGGTCACTTGGAACTGGAAGCCGTGAATGTGCACCGGGTGCGGCATGCTGCGCGGCACGTTCCGGATTGCCCAGGTCTCGATCGCGCCGCGCTTTACGACGATCGGCGTCTCGTGACCGACATAGGTCCGTCCGTTGATGCGCCAGATTCCATTCGACTGGTCGAGCGTGATCGGGCGGGGCGGAGAACTATCGGGTTGGAGCGGCTCGATCCGGGACAGATTTGACGGAACGCTCCGGTCGTAGGCGACCTTGCTTTGCACCACGATACGCATCAGCTCGATCTCGGCCCCGTCGGAAACCTCGCCGCCGTGCTGGTGTGCTTCGCCATGACCGCCGTGCGCGGCATGCTCGTCTCGCGCAGCGGGCTTGCCGCCTGTCGTTGCCGCTTCCCGGTGCATGGGGTCGAATGGAAGGCTGACGAGCGATACGACATCGCCGCGCGCCGTGTCACGCAGGTCAAGCAGGACATCGAGGCGCTCCGCGGGCGCGAGAAAGGCCTCCTGCACCCTGTGTGGATGGTCGAGCAGGCCGCCGTCGCTTCCGATCACGGTGTAACCGACAAGCTGCTCGCCGTTCCGGAAAGCGAGGCGGTAGATGCGCGCGTTCGATGCGTTCATGAAGCGAAACCGGTAGATGCGGGTCGTCGCATGGAAATGGGGGCGTAGCGTGAGGTTCACCAGGAACTCGCTCCCGACGAGTCCCGCGAAGCGTTCCGCGCCCGTCGGCGCGAATACCGGATTGCCGGCGTCGTCGAGCCGCTTGTCCTGGAGCACGAGCGGAACATCGGTCACGCCAAAGCGGAGGTCGAGCGCGCGTTGCAGTGCGAGTTCTTCGTCGTCTTCGATGAGATAAAGGCCCGCGAGTCCGAGATAGACCTGCTTGCCGGTCAGGTGGTGCGGGTGGGGGTGGTACCAGTAGAGCGCGGCGCGGTTCGCGATGACGTACTGGTAGTCATAGGTGGCGCCACCGGCCACGGCATAGTGGGGATGCCCGTCGTTGTTGCTATCCACCTTGAATCCGTGCCAGTGGATGATGCTCATGTCCTCGATCGCGTTCCAGAATTTTGCGCTGACGGCAGTACCGGTGCGTGCGCGCAGTACCGGGTTCAGGAAGGTGCGCCCCTGATGCTCGACTTCGTAAGCGAGCATCGCCGCCGGCTTTCCCGGCAGCAGCTCATGTCGCACCGGCTTCGCGATCATGGTGAGCGAGGCGGGGAGATCGATCACTCCGTACATGCCCTCCGTGCCGGGCAATCGCAGCGCGTTGGGAAAGTCGGGATCGATGGGCAGCGGCGGCTCGACTGGAGGAGCGGTCTCCGGCCGCCGACTGTGCCGCCACCAGAAGCCGGCGGCAACGCCTGCGGCGCCCGCGGTGGCCGCGGCGGCGATCAGGAATTTCCGGCGCGGGCTGGAGCTCATCGGACCCGGCTTAGTCCGGCCGGCGCCGGGATCGTTCCGCGGTTCGGCTGAGTTCCTGCGCGAGCCGCCGCACGGCGCCGGCCTCTGCGGACGGCGCGAAGAGCCGGCTCTGGGCCTGCACTGCTTTCTTCAGCCGGCGGTAATAGCGCGGATCGCGGGCGGCGCGGTCGAGAAGCGCCGCGAGCGCCCTGTCGTCGCGCAGCCTGAAATACCCCGGGTAGTCTCCGCTCAGCATCCCGATGTTGCCAGGTACGCGCGAAGCAACCACAGGGACACCAATGCGTGCCGCTTCGCAGATCACATTGGCACCGCCTTCCATGACCGAGCTCACCACGAGCACATGGCTGCGGGCGAGCCAGCGCATGGTTTCGCCATGCGGCCTGCTGCCGAGCCACCGGTAGCGCGGCTCGCGCTTCATCCAGCGCTGGGCGGACGCGCGCATGTCGGGTGTCAGCGCCGCGCCGAGATGCACGATCTCGAAGTCGCGGTCCCGCGGCAAGCGAGCAAACGCCTGCACGGCACGAAACGGATCCTTTTCCATGCGCAGGTGGCCGATGACGGCGATGCGGAACGGGCGCGCGGGAGGGGCATGGCGCAACCGGACACCGGCGGACTGGTAGATCACGCGGGTCTTGGGCCGGTGCCGTGGTGCAAGCTCCCGTAGGCCGCGATCCTGGAGCACGACCAGCCGCGATGCCAGATCCAGCGCGTGCCGGGCACCGGCGTCGTTCCGGATGTCCCGATAGAGATCGGTGCCGGTGAGGACCACGACCAGCGGCCGGCCGGGCCGCGCCGCGTGGAATCTCTCAATGGACGTGCGGCTCTTGCGCGCGTGCAGCGCGATGAGGACGTCCTCGTTCCCGGATTCCCAGCCGCTCGACGCCGCGACCTTGTGCCCGGCTTCGCGCAGGAATTTCGCCCACCGCGCCGCGGTATGCCGGTTGCCGCTGCGAGGCCCGGAGCTCGCGGGCGACACTATTGCGATTTTCATGGGTTCTCGTCTACGCTGCCGCTTCGGAATATATCAAACGGGTCGGGGACCGCGGTATGACCGTTCAGATCGCGCCGGCACAGCTGGAGCGGGATCTCATTGCGAGCCGGGCGCGAACCCTGCAGCTCACCGGCGACCTGACGGGGGAGCAGTTGCTGGGGCCGCAGCTCACTATCGTCAATCCGCCGTTATGGGAAATCGGGCACGTCGCCTGGTTCCAGGAGTGGTGGTGCCTGCGCGACGGCGCGTCCGCTGCGCCCGGCGCATCCCTCCTGCGCGGCGCCGACGCACTCTACGATTCGGCGAAGGTCGCTCACGCTACGCGCTGGAGCCTGCCCCTGCCCGCGATCGCGGCGACGCGCGCGTACGGCGAGGAAGTCCTCGACCGGGTGATGAGCCGGTTGCGGCGGGAGCCGGAGAACGCGGCGCTGCAGTACTTCGTGCAGCTCGCCATCTTTCACGAGGACATGCACGCGGAGGCTTTCCATTACACGCGCCAGACCCTCGGTTACCCCGATCCCTTCCCGGCGCCGCCCGTGCCGGTCCCGGCTTCCAGGGCGAGCCGTGGCGACGTGGAGCTTCCCGGTGGCGAGTTTCGGCTGGGCGCGGACCCGGGCACTGGATTCGTCTTCGACAACGAGAAATGGGCGCATCCCGTCCGCGTCCCGCCGTTTCGCATCGCGCGCTCGCTCGTCACCAACGGCGCATTCCTCGATTTTGTGGAGGCGGGCGGCTACCGGAGGCGCGAATGGTGGAGCGAGGCGGGCTGGGCGTGGAGGGCGGGCGACGGGGCGGAGGCGCCGCGTTACTGGACACGCGAAGGAAACATCTGGATGCAGCGGCAGTTCGACCAGAGTGCTCCGCTCATTCCCGATCATCCGGTCATCCACGTCAACTGGCACGAAGCGCAGGCCTGGTGCCGCTTCGCCGGGCGCCGGCTGCCGACGGAAGCCGAGTGGGAATTCGCCGCGGCATGGAACGCACGCGAGGGAACGAAACGCCGCTATCCCTGGGGCGATACGGCGCCCACGGCGGCGCGCGCCAATCTTGAATCCGGCGGGCCGGTCCCGGTTGATGCTTGCGGCGATGGTGACAGCGCATCCGGCTGCCGCCAAATGATCGGCAACGTGTGGGAATGGACGGAGAGCAGCTTCAATCCCTACCCGGGCTTCGTGATCGATCCCTACAAGGAGTACTCGGAGCCCTGGTTCGGCACGCACAAGGTGCTGCGCGGCGCGAGTTTTGCCACTACGCGGCGGCTCGTCCGCAATACCTTCCGCAATTTCTACACGCCGGAGCGCAACGACATCTTCGCGGGCTTTCGCACCTGCGCGCTGCGCTAGTGCCGGTGCCGGTGGTGCAGGTCCGGCACGTGCGGATGCGCGTGCCGCATCGGCTCATGCACGTGCTCGTGGACGTGGGGCTCTGGACCTTCGTCGCCACGATGCGAGTGTTGGTGGTGCTCGTCGTGGAAGTGGCCATGGCTGTGGGCCAAGTACCCGTGGGCGTGCTCGTGCGAGTGCTGTTCCGTCAGCACGATCCAGGTCGCGACCGCCATCAGAGCGGCGGCGGCGATAAGGCTCGCCGTGACAGGCTCACCGAGGAGCGGCACGGCGAGCGCCGCGCCGATGAAAGGCGCGGTGCTGAAATGCGCCGCGGTCCGCGCCGCGCCCAGGTGCCGCAACGCGTAGATGTAGAGCACCAGGCTTACTCCGTAGCCGGCGAAGCCCAGTGCCAGCGCGCCAGCGGCCGCTCCCGGGGCGGGAAAAGTTTCCCCCAGCGCTAGCCCGAGCGCAAGGTTGAAGCTCCCCGCGGCAAACCCTTTGGTCATGGCAATGGCAACGGGATCGGCACCCGCAACCTTGCGCGTCAGATTGTTGTCGATGGCCCAGCCCAGGCACGCGCCGACGATCGCGAGCGAATAAGGAGAAAAGGCGAGCAGCGACGTTGGATCGTAGGCAAGTAACACCCCGCCGGCGATCATCACCAGCGCCGCGAGCCACAGGCGTGCGCCTACCGCTTCGCGAAAGAGCAAGGCGGCTACGAGCACGGTGACGACGCTCTCGAAGTTGAGCAGCAGCGCGGTCTCCGCCGCCCCGCCGCTCGCGAGGCCCCACAGGAGGAGCACCGGCGCGGCGATGCCACCGGCGAGGATCGCGCCGGCGAGCCAGGTCCAATCTCGCGCAGCGAGCGGCGCTTCCCGGAGGTGCTGCTTTCCGCCCTGAGCGATCCGCAGCAGAGCGAGTCCCGCTCCGCTTCCGAGATAGAGCAGGCCGGCCAGCACCACCGGGGAGATTTCCCCGAGCAGCAGCTTGGCAAATGGCGTGCTCGCACCGAACAGCGCGGCAGCGGCGAGCGCGAGCAGCGCGTATCGTTGGATTTGAATGTCGATGGCAGACATAGGATCGGCAGAACGGGTTCGGCGAATCAAGAATTGTCCTCGAAAAGCTCGCCGAAGAGCTCCGTCACTTTCACTTTCGCGGCGGATAGCGCCTTGCGTCCCCGCGCCGTGATCCGGTAAGTGCGGCGCATCTTGCCCACCACGACGTGAGACCGAGAACGGAGGTAGCCGGCTTCTTCGAGCGAGTGCAGCATTGGGTAAAGGGTTCCCGCGCTCAGCCGGTAGCCGTGGCGTCCGAGCTCCTCCATGATGCCGAGGCCGAATACCGGCTCCCGGCTCGCGTGATACAGGATGTGCAGGCGGATCAGTCCGCCATAGAGATCGGCATCCTTCATGGCTGCGACGCCCTACGTCAGGCTCTGCGCCGCCCTTATCGCGGCACCCCCCGCGGCCGTCAGCACGACCACGAGCCACGGCGGCAGCTTCCAGAACATGAGCAGCACGAAGCCGGCGAGCGCGAGCCCGAAGTCGGCAGCCAGAGCGGATCGCGTGCGTCCAGACCGGGTCGTACAGAAAGGCGAGCAGCATGCCGACGACCGCCGCGTTGACTCCCGTCAGCGCCGCGCGCATGGGGCGAAAGCGCCGCAGAGCGTCCCAGAAGGGCAGCGGGCCGATCACGAGCAGAAATGACGAGGCAAAAATGCCCGCCAGACAGATGAGGGCGCCGGCCCATCCGTTGGGCGGCACCGCCGAGACCGTGCCGAGGTAGGCCGCAAGAGTGAACAGGGGCCCCGGGACCGCCTGCGCCGCGCCGTAGCCTGCAAAGAATGCTTCGTTCGATACCCAACCCGGGGGCCCTACCTCGGCCTGCAACAGCGGCAACACGACGTTCCCGCCGCCGAACACCAGCGATCCGGCGCGGTAGAAGCTGTCCAGTAACGCCAGCGTCTGCGACGACGGAAACGCCGCCCGCAGCGCGGGCAGCGCGACGAGCAGTCCGAAGAACAGAGCCAGCGCGGCAACAGCCGCTGGGCGGCTGACGTTCGCGGCGATCGCGACATGCTCATCGTCCGCGTTCGCCTTGAGCAGCAGCCAGCCCGCAATGCCGCCGGCGACGATCGCCCCGATGAACCCCAACGGCGTCGGCCAGATCAAAACGACGATGGCGGCCAGCGCGGCGAGCGTCACGCGCGGCGCATCCGGCGTCAGATTGCGGGCCATGCCCCAGATCGCCTGCGCCACGACCGGAACCGCGACCACCAGCGAGACCATGGAGCCAGCCCAGGTCGAATTGGTCACCGAGGGCGACGATGCCGAATCCGAACAGGATCAGCGCCAGCGCGGACGGGGACGGTGAAACCAAGCCACGCCGCAAATGCCCCGGGCAGACCGGCCTGCGACAAGCCCGATGCCGATGCCGACCTTGCTGCTCGCCGGGCCCGGCGTGAACTGGCATAAGGCGACGAGGTCGGCGTAGGCCCGGTCAGAGATCCACTTGCGTCGGTTGACGAATTCCTCGCGGAAGTAGCCCAGGTGGGCGATGGGGCCGCCGAAGGAAGTCAACCCCAGCTTCAGGAAAGCAATGAAGACGGTGAAGGCGGACTCGCGCTTCTCTGTTGCAACATGGGGTTGCACTTCGGGATGGGACACTCGCATCTCCTCTGAGCGGCCACTGGTATATCTATTTGCGATATCGGAAAGCGATATAATAACATCAGACTCAACAGCGCGCGCTTGTTGATCGGCGTGGCGCATTGAGAATGGTAGTTGCCAACTCAAGTGAGGGTTAAATGAAAAACCGGTTCCTGATGTTGGCGGGCGCAGCCGCATTGAGCGCGATAGTCTCGCTGCTTGTCCCGCCTGAAGCAAAATTCGCCGCGGCGCAGAGTCAAGGCGCTCCACAACCTGACGTGGCCGCACTAAAAGCAGAGATCGATGCACTCAGACGGCTCGTCCCGAGCCAGTCCCACGCCATGGCCGACGTGGACTACCAATTCGCCAACTTGTGGTTTGCGGCGCAGAGCGCTAATTGGCCCCTCGCCGAGTTCTATCTCAACGAGACCCGGTCGCACCTGAATTGGGCGGTGCGAATACGCCCGGTGCGCAAGTTATCTTCCGGACAGGAGCTGGATTTACGTCCAATGCTGCAAGGTGTTGAGGGTTCTTCGCTCACCCAACTCAGAATTGCGATCAGCAAGCAGAATTCCAAGACATTCGCCGCGGCGTACCGGCAGACCATTACCGAGTGTTATGCGTGCCACAAGCTTGCCGAGAAGCCGTATCTGCGCCCACAGATCCCCGAGCAGCCTGCGACGAGGATGATCAACATGCGTCCCGATACGGACTGGCCGCAGTGAAGAGCGTGCCGGGGTGCGCGAGGAAGGCGTAACGCTGGACGTGAAGATCGATCCCGGCCACGGCGGGTCAGTGGCGATGGCCTGCGTGCGCGCCCGCCGCCGGAGGGTCTCGAGGGTGCAGTCGTTGCCGCGGGGATCGCAATGCTCGAGTTCGGCCTGGAGCGTGGTGTGTGTGAGCCCGAAGTCGCGCCGCAACAGGTCATTGGCGTCGTTGAGCACGTGCTGGATATCGGCCTGCGCCTCGTCGACGATCAGGTGCGCGGTCAGGCTCGCCTTGCCGCTTCCGATCGCCCAGATGTGGAGGTCGTGCACGTCGCGGACGCCGGGCAGGCCGCGCAGGCGGCTGTCGATCACCGAAAGATCCATGCCCTCCGGCACGCCCTCGAGCAGCACGTTCACGCTCTGCTTGAAGAGCGTCCAGGTCCGCGGCAGGACCCAAAGCGCGATTAGCACCGCGACGATCGGATCGGCGCGCGTCCAGCCGGTGAAGGTGACGATGAGCGCGGCGATGATGACGCCAACCGAGCCCAGCGCGTCCGCCCACACCTCGAGGTACGCTCCCTTGACGTTCAGATTGCTGCCGGCGTGGTTCGAGAGCATGCGCATGCCGGCGAGATTGACCGCCAGACCAACGACAGCGATGGCAAGCATGCCGAGTGACTCAATCGAGGGGGGCATGATCCAGCGCTGGTACGCTTCGTAGAGGATGTAGAGCGCGACGAGAAAGAGCAACGTCGCGTTGAAGGCGGCCGCGAGGACCTCGAAGCGGTGATAGCCGAACGTGCGCTTGCGATCGGCCGGCAGGCGCGACAGGCGCATCGCGGCGATCGCAATCGCGAGCGCCATAACATCGGTGAACATATGCGCCGCGTCGGAGAGCAGCGCGAGGCTGCGCGTGAGGATGCCGCCGACGACCTCCACGACGAAAAATCCCGCGGTGAGAGCAAAGACCACCCACATGCGCCGCTCGCCCGCATCCTGGGTGTGATCGTGGCCGCCGTGAGAGTGGTTTTCCATGCAGGCATTATCTCCCCGTTCGGCGGTTGTGCGCGAGCGCGCCGTCTGCGCGCGTGCGATTTGTCACGACCGCGCCGTGATGGCTCATTTTACCGAGGTGATCACATAGTTCTTGCCCTGCTGCACGAACTCGAACACAACCTTCTTGCCCGGCTCGAGCTTGTCGAGCAGCGCCTTGTCCTTCACCGTGAAGGGCATGGTCATCGCGGGCCAGTTGAGGCTTTTCACCGGGTCATGCGCGAGCATTACGGCGCCCTTCGCCGCGTCCACCGATTTCACGACGCCCGTCGCCTGGTGCGTGGGCGTCGTCTGGGCCAGAACCGGAACACTCATGATGCCAATCAAAGACGCAACGACAAGGCTACGAAGTGCTTTCATGTTTCAGCTCCTTTCGGACTGGGTTGTGGAAGCGACCTGCGGCGAAGCAGCAGGTACGCCGCGGGAATCACGAACATCGAGAGCAGGGGCGCGGTGATCATGCCGCCGATCATCGGCGCCGCGATGCGCTGCATGACTTCGGCGCCGGTGCCTTCCGACCACATGATCGGAATCAGGCCCGCGATGATGACCGCCACGGTCATCGCCTTCGGCCGCACGCGCTGCACCGCGCCTTCGTCGATTGCCGCGAGGAGCGTCGCATCGTTCGCCGGTGCGCCCGCGGCGAGACGCGCCTCGAGCGCCTGCTTCAAGTAGATCAGCATCACCACGCCGAACTCGGCCGCGACCCCGGCGAGCGCGATGAAGCCGACCGCGCTCGCGACGGAAAAATTGTGGCCGAGCGCGTACACGTACCAGAAGCCCCCGACCATCGCGAACGGGGGCGTAACCATCAGCAGCGCTGCCTCGTCGAACCTGCGAAACGTGAGATAGAGCAGGATGAAGATGATCGCGCCGGTGAAGGGAACGACCACGAGCAGGCGCTTCGCTGCGCGCTCGAGATACTCGAACTGTCCCGACCACTGGATGGAGATGCCGGGAGGCATTTTCACCGCTGCGCCAACTGCCTGCTTTGCGTCCGCGACCACGGACACGAGATCGCGCCCGCGGATGTCCACGTAGATCCAGCCGGACAGACGCGCGTTCTCGCTCTTCAATGAAGGCGGGCCATCGGCCAGTACCACCGCGGCCACGGCTGCGAGCGGAACCTGCGCGCCGGCCTCGGTGATGATCGGCAGCGCCCGCAGCTTGTCCAGCGAATCGCGCAGCTCGCGCGGGTAGCGCACGTTGATGGGGAAGCGGCGCCGGCCCTCGATGGTCTCGCCGACGTTCTCGCCGCCGATAGCCGCGGCCACCACCGACTGCACGTCGCCGACGTTCAGCCCGAAGCGCGCAGCGGCCTCGCGGTCGATGCGCACATCGATGTAGCGGCCTCCGGTTACGCGCTCGGCAAGCGCCGAGGTGACCCCTGGCACGCCCTTCACCGCGCGTTCTATTTCGGAAGAGACGCGGTCGATTTCGGCGAGGTCGTTGCCCGATACCTTGATGCCGAGCGGGCTCTTGATGCCGGTCGCGAGCATGTCGATGCGATTGCGGATCGGCGGGATCCAGATGTTCGCGAGGCCCGGCAGCCGCACCAGCGCGTCGAGCTCCTCGACGAGCTTCTCCGGCGTCATGCCGGGGCGCCACTCTTCACGCGGCTTCAACTGCACTGTGGTCTCGACCATCTCGAGCGGCGCCGGGTCGGTCGCAGTCTCCGCGCGCCCGACCTTGCCGAACACGCGCTTGACTTCAGGGACCGTTTTTATCAGGCGGTCGGTCTGCTGCAGGATTTCCGCCGCCTTCGACGGCGAGATGCCGGGGAGCGCGGTCGGCATGTAGAGGAGGTCACCCTCGTAGAGCGGCGGCAGGAACTCGCCACCCAGGCGCAACGCGGGGAGCGCCGTGGCCGCCAGCAACAGCGCGGCGACGGCGAGCGTCGCCTTCGGCCGGCGCAGCACCGCCGCGAGCAGCGGCCGGTAGGCGGCAATGAGGAATCGGTTGATGGGATTCCTGCGCTCCTCGGGGATGCGGCCGCGTATGAGATAGCCCATCAGCACCGGGATCAGCGTTACCGCGAGCCCCGCCGATGCGGCCATCGCGTAGGTCTTGGTGTAGGCGAGCGGAGCGAACAGGCGGCCTTCCTGTGCCTCGAGCGCAAACACCGGCACGAACGAGAGCGTGATGATGAGAAGCGAGAAGAACAGCGCCGGCCCGACTTCCGCGGCCGCGTTGCCGATGATCCGCCAGCGCTCCTCCGTGGAGAGTGCCGCAACCCCCTCACCCCCGCCCTCTCCCCCCTTGGGGGCGAGGGAGTGTTGATAGGCCTCCAGCCGCTTGTGCGCGTTTTCGATCATGACCACCGCCGCGTCCACCATCGCGCCGATCGCGATCGCGATGCCGCCGAGGGACATGATGTTGGCGTTGACGCCCTGGTAGTGCATCACGATGAACGCCATCAGGACGCCCAACGGCAGCGTGACGATCGCGACGAATGCCGAGCGCAGGTGGAGGAGGAAGACCGCGCACACCAGCGCGACGACGAGGAATTCCTCGAAGAGCTTGTCGCGCAGGTGCTTCACCGCGCGCTCGATCAGCCCCGAGCGGTCGTAGGTTTCCACGATCTCGACGCCCTGCGGCAGGCTCTTCCGCAGCTCGACGAGCTTCGCCTTAACCGCCGCGATCGTCTCGAGCGCGTTCTTGCCGGCGCGCATCACGATGATGCCACCCGCGACCTCGCCTTCGCCGTCGAGCTCGGCGATGCCGCGGCGCATTTCCGGCCCCATCTGCACGCGCGCCACTTGCTTCAGCATGACCGGCACCCCGCCCTTGTCGGTCACGAGAGGAATCGCGCGAAAGTCGTCCAGCGTGCGCAGGTACCCTGTCGCCCGCACCATGTACTCGGCTTCGGCAAGCTCGACGACCGAGCCCCCGGTCTCGCGGTTGGCGTTCTGGATTGCCGAGATCACGCGCGAGTGCGGGATGCCGTAGGCGCGCAGCCGGTCCGGGTCGAGCACGATCTGGTACTGGCGCACCATGCCGCCGACCGAGGCGACCTCCGCGACGTTGGGCAGCGCCTTCAGCTCGTACTTGAGGAACCAGTCCTGGAGCGCGCGCAGCTCGCCGAGGTCGTGGCGTCCCGTGCGGTCGACGAGCGCGTACTGGTAGATCCAGCCCACGCCGGTCGCATCGGGTCCGAGCGCGGGCTTCGCCTGCGGCGGCAGGCGCGACTGGACCTGGTTCAGGTACTCGAGCACGCGCGAGCGCGCCCAGTAGGGGTCGGTGCCGTCGTCGAACAGGATGTAGACGAAGGAGTCGCCGAAGAACGAGTAGCCGCGCACCGTCTTCGCCCCCGGCACCGACATCATGGTGGTGGCGAGGGGGTAGGTGACCTGGTCTTCCACGATACGCGGGGCCTGCCCGGGGAAGGGGGTTCGGATGATGACCTGCACGTCCGAGAGATCGGGCAAGGCGTCCACCGGCGTCTTCAGCACGGAGTAGACGCCCCACGCGGTGACGAGCACCGTCGCCATCAGCACCAGGAAGCGGTTTGCGATCGACCAGCGGATGATTTTCGCGATCATGGCGTGCCCCCCTTGCCCCCGCGCTGTGCTCCACCTGTAGGCGGAGAGGCCGGGGAGGGCGCTAATTTCTCGATCACGTAGAAACCGTCCGGGTTCGGCTGCGCGCGGATGTCGAACTCCACCGTGTCGCCGCGCTTCACCTCCGCGAGTTGTTTGCGATCGGCAACGGCGAACGGCATCGTCATCGAGGGCCACTTCAGCGACGGGATCGGGTCGTGCTCGATTTCGACCGTACCCCGGGCGGGCTCGACACCCACGACCCTGCCGCGCCCGCGGTGCAGCGCGTGCTCCGCGTGGGTTTCCGCGACGGTTTCGCCCGCGCCGGGGAGCCGCGCGAGCGTGCTGCGGAGGTTCGCTTCGGAGTCGATCAGGAACTGGCCGGAGACGACCACCTGATCGCCTGGTTTGAGCCCCTTGCGGATCTCGGTTTCGGTTCCGGATTCCGTCCCGACCTCGACGTTGGCGACCCGAAACCGGCCTTCGCCTTCCGCGAGGATCACGACGCTCCGTTCGCCGGTGCGGATCACCGCCTCGGCTGGGACGAGCAGGCCCTCGCGGGCGCGCGTGGTGAAAGCGAGGTTCGCATACATGCCGGGCTTCAATTTGCCCGCGGGGTTCGCGATCTCGACGCGCGCGCGCACCGTGCGCGTTGCGGAATTGATCTCCGGAAGGATTGCGCTGACCCGCCCTGCGAAGACGTCCGCGGGATAGGCCGGCACGCGCGCCTCGACGCGCCCGCCCGGCGCGACGAGCGCCGCCTGCGTTTCGGGCACCTGGGCCACCACCCACACCGTGTCGAGTCCCGCGATGCGGAAGAGCGTCGCGCCGGCGGCGACCGTCATGCCCTCGCGAGCGCCGAGCTCGACGACGACGCCGGATACCGGCGCTCGCAGCGTGACGCGCGGCCGGGACCGCCCTTCCGTCTCCAGCGTGGCGATCTGCTCGTCGCTCATGCCGAGGAGCGTCAGCCGCTGGCGCGCAGCGGCCGCGAGGTCGCGGGATGCGGGTTCGGCGCGGCTGCGCAGCAGCAGGAACTCTTCCTGCGCGGCCGCCCACTCCGGGAACAGGATCTCGACCAGCGGATCACCGGCCCGCACCGGGTCGAGCGGCGCCCGCACGTGCAACTTCTCGATGAAGCCGCCCGCGCGCGGCTGCACCAGCACCACCGACCGCTCGTTGTACTCGACGTTGCCGACCGCGTTGAGCTTCAGCTCGAGCGATCCCCGCCGGGCCTCGGCGGTGCGCACGCCGAGGTTTTGCAGCACGCGAGGATTGATCGCCACTGTGCCCTCACCGGTTTCCTCGTCGGCGTACTTGGGCACGAGCTGCATGTCCATGAACGGTGACTTGCCCGGCTTGTCGAAACGGCTCTGCGGGAACATCGGGTCGTACCAATAAAGAACTCGCCGGCCGGTCTCGGGTGCGCCGGTGGAGGCTTCCTGAACAGCGTCATGCGCAGCCCTCCGGCTTGCGTACCAATAGCCTGCTCCCGCTCCCGCAACGGCGGTTGCGAGCAAGAGGGTCAGGAGGATGGACTTCCTCATGGCTTCACCTCGTGGAGTTCCAGGTAATTCAGCCGCGCCCAGGCGCGCCCGCGCTCGAGCTCGGCGCCGAGCAGGGCGATCTGCGTCTCGACCCCGGCGCGGCGCGCCTCCAGCACCGAAGCGAGGTCGCCGCGTCCGCCGCGGTAGGCTGCGAGCGCCAGCTCAGTTCGCTCGCGGGTCAGCGGCAGCAGCACGGTCTCGAACCGGCGGACCCTCTGGCCGGCAATCTCCCAGTCCGCAATCATCGTTCGCACTTCGGCCTCGTGCAGGCGGCGCGCCTCCTCGCTTTCCGAGCGCGTGCGCTCGAGCAGGCTCGCCCGCGCAGCAACGTCGCGGTCCTGGCGCTTTCCCGTGTCGATGGGGAGGTCGAAGCTGAACATGACAGTCAGCATGTTGGAGAAATTCGGCGAGCGCTGGCCGTAAAGGACTTCGACGCTCCAGTCGGGCTTGGAGCTGCTCGTTGCGACCGCGACCTCCGACGCGGCAAGCGCCTCGCGTTCCTTGTAGACGCGCAATGAAGGATGCGTCTCGAGACCGTTTACGATTGCGTCGGGGCTGTGCGCGAGAGCGCTGGTGTCGGGCGCGCCGCCCAGGGGACGCTGCGCCGCGGTGCCGACGAGGGCCGAAAACGACGCTTGCGCGCGCAGGACGGCACGCTGCTGCTCGAGTACTCGGTCGCGCGCCGTTTCGAGCGCGGAGCGCAATGCCACCGCGCCGGCAGGCGAAACGCGGCCGGCGCTGACGGCAGCGGACACCGTTTCGGTCTCCAGCTCGTATTGCCGAACCAGCTCGCCCACCGCGTCGCGGGTACGTTCGGCGTAGAAGAGCTCCAGCCACGACACGGCGGTGTCCTGGCGCAGTTGCACGCGCTGCGCGTCGAGGCTCACGCTCTCCAGCGCCTGCTCCCGCGCCGCGCGTTCGCTGCGCGCCTTGCGCTTGTCGCTATTCGGCACCTCCTGCATGAAGCCGATGCGCTTCATGGTCATGGAGTCGCTGGTGAGGCTCAACGCGTCGGGGCCGCTGACCGGCATGTTGTCTATGCCCAAACGGAGCTTCGGGTCGGGCAGCGCGCTCGAGCGGCCGACCTGCTCGGACGCGGCGCTGACCGTAGAGGACTGGGCCGCGAGCTTCGAGGAACGCTGCTCGCTGATCGAGAGGGCCTCGGCGAGGCCAAGTGGCGGCTCGCCCGCTCGCGCGAGCGGCGCGATCAGAGCCAGAAGAATCAGGTTACAAAGCGCGCGCAGGTGCTTCGGCACGGCGCGCGTCGGGGCAATACGCATAAATCCTCCGCATCAACAGGTTGCGCCAGAAGACGGCCCCACGGGCCGCCGGGATGCAACGCGGAGGATCTAGTTACGCAGGCAGCAGTGCAGTATGGATAAGGGAGGAGGCTCGGCGCGCGCCGTGACCGCTGCAACGATCAGACCATCGCGCGCCGCGGCGCGAAAGGGGCGCGGATGAAGCGCAAACGCCTGAGAATCGGCCGCCTGCGGCACGTCGAGCTTGGCAAAGCTCAGGGTTGCATGATCCGACGGGCAGGTCTGCTGCAAGGCGTGTCCGGGCGCGTCGCCGGATTGCGGGTCGGCGCCGTGGCAGTGCGCGCCGGATGCGATTTCTTCGGCAACTGCCGGCGCCGGCCCGCACGCGTACGCCGCCATCGCGGTCTGGCAGAGCAGCAGGAGCGCGCCCGCGATCGTCGCGAGCAAGCGCTTGGTTGGGCGGGAAAAAGTCATGGTGCGGATACTATCCGGAGCAGACGCAGGATACAAACACCCCCCAGGTCCCGATTTGCGCTAGATCAAACAATTACGCCGCCCAATCAGCTCCCGAGCCGCGCCTTCAGCGCCGGGCCCACGCCGGAGGGGGTGTCGAGCACAGTGACGCCGGCGGCTTCGAGCGCCGAGCGCTTGGACGCGTAGGACCCCTTGGTGCCCGTGACGATTGCGCCGGCGTGGCCCATCTTCCTGCCCTCGGGCGCGGCGCCGCCGGCGATGAAGGCGACAACCGGCTTGGTCATGGTTCTCGCGTACTCGGCCGCCTCCTCTTCCATCGAGCCGCCGATCTCGCCCACCATGACGATGGCTTCGGTGCCGGGAAAGGCATCGAGGGCCGCGAGCGCTTCGCGCGTGGTGGTGCCGATGATGGGGTCGCCGCCGATGCCCAGGAACGCCGATTCGCCATAGCCGGCCTGGACCACGTTGAGGCAGAACAGCACGCCCAGGCTGCCGCTCCGCGAGATCACTCCGATCGAGCCCTTGCGGAAGATGCGCTCGTTGAATGCAGGCATGAAACCGGCGAAGCACTCGCCCGGGGTCACGGCGCCGGCGGTGTTGGGACCGAGAATCCACACGGAGCGCTCCTTCGCCGCGGCCACGAAGTGCATCACGTCCTGCACCGGGATGTGCTCGGTCAGCACGACGAGACCCCTCGCGCCGGCTTCGATCGCGTCCAGAGCGGCTTCCTTGACCATCAAGGGGGGAATGAAGAGCACGGCGACATCGAAGCCCGTGCCCTTCATCGCGTCCCTCGCGGTGGCGAAGACCGGAACGTTGCAGTGCATCGTGCCGGCCTTGCCCGGATGGGTGCCACCGACGACCCGGGTGCCGTAGGCCTGCATGCGCTCGGTCCAGAACGTGCCCTGCTTGCCGGTGATGCCCATCACGAGCACCCGGTCCGTGCCGCGGACGATCATCGGAGTGATTTGCCTGCGGCGACCGCCGCTTTGCAGGCGTCGTTCATGGTCGGAAGCGGTGTCACGCCCAGACGTTGCTTCAGCAACTTGATTGCTTCCTCGTCGCCGGTGCCGTGCACCGAGAAGAAGATCGGTAGCCGCGGCTTCAGCGCCTCGATCGCCTCGATGACGCCCCCGGTCATGACATCGGTGCGCGCGAAGGCGCCGCAGAAGTTGATGACCAGGCTTCGGATGCCGGGCTTCGAAAGCAGCAACTCCAGCGCCGGCCGCGCCTGGGTGTAGGCTTCGCCGCCGATCTCGAGGAAGTTCGCGGGCCGCCCGCCGTAGTGGCGGACCACGTCCATCGTGGTCATCGTGAGGCCGGCGCCGTTGGCGAGCACGCCCACGTCGCCGTCGAGGTCGATGTACTTGAGCCCCGCGGCCTTCGCCCGCGCCTCGAGCCCGGTCAGCTTCTCCGGCGTGCCCGCGGGCGCGACGTCCGGATGCCGGACAATTCCGGAATCGTCCATCACGAACTTGCAATCGAGTGCGATGACGCGGCCGTCCCTGGCCACGATGAGGGGATTGATTTCCAGGAGCTCGGCGTCGAGGGCGGTGTACGCCTCATAAAGCCGCGAGATGACGTCGGCGACCTTGCCTTCCGCTGCTCCGAGTCCCAGGCCCCGAACCAGCGTGGCGGACTCCGCGCGCGAGAAACCGCGGCGGATGTCGACGGCCTGGCGGCGCAGGCTCTCGGGCGCGCGCGCCGCCACCTCCTCGATATCCATGCCACCCTCGGTTGAAAACAGGACGAGAGGGCCCTTGCTCGATGAGTCGTTCAACACCGCGGTGTAGAGCTCGCGCGCGATCGGGACTTGCTCCTCGACCAGCACCCTCTCGACCTTGTGGCCGGCGATCACCATGCCAAGGATCGCCTTTGCGCGAGTTCGGGCCTCATCCGGTGTTGCGGCGAGCTTGATCCCGCCGGACTTGCCGCGCTTGCCCGCCGGAACCTGTGCCTTTACGACAGCCGCGCCGATTCCCGCCGCAACCCGGGCAGCCTCATCGGGCGTTGTCGCGAGCGCGCCGCGGGGCACGGCAATGCCGTGCCTCGCCAGGAGCGGCTTGGCAGCGTGTTCCTCGAAATTCATGGACGGGTACGGCTACTTGCCGTACTTCTTCCAGTACGGGCCGAACACGTCCTCTTCGGTGGGCCTGCGCTCGGGGATCGTGCGGATGATGCGCGTGATA
>CAVOUI010000018.1:0-236470 GCA_963699525.1 uncultured beta proteobacterium | reverse complement strand
AAAATGGGTTAACTCAGAGACAGATAAAATCAAGCTTGCTCTATCATTCTGACCGTTTTATTGAGAGATAATCTATCATGCCCCCTTCTGGATATCACCTTCCGGTAACTGCCCCACCGGACCAGGCCACCATGGACTGGAATTCTTCGGCAACGATACAGCCCTCCATGAGAACTTGCAGGCCATCAGGAGGGCAGCAGATCGTATTTTTACTGCCCGCCCTATCCCTTGGTATACCAATCACGGCATCACCCACTCGGAGAGAGTGATCAGAAAGATCATCGACATTGTGAATATTTTGCCTGATAGACATAGGCTTTCCAAAGAAGAATGGTTTACCCTGCTAGCTTCCTGCTACCTCCATGACATCGGCATGAGCTATCTAAAATCCGGGAAAAACTTATCCTTATGACGAGAAAGATTTTGAGGTTATTCGCACCCGGCACCCAGAGGCTTCTGCACAATTGATTTAGAAAACGCTTACTATCTCCAGAATCCCAAGCAAGTGATTTCTCTCGAGATTGATAGCAATTATGTCAAGGCCATTACATAGTTAGTAAAGCCCACGGCACCGACTTCTTTCTGGAGACCATACCAGAACTTAGTAGTCTGAGGTCCTTTCATTCTGATGCCGAATTTCGCGGTCCTCTGTTAGCTGCCTTGCTCCTCATGGGTGATAAATTGGACCTCGACTCCATCAGTCAAAACATCTCATCACCCCCCTGGCGAAATGGGCCGATTATCCTCCTGAATCCATCCTTCACATCTATCGGCACCATTATATCTGCAGGGGCTGCTAATGTTCAATATTCCCGTGGGGTTGGGCAAATTTCCCCTCGAAATGGAGTTCCCTGCTGGGTCAGAAGACTACGCCATGGAAATGTTACTCTGGATAGTTCATAAACTAGAAGAAAACTGGGTGAACTTACAGGGGATATTTTTGCTGATTACAATCTGGTTTGGGCTCCCGAGATTCTGGTCCACTGGTCTTCTGATGACCCAGGCCGCCTCCCTTTGCCTCCAGAAGCACAACCGCTATTGCGGGAGCTTACCACTAGACGCCGGGTAGTCGATCGGGAAAACTCGGGAAAGGTATTGCAGGACTAAGCTCAAAGTAAGTTTTAATGACAGCCATGCCATATTAATCCATGGAAATGGAGGAAGCGACCACCTTCTCGTGGCTCAATGGTTCGAGTCTTTTCCCACGCTCAGGGGGATAAATTGTCGTGGGGGTCTCTCGGACTTCACGAGCGAGTCGCCTTACCATAAAGATGCTATAATAAAAACCATCGAAAAATTGCAGCGGGCAACAAGGCCATCTGTATTTTACATAATCTGCAAGAGGCCGATAAAGTTGTCAAAGAATGGCTGGAGAGGGCCGGCTCATTTACTCGCCCGTGAGGGAACCCCGCCAGTGCTTTTGGTCTGTTTCTCGGATGTATTCTTGGCGGCGGGAGAAGAAAATTTGTTTTGTGTGGAACAATTCGACCCATTTCTTCCCGAAGAAGTACTTACTCACCTGGAAGGGAAATTCAGGCTACCCTGAGCATGCGGCTCGTGATTTGCTCATCACCTCGCATCCAGGGAACCAGCCCCCAGGAGTAATTGCTTCCAACATGCAGGCTCTGGAAGACAATTGGTATAAAATTCAGTGATCTACCTTAACCATGTTTGAACAACTTCACAAGCATCCTTCGCTACCAGAACGCCAAGTACTGGAGCAAATGGAACGCTCCCTGGCCTCGGATGAGTCTGCCCTGAGCGGGGTGAGGGCCTTCGCGAGTCCCAGTACGTCTGGATAGAGACTTAGCCCGGAAGATTCTGGAAGGCCCTGAGGTGAAGGCCAATGGCAATTCTTCTGCCATTCTGGCAAGGATTCTCAACTTGCCCTTTACCTATCGCTTTGCCGACGGCACCTTTCGTTTTACCACTCCTATTAGACAATATTTCCTGGAGCGGTGGCAAAATGGTAGGCGTGAGATTATAGGGCTCTGAACCTTCGCCTCGCCGATTATTTTCAGGAAAAGCGCCTGAGTCTTCCGAGAAAAACGAGGGGCGAACACCTAGTCCGCAGTACCTTATTTTTCGGCTGAAGTTTATCATCGCTTGGTGGGGGCTCCCCAGCGTGGCCTTTCCGATCTGGGAGAATTTGTAGCTTCGAGTTGGGGCTCGACTTCCTTGGGAGAGGCTTGTGCTGCGGCCAATATTATTCAGGAACGCCATGAATACTTGGACCAGACTCTCCAGGGGAGCCTGGATGCTCTCATCATTCCTGCCAAGTACTTCTACCTTTCCGGAAATTTCCGAGAGGCTCAGCCACCCCTGGAACAAATCTGTGTACGCTTTCAACAGGAAGATCCAGCACGCCTGCCAGCAAACAACACACAGAAGTTCATTTACGCCCTGGCAGCACAGTTAGCCGGGAACATCTATCTGAAGCAGAAGAAAGTGGGGCCGGCCATCGATCTTCTCCGGCGCAGCGAAATTACTGGCAGGAGTATCCAAGACTGGAAGTTTGTGGCCATAAGCCTCACCACGTTGGGCAATGCTTATATACAACAGCAGCAGCACAGCAATTTGGACGAGGCCATCACACATCTCGATGAAAGCGTCCGTTTGGGTCGGGTAGTAGATGACGATTACTCCCTTGCCATAAGCCTCAACACGCTGGGCAACGCTTATATACAGCGGCGACAGCCCGGCGATTTGGACGAGGCCATCAGACACCTTGATGAAAGCGTCCGTTTGGCACGGGTAGTAGATGACGATTACTCCCTTGTCATAATCCTCAACACTCTGGGCAACGCTTATATACAGCGGCGACGGCCCGGCGATTTAGACAAGGCCATCAGACACCTTGATGAAAGCGTCCGTTTGGCACGGGTAGTGGATGACAAATTGCAACTGTCCAAGACCCTTAACACGCTGGGCAACGCTTATATACAGCGGCGACAGCCCGGCGATTTGGACGAGGCCATCAGACACCTCGATGAAAGCGTCAATCTGGCCAGAGTGGAGGACGACAAGGCGCAACTGGCCATGTCCCTTAACACCCAGGGCAACGCTTATATACAGCGGCGACAGCCCAGCAATTTTGATAAGGCCACCAAACACCTCGAAGAAAGTGCCCGTTTGGCTGTGGATGACAAGGCGCAACTGGCCAAAAGCCTTAACACTCTAGGCAACGCTTATATTGAAGGTGGAGATTACCGAGGAGCAACAAAACCACTTTTGATCGCCAAGGCCGTTGACCCTGATCCGAATAGCAGGGCCAAGACTATTAACACCCTCGGTAAAGCATATATCCGTGCAGAGGAACCGCATGAAGCCTTGAGATGGCTTACGAAAGTGCCGGTTATAACTATACCCGTAACGCTAGAATCCTAGGACCGGCATACTTCCTCATGGGACAAGCCTATGAAAATAAAAAAGTAGACGATATAACTCTTGCCATTGAATCCTATGAAAATGGTGCAGCCATCAACCGGGGGCCGGGGGTAATCTTCGGTACTGCCGACGACATGCATCGACAGGCCGAAAAACTGAGGATACTTCAAGCACAGAGAAAGAAGTGATTGCTTCCATAACTGTGTGAAGTGGAAATTGAGATAGAAAATAAGGTGGGGCGGTGACACCCACCTTATTTTATTTTTTAAGCGAGCATCTATTGCTATCACTATGATCACGTGTTTTTCGTAATTATTTTAGTTCCTTCCTTCCTCACCTCCATAGAAAGAAATAGCAGTCTTGGAAGAGAAACTTGAAGTCGGCCAACGCGGCCGGCTTCGAGCAATACGTACGCCAGGGCGAAGAAGAAGGAGATGTTCCTGTACTTCGTTGCATTTCGTCTCGCAGGGCCTCCTGGTAGAGCTCCAGCACCGAGGCCGGCTCCGCCCGCTGCGGGTCCGCGCTTTGCGCCGGCTCCAAGTCGCCGCGATCCATCTCAGCTGTTCAGGCTGCGTCCCGCAACGGCGAGCGCCGCCTCTTTCATCGCCTCGGACAGCGACGGGTGGGCGTGGCAGATCAACGCGATGTCCTCCGAGGAGGCGCCGAATTCCATGGCGACCACGGCCTCGGAAATCAGCTCGGAGGCCATGGGGCCGATGATGTGCACGCCGAGGATGCGGTCGGTCGCGGCGTCCGCGACGAACTTCACGAACCCGCGGGTTTCCCCCAGGGCGCGCGCGCGGCCGTTCGCCATGAACGGGAACTGCCCGGTCCGGTACGGCACGCCTTCGCTCTTCAGCTGCTGCTCGGTCTTCCCGACCCAGGCGATCTCGGGTGCAGTGTAGATGACCCACGGAATGGTGTTGAAATCCACGTGGCCGTGGCGGCCCGCCACGCGCTCGGCCACCGCCACCCCCTCCTCCTCGGCCTTGTGCGCGAGCATGGGGCCGCGCACGACGTCACCGATCGCCCACACGCCGGGTAGGCTCGTGCGGCATTCCGCGTCGACCTCGATGAATCCCCGCCCATCGAGCTTCAGACCCGCCGCCTCCGCGTTGAGCCCCTGGGTGTTCGGTATGCGCCCGATGGAGACGATCAGGCGGTCGCACTCGAGCTTGTGCTCCGCTCCGCCCTTGACCGAATACTCGACGGTCACGCCCTTCCTGTCGGCAGCCACGCGCGCGATGTTCGCACCGAGCACGATCTTCAGCCCCTGGTCCCGGGTGAAGATCTTCCACGCCTCCTTCGCCACCGCCTCATCCGCGGCCGGCAGGAACGCTTCCAGCATTTCCAGCATCGTGACCTCGGCGCCGAGCCGCCGCCACACGCTGCCCATCTCGAGCCCGATCACCCCCGCCCCGATGACGCCGAGCCGCCCGGGCACCTCCGGAATCGCCAGCGCGCCTGCGTTGTCGAGCACGAGCCTGTTATCGAAGGCGACCCCCGGGAGCGGCCGCGGGCTGGAGCCGGTCGCGATGATGACATTGCGGGCCGTGATCGACTCGTTCGCCGAGCCGGCCACCGCCACCTGCCATGCGCCTGCGCCTCCCCCCGCCAGGCTGCCGCGGCCGTGAAAGAAGGCGACCTTGTTCTTCTTGAAGAGGTAGACGATGCCGTCGTTGTTCTGACGGACCACTTTCTCCTTGCGCTTCTGCATCTTTCCCAGATCGAGTGCGAGGCCCTTGACCTCGATGCCGTGATCCGCGAACCCATGCGCGGCGTGGTGATAGTTCTCGGAGGACTGCAGCAGCGCCTTGGACGGGATGCACCCGACGTTGGTGCAGGTTCCGCCGAGCGCGGGCTTGCCGTCGGCACCCCGCCAGTCGTCCACGCAGGCCGTGGCGAGCCCCAGTTGCGCGGCGCGGATCGCGGCAACGTAGCCGCCGGGACCGCCGCCGATCACCACCACGTCGAAGGACTTAGACATCGAGGAGGATGCGGGCGGGATCCTCGAGGGCTTCCTTGATGGCGACGAGGGAGAGCACCGCCTCTCTCCCGTCGATGATGCGGTGGTCGTAGGACAGCGCGAGGTAATTGACCGGCCGGATCACCACCTGGCCGTTCTCGGCGACGGGGCGGTCGCGCGTGGCGTGCACCCCGAGTATGGCGCTCTGCGGCGGGTTGATGATCGGGGTGGACAGCATCGATCCGAACACGCCGCCGTTCGAGATGGAGAAGGTTCCGCCGGTCAGCTCCTCGATCGCCAGTTTCCCTTCCTGCGCGCGCTTGCCGAAATCGGCGATCCGCTTCTCGATCTCCGCCAGCGTGAGCTCGCCCGCGTCGCGCAGGATCGGCACCACCAGGCCGCGCGGGCTCGCGACCGCGATGCCGATGTCGTGATAGCCGTGGTAGACGATGTCGGTTCCATCGATCGAGGCGTTGACGATCGGAAACTTCCTGAGCGCGTGCACAACGGCCTTCACGAAGAACGACATGAAGCCGAGCCGCACGCCGTGCTCCTTCTCGAAGCGCTCCTTGTAGCGGTTGCGCAGATCGATCACCGCCTGCATGTTGACTTCGTTGAAGGTGGTGAGGATCGCCGCCTCGTGCTGCGACTGGACCAGGCGCTCGGCGACCCGCGCCCGCAGCCGGGACATCGGCACGCGCTGCTCGGGGCGCGCCCCGGGCGCGCCCGGCTCGACGGCCGGGACCGGTGGCGGCGCGGGCTGGGCCGGCAAAGGAGCAGGACGCGCCTTGCCTTCCACCGCCTGCAACACGTCCTCCTTGGTGACGCGCCCCCCGCGCCCGGTGCCGCCGATGGCGCCGGTGTCGACGCGCTTCTCGGCGGCGAGCTTCTGCGCTGCCGGCATTACCGCCGGTGCCGCGGGCTTCGCTGGAGCCTTCGCCGCGGTCTTCGTTTCGGTTCTGGCCGCGGCGGCGGAAACTTCCGCCTTTGCGTCGGTATCGATCTGGGCGATCACCTCGTTGCTCACCACGGTGCCGCCGTCGCCCTTGATAATCTTGACGATGACGCCCGACTCCGGCGCCGGCGTCTCGAGCACGACCTTGTCGGTCTCGATATCGACAAGGTTCTCGTCGCGCTTTACGCGCTCGCCCGCCTTCTTGTGCCAGGTGAGGAGCGTCGCCTCGGCGACCGACTCGGAGAGCTGCGGTACCTTGACCTCGACCAGCATCACGGCCCCTCAGCCCACGCCGTCCGCGCGCGACGCGACCCCTACGGAGAGCGCGAGCTCCACCAGCTCCTTCTGCTGCCGGTCGTGCAGCGACTTGTAGCCGGCGGCCGGCGTCGCCGAGGAGTCCCGCCCGGCGTAGATCAGCTTCTGGTGCGGCAGCAGGTGGCGCTCGAGGTAATGCTGGATGCGGTGCCAGGCGCCCTGGTTGCGCGGCTCCTCCTGGCACCACACGATCTCGGTCGCCTTGCGGTAGCGCTCGATCTGGGCCTGGAAGTCCTCGTGCGGGAAGGGATAGAGCTGGGCAATGCGCGCGAGCGGGAGATCGTGCAGCCCCCGCGCCTTGCGCTCCGCGCGCAGGTCGTAGTAGACCTTGCCGCTGCAGAACACGACGCGCCGCACTTTCTCGGGATCGATGTCCTTCGCCTCCCAGTCCTCGTTCACCGGCCGGAAGCGGTCGGAGGCGAACTCCTCGAGCGGCGAGACCGATTCCTTGTGGCGCAGGATGCTTTTCGGCGTGAAGAGGATGAGCGGCTTGCGGTACGGCCGCACCATCTGCCGCCGCAACAGGTAATAGAGCTGCACGGGCGTAGCCGGGACGCAGACCTGCATGTTGTAGTCCGCGCAGAGCTGCATGTAGCGCTCGATGCGGGCCGAGGAATGTTCCGGCCCCTGCCCCTCATAGCCGTGCGGCAGCATCAGCGTGAGCCCGCACAGCCGGCCCCACTTGGCCTCGCCCGCGGCGATGAACTGGTCGATCACGACCTGCGCGCCGTTGGCGAAGTCGCCGAACTGCGCTTCCCAGATCACCAGCTCGCTGGGCGCGGAAGTCGAATAGCCGTACTCGAACCCCAGCACGGCCTCTTCCGAAAGCAGTGAATCGATGACGACGAAGTCGCCCTGCTGGTCGCTCACGTGCTGCAGCGGCACGTAGGTGCCCTGGTCCCAGCGCTCGCGGTTCTGGTCGTGCAGCACGGCGTGGCGGTGGAAGAAGGTCCCGCGCGCGCTGTCCTGGCCGGACAGCCGCACCGAGTAGCCTTCGCTCAGCAGCGTCGCGAACGCGAGGTGCTCCGCCATGCCCCAGTCGAGGGGAAGCTTTCCCTGCACCATCAGGCGCCGGTTTTCGATGATCCGCTGCACCGCGGGATGCAGCTTGAAATGTTCCGGCACGGTGGTGATGCGCTCCCCGAGCCGCTTCAGCGTCTCGACCGGCAGCCGCGTGTCATCGTGCTCATTCCACCGGGCGCCCTGGTAGCGGCTCCAGTCGATCTCGAACGGCGGCTTGTAGTCGACCAGGATCGTCTTGTTGGTGTGGGTGCCGGCATCCAGCGCCTGGCGGCAGGCGGCAACCATCTCCTCGCCGCCGTCCGTGGAAATCACGCCGTCCCGCGCCAGGCACTCCGCGTAGAGCTGGCGCGTCGTGGGCAGCTTCGCGATCGTCTTGTACATCAGCGGCTGGGTCACCATCGGCTCGTCCTGCTCGTTGTGACCGAGGCGCCGGTAGCACACCAGATCCACCACGACGTCCTTGTGGAACGTCATGCGGTAGTCGAGCGCGATGTCCGTCGCGAGGCACACCGCGTCCGGGTCGTCGCCGTTCACGTGCAGGACCGGCACCTCCAGCATCTTGGCGACGTCGGTGCAGTAGAGCGACGAGCGCGCGTCGCGCAGGTCCGAGCAGGTGAAGCCGATCTGGTTGTTGACGACGATGTGGACCGTGCCGCCGGTGCCGTAGCCGCGAGTCTGCGCGAGCTCGAACGTCTCCATGTTGACGCCCTGCCCCGCGAACGCGGCATCGCCGTGGATCAGCACCGGCAGCACCTGGTCCCCCGTGTGGTCGCGGCGGCGGTGCTGGCGCGCGCGCACCGAGCCCTCGACCACGGGATTCACGATCTCGAGGTGGGACGGGTTGAACGCAAGCGTGACGTGCATCGGCCCACCCGGGGTCGCGACGTTGGAGGAAAAGCCCTGGTGGTACTTGACGTCGCCCGCGAGCAGGCTGTCGTGGTGCTTGCCCTCGAACTCGGCAAAGAGATCCTTGGGCATCTTGCCCATGACGTTGACCAGCACGTTGATGCGCCCGCGGTGGGCCATGCCGATCACCAGCTCCTGGACGCCGGCGCCCCCGGCGCGCTGCAGCAGCCGGTCGAGCTGCGGAATCAGCGACTCCCCGCCCTCCAGGGAGAAGCGCTTCTGTCCCACGTAGCGGGTATGCAGGTATTTTTCCAGCGTTTCCGCGGCGGTCAGCCGCTCCAGGATATGCCTGCGGTACTCGGCGTCGTAGTCCGGCGTCGAGCGGATGGACTCCACCCGCTCCTGCACCCAGCGCTTCTGCGCGGTATCGGTGATGTGCATGTACTCGACGCCGAGGGTCCGGCAGTAGGTCTCCCGCAGGTAACGCAGGATGTCCGCGAGCTTCAGTTCCCGCGGCCCGACCAGCGTGCCGGTATTGAATACCGTCTCCATGTCCGCCGCGGTGAGCCCGTAGAACTCCGGCTCGAGCTCGGGAATCCTCGGCTTCTCGCGGCGCTTCAGGGGATCGATGTCGGCGTGGCGCACGCCCAGAAAACGGTGCGCCGAGATGAGCTGCAACACGCCGAACTGCTTCTCCCCGAGCTGCGGGCGGCTGATGACCACCGTCGCGCCGGGCGCGCGCGGCTCCCGGGCGAGCCGCGCGAAGCGGTCCTGCACGTCGAAGTGCGACACGTCCGCCGCCCCGCGCTCGATCCGCTGCAGCTCGTCGAAGTAATCGCGCCAGCGCGGCTCGACCGCCGCGGGATCCCTCAGCCACGCGTCGTAGAGCGCCTCGATGAACGGGGCGTTCGCGCCGAAGAGATGGGAGTTGGCGAGAAGCTCCTTCATCATGACATCACCTCACGGTGCTGTGGCCGTCCATCACCCGCCACTCCACTATCGCTTGGACATGGGCACGAATTCCCGGCGCGCGGCGCCTGCGAAGAGCTGCCGCGGGCGGCCGATCTTCTGGTCCGGGTCGCTGATCAGCTCGTTCCACTGCGCGATCCAGCCCACGGTGCGCGCCAGCGCGAAGATGGCGGTGAACATGCTGACCGGGATGCCGAGCGCCTTGTAGACGATGCCCGAATAGAAATCCACGTTGGGATAGAGCTTGCGCTTGATGAAGTACTCGTCCTCGAGCGCGACCTTCTCCAGAGCCAGCGCCAGCTTGAACAGCTTGTCGTCCTTGAGATCGAGCTCCTTCAGGACCTCGTGGCAGGTCTGCTGGATGAGCTTGGCGCGCGGATCGTAGTTCTTGTAGACCCGGTGCCCGAAGCCCATCAGCATGGCCTGGCCGTCGCGGTCCTTGACGCGCTTTATGAAGGCGCCAATGTTGTTCGCGTCGCCGATTTCACCCAGCATCTTCAGCACGGCCTCGTTGGCGCCGCCATGGGCGGGTCCCCACAGGCTGGCGATGCCGGCCGAGATGCAGGCGAACGGATTGGCGCCCGTCGAGCCGGCGAGCCGCACCGTCGAGGTCGAGGCGTTCTGCTCGTGATCCGCGTGCAGGATCAGGATGCGCTCCATCGCGCGCGAGAGCACCGGGTTGGGACGGTACTCCTCGCACGGCGTGCCGAACATCATGTAGAGAAAATTGTCGACGTAGGACAGCGCGTTCTTCGGGTACATGAAGGGCTGGCCGGTGTTGTACTTGAAGGCCATTGCCGTCAACGTCGGCAGCTTCGCGATCAGGCGGAACGCCGAGATCTCCCGGCTGCGCGCGTCGTGAATGTTGATGGAGTCGTGGTAGAACGCGGAGAGGGCCCCCACCACCCCGCACAGCACCGCCATCGGATGCGCGTCGCGCCGGAAGCCGGAATAGAAGCGGGTGAGCTGCTCGTGCACCATCGTGTGGCGGGACACGATGCCGACGAACTCCTCGAGCTGCCGCCGGTCCGGCAGCTCGCCGTTCATGATGAGGTACGCGACTTCCAGGAAGCTGCAATGCTCGGCGAGATGCTCGATCGGGTAGCCGCGGTACTGCAGGATGCCCTTGTCGCCATCGATGTAGGTGATGCTGGAGCGGCAGCTCGCAGTGGACATGAAGCCCGGGTCGTAGGTGAACTTCCCGGTCTTGGCGTAGAGCGCGCGCACGTCGATCACGTCCGGTCCGACGCTGCCGGTCAGGACCGGGAAATCGATCGGCGGGGTGCCGTCGCTGAAGGTCAGGGTTGCCAGTTTTTCCGCCATGTGGGTCTCCGAAGGCTAGTGTTCATCGGCGCGCAGCATCTTCACCACCGCCCGGTAACGCGGCTCCGGCTCGCGCCGGCCCAGCGCCAGGTCCAGCAGATCGTTGTCGGGCTGCTCGAGGAGCTCGTCGAACAGGCGCCGCTGCCCCGCGTCGAGGCGCCCGTAGCGGCGCTCGAGAAACGCCGCCAGGACGAGATCGAGCTCGAGCAGCCCCCGGCGGCAGCGCCAGCGTACGCGGTCGAGTTCTCCCATACCGGGCGTCCCTAGACCGTCCGTTTTACCAGCAGGTCCTTGATCTTGCCAATCGCCCGCGTCGGATTGAGGCCCTTGGGGCACACGTCCACGCAGTTCATGATCGAATGGCAGCGGAACAGGCGGTAGGGGTCCTCCAGGTCGTCGAGCCGCTCCCCGGCCGCCTGGTCGCGCGTGTCGGCAATGAAGCGATAGGCCTGGAGCAGGCCGGCCGGCCCGACGAACTTGTCGGGGTTCCACCAGAACGACGGGCAGGAAGTCGTGCAGCACGCGCACAGTATGCACTCGTAGAGCCCGTTCAACTCCTCGCGTTCCTCGGGAGACTGCAGGCGCTCTTTCTCCGGCGCCGGCTCGTGGTTGATCAGGTACGGCTTCACCGAGTTGTATTGCTTGAAGAACTGCGACATGTCCACGATGAGATCGCGCACCACCGGCAGTCCCGGCAGCGGCCGGATCGTAACCGGCTCCTTCAGTTCGGCGACGCGGGTGATGCAGGCGAGGCCGTTCTTGCCGTTGATGTTCATGGCGTCCGAGCCGCACACGCCCTCACGGCAGGAGCGGCGGAACGCGAGCGTGTCGTCGTGCGCCTTGATCCGCACCAGCGCGTCGAGCAGCATGCGGTCGGTGGGCTCAAGCGCGATGTCGTAGTCCTGCATGCGCGGCCGGTCCATGGACTCGGGGTTGTAGCGGTAAATCGAAAATCGCATCGGTTTGCCTTCGCTTTCGGTACTAGTAGACCCGGGCCTTGGGCTCGAACGCTTCCACGCTGAGCGGCTTCGTGTGCACCGGCTTGTACTCGAGGCGGTTGCCTTCCTTGTACCACAGCGTGTGCTTGAGCCAGTGTGCGTCGTCGCGCTTCGGGCAGTCGGCGCGGTCGTGAGAGCCGCGGCTTTCCTTGCGTGCCTCGGCGGAAACCAGCGAGGCCATCGCGGTCTCGGCCAGGTTGTCGAGCTCGAGCGCTTCCAGCCGCGCCGTGTTGAAGGTCCTGCTCTTGTCCCGGATCTCCGTCCGCTGCGCGCGCGCCGCCACTTCCTTGATCTTCTGCACGCCCGACGCGAGCAGTTCCGGGAAACGGAACACCCCGCAATGAAGCTGCATGACGCGGCGCATCTCGGCGCCGACGTCGGCAACGCGCTCGCCCCCGGTCTGGCCGTCCAGCCGCGCAAGCCGCGACCGCGTCAGCTCGCCTGCGTCCTTCGGCAGGGCGCGCGGGCCCGCCGCGTCCGCCTTCAGGTCTTGGACGACCCGCTCTCCGGCGGCCTTACCGAACACCAGCAGATCGAGCAGCGAATTGCATCCCAGGCGATTTGCGCCGTGCACCGACACGCACGCGCACTCGCCCGCCGCGTAGAACCCCGGCACCACCGCCTCGGCGTTGCCGTTCTTCGGCGCCACCACCTGCCCGTGGTAATTGGTCGGGATGCCGCCCATCTGGTAATGGCAGGTCGGCACCACCGGGATGGGGTCCTTGACCGGGTCCACGTTGGCAAACTTCTTCGCGATCTCGCGGATGCCGGGCAGGCGCCGGCTGATGGTTTCCTCGCCGAGGTGATCGAGCTTGAGCAGGATGCAGTCGCCGTCCTGGCCGGCGCCGCGGCCTTCCTTGATCTCGGTCGCCATTGCGCGCGACACGATGTCGCGGCTCGCCAGGTCCTTGGCGTTCGGCGCATAGCGCTCCATGAAGCGCTCGCCGTTCTTGTTGAGGAGGTAGCCGCCCTCCCCGCGCACGCCTTCGGTGATGAGCACGCCCGCACCGGCCACACCGGTCGGATGGAACTGCCAGAACTCCAGATCCTGGAGCGGAATGCCCGCGCGCGCCGCCATGCCCAGGCCGTCTCCGGTGTTGATGAACGCGTTGGTGCTCGCCGCGAAGATGCGCCCGGCCCCGCCCGTGGCGAACACCGTCGCCCTCGCCTGCAGCATCATCACTTCGCCGGTCTCCATCTCGAGCGCGGTCACGCCGAGGACCGTGCCGTCCGCGTCGCGCACGAGATCGAGCGCCATCCACTCGACGAAGAACTGGGTGTTCGCCTTGAGGTTCGCCTGGTACAGCGTGTGCAGCAGGGCGTGTCCCGTGCGGTCGGCCGCGGCGCAGGCGCGGGGCACCGGGGACTTGCCGTATTCGCGCATGTGGCCGCCGAACGGCCGCTGGTAGATCCGGCCGCCGGCGAGGCGGTCGAAGGGCATGCCGAAGTGCTCGAGCTCGTAGACCACCTCGTTCGCCCGGCGGCACATGAACTCGATCGCGTCCTGGTCGCCGAGGTAATCGGAGCCCTTGACGGTGTCGTACATGTGCCAGTGCCAGTTGTCGTCCTCGATATTGCCGAGCGCTGCGGCAACACCGCCCTGCGCCGCCACCGTGTGCGAGCGCGTCGGGAATACTTTCGAGAGCACCGCGACCCTGAGCTCGGCGCGGGACAATTCCAGCGCCGCCCGCAGGCCCGAGCCCCCGCCGCCCACGATCACTGCGTCAAAGGTGCGCACCGGCAGCCCCATCACGCCCCCCACAGGATCTGCACGGACCACGAGGCGTAGCCGATGAGCGCCCCGATGACGAGCACGTAGAGCGCGAGGCGCAGTGCCGCGTCCTTGATGTAGTCCATGAGGATGTTGCGCACGCCCACCCAGGCGTGCAGCAGCAGGCTCGCCACAAAGAGCACCGTCGCCAGGCGCACGACCGGGGTCTGCCACAGCACTTTCCACTGCCAGTAATCCATCTGCGGCAGGCCCGCCACCGCCGACAGGATGATGACCGTGTAGACCAGCATGATGACAGCGGTCACACGCTGCGCAAGCCAGTCGCGCAGGCCGTAATGGGCGCCGACGACTTGTCGCTTCACCATATGACTGTCGCCACCGCCGCCGTGAGGGCCACGCTCACCGCGAGCACCGCCCAGCTGCTCGCGCGCGCGGCCGCGAGCTCCGTTCCGTAGTCGAGATCGAGCGCGAGGTGGCGGATGCCCGCACACAGGTGGTGCAGGTACGCCCACGCCGCCCCGATCAGCATGAGCTTGATCGCCCAATGGGAAAACACGGTCTTGAACCGGGCGAACGTCTGGGGAGACTCGAGGCTCCACTCGAACAGCACCAGCAGAAAAGGCAGGATCAGAAACAGCACGGCGCCGCTCGCCCGGTGCAGGATCGAAACCAGTGCGGGGAGCGGCAGCCGGATCTGGATCAGATTGAGGTATTTCGGCCGCGGCGGTGCCATCGGTCTTTCGGGGCGGATTCCGGCCCGTTGCGGCTTGAAATTCTAACAGTTTCCGCGATGCCGCATAAGGCGCGCCGCCACGTGAGCACGCGCGCCTGAACACGCGGGACCGGCGCCGGTCGGGGAGACACATTGCGCCCAGCGACCGTGCTTGTCACCGCGGTCACTGCTTCGCTATCATCCATTCACGATCGAGCGCGCGCGTGTCTCCCATTGCGCCGTGCCCCTTCCCGAAAAGCAAAATTCCGTCCCGCATCTCAGGAGTCCATAACATGAAACGCCCCATGCGCGTAGCGGTCACCGGCGCCGCCGGCCAGATCGGCTACAGCCTGCTGTTCCGCATCGCCAACGGGGAAATGCTCGGCCGGGACCAGCCGGTCATCCTCCAGCTGCTCGAGATTCCCGACGAAAAAGCGCAAAAGGCGCTGAAGGGCGTCATGATGGAGCTCGATGACTGCGCCTATCCCCTCCTCCACGGGATGGTGCCGACCGCCGATCCCATGGTCGCCTTCAAGGACGCCGACGTCGCTCTGCTGGTGGGGGCACGCCCGCGCGGCCCGGGCATGGAACGCAAGGACCTGCTCGAGGCGAACGGCAAGATCTTCGGGCCGCAGGGAAAAGCGCTCGCAGCGGGGGCGAGCCGGGACGTGAAGGTGCTGGTGGTCGGCAATCCCGCCAATACCAACTGCCTCATCGCCATGAAAAACGCCGCGGGATTGAAGCCATCGAACTTCACCTCGATGATGCGCCTCGACCACAACCGGGCCATGGGCCAGGCCGCGCAGAAAGTCGGCAAGGCCGTGGCGGGCGTGCGCAAGATGACCGTCTGGGGCAATCACTCCGCCACCCAGTACCCCGACATCTTCCAGGCCGAGATCGACGGCAAGAAGATCTGGCCCCATGATCAACGACCAGCGCCTGGCTCGAGAAGAGCTTCATTCCCGACCATACAGAAGCGCGGCGCGGCGATCATCGAGGCCCGCGGCCTGTCCTCCGCCGCGAGCGCGGCCAACGCCGCGATCGACCACGTGCGTGACTGGGTTTTCGGAACGCGCGACGGAGACTGGGTCAGCATGGGCGTGCCCTCCGACGGGAGCTACGGCGTCGCGGAGGGCGTTCTCCACGGCTATCCGTGCGTCTGCCGCAACGGCCGCTACGAGATCGTCCAGGGCGTCGAATTGAGCGACTTCAGCCGCGCCGCCATGCAGGCCACGCTGAAGGAGCTGCACGAAGAGCGCGATTCCATCCGCCACCTCCTCGGCTGACCCCCATGAGCGAAGCGCAGGCCGGCCCGAAGCCCAAGAAATCCGTCGCGCTGTCGGGCATCGCCGCCGGCAGCACGGCGCTCTGCACCGTCGGGCGCAGCGGCAACGACCTGCATTACCGCGGCTACGACATCCTCGACATCGCCGAGCAATGCGAATTCGAGGAGATCGCCCACCTGCTCATCCACGAGAAGCTGCCCACGCGCGCCGAGCTCGCGGCCTACAAGGGCCGGCTGCGGTCGCTGCGCGGGCTGCCCGCGCCGGTCAGGACGACGCTCGAGCAGATTCCTGCGTCCGCCCATCCGATGGACGTGCTGCGCACCGGCTGCTCGGCGCTCGGGACGATCGCTCCCGAGAAGGACGACCACAACATTTCTGGCGCGCGCGCGATCGCCGACCGCCTGATCGCCTCTTTCGGCTCGATGCTCCTCTACTGGCACCACTACAGCCGCGACCGGCGCCGCATCGAAGTCGAAACCGACGACGACTCGATCGGGGGGCATTTCCTGCACCTGCTCCATGGCAAGCCGGCAAAGCCGTTGTGGGTGAGGGCCATGCACACCTCGCTCAACCTCTACGCCGAGCACGAATTCAACGCCTCGACCTTCGCGGCGCGGGTGGTGGCCGGGACCGGCTCCGACATGTACTCCGCGATCACCGGCGCGATCGGCGCCCTGAAGGGCCCGAAGCACGGCGGCGCCAACGAAGTCAGCCTCGAAATCATGGGCCGCTACGAATCGCCGGGCGCGGCGGAGCGCGACATTACGGCGCGCGTTCGGAACAAGGAGGTGGTGATCGGCTTCGGCCATCCCGTCTATACCATTGCCGATCCGCGCAACAAGGTAATCAAGGAGGTTGCCCGGCGGCTGTCGCAGGACGCCGGCGCGATGGAGATGTTCGAGATCGCCGACCGCATCGAGCAGGTGATGATGCGCGAGAAGAAGATGTTCGCGAATCTCGACTGGTTCTCGGCCGTGTCGTATCACCGCATGGGCGTGCCGACCCCCATGTTCACGCCGGTGTTCGTCATCTCCCGCACCAGCGGCTGGGCGGCGCACGTCATCGAGCAGCGCATCGACAACAAGATCATCCGGCCCACGGCGGTCTACACCGGCCCCGAGCCGCGCCCGTTCGTGCCGATCGACCAGCGCCGATGAGCGCGCCGATCGCCAACGTCCGTCCCAGGCCCGACAAGGTGCTGACGGACATCGCCGACTACGTCTGCGGCTACCGCATCCAGAGCCGGGAGGCCTACGACACCGCGCGGCTCTGCCTGATGGATACGCTGGGCTGCGGCCTCGAGGCCCTGGAGTACCCCGCCTGCACGAAGCTCCTCGGCCCCATCGTTCCGGGCGCCACGGTGCCGAACGGCGCTCGCGTGCCGGGCACCCCCTACCAGCTCGACCCGGTCACCGCGGCCTTCAACATCGGGGCGATGATCCGCTGGCTCGATTTCAACGACACCTGGCTCGCGGCCGAGTGGGGCCATCCCTCCGACAATCTCGGCGGCATTCTCGCCGCTGCGGATTGGCTCTCGCGCACCCGTCTCGCGCAGGGGAAAAAGCCTCTCCTCGTCCACGACGTGCTGACGGCCATGATCAAGGCGCACGAGATCCAGGGGGTGATCGCGCTCCAGAACAGCTTCAACCGGGTGGGGCTCGACCACGTCGTGCTGGTGAAAGTTGCCTCCACCGCCGTCGTGACGCACATGCTGGGCGGCACCCGCGACGAGATCGTGAACGCGCTGTCGAACGCGTGGGTGGACGGCCAGAGCCTGCGCACCTACCGGCACGCGCCCAACACCGGCTCGCGCAAGTCCTGGGCGGCGGGCGACGCGACAGCCCGCGCGGTGCGGCTCGCGCTGATGGCGCTGAAAGGCGAGATGGGCTATCCCTCCGCACTCACCGCGAAGACCTGGGGTTTCTACGACGTTCTATTCAAGGGACGGCCCTTCCGGTTCGCCCGCCCCTACGGCTCGTACGTGATGGAAAACGTGCTGTTCAAGATCTCCTATCCCGCGGAGTTCCACGCCCAGACCGCGGTCGAGGCCGCGATCCGGTTGCACCCACAGGTGAAGGACCGGCTGGACGACATCAAGCGCATCGTCATCACCACTCACGAATCGGCGATCCGCATCATCGACAAGCGCGGGCCGCTCAGCAATCCCGCCGACCGCGACCACTGCATCCAGTACATGGCGGCGGTCGGTCTCATCAAGGGGAGTCTCACCGCGGCCGACTACGAGGACGCGGCGGCCGCCGACCCTCGCATCGACCGGCTGCGCACGAAGATGACCTGCGTGGAGAACAAGCAGTGGAGCCGCGATTACCTCGATCCCGCGAAGCGCTCGATCGCCAACGCGCTGCAGGTGTTCTTTACCGACGGCAGCAAGACCGAGAAAGTGGCGGTCGAGTATCCCCTCGGCCACCGCCGCCGGCGCAAGGAAGGCGTGCCGCAGCTCGTGGCGAAGTTCCGCACGAACCTTGCGCGGCGCTTCCCGCCCAAGCAGCAGCAAGCGATTCTCGCGCTGTGCCTCGACTCGCGCCGGCTCGAGCAGACTCCGGTGAACGAGTTCGTCGACCTTTTTTGCGTCTAGGCGGCGCGCGACGCGCTGCCGATCGCCGCATTGACGGCCGGCATCACCTTCTCGGCCATCAGCTCCATCGACCGCCGCGCAAGCTTCGGTTCGGCCCAGTCGTGGCCGCAGTAGAGGAGCGTGCCGAAATCGCCCACCGTCTCGCGGAAGGCAAGGAGCTGGTCCACCACGGATGAGACGCTTCCGCACACCACGAGCCGGTCCAGGATGGTTTCGACCGTCACGGCGGAATCGGGGAGCGCGAGATCGTGCTTGAAGATCTCCACGCCGCCCGCGCTCCTGCGCTTCGTCAGCAGATTCCAGAAGTAGAACCCGTAGGGCCCGTCCACGCTCTTCGCGTAGCGCCGGGCGGTGGCATCGTCATCCGCCACGAAGATGCTCTTGCAGACCCGCCAGTCCGCTGCCTCCGCGCGGCGGCCGCCCCGCTCGCAGCCCTGCTGGTACATGGGCCAGTGCGTCGCGACCCAGCGCGGCTGGAGAAAATTCGCCGACACCGGCTTCCACCCGCGCGCCGCGGCCGCGGCCAGCCCTTTCGAATGCGGGACGACGACGGTCACGACGATCGGCGGATGCGGCTTCTGGTACGGCTTCAGCATCACGCCCTGCCCCGCCTCGCGGATCAACGTGCGCGCGGTGGAAATGTTCCAGAATCGCCCTTTCAGGTCGTAGGGCGCATCGCTCGCCCACAGCGCGAGGATCTGGTCGATCGCCTCCACGAACATCGCGTTGCGGTCGGCGTCGAGGTTGCCGCACGCCTCCATGTCGGAGCGCAGCCCGCCGGGGCCGATGCCGAAGATGAAGCGCCCTTCCAGCAGGTGGTCCACCATGGCGACATGCGCCGCGACCTGCGCGGGATGGTTGTTGGGGAGATTGACGGTGCCGCTGCCGAGCCGGATGGTCTTCGTCTGGTGCGCGAGGCTCGCGATGAAGCTGAGACAGGACGGGATGGTCTCGCACACGTCGGTGATGTGCTCGCCGATCAACGCCTCGCAGTAGCCGAGCCGGTCCGCCAGCAGCACCGCCTCGCGGTCCTCCTTCAGCGTCTGCGTGTAGTTGCGCCCGGGAGGATGCATGGGCATGGTGAAGAACCCGAGCTTCATCGGTAGAATCTAGCACAAACCCCATTCGAGCCAGCCCCGTGTCCGTCGTCGCCCGCTTCGAAATCCGCTACTCGCAGTTTCTCGACCCGCAGGGCCACGCGGTCGCGCCGCTGCCCGAGTTCGCGCGCGATGCCGGAAATCTCGTCGGGCTATACCGCTGGATGGTGCTGATGCGCGCCTACGACGCGAAGGCGATCGCGCTCCAGAGGACCGGACAGATCGGCACCTTCGCCTCGCTGCTGGGACACGAAGCGTTCAATGCCGGCATCGGCTCGGCGATGGAGAAGGACGACGTCTTCCTCATGACCTACCGCGAGAACGGCGTGCAGCTCATGCGCGGGGTGACGCTGAAGGAGCTGTTTCTCTACTGGGGCGGGGACGAGCGCGGCTCGGACTACGCCGGCCCCCGCGGGGATTTTCCGATCTGCATCACGATCGCCGACCACGCCACGCACGCGGTGGGCGCGGCCTACGCGATGAAGCTCAGGCGCGAGCGGCGCGCCGCCGTCTGCGCGCTGGGGGACGGCGCCACCTCCAAGGGCGACTTCTACGAAGCCATCAACGCCGCCGGCGCGTGGAAGCTGCCCGTCGTGTTCGCCGTCTCCAACAACCAGTGGGCGATCTCGGTGCCGCGCGCGAAGCAGAGCGCGGCGCAGACGCTCGCCCAGAAGGCGATCTCAGCGGGTATCGAGTGCCTGCAGGTTGACGGAAACGACGTGATCGCGGTGCGCCACGCCATGGATGAAGCGCTCGGTCGCGCGCGCTCGGGCGACGGTCCGACGCTGATCGAAGCGCTGACCTACCGGCTCGCCGATCACACCACGGCGGATGACGCGACGCGCTACCGCAGCCCTGATGAAGTGGCGGAAGCGTGGAAGCGCGACCCCATCGTGCGGCTGCGCGCCTATCTCACGGCTGCCGGCGCATGGGGCAAGCCCGCCGAGGATGCGCTGCTCAAGGAATGCAACGAGCAGGTCCAGGCCGCGGCTCAGGCGTACCTCGACACACCGCCCCCGGCGGCGCAGCAGATGTTCGACCACCTCTACGCGACGCTTCCAGCGGCGCTGCAGAAACAGCGCGCCGCCGCGCTCGGCGAGGAGTAATGGCGCAGGTCACCCTCGTCGAGGCGGTCAACCTCGCGCTGAAGCGCGAAATGGAGCGCGACCCCGCGGTCGTCGTGCTGGGCGAGGACGTGGGCGTCGACGGCGGGGTGTTCCGCGCGACGCTGGGCCTGATCGAGCGCTTCGGTCCCGATCGCGTCGTCGACACCCCGCTCGCCGAGGCCCTCATCGCCGGGATGGCGATCGGCATGGCGGTGGAGGGGCTCAAGCCCGTCGCCGAAATCCAGTTCTCCGGCTTCGCCTACACCACCCTCGACCAGATCGTGAACCACGCCGGGCGCATGCGCCATCGCACGCAAGGGCGGCTCTCCTGCCCGATGGTGCTGCGAACGCCGTGCGGCGGAGGCATACACGCGCCCGAGCACCACTC
The DNA here is from genome assembly GCA_963699525.1 of uncultured beta proteobacterium. Classification (GTDB taxonomy): domain Bacteria; phylum Pseudomonadota; class Gammaproteobacteria; order Burkholderiales; family SG8-41; genus SG8-41. Next base: position 215,771 of record CAVOUI010000018.1, on the reverse strand, counting down.
GGAAAGCCCGGAGTCGATGTTCGCGCACATACCGGGCATCCGCGTCGTCTATCCTTCGTCGCCGCGCCGCGCCTACGGACTGCTGCTCGCCGCGATCCGCGATCCGGACCCGGTGGTGTTTCTCGAGCCGACGCGGCTCTACCGCCTGTTCAAGGAGGACATCTCTGACGATGGCCAGGCCCTGCCGCTCGACACCTGCTACACGGCCCGGGAGGGTGGCGACGTTACCGTCGTTGCGTGGGGAGCGATGCTGTACGAGTCGCTTGCCGCAGCCGACGCCCTCGCCGAGCAGGGAGTGGGCGCCGAGGTGCTCGATGTCGCGACGCTGAAGCCGCTCGATCTCGACACGATTCTCGCCTCAGTCGCGAAGACGGGGCGCTGCGTGGTCGTCACCGAGGGGCCGCGCACCTGCAGCTTCGCCTCGGAGATCGCCGCCGGGATCGCCGAGGAAGGGCTCCTCACCCTCCTCGCCCCGGTGCAGCGGGTCACCGGCTATGATGTGGTGGTGCCGCTGCCGCGTCTGGAACAGCGCTATATGCCCGGCCGGGAGCGCATCGTCGCGGCGGTGAAGAAAGTACTCGCCTTCGGCTGAGTCACATGAAGATCTTCAAGCTTCCCGATCTTGGCGAAGGGCTGCAGGAAGCCGAGATCGTCAAGTGGCACGTCAAGGTCGGCGATGAGATCCGCGCCGACGCGCCCATGGTGTCGGTCGAGACCGCCAAGGCGGTGGTGGATATTCCCGCGCCCTACTCCGGCACGATCGCCCGGCTCTACGGCAACGTAGGCGACATCGCGCACATCGGCGCGCCGCTGGTGGGATTCGAAGGCGAGAGCGACGCGCGCGATGCCGGCACCGTCGTCGGCGTGGTCGAGGTCGGCCAGAAGGTGATGGCCGAAGCGCCCCCGGCGCCGGCTCCCGCCACCGCCGGCATCAAGGCGACGCCCGCGGTGCGCGCGCTCGCCCGCAAGCTCAACGTCGACCTCGCGATGGTGACGCCCACTGGCGCCGACGGACTGCTCACCGCGGCGGACATACAGCGCGCGGCGCGCATCCTGGCCGAGACCGGGCCGATCGAGCTGATTCGCGGCGTGCGGCGCGCGATGGCGCAAAACATGGAGCTCGCCACCGCGGAAGTCGCCTCCGCCACCATCATGGACGACGCCGACATCGAGGCGTGGCCGCAGGCAACGCACACCCTGCTGCGGTTGATCCGCGCGCTCGTCGCCGGCTGCCGAGCCGAGCCCGCGCTGAACGCCTGGTACGACAGCGAGAAGATCGGCCGCTGGTTGATGAAGCGGATCGACATCGGCATCGCGGTGGACACTCCGGACGGCCTGCTCGTTCCCGTGTTACGCAACTGCGCCGAGCGGGACCCCGCGGACCTGAAGAGCGCGCTCGAGAAACTGGTCGCCGATGCGCGCGCGCGCAAGGTGCCCCCCGAGGAGCTGCGCGGGAACACGATCACGCTTTCGAACTACGGCTCGATCGCCGGCCGCTACGCTTCCCCGGTGGTGCTGCCCCCGACGGTCGCTATCCTCGGGGCGGGCCGCATCGAGAAGCGGGTCGTAGTGGTGGACGACCGGCCGGCGGTGCGCCGCATGCTGCCGCTCTCACTGACCTTCGACCACCGGGTCGTCACGGGCGGGGAAGCCGGGCGCTTCCTCAACGCGGTGATCGCGGACTTGCAGCGCTCCGCGTAAACCTTTCACCGTATGGGTCAGGCGTGATGGAATCTGGAACCAAGTGCGGCTGCAACCACTCTCTTGCTGTGATCTGCGGCACCTTTGCGGGCCTTTTGGTGGCCCTGTTGCTCGCCGAAGACCGCTGCCTGGATGCCGGCGGCCGCCTGAGCGATACCGCCTGGACCTGCGAAGCCGCCTCCGGGGCAATCAATTCGCTTTGGGGATGGGTCACGCCGGGGATCGTTGCGGTGGCAGTCGTTGTCGGCATCCCTGTCTACTTTGCCGTAACTGCCTTTGGGCGACGGTGGCTCTTCAGGTATGGCAAACATCACGGCTAACTGCGCGTATGAGAGCGGACGTGCCGACAGGCAGCGCGCCCTGAACTGCTGTCGGAGCGAATGATCAGCCCACAACCAGCGCGGCGTGCTGGCTCTGACCCTCGGTCATGCCGCGGGCCTTCATCCAGTCGTAGGCCCGGCCGAACAGCGCCGGATCGTAGTAGTCCACATGCTTGTAGTGGACAAAGATCCGCAGCAGCTCGTGCGCCTTCAGCGCGCCTTTGGCGTGCGCGGCGACGTGGTGGGCATACTTGTAGAAATCCCCGTTGATGAGATCCACGGCCTGATTCTCGGCGTCGTAGTAGGCCTTGCGCTGCTCCGGCGTCAGCTCCGGCGCCACCACTTCGCCGCCCCGGTAAAACGAGCTGGCGATGATATGGGCGCCTTCCTTCAAGCCGAGGCTGATGAACGGCTCCATGACCGTCACCGCGCGGTACCTGCCGTCCTTGAGCCCCGCCCAGCGCATTTGCGGCAAGCCGCCATTCACGATGTTGACGTGCTCGCGGCCGACCGCGCTCTCGAGCATCTGCAGCGTCGTGTAGTGCGAGCCGGTCAGCTGCTGCACCACGACCGGGACATCGGACATGTCGCGCGGTGTCTGCAACGCGTCGTCAAAGGTCAGGATTGCCTGCGCCGCGACCGCGGCGCGCAACGCGGCGATGTTGCCGCCGCGTTTTCCGCGCTCGAGCCGGTCGATGCTCGCCCACTCGCAGACGTTGTAGCTGTCGGCCGAGCCGCACTCGAAGAGCTGCTCCTTCAACCGGGACAGGATCGGCTTCTCCGCACTGTCCCGCTCGCGGTCGGCGTAAGTCGCCGAAAAGCTGACGTCGAGCCCCGCCTTCTCGAACAGCCGCTCCTCGATGCCCACGATCACGGGCAGGTCGAATACCGGGTTATTGGGAGCAATCCTGACCACCGGCCTGGTTTCAGATTTCATGACTGTCTCCTCGCTGTAGCCCCGCACCGTACCGCGGCGCGGAATCGAGATAGCATACTCCTGTGTGACGGGCAGGGTCAGCAAACAAAACGGGGAGATGCAGGTCGCATCCCCCCGTCCGATCCCTGAGCAGGTGATCCGAATCGCTACGCCGCGGCGCGCTGCCCTTTGACGTCTTCAGCGATCTTGCGAAACTCGCTTTCGGTCAGCAGCCGCTTGTGCTTCAGGGAGTAAGCCTTGACCGCGGCCGTCATCTTGAGCGCGTCTTCATCGCTCGCCTCGATGCCCATGTCCGTCAGCCAGGCCTTGACCGAGTCGATGCCGCTGCCCTTGCCCATCACGACCTCGGCCGGCGGTTGTCCGACGAACTTCGCGCGCACCGGGAACAGCTCCGTCGCGTTCTCTTCACCGCAGTTCTTGTACCAGCTCGCGATGATGCCGGACTCGATCTGATAGAGCTGCCTGCCGACGACGGGCTTGTTCGAGGGCACTTCCACGCCGGTCAGCTTCTGCACCAGGTTTGCCAGCGGGGTGAGCTTTTCGTACTTGAGCCCGACGTCCACGCCGTACATGGTCAGCAGCGCCATCACCGTCTCTTCCATCGGCGTGTTGCCCGCGCGCTCGCCGACGCCCAGCACGGTCGTGTGCAGCACCTCGACGCCTTCCGCGGCCGCCATGATGGTGTTGGCGACACCCATGCCGAAGTCCTGGTGGAAATGCGCTTCCAGCCGCTTGTTGATGCGCTTCTTGACCTCGCGCACGAAGTAGCGCATGGCATGCGGCGAGACCACCCCGAAAGTGTCCACCAGGGCGAGCGCGTCCATGTGGCCCTCGGTCGCAACCCGGTTGATGAGGTTCAGCACCCAGTTCATCTCGGAGCGGGAGAAATCGATGGGGAAGAACACGACTTCGAGCCCGTTCTTCTGCGCGAACTTGGTGGCCTCGATCGAGGTTTCGATCGCCTTTTCCATCGGCCACTTGTAGGCGAGATCGACCATGTGCTGGCTGGAGGGGATCTCCATCACCACGCCGCTGACGCCGGTGTCGATCGCGCGCTGGACGTCCTCCTTCATGCAGCGCGAGAAGGCGAAGATCTGCGGGCCGAGGTTGCGCCTCGCGATTTCCTTGATCGCCTCCGCGTCGGAGGGAGAGACGATCGGCATGCCGGCCTCGATGCGGTGGACGCCGGCCTCCGCGAGTCCTTCCGCGATGCGGATCTTGTCGTCCTTGCTGAGGATGATGCCGGTCTGCTGCTCCCCGTCACGCAGCGTGATGTCGTGGATCTTGATCTGCTTGGGGAATTTGAAATCCTTCCGTACTTCGTCAGCGAAATTCCACGGGCTGACGAACCAGTTGTACGTCTTCCAGGGTTCTTTTGCTGCCATGGGGTGCTCCTTGCGTAATGAGTGAGGTCAGGCCTAACCCGTTCATTTTCAAAAAACTTCGGAATCGGTGTCAAGGCGATCGCGGGGCCGGATACGGGACCGGCTTGATCTGAATCAACCGGATAGGGGGTTCCCGCCCCGATTCCGCCCTGTTCGCCTACCTCGCGCGGGCTTTCAGGTACCAGTCCAGGATCTGCTCGCCGTTCCAGAACAGCACGCCCTTCTGCTTCCTCAGCCGGCGCAGCACGGACTCGAAATACTTGATGCGGTGCGGGACGCCCGAGATGTAGGGATGCACCGCGATCGCCATGATCTTCGCGCGCTCCTTGCCCTCCTGGTAGACGCGCTCGAAGTAATCCATCGCGCGCGTGACGAACTCGCCGGCCGCGTGGTGCTGCACCACCATCATCGCGATGTCGTTCAGCTCGAGCGTGTAGGGAAGCGTCACCAGCTCGCCGCCGCGCGTGCGGATCGTGCACGGCTCGTCGTCGATCACCCAGTCGGCGATGTAGCGGATGCCCTCCGCAGCGAGCTGATCCGGGGTATCGAGCGTCTCGGTGAGTCCCGGGCCCATCCACCCGACCGGCCGCTTGCCGGTGAATTCGCGGATTACCTTCACCGACTGGCGGATCATCGCCGCCGCATCCGGCTCCGTGTGCGTCGGCCGCTGGTCGTAGGAATGCCCCATGAACTCCCAGCCGGCGTCGCGCGCGGCCTTCGCCACGCGCGGGTAATCGAGGCATACCCGCGCGTTCACGGAAAGCGACGGGACGATCTTCAACTCGTCCAGCACGGCCTTCATGCGCCAGAAGCCGACGCGCATCCCGTACTCGTGCCAGCCCCAGTGGGGAACGTCCGGCAGCAGCGTCGCGCCGGTGGGCGGGGGCAGCACCTGGCGCGGCATCGGACGGTCGATGTCCCAGACCTCGACATTGACGACCGGCCACACCACCACGCGCGCCTTGTCCGGAAGCACGAGCGGCGGACGATCCACGATGGCGGAGTAGCGGATGCGCTTGGCGGGAATCACGTTGTTCTCCTCTCAGGCGAGGCCGAGCGCGGTCTGGATCCAGCCGGCCGGAAATGGAAGATGGAGCAGGAAGTCGAAGAGCCCGTAGAAGAATGCCCACACCGCGGCCGTCATCGCCACGGAGAGTCCCCACCCTTCCTTTGCCTGGAGCTTGAGGTAGAGGAAGACGAAAAGCGGCACCGCGACCGGAAAGCCCAGCAGGACGATCGCCCCGAAGAACCCGATCATCCAGCCGGCCGCGCGCAGCGATCGTTCGAGCACGACTTTTCGCGGCAGATGCGCCGAAATCTGGAAGTCCATCGCCCCGCCCCGGTCGGCGGCGCCGAAAACGCACCACAGGACCTCGGCCGTGGCCAGGCAGAAGACCGGGATACCGATGACGAGCGGAAACAGCTTCGCCTTCCAGGGCCAGTCGAGCGCGACGACGACCGCGGCTCCCGAGAGCACCATGATCGCGACGCCGAGGATCAGGGACGCCTTGCTATGCACGCGTTTCCGCCTTCGCCCTGGAGCGCCAACCCTGCAACAGGGGATAGAGGATCACCGCGACCGCCATGGCGAAGAGCACCAGCACGATGGGACGGGTGAGCCACGCCGCATCGTAGCGCGCGACGGAAATATAGAGATAGTTCTCGGCAATCTTTCCCAGAACGAGACCCAGGACGAACGGCGCGCGCGGCCAGCTGCCGAGCACCATGAGGTAGCCGACGCCGCCGAAGATCAGCGTGACCAGCACGTCCCCGTAATGATTGTTGGACGTGTAGCTCCCGATGAAGACCAGGACGAGGATCACCGGAATCAGGACATGCCCGCGCACGTTGGTGAGTCCGGCGAGCTGGTTCAGGAACAGGAAGCACGCCCCGACCGCGATGATATTGGCAATCACGATGGTCCACACCATCGAGAACGTGACGATGAGGTGCTTGGTCAGCATGTCGGGCCCCGGGACGAGGCCCATCACGAAGAATCCGCCCAGCAGTATCGCCATCGCGGAGCTTCCCGGCACGCCGAACGCGACCGTCGGAATGAGGGATCCCCCTTCCTTGGAGTTGTTCGCCGCCCCGGGCCCGAGCACGCCGCGCACGTCGCCCCGGCCGAAATTCGCGCGGTCCTCCGCGTTGCGCGCGCTCTGCGTGGCATGCCCGTACGCCAGCCACTGCGCGACGGCACCGCCGAGCCCGGGCATGATCCCGACGAAGGTGCCGATCAGGCTGCAGCGCAGCGTCAGACCGAAATGCCGGAAGGTGTCCTTCACGCCTTCGAGCACGCCCTGGTTCAGCCGGCCGCGCGGCACGTCTCCCGCGATCGAGGTCCCCCGGATCGCAAGGTCAATGATCTCCGGAATGGCGAAGATGCCGATCAGCACCGGGACGAGATCGAGCCCGCCCCACAGATACAACGAGTCGAAGGTGTAGCGGGCGATGCCGGCCTGCGGATCCTGGCCGACCGTGGCGATCATCAGTCCGAAGCCGCCCGCGAGAAAGCCGCGCAGCATGCCCCGTCCGCCCTGCGCGCTCAGGGACGCGATGAACGCGAGGCCCACGATGGCGAGCATGAAGAGCTCGGGCGAGCCGAAGGAGAGGACCAGCGGGCGCACCACGGGGATCGCGGCCGCCAGCGCCACCGCCCCGACCAGCGCGCCGATGAGGGAGCTCATGAGCACCGCGCCGAGCGCCCGGCCCGCCTCCCCCTTCTTCGCCATGGCGTGCCCGTCGAGGACCGTCGCGGCCGTGGTGGCCTCGCCGGGGACGCCGAACAGGACCGAGGTGATGTCGCCGGTCGTCGCGACCACGGCGTGCATGCCGAGCAGGAACGCGAAGCCCTCGACCGGCTCCATCGCGTAGACGAACGGCAGCATCAGCGCGAGCGTCGTGGCGCCGCCCAGTCCCGGAAGGAGCCCGACCCAGAAGCCGAGCCCGATCCCGGCGAGCATGAAGGTGAACGCCTTCCACTGCAGGACGGCGAGCAGGCCAGCGAAGAGCGCTTCGATCACTCGCCGAACTTGATGTACTTGCCGAAGTCGTCCACGACGTCCTTCGGCTGCGAGAGCACCTCGTTCACGATCTTCAGTGTCTCATCGCCGCCGATGAACTCGAAATCCATCTTGGCCTTTTCCGCTTCCGCGAGCAGTTGCGGGTCCTTGACGACGTTGCGGAACGCCTCGCGCAGGATGCGGACGATGTCCTCGCGCGTACCCGGCGTCGTCACGTAGGGACGGCCGATCACCTCCGGCGCCGAGCGCAGCGCCATGATTGCCCGGGCCCGCGGGTTGGGGGCCAGGTCTTCATCCACCGGGAGGTTCTCGATCCCGGGCTCGATCGCGCGCGCGCGCACCAGCGGACGGACCAGGCCGCGCCCGATGAACTGCTGCAAAGAGCTGTAGGAGCCGGCGCGCCCGTCCACTTCCTTGCGCTCGATCGCGAGCATGATGTCGGAGCTGCTGGAATAGCCGGAGACGATCTTGAGGTCGACGCCGAGGAGATCCTTCAGCAGCAAAGGAAAGTCGTAGGTGTTCGCGCCCGGCCCGGTCGCGCCGATGACGACGGTCTTGCCCGACTTCCGCAGCTCGTCGAAGGTCTTGTACGGAAGGTCCGCCCGGATCGCGAGGATCGTGGTTTCGCTGGCGGCCGAGCCGATCCAGGCGAACTTCCTCATGTCGTACTTCACCCCGGGAACGTTGGTCAGTTGCGCGAGCACGAGGTTGCGGTTGAAGGTGCCCAGCGTGAGGCCGTCGGGCTTGGCGACGTTGTAGACGTGGTTCGCCGCGGTGATGCTGTTCGCGCCCGGCATGTTCTGCACGATCACGTTGGGCTTGCCGGGGATGTGCTTCGGAAGATGGCGCGCGAGGATGCGCGCCGTGCGGTCGTAGCCGCCGCCGGTCTTGAACCCGACGACGATGGTGATGGTCTTGCCCTCGAAGGGCGAGGTCTGGGCGAGCCCGGGCCGCGGAGCGGCCACGGGTCAACATGCCAGCAGCGCGGCGAGCGCAAGCGAGATGTCTCATGGGATCCTCCTCCTTATGTAACTTTACCAGCCCGCGATGAGCTGCGGGGAAGGCGTCACCTCTCCCCGCTCCACCCGCCTCACCGCCTCGTTCATCCTGCGCGTGCATCGGCGCGGGCACGCCGATCTCCGCCCCGCGCGCCGCGACGTAGCCGTTGATGAAATCGGTCTCGGTGCGGCGGCCCTTCGCGATGTCCTGCGCCATCGAGGGCCGCTGGTCGTCGGAGCGCTTCTTCGCGCCCTCCAGCGAGCACGTCGGTGATCTCGGTCAGCGCGTCCCGATGCCCCTCGCCCGCGCGCGCGAGGACTTCCGGCTCCATGCCGAGCATCCGCTCGAGCTGGAAGCCGAGCGCCTGCCCCACCCTCACCGCCTCGCTCCCGAGCCGTATCGAGACCCACCGCGGGCCTTCCTGGGTGTCGCGCTGGTTGCCGAAGAGGCCGGTCGCCGCGGACAGGCCGTTCCGCATCGAGTTGATCACGAGCTTCGACCAGCGCTCGCCCCAGAGGTTGGTAGTGACCTTGGCGCTGTCCACGGCGCGCAGCATCTCGGCGACTTCCTCCACCCGTCGCGTCACGCGCCCGTGGGGCTCGCCAACGCGGAACACCGTGTGCCGGTCGCCGCCCAGCGGCACCGTGCGCTTGATGCGGCCGGGCTCGTAGAGCTCGACCGCGATCAGGCTCGCGATGCAACCCACGGTGCGGCCCCAGCCGACGTGCGCGGCGATGCGCTCCTCGTTGATGCAGTTCTGCAGCGACACGATGAAGCCGTCGGGCGCGAGGTACTGCCGGATGAGCAGCGTCGCCCACTCGGTGTCGTACGACTTGACGCTGATGAACGCGATGTCGAACGGCTTTTCCTTCACCGCGCCCTGGAGGTCCGTGATGTGCAGCGCCTTGACCGGAACCGTGTGCCGCTCGGCCGCGGTCAGGCCGGAGAGCTGGAGGCCGTCGCCGGCGCATCGCCTCGACGTGCTCCGGCCACGGGTCGATCAGGGTCACGTCGTACCCCGCGCGCGTCAGATGACCGGCGACGTAGCCGCCGACCGCGCCCGTTCCCACGTATGCGATTCGCTTGCCCATGCGGGCTTTACGCGGTGTCCCGGCTGCCGTCCCGCCACGCCTTCAGCCGCGGCAGCAGGAACGGCAGCAGGATGGACAGCACGGACACCGCAACCAGCGTCACGCAGATCGCGCTGCCGACGAAGATCTTCGGGTTGCCGCCGGAAATCGTCATCGCCTGCCGGAACGACTGCTCCATGATTCCCCCGAGCACGAGCGACAGCACCATCGGCGCGACCGGGATATCCAACTTGCGGAAGACGTAGCCCAGCACCCCGAAGATGAGCCCGATGTAGAGCTCGACCGGGTTGCCGTTGATGGCGTAGATGCCGATGGTCGAGATCGCGAGGATCAGCGGCATCAGGATGCCGCCCGGAATGTAGAGGAGCCGAACGAAGATTCCGATCAGAGGCAGATTGAGGATCAGCAGCATGACGTTGCCGATATACATGCTGTCGATCAAGCCCCATACCAGGTCAGGCCGGTTCTGGAACAGCAGCGGCCCGGGCTGTATGCCGTACATGATGAAGGCACCCAGCATCACCGCGGTCGCCCCGCCGCCGGGGATGCCCAGCGTGAGAAGCGGCACCATGGCGCCCGCGGTGTCCGAATTATTGGCCGCCTCGGGGCCTGCGACGCCCTCGATCGCGCCCTGGCCGAACTGCTCGGGATGCTTCGACAGCCGCTTCTCCCACACGTAGGACAGGATCGCGGCGATGGTGCCGCCGGCGCCCGGCAGCACGCCGATGACGAACCCGATGATGCCGCCGCGCATGATCGGCATCACCGAGCGGTTCCATTCCTCGCGGGTCAGCCACAATCTCCCTTGCAGCTTGATCATCTCGGGGCGGACGCCCTTGGTCATCTCTTCCATCGAGAAGAACACCTCGGCGATCGCGAACAGCCCCACCACCGCGATGATGAAGCCGACGCCGTCCTGCAGCTCCGGCACGCCCATGGTGTAGCGCGGCTGGCCGCTCTGCAGATCGATGCCGATGGTCGCGATCATCAGCCCCAGTATCGTCGAGATCATCGCCTTCGCCGGCGACTTGCCGGCGAGCGATGAGACCGCGGTCATCGCGAAGAACATCAGCGTGAAGTATTCGGCCGGGCCGAACTTGAGCGCCATGCTCGTGAGCGGCACGGCGAACAGCGTCAGCCCGACCACCCCCAGCGTGCCGGCAATGAAGGACCCGAGCGCCGAGATCGCCAGCGCCGCGCCGCCGCGCCCCTTCTTCGCCATCTGGTAGCCGTCGAGGGTCGTCATCACCGAGGAGGCCTCTCCCGGCGTGTTGATCAGGATCGCGGTGGTCGAGCCGCCGTAGCGGGCCCCGTAAAAGATACCGCTCATCATGATGAGGGCGGAGGTCGGATTCATGCCGTAGGTCACGGGGATCAACAGCGCGATGCCGGCCGAAGGCCCGATGCCGGGCAGGACGCCAATGATCGTGCCGAGGAAGCAGCCCAGAAAGGTGTACCAGAGATTGATCGGCTGCAGGCAGACCGAAAAACCGTTCAGGATGTGGGTCAGGGTGTCCATCAGAACGGGAGAATGCCCGCCGGCAGCCTGACGTCAAGCTTGAGGAACATGGCGTAGCTGAGAACGCTGAAGAGGACCGCGCTCCCGATGTTTGCGATCCATTTCCCGCGATTGAACCAGGCCATCAGCGCGAGCAGGTACAGCGCAGTGGCGAGGATGTATCCCGCCTTCTCGAAAGCCAGGTAGTAGACCGCGGTCCATACCGTTACTGCCGCCAACGCCCACAAGTGACGCAGGTCTTCCGCACGCGACCGGGAAGGCTCGGGCGCGGCGGCCCCGCGCTCCTTCCAGATCTCGATGAACAACAGGCCGGCCCCGATCAGCAGGCAGACGCCGAGCAGGCGCGGGAACGCCTTGGGGCCCAGCGGATCCCCGATCTCGAGCGTGGGGATGAGCGTGGTCGCGTAGAAGTAGACTGCAGCGATAATGATCGTGCAGACGAAAATGACGCGGTCGGCCATATTGGATCGATTGACCTGGGGGGCGGCTGGATGGTAGCACACCCCCTCGCCGCTCGCCTCTATAATTCCCCCATGACTCGATCCGCCCGGACCATTGCCGGAGCTTCGATCCTGGAACGGATTGGCGCCATTGTCGGCCAGCAGGGACTGCTCACCGATCCGCAAGACCTCGAGCCGTACCTCGGAGACTGGCGCGGCTTCTTTCGCGGAGTGGCGCCGGCGGTCGTGCGCCCCGCCACCACCGATCAGGTCGCGGCAGTGGTTCGAGTCTGCGCGGAAACCGGCACGGCCGTCGTGCCGCAGGGCGGCAACACCGGCATGTCGGGCGGCGCTACCCCGCCCGCGGCCGGCGGCGCGATCCTGCTCCAGCTTGGCCGCATGAATCGCATCCTCGCGCTCGACGCGCTCAACAACACCATCACCGTGGAAGCCGGCTGCATCCTCGCGAACGTCCAGCAGGCCGCCCGCGATGCCGGCCGCCTCTTCCCATTGAGCCTTGGCGCGGAGGGCAGCTGCCAGATCGGCGGCAACCTCGCCACCAATGCCGGGGGCATCAACGTGCTGCGCTACGGCAATGCGCGCGATCTCACGCTGGGACTGCAGGTCGTCCTGCCGGACGGCCGGGTGTGGGACGGGCTGCGGGGCCTGCGCAAGGACAATACGGGCTACGACCTGAAGCAGGTCTTCATCGGCTCCGAAGGCACGCTCGGCATCATCACGGCCGCCGTGCTGAAGCTCTTCCCGGTCCCGCGCACGACCGTCACCGCCCTGATCGCGATCGCGGCGCCCGCCGCCGCGGTGGAGCTGCTCGCGCTGCTCCGCGACGAATGCGGGGAGCGGATCAGCGCGTTCGAGCTCATCTCCCGGCGCTGCGTAGAGCTGGTGCTCGGGCACATTCCCGGCACGCGCGAGCCGCTTGCGCGCGCGCACCCGTGGTACCTCCTCGTCGAGCTCGCGGAAGCAAGCTCCGACGGTTCGCTGCAGGGCGAGTTCGAGCGCGCGCTGGAGCGGGCGGTAGAGCGTGGACTCGCGCTCGACGCCGTGATCGCAACGAGCGGCAACCAGCGCGAGGCGCTGTGGCGCATCCGCGAGACCATCCCGGAGGCCTCCCAGGCGGAAGGCCTCCTCTACCGCCACGACATCTCGATCCCGGTGTCCCGCATTCCGGAATTCATCGCCGAAGTCGGCGCGGCGCTGGAGCGCGCTTTTCCCGGCGCGCGCGTCCTCTGCTTCGGGCACATTGGCGACGGCAACCTGCACTACAACTGCTTCGTCCCGGGGCGAAACCGCGACGACCCGGCGGCCCTCGCCGCGACCGATGTCAACCGGACGGTGCTCGATGTCGTGCACCGCTACGGCGGCAGCTTCAGCGCCGAGCACGGCGTCGGCCAGGCCAAGCGCGAGGAACTGAAACGCTACAAGAGCCCGATCGAGGTCGAGCTGATGCGCGCGCTCAAGTCCGCACTCGATCCGCGCAACCTGATGAACCCGGGCAAGGTTCTGTAAGGACTTCATGTTGTGGCCGACCTGACCCAGGAAGACGTCCAGACCATACTCAAGATCCTCGACGAGATGGGCGATCGCGATGTCCATCTCGAGATCGGCGAGCTGAAGCTGCACGTCACGCACGGCGGCGATGGGTCCCGCGCGGCACCGCTGCCGTCCGCCACGGCCGTGGCTCCCCCGCGCCCGTCCGCGGATGCAACATCGCCCCCGCGGTCACGGGTTGTGTCCGAAGTGCCGCCCGGTCACGTCGCCGTGCGCGCGCCGACGATCGGGACGTTCTACCGCAGCCCCCTCACCCGGCGCCCGCCCCTTCGTCGAGGTCGGCGACGCGGTCGGCGCCGACGACACGGTGTGCCTGTTCGAGGTGATGAAGCTCTTCAGCTCGCTCAACGCTGGCGCCGCCGGCGTCGTGGCCGCTATCCTGGTCGCGAACGAGTCGCTGGTCGAGCAGGATCAGCCGCTCATCCTGATCAAGCCTCGATGAAGTCCGAGATCAAGATCATCGACACGACGCTGCGCGACGCGCACCAGTGCCTGTGGGCGACGCGCATGACCACCGCGATGATGCTGCCGGTCGCGGAACGGATGGACCGCGCCGGGTTCGAAGCCATCGATCTCATGAGCGCGATCCAGTTCGACGTGTGCGTGCGCTACCTGAAGGAGGACCCGTGGCAGCGGCTGCGGCTGATGCGCGGGAAGGTGACGCGCACGCCCATGCAATCCGCGATGCGCTCGCGAAGCCTCCTTTCGTTCGACGTGCAGCCGGACGACGTGAATTACCTGTGGCTCGAGTGCCTGGCGAAGAACGGCATCCGCCGCGTGCGCGCGATCGACGCGCTCTGCGACTGGGACAACGTCGTGTTCATCCTGCGCCGGGTGAAGGAACTGGGCATGGAGTCGGTGGGCTCGATCGTGTTCTGCGAAAGCCCGGTCCATACCGACGAGCTTTACGCGCGCAAGACGCGCGAGCTGATCGACCGGGCCGACGTCGACGTGATGATGATCAAGGATCCGGGCGGGCTCCTCACCCCCGACCGCATTCGCACGCTGGTGCCCGCGCTCCTCAAGGTCACGGGCAAGGTGCCCCTCGAGCTGCACAGCCACTGCATGACCGGTCTCGCGCCGCTCGTCTACCTGGAAGCGGTCAAGCTCGGCGTCACGCAGATCCAGACCTCGATCGCGCCGCTGGCCAACGGCCCGGCACAGCCCGCAATCCAGACTCTGGCGCGCAATCTGCGGAGCATGGGCTACGCGGTGAACGTGGACGACCGGCTCGTCAACGAGGTCGGCGGGCACTTCCGGCGCGTCGCGGAGAACGAGGGTCTGCCGCTCGGCGTGCCGATGGAGTACGACCAGTTTCACTACGCGCACCAGATCCCCGGCGGCATGCTGTCCAACATGAAGTTCCAGCTCGAGCAAGCCGGCCTGCTGCACCAGTTCGACACAGTTCTGGAGGAGACCGCGCGCGTGTTTCGCGAGCTCGGATGGCCGGCGATGGTCACGCCGTTCTCCCAGCTCGTCGGCATCCAGGCCGTGTTGAACGTCGTTCAGGGCGAGCGCTACCGGACCGTTCCCGACGAGGTGAAGAAGTACGCGCTCGGCTACTACGGCAAGCCGCTCGCCCCGGTCGAGCCGGATGTGCTCGATCGCATCGTCGCCAACGGCTCGGCACGGATCGCGCTGACGCCGCCGCCGCTTGAGCCGGCGGTGCCCGCGATCCGGCGCAAGTATCCGAACCTCGCCGACGAAGAGCGTCTGCTGCGCTGCCTCTACGCCGGCTCCCAGGTCGACGACATGCTCGCGGCCGGTCCGATGCGGACCGAGTACTATTTCGAGAAGCCGCTCGTGCGGCTGCTGAAGGAGCTCGCGAAGCGGCGCAACCGCGCGCGCATCGTCATCGCGAAGGGCGCAACGCGGCTCGAGCTCGGCCCGTCGCACTGACGCGCCGGCGGCCTCCGTGACCGGTCTGCTCCGCCCCGGCGGCGGCTTACCGCTATAATAGGCGCCCATGAAATTCCTGTTCGACATCTTTCCGGTCGTCCTGTTCTTCGTCGCCTTCAAGATCTACGGCATCTACGTCGCGACCGCGGTTGCAATCGCCGCCACGTTCCTTCAGATCGGATGGACCTGGCTGCGTCACCGCAAGGTCGACAAGCTGCTGTGGGCGACCCTCGCCGTGATCGTGGTATTCGGGGGCGCGACGCTGGTGTTGCAGGACGAGACCTTCATCAAGTGGAAGCCGACCGTGCTCTACTGGCTATTCGCCACCGTGCTGACGGTGTCGGCGCTCGCATTCCGGAAGAACCTGATCCGCGCGATGATGGAGACGCAGGTCACGCTCCCCGAGACCGTGTGGGGAAGACTCCTCGCGAGCTGGATCGTGTTCTTCGCGCTGATGGGGGTGCTGAACCTCGCCGTCGCCTACAACTTCTCCACCGACGCCTGGGTCAACTTCAAGCTCTTCGGCGGCATCGGCCTCATGCTGGCGTTCATCGTGCTCCAGGCGCTCCTGCTCGCCCGCCACATCGAGGACAAGAAAGCCGAGTGACGTGAAGGTAGCGGACCGCATCGAGCAGAAGCTGGCAACGCTCAAGCCCGAATCGCTGGAAGTCGTGGACGAGTCCGCCGCGCACGCGGGACACGCAGGCGCCGCGGCCGGCGGCGGGCATTACCGCCTCGTTATCGTGTCGCAGGCGTTCGCCGGCAAGCCCGCGCAGGTCCGCCATCGCATGGTGTACGAGGCGCTCGGCGCGATGATGAAGCACGATATCCACGCGCTCGCCATCAGGGCCTACGCGCCGGGCGAGATCTGAACACTTCAACTGCAAAGGAATCCCCATGATGCTGACTCGAATCGCACTGCTGGCGGCCGGACTCGCGCTCGCCTCATCCGCCCCCGCCCAGGAGGGCGCGCTGGCGAAGGTTAACGGCGTGGTCATCCCGCAGTCGCGCGCCGACATCCTGCTCAAGGAAATGGCCGCCCAGGGCCGCCCGGACACGCCGGAGATGCGAGACGCGATCAAGCAGGAGCTCATCAATCGCGAGATCGTGGCGCAGGAAGCGGTCCGGAAGGGCCTCAACAAGAAGCCCGAGGTGGCACTCCAGATCGACCTGCAGCGGCAGGCAGTCCTGGTCAACGCCTACCTGCAGGACTACCTGCAGGCCCACCCTGTCACCGACGACGAGGTGAAAAAGGAGTACGAGCGCGTCAAGGCCTCAGCTGCGACCCGCGAATACAAGGTCCGCCACATCCTCGTGGAGACCGAGGACGAGGCGAAGCAGATCATCGCGCAGCTCAGGAAGGGCGGTAACTTCGAGAAGCTCGCCGCGGAGAAATCCAAGGACCAGGGCTCGAAGGGCCGCGGCGGCGACCTCGACTGGGCAACCCCCGCGCGCTACGTTCCGGAGTTCGGGCAGGCCATCACCAAGCTGAAGAAGGGCCAGCTGAGCGATCCGCCGGTGAAGACGCAATTCGGCTGGCACGTCATCCGCGTGGACGACGAGCGCGCCGCCAAGTTTCCCTCGCTCGAGGAGGCGAAGCCCCAGATCGAGCAGCAGATGCGCCAGCAGACGGTCCACAAGGCGTTCGCCGACCTGCGCGCGAAGGCGAAGGTCGAGTAAGCGGCAAGTCCTGCGCTCACCCGCACCACTTGCGGGCGTTGCGGAACATCCTCAGCCACGGGCCATCCTCGCCCCAGCCCTCGGGGCGCCAGGAGTTCTGCACGGCGCGGAACACGCGCTCGGGATGCGGCATGACGATGGTAAAGCGGCCGTCCGGCGTGGTGAGGCCCGTAATGCCGCCGGGCGACCCGTTCGGATTCCACGGGTAGGTCTCGGTCGGCGCTCCCCGGTTGTCGACAAAGCGCAGCGCGATGAGCGCCTGCGTGGCGCTCCTCGCGGCCTCGTCGCGGAATTCGGCGTAGCCCTCGCCGTGCGCCACGGCGATCGGCATGCGGCTGCCCGCCATCCCGTCGAAGAGAATCGAGGGCGAGCGCTGGACCTCGAGCATGACGAAGCGCGCCTCGAACTGCTCGGAGCGGTTACGCACGAAATGCGGCCAGGCTTCCGCCCCGGGAATCAATTCGTGCAGGTTGCTCATCATCTGGCAGCCGTTGCACACGCCGAGCGCGAAGCTGTCCGGCCGCCGGAAGAACGCCTCGAACTCGGCGCGGGCGCGGGCGTTGAACAGGATGGACTTCGCCCACCCCTCCCCCGCGCCCAGCACGTCGCCGTAGGAAAAGCCCCCGCACGCGGCAAAGCCCCTGAAATCCGCCAGCCTCGCGCGGCCGGCGATGATGTCGCTCATGTGCACGTCGACCGCGGTGAACCCGGCACGGTCGAACGCGGCGGCCATCTCGACCTGGCCGTTCACGCCCTGCTCGCGCAGGATCGCGATGCGCGGGCGCGCGCCGCGGCTCACGAACGGCGCCGCGATGTCTTCGCCCGGATCGAAGGTCAGCGCGGCGTGCAGACCGGGGTCGCCGTCATCGAGGTGCCGGTCGTATTCCTGCCGCGCGCACTCCGGGTTGTCGCGCAGGCTCTGCATGTGGAACGTCGTCTCGGACCAGGCGCGCCGCAGGTTCGACAGCGTGTCCTCGAACAGCACGCGCGTCCCGGCGCTGATCCGGAGCCGCCGCTCGCCGTTGACGGCACCCAGAACGTGGCAGAAGTCGCCGAGACCGGCGCCGGCGAAGGCCCGCGTCACTTCCGGGAGATCAGCCCGTAGCACCTGCAGCACCGCCCCGAGCTCCTCGTTGAACAGAAACTCGAGCGCGGACGCCCCGCTTGGAACGCCGGTGAGCTGAAGCGTCGCCCCGGTTCGGCCGGCGAACATCATCTCGCACACGGTAACGAAGAGGCCGCCGTCGGAGCGGTCGTGATAGGCGAGTATCCTGCCGTCCCGGTTGAGGGCCTGGACCGCTCCAAAGAACCCCTTCAACCGCTCCGCATCCACGTCTGGAGCGGCGTTGCCGGTCGCGCCGTATACCTGGGCGAGCGCCGATCCTCCGGTGCGGCAGCGCCCGGCGCCCAGATCCACCAGCAGGAGCACGGTGTCCCCGCGATCGGTTCGCAGCTGCGGCGTCAGCGCGCCGCGCACGTCGGCGACCGGGGCGAACGCGGACACGATGAGGGAAAGCGGCGCCGTCACCTCCTTGCGCGAACCATTCTCGTCCCACGCCGTCTTCATCGACAGGCTGTCCTTGCCGACGGGAATGCTCACCCCGAGCTGCGGGCATAGCTCGAGCGCGACGGCGCGCACGGTGTCGAACAGCGCGGCATCCTCGCCGGGGTGCCCGGCTGCGGCCATCCAGTTGGCGGAAAGCTTGACGTCGCCGATCCCGGCGACGGGCGCCGCGGCGATGTTGGTGAGCGCCTCGCCCACCGCCATGCGCCCCGAGGCTTCGGGGCTGACCAGCGCGAGCTGCGTGCGCTCGCCCAGGGCGAAGGCTTCACCCCGATAGGTGTCGTAGCCGAGCAGTGTCACCGCCGCGTCCGCCACCGGTACCTGCCATGGCCCCACCATCTGGTCGCGCGCCGTGAGCCCGCCCACGGTGCGGTCCCCGATGGTGATGAGAAAGCCCTTGTCCGCCACCGCCGGTAGCCGCAGCACCCGGTAGGCTGCCTCGCGAAGATCGATGCCCCCGGTTTCGAACGGGGGCAGCTCGCGCCGCCGATGCGCCACGTCGCGCGTCATTCGCGGTGGTCTTCCGAGGAGCACCGCGAGCTCCATGTCCACCGGGCGGTTGTGGAACAAGGGGTCGCTCACGACGAGCTGCCCTTCCGTCGTCGCCTCCCCGATCACCGCGAACGGGCAGCGCTCGCGCTCGCAGATCGCGCGAAAGCGCTCCAGATCCTGCGGCGCGACAGCGAGCACGTAGCGCTCCTGCGCCTCGTTGCACCAGATCTGCAACGGCGACATGCCCGGCTCCTCGTTCGGGACCCGGCGCAGGTCGAAACGGCCGCCGCGCCCCGCCGAATGCACCAGCTCGGGCAGCGCGTTGGAGAGACCCCCGGCGCCCACGTCGTGTATCGAGCGGATCGGGTTGGCGTCGCCCAACGCCCAGCAACGGTCGATGACTTCCTGCGCCCGCCGCTGGATCTCGGCGTTGCCGCGCTGGACCGAGTCGAAATCGAGATCCTCCAGGTTGGAGCCGGTCCCCATGCTGGATGCTGCGCCGCCCCCGAGCCCGATCCGCATGCCGGGGCCGCCGAGTTGGATGAGGACGGCGCCGGGCGCGAGCTCGCGCTTGCGTGCGTGCCGCGCCGCGAGATTGCCGATGCCCCCGGCGATCATGATCGGCTTGTGGTAGCCCCGCACCTCGCCCGCGACCCGCTGTTCCAGGGTGCGGAAATAGCCGGCCAGGTTGGGACGGCCGAATTCGTTGTTGAAGGACGCCGCGCCGATGGGGCCCTCGAGCATGATGCTCAGCGCAGAGGCAATGCGTAGCGGCCGCCCCGGATCGTCGCGCTCCCAGGGCTGCTCGAAACCGGGGATGCGCAGGTTCGATACGGTGAACCCGGTCAAGCCCGCCTTGGGCTTCGCGCCGCAGCCGGTCGCGCCCTCGTCGCGGATCTCCCCGCCCGCCCCCGTGGCCGCGCCCGGAAAAGGCGAGATCGCCGTGGGATGGTTGTGCGTCTCCACCTTCATCACCGTATGCGTCAGTTCCGGCGCCGCTCGGTAGGCGCCATCCTCGCGCGGGTAGAAGCGGTTGACGCTCGCCCCCTCCATCACCGCGGCATTGTCCGCGTAGGCGACGACGGTGCCGCGGGGATTTTTGGCATGGGTGGTGCGGATCATCCCGAATAGCGTCGCGTCCTGCGGCCGGCCGTCGATCACCCACCGGGCGTTGAAAATCTTGTGCCGGCAATGCTCGGAATTCGCCTGGGCGAACATCATGAGCTCGACATCGGTGGGGTCGCGGGCCATGCGCCGGAACTGCTCGACGAGGTACTCAATCTCATCCGGCGACAGCGCAAGACCCATTTCCCCGTTTGCCCGCTCGAGCGCAGCGATTCCTCCATTGAGAATATCCACGGTCGCGAGCGGCGTGGGCTCGAAATGCTCGAACAGCCGCGCGGCCTCCTCGAACGAGCCGAGCACCGTCTCGGTCATCCGATCGTGAATCAGGGGCGCGAGCATCGCCCGCTCGCTTGAGGAAAGGGAATTGCCGTTCCGCGTCGAAAGGACGTAGGCGACGCCGCGCTCCATGCGGCGCACCGCCTCGAGCCCGCAGTGGTGCGCGATGTCGGTCGCCTTCGACGACCAGGGGGAAATGGTGCCGAAGCGCGGCACGACCAGCAGGAGCTCGCCGCGCGCGGCTTCCGCCGCGTCGGCGGGGCCGTAAGTGAGGACGCGCTCCAGGCGCTGCGACTCCGCCTCCGAGAGCTCGCGAGAGAGATCAGCAAAATGCCAGAACTCGGCGTGAACCGAGGCGACGCGCGAAACAACGGAGCGGAGGGAACCGAGGAGCTTGCCGGAGCGGAAGGCCGAGAGCGCTTTTCTTCCTCTCAGCCTCAGGATCTGCGACATGGGGCGGAATCGGAGTCGCTAAAGAGGCATTTTACCCGAAACGGCACTCCTCGGCTGCGATCGCAAACTCAATCAAGCTAGAATAACAGCGCCTATGACGATGCGATTTTCCAACGGCACGCCGATCTACCGCACCGCGGACGTGCGTGCCGTCGAAACCGCAGCCGCGTCTGCGTCCGCGCCACCGCAACTCATGGAAAAGGCGGGGCTCGCTGCAGCGGAAATCGCGCGCGACGTCTCGGGCGGCACGGGCAAGCCCGTGCTCGTGCTCGCCGGCCCCGGCAACAACGGCGGCGATGCATTCGTGCTCGCGCGCTACCTCAAGCAGTGGTACTACAAGGTCTCCGTGGTCTTCGCCGGCGATGCGTCGAAACTCTCGTCGGATGCGTCGGCGACGCTGCGCGCGTGGCGTGCAGCGGGTGGCACCATCGTGGAGGCTTTGCCCGGGACGCAGGAATGGGGCCTGGTGGTGGACGGCATCTTCGGTATCGGGCTCGAGCGCGAGGTAACCGGGCGCAATGCCGAATGGATCGCGGCGGTCAACCATCTCCGGGTCCCGGTGCTCGCCCTGGATGTGCCGAGCGGCCTGCAGTCCGACACCGGGCGCGTGATGGGCACTGCGATACGCGCAACCCACACCGTCACCTTCATCGCGCTGAAGCCCGGCCTGCTCACGCTCGACGGCCCCGACCATTGCGGCGAGGTCCACCTGCGCGCGCTTGGGCTCGACACGCCAGAAGATCCGCCCAGCTCCCGGTTTCGTGATCGGGCCCGAAGTGCTGGACGGCGTCCTCGCTCCGCGCGCCCGCAACAGCCACAAGGGTGATTACGGATCCGTCGGCATCGTCGGCGGCGATCACGGGATGGTCGGCGCGGCGCTGCTCGCGGGACGGGCGGCGCTCAAGCTGGGGAGCGGCCGGGTCTACGTGGGGCTGCTGGCGAGCGACGCGCAGTCCGTGGACCCGGGCCAGCCGGAGCTCATGCTGCGGACCGCCGACGAAGTCCTGAAGCTTGGGCACCTCTCCTGCCTCGCCGTCGGTCCCGGTCTGGGCCAGATGCCGGATGCCGCCTTCTACCTGGGCGTCGCCCTGGAGTCAGGGCTGCCGCTCGTCCTCGACGCCGACGCGCTGAATCTCATCGCTGCCGACACCCGGCTCGCTGAAATAGTCCGTGCGCGCCCCGCGCCCACCTTGTTGACGCCCCATCCCGCCGAGGCGGCGCGGCTGCTGAGGACGTCGACCCCCGAACTCCAGAACGATCGCGTGACCGCCGCGACGACGCTTGCGGCGAGGCTCAACGCCCTGGTGGTCTTGAAGGGAGCGGGCAGCATCTGCGCAGGTCCCGACGGAACCTGGCATATCAATACCTCCGGCAATCCCGGCATGGCGAGCGCCGGCATGGGCGACGTGCTGACCGGTATCATCGCGGCGCTCCTCGCGCAGGGCGCGGAACCGAAGACCGCTCTCCTCACCGGCGTTCACCTGCACGGCGCGGCGGCGGACCGGGCGGTCGCCGAGGGCGCCGGCACCGTCGGCCTCACCGCCAGCGAAACGGTCGACGCGGCGCGCGCGCTGCTGAATCGCCGCTAGCGCGTCCGTTCGTCTGATTCAGGACAAGCCCTTCGACGGGCTCAGGACAGGCTTTCGGGGTCGGCTTTTTCGTCCGCCTGGGCCCTGAGGGTGACGCTGGACAGTCGGCCCGCGCCTGCGATGACCTCCTGCGCGGTGAGCGGGGCGCTCACGTAATCGCCCTGGATGCGCTGGCAGCCGAGCGTGGCGAGCGCCATCGCGGTCGCGCCATCGTGCACACCCTCGGCCGTCACGGCAAGCCCAAGGTCGCGCGCGAGGCGCACGAGCGATCGAACGACCTTCTCGTGGACCGGTGACCGCCGCATGTCGCCCACGAACGCCGCCGCAAGCCTCAGCTCGTCGAGCGGCAGCTCCGCGACGTTGCTCAGCGACGACGAGCCGGTGCCAAAGCCGTCGATCGCGAGGCGCAACCCGCTGCCTTTCAACCGCTCCAGCGCCTCCTTCACCTGCTCGATGCCGCGGGCGAGCGCCGTCTCGTGGATCTCGACCACCATCATCTTGGGCGGTACGCCCCAGGTGCGCAGCGCCCGGCCCATGAAGTCCGGGAAATCGGGCTGCAGCAGGCCACCCGCCTGCGAGCTTCAGGCTGAGCGGAACCTGGAGCCCGGCGCGCGCGATCTCGGCGCACTGCCGCAGTCCGTTGTTGAATATCCACCAGGAGAGCTCGCGGGTCACGCCGGCGGC
Source organism: uncultured beta proteobacterium (assembly GCA_963699525.1). GTDB lineage: Bacteria > Pseudomonadota > Gammaproteobacteria > Burkholderiales > SG8-41 > SG8-41. The sequence goes on along the minus strand of CAVOUI010000018.1, from coordinate 193,025 downwards.
TTCCGCCGCCTCGATTGCCCGCGCCTCCGAGACCTCGCCCACCTCCGCGTCGGTCCAGCGCAGCAATCCTTCGAGCCCGGCGATTCGGCCGGAGTGAAGGTCGAGCTGCGGCTCGAACACGAGCCGCAGCGTGCTTTCTTCCAGCGCGCGGCGAATCCTCGCCGCATAGCGCATCTTTTCCTCCTCGCTCTCGCCGTGCGACGGGTCGTAGACGGCGACGCGCTCCGCGCTGCCTACCGTGGCGCGTGCCGCGAGCTTGCCGTTTCGCACCAGCGTTTGCGCGTCCGCGCCGTGATCGGGGAACAGGGCGATGCCGATCACGGCCTCCGGCGCAAACGAGCGGTCGCCGATCGCGATCGGCGCTTCGAGGGCGTTGAGGATCTTGTTTGCGGCCATAATGGCCACGCCCTCCCCGGCAATGCGCGGCAGCAGGCACGCGAGCTGGCCGCGGCTCACGCGCCCCAGCTGGTCCTGCTTGCGCAGCACGCCCTCGCGCATACGGCGCGTCACGCGCAGCATGAACGCCTCGCCCCTCTGCAATCCGAGCAGGCGGTCCACCTGCTCGACCTTCTCGACCTGGATCAGGAGCAGCCCGAGCTGCTTGCCCTCCTGCTGGTGCGCCTCGATCGTCGTGCGGAAGATCTCCATGAACGCGGCGTATTCGGGTGTCGGCAGCGTCCGCACCACGCCGCCGCCCTCCTGGCTGCGCGCGGAAAGCGACGCGAGCAGCGCAAGCTGCAGGACGATGAAACGCTGCAGCGCGAGGAGGCTCTCCGTGCACTGCTCCGGTTCCCTCGAGTGCAGGCGCAGGATCCCGCGCGTCATGGCGTTCTCGACGCGCAGGCAATCGCGCCGCATCCGCTCGATCGGCTCGCCTTCGGCGTCCAGCGCCCATTCAGCCAGCGCGAGGAACACCGGTTCGACGCCGGCGGCTCCCGAGGCCTTCGCCTGCGTCAACGCGGAGTCGAGCGCGCCCGCCGCCGCGATGAAGAGATCGGGGGCCCGCTCGCGCACCTCGGAGAATACCGATGCGACCCGGACGAGGGTCTTCGAATCGACGCTGAACTCCTCGGCCAGGCGTCCGACAAGCGCCCGCAGTGCGCCGCCCGGCTCCTGCTCCGGTGCGGCGGTGGCGGCCGGCTGCGGCGCGCCCGCCCCGCCGTCAGAGGAAGAACTCGGAGGCATCGATCGCGACGCTGCCCTTCTCCAGGGTACGCTTGATACGATACGGCATGTCCGGACCCGCTTTCGGCTCCTTCACCAGGTCAAGGATCTTCTGCGGTCGAATCGGATTGCCTTTCGCGTCGAGCACGACCATGACGCGCGGCTGCAGCCGCCGCACCAGGTTCTGCGCGATCACGATCCCGATTTCGCCCGTGTTCAACTCCACCGCGGCACCCACCGGGTAGATCCCGATGCACTGGATCAGCTGCTGCACCAGGGAGCCGTCGAACTGGACATCGCGCCAGTCGTACAGCTTGGAGAGCGCATTCGAGGGCGAAAGCGCCTCCGCGTACGGGCGCTGGCGCGTCAACGCATCGAAGCAGTCGATCATGCCGGCGATCGAGCCAAACAGGCCGATCTCCGGCCCTTTCAGCCCCTCGGGATAGCCGCTGCCATCGTAGCGCTCGTGGTGCAGCGCGGCCAGTCCAGGCAGTTCGGAGGGCAGTCCCGCCGTTTCCTTCAGGATCGCAACCGACTCGTGGACGTGGGAATTGCAGAGTTTCCGCTCCTCCTCGGTCAATTTCTCCCTTTTCTCCAGGAGTCCGGCCGGCAGGCGCACCTTTCCGACGTCCAGCAGCAGCCCCAGCATGCCCAGCAGATCGAGCTGCTCCCGCGGCAGCTGCAGAAAGCGGCCGAACGTGATCATGTAGATGGAAACGCCGAGTGCGCGGTCGTGGGCATAGTCGCTCTGCTCCTTCATCTTCGAGAGGAGCAGCATCGCGTCGGGATTGCGCACGACGCTGTCGGTCATGCTCGTCACCGCTTCGCGCACGCGCGGCGCGTCGATCACCTTCCCGGCCCGGACCGTTTCGAGCACGTCTTTCAGCGCCGCCTCGGTCTTGTTCTGGGCTGCCCGCGCCGCCGGCAGCTCGACGTCGACGCTGACCTTCTCCTCGTAGACGACCTTGCGCGTGATGCTCTCGAGCACGCTCTGCTGCTTGGCCCCGGCCGGCTTCTTCTTGAGCGGGCCGCGGTCGGGCAGGGCCGTGTTCTTCTCCGGATCGACGTAAACTTTCTTGCAGTACTTCCGGAGCGTCTCGAGCTGCTTCTCGTCCTCGATCACGAAGCCCTGGAACAGGAAGGGGGTGTCCGTCCACGGCCGGTCGAGCTCGGAGACGTACATGCCGAACTGGAGTTGCTCGACGGGGATTTCCTTCTTCATGGCGGCGGCGCCCTTTCCTCCTGCGGGCTCGTCCCAAGGCGAAACCAGGGGGAATTCTCCGTCCTGCGGGGTCGCCGCGCAAGCGCCCGGCGCGGGGACGGCGTCAGAACTCGAATACGTGGTTGTTTTGCAACGGGCGCGGCCGCCGGTCCCCGGGAAGCTCGTCGATCTCCTGCATCGTCAGCTCGATTTCGCTGGGCTTGAGATGCGTGATATAGATCTCGGCCCGGCGCTTCAGCTTTGCGAGCTCGTCGGCGAGCATGGACGGGCAGAGGTGCTGGGCAAGCTTTGCGAGCTCGCGGTCCTTGTCGGAAAACGCCGTCTCGATGATGAGGTACTTCAGGTTTTCGATGCGATTCACCGCCTCCCACAGCGCGTCGTTCGGGCCGGTGTCGCCGGTGAATACCAGGCTGCCCTTGCCGCTGTCGAGCTGGTAGCCGACAGCAGGAACGGTGTGGACCGCCGGCAGCACGGTGATCTTCCTGCCGCCGAGCGCGATCACCTTTCCCACCGCGACCTCCTGGTAGCGCAGGAACGGCTGCTCCGGCGTGGGAATCACCGTGAAATCCGGCCAGATGTCCCAGTTGAACAGGTTCTTCTTCAGGATCGCGATCGTGGGACCGGTCGCATACACCGTGACCGCCTTCGGCCTCAGCGCGCCGACCGAGTCCAGGAAGAACGCGATCGAGTTGACGTGGTCGAGGTGGGAATGGGTGACGAAGATATGGTCAATCAGCGTCAGCTCGGCGAGCGAGAGGTCACCCACGCCGGTCCCGGCGTCGATGAGGATGTCGTGATCGACCAGGAACGAGGTGGTCCGGTTCTGCTGCCCGCCGATGCTGCCCGAACAGCCGAGCACGCGCAGTCGCATTGCCGGTTCCGCCCTCAGCCCTTCAGGCGCCAGCGCTCGGCCGCGAGCTCGTCGGACTCGCGGGCCTCGACCCAACGCGCGGCCCCGCCGGTCTCCTCCTTCTTCCAGAACGGCGCCCGGGTCTTCAGGTAGTCCATGATGAATTCGCATGCAGCGAACGCATCCCCGCGGTGCGAACTGGCAACCGCAACCAGAACGATCTGATCGGCGGGCCTGAGGGTGCCCACCCGATGAATCACGCGCGCGTCCAGCACCTTCCAGCGCGCCCGCGCCTGCGCGACGATTTCTTCGATCGCCTTCTCGGTCATTCCCGGGTAGTGCTCGAGCGTCATCTCCGCGACCGCGCCGCCGTCATTGACGTCGCGTACCACCCCGACGAAGCTCGCCACCGCTCCAATCTTGGGATTGCCGCGGCGCAGCGCCGCGATTTCCGCGCCCGCGTCGAAATCCGCGGTCTGAATCCTCACCGTCATTTCAGGCGTTTCTCCTCATCCCATGTATTCCTATCCGCCGGTAACGGGCGGAAAGAACGCCACCTCGTCGCCGTCGTTGAGTGCCGTGTCGCCGTGGGCCATGGCCTGGTTGACCGCGGCGCGAACGGGCTTCCGCGGCGCCAGCTCCTGCTCCCACTGGCCGCCACGCGCCACCAGGTGCGCGCGCAATCCCTCCACGTCGCGCACCGTCCCGGGCAAGGCGATCTGCTCCGAGCTCTGGCCCAGCGCTTCCCGCAGCCGGGCGAAATAAAGCACTGTAATCACAGGCAAATTATCCTCGCGAACCGCGTGCGCCACAAGCCGCCCGGCACCGCCTCCCGGTGCCGCCGCCGTTACGCCAGTCCGACGTGCCGCAGCACGAAGCCCGCGATCCCCGGCGCGTCGTCGAGGTCGAACTGCGGCAGTTTCGTGTCGAGCCGCCGGTCGGCCGCGATCGCGACGATATCGCGATCCTCCGGATGCAGCAGCGGCTCCCCGGTCGCGGCGCGGTAGACCTCCAGCTTGGGCACGCGCTCGCGCTTGAAGCCCTCGATCAGCACCAGGTCGCAGGGCGACAGCCGCTCGAGCAGCTCCGCGAAACCCGGTTCCGGTGCGCCGCGCAGCTCGTGCACCAGCGCCCAGCGCCGCGATGAGCTCACCAGCACCTCGCCGCAGCCGGCGTGGCGATGGCGGTAGGAGTCCTTCCCGGGCTGGTCCACGTCGAAAGTGTGATGAGCGTGCTTGATGAGCGACACGCTGAGCCCCCGCGCGACGAAAATGGGGATCAGCTTCTCGATCAGTGTCGTCTTGCCGCTGCCCGACCAGCCGGCGAATCCAAATATCTTCACGCCTCTATCCTACCTTCCCCCCAGGCGGTCGAGGGATACCGCCTTGATCAGAGCGTAGACGTCCAGCCCCGGTCGCAGCGCGAGTTGTTGAGCGGCGCGGGCCGTGATGCGGGATCGCAGCTGTGCTGTCCCCGCCGTGATGGACACATCCACGATGCCGTTGCGTGGCTCGCCGACTGCCGTGATTCTTCCCGGGAGCACGTTCTGAATGCTGATGCTGCGCGGCACCTCGAGCGCGATCGAGACGTCTCGTGCGCGAATGCGCACTCGCACCTGCTCCCCGACCAGCGCGTCGAGATTCGTCACCGTCAGCGTGCCGCCATCGAAGCCGAGTGTCGCGAGGTCATATTGCATGTCCTGCCCGATAACTCTCGCATCGATCACCGCGCCGCCCTCAAACGCGCCCGCGGCCGCCCGCAGGTCGGGGCGGCCCATGACTTCTTCCACGCCGCCGGCCGCGACCACCTTGCCGGCGGACATCAGCACGACCGTGTCGGCGAGGCGCACGACTTCCTCCACGGCGTGGCTCACGTAGATGACGGGGATCCGGATCTCGTCTCGCATCAACTCGATGTAGCGCAGGACCTCGTCCTTGCGCAGGGCGTCCAGCGACGCGAGCGGCTCGTCGAGCAACAACGCGCGCGGACGAACGAGCAATGCACGTCCCAGGGCAACGCGTTGGCGCTCTCCGCCCGACAGGTCCCGCGGACGCCGGTGCAGAAGATCGTGCAGGCCCAGCAGATCGACGATATGCTCGAGCCCGCCAGCGGCCTCCTTCCCCCGATGGAACATTCGCGAGAAGGTCAGGTTCTGGCGCACCGTCAGGTGGGGAAACAGGCGCCCTTCCTGGAAGACATAGCCGAAGCGCCGCTTGCTGGCGGGAACGTGAATGCCGCGAGCGGCGTCGAACAGCGTTTCCCCGTCCAGCTCGATGTGGCCGCTGCGAGGCCGCAGCAGGCCCGCGATCGCGTTGACGAGCGGTCGTCTTGCCCGCTCCCGACCGCCCGAACAGCGCCGTGACACCCCCGTCGCACGCGAACCGCGCGTCGAGGTGGAAGCCCCCGAGATCGTGCTCAACGGCTACCGAGAGCGTCATAACCGAGGGCGCGCCGACTCGCCCGCTGCACCAATGCCTCCGAAACGAGCAATGCCGCGAGCGACAGGACAATCGAGATCACGCACAGCCGCAGCGCCGCCGCGTCGCCGCCGGGCACCTGGGTCAGAGCGTAGATGGCAAGCGGAAGCGTCTGCGTTTCCCCGGGGATATTCGATACGAAGGTAATCGTCGCGCCGAACTCACCGAGGCTCCGCGCGAACGAGAGGAGCACGCCGGTCACGATCCCCGGCAGGGCGAGCGGCAGCGTCACCACGAGGAATGTCCCGGCGCGGCCCGCGCCGAGGGTCGCCGCCGCCGCTTCGAGCTTGGGATCGATCGCCTCGATCGAAAGGCGCATCGCGCGCACCATCAGCGGGAAACCCATCACCGCGCACGCGATTGCCGCGCCGCGCCAGTTGAATGCGACGACGATGCCAAACCAGTTCTCGAGCCAGGCGCCGACCGGGCCGCTGCGTCCGAGCAGGACCAGCAGGAAGTAGCCGACCACCACCGGCGGCAGCACCAGCGGAAGATGCACGATCGCATCGAGCAGGCTCTTTCCGGGAAAATCGCGGCGCGCGAGCAGATGTGCGATAGCGAGGGCGAACGGCAGGCTCGCGAGCACGCTCCACAGCGCGACCTTGAGGCTCAACAGGATGATGTCGAGCTCGGGCGATGACAGGAGCGGCAACGCTCAGCTCCCCGGCCCGAAGCCGTGCCGCTGCCAGACGGCAAGCGCGGCGTGCGAGCGCAGATAGCGCAAGTACTCGTAGGCAATCTTCGACCGGCTGCTCGCGACGATGGCTGCCGGATATACGATTTCCGGATGCAGGCTGCGCGCGAACTCGCCAACGATACGGACTCTAGGCTCCGCGAGCGCGTCGGTGCGGTAGACGATGCCGAAAGGCGTCTCCGCACGGGCCACCAGGGCGAGCGCCGCGCGCACGTTTTCGGCTCGAGCGACTTTCGACGCGACCTCGTTCCAAACGCCCAAGCCTTCGAGCGCCGTCCGGCCGTACTTGCCTGCCGGCACGCTGTCGGGATCGGCCATCGCGAGGCGCCGGTCGCCGAGCAGCGCGGCCAGCGGGAACCCGCGGCTGATCGTCAGCTGTACCCGGCTATCGGCCGGAGCGATCAGCACCAGGCGGTTGGACAACAGGTTCACCCTCGTCTCGATCCGGATCAGTCCGCGCACCGCCATGTAGTCCATCCAGTCCGTGTCGGCGGATATGAACAGGTCCGCCGGGGCCCCTTTCTCGATCTGGCGCGCCAGCATCGGGCTGCCCGCGTAGGAAATCGCGGCCTTGCCCCTGCCCTGCCTCTCGTATTCGCGCGCCAGCTCATCGAGCGCATCCCGCAGGCTCGCCGCCGCATAGATCGTCACATCGGCACGCGATTGCGCCGATACCGGGGACGCCGGGAAGACAGCACCCATCAAGAGCCCGGCGAGAATGCACGCCCGTGTCATTAGGTTTCCTTCGCTATGTTCCATGGAATATAACGCAAGTTCGTGCAACGCCTCAACCGCGCAAATTCAGGGAGACTAGCGGGCGCCCCGAGCGCCCGCCTGCCGTTTCATGAGACGAGTGAAGAGCCGCAAATCATTCACGATCGCGGCCGAAGCCTTGTCTTCCATCGCGCGATAGCGCCGGATCAGCTGGCGCCCGAATGGCGTCACGCTCGCGCCGCCCCCGCGCCTGCCGCCGGTCGCGGTCAGCACGACCGGCTGACTGAAGCTCTCGTTGAGTGCCTCCACGAGCTGCCAGGCGCGACGGTACGACATGCCCATCGACCGAGCCGCGGCGGATATCGAACCCGTGGCACCGATCGCGGCGACGAGCCGCGCCTTTCCCGGCCCCATCGCCGGTTGCTTGTCGGCGAGGATGCGGAGCGTCAGTCCCGGGTAGCGCGCCATGCAAGAGCCTATCTCAATAGTAGGCTCTACATTCTACCCACGCTTCAATGCCGCACCCCGGAAAGCGCTCCGCCCGGGATGCAGACCGGCCGTTCCACGCCTTCACCCACCGGCACGCGGACGACGGCCACCTCGACGCCGTAGATTTCTCTCAGGCTGTCGGGCGTGATGGTCGCCGCAGCGGTGCCGAGCCGCGCGAGACGTCCATCGTGCAGCATAGCGACCCGGTCCGCGCAGATGAACGCGTGGTCCGGGTCGTGGGTCGAGAGCAGCACCCCGATTCCCGAGGCGGCGAGCCCCCGGATGTGCTCGAGCACCCTCACCTGGTTGCCGAAATCCAGGTTGGCGGTCGGCTCGTCCATGACGATGAGACGCGCTTCCTGCGCAAGGGCCCGGGCGATCAGGGTGAGCTGGCGCTCGCCGCCCGATATGCGGGTGTAGATCGACTCGGCGAGGGGCGCGAGCCTCATGCGCTCGATGGCGGCCTGCGCCGCGTCCCGGTCCCGGTGCGACGGCGAGGAGAAGAGGCCGAGATGCGCCGTGCGTCCCATCAGCACGACCTCCCGCACCGTGAACGGGAAGAAGGCCGCGTGCGCCTGCGGCACGTAGCTCACGAGCCGCGCAATCTCGTCGCGCGCGCGCTCTCTCGCATCCACGCCGTCGATCAGCACCGCGCCGCCCTGCGCCGGCAGCAGTCCCAGCAGCGTCTTGAACAGCGTGGTCTTGCCGCTCCCGTTCGGGCCCAGGAGGCACAGCACTTCTCCCGCTCCCACCGCCACCGATACGTCGCTGCCGACGCGTTTTCCCCGGTAGCCGAAGTCGAGGTGGCTCGCTTCCAGCTTCATTGCCAGCCCCTGCGCGCGGTCGCGAGCTGCCAAAGGAACAGCGGCGTCCCGACGAAAGCCGTCAGAACACCCAGCGGGATCTCGATGCGGGCGACCGTGCGCGCCAGCGTGTCCACGCCGAGCAGGAAGCCGGCGCCCAGCAGGATCGAGGTCGGCAGCAGCCGGCTGAAATCCGGTCCCACCAGCAGGCGCGCGAAATGGGGGATCACGAGCCCGATCCAGCCGATGACGCCCGAGATCGCCACCGCCGCCGACGTCATCAGCGTTGCCGCCGCGATCACAACCAAACGTATGCGCCCCGTTTCCACCCCGAGCGCCCGCGCCTCCTCGTCATCCAGGGACAGCAGGTTGATGCGCCAGCGCAGCAGCCACATCGGAACGAGTCCCAGCAGCATGAGCGGGAGTGTGGACCAGACGTCGTCCGGTGTCGCCGAGGCGAGACTGCCCAGCAGCCAGAAGGTGATCGCCGGCAGCTGGTTGTAGGGGTCGGCGAGATATTTCATCAGCGCGACGCACGCGCCCAGCAGCGAGCCGACGACGACTCCCGCGAGCACGAGCACCAGCAGCGGATCATGGCCGCGCACTGCGTTGGCTGTAACGTAGACCAGCCCGACCGCGCCCAGGCCAAACGCGAAGGCCAGGCTCTGGATCATGATCACGTTGAGCGACAGGAATATGCCGAGCACCGCACCCACTGCGGCGCCCGCGGACACGCCAAGAATGTCAGGGGAGACAAGCGGGTTGCGGAACATGTTCTGGTACGCGGCGCCCGCCGCCGCCAGCGCCGCGCCGATCAGGAGTGCGGCCGCGACCCGCGGCCCGCGGATCCTGAAGCACCACCGTCTCGATCGTCGGGTCGAGGCCGTGCTCGCTCGCCGGTGAGGTGCGCCCACAGGATATTCGCCAGGTCGCCCGCCGAAACCGGGAAACGGCCGACCGCGAAGGCCACGACGACCAGCAGCACGAGCGCGGCGCAGGCGCCCAGCAGTGCGGCCGGAACGCGCGCGGGGGTCATGCCGGCGGCGTGGATGGGCCCAGCAACTGGTCGAGCTGCGCCTCGCTCGGCGTCTGGTGGTAGCAGCGCGAATAGAAGTCGCGCACGATCGGCCGCAGGTCTTCCGGGAAAGCCTCAGGATACAGGATGCGCGCGAGCCAGCGCAGGCCGATCAGGCGGTTCACCGACGGGGGGAAATCGATCCAGCCGAATGGAAGGTTGGGCGCGAGATAGAAACGCCCCGCCTTGATCGCGGGCACCTCGCGCCACGTGGGGTGGGCGCGCGCGAGGGCGTAGAAGTTGGGGTCGATGGTGACGACGATGTCGGGGTTCCAGCGCAGCACCTGCTCGACCGAGACCTGCACCAGGCCTCCCTTCCCTAATTCGGCAGCGACGTTGATGGCTCCCAACTGCTCGATGAACTCGGCGCTGATCGAGCCCGCAAGGCCGGTGTTCAACCCCTGCGGACCGCGCCCGTAATAGATCCGCGGCCTCCGATTCGCCGGGATCTTCGCGACCCGCTGCTTGATCTCGGAAACCGTTTCCTGCGCATAACGCGCCAGTGATTCCGCCCGCTTCTCCTCGTTGGCGATTCGTCCCACCTGCAGGATCGCCTCACCCATGCGATCGAAATCGCCATCCAGCAGGACATAAGGTATGCCCGTTTGGGCCTGCACCCGGTCTGCGAGGGACGCGAGCGTCGGGCTTACCGTGCCGTAGTCAACGATGAAATCGGGCTTCGCCTGCAGGACGACCTCGACGTTCGCCGTGTTGCCGCGCCCGGTGAGGCGCCCCAGCGTCGGCAGGTCGGCATAACGCTGCGCGATGAACGGCCGCTCGGCGGCACGCCACGCCGATGTCCAACCGATCAGCTTGTCGGGTGCAATCGCGAATACGAGGATGGAAGCCGGGGGGCCCGCCGCGTAAATGCGCTCGACGCGAGCCGGAATCTCCACGCGGCGTTCCGCGGCATCCACGACCACGCGGCTGCCCTGCGCCCGGACCGCACGCGGGACGAGCCCCGCGACAGCCGCAGCGGCCAGGAAATTGCGGCGTCTCACGTCACGTGCGGGGGACGAGGTGTTTCACAGCCGCAGCCAGCCGCGGCGGACGATCCACAGCACCGCGATGCCGAACACGAACGCGATACCAACGTTCCAGATCGACAACGCCGCGGTGCCCAGCGTGACGAACCGTTCGCCCTTGTCCTTCGAAAAATCGCAGGAGCCGAGTGCAAGCTGGACGCCTGCGAGGAAGAGCATCACGCCCAGCGCCGGCTGCGGGAACAGCCGCAGCAGGATCGCGACCGACTCGCTGAACGCCAGTGCCAGCACGATCAACAGCGCACCGAGTATGACGGGCGCACCGCCGCTCCTCGCGCCGAAGCTCACTTGCGCCGCCATTCCGCCCGCGCCGTGGCACATTGGCACCGCCCCGATCAGGCTTCCCAGCGTGTTCATCACGCCGGTCGAAACGGCGACCTGGCGCTCGCTCGTGGGCCGGGCGGGGAACTCGCGGTTGTTGAACTCGACCGGGGCGATTACCGCGTTGCCGAGAGTAAGCGGAACCTGCGGCAGAGCCAGCAGCACCACGCCAACGAATACGGCCTCCCAAGTCAGCGCATGAAAGGGCCAGACGGGCGCCTTGAACCCCGGTTCCACCCCTGCCAGAGCGCCTGCCACCGCGGGCTCGGTCAGCACGGCCCAAGCCGCACCCGCCGCGAGGATCAGGACCATCGCGAGCAAGGCGCGATTCGACAGGAGAAGAATCGTGGCGAGCAACAGCGGCGCCGCCAGCCAGATTCCCGTAGACATCATGCGCGTACCGTCCAGCATGAATGCGATGCCCAGGCCAAGGACGATTCCGAGGGTGACGGGGCGCCCCACCCACCGCGCGACCCGCTCGGCGGTCCCGGTCAGGCCCAGCACCAGCCAGATCACGCCGGTGACGAGCGCGGCCACCGCCACCGCCTGGGGCGTGACCACCGCGGTCTGCGCGGCCCCGGTGATGGCGATCGCCCCAATGGCCTTCATCGGCTGCACCGGGAACGGAGTCCGGTAGTACGCACCCGCGGCAACAAGCGCAACACCGAACGCAAGCAGCATACCGGCCGGCTCTACGCCGACTACGGTGACGTAGGCGAGCAGGAACGGGACGAGCGTGCCGAGGTCGCCGAACGCCCCGGCCCACTCCCGCCGGTCGAAGCGCAGCGCCGCGCTGCCGGCGGACGCGGCGGCTGCTTCCGAAGTGCCTGACGGCACAGGCGAATTCATGCGCGTGAAGCCTATCCCTCCGTTCAGTCGCGCGCAACCATCACGTCCGACGCCTTGATCACGGCATACGCCGCATCTCCCGCCTTGAGCTTTAACTCGTCCACCGCCTCGTTCGTGATCGATGCGGTGACGATCGCGCCCGCCGCGATCTCGATTTTGACGTGCGCTGTTGTTTGCCCCTTGGTGACGTTCACGATCTTGCCCTTCAGAACATTTCGAGCACTGAGCTTCATAACACCTCCATTAGCGCACGGCAGCGAAGCCGTGCTTGGCCAGAATTCTCTGCGCCGGTTCCGAAAGGATGAACTGTGCGTAGCGCTCGGCCGTAGCACTGGCACCCTTCAATACCGTCATGCCGTAATCGGCGCCCACGGCGAGCGCCTCCGGAAGCTGGATCACCTTCAATCCAGGCACTTCTCGTTGCGCGAGTACGGCGTTGGTGCAATACGTTATGAACACGTCCGCGCGGTTTTCCGCCATGAGCATCGAATAGACACTACGGCCCTTCGGCGGCGGCGGGGCGCCCGCACCTCCGACGAGCTTCAGAGCCTTCCCGCTCAGCGTGGCGTAGGCCCCGGGCCGCAGCGTTTCCGCTTTCTCGAACATCACCCACGTGTAGTCGCCCGATGGGTCATTCTTCGGGGTCGAAGTTCCGACGCGCACTTTCGGATCGAGCAGCACGTCGAGGAGGCTGGCCGATGTCACTTCGACCTTGGGAGATGCCAGCGCGCACAAGCGATTTCGCGTGAACAGCACCACCGGTCCGGAGCGGCCCTCCTGCTGCAGCCGCCGCGGATGGCCCATGTCGGCGGAGGTGAAGACCTCCGCCGGCGCCCCCTTCTCGATGCGCTCGCGCAGCAGGCCAGATGCGCCGAACTCGATCACTACGGTGACGCCCGTGGCGGCCTGGTAGGCCGTAGAGATCTCGGTCATCGCCACGCGCAGGCTGCCGGCTGCGTATTGCCGGACCGGCTGCTGCTCGCCAACGTCGCACACGCCACCAGTAGCAGCCCTCCCAGGCAACCTGCGGTGAATCGGATCATCACGCCCCCTTGTCGTTTGCGTTGGGGAAGAACAGCTGCTCGCCGCCGATCTTGTAATCTGCGATCGCCTTCTGCCCATCGGGCGAGACCACCCAGTCGATGAACGCCTGGCCCAGGTCCTTCTTCACGTGCGGATGCTTGGCGGGGTTCACCAGGATCACGCCGTACTGGTTGAACAAGCGCTTGTCGCCCTCGACGAGGATCGCGAGGTCGCCGCGGTTCTTGAACGAGATCCAGGTCGCGCGGTCGGTCAGGATGTAGCCGTTCATGGACGACGCGGTATTGAGGGCAGGCCCCATGCCCTGCCCCGTATCGCGGTACCACGGCCCCTTGTCCTTGGCGATGTCGATTCCAGCCACCTTCCACAGCGCGAGCTCCGCCATATGCGTGCCGCTGCGGTCGCCGCGCGACACGAACGGCGCAGCCTGCGCCTGAATCTTGCGCAGCGCGTCCACGATGTCCTTGCCGCCGGCGACTTTCGCCGGATCGGATTTCGGGCCGACCAGCACGAAGTCGTTGTACATGACCGGCAGCCGTTTCACGCCGTGGCCCTCGGCGATGAATTTTTCCTCCGCCGCCCTCGCGTGAACGAACACCACGTCGGCGTCGCCGCGGCGCGCCATGTCGAGCGCCTGGCCGGTTCCGAGCGCGACCACCCGCACCTCGATTCCCGTCTTCTTCTGGAAAATCGGCAGCAGGTGCTTGAACATCCCCGACTGCTCGGTCGAGGTGGTCGAGGCGACCGTGATGAACTTCTGCGCCATTGCCGCCGGCGCCATACACAGCGCCAGGCCCACCAACATGACTTGAAGCGCGCTTCTCGTTTTCAGTTCCACGGCAGCTCTCCTCTGATAAAGGCCTCGGCTTCCGCCGACGCCGGTTTGGTAAAAAATTGGCCGACAGGCGTCCGTTCCACCAGGCGCCCCTGGCTGAGAAACAGGATCTCGTCGCCCAGGCGCTTCGCCTGGCCGAGGTTGTGCGTCGTCATGACGATCTTGGTGCCGCCGGCGCGGATCTGTCCGATCAGGGTCTCGATGTCGCGCACTGCGCCGGGATCGAGGTTCGCCGTGGGCTCGTCGAGGAACAGCACTTCGGGCCCGAGCGCCCACGCGCGTGCCAGCGCAAGCCGCTGCTGCTCGCCGCCCGAAAGCACCCGCGCCGGCCGGCTCGGCGATGTCCGCGAGCCCCACCGCCTCGAGCACGTCGCGCGCGCTCAGTTCGCGTTCGCGTGGCGGCACGCCGCGAGCCTGAGTCCGTACACGATATTGGCGAGCGCGGAGCGGCGCAGCATCACCGGCCGCTGGAACACCATCGCCTGCCGGCTCCGCCCGTTCCCCGCGCCCGCGCCATGCGATGCTGCCCGAGGTGGGCGCGAGCAGTCCGTGGCACAGGCGCATCAGCACGCTTTTGCCCGCGCCGTTGGGCCCGAGGATGACCGTGCGCGGGCCCGCGGTGATCTCCATGGAGACGCCGATCGATGATCGTCCTCGCCGTTGACGGCGAAGCAGACCTCGTCGAGCACGAGCGGCAGCATGCGCTCACCCGTAGCGCCGCTGCGCCCCTTCCTTGATCCAGTACGCCGCGGCATTGAGGGTGAGAACGAGAGTGATGAGGATGATGCCCAGCCCGAGCGCGAGCGGCAGATCACCCTTGCTGGTTTCGAGCGCGATCGCGGTGGTCATGACGCGCGTGACGCCATCGATGTTGCCGCCGACGATGATGACGGCGCCGACCTCCGCCGCGGCGCGCCCGAATCCCGCCAGCACGATGGTCACCAGCGAGAAGCGCGTGTCCCACAGCAGCGTCAGGGCCGCGGTCGTCGGTCCGGCGCCGAGCGATCGCAGCTGCTCGCGATACTCCTGCCAGGCATCCTCGATGACCTGCCGCGACAAGCGCCGCGACGATCGGCAGCGATGAGAATGGTCTGCGCGATCACCATCGCCGCCGGCGTGAACAGGATGCCGAACTGGCCCAACGGCCCCGCCCGCGACAGCATCAGGTAGACGAAGAGTCCCACCACCACCGGCGGCAGGCCCATGAGCGCATTTAGCAGCACGATCAGCGCGCCGCCGCCCCGGAAAGCGGCCGACCGCAATCGCCGCACCGAGCGGCAAGCCGATCAGCGCTCGCGATCAGCACCGCCGTGAGACTCACGCGCAGCGACAGCAGCACGATGTCGACGACCGCAGCGTCGAACCGGGCGATCATTCGGCCGGCTTCGCCCGACCGCTGCCAGGATCTCATTCATGAAGCGTGTTATGCTTTGTGAGACATAACTAAACGTTTAACTCGCTCAAGCTTAGCCAATCGCGATAGGGTCCATCTACTTATGTCTACATGATGCATATGCGGCGATCGGCCCCGCTGTGCTTTGGCTGGCAGAGGGCAGATCCATCGATTCCCGGCTGCTCCCGCTACTGCGCGCCGTCGCCAAAACCGGCTCGCTCAACCGGGCCGTGCGTGGCGCAGGGACTTTCCTATCGCCACGCGTGGGGTCTGATCGGGAAAGATGGAGCAGTGCGCTGGGCCGGTCGCTGGTCGTGATGCAGCGCGGCCGTGGCGCACGGCTCAGTCCGTTTTCACTCAAGCTCCTGGAAGCCGACGATACCGCCACCCGAGTCCTCGAGCGGGAACTGGCCGCCACTGTGCGTGCGCTCGGGCGCGCGACGCCGCTGACGCTCGACGCACGGCGCGCGGATTGCCGCTGTTGATCCACGCAAGCCACGACTTTGCGCTCGCCGCGCTCACGGGATTTGGTAGCGGAATCAGGCGCCGCCGAAGTGGAACTGCACTTTCGTGGCAGCCTGGAGTGCCTCGCGAGCCTCGCGCGCGGCGAATGCGACGTGGCTGGCTTTCATCTGCCCGAGACGTCTGTCGGCGCCGCCGCATTCGCGCCCTACCGGCCCTGGCTCAGGACGCGCGGACTGCGGCTCATCCGGTTCGTGGGTCGCCGCCAGGGACTGATCGTCGCCCGCGGCAACCCGAAGCGCCTGTTCACACTCGCCGATCTCGCCGAGCAAGCGCGCGCGATTCATCAACCGCCAGCCGGGATCGGGAACGCGACTGTGCCTGGACCGATTGCTCGCGGCAGCAGGGTTGCGCCCGGCGCAGATCAAGGGCTACCAGTTGGAGGAATTCACGCACGCCGCCGTCGCCGCAACCGTCGCGAGCGGCATGGCCGACGCGGGATTCGGCATCGAAGCCGCGGCGCTCCAGCAGAAACTTGATTTCGTTCCGCTCGCGACCGAGCGCTACTTCCTCGCCGTGCGGCAGGCGACGCTCGCTCGTCCCGCCGCCCACGCGCTGCTCGCGGCTCTGAAAGGCACGGTGTTCCAGAAGCGCCTGGGTGCCTTGCCCGGTTACGAGGCCCCGCACATTGGGGAAATCATCCCGGTGCGCGACGCATTCGGCGCGGCGTAGGTTCAATGCGGCAAATTGAGGGTACAATTTCCCGCCTGAAGCTTTTCCCGGTTACGCCGATGAACGATCCCGCCCAGAACCTGCATGCCCTGAGCTGCGCCGACGATTACGACCCCAATTCGATGCCGGTCGCGAAGGCGCGCGAGGTGATCGCGCGTTTTCTTACGCCCGTGACCGCCATCGAGCGCGTGAATGTGCGCGCGGCGCTGGGACGCGTGCTGGCGGAGGACGTGGTCTCCCCGCTCAACGTTCCGGCCCATGACAACTCGGCGATGGACGGCTACGCGGTGCGCTTCGCAGATCTCAAGCCGGACGGCGAAGTCACGCTCAAGGACGTCGGCAGCTCGTTCGCCGGAGCGCCGTTCAAGGGGACGATGGCGGCTGGGCAATGCGTGCGCATCATGACCGGCGGCGTCGTGCCGGCGAGTGCCGACACCATCGTAATGCAGGAGCACGTCAAGGCCGGCAAGGACGGGGTCACCGTGGGCCCCGGTCACAGGAAGGGACAGAACTTTCGCCGCGCGGGCGAGGATCTCAAGGCTGGCCAAGTTGCATTGAAGCGCGGCCTGGCGCTGCGGCCCGCCGAGATCGGGCTGATCTCCTCGCTCGGGATCGGCGAGGTCGGCGTCTTCCGCAGGCTGCGAGTCGCGTTCTTTTCCACCGGCGACGAGCTGGTATCGATCGGCACGCAGCCGCAGGAAGGCCAGATATTCGACAGCAACCGTTACACCATCCACGGGATGCTGACGCGGCTCGGCTGCGAGGTGATCGACATGGGCGTCGTGCGCGACGACCCGAAGCTGCTGGAGAAGGCGTTCCATGATGCTGCTGCTGCCGCGGATGTCGTGATCACGAGCGGCGGTGTGTCGGTCGGCGAGGCTGATTTCGTCAAGGACCTCCTCAACAAGCTGGGCGAAGTCGTGTTCTGGAAGATCGCGATGAAGCCAGGACGCCCCCTCGCCTACGGCAAGATCGGCCACGCGCACTTCTTCGGGCTGCCGGGCAACCCGGTATCGGTGATGGTGACCTTCTACCAGTTCGTGCGCGACGCGCTGCTCGTGCTCTCCGGCCGCGACCCGGTGCCGCCGCTGCCGACGTTCAAGGTCCCGTGCACTTCGAGCCTCAAGAAGGCGCCGGGACGAACAGAATTCCAGCGCGGGATCCTCTCGCAGGATGCCTCGGGCAACTGGAGCGTGCGTGTCACCGGCGAGCAGGGCTCGGGCATTCTGCGTTCGATGTCGGAAGCCAACTGCTTCATCATCCTGCCGACCGAGCAGGGCAACGTTGTGCCGGGCGCTCTGGTGGACGTTCAGGTGCTGGAAGGCGTGGTCTGAATCATAATCGCCGAGCTTTCATTGGGTTCGCATTGCGGAATCCGACCGCACGGCTGCTGGTGAAGCGGCCATGCCAGTGTCTGTCAACCGTACGCATCTGTCGTGCGTTACAATCACGGAAGTTCAACCTGGACCGGAGGAGAGCGGCAATGAGGAAGATGCTGGTGATTGTGGCTGCGGCGGGAGCGGTGGCGGCAGGAGCGGTTTTCGCGCAATCGGGCGCGGAAGTCGTGAAGGCGAAGGGTTGCCTGAACTGCCACGAGGTGGACAAGAAGAAGGTGGGACCGGCATTCAAGGACATCGCCGCGAAGTACAAGGACGACAAGGGTGCGCAGGCGAGCCTCGCCGCCAAGCTGAAGGACGGCAAAGGACATCCGAAGACGGCCGCGTCAGACGCAGAGATCAATGCGGCGGTCGGATACGTGCTGTCCACGAAGTAGCGGGCATGACGCCTCCAGAAAGCTGGCTGCGGCCAGCTTTTTTTGGGCCTGCTCCGGTTGTTTTCGCAATGCGCAGGCGGCTGACTGGGCTGAGTCGCCGATCCTGGACTAAAATGACCCGGCCTCTGGGTTGAAAGCCGTTCATGGGCAAACCGATGCGTGCTGATGACCGTCCGTTCTGTGCCGGGAAATCGGTGCGCGTGGCGTTCGCGATCGTGCTTTCGATCGCGGGCTCAGTCGCGGCGCAAGCGGCGGGCGCCCAGGTCCGCGAACGCAGCGGCAAGGAAGTGGTGGATGCTGTATGTGCCAACTGCCACCAGACCGGAGCGAAGGGCGCGCCGCGGATCGGCGATCAGAAAGCATGGTCGAAACTCGCGGCGCGCGGATTGAGCAGCCTCACGGACAGCGCGCTGAAGGGCATCCGCAAAATGCCGTCGCACGGCGGCGCTCCGGATCTCACCGACATCGAGATCGAGCGCGCGATCACCTACATGGTGAATCAGTCCGGCGGCAAATGGGCCGAGCCGGTCAGCGGGGTGACGCCGGCCGTCGAGCGCAGGGGCGAGCAGATCGTCCGGGCCCAGTGCGCCAAGTGCCACCAGGCCGGGACGGACGGCGCTCCCAAGATCGGCGATCGCGATGCCTGGGCGCCGAGGCTGAAGCGCGGCGTCGATTACCTGGTGCGTTCCGCGATCAACGGTCACGGCCCGATGCCGGCGCGCGGAGGGATGGCCGACCTCACCGATTCCGAGCTTCGGGGCGCCATCGTCTACATGTTTAATCCAGCCGTCGGTTCCGCCAAAGCGGCTGCCCCTGCCCTGCCGGCGCCGTCCGGACCGAATTACCGGCTGGCGGAAGGAATCGAGGTCTTTCTGGGCATCGTATCGGCTGCGTCGCTGCGCGAGCAGTATCCGAAAGGAAGCAGGGAAAGCTCGATGCACGGTGGCATTCCGACCGGCAAAGGCTACTACCACGTGAACGTGTCGCTGTTCGACGCGAAGACCCGGGCCGCGATCACCGACGCGCGGGTGGAAGCGAGCGCACGGGAACCGGTGTCGGGCGGAGACACCAAGGCGCTCGAGCTCGTGACCCTGAACAACGTCCCGAGCTACGGCAACTATTTCCGGATGCCGAGCACGAATCCCTACACCATCACCGTCAAGATCACGAGGCCGGGAAAGCCACGCCCGGTCGAAGTCAAGTTCGAGCACAAGCATTAGGATCCGCTGTCGCGGCGAGTCCTGCCGTGACTTCTCCGCCGTCCGCCTGCGCCCTCCTCGGCCGTCATGCGGGCGCCGGACCCGCCTCTAAAAAGAATTCCCCGCGGTTCAACCGGATTTGTCGTTCAGCAGCCGTCCCCGACGTTTATCGCGCTAAGCGGGAGGCATTTTGATCTAGATCAACCTGGCACGAGCCGACACCCGTATGCTGCATGTCACGGTAAAGAGAGGGTGACCACAAGTCGCTAGGCCGTGCCCAAGCACATCATCCGATTGGTCGTGTTGATCGTCGTGGGCGCGGCAGCGGGGTTGCTCGCGAAGTGGTATTTCACCGCCGAGTCGTTTTACGAGTATGGTCACTACCGCGCCAATTCGGTTCCCGAGATTGCCGCCCAGGATCCGGTGTACCAGACACCGCGTTACTGCCAGCCCTGCCACAGCGAGCGCCACGCGCAGTGGTCGGCCAATAGCCACAAGACGGTGATTTGCGAAGTCTGTCATGGCGCCGCGCAGGGCCATCCTCAAAAGGGCAAGCTGCCCATTCCCGTCGATTCGGTGAAGCTGTGCACGTTTGTGTCACGAGGCCATGCCGGGAAGGCCCCGCACGCAGCCGCAGATCGTCCTCGCGGAACACAACTCCGCAAGTATCGAGCGGGCAGCAATGCACCGTTTGCCACAATCCCCATGCTCCCAAGCTGGGGGGTGTCGTAGCCAAGCTGGCGGGGAACGTCGCCGCGGGACGCAAGAAGCACGCGGCTGCCTGCGCGAGCTGTCACGGCGACAAGGGAATCAGCCCGAACGACACCTGGCCGAATCTTGCCGGACAGCACGGCGCGTATCTCGTGCGCATACTCGCGCATACAAGTCCGGCGATCAAAAGGACGTGATGATGTCCCCGATGGCGCAGACGCTGAGCGACCCGGATATCCAGAATCTCGCCGCCTACTACGCCAGCCTGAGCCTGTGAGGGCAGCGCCCGGCGACCTGCGTCTCGGCGACGCAGTGGCCGGCAAGACTCTGGCGGCCAACAACTGCGCCGGCGTGCCACGGTCCGACGGGCATCTCGGCCAATCCCGCCTGGCCCAGTATCGCCAGGCAAAAACCCGTTTATCTCGTAAACACGCTCAAGGCCTTCAGGGCCGGTCTCCGCAAGGACCCGATGATGGCAGGAATCGTCCGGGGGCTGAGCGACGCCGACATCGCGAATCTCGCGGCGTATTTCGCCCGACAGAGCTGTCAGCCGATCGCAGAAAGGAAGACAAAGCCATGAAACGGGAAACCAAGACTTCGCTGGTGGCCCGGCGTTCGTTTCTGCGCCGGCTCGGCCGTGCCGCGCTGGTACGCCGGCGCGGTCGCCGCCGTTGGAACCGCGGGTCTCTTGCAGAAGGTCGTCGGCAAAAAGCGCGCCCCGCCGCGGACCGCTCCTCCGCTTCGTTTCCGACCAAGGACTACGACTGGACCAAGCACCGCTGGGCGTTCGGCGTGGATGCCACAAAATGCATCGGGTGCCTGCGCTGCGTCGAGGCCTGCAAGCGGGAAAACGACGTTCCGCTCACGGCGCACCATTTCCGCACCTGGGTCGAGCGTTACGTCTATCTCGAGGGCGAGGAAAGACCGCGCATCGACAGCCACCACGACCCCGTGAACATCGCGGCGTCCGGCTCGGAAAAGGAATACCGCTTCGCCAACCGCTACAAGGATGCGAAGGTGGAGAAAGCCTTTTTCGTCCCGAAGCTCTGCAACCACTGCACGCACCCCGCGTGCGTCCAGGTGTGCCCGGTCGGCGCCACCTACAAGACACCGGACGGTGTGGTCCTCATCGATCACAAGTACTGCATCGGCTGCCGCTATTGCGTACAGGCGTGCCCCTACGGCGCCCGTTACTTCATCGAGGAGAAGGGTGTCTCCGACAAGTGCACCTGGTGCTATCACCGCATCACCAAGGGGCTGCAGCCCGCTTGCGTCGAGGTGTGTCCGGTGGGCGCGCGCATCTTCGGCGATCTCAATGAGAAGCAGAGCCCGATCAGCCAGTTCATCCGCAACAATCGCGTGCAGGTGCTCAAGCCCGAAACCGGCAACGCGCCGAACGTTTTCTATGTGGGCATCGACAGGGAGGTGAACTAGTGGATCATCTCATTCACTACGCCCCCTTTACGGGCTGGGTCTACCCGAACGAGACCGTCATCGAGTGGTCCGTCGCCATCGTCGTCTATCCCTACATCACCGGGCTGGTGGCGGGTGCGTTCACGGTCTCGAGCCTCTATCAGGTATTCGGTTTCCAGAGATTGAAGCCCGTCGCGCATCTCGCGTTGCTGACCTCGTTGTGCTTCATGTTCTTCGTGCCCCTGCCCTTGCTGCTGCACCTCGGCCACCCGGAGCGCGCGCTGAATAATCTGCTCACGCCGCATGTGACCTCGGCGATGGCGATGTTCGGATATTTCGCGAGCTTCTACATCGTCCTGCTGCTGGTGGAAACCTGGTTCGCCTTTCGGCCCCACATCGTGGAGCAGGCCCAAAAGCGCACGGGACTGCTGGGCACCTTCTACCGCGTGCTGACGCTCGGCTCCTACGATCTGTCCGAGAAAGCGCTGCGCTACGACAAGAAATGGATCTTCTGGCTCGCCATCGCGGGCATTCCCGGCGCGCACGGCCTGCATGGCTACGTGGGGTTCGTATTCGGCTCGCTCAAGTCACGCGAATGGTGGTCATCCGATCTGATGCCCGCGGTGTTCCTGTTTTCCGCGATTATCTCCGGCGTGGCGCTGTTGATCGTGCTCTACGTCGTGTCGTGCCTGCTGCGGCGGATCCCGATCGACCTGGGGTGCCTGAAGGGCCTCGCGTACACGGTGTGGGGATTCATCATGGTGGCGCTCCTGCTCGAGGGGCTGGAATTCGCCAACATCATCTACAAGGGGCGAGAAGGCGTCGAGATGATCGTCGAGTACGTCAGCGGTCCCCTGCTGATACCCTATTTCATTCTGCAATTCGCGGTCGGCGCCGTCCTGCCGCTGCTGCTTCTTTCGTACATGATCTGGCGCGGAACCACCGGACGAGCGCTGATCGTGGGCGTCACGGTCAGCGCCTGCCTGGTGCTGCTGTCGGTATTCATGATGCGCTGGAACGTTGTAATCGGCGGGCAGGAGATTTCCAAGACCGGCAAGGGATTGCTGACCTACCACCTCCAGGTTCTCGGGAAGGAAGGCTTGATCGTCGCGATCCTGCTCGTGGTCGCGCCGCTGATCACGCTGCTGGGCATCAGCCGGCTGTTGCCGCCGTGGGAAGAAAGCACGGCACCTTCATCATCCCCGGCCCATGCAGGCGCGCGTTGATTCGTCCGGCATGGGCGGCTCGCTGCATTGCGCATGCCGAATCGATAGCAGATAATCTACACTGGAACAGATGGCCGGAATTCCCGTTGCCCCCGAGCGAACTGCGATGAATCGAAGCACGCAGATTCGTTCCCTTTCAGTATCCGCGCTCCTTGCGCTCGTGACGGCCATCGGCCATGTGGCAGGCGCTGCGGCGCAGCCCGTCACGATCAAGCCCGGCGCCGGCGATGACTTTCGGGCCGCGTACGCGACCGCCCTGGAGATCGCCGAGGGCAAGCGTGTCGCGCAATCGTCGTGCGCGCGGTGTCACGGGCTGAACGGTATCAGCACCACGAAGGACGTGCCGCATCTCGCCGGCCAGCGCCCCGCCTATCTCTACCTCGAGTTGCGCGCCTACCAGTCGGGCGCCCGCGACGATAAATCCATGACCGGCGCGGTGCGCTTCCTGAGCGACGACGCGCTGGTGCAGGTTGCCGCCTATTACGCCAGTCTCGAGCCAGCGCAGCCCGGCGCAATGAAACCTGCAACGGGCGGCGCCAGGCCCGACCCGGTCGCGGCCGGCAAGGCCGCCGCCGCCGGATGCGCCGGGTGTCATGGCGAAGGCGGTGTCACGAGGATGCCCGGCATGCCAAACCTCGTCGGGCAGGACCCGAAATACCTGGTCGCAGCCATGAAGGCTTACCAGAGCGGCCAGCGCAAGCACGACATGATGAAATCGCTGCTCGGGGCTCTTGGGGAGGCGGACTTCAACAACATCGCGCTCTACTACGCCCTGCAGAAGCCCGCGCGCGCGCAGACGCCGGCGAGCGGCAATGCGGCTGCGGGCAAGGCAGCTGCCGCGGCCTGCGCCGCGTGCCACGGCGACCTGGGCGTCAGCGGCAATTCCGCCAACCCGAGCCTCGCGGGCCAGGACGCACAGTACCTTGCGGCCGCGATCCGTGCCTACGCCGATGGCTCACGCAAGGACGATGTGATGAAAGGCCCCGCGGCAGGCCTCGACGAGCGCGTCGCCAGGGACCTGGCGGCGTTCTACGCGGCCCAGCAGCCGCGGCCGCCGAAAGTGCGCAAGCCGTTCACAATCGCGGAGTGGGCGGAGCGCTGCGACCGCTGCCACGGTGTCAACGGCAACAGCATCGATCCCCGTTTGCCTGCGCTGGCAGGACAGCGCGTAGACTATCTGGGAAAAGTGCTGCACGCCTACCGCACGGGCGCGCGTAAGAGTCCGGCGATGGCCGCCATGTCCGAAATGCTGACCGAGGCCGATGTCGAGAATCTCGCGGCCTATTACGCGCGCCAGAGGGCGCGGGCCTTCGTGTACGTGACGCTACCGTCGAAATGACGCTGCGCCGCGAATGTGCCGATGATTTCACACAACCCCTAAAAAGGAGACTAGCCATGAAACGCATGCTTTTGACCGCAACGACTCTCGCAGGCCTTTTCGTTCTTGGCGTTGCACACGCCGGCGGAGATCCCGCGGCCGGGAAGGCCAAGGCCGCTGCCTGCACAGGATGCCATGGAGCAAACGGTGAAGGGGTAAAACCAAATCCCCCCATAGCCGGGCAGCCCGAAGCCAAGTTCATCGAGGCGCTGAAGGACTACAAGTCCGGCAAGCGTGCCAATCCGGTCATGAAATCCTTCGCGGGTCCGCTGAGCGACCAGGACATGGCGAATCTAGCCGCCTATTACGCATCGCTGAAGAAGTGATCGGGCGCCGTGCCCGTTGGGAGCGCACGACACGGATGCCGGCTCCAGAACGAGAACGTCTGGCAGCCGGCGTCTCGCGCATGCGGGTACATCGCCGCACCTGATCGGAGGACCCGCCAATGAGTGAGACGCCCCTGCACCAGCTCTATCATCATTACTCGGAGATACCCTGGAGCCAGCGCGTGCTGTTCACGGCGGCGCTCATCATACTGGGCTTCGGCTACCTGTTCGCCCTGATCTACCTGTTTCACACCTACTCCGGGCGGGATGGAAACCCGATGACCCTCTCGTACGAGGACGTAGTCATCGCCTATAGCGGCAGCGGAAAGCATTCGCGTCTCGAAGCGGCCCTGCGCGGACCCATGTCAACGATGCTGCCGCCCGACGAGATGAACACACTCATTTCCTGGGTGCAGGAGGGGAGCGACCGCGCCCGCTACGAGAAGCAGATCCGGCCGGCGATAGACAAGCGCTGCATGGCCTGCCACGACGGCAGCAACCCCCACCTGCCGAACCTCAACGGATACGACAACCTCAAGAAGGTGACCGAGCGGGACACCGGCACCGACATCTTCACGCTGGTCCGGGTGTCGCACATCCACCTGTTCGGGCTCACGTTCATCTTCTTCATCATGGGCTTTATCTTCAGCCACGCCTACGTGCGGCCGGTGTGGTTCAAATGCACTGTCGTCGCGCTGCCCTTCTTCGCCATCGCGCTGGATGTGAGTTCCTGGTATTTCACCAAGCTCTACCATCCGTTCGCCTGGGTCGTGATGCTCGCCGGCGCCGTCATGGGCCTCTGTTTCGGCGTCATGTGGGTGGTATCCATGTACCAGATGTGGTTCTCCCGGACACCCCACCCGGTCGTGCAGAGGTCGGGCGTTGATTCCTCCGTTGGCTGAGTTGGCCGATCCATTACTCATCGGGTTTCCCATGAAAACACTCATCCTGGGCATTCTGCTTTCGGCGCTGGCGCTGGGTTGCAGCGAACGGGAGAAACCGCCGGCGCCCGCGGCGACGAAGCCGTTGGGCGACGCGGTGGCGGGCAAGGCGATCGCCGAGCGGGATTGCAGGGCGTGCCACGGGCTGGATGGCAGGGGCGTCGCCCCGGGCATTCCGCACCTGGCGGCACAACGGGAGCGTTACCTGTTCCTGGCATTGACGGAATATCTCGAAGTCAGGCGTACTCATGCCGCTCTCAGGGATCTGGTCAAGCGGTTGAATGAATCGGAGTTGCGTAACGTGGTCGCCTACTACGCCAGCCAGCCCCCGGTCGCCGTGGCTTCGGAAAGGGACGCCCAGCAAGCCTCGATCCTGGAAAAAGGGAAGGCGCTCGCGGCGGCGTGCGTGAAGTGTCACGGCGAGGAGGGCAACAGCAGGACGCCGGGCATACCGAGCCTGGCCGGCCAGCAGCCCCATTACCTGGTCACCGCCGTGCAGGAGTACCACCGCGGAGAACGCAGGACGGCGCCGATGGAAAAGATACTGCGCGACGTGAGCCAGCGCGACCTGGAAAGCCTGGCTCTGTACTTCGCGTCCCGGACGCCGGCGCAACGGCCGGCGCCATCCCGCGGGGACTCGAAGGCGGGCGAGCCCCAGTCCGCCATGTGCGGCGGCTGCCACGGTCCCAATGGGGTGAGCCGCGACGCCGCAACGCCGAGCCTCGCCGCCCAGGATCCCCAGTACCTGGTGAAGTCGATCCGGGCGTACCGCACGTCGCGTCAGCATTGGGGCATGCAACGCTTCGTCGCCGGCCTGAGCGACAAGGACATCGAAAACATCAGCGCGTTCTACGCGGTGCAGCAGTCCCGGCCCGCCGACAGCGTGCCGAGCTCTGCCCGCGAGCTCGCCGCGAAGTGCGATCGCTGCCATGATGCCGAGGACACTGACAAAATGGCGGCCCCCGTCCTGCGCGGCCAGGACAAGGATTATCTGGTCATGGCGCTCAGAGCGTATCGCGATGACAAACGCGAAAGCACGACGATGCACAGGATGAGCATTGTCTACAGCAATGCCGTCATCGACGACATCGCGTCCTACTACGCGAGCCAGCCGCGGGACAAGCGTTGATCGGACGCTTGCCGCCGGGTATTGTGTGATGCGGTCGGGCAGCTCTTCCGGGGAGGGAAGGCAAGACATGAACAATAACTTCCGCACGCGCCTCAGGACTTGTCTCCTCGCCGCCGCTTCAATCGCACTTTCCGGCGCTCCCATACCGAGCGCCGCACAGCCTTCTCAGCTCCCCAACGAAGTCTGCCTGTCCTGCCACGGAAACGAAGGGTTCGCTGCGCCGGGGCCGGACGGGAAGATGCGCGCGCTCCACGTCGTGAAGGACCGCTTCGAGCAGAGCGTCCACGGCAAACGGATGTGCATGGAATGCCACAAGGATTTCGGCGAGATTCCGCACCGCAAGGGCGCGCTCAAGGTCAGTTGCGTGACCTGCCACGAGGAGCTGTGGGCAACCGCGAAAAAGGAGGGAAAGACCAAGGAATTCGCGCGGCTGGGCGTCGTGGTGGACCAGATCGAGCACTACATGAAGTCCATCCATGCCCGTCCGAGCCGGGAGGATCAGTCGCGCACCAACGCGACCTGCTACAACTGCCACGACGCACACTACGTGTACCCGCCCGGTAGCGCGCCCCGGGCCGAGTGGCACATGAGCATTCCGAACGTTTGCGGGAAATGCCACAGCGCGCAGCGCGTGGAGTACTTGGACTCGGTGCATGGCCGGCTCGTTTCGGGCGGCAACAGCGCCGCGCCAGTCTGCTCAAGCTGCCACACGACTCACGACGTCGACCGGCCGAAGCTCGACGCGATCCGTCTCGTCATCACCCGGAACTGCGGAACCTGCCACGCGGAGAACCTGAAGTCCTTCTCCAATACCTACCACGGGCAGGTCACGACGCTGGGCTACACCTATACGGCTTCCTGCTTCGATTGTCATGGCAACCATGACATCCAGCGGGTCAGCCATCCGAGATCCAAGGTGCACGCGAACAACCGCCTGCAGACCTGCCAGAAATGCCACGCCGGCGCAACCGCGGGCTTCGTCACGTTCCAGCCGCACGCGAACACTCACGATTACGCGCGCTATCCCTACATGTGGGTGGCATCGAAATTCATGATCGCGCTCCTGGTGGGCGTGTTCGCCTTCTTCTGGACGCACTCGGCGCTGTGGTTCTACCGGGAATACCGGGATCGCCGGGAGGGCAAGAGCGCGCCTCACGTCGCGATGGGCGATTTGCCGCAAATGCAAGGCAAGCACTTCAGCCGCTTCGGGCCGCTGTGGCGCCTCGCCCACCTCGTGTTTGCGCTGAGCGTGATGATGCTGGTGCTGACCGGCATGGCGGTGCTCTACGGCGAGACCGGCTGGGCAAAATTCATCGTGGGGGCCCTCGGCGGCCCGCGCGTCGCGGGCATCCTGCACCGGGCGAGCGCCGCCATCATGCTCGGCATATTCTTCGTGCACCTCGTCTACATGGCGTCCCGGGTGGTTCCGAGATGGAAACTCTCCGACTGGTTCGGCCCCGACTCCCTCGTGCCGAACTGGAAGGACCTTTCCGACATGATCGGCATGTTCCGCTGGTTCCTCGGCACGGGGCCGCGGCCGGCTTTCGAGCGCTGGACCTACTGGGAGAAGTTCGACTACTGGGCGGTGTTCTGGGGGATGGCCATCATCGGCGGCAGCGGCATGACGCTGGCCTTCAAGGAAACGACGGCATCGGTCCTGCCCGGCTGGGTGTTCAACATCGCGACGCTCGTGCACGGGGAGGAAGCGATTCTCGCCGCGGTGTTCCTGTTCACGGTGCACTTCTTCAACAACCACTTCCGGCCGGACAAGATGCCGCCGCCGGACATCGTCATGTTCACCGGCACGATGGCGCTTGCGGAATTCCGGCGCGAGCACGCGCTCGAGTACCAGCGGCTGCTCAAGTCCGGCGAGCTTGCGAAGCGTTTGGTCGACGCTCCCTCGCGGCCCATGACGGTGGGCTCCCGCGTGCTGGGCATCGCGCTGATCGTCGTCGGACTGGCGCTCCTCGCCGGAGTGCTGGTCGGCCTCGTCGGCAGCCTGCGCTAGTACTTGCCGTGCACCTTGAAGACGTAGTTGGTGAGTTCGCTCGTCTGCATCGCCATCCGGTTCACGATGACGTGCACGACGCGGAAGATCGCGCGCATGACGCGGTAGACGATAACCGGCTCGCGACCGAGCAGGGATTCGAGCTTCTCGCGCTCGAGGCACAGCACCTGTGTCGCGCCGGTCGCGCGCAGCGCCGCGTAGTGCGGCCGGCCGTCCATGAAGCCCAGCTCGCCGGCCAGGTCGCCCTTGGTCAGCAAGTGCAGGTTGATCCACTGCCCGTTCCCTTCCACCTGACGGGCGACGGCTAGCGCGCCGCTCACGATCACGTAGAGGTGGTTGTCCGCCGCACCTTGACGGACAAGGACGTCGCCGTCCGCGAGTTCCTTCACCGACACCAGGTCGGCCAGCACCGCGCACTGGTCGCCGGTCAGTTCCACGGCAAGCGCCGAATTCCGCACCAGCTCGAGCTTCCGCGCATCGGTGCGGGGTTTTTCGCGGTTAGCATTGATAGCCATAAGGTACGCTGCCCTCCTTGTCTTTCTTCCGTTTGCCCCATTATTCCGCAGCGCCCGGGCGTCCGCTTGACTTACATCAAGCCGGCCGTCCGTGCCAACAAAAAAGCCCGGTTGGACCGGGCTTCTTCTGCCGGATGCGGGAGCCCTATTTCTTCTTGGGCGCGGCCGCGGTCTTGACGCCCTTTTCCTTCTTGTAGCGCTCGGCCACGCGGTCCTGCGATTTGGCGAGCTCTTCAGCCTCCTTCTTGGCCGCAGCCGCCGCTTTGGCCTTCGCCTCCTCCGCCTTGGCCTTGGCCGCGTCGTCCATGGGCGGCTGGGGCAGCTTCGCGTACGCCAGCCCGACCGCGCCCGCGACCAGCAGTGCCGGGACTACCATCCAGAATCTCGGTGCCTTCATAGCTTCCACCCCTCCTTCATGGCCGCGGCGCGAGCCGCGGACGCGGCGCCCGCAGCGCCGGGACGGCCCTTGACCGCCTCGTTGTACCAGTATTCGTGGTGCTCCTTGGCCCATTGCTCGTCGACCTTGCCGTCGGTGCGCATGCACTCATAGGCCCCTTCCACCCCCACCGAGCCGAGGTAGATGTGCCCGAGCATCATGGAGATGTAGAGCACGGCGGTCACTGCGTGGATGATGTTCGAGTACTGCATGATCGCCCGGCCCTGATCGAAGTTCGGGAACAGCAGCACCACGCCCGAGGCGCCGACGATGATGGTGAACAGGAACAGCCCGGCCCAGAACACGATCTTCTCGCCGGCATTGAAGAACCCCGAAGGGACGTGCTCGCCCGTCAGCATGCCGCCGCCCTTGAACAGCCACCCGATGTCGTATCCGCGCGGGATGTTGCGCCCGAGATAGGTGAAGAACATCAGCGCTGCCGCGATCAGGAACACCGGGCCGACGAAGTTGTGCAGGTTCTTCGACAAGATGGCGAGCCAGGAAAACACGGTGTAGCCGAACATGGGCAGCACCACGTACTTGCCGAACAGGAGCAGCACGCCCGAGATCGCCAGGATCACCCAGCTGATTGCCACCGTCCAGTGAATGGTGCGGTCCCAGCTCGACAGGCGCTGGATCTTTCTCCCCGTCAGCCGGCCGTGGACCTTGAGCGGCCCCCTCCAGAGATAGAAGCCGAGGATCAGCAGCGGAACGATCACGAGCAGCCAGCCCCCGTAAACGGTGATCGGGCCGTTGCGGATCTGGCGCCAGGTCTCGCCCTGCGACTGCACCAGCACGTTGGTCTCGACGCCGCGCACCTGGGTCGTCTGGTACGGGTTCTCGCCCTTGCGCACTTCACGCCACACCGGCGCATTATTGAGAGGCTGCTCCTGCTGTCGCAGCACCTGCTGCTCCGCGGCGGTATCCGCGGGCGAGGCGAGCGGCGCAAACAGCAGCAGGCTCGAAGCAAGCAGAAGACGAATCAGCACTCGCATGTCACGATAGCCCGGCATGCGCACCTCCTATGGTCTCGATTGAATCAGCCGCTCGCAAGGCGCGCGTACTCGTTCTGGCCGAGATTGCGCGCCTTGATCGCTTTCTCCCACGCGGCCCGGTCGCCCTTGAACTGGTCGTTGTCCCACGGCAGCTTGTCGGGCTTGCCCTGGTACTGGCCCTGCTTGTAGACCGTGACGGCGGTCTTCTCGCCGCAGCCCGCCGCGACCCCGGCCAGGGCCACGGCGGCGGCAATCGCCAGCGCCGCTCTCATGACTTTGCTCCGGCTTGCGGCGTGGGCTGCCGCTCGGGCTTGCCGTAGGCCGTGCCCCAGCCCCACACTTCCGACCCCTTGCCGCGCTTCAGCACGCGGTTGCGATAGATGTCGGCGATCACGTCCGCGTCGCCGCCGAGCAGCGCCTTGGTCGAGCACATTTCGGCGCACGCCGGGAGCTTGCCCTCGGCGAGCCGGTTGCGGCCGTACTTCCTGAACTCGGCCGCGGAGAAGTCGGGCTCGGGGCCGCCGGCGCAGAACGTGCACTTGTCCATCTTGCCGCGCAGGCCGAACGCGCCGTCCTGCGGGAACTGCGGCGCCCCGAACGGGCAGGCGTAGAAGCAGTAGCCGCAGCCGATGCACAGGTCCTTGTCGTGCAGCACCACGCCCTCGGTGGTCTTGTAGAAGCAGTCGACCGGACACACCGCCATGCAGGGCGCATCCGAGCAGTGCATGCACGCGACCGAGATCGATCTCTCGCCGGGCACCCCGTCGTTCAGCGTGACCACGCGCCGGCGATTGACGCCCCAAGGGATCTCGTTCTCGTTCTTGCACGCCGTCACGCACCCGTTGCACTCGATGCAGCGCTCGGCATCACACAGGAATTTCATTCTCGCCATGGTGAGCTCCTCGCAATCCCTCGTCCGTTAGGCCTTCGAAACCTGGCACAGCGTGGTCTTGGTCTCCTGCATCATGGTCACGATGTCGTAACCATAGGTGGTCGCAGTATTGACCGCCTCGCCGCGCACGATCGGCGCCGCGCCCTCCGGATACCAGTTGAGCATGTCCTTGCCCATCCAGTGGCCCGCGAAGTGGAACGGGCAGAACACGGTTCCCGAAGCCACCCGCTCGGTCACCTGCGCCTTCAACTTCAGGCGTGCTTGCGTCGGCGACTCGACCCAGACGTATTCGTCGGCCTTGATGCCGCGGTCGTTAGCGTCCTTCGGGTTGATCTCAACGAACATGTCCTGCTGCAGCTCGGCGAGCCACGGGTTGGAGCGCGTCTCGTCGCCTCCGCCTTCGTATTCGACCAGCCGCCCGCTGGTGAGGATGAGCGGGTACTTCTTGACCGCGTCCTTGTTGGCGTTCTGCACCGTCTTGAACAGCACCGGCACACGCCAGCGGTTCTTCTGGTCGTCGTGAGTCGGGTATTTCTCGATCAGATCCGGTCGCGGGCTGAACAGCGGCTCGCGGTGCAGCGGGATCGGGTCCGGGAAGTTCCAGACGTTTGCGCGTGCCTTGGCGTTGCCGAACGGATGGCAGCCGTGGCCCTTCAGCACCACGCGCTGTATGCCACCCGACAGATCGGTTTTCCAGTTCTTGCCCTCGGCCGCCTTCTTCTCGTTCTCAGTGAGTTCGTCCCACCAGCCGAGCTTCTTCAATAGCACGTGGTCGAACTCGGGATATCCGGTAGTGAGATCCGCTCCCTTGGAATGGGAGCCATCCTCGGCCAGCAAGTTGACCCCGTCGCGTTCGACGCCGAAATTCGCCCGGAAGTTTCCGCCACCGTCCATCACGTGTCTCGATGTCTGATAGAGATTCGGCGAGCCGGGATGCTTCAGCTCCGGAGTTCCGTAGCACGGCCACGGCAGGCCGAAATAATCGCCGTCAAGCACATACCCGGTCTTGGCGTCCTTGCCTCCCTTGGCGCGCAGCGTCTTCACGTCGAACACGTGCATGTTGCGCATGTGCGCCTGCAGCCGCTCCGGCGATTGCCCGGTGTAGCCGATGGTCCAGGTTGCGCGGTTGATCTCGCGCAGCGTGTCTTCCATGTCGGGCTCGTCCATGCCGCCCTTGCCTTTGACCACCTTGATCTTTGCGGTGAACTCCTTGGCGAAGCCGAATTTCTCCGCGAGCTGGTACATGATCATGTGGTCGGTGCGCGAATCGAACATCGGGTCGATCACCTTCTCGCGCCACTGGACCGAGCGGTTGGAGGCGGTTGCCGATCCCGCGCATTCCATCTGGGTCGCCGCCGGCAGCAGATACACGCCGTCTTGCCTCACCATGGCCGCCATCGCCGCCGTCGCCGACGGGTAGGGGTCGATCACCACCAGGAGATCGAGCTTCTTCATCGCCTCGACCATTTCCTTGCCCCGCGTCTGCGAATTGGGCGCATGGCCCCAGTAGATCACCGCGCGCAGGTTCGAGTCCTGATCCAGGTTCTCATTCTTTTCAAGCACCGCGTCGATCCAGCGCGACACCGTGATGCCGGGCTTTTCCATCATCGCCTGCGATGCGAATTGCTTCTTCATCCATTCGTAGTCCACACCCCATACCGCGGCAAAGTGTCTCCACGAACCGGCGGCAATGCCGTAGTAGCCGGGCAGCGAATCGGGGTTCGGGCCCGACATCGGTGGCGCCCTGCACGTTATCGTGACCGCGGTAGATATTGGTGCCGCCGCCGGAAACCCCGACGTTGCCAAGCGCGAGCTGCAGGATGCATGACGCGCGTACGATGGCATTGCCGTTGGTGTGCTGGGTCTGGCCCATCGCCCAAACGATTGTGCTCGGCCTGTTCTTCGCCATTTTCTCGGCGACGTCGCGCACCTCGGCTTCCTTCATGCCGGTCACTTCCTCTACCTTGTCCGGCGTCCACTTCGCGACTTCCTCCCGCACCTTGTCCATGCCGTAGACCCGGGCCTTGATGTATTCCTTGTCCTCCCAGCCGTTCTTGAAGATGTGGTGAAGCATGCCCCACAGGAAAGCGACGTCCGTGCCGGAGCGGATTCGGTAATACGTGTCCGCCTTTGCAGCGGTGCGGGTGAAGCGCGGATCTACCACGATTACCTTGGCGCCGTTCTCCTTCGCGTGCAGCGTGTGCAACATCGAAACCGGATGGGCTTCTGCTGCATTGCTGCCGAAGAACAGAATGCACTTGGAATTCTGCTCGTCGTTGTAGGAGTTGGTCATCGCCCCATAACCCCAGGTGTTCGCCACACCTGCGACAGTGGTGGAGTGGCAGATGCGCGCCTGATGGTCCATGTTGTTCGTGCCGAAAAACGACACGAACTTGCGCAACAGGAACGACTGCTCGTTGCTGTGCTTGGAGGAGCCGATCCAGAACGTGGCATCGGGCCCGCTCTCCTTGCGGATCGCGAGCAGCTTGTCGCTCACTTCCTTCAGCGCCTGGTCCCACGAGACCTTCTGCCACTTGCCGCCGACCAGCTTCATCGGCGTCTTCAGGCGGTGCGAGTCATCGGTCATGCCATGCTCGCGGATCGAGGCGCCCTTGGCGCAGTGCGCGCCGAGATTGATCGGCGAATCGAATACCGCCTCCTGGCGGATCCACACGCCATTCTGCACCACGGCATCAACTGCGCAGCCGACGGAGCAATGCGTGCAGACCGTGCGCCTGACCTCGAGCTTGCCGCCGGCGTCCTGCGCCGCCTCGGCCTTCTCGACGATGTTGAACGGCAGCTGCGCCGCCACCGCGCCGGCGCCGAGCGTGACGCCCGAGCGCTTGAGGAACGTGCGGCGATCGATGGTCCGGCCCAGCATGCCCGCGACGTTGCGGGTGAGACGGCTCGAGCTCGAGGAAACGCTGGCGGACTTTCTCGTGAGCAACATGGCGCTCTCCTCAGACTTTGGTGGTGTTGTAGTACTTGCGGATGTGTTCCGTGACGTGATAGCCCTTCGAGCCGCTCACGGCCTCGGCCTTCTTGGGCTCGCTCTGCCCGTTCGGTGCCGGTGACGACCGCCGCGGTGGCCGCGACGCTTCCGGCACCGGCGACGAGAAGGAAATTACGGCGGGAAAGTTTGCGATCCGGACGGTTCATTGCATCCTCCTTACCGAAGTACTGCGAATGGGCGTGCTTGGCGGTCAAATCTACACTTTGGCCCCTGCCAAATCAATCACGTTTTGACTTTTTCCAAGCATGAGAATCATTCCCATCCCGAATTTTTGTGGATTATCGAGAATGGTTCTCATCAGGTCGTCAGGCGTCCGCATCTTCGATCTCGAATGCCTCGCGCTCCACGTCGAAAAACGCGCGCGCATATCGAGCCACGTGTCGATAGAACGATGCCGAGTTCGCGCGCGCCACCGCGTCGCAAAACGCCGTTGCACCCGAATAGACAAACTCGTTGAAAAACAGGCGTTGTTCTGCCAACGGGCTCGCGTCCTCGATCAGCAAGCGCATCACGTCGCAGAGGGCGGAGACATGATCCTCGACCTCGTATGCTGCAGTGCGACGAGCAAGGCCCAACTGCGCCAAGCCGTTGACGCAGCCGCACCAGGTGACGGTCGGGCGCAATATCCCTGACGTAATGTGAGGTATAGGGCGTGACCTCCGATTTCCCTACCCCCACGAACAGGCTGTCGTACTCCTGCTTGAGGACGGCAGGATAGGCGAGCGTTACAGGCATCCCTCAGCACCTGCCACGCGCGAGTGAGTTCGGCGCCGTCATCCGTTGACTCCACCTCGGCGCGGCATAGCTGGGCAATCAGGATGGAATCGGGCGCGTCGTGGAACAGGCGCCCGATCAATGCGTAGTGATGGGCGCGCGCGGCATCTTCCGCCGACACGGGTTGCCGTTCCTGCACGCCCTCGCCACCGCTCATCGCGCCTCGCCGCCCCCGCCGCGATAGTCAAAGATGCTCGTGTCGCCCTGCTTCTCCATCATGTCGATCACGCGGCAGTCCGCGCACATCTGCAACCGGCGCAGGGCCTCGCCGGTGGCGAACATCGAATGCGAGCCCAGGCGCCCGATCATGTTCTCGATCATCTGTCGCGTCGCAAACGGCTTGCTGCAGCGCACGCAGAGGAAGGGCTCCGCGGCATTGAGCACGACCGGCGTCTGCGCCTCCGTGCCGAGCAGCAGGCGCGGCGCGAGCGTGATGGCGTCCTCGGGACAGGTCTTCTCGCACAGGCCGCACTGGACGCAATTGCGCTCGATGAACTTGAGCTGCGGCGCTTCCTTGGAGTCGAGCAGCGCCGACTCCGGACAGGCACCCACGCAGGCCATGCAAAGGGTGCAGGTCTTCGCGTTGACCATGACGCGGCCGTACGGCGCGCCCGCCTGACAGCGCCACCTCCTCTCGTCGGAGCCGGAGCGTGCTTGAGCAGGTGGTCGAAGACGAAATCGAGCGTCCTGCGCTTCTCGCCGGACAGGTTGAAGGTCGCGGGCGGCAGACCGCGCGACGCGCGGAGGCCCCACGCGGCTTCCTCCAGCGCCGCCGGGTCGCTTGCCTCGATCGAGCCGAAAATGCCCTTCGCCGAAGCCGAGTCCCGACAGGACTTGCTGCCCGAATCCAAGCTGATCCCGCAGGGCGGCGAGATACTCCTGCGGCTCGGTCCCGGCGGTGAGGATGAGGCACTTCGTCGCCCCCAGCGCGATCGCGCCCAGCGTGATATCCAGCCCGAGCGAGGCGATATGGAAGACCTCGAGCGGGATCACGTTCGCCGGCAGGCCGCGCCCGCGCCGGCCGAGACGCGCAACGAGCTCGCGCCCGTCCGTCGTGTTGTGGAACAGCAGCACCGGGTCGCGCCCGCCGGCGTCGCGGTAGGTCTGCAGCACGGTCTTCACCCGGATTCCGATGTCCGGAACGCGCGGATAGGCATAGCTCATGGCGCCCGAGGGGCAGACCGTCGCGCAGCCGCCGCAGCCCATGCACAGGTGCGGCTCGACCTTGACGCGGTTTTGCCGCCTTCTCGCTCGAGATCGCCTGCGTCGAGCAGACGTCGATGCAGCGGGAACAGCCGACGATCTCCGAGCGGCTGTGGGCGCAGATGCTCTCCTTGTAGAGGAAGAACCGCGGCTTCTCGAATTCCCCGACCATCCGGGCGAGCTGGTTCGCCGCCAGCGCCTGCTCGAGCGGGTCGTTGCGCGGCGCGAAGTAGCCCTGTGGCGGCTGCGCGCAGCTTGATCAGCGGCTCGCGCGAAAGATCGAGCACCATGTCGAAGGTGTCGCTGCGCCGCATCTCCTTGCGATCGAAATCGATCGCCCGGATCTCGCCGCACGCCTTGACGCACTGCCGGTGCGCCTTGCACTTCTCGAGATCGATCTGGTACGAGAAATCGATGGCCTGCTCGGGACAGACGCGGATGCAGGCGTTGCAGCGGGTACAGGTTTCGAGGTCAATCGGGTTGGCCTGGTCCCATTCGACTTCGAACGCGCCCAGATACCCTTTCACCTCGCGCGGCCGTCCCGAAAACACCGGGTAGCGCCGTTCCGCGGGCATCTCGTAGCGTTCGCCGCCTTCGGTCACCAGCACGTTCACCGAGAACTGCTCGGCCAGCCGCTCGGCCCAGGCGAGCGCCGCGCCACCCGGGCCGATGATGAGGAGGCGCCCTTCGGACTTGTACGACACCGCCGGCACCGGCTCGGGCTCGGGCACGTCGGCGAGCGCGAGCAATGCCGCAATCTTGGGCGTGGCGGCCCTGGCATCGCTCGACCAG
This sequence comes from uncultured beta proteobacterium, assembly GCA_963699525.1. Taxonomy (GTDB): domain Bacteria; phylum Pseudomonadota; class Gammaproteobacteria; order Burkholderiales; family SG8-41; genus SG8-41. The sequence goes on along the minus strand of CAVOUI010000018.1, from coordinate 156,136 downwards.
CCCGGCGGTTTCGCGGATATTGACGAACTTGAGACCGCCACTTCCCTGCAGCTGCTCGTGCAGCTCGCTGAAGAGCGGCGCCTCCTGCGTGCAGGCCACGACCAGGTCGCCGCCGTTCTTGACCGCCGCCTCGAACGCCGCGACGTGCTTGCGGCACAGCTCGCTCGCGATATTCGGCGTGGCGTCGAGCTTGAGCGCGGCCGCCAGCGCTCTTGCGTCGAGCGGCATGGTCTTGTTGCAGTTGCAGATGAGCTTCGGCTTGGCCATCGGGCACGTCACCTTCCCATCGGGGGAAGGCCGGGATCGCGTCGTCCTCGCGGAGGCGGGGACTAATCGTTCGCGTTTCCGGACGAGCGCTTTCCGGAACGACCCGGCCCGGGACGGCATGGATCTGCTCTTCAGCGACCCGCTCGCGCGGCCGTCGGGCATAGGCGACTTGTGCCGGCGTGCTCGGCGGCTCCAGCGCGGGCGGATGGCAGATCCGCGACGGCATCCGGACTTGGCGCGGTCGGCCGGCGCCTCCTTCTCCTCCGCCCTTCGCCCACTCCAGTATCTTCTGAGCCTGGCGCAGGCCCGCCAGCATCGCCGGGGGGATGGGCTCCGTCTTGCTGTAATCGTCGATGTAGACGTCCAGTCCGTCCATGACGTTGAAGCGCGGATCGCTGAATAGCTTCTTCAGCGCCGCGCGCCGCGTGTCCTCGCTCACCTTGGGATGGAAGAAGGCGCGGTAATCGGAATCGAAGGTGAGCTTCTCAACCGGCGGCAACTCCGGTGGCGGCGTCTTGGCGGCGGCGTCCTGGTCGCGAACGGCCGGTGGCGGCTCCGGCGTTCGCCTCGGCCTTGCGCCGCGACCAGCGATCGAGGAACGGCTCATGGCCCTGCGGGACGTCTTTGTCCTCCGCTCCGGTGCTCACGTGTCACCTTCGCGCCGCGATGCCACTCCCTTGTCCTTGCTGCTCGCGTATCTCACCTTCTTCCTGGGCTCCGGTTTGTAGTGCGCCGCGGCGAACTCGGCGATCCACGGCAGCAGATCCGAGGGCAGCGCCACCCCGCCCACGGCTTCCTCCGTATCCATCCAACGCGCGCCTTCGTGGTAGCTGACGGTGAGCGATTCCGGCCGCGCAATCTCGTCGCGCATGCGCCACATGACGAAGACCTTGGGCTCGGGCGACGACACGTTATAGAGGTAGCCTTCCGCCTCGTCGGGATACAGCTTCAGCACGAACCCCGGGAAGAGTATCTGCGTAATGCGCTCATCGTTAACGATGACGCGCTCGCCGCTGCCCGGCGGCGTCACGTCGCGTACGACCCCTTTCGCCTCCCAGCGCTCGGTTGCCCAGCGATTCGAGAGCCTCACGCGCTCCATGATGACGGCGATCGGATAGGGCGCGGTACGGCTCGGGGGGTTGGCATCCATGGTCGTCGAATTGTGCGCCAGGCGCCGCTGACGCGCAACCGGAATCGCACCCAAATACTTGATTTGCAAAAAGTGTTTTCCTTGCTCCCGCACCGGCTCTTTTGTCATAATCGGCACTCCTCCGAACCCTTTCCGCAAGGCAGCAACTCCATGCCCGGACTCCAGAGCGCCACCCCCTCCCCCGCGGTGCACGACCGCCTGGGGCGGGCGTTGCGCGACCTGCGCATTTCGGTCACGGATCGCTGCAATTTCCGCTGCGTCTACTGCATGCCGAAGGAAGTGTTCGGCAAGGACTACGCGTTCCTCGAGCGCCGGGAGATCCTGAGCTTCGAGGAGATCGCCCGGCTCGCGCGCATCTTCCGTGGGCTCGGCGTGGAAAAGGTGCGCCTGACCGGCGGCGAGCCGCTCGTCCGGCGCAACCTCGAGCAATTGATCGAGCTGCTGGCCGAAATCCCGGGACTGGATCTCACGCTGACCACCAACGGCTCGTTCCTCGCCCGCAAGGCGCGCGCGCTGAAGGCGGCGGGCCTGCAGCGCATCACCGTGAGCCTCGACGCGCTCGACGACGCCGTGTTCCGGCGCCTGAACGATGTGGACTTTCCGGTGGCGCGAGTGCTGCAGGGAATCGAGGCGGCCGCCGCGGCAGGGCTCGCCCCGGTCAAGATCAATATGGTGGTCAAGCGCGGCGAAAACGACGCCAGCATCCTGCCCATGGCGCGCTTCTTCCGCGGCACCGGGCACATCCTGCGCTTCATCGAATACATGGACGTCGGGCACACCAACGGCTGGCGCATGGACGACGTCGTGACGGCGCGCGAGATCATCGAGCGGATCGACCGCGAGCTGCCCCTCGAGCCGCTCGATCCGAACTACCCGGGTGAAGTCGCGGAGCGCTGGCGCTACCGGGACGGCAGCGGCGAAATCGGCGTCATCGCCTCCGTTACCCAGGCGTTCTGCCGCAGCTGCACGCGCATCCGGCTCTCCACCGAAGGCAAGCTCTACACCTGCCTCTTCGCCACCACGGGTCACGACCTGCGCGCGCTGCTGCGGGGCGGCGCCTCTGACGAGGAGATTACGCGCCGCGGTCTCCGGGGTCTGGTCCAGGCGCGCCGACCGCTATTCCGAAATCCGCACGAGCCAGACCGCCCGGCTGCCGAAAATCGAGATGTCCTACATAGGCGGGTAACTGCGTTGGAACCGATGCAAACTACGCGCCGTTCAACGCGTTACGACCCATGAATACCCAGTACCGTCCGAAATTGACCAACGCCGGCCGTCCGCTCACCTTCGAGGTCGAGGCCGTCAACGAGCGCGGCGAGCGCTTGCCGACGCCCATTGCCGGAGAGCATCCGCTCACGCTCTATCTCGACAAGCGCGAGATCGTCACGCTGATGACGCTCGGGCAGGCGCCCGAGGCCCTCGCCATCGGCTATCTCCGCAATCAGCGGCTCGTGGGATCGATCGAGGAAATCGCCGCGGTGCAGGTGGACTGGGAGACGGATTCGGTTGCCGTCACGACACGCAGGGGCGTCAAGGGATTGCGGGAGCGGCTGAAGAAGCGCACCGTCACCACCGGCTGCGGCCAGGGGACCGTGTTCGGCGATCTGATGGAGGAAATCGACTCCATCCAGCTGCGCGACGACGTGAGGCTGACCGAGGAAACGCTCTACGGTGCTCCTCGACGCCGTGCGCCACCGCGAGACCATCTACAAGAGCGCGGGCGCGGTTCACGGCTGTGCGCTCGCCGACGGCGCGCAGGTGCTCTACTTCGTCGAGGACGTCGGGCGCCACAACGCCGTGGACGCCATCGCCGGCCAGATGTGGCTTGACCGCGTCGACGGCTCCGACAAGATCTTCTACACCACCGGCCGGCTCACCTCCGAAATGGTGATCAAGGCCGCCCAGATGCGCATCCCCTTCCTGGTGTCGCGCTCGGGACTGACCGAGATGGGGCACCAGATCGCGAGTCAGGTCGGCATCACCATGATCGGGCGCGCGGTGACCCGGCATTACCTGCTGTTCACGGGCAAGCACCGTTTCGTCAAGACCGTCATGCCGACGATGCTGGCATGATCACCGGCGTCGTCCTGGCCGGCGGGCTCGGCCGCCGCATGGGCGGCGTCGACAAGGGCCTGCAGCTCCTGCGGGGAAAGCCGATGGTTGCGTGGGTAATCGAGCGCTTCGCGCCGCAGGTGGACGAGGTCCTGATCAACGCCAACCAGAATATCGAGCGCTATGCCGCCCTCGGCCACCGCGTAATCCCGGACGAAATCGCGGGATACGCAGGACCGCTCGCCGGACTGCACCGCGGATTGACCGAGGCCGCGCACGATCTCGTCGCAACCGTGCCCTGCGATTCGCCGTTCCTGCCGCTCGACCTCGTTGCGCGGCTCCAGGCCGCGCTCGAGCGCAATCACACGGAGATCGCCGTCGCGAAAACCGGGGAGCAGCCGCATCCCGTCTTCTGCCTGTGCCGCAAGGAGGTATTGCCGGGCCTTACGGCGTTTCTGGGCGCCGGCGGCCGCAAGATCGATGCGTGGTACGCGAAGCTCAAGGTCGTCGAGGTCGCCTTCGACGACAACCCGGACGCATTTCAGAACATCAATACCGGTGAGGAATTGCGCGCCCACGAGCAGGGCGTGCCGCCCCACTGAGGCGCTGGCTCTTCACCTCTCCGCTCCACTCATCCGGGCAGCCTCCTGCAGCGCGCCGTGGAGCCCGACCAGCGGGTTCATCACGACGTGCACCGGCATTGTCGCCAGCAATTCACTAAAGCGCCCTTTGCTGGCGAATGCGCGCATGAAAGTGCCCTCCTTCAGCTTCGGGGCGATCTTGGGGGCAATCCCGCCCGCGATGTAGATCCCGCCGTGCGCGAGTGTCGCGAGCGCCAGGTTGCCGGCGAATGCGCCGTAGGCCGCGACGAAGAGATCGAGCGCGCGCACGGCCAATGGATCGAGCTTCGCCAGGCCGAACTCCGCGATCAGCTCCGCCGTGTCCTGCCGCGTCTTGTCGGCGTCGCGCAACTGCTTCGACGGCACTCCCGCGCCGGTCTCCTGCAGGAAGCTGAAGATGCGCATCAACCCCGGCCCGGAGATCACCCGCTCGCAGGAAACGCGCCCGTAGGTGCGGCGCAGGTGCAGGAGCAGCCGGTCCTGGAGCTCGTCGACCGGCGCGAAATCCGCGTGGCCCGCCTCCGAGGGGTGGACGGCATAGCCGTCGTCCTGCCAGGTGAGCAGCCCGACTCCGAGCCCGGTCCCCGCGCCGATGACGAGCCGCGCCGCCCGCGCCACCGGCCTGCCCTCCTGCAGGGTCTCGAGATCGCTCGGGGCAAGCCGGCTGATGCCGAGTCCCGCGGCCTCGAAATCGTTCATGAGGCGGACTTCCGGCAGGCGGAGCTCCGAGGCGAGCGTGTTACCGCTCACCTTCCAGCCCAGGTTGGTGAGCGTCGTGCTGTTGCCCGCCACCGGTCCCGCCACCGAAAGACAGGCGGCCGCGATCGCTCCGCGATGCGTCGCCACCGCGCGCTCTGGAGGAAATCGGCGAGGATCGGCTGCACGCCGTCGAATCGCTGGCACGCGTAGAGGTGCTGCGCGACGATCTGCGGCCGGTCGCCCGCCGCGGCTGCGAGCGCAATCGCCGCCTTGGTGCCGCCGACGTCCGCTGCCAGCAGGTAGCGCCGCTTCGACCCGCGCGCGCTCACGCGAACAGTGCCTTCTGCTGCTGCGCCGGCTCCTCCCCCAGCGCCTCGGGCTCAGCAACGAAATAGCCCTGGGCGTAGTCGAGCCCGAGTTCGGTGATGAGTGCGAGTGTCCCGGCGTCCTCCACCGACTCGGCGACCGTGCGCATGCCCAGGATGTGCCCGATGCGGTTGATCGAGTCGACGATCGCGTAGTCCATGGGGTCCGACACCATGTCCTTGATGAACACGCCGGCGATCTTGAGGAAGTCGACCGGCAGGTACTTGAGGTAGGCAAAGGAGGACATGCCGGTGCCGAAATCGTCGAGCGCGAAGCGGCAGCCCATGCCCTTCAGCTCGTGCATCAGCTCCGCCGCCTTCGACAGGTTCGAGATCGCGGTGGTCTCCGTGATCTCGAAACACAGCAGACCGTTCGGCAGCTGGTAGCGGGTGAGCAGATTCCTCAGGAAATCCGGGAAGCTCTTGTCGTTGATGCTCGCGCCCGAGATGTTGACCGAGTAGAAGCCGCGCTCGCCGCTGCCGTGCAGATCATGGGGGATCGCGCCGGCGTTCCACTGCCGGTGCAGGAACTCCACGAGCGAGCTCACCACCCAGCGATCGATCGAGGTGAGCAGGTTGTAGCGCTCTGCCTGGGGCATGAACGCGGTGGCCGGCACGAGGTTGCCCGCGCGGTCCACCATGCGCACCAGCACCTCGTAGTGCCGCTCGCGGCGCGGCGCCGCATCGAGCCGCTCGATGCGCTGGCGGAGGAGGCGGAACTGGCCCAGCTCGAACGCGCGGTTGATCTGCGACACGATGAGCAGATCCTCGCGCCGGCCGCTGCGGCTCGGCTCCTCAGGGCGGTAGACCTGCACGCGGTCGCGACCCCGGTTCTTGGCCTCGTAACAGGTGGCGTCGGCGTTCGCGAGCACCTGGTTCACGTCCCCGCTGGCCGCCTCGATCGGCACCAGCCCGCCGCTCACCCCGACGCTGAAGGTCTTGCCTTCCCACACGAAGCGGAACTCGCGCACGGTCTCGCGCAGGGAATTGGCGATGCGCAGCGCCTGGTCGATGGGGCAGGCCTCGAGCAGCGCGCCAAACTCGTCGCCGCCGAGGCGCGCCAGCGTGTCGCTGCCGCGCATGCGGGTCAGCATGATCGAGGTCAGCTGGCGCAGCAGCTCGTCGCCCGCGCTGTGGCCGCAGGTGTCGTTCACCGCCTTGAAATTGTCGAGATCCATGAACAGCAGCGCGTGCTCGCGCCGCTGCGTCCTGGCGGTCTCGATCAGCCCGGCCAGGCGCCGCTCGAACTCGCGGCGGTTCACGAGGCCCGTCAGGGCGTCGTGGCTCGCCTGCCAGAGCAGCTGCTGCGACATGGCGCGGAGCTGGCTCACGTCGTGGAACACCACGATCATGCCGTGCACCGTGCCGTCGCGTCCGAGGATCGGGGCGTGCGAGTAGCGCACCGGGCACTCGCGGCCATTGCGGTCGACCAACCGCACCGGGACCAGCTCGGCCTCCCCGGCGGGGGACGCCCCGGTCGCGGGCAGCGGATCGACCGGCCTGCCGCTGCGCTCGTCGAGCACGCGGTAGATTTCCGAGAGCGGCCTGCCGGACGCCTGGGCGCTGGTCCAGCCGAGGTACTGCTCGGCCACCGGGTTCAGGTACTCGACGCGGCCCGCGGCGTCCGTGGTGATGACGCCGTCCACGATCGAGTGCAGCGTCACTTCCGCGAGCTCCTTCTCGTGCTCGAGCTTCGCCTCGGTCGCGGCGACGATCCGGATCACCCACACCGCGATCACGATGCCCGCCAGGAGCGCCAGCAGCCCTCCGGCACCGATCAGCAGAAAGCCGTTGCGCATGCCCTCGTTCGCCGCGGCGATCGCTTCCGCGGTCCGGGCGTGGTTGGCTTCGAGCATGAGGTAGAGCGTTTCCTGGAAGCGGCTGTCCTCCTGCACCGCCTGCGTGAGATTGAGCTCGGACGCGCGCGCGATCTCCCCCCTCATGAGAAGCTCGACGATGTCCTCGCCGATCGCCCGGGAGCGGGCCGCCGCGGCAATCGCCTCGTCGCGCGTGGCAAGCTCGGGCGGATCCAGCTTCAACGCGCCGAGCCTCTGCACCGCGCGATCGTAGACCCCGGCCGCGCGCAGGTACTGCTCGTGCACGGTCCTGCGCGCCTCCCCCGTTTCCGCGCCGAACAGCTTGTCGATCAGCGCCGAGCGCTGCCCGTTGGCGAGAAAGAGCTCGGACGCCGCGCCGATCTTGCGGCCCTGCGCCTCGGTCAGGGAATGGATCTGGCGGTTGAAGGACTCGATGCGCGCGAGGCCCAGCGCGATCAGCGCCGTCAGCGCGGCGAGCAGAAGCCCGAAGCTGGCATAAAGCAGGTATTTCGACTTCGGGCCGGCGGGCAGCGGCTTCAAGATTGACCGCCTTGCCGTTCCTGCCGCGCCGCCGGGTCCTGGCGGTAGAACGCCGCGAGCTGGCGGTAGACGTCCCGGTACTCGGCGCGCACGGCGGCGGGAGTCTCGAAGAACGCTTCGCTCAGCACGGCGAAGAATTCGGCCGGATGCTCCGCCGCGTAGGGATCGATGGCGCTGGGGTCGCCGCGCGCCACGCGCCCGCAAAAATTCTCGTAAGCCGCTCCGAAGTCGCGCGGCCACGCTTCCCGGTCCATGCCCGGGTGGAGCGGCGGAAAGCCGTTGGCGTCCCCGTTCAGCATGTCGAGCTTGTGCGCGAACTCGTGGATCACCACGTTGTAGCCGGGATCCTCCCCGCGCAGCTCGGCGTCGGCCCAGGACAGGATGACCGGTCCCTCGAGCCAGGATTCGCCGGTCATCGGCGCCTCGACGTGGTGCGCGATGCCGTCCTCGTCCACGTAATCGTACTCGGCGACGAACTCATCCGGATAGACAATGATCTCGACCCAGCCCCGGTAGTACTCGAGATCGAGATTGAGAATCAGCATACAGGCCTGCGCTGCGATCGACATACGCATTTCGTCACGCACCACGAGCCCGCCCGCGCCGACGATGGATTTCTCGTGCAGGAAGAGAATCACCCGCTCGCGCAGCCGGGTGCGCTCCTCCGCCGACAGCGCGCGTGTGAAGGGATAGCGCTCGAGCACCGTGCACCACTCGCGATCGTCGAGCGACGATCGCCTGAGGATCCGCTCGCGGCGCCAATTTCGGAGAGTCGCTAGCATCTCGACCGGAGGGCCGTCACTTCGCCTTGCCGTCGTCGCGCAGCTCGACAACTTTCAGCTGGGCGGTCTCCGGGGGCTCCAGATCCGCTTGCTCGATGCGCTGGAACTGCTGGACGATCTTGCGGCTCGACGTCTGCACGTCCTCGGCGTCCTGGTGCGCGAGGCGGATGTGGTCGGCAAGCTTCCTCATCCGCTCCTCGAAGCGCCCGAAGTCCTGCCCGAGGCGCGAGAGGGCGTCGCGGATGACGTGGACCTGCTTGCGCGTTTCCACGTCCTTCAGCACCGCGCGCGCGGTGTTGAGCACGGCCATCAGGGTCGTGGGCGAGACAATCCACACGCGCCGGGAGTTGGCGTAATCCACCACTTCGCCGTGGTGCGCGTGGATCTCGGCGAACACCGCCTCCGCCGGAACGAACATCACGGCGCCGTCCGAGGTCACATCGGGCACGATGTATTTCCTGGAGATGTCGTCGACGTGCTTCCTCACGTCGGAGCGGAACTGGCGCTGCCCGAGGGCGCGCTCCACGTCGTTCGCTCCGGGCGCGAGCATCCGGTGATAGTTCTCGAGCGGGAACTTGGAGTCGATGCACACCAGTCCCGTCGGCTCCGGCAGTCTCAGCACGCAGTCCACGCGGGCCCCGTTCGGAAGCGTGTACTGCAATTCAAACGCGGCCGGGGGCAGCACGTTGCGCACCAGTGCCTCGAGCTGAACCTCGCCGAAGGCGCCGCGCGACTGCTTGTTGCCGAGGAGCTCCTGGAGGCTCACCACGCTGCCGGTGAGGGTGTCGATCTTCTTCTGGGCCTCGTCGATGGTGGCGAGGCGCTGCATCACGCTGACAAAGGTCTCGTTGGTCTTCCGGAAGCCCTCCTCCAGCCGCTCGTTCACCTTGCCGGCGATCTGCTCGAGCCGCTGGTCGATCCTCGCGTTGAGCTTGTCGGTGGTGTCGGTGAGGCTCGCCGCGAGCGAAAGCTGAAGCCGGTGCAGGGTTTCCCGGGTCTGATTGAGCTCTTCGGAGAGGCGGGAGTTGAGGCGGTCGGACTGCTGCGCGAGCCCCCCGTGAAGATCGGTCAGCATCGCGCGGTGCCGCTCGTCCAGCACGCGGGCGAGGTCCTCGGGCAGCTTCCTGATCGCGGTGACCTGGCCCGCCTGCCTCACCGCCAGAAAGACCACGACGGCAAGGGCCGCGAGCGCCAGAATCACCAGCAGGATGTCGGGCATCGCCTGCGAATTATATCAGCCGACCGCGCGCAGTACCTTGAGCGGCGCAGCCTCCAGCGCCCGCCGCGTGACGAAGTGGCCGGCCGCGGCGACTCCCAGTGCTCCGCCGCCGATTCCGATCACCCACACCGCCGGGTCCGGCGCATAGGAAAGGTGCAGGAACTGGCGCGCGATGTAGTAGGCGAGTCCGCTCGCGCCCGCCGCCGCCACGAATCCCGCCACCGCCCCGGTCAGCCCGAACTCGGCGAGGTGGGCGCGGCGGATCTGCAGGCGGCTCGCGCCCAGCGCGCGCAGGATGGCCGCCTGGTAGAGCCGGTCATCCTGGGTGCTGGCGACGGCGGCGAAGAGGACCGCCAGGCCCGCGGCGAGCGTGAACAGGAACACGAATTGCACCGCGAGCGCGGCGTGGTCCATCATGCGCTGCACCTGCGAGAGCACTTGCGCGACATCGATGAGAACGATGTTGGGAAAGGCCCTCACCAGCGCGCCGAGCACCTCGGCCCGCTCCGCCGGCAAGTGAAAGCTCGTGACGTAGGTCGCGGGATAGCCGTCGAGCAGACCGGGCCGGGCAACGACGAAGAAGTTCACGTTGAAGCTGTCCCAATCCACGCTGCGGAGACTCGTCACCGTGGCGGTGACCGCGGCTCCTGCGACATCGAACGTGAGCGCGTCGCCCAGGCCGATGCCGAGCGTTTCGGCCAGGCCCTGCTCCACCGAAAATTGATCGGCGCGCCCGGGGCCGCCTCCCCACCAGCTCCCCGCGACAACGCGGTTGTCGGGCTGCAGCCGGCCAGCCCAGGACAGGTTGAATTCCCGGGTAACGAGGCGCCGCGCCCTTTCGTCTGCGAAATCATCCGGCGTCACGTCGCGCCCGCCGATCCCGACCAGGCGCCCGCGCACCATCGGAAAGAACTCCGGGGAGGATAGGCCGCGCTCCGCGAGGAAGCGCCCAACGCCCGCGACCTGGTCCGGCTGGATGTTGACGATGAAGCGGTTGGGAGCATCGCGGGGCAGGCTCTCGCGCCACGTGCGCGCCAGGTCGTTGCGGACCAGGGTGAGCGTGAGCAGCGCCATGATGCCAAGCGCGAGCGCCACGACCTGGATGATGGTGCCGAGCGTCCGGCGCCGCAGGCTCGCGACGCCGAATCGCCACGAGACGCCCCGCCCGCGCAGCGCTCCCACGGCGCGCAGCAGCGCCCAGGTCAGCGCGCAGGCGGCGGCCATCGCCGCGACCGACCCGCCGAGCACCGTCACGCCGAGTCGCGGCTCCTGTGCCCGCCAGAGTATCAACGCGACGATGACCGCGGTGCCGAGCGCGTAAGCAAGCAGTCCCTGGCGCCGGGGAACGCCGAGCTCCCGCCGGATGACGCGCAACGTCGGCACCTGGGCAAGGCTCATGAGCGGCGGCAGCGCAAAGCCCAGCAATAGCAGCCAACCCACGGCGGCGCCCTGAACCACCGGCAGCAGGCTCGGCGCGGGCAGCGTCACCGTGACCATCTGGCCGAGCCAGGCTACCAGCACCGCTTGCGCTGACGCCCCGATGGCGGTCCCGGCCGCCGCGGCGAGCGCACCCAGCAGGGTGAAATGCACCGCGTGGAGCCGGATGATCAGGGCCTGGCTCGCGCCGAGGCAACGCATCACGGCGCAACCGTCGAGATGGCGTTGCAGGTAGCGCCGCGCCGAGAGCGCAATCGCGACCGCGGCGAGGAGCACGCTCGTCAGCGCCGCCAGGCCGAGATACTTCTCCGCGCGCTCGAGGGCCGAGCGCACCTCGGGCCGGGCATCGCGCACGCCCTCGATGCGGACGCCCGGTTGCAGCCGGGACTGCGCCCAGGCGCGGTACGCGTCCACCGCTGCGCTGTCTCCGGCGAGGAGCAAACGGTGGCGGACGCGGCTGCCCGGCTGCACCAGCCTGGTTGCGGGGAGGTCGTCGGCGTTCAGGACGAGGCGCGGCGCGCCGCTCAGAAACCCCAGCTCCACCCCGGGCTCGTGGGTGACGATGGCTCCGACCCCGAAATGACTTGCGCCGAGCCCGACGCGGTCATCCGCGCCGATATCGAGCGCGGTATGCAGACGCTCGTCTACCCACACGGTGCCGGGACTGGGAATCGCCGCGGCGACACGATCGGAGCCGAACAGCCGCTCGGCGATGCGCAGCTCTCCCCGCGGGGGATATCCGGACGTGACCGCCTTCACTTCGGCGAGAACGGTGCGGTCGCGCAGCATCACCATGCTTGGGAAGCGCGCGACCTCGACCGCCGCGAGCCCGCGGCGGGCCGCCTCGCGCCGCAGCTCCGGATCGAGAGGGCGGGAATCGGAGATCGCCAAGTCGGCCCCGAGCAAGCGGTTGGCCTCGAGCTCCAGCACCCGCTGCACGCGGTCGGTGAAAAAGCCGACCGTGGTAACGGCGGCGACGGCGATGATGATCGCCGCAGCGATCAGCGTTACCTCTCCCGCTCGGAAGTCGCGCGCGAGGAGCTTCCACGCCAACCGCAGTTCTCGCTTGAAGTTCATGTCAGGATCCAACCTCGAGGCGGCCGGCAACAAGCCGCAGCACGCGGTCGCAGCGCCCGGTGATCGCCTCGTCGTGGGTCACGAGAAGCAGCGTCGTGCCGCTCTCGCGGTTCAGCTCGAACAGGAGGTCGATCACTTGCCCGCCGGTCGCTGGGTCGAGGTTGCCGGTCGGCTCGTCCGCGAACAGCAGCTTCGGCCGGGTCACGAAGGCGCGCGCGATCGCAACGCGCTGCTGCTCGCCGCCGGAAAGCTGCCGGGGGTAGTGATGCAGGCGGTCGCCGAGCCCCACGCGCGCAAGCATTGCCCGCGCCGGAGCCTCCGCATCGCTCGCGCCGGCGAGCTCGAGCGGCAGCATTGCGTTTTCCAGCGCGGTCATCGCCGGCAGCAAGTGGAAAGACTGGAACACGAACCCGACCATGCGGCCGCGCAGCGCGGCGCGCCCATCCTCGTCGAGCGCGTGGAGATCGTGTCCGTCGATGTCCACCGACCCCGTGCTCGGCGCATCGAGCCCCGCCAGAAGGCCCAGCAGGGTCGACTTACCCGATCCCGACACGCCGACGATCGCGACCGCCTCGCCGGCGCGAACCTCGAAACTCACGTCGGAGAGAATGGTCAGTTCGGTGGCGCCGGTGGTAACCTGCTTGCCGATTCCGGAGGCTTTGAGGATGATCTGCGCGCGGCTCGTCGACATCGTGTTGCGCCTGGTGTTGGCGTGCGCGCTGGCGGCGCCGGCAGCCGTGTCCTTCGCCGCGACCCTACTGGTCTACGGCGACAGTTTGTCGGCGGGATACGGTCTGCCCCGGGAGCAGGGTTGGGTGCACCTGCTCGAGCAGCGCCTGCGTGCGGAAAAGCTCGATTATAAGGTAGTCAACGCGAGCATCAGCGGGGAAACGACAGTCGGCGGCGTGACGCGCATCGACGCCGCGCTCCGGGCACATCGCCCCGCCCTCGTCATACTCGAACTCGGCGGCAACGACGGGCTGCGCGGGGCGACCCCGGACTCGATTCGCGCCAATCTCGAAGCGATCAGCGACGCCTGCCGCCGCGCCGGGGCGCGCGTCCTCCTCGTCGGCGTCCGGCTGCCGCCGAACTACGGGGCGCCTTATACCGAGCAGTTCGAGGCGGTGTTCCGCGCTGTCGCGCGGAGCCGGAAGCTGCCGCTGGTCCCGTTCCTGCTGGATGGCTTCGCGCTCGACCGCGAGCTCTTCCAGCCCGACGGCATCCACCCGACCGCCGCGGCGCAGCCGCTGATGCTCGAGACGGTGTGGAAGGAACTGCGCCCGATGCTCAAGTCACGGTGATTCGCGGCGCGCCGGAGCTGAAGGTGCCGATGCGCGCGGCGTGCTGGAATTTCTCCTGCCTGAAGACCTCCAGCACGGCCGGCGCGGTGGCGGCATCGCACGCGACCAGCAGGCCGCCGCTGGTCTGGGGATCGGTCAGGATCTTGCGGCGCCACTCAGGCCACTCCGCCGGCAGCTCCACTTCCTCACGGCAACTTGCCCAGTTGCGGTCCGAGGCGCCGGTTGCATACCCTGCCTCCACCAGATGGCGCGCCGCCGAGAGGATCGGAACACGGTCGAAATCGAGCCGCGCCTGGAGCTTCGATCCGCGGCAGATCTCGAGCAGGTGGCCGAGCAGGCCGAAGCCGGTGACATCGGTCAGCGCATGCACCCCCTCCATGTCCGCGAGCTTGAGCCCCGGCGTGTTGAGCTGGGTCGCGGTCTCCAGCATCTGCCGGTAGGCCTTATCCTTCAGCTCGCCCTTCTTCAACGCGGCGCCCAGCACGCCGATGCCGAGCCCCTTGCCCAGAATCAGCACGTCGCCCGGCCGGGCGCGGTCATTGCGCTTGACCTTGGCGGGATCGATCAAACCCAGCGCGACGAGCCCGTAGAGCGGCTCCGGCGAATCGATCGAGTGTCCGCCCGCGATCGGCACGCCCACCTGCTCGCACACGTCGTGGCCGCCGGCGACGATGCGCTGCACCGCCCAGGTCGGGAGTTTTCCGAGCGGCACGCCGAGCAGCGCCAGCGCCAGTATGGGACGCGCGCCCATCGCGTAGACATCCGAGATCGCGTTGGTCGCGGCAATGCGCCCGAAATCATAGGGGTCGTCCACGATCGGCGTGAAGAAATCCGTGGTCGCGACGAGCGCCTGCGACTCGTTCAACCGGTACACGGCGGCATCGTCGCTGGATTCGTTGCCGACGAGGAGGTTCGGCCACGTTTTTCCCAGCGGCGTTCCCGCAAGCACTTCGCTCAGCAACGCTGGCGTGAGCTTGCAGCCTCAGCCGCCGCCGTGCGCGAGCTGCGTCAGCCGGATCGTTCCGGATTCCGTAGGCTTGTTCATGATTTCCCGTAAACTATCGGCCCGTGCGCGCAGAAAAAACAGGACATCCGGTGCGAGGGCCGGCCAGGGCAACCGTAGCACAACTGTCCCGGTTTGACGAGGTCATCGACGTCCGCTCCGAGGGGGAATTCGCCGAGGACCATGTGCCCGGAGCGGTGAACTGCCCCGTTCTCGACGACGCCGAGCGCGCGCGCGTCGGGACGATCTACAAGCAGCGCTCCGCATTCGAGGCGAAGAAAATCGGCGCGGCACTGGTGAGCGCCAATATCGCGCGGCACCTGAGCGAGCGATTGCTCGACCGCCCGCGCGAGTGGCGGCCGCTCGTCTACTGCTGGCGCGGCGGCAGCCGCAGCGATGCGTTTGCGCACGTGCTGTCGCAGGTCGGCTGGCGGGTCGGCCGGCTCGACGGCGGGTATCGTGCCTACCGCCGGCGCGTGGTCGCGGACCTCGAACGGCTGCCGCGCGCGTTCCGGCTGCGCGTGGTGTGCGGGCTGACGGGAAGCGGGAAGAGTCGCCTGCTGCGCGCGCTCGCGGGCGCCGGCGCGCAGGTGCTCGACCTGGAGGCGCTGGCGGCGCACCGCGGATCGGTGCTGGGCGAGCTGCCGGACGCGCCGCAGCCGCCGCAGAAGATGTTCGAGAGCCGGGTATGGGCCGCGCTGCGCGGGTTCGAGCGCAGGCGGCCCGTCTATGTCGAAGCCGAGAGCCGGAAGATCGGCGCGCTGCGCGTGCCCGAGTCGCTCATGCAGGCCATGTGGAAGGGCGATTGCATCCTGCTCGAGGCGCCGGATGCGGCGCGGGTCGAGCTCCTCAAGCAGGAGTACGCGCACTTCTTCGAGCAAACCGAGTCGCTGGCGCGGCGCCTCGAGCTGCTCCTGCCGCTGCACGGGCACGCCGTCATCGGAAAGTGGAAGGAACTCGCGGCGGCGCGGCGCTGGGACAAGCTCATCGTCGAGCTGCTGGTGCGGCATTACGACCCGGCGTACACCCGCTCGACCACAAAGCACTACCCCGCGCTGCCGCGGGCGACGAAGCTCGCGCTCGGCGCCGCCGATGACGCGGCTTTCGCGGCGCTCGCCCGCCGCTGCCTCGAAACCGATAAACCCTCGTGAAGCTCGGCCTGCGCATCGAGGTTGCTACCCTGCGCGGCACGCGCGAGGCCGCGCCGCGGATCGCCGCTGCTCTCAAGGAGGCGCGCGCAGGGGGAACCTTCCTCTTCAGCCTCGGCCCCGATCACACCGGCCGTTCGCTCGGAACTCTCCCGCGCGTGCCGCGGCTGAAATGCTACGGCCTGGCGGCGCTCGTCTCCGGAACGCTCCTCCCCGCCGCCGACATCGGCAGGCGCGGCGCGGAGGCAATGCGTTCGGTGCAGGCGGAGGGACATGAGGCCGGGATCCTCGCGTTCGACCGCGTGCGCTGGCTGAAGCGCATCGCGGCCGCGGGCGAAGCGTGGACGGCCGACGCACTGCGGCGCGCCCGCGACCGCTACGAACAAATCTTCGGTGCCCCCGCGCTGACGCACGGCGCGCCGGGGTGGCGAATGAATCGCTACGCGTTCCGCCACTCGCAGCGGCTCGGCTTCCGGCATGGCTCGGACACGCGGGGCACCGGGCCGTTCATTCCGGTCGTGAGGGGCGAAATCGTCGCCTGCCCGCAGCTGCCGACGACGCTGCCCACGCTCGATGAGCTGCTGGCGCAAGGCGATACGCCCGAAGAGGCAGTGCAGCGCCTGCTCGAAGCGAGCCGCGATCCACCCCCGACCGGTCACGTCTACGCGCTGCGCGCCGAAGTGGAAGGAACGGTGTTCGCGCCCGCGCTCACCGCGCTGCTCGCGGGCTGGCGCGCGCTGGGCTACAACGTGGTATCGCTGCGCGATTACGCCACTGGACTCGACCTCGCCCGCCTGCCGCGGCGCGTCGTTGCGCTCGAACCGGCTGCCGGGACGGGCGGTGCGGCCGCCACCGAGGGCAAAGAGTTTCTCGCTATATAATTAGTGCTGCAATCCCGGTAGCGACGCGCCCGCCGCATGCTAGACAAGCCAGCGCCCGATTTCGAGCTGCCTGCAACCGGCGGCAAAACCTTTCGCCTCTCCCGCGCCACGGGCGCCTCCCTCGTGCTCTACTTCTACCCCAAGGACAACACGCCCGGCTGCACCGCGGAGGGCCAGCACTTCCGCGATCTCTATCCGGAGTTCCAGAAGCTCGGCTGCGGCATCTACGGCGTCTCGCGCGACAGCATCAAGTCGCACGAAGGGTTCAAGGCCAAGATGAAATTTCCCTTCGATCTGCTCTCGGACGCGGAGGAAAGCGCCTGCAAGCTCTATGGCGTCATCAAGATGAAGAACCTGTATGGCCGGAAGGTGCGGGGCATCGAGCGCAGTACGTTCGCGATCGACGCGAAGGGAATCCTGCGCCGCGAGTGGCGCGGCGTGCGGGTGCCGGGCCACGCGCAGGAAGTGCTCGAATTCGTGAAGACCCTCAAGTAGCAACATGACCCAGCGCAAGACCGCGTCCGCTCCCACCGCCGCCCACGCCCGCCTTCCCGCCGCCCCGAAGCTGTTCGTGCTCGACACCAACGTGCTGATGCACGATCCCACGAGCCTGTTCCGGTTCGAGGAGCACGACCTCTACATCCCGATGGCGACGCTGGAGGAACTGGACCACAACAAGAAGGGCGTGTCGGAAGTCGCGCGCAACGCGCGCCAGGCGAGCCGCTTCCTCGACGGGATGGTCAGCCGCTGGGACGAGGCCATCGCTGCGGGCATCGCGCTCGGAATTCACGGCGACAAGACCGCCACCGGGCGCCTCTACCTGCAGACCGAAGCCCTGAACGGAGAGATTCCCGCTGGCCTCGCCGGGGCCAAGTCGGACAACCAGGTCCTCGCGGTCGTCAAGCGCCTGCAGGAGCTCGAGCCCCAGCGCCGGGTGATCCTGGTGACGAAGGACCTCAACATGCGCATCAAGGCGCGCGCACTGGGGCTCGCCGCGGAGGACTACTTCAGCGACAAGGTGCTCGAGGACACCGATCTGCTCTACACCGGTTCGCGCGCGTTGCCGCAGGACTTCTGGGACAGCCACGGAGGAGAGCTGGAATCGTGGCAGCAGTCGGGGCAGACCTTCTACCGCCTGCGCGGTCCGCTGTGCGCGCAGCTCCTGGTGAACGAGTTCGTCTACCTCGAGGCCGAGCGCCCGTTCCAGGCGCAGGTCAGGGAAGTGAGCGGCGGGATTGCGGTCCTCGCGACCTTGCGCGACTACGCCGGCCAGCGCCATAACGTGTGGGGCATCTCCGCGCGCAACCGCGAGCAGAATTTCGCGCTGAACGCGCTCATGAATCCCCAGATCGACTTCGTGACGCTGCTCGGACAGGCCGGCACCGGCAAGACGCTGCTCACGCTCGCCGCCGGCCTCACGCAAACGCTCGAGCACAAGACCTACGACGAGATCATCGTGACGCGGGTCACCGTGCCGGTGGGCGAAGACATCGGCTTTCTCCCGGGCACCGAGGAGGAGAAGATGAATCCGTGGATGGGTGCGCTCGAGGACAATCTCGACGTGCTCAACCGCGGCGACGACGAGGCGGGCGAATGGGGCCGGGCGGCCACCCGCGATCTCATCCGATCGCGCATCAAGGTGAAGTCGCTCAATTTCATGCGTGGACGCACCTTCATCCGCAAGTTCCTGGTCATCGACGAGGCGCAGAACTTGACGCCCAAGCAGATGAGGACGCTCATCACGCGCGCGGGTCCCGGCACCAAGGTCGTGTGCCTCGGCAACATCGCGCAGATCGACACGCCCTATCTCACCGAGGGCAGCTCGGGAATCACCTACGTGGTGGACCGCATGAAAGGCTGGACGCACAGCGCGCACGTCACGCTGACGCGCGGGGAGCGCTCGCGCCTCGCCGACTACGCCGGCGAGGCGCTCTAGGCTCGAGCCTATTTCAATAATGGCCGCTCAGAACCGGCCGGGATCCGCGAAGTTCTCGAAGCGCGTGAACTCGCCGCGGAACGTCAGCTTCACGGTGCCGATCGGCCCGTTGCGCTGCTTGCCGATGATGATCTCCGCGATGCCCTTGTCGGCCGTGTCCGGCCGGTAGACCTCGTCGCGGTAGATGAAGAGGATCAGGTCGGCGTCCTGCTCGATCGCCCCCGATTCCCTCAGGTCCGACATCAGCGGGCGCCGGTCGGTGCGCGACTCCACCCCGCGGTTCAGCTGCGAGAGGGCGACGATCGGGACGTGGAGCTCCTTCGCCAGCGCCTTCAACGAGCGCGAGATCTCCGAGAGCTCCGTCGCGCGGTTCTCATTGTCGCCGCGGGATGCCGACATGAGCTGCAGGTAATCGACGACCACGAGCCCCAGCTTGCCGCACTGGCGGTAGAGCCGGCGCGCCCGGGCGCGCAGCTCGAGGGGATTCAGCGCCCCGCTCTCGTCGACGTAGATGTTGGCAGTCTGCAGCTTGGCGAGCCCCGCGGTCACGTTCGACCAGTCGTTCTCCTCCACGCGCCCGGTGCGGATCTTGTGCTGGCTCACCCGCGCGATCGAGCCGAGCATCCGCATCGCCACCTGCTCCCCGCTCATTTCCATGCTGTAGACGGCAACCGGGAGCCCGTAGTCGATGCCGACGTGCTCGGCGATGTTGAGCGCGAGCGCGGTCTTGCCCATGCTCGGGCGTCCCGCGACGATGATGAGATCGCCCGGCTGTAGGCCCGCGGTCTTCTGGTCGAGGTCGGTAAACCCGGTCGGGATGCCGGTGATGTCGCTCGCGTTCTCGGAGTGATACAGCTCGTCCATGCGGGTGACGACCCGCGCGGCGAGCTCGTCGATCCCGAGGAAGCCCTGCCGCCCGCGGCTGCTCGCCTCCGCGATCTCGAACACGCGCCCCTCGGCCTGGTCGAGCAGCTCCCCCGCCGTCCTGCCGCCCGGGCTGAAGGCGGATTCCGCGATGTCCGCGCCCACCGCCGCGAGGTGGCGCATGACGGAACGCTCGCGCACGATCTCGGCGTAGCGGCGGATGTTGGCGGCGCTCGGGGTATTGAGCGAAAGCGACGCGAGGTAGGCGTGACCTCCGATCTCGCCGAGCTTGCCGCTCCTCTCGAGGCTCTCGGCGACGGTCAGCGTGTCGGCGGGCTTGCCGTGCTCGATCAGCGCGCCGACGTGCTGGAAGATCAGGCGGTGGTCGGCGCGGTAGAAGTCATGCTCGCCGACGAGATCGGCGATGCGGTCCCAGGCCGAGTTGTCGAGCAGCAGGCCGCCCAGCACCGACTGCTCCGCTTCGATCGACTGGGGCGGGACCCGCGCTGCCTCGACCTGGGTGTCCTTGATGATCGAGGTGACTTGGGCCTGAGCCATGCCGCGCGCCGCTGCTGTCCCGCTGTGTGTGTTGTTCGTCCGGATGAGAACCGTCGCGCTCGAGCCGCGCGACGATCTGGAAATCTACAGAAAAAAAAGGGCTGGTGCCAGCCCTTTTTTCGAAAAAGAAATTTCGTTTCGAATGAACGTATAAGCGCGGCGCGCCCAACCGCTCACTGCTCTCCCAGCACCGAAACCGTGACGGTGACGACGATGTCGGCGTGCAGCGCAACCTTGATCGGGTGGTCGCCGACCACCTTGAGCGGTCCCTGCGGCATGCGGATCGCGGCTTTCGGAACCTCGAAGCCCTGGACCTTGAGCGCCTCCGCGATATCGACGTTGGTGACGGAGCCGAAGAGCTTGCCGTCGACGCCCGCCTTCTGCGTGATCCGCACCGTGAGGCCGTCGAGCTTCGCCGCCTTTTCCTGTGCCTTGGCCAGCGCTTCGGCCTGCGCCCGCTCGAGCTCCGCGCGGCGGCCCTCGAACTCGGCGACATTCGCGGGTGTGGCGCGTTTCGCCTTCCCTTGCGGAATCAGGAAGTTGCGCGCGAATCCGGCGCGCACCTTGACGACTTCCCCGAGCCCTCCCAGGTTGACGATCTTCTCGAGCAGAATGACTTGCACGTTACGCTCCGTTAGCGATTACGAGGTTCGACGCCGTGATCAATGCAGGTCCGTGTAGGGCAGCAGCGCGAGAAACCGGGCGCGCTGGATCGCGACGCTCAGCTGGCGCTGGTAACGCGCCTTCGTGCCGGTGATGCGCGCCGGGATGATCTTGCCGTTCTCGTTGATGAATTCCTTGAGCACGCCGATGTCCTTGTAATCGATCTCCTTCACCTTCTCGGCGGTGAAGCGGCAGAAGCGCCGGCGCCGGAACAGCTGACCGCGCCCACCGCGCGTGTCGCGCCCCTTGCCGCCCTTGCCGAACTTGCCCTTGCCCTTGCCGCGGCCCCGGCCTCCGGGCCCTCTCGACATGCCTTGTCTCGCCATCGCCATGACTATTCCTATTCCTTTGTCGCGTGAGCTTCCGTCGCGTGAAACACCAGTTGCGTGCTCATCCGATTCTTGCGGTTGAGAAACCCCTTCACCCGCGCTGCCTGTCCCGGCTTGAGATGGGACAGCGCCACCGCCACCTCGGCCATCGCCACCCCGTTCACCTCGCATTCGACCTGACGCTTGAGTCCTGCTTCCACCTGCTGCGAGCGGTGCAGCAGCCGGAAACCGAGCAGCGGGATCCCGGCGGGCGTGTAGCGCAGCGGCTCGACGGCGGTCAGCTCGCCGCTCAGCACGAACTCGTTCGTCAAGTTTGAGCCGCCGCCTCTTCCGCAGCCGGGGCCGGCTTCGCGGCCTCCTCCGATGCGGGCGTCAGCGACCTCGACTTCTCCTCCTTCATCATCGGCGAGGGCGCAGTCACCGCTGCCCCCATCTTGACGATGAGATGGCGCAGCACCGCGTCGTTGAACTTGAAGGCGTGATCGAGCTCGTTCAGCGCCTCGTTGTCGCACTCGACATTCATCAGCACGTAATGCGCCTTGTGAACCTTCTGGATTGGAAAGGCGAGCTGGCGCCGTCCCCAGTCCTCGAGCCGGTGAATTTTGCCGCTGCGGCCGCTGACCATCTGCCGGTAGCGTTCGACCATGCCCGGGACCTGCTCACTCTGGTCCGGATGGACGATGAAGACGATCTCGTAATGACGCACTTGCACTTCTCCTTATGGTTTGAGGGCCCGGATTTCGCGGGGCCCCAAGCCTCCCGCACACGTTGCCCGCGGTGAGGCAAGGATGATGATTTCGGCACGGGGCCGGAATCGTGAAGGCGCGGATTATACAGGACTATTTCGGCCGGTCAAAGCCTGCCGGCACCTCCGGAAGCCGGGGTTCTAGAAGATGAGCGCGAGCGCGGCGCTGGCGCGCTGGCTGCCCTTCGAGACGGTGGGGGCATCCTTCAGGATCTGGGCAACGTCGACGCGCAGGCTGAGCGTCTTGCCGTAGGCGAGCCGCAGCCCAATGCCGGTGCTGGCGAGAGACTCCCGGTCCGAGGGCTGCGTGTCGTTGTTTTCGACCGAGCCGTAGTCATAGAAGGCGAGGAATCTCAGGCGAAAGCGGTCGGAGAATCCGAGCGCGTGAGCCTGCTCGGGGGTGTAGACCTCGAACTGGGCCGCAAATCCCTTGTCCATCGCCAGCTCCCGCAGCAGGTAGCCGCGCACGGTGTCCGGGCCGCCGATCCCGAACTGCTCCCCGGAAACGAGCGCATCCCCCGTGTACTGGCCGTTGTAGCCGACCCGCATCTGCCACTCGCTTCGGAACTCCCGGACGTAATTGAACCCGTAGCGGAGGATCTGGTAATCGTCGACGACGCCCTGGCGGCTGCCGGCGAGGTCGGTCCAGTCCGCCTCCGTGCCGTTATTGCCGCCGGGAATGTTCCTCGAGTAATTGCCGTAAAAGGTGAGCTCCGCGGCCACGCCCCGCCACAGTCCGCCGTAGTTCAGGCTGACGGGATGGATGGTGACGTCGGGCACGATGCTGCCCGAGCCCTGGAGCTGGGCATTGTTATTGAACGCGCGGTAATCGAGACCGAAGGAGACCTTCTGCTCCAGGTCGCCCCATTTCGGCAGGATGGTGTTCCAGCGCACGATGGCGATCGTGCCGCTGCCGCTCACGTTGAACAGCCCCTGGACCGTTCCCGAATCGACGTCCGAGTAGCCGGCGATGACATCGAGCGAGCTGTCGAGCCCGTAGAACGGGATGCGGTAGCCCACGCCGTAGATCGACACCTGATCGGGCTGGCTCGGCGAGGTCACGTACTGCGCGGTGAGCACATGGTCCCGGTTGAACAGGTTGGCATGCTGCACGCCGAGACCCAGGCGCGCATAGCCGGTTTCGCTGGTGCCGGTGTTGTCGAGCGTGACGAACCCGCGCCACGGCTTCTCGTCGCTTACGGGGATGACGACGTCGACCTCCTCCGCCGACGCCCCCGAACGCAGCAGCACGTTGGTCTGCTTGACGGGGTGCTCGGCGGCGAGCTGGAGGTTGCGCGCAATCGCCTTCGAATTGGGCACCTCGCCTTCCTTCACGGTCGGCAGGCTGCGGCGGACGTTCGAATCGTCGAAATGGGCGTTGCCCTCGATCGTCACCTTGCCGACCCGCGGCTGCGTCACGCGGAATTGCACCACGCCCCGGCTGATGTCCTGCTCCGGCAGCAGCACCTGCACGGCGCCGTATCCGTGGTCGCGATAGGCTGCCTCGAGCGCCTCCAGCGCGCGTTGGACGTCGCCAAAATCCTTGTCGCGACCGGTGTAGGGCTCGAACAGGCGCTCGAGCATGGACGCCGGCAACAGGGTGTTGCCGACGACCTCGAACCGGTCGATGGCGAAACGCGGCGTCGCGGCGGATTCCCCCGGCGCCTGCGCGCGCACGCCCGACGGCGCGCCTGCCGCAAGGGCACATGCCGCGAGCAGCGCCGCCGCTCGAGCGATTTTCCGCATTCCCGTCTCCCCTGTCGCCGGGCCCGCCAATAGTAGTATGAAAATTTCCGCGGCGCGTTCCCGTTCTCCCGTCATATTGACACGCACGCGAGCGGCTGACACATTGCGCTTTTTCCTTCGGGACCTCAATGACGGACGCGCAGGCGCGCGCTGGGAATCGCGAGCCGGGGGGATTCGCGATTCTTGTCACCGGCCTTCCTGCGGCGGGCAAGACGACGCTCGGGACAGCGCTTGCGGCCGAGCTCTCCGGCCGCTTCGGGCGCGCGGTGACACTGCTCGACGGCGACGAGGTGCGCAAGCTCCTTTCGAGCGAGCTCGGCTTCTCCCGGGAGCACCGGCGGCTGAACGTGCTGCGCCACGGCTACATCGCCGCGGAGATCGCGAAACATGGGGGCATCGCGATCTGCTCGCTCATCGCGCCCTACGAATCGGACCGTGTCGAGATGCGCCGCATGGTCGGCCGGCGGGGCAGCTTCGTCGAGATCTACCTGTCGACGCCGCTCGCGGAGTGCATTCGGCGCGACCCGAAGGGGCTCTACGCCCGGGCGCGCGCGGGCGAGCTGCGGCACATGACGGGGATCGACGACCCCTACGAGCCTCCACCGCGGCCGGAACTGGAGCTGGACGGTGGACAGTTGAGCGTCGCCGAGACCGTCGCGGCCGTGACGGAGTATCTGATTAAAGCGCGCCTGGTCGAAAGGACACGCGCCGCCTGATGCACCCGGCGGCCGGCCGCGCGTCAGCCGCGCGACCGGCGCTGGCGTCGCGTCTCAGCGAGAACGATGCCGGCGGATACCGCAACGTTGAGGCTTTCCACCGCGCCGAGCATCGGAATCCGTGCGAGCTCGTCGCAGGTTTCCCGCGTGAGGCGCCGCATGCCTTCTCCCTCGGCCCCCAGGACCCAGGCGAGCGGGCCCTCGAGCCGTGCCGAATAGAGGTCGCGCTCGGCGCCCTGGTCCGCGCCGACGAGCCAGATCTCCCGCTCCTTCAGCTCGCGCATCGTGCGGGCGAGATTGGTCACCGCGATGAACGGCACGCTTTCCGCCGCGCCGCTCGCCACTTTCTCCACCGCCGCCGTAATCCCGGCGGCCCGATCCTTGGGCGCAAGCACCGCGTGCACGCCCATGGCATCCGCCACGCGCAGGCAGGCGCCGAGATTGTGCGGGTCGGTCACGCCGTCGAGGATCAGCAGGAGCGGAGCCTCGTCGAGCCCGCCGAGGACGCTGTCCAGGTCCTGCGCCGGGGCCCCCGCCTCCACCCGGGCTGCGACTCCCTGATGGCGCGCGCCGCCGGTCATGCCGTCGAGCCGTGCGGCCTCCACCATGATCACCCGCACGCCCCGGTCCCGCGCTGCCTGCGCCAGGTCGCGCGCGCGGCGGTCACCGCGGGATGGGTCGAGGTAGATTTCCCGGACGCGGGCGGCCTTCTGTCGCAGCCGGCTCAGTGACGGCGTGGAAGCCGTAAATCAGGCGCTCATCGCTCATCACGAATCCATCATCGCCAGCGTCAGGCCAGCGTGAAATCGATGCGGCTCGAATCGAGATCCACGCGCGCCACTTTCACCTGCAGCCGGTCGCCGAGCCGGTAGCGCTTGCGCGTGCGTTCCCCCATGAGCTGGTGCTTCGCGGCGTCGAAGTGGAAGTAGTCGTTGCCGAGCTCGGAGACGTGCACCAGGCCCTCGACGTAGACATCGTCCAGGGCAACGAACGCGCCGAAGGAGGCGACGCCGCTGATGCTGCCCGCGAAGCTCTCCCCGACCCGGTCCTTCATGTAATAGCACTTGAGCCAGGCGACGACGTCGCGGGTCGCATCATCCGCCCGTCGCTCGGTCATTGAAACAGTGCGCCCCGAGCTCGTGCCAGTCGCCCGGCTCATAACGGCGGCGGCGCAGCGCCTCCTTGATGGCGCGGTGCACCAGCAGGTCCGGATAGCGGCGGATCGGCGAGGTGAAATGCGTGTAGGACTCGTAGGCGAGTCCGAAATGACCGACGTTGTCCGGGCTGTACACCGCCTGCTGCAGCGAGCGCAGCATCACCGTCTGCAGGAGCTGGGCATCCGGACGGTCCCTGACCCGGGCCAGCAGCTTTGCGTAGTCGCGCGCGTGCGGATCGTCTCCGCCGCCGAGCTGCAATCCGAAGCCCTTCAGAAACTCGCGCAGCGCCGCGAGCTTCTCCGGAGTCGGGCCTTCGTGGATGCGGTACAGCATCGGATGATCGTGGCCCGCGCAGGAAGTCCGAAGTGCAGACATTGGCGGCGAGCATGCACTCCTCGATCAGCCGGTGGGCGTCGTTGCGCCTGACCGGGACGATGCGCGCGATCTTGTCGTGCTCGTCGAAGATCATCTCGGTCTCGATGGTCTCGAAGTCGATCGCGCCGCGCCGCTCGCGCGCCTTCGCGAGCAACGGTAGAGCCGGTGCAGGCTGCCGCATGTGCGGCAGCAGCGCGCGGTGGCGGCGCGCCGCCTCGCCGCGCTCGTCCTCCAGCATCGCCGCGACCTCGGTATAGGTGAGCCGCGCGTGCGAGCGGAACACGGCGGGATAGAACTGGTAGGACCGGATGTCGCCGTCCCCGGCGATCTGCATATCGCACACCATCGCGAGGCGGGCCACCTTCGGGTTGAGCGAGCACAGCCCGTTCGACAGCTTCTCCGGCAGCATCGGGATCACGCGGCGCGGAAAATAGACCGAATTGCCCCGGTTGCGCGCCTCCTGGTCGAGCGCGTCGTCGTGCTTCACGTAATGGCTGACGTCGGCGATCGCCACGACAGGCGCCAGCCGGAATTTCCCCCTTTTCCTTCCGCCGGCTCGCAATAGACGGCGTCGTCAAAATCCTTCGCGCTCTCCCCGTCGATCGTCACCAGCGGCAGCTGCGTAAGGTCGGTCCGGCCGCGGCGATCCTCCTCGGTGACGGTGTCCGGCAGCCGGGCGCACAACTGCTCGGCCGCCCGCGGAAACACGTGCGGCAGCGCGTGCTTGCGCAGCGCGATCTCGATTTCCATCCCGGGATCGGCGTAATTTCCAAGCACCTCGACCACGCGCGCCGCCGGCTGCGCGTGCTTGGACGGCTGGGCGATGACTTCCACCGTCACGACCTGCCCCGGCGCCGCGCCGCCGGCCCCGTCGGGCGGCACCAGGAACTCATGGCTGATGCGCCGGTCTTCCGCGGTCACGAACAGTATTCCGTGCTCGCGGCGGAGGCGCCCGACCAGGCGCTGCTGCGCGCGTTCGAGCACTTCGACCACCTTGCCCTCGGGTCTCCCACGCCGGTCCACACCGGAAATCCGCGCCACCACGCGATCGCCGTGCAGGACCTCGCGCATTTCCTTCGCGCCGAGAAAGAGATCCGGCCCGCCGTCGTCCCGGACGAGGAAGCCGAAGCCATCGGGGTGCCCCTGCACGCGCCCGCGCACGAGGTCGAGCTTCGCGACCACGCAGAGGGCGTTGCGGCGATTGCGCATGATCTCGCCGTCGCGCTCCATCGCGGCGAGGCGGCGCGCGAAAGCCTCGCGCTCCGCCGGGCCGATGTTTAGCAGCCGCTCGAGCTCGTCCTCCGGAACGGGCACGCCGCGCCGGTTCAGCGTCTCGAGGATGAATTCCCGGCTCGCGACCGGGTGCTCGTAGCGGCGCGCTTCGCGCTCGTGATGAGGGTCGCGGGCGCGGTGCTTGCTCGCGGGTTGTGCCGCTCGATTTTTTCGTGAAGTCATTTGATCGGGGGGGTACGTTCGGATAGAATCGCGCCCGCATGCCCAGGTGGCGGAATTGGTAGACGCACCAGGTTCAGGTCCTGGCGCCAGCAATGGTGTGGGGGTTCGAATCCCTTCCTGGGCACCACCCCGTCACTTGAAAGGGTGGCGCAGCACGATGGTCTGCGCGCGCTCCGGCCCGGTGGAGATGACGTCGATCGGCACGCCGAGCATGCGCTCGATGCGCTTGAGATAGTTTCGCGCCGCCTTCGGCAGGTCACCGAAGCGCGTGAGCCCGACGGTGCTCTCCTTCCACCCCGGCAGTTCCTCGTAGATCGGCTCGCAGCCCTCCAGCGCGTCGGCGCCGGCCGGAAGGATGTCGCTGCGCCGGCCGTTCTTCCGGTAGCCGACCGCGAGCCGGATGGTCTCCAGGCCGTCGAGCACGTCGAGCTTGGTGACGCCGAGACCGGTTAACCCGTTCAGCTGGACCGAGCGCTTGAGCGCGGCCGCATCGAACCAGCCGCAGCGGCGCGGCCGCCCGGTCGTGGCGCCGAATTCATTGCCGCGGCTCGCGAGCCGGCGCCCGACCTCGTCGTTCAGCTCGGTGGGGAACGGCCCCGAGCCGACGCGCGTGGCATAGGCCTTGGTGACGCCGAGCACGTAGTGAAGCTGCCGCGGACCGATGCCCGCGCCTGCCGCCGCCGCGCCCGCCACGCAGTTGCTCGAGGTCACGTACGGATAGGTGCCGTGGTCGATGTCGAGCAGCGCCCCCTGCGCGCCCTCGAACAGCAGGTTGTCGCCCGCCGCCTGCGCCTCGAAGAGCAGCCTCGAGACGTCGGCGACCATCGGCAGGATCGTGGCCGCCGCCGCCAGGGTGTCATCGTAGGTCTTCTGATAGTCCACGGGCCGGGCGCGGAAGTAGTTCACCAGCACGAAATTGTGGAAGTCCAGCAGCTCCTTCAGCTTCCCCGCGAAGCGCTCCGGGTGGGAGAGGTCCTGCAGGCGGATCGCGCGGCGCGCGACCTTGTCCTCGTACGCCGGGCCGATGCCGCGTCCCGTGGTGCCGATCTTGAAGTCGCCCTTGGCGCTCTCGCGCGCGAGGTCGAGCGCCTGATGGTGCGGAAGTATCAGGGGGCAGGCCTCGCTGATCTTCAGCCGCTTGCGCACGCTCACGCCCGCCGCCTCCAGCATCGCGATCTCCTCGACGAGCGCCTGGAGCGAGACCACGACGCCGTTGCCGATGTAACAGTCGACCTTGGCGCGCAGGATTCCGGACGGGATGAGGTGCAGCACCGTCTTTCTGCCCCGGATCACCAGCGTGTGCCCGGCGTTGTGCCCGCCCTGGAAGCGCACGACGCCCTGCGCGCGGTCGGTGAGCCAGTCGACGATCTTGCCTTTGCCCTCGTCGCCCCATTGGGCGCCGATGACGGCGACGTTGCGCGCGGCCCGGCTCATCGCGCGCGCCCCTTGCCGCCCGACCTGCGGCGCGGCGCGGCTGCTCCCGCGAGCTCCCGCAGGTTGATCGAGAAGCCGGTCGCCGGCCGCAGCCGCCCGAACGCCCTGCCGACCTCGTCGTAGCGTCCGCCGCGCGCAATCGCGCCGGCAACGCCCTCGCAGTAGGCGTCGAACACCACTCCGGAGTGGTAGTGATAGCCGCGCAGCTCGGCGAGGTCAAAGCTCGCCGGGACCGGGCAGGCCTTCGCGAGCGCGCGCAGCGTGGCGAGGGCGCGCGTCAGCTCGGGTATGCGCGGCAGCTTTTGCGCGGCGAGCTCCAGCACTTCCGTTCCGCCGTAGAGTTCCGGAAGCAGCGCGAGCGCCGCCCGCATCCTTGCATCCAGGGAGCGCGCGAGCCGCCTGATCGCGGGCACGTCCTTCTTCTGGAGGGCCTCGAACAGCTCCCGCTCGAGCTCGGCGCCCGCGCCGGCCGCGTGGACGATGGAGCGGAACACCGCGACGTGGCCGATATCCAGCCGCAGGCCGCGCACGCCCGCGACCGCGAGCGCGCGGCAGAGCAGCGCCTGGATTTCCAGGTCCCCCGCGATGCCGGCCTGGCCGTAGAGCTCCGCGCCGATCTGGATCAGCTCGCGCGTCGCTCCCGGGCTCGCCGGGAGCGCGTGCAGCACGCTCCCGCAATAGCACAGCCGCGTCACGCCCTTCCGGTTGAGAAGGTGAGCGTCGATCCGCGCGACCTGCGGGGTGATGTCGGCGCGCACGCCCATCATGCGCCCCGAGAGCTGGTCCACCAGCTTGAAGGTGCGGAGATCGAGGTCGCGGCCGGTGCCGGTGAGCAGCGACTCGACATATTCCAGCAGCGGCGGCATGACCAGCTCGTAGCCCTGCGCGCTAAAGAGATCGAGGAGGTCGCGGCGCAGCCGCTCGAGCCGCGCGGCTTCGGGCGGCAGGACATCCTCGATGTATTCGGGCAGCACCCAGGTACGCATGTGCGGATTCGGCAGCCAGGATCCGGGATTCAGGGGCAAATTATAGTTGAGAAATCAGGCGCTTTCGCCGAAACCTGATTTCCGGCGCCCGCGCTCAGTGGCGCGCGATGTAGAGCAGCAGCAAGCCGGCAAGCATCGACGTGAGCCCGATGAAGCGGATCTGGCCGTCGCTCATCTCGGTCAGCCGGCGGAAAGTGTCGCGCCACAGGCCCGGCAGCAGGAACGGCAGCACGCCCTCGATGATGAGCATCAATGCGAGCGCCGTGAGGAGGATGTTTCCCATCGATCATTCTTCTGCGGAAATGACAGCGGGCTATTTCCGCACCGTATTCTTCCCCTCTCCGCTCGGGAGAGGGGGAAGGGGTGAGCGAATGGGCGCCCGACGCTACTTCCCCGACCTGCCGCTCGACCTGAGGTACTTGAAGAATTCCGAATTCGGCTCGAGCACCAGCACGTCGTTCTTCCCCCGGAAGCTCGCCCGGTAAGCCTCCAGGCTGCGGTAGAACGCGTAGAACTCGGGGTTCTGCTCGTAGGCGCGCGCGTAGATCGCGGTCGACCGGGCGTCGCCCTCGCCCTTGACGCGCTGCGCCTCGCGGTAGGCCTGCGCAACGATCACTTCGCGCTGCTTGTCGGCTTCCGCCCGTATCCGTTCCGACTCCGCGGCCCCGGTGGACCGCAGCTCGTTCGCCACCCGCTTGCGCTCGGCCTCCATCCGGCGGTAGACGTCGACGCTCACCTCCTGCGGCAGGTCCACGCGTTTCAGCCGCACGTCGATCACCTCCACCCCGATATTCTTCGCGTCCTCGTTCCCCTTCTCGCGCATGAGGTCCATGATCTTGTCGCGTTCTCCGGAAACCACCTCGTGCACCGTGCGGTTGCCGAACTCGGCGCGCAGGCCGTCGTTGATCGTCTGCAGCAGCCGCGTCTGGGCGAGGCCCTCGTTGCCCCCCACGCTCACGTAGAACTGACGCACGTCCGTGATCCGCCATTTGACGAAGAGATCCACCAGCACGTTCTTCTTCTCCGAGGTGAGAAAGCGCTCCGGCTCGGCGGTGTCGATCGTCAGGATGCGCACGTCGAAGTAGCGCACGTTGTCGAGCAGCGGGACCTTGAAGAACAGCCCGGGCTTGGTCTTCACGGCGATCACTTCGCCGAGCCGGAACACGATCGCGTTCTGGCGCTGGTCCACGACGAACAGGCTCAGCGCGCCGATGATCAGCACGGCCACCAGCCCGACCAGGATTGCGCCGATGCGGTTTCTCATCAGCGCGACTCCCGCTCGCGCGAGCGGAATGCTTCGCGCGAACGCGTGGTGGACGACTCCTGGGCGGGGGGCGCCTCGGCGGGCTTCGCTCCGCCCTCGCCTGGCCCCGTTCCGGAAAACTGCATGATCTTGTCGAGCGGCAGGTAGATCAGGCTGTTGCCGCCCTTCTGGTCGATCAGCACCTTGGTCGTGTTGCTCATGATCTGCTGCATCGCCTCGATGTAGAGCCGGTCGCGGGTGACCTGGGGCGCCTTGTTGTACTCGGCCACGATCTGGCGGAAGCGCGAAGCGTCGCCCTCGGCCTGCTCGATCACGCGCTGGCGATAGCCCTCGGCCTCCTGCTGCAGGCGGGCCGCCATGCCCTTCGCCTTCGGCACCACGTCGTTGGCGTAGGCCTGCCCCTCGTTCTTCTGCCGCTCGCGGTCCTGCCCGGCCTTGACCGCATCGTCGAATGCCGCCTGTACCTGCTCGGGCGGCTGCGCATTCTGCATCGTCACCTTGCTGATGCTGATTCCGGTGCCGTAGCGGTCGAGGATCTCCTGCATCAGCTTGTGTGCGCGCGCGGCGACGTCGGCCCGGCCCTCGAAGATCACGAAATCCATGCTGTTCTTGCCGACGATCTCGCGGATCGCGGTCTCCGCCGCTTGCAGCACCGCTTCGTCCGGGGAGCGGTTGTTGAACAGGTATTCGGTGGGGCTCTTCAATATGTACTGCACGGCGAACTGGACGTCGACGATGTTCTCGTCGTCGGTCAGCATCAGCGATTCCTTCAGCACCTTGCTCTTGACGTTGTTGCGGTAGCCCACCTCGACGCTGCGCACGCCCGCGACGTTCACCACTTCCGCCGATTCGAGGGGGTACGGCAGGTGCCAGCGCGGGCCCGGCATCGTCGTTTCCACGAGCTTGCCGAAGCGCAGCACGATGCCGCGCTGCCCCTCGTAAACGATGTAGAAGCCGCTCGCCAGCCAGACCAGGACGACCAGCCCGAGCAGCAGCCCCGCTCCGCCGCCAAACCGCTTCACGCCCGGCCCCTGCGGCCCTTCGCCGCCGCCGCGGCGCCCGAACAGCGCGTTCAGCTTGCGGTTGAATTCGCGCCAGATCTCGTCGAGATCGGGCGGGCCCTGTCCGGGACGGCGCCCCCATTGCGGATCGTTGAGCGCCATCAGCGCGCCGAGCACGCGCAGCGAGCGTTCTCGCACGAAGTCCCGGCACGTCCTGAGGTAAGCCAGCATGAAAACCTGTCTCGCTCTTATGCCGCGGCGGTGTTGTTGAGTTCGGCGGGGGCCGGCGCGGCACCGGCGTATTCCTCGAGGGCTAGCCGGATGAACTCGATTCCATCGCCGGCCTGCGCGCTCGCCCAGACGCGCGAAATTCTACCACAGCCGTCACGCTCGATCCGCGCGGGAAGCCGCGTGAGATCGATCTTGTTCATGACCAAGAGCTGCGGGATTGCCTGCGCGCCGATCTCGGCCAGGACCACGTCGACCGCCGCGATCTGCGCGTCGCGGTCCTCGCTGCTCGCGTCCACGACGTGCAGCAGCAGGTCGGCGTGTGCCGTCTCCTCGAGCGTCGCGCGAAATGCGGCCACCAGCGTGTGCGGGAGCCGCCGGATGAAGCCGACGGTGTCCGAGAGCACCACCCGCGCGCCGTTGCCGGTGTGCACGCGCCGGGTCGTGGTGTCGAGGGTCGCGAACAGCTGGTTGGCGGCATAAACCCCGGCGCGCGTGAGCCGGTTGAACAGCGTCGACTTCCCCGCGTTGGTGTAGCCGACAATGGAGGCCGTGAACAGGTGGTTGCGGCCCCGCGAACGGCGCTGGATCTCACGCTGCGCCCGCACCTTCTCGAGCTTGTCCTTGAGGACCTTGACCCGTTTGCCGATCAGCCGGCGGTCGGTCTCGAGCTGGGTCTCGCCCGGTCCGCGCAGGCCGATGCCGCCCTTCTGCCGCTCGAGGTGGGTCCACCCGCGCACCAGACGCGTCGAAAGATGCTCGAGCTGCGCGAGTTCCACCTGGAGCTTGCCCTCATGGGTGTGCGCCCGCTGCGCAAAGATGTCGAGGATGAGGCTCACCCGGTCGACGACCCGGCAGCCGAGCTCGCGCTCGAGATTGCGCTCCTGGGCCGGCGACAGCTCGTGATTGAAGATGGCAAGGCCCGAACCGGTCGTTGCAATCGTGCGCGCCACTTCCTCGACCTTGCCCTTGCCGGCGAACAGCGCAGGGTCGGGGCGTGCGCGCCGGCCACCGATCAGCGCACGGGCATGGACCCCGGCGCTCGCCGCGAGCTCGCTGATTTCCTGCACTCCTTCCGCGTAGCCTGCCTCGCCGAAGTCGAGGCTGACCAGCACCGCCTCGGTGCCGTTCCGGGGCCGGTCAAGCATCAGCTTGGACAGACCGCATCAACCGTCGGAACTCGGGTCGAGCTGGAGGTTGACGGCACGCGCCGGGACCACGGTCGAGATCGCGTGCTTGTAGACCATCTGGGTAACCGTATTCTTGAGCAGCACCACGTACTGGTCGAAGGAGTCGATCTGCCCCTGGAGCTTGATGCCGTTCACCAGGTAGATCGAGACCGGGATGTGCTCCTTGCGCAAGGTGTTGAGAAACGGGTCTTGTAGCAGCTGGCCCTTATTACTCATGTTCTGCCTCGTATTTGTAGTGTTTTTGAGCGTCGTACTTTACTCGCTTTTTTGCCGCTGCGCCATGCGGTTAGCGTCGCCGCGCGGCCCGTTTCGCATAGGGATTTTTTCCCACTCTCAGCTCCACCCGCAAGGGGGTTCCCTGCAATTTGAAAGCGTCCCGGAAAAAACGTTCCAGGTAGCGCCGGTAGGAATCCGGCACGCGATCGAGCGCGTTGCCGTGGACCACGATGCGCGGGGGATTGATGCCGCCCTGGTGGGCATAGCGCGGCCGGGGGCGGATCGCCCCCGACCGCGGGGGCTCCTGCTGCGCCACGGCCTGCGCCAGCAAGCGGTTCAGGCGCGGCGTGGGCAGGCGCGCCATCGCCGCGTCGAAGGCCTCGTCCACTGATTTCAGCAGGGCGGCCACGCCCTGCCCGGTCAGCGCCGAAATGAAATGCAGGCGGGCAAATCCCAGGAAATTAATCTTGCGCCTGAGCGTGCGCCGGACGCGCTCGCGCTCCTCTGCGGGAAGCCGCTCCCATTTGTTGACCGCGACCACTAGCGCCCGTCCCGCCTCGAGCAGGTAGCCGGCGATGTGCGCGTCCTGCTCGGCGATCTCCCGCCGTGCGTCGAGCACGAGAATCGCGACATTGGCCTCCTCGATTGCCTGCATCGTCTTCACCACCGAGAACTTCTCCGCGACCTCCAGCACGTGCCCCCTGCGGCGCATGCCAGCGGTGTCGATCAGCGTATAGCCCCGGCCGTCGCGCTCGAATTCGACCTCGATCGAGTCCCGCGTCGTGCCGGGCTCGCCATGGACCACAACGCGCTCCTCGCCGAGGAGTGCGTTCACCAGCGTCGACTTGCCCACATTGGGCCGCCCGACGACGGCAATCCGGGGACGGCGGACTCGCTCCTCGACCGGTTCGGGCGCGCGCGGAATATCCGCGAGCACCTCCTCCATGAGGTCCGACACATGCTCTCCGTGGGCCGCGGAGACCGGCAGCGGATCACCGAGCCCGAGCGCGTGGAATTCCGCCCCCGCAAGCGCGGGATCCATGCCCTCCGCCTTGTTGACCACGAGAAAGACGCGGCGCCCGCTCTTGCGCAGCTCGATCGACAATCAGGCGATCCTGCGACACGAGGCCCGCGCGGGCGTCCACCAGGAACAGCACTACATCGGCCTCGTCCACCGCCTGGCGCGTTTGCCGCGCCATCTCCCGGAAGATGCCCTCTTGCGCCACCGGCTCGAAGCCGCCGGTGTCGACCACGAGGTACGGCTTTCCCCCGACGCGTCCCCGCCCGTAGTGGCGATCGCGCGTCATCCCCGGCACGTCGGCGACGAGCGCATCGCGGGTCCGGGTCAGCCGGTTGAAGAGCGTCGACTTGCCGACGCTCGGCCGGCCGACAATGGCGACGATGGGCAGCATTGTTTACTGAATAGCGAATGCATAGACGCCGCCGGAGCGCGTCTGCACCAGGAAACTCGTCGCGTCGAGCGCGATCGCCGGCGCGAGTATGCCGCTGCTGTCGGTCTGGATGCGCGCGGCAAACGACCCATCCTCGCGCGAGAGCAGGTGCACGTAGCCCTCGAAGTCCCCGACGACGACGTGCCGCCCGAGCGCGAGCGGCCCGGTCACGCTGCGCCCCGCGAGCTGGTCCTGGCGCCAGATGCTGGCGCCGCTCGTTTTGTCCAGAGCCTGCACGGCGTCCTTGTCGTCGGTGACGTAGAGGTAGCGCGCGTCCACGGCGATTCCCGCGATGCTCGACACGTCACGCGCCCATAGCAGGGTCCCGCGGAACGCGTCGAAACAGGCCACCCGCCCCTGGAATGCAGCGGCGCACGCCTGCTTGCCGTCAATCACGGGCAGGCTGGTCACATCAGCCACCCGCTCGAGCTCGGTCGTCCCGCGCGGCAAGGCGACCACGGCTTCCCAGCCGATATTGCCGTTGGCGAGCGCGAGCGCCACCAGCCGTCCGCCCGGAAACCCCGCGAACACGCCTCCCTGGATCACCACCACGCCGGCATGGGTGCGCACCGACAGTGCCGGGGTCGCACGCTGGTAGATCCACCGGCGCTTGCCGGTGGCGGCGTCAAGTCCGTGTATCCGGCCATCGCCGGTGCGCGCGACGATGATGCCCTCCTGCGACTCGGGAGGCGACAGCACTTCGCCGGAAAGCTGCGCCTGCCACAACGGCTTGCCTTCGCGGCTAAATGCCAGCACCTGGCCCTTGGACGTGCCGAGCAGCACCAGGCCCTCAGCCACGCCGACGCCACCCGAGATCCGCTCGCCGGCTTCGAAGCTCACGGCCGTACTGCCGCTCGCTTTGTCGAACCCGGTCACGCTGCCCCCGGAACCGGCGGCGTAGACGACGCTGCCGGACACGCGCGGATAAAAGACGTCCGTCCCCGCGGAATCCACGCTGCCGTCCCACAGCAGCTTGAGCGTCGCCGTCGGCTCGAAGTCGGTGAGCTCGGCGGGCTTACGCGTCGGCGCGCCACCGCAGCCGGCAAGCTGCGCCAGCGCCACGATCATCCACAGCGCGTGGGAAAACCGGGGGAGCATTGCGGAAAAGCGGCAGGCGACGGATCGAACGTAGCCGTCGAGTCGCCGCCTCACTTCGGCTCGCCGAGGGAATCGAGCTTGAGCTGGACCGTGGCGCGGTAGGCGCTTCCCGCTTCGGTGCGGTCGAGCGCGAGCTGGTAGGCATTGCGCGCCTCGGCGTGCTTGCCCTGCGCGAGGAGAATGTCGCCGCGCAGATCCGCGTAGAGGGCATTCATGGAGTCCGCCGGCTTGGTCTCGAGGACTTTCAGCGCCTCCTCGTAGCCCTTTTCGTCGAGCAGCACGCCGGCGAGCCGAAGTCGGGCGACATCTCTCAGCTCCTCCCGGCGCGCGTTCTCCACCACCCACGTCAGCCGAGCCTTGGCCTCCGTCAGATCGCCTTCGTCGAAGCTCGCGCGGGCGGCGCTCAGCGCGGCAAAGCTGGCATAGGGGGTCGACGCGTAATTCGCCACGACCCCGCCCGCGATATCGCGCACCTTCTTGCGGTCCCCTGCGCGTTCGGCTTGCTCGAGCTGCTCATACAGCGCGGCGGCCGCAAGCGACTGGGTGTGCCTGTAATAACGCCACCCCTGAAAGCCCGCGACCGCGACCGCGCCGAGCGCGACGCCGAGCAGCACCAGCCTGCCGTAGTCCTTCCACCACGCCTTCAGCTCATCGAGCTGTTCCTGTTCCTGAAGGTCGTATGCCATTTATCTCATGCCTTTCCTTTGATCAGGTCGATCGCCTCGGCAACCGACGCGCGGACCTGCTGAGCGGCCTCGCGCAGGGGCTTCACGGTGACCACGCCCGCCCCCGCCTCGTCATCGCCCACGATTACCGCGTAGCGTGCGCCGCTGGCATCCGCCCGCTTCATCTGCGACTTGAAGCTGCCCCCGCCGCAATGGAGCACGACGGCAATGGCGCCGTCGCGCAGCTGCTCGGCCACGCGCGCGCCGTAGCGCTCGGCGGCGGCGCCCTGCCGCACCAGGTAGACGTCGGGCCCCGGCGCCGTCCGGCCCGCCCCCTCTCCAAGCAGGACGAGCAGGCGCTCGATCCCCAGCGCGAAGCCGCAGGCGGGGGTCGGCTTGCCGCCGATCTGCTCGACCAGCGCATCATAGCGGCCGCCCGCGCAAACCGCGTTCTGCGCGCCGAGCCGGTCGCACACCCACTCGTAGACCGCTCCGTTGTAGTAATCAAGCCCGCGCACCAGCCGGCTGTTGATCCGGAAGGAAACGCCGCCTTCGCGCAGGAGCCCTTGCAGCACCTCGAAGCTCTTGAGCGACGCTTCGTCGAGGTCGTCGGCCAGCTTCGGCGCCCCCGCGATCAGCTCGGCCATCTCCGGGTTCTTGCTGTCGAGGACCCGCAGGGGATTCGCATGCAGCCGGCGCTTCGAATCGGCGTCGAGACGGCGCTCGTGGCCCTCCAGGTAGCGCACCAGCCGGTGCCGGTAGCGCGCGCGCGCCTCCGCATCGCCCAGCGTGTTCAGGTCGAGCTCGATGCCCTCGAGCCCGAGCAAGCGCCACAGCCGGGCGCACATCACGAGATGCTCGGCGTCGATATCGGAGCCGGGAAATCCCAGCGCCTCCACCCCGACCTGGTGGAACTGCCGGAAGCGCCCTTTTTGCGGGCGCTCGTGGCGGAACATCGGGCCCCAGTACCACAGGCGCTGCGCCCCCCCGTAGAGCAGGTTGTGCTCGACCACCGCGCGCACGCACGCGGCGGTGCCCTCGGGCCGCAACGCGAGGCTCTCGCCGCTCAGCGCGTCGGTGAAGGTATACATCTCCTTCTCGACGATGTCGGTCACCTCGCCGATCGAGCGCACGAAGAGGTCGGTCTTTTCCAGGATCGGCGTGCGCAGGTTGCGGTAGCCGTAGGCCCGCAGCCACGCGCGCACCGTGTCCTCGAAGTACTCCCACAGGTGCGCTTCGTCCGGCAGGATGTCGTTCATCCCGCGGATGGCCTGTATCGGCTTTGGAGGCATCGTGATGGGTGGCTCGTTCTTGTTTCAGCGACCGGCCGGTCACAGGTCGCCGTCCGGCAGACGATCAGGCGGGCGCCGCGTCCCTTGCCTGCTTCTTTGCGTCCGCAGCGGCTGCGTTCGAATAGGTGTCGGCCACGTAGTGCTCGACGATCTCCTGGAACTCCTCGGCGATTCGCCCGCCCTTGAGCGTCACGGTCTTCACGCCGTCCACGTAGACCGGCGCCACCGGGTTCTCCCCCGATCCGGGCAGGCTGATGCCGACGTTCGCGTGCTTGCTCTCGCCCGGGCCGTTTACCACGCAGCCCATGACCGCGACGTGCATATTCTCGACGCCCGGGTAGCGGCCGCGCCACTGCGGCATCTGCGCCCGCAGCCAGCCCTGGATGCGGTCCGCAAGCTCCTGGAAATACGTGCTGGTGGTGCGCCCGCACCCCGGGCAGGCGATCACCATGGGGGCGAATGAGCGTAACCCCAGCGTCTGCAGGATCTCCTGCGCCACCACGACTTCACGGGTGCGGTCGCCTCCCGGCTCGGGCGTGAGCGAAATGCGAATCGTGTCCCCGATGCCTTCCTGCAACAAGACCGCCAGCGCCGCCGTGGAGGCGACGATGCCCTTCGAGCCCATGCCCGCTTCGGTCAGCCCGAGGTGCAACGGATAGTCGCACCGGGCCGCGAGGTCCCGGTAGACCGAGATGAGGTCCTGCACGCCGCTCACCTTGCACGAGAGGATGATGGCGTCGCGCGGAAGGCCGAGCGCCTCGGCCTGGCGCGCGCTGTCGAGCGCGGACGCGACGAGCGCGGCGCGAGTCACGACCGCGGAGTCTTCGGGCTGCGCGCGGCGCGCGTTATCGTCCATCATGCGCGCGAGCAGCTCCGGGTCGAGGCTGCCCCAGTTGACGCCGATGCGCACCGGCTTTTCGTAGCGGCATGCAAACTCGATCAGGGTGGCAAACTGCTCGTCGCGCTTCGCGCCGCGCCCCACGTTGCCGGGGTTGATGCGCAGCTTTGCCAGCGCCTCCGCGCACCCGGGGTGCTGAGCGAGCAGGCGATGGCCGTTGAAATGAAAATCGCCAACGAGGGGCACGTCGATGCCGCGGGCGTCGAGCTGCTCCCGGATCCGCGGCACGGCTGCCGCGGCCTCGGCATTGTTGACGGTCACGCGCACGATCTCGGAGCCGGCGCGCGCGAGATCCGCCACCTGTCTGACCGTCGCGGCGACGTCCGCCGTGTCGGTATTGGTCATGGACTGGACCACGATCGGCGCATCGCCGCCGATCGCGACGTGCCCTACCCGCGCCTGGCGGGACTTGCGGCGCGCGGCCGGGCCGTGATCCGGATAGCACTTCATGGCACCGTCAGCCGGGCGACATCGATCTTGGTGTGGCGCGCGAGATTGATCTCGCGTCCGTCGAAGGTCATGCGCACGCCCTGCGCGTTGCCCACCACGATTTGGAGCGGCGGCAAGCCGACGACGCGCCGCGTGGTGCCGGCCCGGTTCAGCTGGGAAAATATCGTCTGGTCATTGCGGTCGCGGATCTCCACCCACGAATCCTCGTCGAACACGAACCTGACTTCGCGGTCATCCGGGTGCGCGACCCGTTCCCGGGGCTGCGCCGCGCTCGAGGACGGCGTGGCTGCCGCATCCTGCGGCTTCGACACCGCGGCAGCGGCCGGCTGCTTCGCCTGGGCCTCCCGCTGTGCTTTGGCCGGGGCCGCCGCCGGCGCCTCCTGCGCGGGGGCAATCGCGGCGGCAGTGCCCGACTCCGTCGCTACCCTGGCCGGCTCGTCGCTGAAGTAGAACTCGTAGACGGCGAGCAGTACGACGACCACGGCCACCGCCGCGGCGTATCGCTGCCAGCGCCGGGGGCTGCCCGCCGGAAACGGGATGTCCCGGGCCGGCGTGCTCCCCGCGAGCTCCGCGGCGGCCGGAAGCGAGCCCGTCACCGCATGCGCGAGCTCTTCGGGATCGAGCTTGAGCAGCCGCGCGTAATTGCGGATGAAGCCGCGCACGAAGATCGGCCCGGGCAGCTGCTGATACTGGCCCGACTCCAGGGCCTCGACCTGCCACACCGAGAGCTTCAGCCGGCGCGCGACTTCCGCGGTGGTCAGGCCCTGCGCCTGCCGCGTCTGGCTCAATCGCAGGTTCGGGGCCGCGCCCGCTCCCGTCGCGGCGGGAGACTGGATGTTGCCGGCTTCAATCATTCGTACTGACCCGCGATGAGCGCGCGGGCCTCCCGTGAATCCGGAAACCGCTCGCGCAGCCGCTGCGCGTAGCTCGCCTCGGAATTGCGGTCCCCCAGGCGGCGCTCGATGCGCACGCCGAGCCACAGGGTTTCCGCGTTCTCAGCGACCCGCGGCAGCCGGCCGAGATAGCTCCTCGCCTGGCCGTAATCGCCCCGCCCGTAGGCCAGGTCCGCCAACTGGTAGAGGGCCTGGGGCTGGTCCGGGCGCACCTTCAGAGCGAGAGCAAAGAATTCCCCGGCACCGGCCAGATCTCCCGCCCGGCGCGCGCAGACGCCGGCGTTCACGTAGGAGCGATCGGGCGTGGCGTAGAGGGGATTGCGCACCGCCAGCATGAACTGCTGGATCGCCTCGCGCTCCTGCTTGCGCTGGCACAGGAACATCCCGTAGTTGTGGCGGGCGTCGGAATCCGACGGGTTGATGCTCAACGCGCGCTGAAAGTTCTCTTCGGCCAGGCGGTCCTCCTTCAGCTGCGCGTACACCAGGCCCGCGACGTTGTACGCCGGCCCGTAGTTCCGGTCGGCTCGCAGCGCCTCCTGCACCTCCTCCAGCGCTACGCCCACGTTGCCGACCCCGAAGTAGTTCGCGGCGAGCTCCGTGTGGACGCGCGCCCGCATCCTCTCGTGGGTCTCATCGCCCATGGTAGGGGTGGCGGCCTTCAGGCCCGAATCGTCATGCGGCTGCGTGGCGCAGCCGGAAAAGGCGAGGCAGGCCGCCATCACCGCCGCGCCGGCGAGCCTCATCGGGCAAGCTCCTGCCGGGGGCCCGCCGTGCGCCGGGTGCGATCCTGGACGCGTCCCGCAAGCTGTCCGCACGCTGCGGCAATGTCGTCGCCGCGGGTCTTGCGGACAGTGGCGACGAGTCCCGCCTGCATCAGCACGTCGCGGAAACGGGAGATCGCCTCCGGGCTCGAGCGCCGGTAGCCGACGCCGGGGAACGGGTTGAACGGGATCAGATTGAACTTGCAGGGCACCTCGCGCACCAGCGCCGCGAGTTCCCGCGCCTGCCCCGCGCTATCGTTGACGCCGTCGAGCATCACGTACTCGAAAGTCACGAAATCGCGCGGCGCGTTCTCCAGGTAGCGGACGCACGCTGCGAGCAGCTCCCGGATCGGGTACTTGCGGTTGATCGGGACCAGCTCGTCGCGCAGCGCATCGTTCGGCGCGTGCAGCGAGACTGCGAGCGCGACCGGGCATGCCTCGCGCAGCCGGTCGATCCCGGGCACCAGCCCCGCCGTCGACAGCGTGACGCGCCGGCGCGAGAGCCCGTAGGCGGAGTCGTCGAGCATGAGCCGCATCGCGCCCACGACGTTCTCGAAATTGGCGAGCGGCTC
Source organism: uncultured beta proteobacterium (assembly GCA_963699525.1). GTDB lineage: Bacteria > Pseudomonadota > Gammaproteobacteria > Burkholderiales > SG8-41 > SG8-41. The sequence continues at coordinate 114,835 of CAVOUI010000018.1, read as the reverse complement.
GCCCATGCCCATCATCACGACGTTGCTGATGGGGCGCTCCTCGGTCACGCCGCGACCGAGGCTGCGGTTGGCAAGCCACAACTGGCCGATGATCTCCTCCACGGTGAGATTGCGGTTGAAGCCCTGCTTGCCGGTGGAGCAGAACGAGCATTCGAGCGCGCAGCCTGCCTGCGAGGAGATGCAGAGCGTGCCCCTATTTGATTCCGGGATGAACACCGTCTCGATCGCGTTGCCGGTGCCCACGTCGAGCAGCCACTTGCGCGTGCCATCGGCAGCCGTGGTATCGCCCAACACGTGCGGCGCGGCAATCAAGGCGCTCTCCGCGAGTCGCTCGCGGAATGGCCTCGACATGTCGGTCATGGCGGCGAAATCATCGACCCCCGCGTGGTGGATCCAGCGCAGCAGCTGGCGTGCCCGGTACGGCTTCTCGCCCAGCCCGGCGCAAAAGCCCCGCAGCGCCTCCTGGTCCAGCCCGATCAGATTGACGGTCATCGCGGCAGCACGCTCAACGCGAGTAGATTTCCTGCTTCGGGAAGAAATACGCGATCTCCGTGGCGGCGGTCTCCGGCGAGTCCGAGCCGTGCACCGCGTTGGCATCGATGCTTTGAGCGAAGTCGGCGCGGATAGTGCCCTTCGCCGCCTTCCGGGGATCGGTCGCGCCCATCAGGTCGCGGTTCTTCTGGATCGCGTCCTCGCCTTCCAGCACCTGGATCACCACCGGGCCGGACGTCATGAAATCGACCAGATCCTTGAAAAACGGCCGCGCCTTGTGCACCGCGTAGAAGCCCTCGGCTTCGGCCCGGGAGAGCCACTTCATGCGCGCGGCGACGATCTTCAATCCCGCGTTCTCGAAACGGGTGTAGATCTTTCCTATCGCGTTCTTTGCCACGGCGTCCGGCTTGATGATGGACAGAGTGCGCTCAACAGCCATTCAGCTTCCCTTGCTTTTTGATCCTCGAGTCTAACCGGTGAGGATACCACGACGAAGCCTTGAATTGAAGCCAATTCTCGGGATTTCGTGCGCCAATACAGACACTTGCCGAGCCACCGCGATTCCGGCTCCGGGCGCCGGTCAGACCGGCGCGTCGCCCGCCAGAGTCACGCGGTGCATGACGCGCTTAAACCCGTGGTAGTCGTTCACCGGGTTGTGCTGCGCGCAGCGGTTATCCCAGAACGCGAGCGACCCCGGCGCCCAACGAAAGCGGCAGGTGAATTCCGGCCGGACCTGGTGCCGGAAGAGATAGACGAGCAGCGGCCGGCTTTCTTCCTCGGTGAGGCCCCTGAAGTGCGTCGTGTGCCCGACGTTGACGTAGAGCGCGCGCCGCTGGGTCTCCGGATGCGTGCGCACCACCGGATGCTCGGCGATCAGCACCTTGCGCTCCACGCCCGCCGCTCGCAGCCGGTCTTCCCGCGTGCGGGAGGCATCGGCCTTGAGCGAGCTGCTCACGCCGATGAGCCCTTCCAGCAGCTCCCGGTAGCGCGCCGACAGCGTTTCGTAGGCGAGGTACTGGTTCGCGAACAGGGTATCGCCGCCATAGGGTGGGATTTCGACCGCGTAGAGCATGCTCCCCATGGGCGGCCGCGCGAGGTAGGTCGTATCGGAATGCCAGATACCGCCGAAATTCACGCGTTCGTGCTCGAGTTTCACGACCGGCGTCACCAGCGGGCATTCCGGCAGCCCCTTCAGCTGCGGATACTCCATCGGCTCCCCGAAACGGCGAGCGAAACCGAGCAGCACCTGTGGCGTGAGCGCCTGGTTGCGGAGGAAGATCACCAGGTGGTCGAGGAACGCCCGCCGGATCTCGGCGATGACCTCGGCGCCGAGCGGCTGCGCGACATCCACGCCGGTGACCTCGGCGCCGAGCGCGCCGGCGATTGGCCGCACCTCGATGTGCCGGTAATCGCGTCGTGCCGCGTTGTCCATAAAGGTTCCTGACACCTTTTCAGATGACTTTCGCGTCGCGTAACGCGCGGATGCGCGCGTCATCGTAGCCGATCTCCCGCAACAGGGGCTCGGTATGCTGGCCGAGCGCAGGGGCCGGGCGCGCGGGTGGCTCGCCCCCCGCGCATCGCACCGGGGACGCCACCATGCGGTAGGACCCCCGCGCCGGGTGGGGCAGCGTCTGCAACCTGCCGTGCTCGGTCACGAACGGATTGTCGAGTGCCTGCGCGAGATCGTAGATCGGCGCCGCGGGCACCGACGCCGCGAAGTGCGCGAGCCACTCACCGGTCGTGCGCCGCTCGAGCTCCCGATCGAGCATTTCGGTCAGCACCTCACGGTGGCGCAGCCGATCCGGAAAGCGGCGAAAACGCGCGTCCTCCGCCCACTCCGGTCGCTCGAGCTTCGTGCACAACGCCGGCCAGAATTTCTCCTTGTTGCACATGATGTAGATCCAGCCGTCGCGCGTGCGGTAGAGCTGGCACGGCGTCAGCGCGGGGTGCGCCGAGCGCGGCAGGCGCCCGGTAACGACGCCCTCGTTCAGGTACCAGGTGGCCTGATAGGCGGTGTTGAAGAGCGCCATGTCGAAGAGACTCACGTCGATGTCGCGACCCGCTCCGGTCGCGCGCGCCGCCGTGAGCGCCGCGAGGAGCGCATACGCCAGCCCGAGGCCCGACATGTAGTCCACGATCGACAATCCGAAACGCGCGGGCGGCGCGCCCGGCTCGCCGGTCAGCGAGAAGTAGCCGGCCTCCGCCTGCATCAGGTAGTCGAACCCCGGCCAGTCGGCGCGCGGGCCGGTCCTCCCGTAAGCGGAAAGGTGGGCGCATACGATCCTGCGATTCGCGCTCTTCAGGCTCTCGTAGACGAGCCCGAGCTTCGCCGGCACGTCGCCGCGCAGGTTGGAAGCAAGGGCGTCGGCGGTGCGCACGAGGTCGTGCAGCACGGCCTGCCCTTCCGGCCGCGAAAGGTCGAGGGTGACGCTCTTCTTGTTGCGGTTGAAGCTTGCGAAGAACTCGCTGTCGCCGGGCGCGAAGAAATGCGGCCCTACCGCGCGCGACATGTCGCCGCCGTCGTTGGGATTCTCGATCTTGATGACCTCGGCGCCCTGGTCGGCGAGGAACATCGTGCCGAAGGGGCCCGCCCCGTACTGCTCGACCGCCAGTACCCGTACGCCTTCCAGCGGGAGCATGGACAATCGGTCAGGCGGGGTGCCGCCTGACGAGCTCCCGCGCGATGATGATGCGCTGCAGTTCGTTCGTGCCCTCGCCGATCGCGAGCAGCGGCGCGTCCCGGTAGTAGCGCTCGATGTTGAACTCCTTCGAGTAGCCGTAGGCGCCGTGAATGCGCATCGCCTCCAGGCTGTTCTCGAGCGCCGCCTCCGTGGCGTAGAGCTTCGCCATGCCCGCTTCGAGGTCGCACCGCCCGCCGGCGTCGTATGCGCGCGCGGCGTGCTCCACCAGCAGGCGCGCCGCCTCGACCCGGGTCGCCATGTCGGCGAGCTTGATCTGGATCGCCTGGTGCTCCGCGATCGGTTTTCCGAAGGTCTTGCGCTGCTGCGCGTAACGCAGCGACTCCTCCAGGCACGCGCGTGCAAGCCCCGCTCCCCGGGCCGCGACGTTGATGCGCCCGAGCTCGAGACCGTTCAGCACCTGCTGCAGGCCGTGACCTTCCTCGAGGCCAATCCGGTTCGCCGCCGGTACCCGACAGTCCTCGAACAGGAGCTCGGCCGTGTCGATGCCGCGGTAGCCGAGCTTGTCGAGCTTGCGCACGACCTTGAAGCCCGGCCCCTTCTCGATCAGGAGGAGGCTCATTCCCTTGTGCGGGGGCTGCGCGCGCGGGTCCGTCTTCACCAGCACCGCGAGAATGTGCCCCTCGGCGCTGTTGGTGATCCAGGTCTTGGCGCCGTTGACGATGTAATGACCGGCATCGCGCCGGGCGTGCGTGCGGATCGCCTGGAGATCGGTGCCGCAATCCGGCTCGGTCAGGGCAACGCCCCCGCGCAATTCTCCGCTTGCGAATCGCGGCAGGAAGCGGCGCTTCTGCTCGTCGGTCCCGAAGCGCTGCACCGCCATCGCCATGATGAGATGGGAATTGAAGAAACCCGGGACCGACATCCACACCGCCGACAGGCGCTCGACGATCCTCGCGTAGGTGACAGCGGAGAGTCCGAGCCCCCCGAATTCGGGGGCGATGGTGGCGCCGAAGAGCCCGAGCGCCCTCAGCTTCTCGACGATGGCGGTCGGGTAGGTGTCCGCGGCCTCCAGCGCGTGGACTACGGGGCGAACCTCGCGCTCAATGAAACGGTCCACGCTTTGCAGGATCAGCGTCTCCTGCTCGGCGTCTGCGTGTGGCTGCGTCATGTAACCGGTCAGGGATGGACGTTCTCGGTGAACCAGTCGTCGGGGAGCTCCCGCCCAACGCCGCGTTCCCGGGCCTTGCGCAGCATGAACGCGCCCGCCGCCGCGAATTGCAGGCCCATTCCGACGTTGTTCGCGAAGCAGGTGATTTCATCCGCGCGCTCGCGGCCCGGAGCGCGCTCGGAGAGCAGCTCGCCGAGATCCGGGTAGCGTTCCTGGCGCGCCGGATCCTTCCACCAGCCCTGCTCGCGCCGCTCGTCCACGTTGGGCGTGCCCGGCATCACGTTGTTGAACTGCTTCGCCTGCTTCCGGTTGTGGACGAACACCCGGTCGCTGCGGTCGAGCACCTCGCCGTCGATCTCCTGCGACTTGATGCAGCCGACGTGCATGCCGGGCTTGAGCCATCGCGGCTCGATGACCCGAACCATGGAAGACGTCGCGGCGAGAATCACGTCGGCGCCCTCGACGCAGGCGTCCGCCGATTCGACGGCGCGGACCCCCTCGTGCTGCGAGACGAAAGCGTCACGGCTTTCCCGCCGCGGGCTGTAGACGCGCACGTCCCTGAAGTTTCGGACGGCGCGCGCGGCCATGAGCTGGGAGCCGGCCTGCCAGCCGGTGCCGATCAGCGCGAGAGTGGATGCGTCCCCGCGCGCGAGGTGCTTCAACGCGAGACCGCTCGCCGCGCCGACGCGCATGCGCTGCATGACGCCGTCCGGGAACATCGCGAGGAGCTTCCCCGTCTCGGTGCTGAAGAGGAGCACCAACCCGACCCAGCGGCCGTCCGCCATCGGCTGCTTGACGCGGCGGGGCTTGCCGGCCACGAGCGGGTGCGTGATGACGTCCGAATTGATGCGCAGCGCCTGGATGCCCTGCGCGGGCCAGGTGCCGCCCATGTGCTTGAAGGCGTAGTAGCCGCCCGCATGACGGGTCGGAGCCATGTTGTCGAAGCGCGGCGCGAGGAGCGCGCGCGAGTCGGCGAAATCGCGGTACATCGGCTCGAGCGCGGCCAGGTAATCCTGCATCGTCATCAGCCCGGCGATCTCGTCGTTGTTGAGTATCAGCATGGTTTCAATCTTCCACTGCGTGGCCGCGCTTCGGCACCAGGATCGAGCGCTCGAAGCTCATGAATGCCGTGCCGTCGGACTTCCTGCCGGTCGTACGCACGGTGACGACCCCTTGCGTCGGGCGCGATTTCGACTCGCGCACGTCCAGCACCTCGGACTCGGCGTAGATCGTGTCGCCCGCGAATACCGGCGCCGTGAGCCGGACCTTGTCCCAGCCGAGGTTGGCGACGGCCTTCTGGCTCACGTCGCTGACGCTCATGCCCGTCACCACGGACAGCGCCAGGCAGCTGTTGACCAGCGGCCTGCCGAACTCGGTCCTGGCCGCGTAGGCGGCGTCGAAATGCAGCGGGTGCTGGTTCATGGTGAGCAGCGTGAACCAGGTGTTGTCGGCTTCGGAGAGGGTGCGTCCCGGCCGGTGCTCGTAGACGTCGCCGACCCGGAAGTCCTCGAAGTAGCGGCCGACGGATTCGCGATAGCGGTTCGGCCCCACCTGCCTGCGCTCGACCGCCATCGCCGTCAACGGCTAGCCGCGGCGATCCGCTGGGGTTGCCCGGGACGCGTGAGACGCAACAGCGATCCGATGTCCTTCACCTGCTCGAGCGCAAGCAGCCCTGCCGCGAGCTCGTCGCGCTGTCGTGCCGAAAGGTACGGTCCGGTGAGCCCGTCGAACTTGGCGCGCAACTCGGATGCGGAAAGGAAGTTCGCCGGCTCGCCTTTCGGCACGCGCACGTAGGTCTCGAAGGCGCCGCGCCCGGTCTTGATCCGAACGCTGCCCGCCATCTCCGCGGGGAAGTCGGCCTGCGCCTTCGGATCGACCTGGGTCCGCACCCGCTTGCACAACGCCAGCGTCGCGGGGTCGCCCAAATGGCGCGCGTAGTCATCCCACACGAGGCCGCCGCTGCGCAGGGCCACGGCGGCACAGAACGCCATGGAAAACTGCCCGTCCACGACCGACTTCGGCGATTGCTTGGCCGGCTCCGGGTCGCCGGTGATCTTCCAGCCCGGCTCGGGCAATCCGACCGTGACCTCTTCCACCTCCTCCGCCTTGATGCCGTGCTGGCGCGACAGTGCGAGGATGCCGTCAAGGGGCGCGTGGCTATAGCGGCAGGACGGATAGGGCTTGACCGCGATCTTCATCGTCTCCCAGCGGCGGCCCAGGCCGTCCACCGCCTTCGCCGGGTCGGCGGCAGGCGCATAGGAGTGGAGGAATCCCCACTTCCCCTCGATCGCCTCGGACGCGCCCTTGTAGCCCTCACGTGCGAGCGTCGCCGCGATCAGGCCGCACATCGCCGCATGTCCGACGTGTGAGCGCTTGGTCCAGGCGCCATTCACAAGAAACTGCATCGAGCCCGCCGCCATGCTGAGCACGATTCCGAAGGCGCTGGCGTGGCCTTCCCGGTCGAGACCGAGCAGCCGCCCGGCCGCCGCGGCCGCACCGAACGCGCCGCAGGTCGCGGTCGGATGGAAACCGCGGTCGTAATGCGCCGCCGGGTCGAGCGCCAGGGCGAGCCGGATCTGCACTTCGAACCCGGAGACGATGGCCGCGATGACGGATCTCCCGTCTGCACCCGTCATCTCCGCCGCAGCCAGGGCCGCGGGAACAATTGGCGCGCTGGCATGGAGGGAACCGGACGCGTGCGTGTCGTCGAAATCGAGCGAATGGGCGAGCGTGCCGTTCAGCATCGCCGCCCCCGGCGGGGTGTATCCGGAAGCATCCCCGATCACGGTGCAGGCGCCGCCCGTCAGGCCGAGCTTTCCTGCCGCTGCAACCATCGGCGCCGTCGATTCGGCCTCATTGCGGGCGCGCAGCGCGATGCCGACGAGATCGAGGGCGAGCGCCTTGACGCGCTCGCGCACTTCCGCCGGCAGCGCGTCGTACGACAGCCCGGCGACGAACTCCGCGATCTGGCGGGTGGCGGCGCCCACTCAGTGTGCCCCAATCACACCGCAGGCAATGCGTGCGCCGGAGTTGCCGGTCGGCTGTGTCTTGTAGTCGTCGGGATCCGCGTGTACGACGACGGCCCGGCCGATAATGCTCGTTGGTCCCGGCTTCAGGGTGATTATGCTGACGTCGGCGTGGATATTGGCGCGGCCTGACTTGTCAGCCTTCAGGGCAGGCAGATCGCCGGCGTGGTGCTCGGCGCTGCCGGGTTGGCCGTGCGGCTTGCCCTGGGGATTGAAATGGCCGCCGGCGCTCATCGCGTCGGGGGCGCTGCAGTCGCCGTTTTCGTGGATGTGCAGGCCGTGCTCCTGTCCCGGCTTCAGCCCCTGGACGAATACGACGACCCGGACGAGCTTGTCGCCCTCCTCCTCGAATGTCGCTTCACCGAAGGCCTTGTTGCCCTTGGTCGGCTTCAGCTGCGCGCTCGCCTTGAGCGGCTCGGGTGGCGGGGTGGTCTGGCAGGCAGCGAGCAGGATCGCAGCAGCCATTGCGGCAATGATCGGTTTCATGGGTTCTCCTCCTCTGATGCCCCAATCTACTCAATTCCGCGGCGGCTTGGAAGCCCTGGTGAGATAATGGGGCCGCCTACCCTCCGCGATCCCGGATCCAAGATCTGACCATGGGCAAGACCGACCTCTTGCAAGCCCCGCCGCCCGCCGATTCGGCACAGGTGCCGGTGGGCACGGATCTCATCGAGTGGTACTACGAGCGCGGCTGCTCCGACGGCCTGCCACTCGTGCCGCCGACGCCGGAGAAGATCGCTGCCGTCCTCGCGGCGCTTGGCGGCGAGCCCGCACGCCTCATCGCCCGCGTGCCGCCGCGCTGGGGCAGCCTCACCCGCGAAGTGCTGGCGATCAACATGGTCATGGCGGGCTGCCGGCCCGAGTACGCGCCGGTGGTCGAGGCGGCCCTGCTCGCGCTGTGCGAGCCGCGCTTCAACCTGAACGGCGTGCAGGCGACGACGCACATGGCAAGTCCCCTCCTCGTGGTGAACGGCCCCGTGCGCCGCGCGATCGGCATGAACGCGGGCTGCAACGTGTTCGGCTCGGGCAACCGCGCCAACGCCACGATTGGCCGCGCACTGCGGCTGGTGATGCTCAACGTCGGCGGCGGCTGGCCGGGGCTGCTCGACAAGAGCACGCTAGGACATCCCGGCAAGTACACCTACTGCATCGCGGAAAACGAGGAAGCGAGCCCGTTCGCGCCTTACCACGTGGAGCATGGCTACAGCGCGGGGGACTCGACCGTGTTCGTGCTAGCCGCCGAGCCGCCTCACAGCGTCACCAACCACTTTGCGAACGATGCCGAGGGCGTCCTCGACAGCGTGTGCTCAGCCATGAGCACGATCTGCAACAACAACGCCGTGTCGGCCGGGCACTGCGCGGTCGTCCTCGGCCCCGAGCACGCCGCCACGATCGCGAAATCGGGCTGGAAGCGGCACGATATCCGCCACTACCTATGGGCGCACTCCGGCAACCGCTGGGACGACCTCTACGGGCGCGGCCGCTACGGCAAGGTTTACAACAGGAATCTTCCGGTGTGGTACAAGCGCGAGCCCGACGCGCGCACCCCGATAGTGCCGAGCCCGGACAACATCCATCTCTTCGTCGCCGGCGGGGAGGCGGGGCGCTTCTCCGCCTTCATTCCGGGCTGGGGGCACATGTCATCGCCCGTGCTGCGCGGAGTGGGCGGAACGCGGCCGGCGAGCGGTCCCGAGTGCGCCGACGGGACCTGCGCCGTTTAGGACCAGGAGAAATCGAAACGATGAAAACGATACCGGTGTACGACCCGCGCGGAGTGGTGGAAGCGGCGCCGCTCTCGCTCGCGCCGAGAGTGAAAAAGCTGGAAGGCCTGCGCCTTGCCCTTCTAGACAACACCAAGTGGAATGCCAACAAGCTGCTCCGGGGAGTGCGCGAGCGGCTCGTGCAAAAGCATGCGCTGGGCGCGGTGAACTACTACCGCAAGGAAAGCTTCGCGCTCGCCGCCGCGCCTGACCTCATCGACCGGATCGCCGCGGAGAACGACATCGTCCTCACCGCCATCGGCGACTGAGGCTCCTGCACGTCGTGCTGTATGCACGACACGGTGATGCTGGAGACGAAGGGCCGTCCCACGGCCGCGATCGTCACCCGCGAGTTCGTGCTAGAGGCCGAGACGCAGCGCGACGCGCTCGGCATGGCGGGGCTCGCTCCCGTCGTGATCGCCCACCCGCTGAGCTCCCTTACCGATGAGGAAATCGCGCGGCGAACCGAGGAAGCGCTGCCGCAGGTCGAGCGCCTCTGGCTGGACGGTGCTACTTGAAGACGTCGGTAATCATCAGGTCGGGCAGCCAGGTCGCAATCCCGGGAAAGAAGATCACGAGCAGCAGTGTGCTTAGATCACCGATGAAGAACGGGATGGTGCCCTTCAGGATCTGGGTGAGGGGAATCTTCGAAGTGCCGCTCACGGCGAACAGATTCAAGCCGACCGGGGGCGTGACGACACCGGTTTCGACATTGAGCGTGATCATGACGCCGAGCGCGACGGGATCGATCTTGAGCGCCATGGCGACCGGGAACACCACCGGCACCGTCAGCAGCACCATCGCGACGCCGTCCACGAGGCACCCGAGTATCAGCAAGACTCCCATGAATGCGAAGATGAAGCCGAGCGGCGTCAGCCCCCAGCCGACGATCGTCTCGGTGATCTTCTGCGGCCAATAGAGGTTTGCCGCCAGGAACTGGAACACACCCACGCTGCCGACCAGGAACAGGATCACAGCGGTCAGGTTCAGCGAACGGGCGGCAGTGGGCAGCAACTGCTTGATGAACTCGCCCCGGCCGCTGATGAGCCCGTAGAGCAAGGCGTAGCCGCAGGCGGCGGCCGCGGCCTCGGTCGGCGTGAACAGCCCGCCGTAGAGGCCGCCCAGAATGACGACCGGCATGCCGAGCGCCGGCAGCGCGCCCTTGGTCTCGGGCCAGATCCTGCGGCGGTCGAAGGTGCCGCGCGGCAGCTTCAGATAGATGGCAATGATGACGACGGTGATGATATTGCCGATGGCGAGCATCAGGCCCGGAATGACGCCGGCGAAGAACAGTCGCGCCACCGAGGTCTCGGTCACGATGCCGTACAGCAGCAGGATGATGCTCGGCGGAATCAGCATCGCGATGCCGCCGGCGGTAGCCACCAGGCCCCCGGCGAGCCAATCCGGGTAGCCGCGCTTCCTCATTTCGGGTATGGCGATGACCGACATGGCCGCCGCCATCGCAACGCTCGATCCCGAGATCGCCCCGAAGAAGACGCACGCAACCACCGTCGCCACTCCGAAGCCCCCGGGCATCCAGCCGACCAGCGAGTCGGCGAAGCGGAAGAGCTGAGCGACCAGTCCGGTGCGCTCCATGAGGAATCCCGCGAAGATGAACAGCGGGATCGCCATCAGCGAGTAGCGGCTGATGAAGTTGAAGAAGGCGCGGAAAATGACCTCGGTCGTGAGCAGGGGATCGACAAAGATGTAGGCCGCGGCTGCCGCCGAGAGCGCGATGCCGATCGGCACGCTCAGCACGAGCAGCACGAGCGCGACGATCCCCGTGATGTACATCCCCCTCCCCCGGATCAGCGTGTCATTCGGGTGCGACGACTTCGTGCGTCTCCTCGACGACGGCGCGGCCGCGCAGCTTCTGGATCTCGAAATAGATCTGGAAAAACATCGTCACCGCCATGAACGCGAACCCGAGGAGCAGCACCATCAGGAACGGCCACATGGGAAACGCGAGGCTTTCCGTGCGACCCTCGTACTCGATGCTGTCGTGCACCTCCGGCACGCCCCACCAGACCACGGCGACGAGGAACACGAACGAGAACACAAGGGCGACGAGCTTGACGATTTCCGAGGCGCGGCGCGAGCGCGGGCCGAGCGAATCGAGCGTCTCGGTCAGCACCGCGACGTTGAGGTGCTCGCTGTGGCGCTGCGAGATACCGAAGTAGAGAAAGACGCCGCTCAGGATGAAGAAGGTGACGGCGTCCTGCTGCCAGTCGAAGGACACGCCGAGGATGTAGCGCCGGAAGATCTCGAGCAGCGCGAGCAGCGTGGAGCCGAGCAGCAGCAGCGCCGCGGCGCGCGCCAGGAACCGGTCCTGGAACGCGCGCCAGATCTGGTACGCCTTCTCCACGCGCCCGCGTCCCGGCGCGCTACCGGATCACGATCTTGGACGCGTGCTTCGAGCAGTCCACCTTTTCGATCCAGGACGTGCCGGCGGGATTCTGCCGCGACAGCTCGCGGCCTTCCTTGACGAACGAGTCGACCGCAGGGTGGACGTCCGCCGGCGTCTTGCTCTTCACGTAGCGGACCGTCGAGTCACCCATCGCGCCCACCATGGCGGTGACTTCCTGCGGCGTCAGCCAGTAGACGCCCGGCTTCGAGGGGTCCTTGGTGCCGTACTTGTCGTAGGCCATCTTGTCGAAGCACCAGTTGTACTCCTTCTGCACCTGGATCGTCTCCTTGATCAGGCCTTCGAGCGCGCTCCCGCGTCGCGGGCGTCAGGCGATCGAACCAGCGCCGGCTCGCGCTGATCATGTAATAGTCGCCGACGAAGGCGCCCGCACCGCCCATGGTGTAGAACGGCGCCTGCTCGCGCACGCAGTTCCAGCCGCCGAGGCTCGTCATCAGGCCGTCGATGACGCCGGACTCGAGCGCGTTCGGCACCTCGCCGAAGTTCATGACGACGGGGGACGCCTTCCACGCCTCGAGCGTCGCGTTCTCGACCGGTCCCATGCTGCGCACCTTCTTGCCGCTGAAATCATCCGGCTTGGCGTAGCGCCGCTTGCCGCCGACGCCCATGCCGAAGCTCATGTGCCCGACGCCGAACACCTTGATGGCCTGCCGCTTCGCGAGCCGGTCCACCAGCATCTGGTAGGTCTTCGTCTTCTCGAGCGAATCGACCGCACCGACCGTCGTCAGCACGCCCGGCCCGACACGGTCATCGCGTACGGGTCGACCGGCGCCGCCTTGCCGATCTGCATCCAGGTCATCTCCAGGTTGCCCTGGCGCATCGCCTCGAAGGCTTCGGGAATCGAGTAGAGCGCGCCGGCGTAGTAGAGGCGCGCCTCGCTACCGGGTATGACCTCCGGCAGGCGATCCTTGAAATAGGTCATCGCAAGGCCGCGGGGTGCGGCGGCGGCGGGAAGTCCGCCACGAAGCGCAGCACGACCTTCCGCGGCTGGTCCTGCGCGTGAGCGGGTCTGAGGGGCGAGCGAGATGACCGCCAGCGCAGCCCCGAAAATCGCGGCGGTGGTCCGGCGCTAACTCGATGAATCTGCTTGCGGTCCATAACCTCCTCCTAGTTCTGGGTGCTGCGATCCCTGGTGTTTCGCCCGCCGGTTTATGAGGCCCGGTCTGGAGCTGCGGCTTGGTGACCCACCGTATAGGAACGCCCATTCAACGTCAAGGCTTCCCGAATAAAGGGAGGCCGTGTCGCTTCGCGCCCGGTGACGGACCGTTGCGGAAGCGTAAAGGAGCGCGGCGCGACGGAGGCTCTCGCAGCGAATCCCTCGGCGCAGCCGGCGGAGCCTGGCTAGCCCGCAGGCTGCGGTCGCAGTGCGCCCTTCCGCGGGGCGATCCGGCGGTGGCGCATGACGCCGAAGATCGTCGCGGCCAGCACGAACGCGGCGACGGCCGCCGAAACGTTGTCGTCCGGGTAGAACAACGCAACGAAGGCGACGAGGATCAGCACCGCTCGCAGCAGCAGGTCTGCGGCCGGATTCTCGACGAGCCGCCCGAACATCCCGAGGGCGGTCCCGCACGTGCCGATCATCACGACCAGCGTACTGCCGACCTGCGTCCAGCCGGGGTGCACCACCATTTCGGACCGCGAGAATATGGCGAACGTCATGAGCGTGATCGGCAGGCAGATCCTCAGCGCCTCCCACATGGTCTGCATGAAGGAGGCCTCGGCGATGCGCGCGGAGATGGCGGCCGTGAGCGAAGTCGGCGGCGACAGCTCGCCCCAGACCGAGATCAGGAACACGAAGAAATGCGCGACCCAGGGATTGACGCCGAGCTTGGTCAGGGGACCCACGATGACGACCGCGCCGATGATGTAGGTCGCCGTCGGCGGCAGGCCCATGCCGACCAGCCATCCGAACACGAAGGACATGAAAATCAGGGCGATGATGTGCCATGAGCCGAGCTCGAGCAGCATGCCCCCCATGCGGTTGATGAAGCCGGTCACGGTGAAGAGCCCGATCATGATGCCGAGGGTAGCGAGCAGGAGCGTCAGGTAGGAGGTCATGTCGGCGTGCGTCTCGATGCTCAGGCGCACGTTGCCGCAGGAACGTCTCCTCTCCGACCGCCGGGTCCTTCAGCGCGTACTTGAAATAAAGGTAATTGGCGAGCAGGAGAACGAACATGAAGGCCGCGGTATAGAGCGCCGCGAGCAACTCCCCCATACCGACCCAACCCATCATCACCATGAGAAACACGACCGCGAGAAAGAAAATCGAAGTCTTGATCTGGTGGTAAGCCGGCACCTTCGGCGCATCGATCGGCTTCGCGCGGCAGCAGGCGGACGCAAATGAGATAGACCGCAAAGGCAAGCGACCCGTAATAGGTGAGCGCGAGAGCGAACCCGCGAATCACGACGTCCCAGTACGGCACGCCGAGGAACTCCGACATCAGGAAAGCGCCGACGCCCATCATGGGCGGCATGATGAGGCCGCCCATCGAAGCCGCGGTCTCGACTGCGGCGGCAAATACCGGCGGCACGCCGTAGCGTTTCATCAGCGGAATGGTGATGCTGCCGACCACGACCGCATTGGCCGAGCCGCTGCCGCTCACCATGCCGATCGACAGCGACCCCATGACCGCCGCCTGCGGCACCATTTGCCGCGAGTTTCCGGCAAGCCGCTGCATGACGCGGATCATCGCGCTCTGCGCCCCGAACCCGTTTGCGACCGCCGCCAGCAGCAGGAAGGCCGCGATCAGGGTCAACGCGATCTGGCCATAGATGCCGTAGATCCCGTTCGACATTTCAACCGTGCTGGAAGTGACCACGCGGTAGAAGCTCGTGCCGGGATGCCAGAAGAAGTCGAGCGGGCTCAGGTATCCAAACAGCGTGTAGAGCACGAGCCCGAAATTGACCCAGAACAGCGTGGGATGGGCCAGCCGCGACAGCTCCATCACCAGCAGGAACATGAGCAGGCCGACGACGAAATCCTGCGTCGTATAGGAGCCCTGCCGCCAGATGGCGATGTCCTCGTAGTACAGATAGAAATAGACGAAGGCATAGACACAGATGCCGATGTAAACCACCACCAATACGTGGTTCGCGATCGCGGGCAGCCACTTGTACAGGAATTCGTTCTGGTACATGAACAGGATCTGCAGGACGAGCGCGATCGGCAACAGCCGGGACACCAGCTCCTGCGGTCCGCCGAAGCCGGTGTAGCAATACCAGACCACCCAGACGAACAGGACCAGCGCGAAGGCAAAGGTCAGGTTCTTGAGATTGGCGTGGCGCTTCAGCCAGTCACTCGGCATGGCGGTCCCCCCCTGTGGCGGATTGTTGCGGCTCGCCTGCCGGGCCGGCGCGGCATCGCCGCGCCAAATGGCGACGTTCAGCGGATCGCCGGGCGGTGGTTGGCCGGACTCGCGCTTCCCCATCGCCCGATGCCGTCCGCGCGCGACTTATGACATTGAAGATGAAATTTGCACGGCCACTGGAGCCGAGACCCGCGCCATTTGCGGGTTCCCCGTCTCCAGCGATTCACTTACGCGATCACTTTGCGATCTTCCACTTGTCGTTCCAGGCCTTTTGCTCCTTCAGGAACCTGGCCAGGCCCGCATGCACCGGGATATCCGGATTGGCATTGATCCCCTGCACCTGCATGCCGACGAAGTCCTTGGCCATCGGAGTGAATCCCGGATCGGCCTCCGCGAGTTTGTCCTTGTTCTTGTAGAAGGCGCTCACCAACTTGTAGACGACGTCCTCCGGCATGTCCGCGCGCACGTTGTAGGCGAACAGGATCGGCACGCCATGGATCTGCTTCACCCCGACATCCTTGGTGAACGCGTTCTTCGGATCGACGTCCACGACGGCGAGGCCGGCCGCCTTCAGCTTGGCGACCTCTTCCGGGCACGGGATTGATCACCTTCACGTCCATGCGCACCTCGGTCTCCTTCCAGTACGGCGCCAGCGAGCGGCCGGCGGTCGTATAGGCGACCGAGCCGCGATGGTGCCGGCCTGCAGCGCGTCGCTCTGGGTCTTGGCGTCGATCTGGACGTGCTTGAACTCGTAGCCGAGGGTCTTGTAGATGCGCTGGAAGTTGAGCCAGTTCATGAAGCCGGCAGTGGTGTAGAACACCGGCTTGCCGCTGAAGTCGCTCCAGCACTTGTACTTGCCGGCTTCCTTGGCCGATGTGGCCATGAACGACTCCATCGGATAGGAGTACCAGGCGTGCACCAGCTTTCCCTTTGCGGGCGTGTAGTTCTTGAACCCACCTTCGCCGGCATAGAGCTGCGTCATGCCGACATCGGCCGTGTAACCGATCTCTCCCGTGCCATCCATCGCCGCTTTCATGGCGCCGGTCGTCGACGGGTAGGGATTGACGGTGATCGTGTATTCCCCGCCGAGCGCGTCCTCGGCGATTTTCACCATCGAGGCGGCGACCTTGTACCCGTAGGAATCCACGCTGGACGTTGCCCAGCGGATCGACTTGCGCTGCGCGTGTGCCGGCTCGCTCGCCGTCATGCCGAAAACCGCGATCAATGCAACGCCCAGCGCGGCCCCGAGCCCATTACGCACCCTGCTTTCCTTACGTTTCATACGTCAGTCCTCCTTTGTTGAGACGGCGAGTAAGAGACTAACAAAGCGGCTCGGGGCTGACAATGCAATGAAGGTCCCGCACATCGCGGCCGCTTGATCCAGATCAAGCGATTGGTGCGTTGCCGCATTGAAAACGACCCGTCATCGCGCTGCAGCTGTTTTCGCCGTGATCCAGGCAGGCTGGAGCGACCGCTCCCTGTCCCGCGGCCTGATACCTGCAGTCTACCCCGATGCCGGGCGCCCAGACCAGCATCCTCGCCGCAGAAAATCAACGGCAACCGCTCGCGCTCCCACGGCGGGATGCTCGCCTCCTGCAGCAGGTTCTTCAAGACTGCGGCACGGTCGCCGGCAGTCCGGCTGCAGGCGCTCTCCCCCGCGCCGCAGACGGATCGTCACCGGCCGTGTCCCTAGCCGTGCTAAGGCTCAACTCCGAGTCCCGCGCCCGCGGCATGCCAGCACGCCACCGAGTTCCGGCAGCGCGATCTCGCTTCTCCCCCCGCCAGCGCTTGGCGACGAACTCGGGCGGAGTTCCGGGCGACCGCAGGAGATGCACGCTTCCCGAGTGCCGCCTCAAGGTGAAATCGCCCAGTGCCACGGCCACCCGCGCGTCCTGCTTCGCCGTCAATGCCTGGCGCAACGCCTCCTCGAGCCGCTCGACGTTGGGCATGGCGACACCGTGGCAGGCGAGAAAGTAGCGCAGCAGGTTCCGTCTGCGGGCCGGAGGCAGGCGCCGCAAAGCCGCGACCGCGAGGGTTCCGTCCTCGAGATGTCCCGCGGCATCGGCCTCCGCCAGCTCGTCGAGCGCCCGGGCAGCCTCCGCGAGGTGTCCCGCCGCGCGCGCGAGGGTGACGCGATAGGCGGGAAATCGCCGCGCAATGACGGGCAGCACTTCGTGCCGGATGAAGTTGCGCTGAAACGCGACGTCCCGGTTACTCTCGTCCTCGACCCACTTCAACTTGCGCTTCTTCGCATACTCGAGGATCTCGTCCCGCGTCACGTCGAGGAGGGGCCGCAGCACTCTCAGGGATGAGGGATGAGGGATGAGGGATGAGGACCGGCCCCCATCCCTCAGGAGCGGCATCGCCGCGAGTCCCTTGACTCCCGCGCCGCGCAGGAGCTGGAGCAGCAGCGTCTCCGCCTGGTCGTCGCGGTGGTGGGCGAGCGCGACGTAATCGCAGCCCTGGCGCGCGAACTCCGCGTAGCGCGCCGCGCGGGCCGCCGCCTCGACGCTGTCGCCCCGCCGCACGGCAACCTTCACGCTCCGGAACGGGATGCCGCGATCGCGGCAAAGGCGCTTGCAGAACGCCTCCCACCGTCCCGCACGAGGACTCAGCTGGTGATTGACGTGCAGCGCCGAAAGCCGGAACCGCAGCCTGCGCGCGGCGCGCTGAAGGACGTCCAGCAGAACCACCGAGTCGACGCCGCCGGAAAGCCCGGCCACCAGGCGGTCGGAAGGTCTGACGATGGGCTTGAGCTGTGCTGCGACGCGCGCGGCGAGATCGCTCGAGGCCGTCCTACTTCTCCTCGACTTCCTTGAACTTGCCATAGCCGATCAACTTCTCGAAGCGGCTCTCGAGCAGCTTGTCGAGCGGAGTTTCCTTGAGCTGCTTCCAGCTTTCCTGCAGGGCCTTCTTGACGGCCTGCATCGTCGCGTCCGGATCGCGGTGCGCGCCGCCGAGCGGCTCGCTGATGATCCGGTCGACCAGGCCCAGCGCCTTGAGCCGCGTCGCGGTGATGCCGAGCGTCTCCGCCGCTTCCTCCGCGTAATCGGCGCTCTTCCACAGGATGGAGGCGCAGCCCTCGGGGGAAATGACCGAGTAAGTCGAGTATTGCAGCATGAGGATGAGGTCCCCCACCGCGATCGCCAGCGCCCCGCCCGAGCCGCCTTCGCCGATGACGGTGCAGAGGATCGGGGCCCGCAGCTCGGCCATCGCGTAGAGATTGCGGCCGATCGCTTCGGACTGGCCGCGCTCCTCGGCGCCGACCCCCGGGTAGGCGCCCGGCGTGTCGACGAAGCTGAAGACCGGCACGCCGAACTTCTCCGCGAGCCTCATCAGGCGCAGCGCCTTGCGGTAGCCCTCGGGCTTGGGCATGCCGAAGTTGCGGAAGATCTTCTCCTTGGTGTCGCGGCCCTTCTGGTGGCCGATCACGACGCAGGAATCGCCGTCGAAGCGCGCGAGGCCGCCCACGATCGCCGTGTCGTCGGCGAACACGCGGTCGCCGTGCAGCTCCTCGAAATCGGTGAAGAGGCCGCCGAGGTAGTCGAGCGTGTAGGGCCGCTGCGGGTGGCGCGCGACCTGCGCGATCTGCCACGACGAGAGCTTGCCGTAGATCTCCTTCGTCAGCGCCTGGCTCTTCTTCTGCAGCTGCGCGATCTCTTCCGAGTTGTCCCCCGCCGGTCCGTTCTGCGGCGAGCGCAGCTCCTCGATCTTCGCCTCGAGCTCGGCGATCGGCTGCTCGAATTCCATGAACGTCGTTTTCATTCGGGTCCCATCATACCCGATGAAATCCCGTGATGGGCGATCACTCCCCGCCGCGCGGATCGCTTGCCGCCTGCGCCGCGCCGCTCGGCTTCGGCCTGAACACCGCCTGCATATTGCCCCATTTGCGCCGGGCAACCTCCAGCGTGTGTCCCTTCGCTTCCAGCGCCGCGCGCCACTGCGCGGGAAATCCCTCGGGCTCCACCTCCACGCGGTCCGGCCACCACTGGTGGTGATAGCGCGGCGCCCGCACGATCGCGGCGAGATCGACCTTCGGCGCGTGAACGTAGTCGAGCACCGCAAGCAGCACCTGGCTCACGATGCGGGAGCCCCCCGGCGCGCCGAGAACGAGCACACCCTTGTCGTCCTCCACGAACGTGGGCGTCATGCTGGAGAGCGGGCGCTTGCCCGGCGCGATGGAATTGGCTTCGCCGCCGCGCAGCCGGAATGCATTCGGCGCATCCACGCGCACGGTAAAGTCATCCATCTCGTTGTTGAGCAGGACGCCGGTTCCGCGGGCGACGACACCGGAGCCGAACACCAGGTTGATGGTCAGCGTCGCGGCAACGCGATTGCCGGCGGCGTCGATCACCGACAGATGCGTGGTGTTGCTGCTGCCAGTCGCCGGCGCGCCGCTCGCCGGCGCTTCACTGCGACCCGCCGCCGCGGGATCGATGGACGCCGCTTGCTGCGCCGCGTACTCCCTGCTGGTGAGCCGGTCGACGGGCACCTTCACGAAATCGGTGTCGCCGAGATACGTCGCGCGGTCGCGGAAGGCGCGCCGCAGTGCCTCGATGACCAGATGGGCCTCGCGCGGCGCTCTCGCATCGCCCGCCTCGAACCGCTCGAGCATCTGCAGGCTTTGCGCGAGAGCGACGCCGCCGGCCGAAGGCAGCGTCGCAGTGGTAATCGACGCGCCGCGGTAACGAAATCGCAAGGGCGCTCGCTCGACGACGCGGTAGCCGGCGAGATCGGAGAGCTGCCACACGCCACCCGCCCGGTTCACCGATTCGACCAGGGCGTGGGCGACCGACCCCTCGTAGAACCCGGCGCTTCCGTTCCGGGCCAGATTCTCCAGGGTCCCGGCCAAATCGCGTTGGCGCAGCGTCCAGCCCGCCGGCGGAGCGCGGTCGCCGTCGAGGAAAATGCGAGAGGCTTCCGCATCCTGCCGCAGGAGACTCTCGCGCAGAGCGGCAAGACGCGCATAGCGCTCGTCGACCGGAATGCCGTCGCGCGCGTAGCGGATCGCGGGCGCCAGCGTTTCCGCCAGCGGCAGCGCGCCATAACGCCCGGCGACGTGGACGAGCGCCGCCGGCGCGCCCGGAATGGCGGCCGCGGTTCCGCCCCGCGTCGTCGCCCCGCGTATCGGCTTGCCGGAGCCGTCGATGTAGTGCTCCCGCTTCACGCCCGCCGGCGCGGTCTCACGCGCGTCGACCATGACTTCCCGGCCGTCGGCCGCGCGGTGCAGCAGCCACAATCCCCCGCCACCGAGCCCGGACGCATAGGGCTCGATCACCGCTAGTGCCGCCGCGACGGCGACCGCCGCGTCGAACGCGTTGCCGCCGCGCCGGAGGATTTCATGGCCGGCGGCCGTGGCGAGCGGATGCGCCGACGCGATCGCCGCGCGCGCATCCGTTCCGACGTCCGCCGCGCTCCCGTGCTCCAGCGGCAGCAACGCCAGCGTAAACGCGAGCAGCACTCGTCGCGAAAACTCCCTGCGCTCGCTACGCGCCATGGGTGGCCCGCATCAATCGATTGTCTCGCGGTAGCGCAGGAGCGCAATCGTGGCCGCCACCAGCAGGAACAGGGCGATCGGCCACAGTTCCGGTCCGATCTCGGCTACGCCGTTGCCCTTGAGCAGTATGCCGCGCAGGACGCGCAGGAAATGCGTGAGCGGCAGCACCTCGCCGAGCCACTGCGCCCACTCCGGCATGCCGCGGAACGGGAACATGAAGCCCGACAGCAGAATCGAGGGCAGGAAGAAGAAGAACGCCATCTGCATCGCCTGCAGCTGGTTGCGGGCGAGCGTGGAGAACGTGAAGCCGACCGAGAGGTTCGCCGCGATGAAGAGAATCGCCGCCGCCGACAGCAGCAGCAGGTTCCCCACGATCGGCACGCTGAAGAGCAGCCACGCCGCGAGCACGATGATCGAGATTTGCAGGTAGCCGACGATGATGTAGGGCACGATCTTGCCGGTCATCACCTCGATCGGCCGCACCGGCGTCGCCAGCAGGTTCTCCATTGTGCCGCGCTCGCGCTCGCGCGTCATGGCGAGCCCCGTCATCATCACCATGGTCATGGTGAGGATGGTGCCGATCAGCCCGGGGACGATGTTGTACTGCGTGATGCCTTCCGGGTTGTAGCGGCGGTGCACGCGCACCTCGAACGCCGGACGCGCCACATCGAGCTGCGCCAAGCCGCCGGCGAGGTCGCGGGAGAGCGCGGTCTGATTGAGCTGGATCAGCGCCGTCAGCGCGTTGCTGGTCGCCGCCGGGTCCGAGGCGTCGGCTTCCAGCAGCAGCACCGGCCGCTCGCCGCGCACGAGCTTGCGCGAGAAATTCTCGGGAATGGTGAGCACGAACTGCACGTCCCCGACGGCGAGCGCGCGCTCGGCCTCGGCTTCGGTCGTGAGTTGCCGTCTCACCCGGAAATAGCCGCTGTTCTCCATCGCGCGCACGAAGCTCCTCGCGAACACGCTGTTGTCCGCGGCGAGCACGGCGGTCGGGAGCGCCTTGGGATCGGTGTTGATCGCGAACCCGAACAGGATCAGCTGCATGATGGGAATGCCGACGATCATCGCGAAGGTGAGGCGGTCGCGCCGCATCTGCACGAATTCCTTCATCAGCACGGCTCCGAACCGCGCCCACGAAAAGTAGCGGCTCATGACTCGAAATTTCTGGGCGCCTCATCCATCATGCGGATGAACACGTCCTCGAGCCCCGGCTCGGCCCGGCGCCACGCGATTCCCGGGCGCTTGCTGAACGCGGCGACCGTTTCCTCGAGGGCGCGCAGGTCGGTGCCGCTCACGTGCAGCGCAGCTCCGAACGCGGCGACCATTGCAACGCCGGGCGCGTCCCGCAGCTCCTGCGCCAGCTGCGCGAGCCCTTCCCCCGTCACAGTCCAGGTGGCGAGCCGCGAATGCGCGACCACCTCGGCTGCAGTGCCGGTGATGAGCAGCTTGCCCCAGGCGATGTAGGCAAGCTCGTGGCAGCGCTCCGCCTCGTCCATATAGTGGGTGGAGACGAGGACCGTGATGCCCGCCGCGGCGAGAGTGTGGATCTGGTCCCAGAATTCGCGCCGTGCCTTGGGATCCACCCCTGCGGTCGGCTCGTCGAGCAGCAGGAGCTGCGGCTCGTGCAGCATGCAGGCGGCGAGCGCCAGGCGCTGCTTGGTAGCCGCCGGAGAGCTGCCCGGCAAGCTGGTCGGCGCGGTGCGTGAGCGCGAGCTGCTCGAGCGCCGCCGCGACCGCGCGCCGGCGGTCCCGAACCGCGTAGACGCGCGCGACGAAATCGAGGTTTTCGCGGATCGAGAGATCCTCGTAGAAGCTGAAGCGCTGCGTCATGTAGCCGACGCGGCGCTTGATCTCGCTGGCCTCGCGCTCGATGTTGAAGCCCAGGCAGGTGCCGCTGCCGGCATCGGGCCGGAGCAGACCGCACAGCATGCGGATGGTGGTGGTCTTGCCGCTGCCGTTCGGCCCGAGAAAGCCGCAGATGCGGCCGCGCTCGACGCGCATCGAGACGTCGTCCAC
Source organism: uncultured beta proteobacterium (assembly GCA_963699525.1). GTDB lineage: Bacteria > Pseudomonadota > Gammaproteobacteria > Burkholderiales > SG8-41 > SG8-41. Next base: position 92,504 of record CAVOUI010000018.1, on the reverse strand, counting down.
CACGCGCCGCCCGTTGAAGATCTTGGTGAGGCCCTTGACGTCGATGACGGCGGCGCCGTTCATGGGACGAACTTCACTTCGACGGGCTGGCCGGGATGGAGCTTCGCCGCGTCATCGGGCGCCGGGCGGGCCTCGATCAGGAACACCAGCTTGGCGCGCTCCTGCCGGCTGTAGATGACGGGCGGCGTGAACTCCGCCTGCGGCGAGATGAAGCTCACCTCCGCGGCAACCGGCGCCGCGCAGCCATCGCAGGACACGGCGAGCTTCTGCCCGATCCTGACCGCTCCGAGACGGCCCTGCTCGACGAAGAACCTCACTTTGATGTTTTCGCTGGGGAGCAGCGACACGACCGGCTGGTTGGCATTCACCCATTCGCCGCTCACGAAGTAGGTGTCCTGCACCAGGCCGGCCACCGGTGCCTTGACCGACTTCTGATCGAGCTTCCATTCCGCCTGCGCCAGCGCCGCTTTCGCCGCCCCCACGCTGTGCTCGGCAGCCCGGATCTCATCGGGCCGCGCGGCGAGCCGCGCGGTGGCGAGCAGCGCCTTCAGCTCGGCGACGCGCTGGGTGTCTCGGTCGTACGTGGCGCGCGCCTCGTCCAAGCGGTCCTTGGACACAAAATTCTGTGCCACCAGCTCCTCCACGCGCCGCAATTGCGTCTGCGAAAACTGCGCCGTCGCCTCGGCCTGCGCAAGCTGCGCCTGCACGGCCTCGATCTCGCTCGGGCGCTTGCTCTTCCGCAGGTCGGCCAGCTGCGCCTCGGCGTTCTGCAGGCGCTCGCGCGCCTCGCGCCGCGCCGCCGCCTCGTTTTCCTGCTCGAGGGTGAACAGGGGATCGCCGGCCTTGACCTGCGCGCCGCGCTTCACCGACAGCACTTCCAGCGTTCCGGAAAACGGCGCCGCGACCCGGACGTACTCCCCCTCGGCGTAGCCCTGATAGATGCGCTGTCCGTCGTTCGTGCAGGCTGCGAGCACAATCGCAAAGCAGCAGAGGAGTGCACGTGACGTGGAAAAGGTGTCAGGAACCAATATCATCCTTGCACCGTGGAAAAATTCGGGGGCCCTGCCAGAAAAGGTTCCTGACACCTTTTCCCGCTTTCAGTGCGCCAGGCGGCGGATTTCCTTCGCGACCGCAGCGGTCACCTGCCGGGTGCTCGCGCGGCCGCCGAGATCGGGTGTCCTGATCCCCGAGGCCAGCACCGAGCTCATGGCTTTCACCACCAAGTCGGCCGCGGACGGGACGCCGAGGTGCTCGAGCATCATCGCGCCGCTCCAGATCTGGCCGAGGGGATTGGCGATGCCCTTGCCCACGATGTCGGGCGCGGAGCCGTGCACCGGCTCGAACATCGAGGGAAATTTCTTCTCCGGATTCAGGTTGGCGGAGGCGCCGATGCCGATCGAGCCGGCGATGGCCGCGCCGAGATCGGTCAGGATGTCGCCGAAGAGATTGCTGCCGACCACGACGCCGAAGTTCTGGGGATGGGTGACGAAGCGCGCCGACAGCGCGTCGATGTGCATCTGTTCCGCCGCGATCCCGGGATACTCCTTCGCGATCCCCCAGAACACCTCGTCCCAGAACGGCATGCTGAAGATGATGCCGTTCGACTTGGTCGCCGAGGTCACTTTCCGTTTCTTCTTCCTGCGCGCGAGATCGAACGCGTAGCGGATGATGCGCTCGGTGCCGCGGCGGGTGAAGCAGTTCAGCTGCGTCACGACCTCGTGCGGGGTGTCGCTGTAGATGCGTCCGCCCATGCTCGAGTACTCGCCCTCGTTGTTCTCCCGCACCACGATGAAGTCGATGTCCTGCGGCCCGCGCCCCGCGAGCGGCGAGCGCACGCCGGGAAGAAGCTTCACCGGCCGCACGCAGGCGTATTGCTGGAATCCGCGCCGGATCGGAATCAGCAGCCCCCACAGCGAGACGTGGTCGGCCACGCCGGGAAATCCCACCGCGCCGAGAAAGATCGCGTCCGAATCGCCGATGCGCTTCAACCCGTCATCGGGCATCATCTTGCCGTGCTTCAGGTACCACGCGCAGCTCCAGGGATAGGACCGGTAGCTCATCCGGAAGCCGCCATGGGCTTCGGCAACCGTATCGAGAATCCTGCGGCCTGCCGGCACCACTTCGCGGCCGATGCCGTCCCCCGGAATCACCGCGATGTCGAATCGTTTCATTCACGCCGCTCCGTCATGGGTGGGCTGCTATCATAGCCCATGTCTTTGCGATCGTTTCCTCGCTGGTTCGCAGCGCTTCTGCTCGCCTGCTGTGCGTCCGCGTTCGCCCAGAGCTACCCAAGCAAGCCGGTCCGCATCGTCGTTGGATTTACCCCGGGGGGCGGCGTGGACATCAACGCACGGCTCCTCGCCCCCAAGCTGACCGAGTATTTCGGCCAGCAGGTGATCGTCGAGAACCGCCCGGGAGCCGGCACCAACATTGCGAACGAGCTCGTCGCGAAGGCGGCGCCCGACGGCTACACCCTGCTCATCAACACGGCGGCCGTCGTCATCAACATGAGCCTCTACAAGAAGGTCGCGTACGACGCGCTGCGCGACTTCGCGCCGTTGTCCCTCTTCTCGCAGTCGCCCAACATCCTGGTCGTGCACGCGTCCGTCCCGGTCAAGAGCGCGAAAGAGCTGATCGCGCTTGCCCGATCGCGCCCCGGCCAGCTCAACTATTCCTCCGCCGGCGCCGGCACCACGCAGCATCTCGCCGGAGAGCTCTTCAACCTGCGCGCGGGAACCAAGATGGTCCACGTGCCGTACAAGGGCAGCGCGCCGTCGCTCACCGCCGTCATCAGCGGCGAGGTCGATCTGACTTACGCCAACATCCCGGCCATTTCCGCCCACGTGAAGTCGGGCCGGCTGCGTCCGCTCGCGAACCTGGGCCCGAAGCGCTCCGACCAGCTGCCCCAGGTGCCGACCCTGAAGGAAGCCGGTGTCGCTGGCGTCGAGGTCGTGGTCTGGTACGGCCTGTTCGCGCCCGCGGCGACGCCGCGCGACGTCGTCACGAAACTTGCAGAGGCCATCGCCCGCGCCGCGCGTTCCCCGGACATCGCGCAGCGCCTGGTCGAACTCGGCGCCGAGCCGGTCGGCAATACGCCCGATGAATTCGGCAAGCTGCTGCGCGTGGAGCTTGCGCGCTGGTCGGAGGTCGTGAAGGTCTCCGGCGCCCGCGCCGATTGAAATTTTCCGGTAAGCTACGCGCTCCCGTTTTCCGCCCACACCAGGAACCCGCAATGACGCCGAAAGAAAGTGCTTCCGCCATCGTCCACGACGCGCCGGTGCGCTCGCGCGAAAGCGCCGAGTACTGGGGCAGCGACGCGTTCGCCGCGATCCTGCGCGAGCTCGACCTCCCCTACATCTCGTTGAACCCCGGCGCGAGCTACCGCGGCCTGCACGACAGCCTCGTCAACTACCTCGGCAACCGGACGCCGCAGATGCTGCTCTCGATCCACGACGAGAACGCGGTCACCATCGCTCACGGCTACGCCAAGGCGACCGACCGCATGATGGCGGCCGCGCTGCACTCCAACGTTGGCCTCATGCACGCCACGATGTCGATCTTCGACGCCTGGTGCGACCGCTCGCCGGTACTGATCCTGGGCGCGACCGGACCGTGGGACGCGGCGAAGCGCCGTCCCTGGATCGACTGGGTCCATACCGCCTCCGACCAAGGCGCGATGATCCGCGACTTCACCAAGTGGGACAACCAGCCCGGCTCGGTGGAGGCGGCGATGGAAGCGATGCTGCGGGGAGCGCAGATCGCGCAGACCGCACCGCGCGGCCCGGTTTACATCAATCTCGATATTTCGCTCCAGATGGGAAAGATCGGCGCGATGCCGAGCCTGCCCGACGTCAAGCGCTACGCCGCGCCCGCGATGGTGCTGCCGGCGCGCGAGCAGGTCGCGGCGGCAGCGAAACTCCTGTCCGACGCGAAAAATCCGATTCTGCTCGCGGGACGCTGCACGCGCGACCTCGACGCGTGGAAGGCGCGTGTCGCGCTGGCGGAGAAGCTCAATCTGCGGGTGCTGACGAACATGAAGGTCGCCGCGGCGTTTCCGACGGACCACCGCCTGCACGCCGCGCCGCCGGCCAACCGCTTCGGTCCGGACACGCTGAAGATGATCGCCGAGGCGGACGTGATCCTCTCGCTCGACTGGCTCGACCTCGCCGGCCTGCTGAAGAGCGCCTACGGGTCGAAGCCGGTCACGGCCAAGATCATCCAGGTCTCCTGCGACCAGCACAGCCACCGCGGCTGGAGCATGGATTACCAGGGACTGCCGCCGATCGATGTCTATCTCATGTGCGAGCCGGAAGCCGCGGTGCCGATGCTGCTGGAAGCCGCGAAAGCGCGCACGGCGAGCGTGCCGCCTGCCCCCGCGCACAAGAAGCCCGTGGCCTCAGCCGAGGCGGTTTCGATGACCGGCGTCGCGGACGCGCTCAACAAGGCGACGCGCGGAATCGAGGTCTGCTACGCCCACCTCCCGATCGGCTGGAGCGGCGCCAACAGCATCTTCCGCCACCCTCTCGACTACCTGGGCGCGGAGGGCGGCGCGGGCGTGGGCTCGGGACCCGGCATCTGCGTCGGCGCAGCCCTGGGCCTGAAGGGCACCGGGCGGCTGCCGATCGGCGTGCTCGGCGATGGCGACTTCCTCATGGCCAACACGGCCGTGTGGACCGCTGCGCACTACAAGATCCCCTGCTTGATCGTGGTCTGCAACAACCGCTCGTTCTTCAACGACGAGCTGCACCAGGAGCGCGTCGCGAAGGAGCGCAGCCGGCCGGTCGAGAACCGCTGGATCGGAATGCGCATCGGCGACCCCGACATCGACATCGCGGCCATGGCGCGCTCGCAGGGCGCGGTCGGCATCGGCCCGATCACGAAGCCGGCCGACCTCCAGCCCGCCATCGACAAGGGCATCGAGACGGTGCAGAAGGGCGGGCTGTGCGTGATCGACGCGCGCGTGCTGCCGGGCTACGACGCCGAGGGGTGACGCTACGAACGAGATCCGCGGATCTAGGCGATCGTTACGCCAGCGATCCGTGGACTGCGGTGACGTGAGGAAGGCGATGAACACCTTGGCTGCGTCCGGCGACCGGGCGCTTGTGGTAACACCGGCAATGTAGGGCTCGTAGCTCTGCAATTTCCCCGGCAGAGGCCCGGCTCTTCTGACTGTCTTGCCTCGTCCCCCATATTGCGGCCACACTGAGATGCCCAGTCTTCAGGCGTGGGCCTTGCGGTCCGGGTCGATCATCTTCTCGAGCCGGCCGAGCGTGCGCATGCACGGAAGCAGCTGGGCGAGGCTGCCGTTCGGCTCCCGCTTCGACTGAATTGCGGCGATGAACTCGCGGTCTTCCAGCTCGATGCCGTCCATCGACACATCCACCTTCGACACGTCGATCTTGTTGTCCTTCCCGTCGGAGAGATCGTCGTAGAAGGCCTTGTAGGTGCCGTTGTCGCAGATGTAGCGGAAGAACGAGCCGAGCGGACCGTCGTTGTTGAACGAGAGCGACAGCGTCAGCATCGCCCCCGACGGCACCCGGGCGATGATGCCCATGTCCATCGCGATGTTGAGCTGCGGATGGATCGGCCCCTGCACCGCGTAACAGTCGGAAATGGCCTCGCCGCACTGATAGGCAAAGAGGTCGACAGTGTGGGCCGCGTGGTGCCAGAGCAGGTGATCCGTCCAGCTGCGCGGATTGCCGGCGGCGTTCATGTTCTTGCGCCGGAAGAAGTAGGTCTGCACGTCCATCTGCTGGATCTTCAACTCACCCTTCTGGATCCGCTTGTGTATCCACTGGTGGCTCGGGTTGAAGCGCCGCACGTGGCCGCCCATGGCGGTGACGCCGGTCTGCTTCGCGATCTTCACCAGGTTCTCGGCGTCCTCGACGCTGTCGGTCACCGGGATCTCGACCAGCACGTGCTTGCCCGCGCGCATCACCTGCTCGCCCTGCTTGCAGTGCATCTTGGTCGGCGTGGCGAGGATCACCGCGTCGGCGCGCTTGATGCCCTCGGCGAGATCGCTCCCCCAATGGGCGATGCCGTATTTCTTCGCGACCTGCTCGGTGCCGGCGGGATTGCCGCCGATGAGCGAGGTGACCTCGACTCCCGATATCCGCTTCAAGGCGTCCAGATGCTTCTGGCCGAAGGCGCCCTGCCCGGCCACGCAGATCTTCATTGCTGTTTCCCTTCTAGCGTCGTGTGTTTTCGAGAATGATGTGGCCGAGCGCCGTATTCGACGCCGGCACGTGGTAGAAGCGGCGGACCTCCCTGACCTCGTCGTCCAGCGCGCCGCGCATGATGAGCCACATCACCATTTCGATGCCTTCGGAGCCGGTATCGCGCAAGTATTCGAAGTGCGAGATCTTCGCGAGCGCCTGGGGATCGCGGGTCAGGTTGTCGAGGAAGCGTGTGTCGAACTCGCGGTTGATGAGGCCCGCGCGCGGACCCTGCAACTGATGCGACATGCCGCCGGTGCCGAAGATCACGATCCTCAAGTCCTTGTCGAATGACTCGACCGCCTTGCGTATGGCTCGTCCCAGCATGTAGCAGCGGTGCCCGGTCGGCACCGGATACACCACCACGTTGACGGAGATTGGAATGACCGGGCACGGCCACTCCTTGGGCTGCCCGAACATCAGGGTGAGCGGCACGGTCAGCCCGTGGTCCACTTCCATCTTGTTGACGACGGTGAGGTCGAACTCGTCCAGCACCACCGACTGCACGATGTGCGTGGCGAGCTCGGGATGGCCCTTCACCGGAGGCACCGGCCGCGGCCCCCAGCCTTCGTCGGCAATCGGGAACTCCGCCGCGCAGCCGATGGCGAAGGTCGGAATGATCTCGAGCGAGAACGCCGAGGCATGGTCGTTGTAGACGACGATGCAGACATCCGGCTTCACTTTCGCGATCCATTCCTTGGAGCGCTCGAAGCCCTCGAAGACCGGCCGCCAGTAGGGCTCGCCGGCCTTGCCGTTGTCCCACGCCGCGCCCACCGCGGGGATGTGCGATGCCGCTACGCCTGCAACGATCCTAGCCACGGTTCTTCCATTCCGACTTGCTGCGGTTGCCCTGCACCGGGCGGCCGCCCTTCAGCATCATCTGGGCGTACTCCTCCTGCGTCGAGCCGGTCATGATGGCCGCGATCTGCTGGAAGGACAGTCCGTCGGTCGCCGCGATCTTGGAGGTGAAGTAGATGTTTCCTCCGACGGCGAGCATGCCGTTCCAGTCGCGCTTGAGGATCGATCTGCTTCTGCGCTTCCGTCATCGGCCATCGGTCGAGATAAGCGCGCTCGTTCGCCTTGAAGGCGGCGCGGTTCTCCGGCTTCATCAGGGACATGCAGAACATGTTGAGGTGGTAGCCCTGGCGCGCCCGATCGAAGTCGAACACGACCGTGCCCGGCAGATCGTCATATTCCTTCGGGAGCGACATCGTCGTTTCGGGCCCTAGTCGATCAGCGCGTAGAGCTGCTCATCGTAGAGGCTCCCCGACAGCGGATTGATCACGAACAAGGGGTCGGGCGCCAGGCCACCGCCCGGCGCAACGCCCGACAGGCCGTCGCGGAAGTGCTTGGTGTCGGTATGCACGATATGCGCGTCATGGTCCTTCGCGCTGCGCCACATCTCGACGATGGTCATGTGGTTCGGACGATTCGCCTGGGTGAGCGCGTCGAACCGCATGTTCCCCGCGTGCTTGCGGCTGTCGGCGACCAGCTTCTCGACCAGCGCGTTGCCGCAGGGCCCGCTCTCGTTGACCTGGCGCTTGCACGGCGGAAACTGCTCCGTCGGAATGATGTCGACGTGGGTCGCGACGTAGACGGTGCCGCCCCCGCCCTTGGCGATCTTCGAGGGATCGGCGGCCACGAGACCGAGCGTGAGGCCGCTCGTCATACGGGCTGTAGAGCAGCGGTTGCAGTTCCCTGCGAAAAGTGATCGTGCGCGCGCTCCGGGCATGCTCGTTCCGCGCCGCCTGGTCCTCCCAACTTTCGAGCAGCATGAAGTGGTTCTTGCGGCCGGTTCCCTGCAGCGCCTCGAAGCGAAGATTTCCGGCCTGCCGCTTGGATGCCGCGCTATGTTTCCGGAGCAGGTCGGCGGCCTTCTGGACTTCGGCCGGCGCAACCTCGATGTAGGTGACGATGAAAAAAGGTTTCTCGGGCAGCACCGTGCCGTCGCGCAGTTTCACCTGCGCCGAGGCCGGATGCGAAATGAGGCTCAGCATCGCGAAGCCGCTCAATAGCATCCAAAAGCGTTCCATGATCAGCTCCTCTCAGGGGTTCGGTTCGGGGGTAACGATCGGTAACGATCTATTCTAACAGGCTCCCGAAATTTTCTCGTCGCTCCCGCGAAGGCGGGAACCCGTGTGAGGCGTCCGCACGCCAGTCAGATCGCACCGGTGGCGAGCGTCCCGCCGAGAAAGAGCTGCCCGACTCGCGCATCGGCGAGTATCTCGCGCGCCTCGCCCGCCATGCGCGTGCGCCCCATTTCGAGGACGACGCCGAAGTCCGAGATCTCGAGCGCGCGCCTGGCGTTCTGCTCGATCATCAGGATCGAAACTCCCTTCGCCCGCAGCTCCCCGAGGATGTCGAAAATCTCCCTCACCAGGCGCGGGGACAGGCCGATCGACGGCTCGTCGATCAGCATCAGTTTCGGATCGAGCAGGAGGCCGCGCGCGATCTCGAGCAGCTTCTGCTCGCCGCCCGAGAGCGTCGACGCCTGCGCCCCGGCCTTGCGCCGCAGGACCGGAAAGCGCTCCATCACCGAGTCGATGCGCGGACCGACGCCGCCGACCGCCATCGTCGCGCCGAGCTCGAGGTTGTGGCGCACGCTCAGTTCCGGAAAAATGTTACGCCCCTGCGGCACGTAGCTGATTCCCAGTTCCAGCAACCTGCGTGACCCGACGTTCGTGGTCTCCCGGCCGTCGAACACGACGCGGCCGCTTTCGACCGGCAGCAGGCCAAATACCGCCTTGAACACGGTGGACTTGCCGGCGCCGTTCGGGCCGATCACGGTGGTGATCGCGCCGCGTGCGACCGAGAAGCTCGTGCCATTCAGGACGGTCAGCTTGCCGTAACCGGAAACCACGTTCTCGAGCGCGAGGATCGCCCCGCCGTTCGCGCTAACGCCCAAGGTAGGCCTCGATCACGTCGCGATTGTCGCGGATCGCCTCCGGCGCGCCCTCCGCGATAATGCGGCCCTCGACGAGCACGAGAACGCGGGTGCACAGCGACATCACGAACTCCATGTTGTGCTCGATCACGACGAAGGTCGCCTCTCCGGTCTCGTTGATCGCATGCAGACGCTCGCGCAGGCCGGCGAGCATGGTCGGATTGACGCCGCCTGCCGGCTCGTCGAGCAGCACGAGGCGCGGCCCGGCCATGAACGCCATGGCGACGTCGAGGAGCTTCTGCTGTCCGTAGCTCAGCGCGCCGGCACGCTCGTCGGCGACGGCCGCCAGGCGGAAGAACTCGATCATCCGGTTCGCGGCCCCGGTGAGGCCGGCATCGGGCCGCCCCGCCAGCCGCGACCACATCGATCCCCGGTGCTCCTGCCCGGCCAGTATCAGGTTCTCGCGCACCGAGAGCTGCGGAAAGACCTGAAGCAGCTGGAACGTGCGGCCAACCCCGAGACGGTTCAGGTCGCACGGCCGCATGCCCGTGATCCGGCGCCCGTCCACGCGCACCTCGCCGGCGGAGGGCGCGAGCTGACCGAGGATGCAGTTGAAGAGCGTCGACTTGCCGGAGCCGTTGGGCCCGATGAGGCCGAGAATCTCGCCCTCGTGCACGTCGAACGACACGCCGTTCACGGCGCTGATGCCGCCGAATGTCTTCGTGAGCCCGCGTACCTCGAGGACGGGCGGCATCATGAGGCGCCCCCGTCCCGGTTCGGGAGCGCCGGTCCGTCCGTGCGCGTCGCGGCAGGCCTGCGCAGCCGCTCGGCGAGGCCGAGCAGCCCCGACGGAAAGTACGCCATGAGGATCATCACGAACACCGCGTAGAGGATCAGGTAGAGCCCCTCGCTGAAGCGCAGCCACTCGGGCAGGAGCACGGACACGGCCGCGCCGATAAATGGCCCGAAAAAGTAGCCCGAGCCGCCGACGATCACCATCAGCAGCAGGTTGAAGGACAGGCCGAGCGCGAACGCGGTCGGCTCGATGAACTGGACGAGCGGCGCATAGAGCACGCCCGAAACGCCGCCGAGGACCGAGCCGATCGCAAACGCCATCAGCGTGTAGCGCCGCGTATCGACGCCGAGCGACGAAGCGCGCATCGCGTTCTCGCGCAGCGCAGTGAACGCGCGCCCCCACGGGGAGCGGATCAGCCACCCGGTCGCCGCGGAGACGATCGCGAGCATGCCGAGGCAGAAGAAGTAGAAGTCCACCGGTCCCTGTGTCGACCAGCCGAGCAGCGTCGGCCGCGGGATGCCGGAGATACCGTAGACGCCCCGGGTAAGCCACTCCTCGTTGCGCAGGATGAGGAAGACCAGCGTCGCGAACGCCAGCGTGACGAAAGCGAGGTAGTGGTGCTGCACGCGCAGCGCCGGGTACCCGAGCAGCCAGCCGATGACGAAGCAGAGCGCGATCGCGACCAGGAACGCGGCGCCGAGCGGCCAGCCCTGCGTGGTGAGCAGCGCCGCGGTGTAGGCTCCGATGCCGACGAAGGAGGCTTGCGCGAGCGAGATCTGCCCGGCATAGCCCAGGGTGAGATTCAAGCCGATCGCGGCGATCGTCATGACCGCCCACAGGCTGAGAAGGTACACGCCGTAGGGCTTCAGGCCGAATGGCGCCGCGACGAGCAGCGCGGCCGCAGCCACGGCAGCGATCAAGCGGGTGTTGCGCGCCCGCATCATACGGAGCGCTCCTCGGCGCGCCCGAGCAGGCCCTGCGGCCGGAACAGGATCACGGCGATCAGCAGGAACAGGGGAATCGCCGCGCGGTACTGCGCCGAGAGATACGCCGCGACGAAATTATCGACGACTCCGAGCAGCAGGCCGCCGGCGATGGCGCCGCGCACTTGATTGAAGCCGCCGACGATCGCGGCGATGAACGCGACCAGCCCGAGCGTCTCGCCATTGGAAAACTTGGCGAGATAGATCGGGCTCACCAGGAACGACGCCAGCGCCACGAGACCGGCGTTGATAAGAAAGGTGTAGAGGATCATCCGTTCCACCGGGATGCCGAGAATGCGCGCGAGCGCCGGGTTCTGCGCCGTAGCCTGCATGCGGCGGCCGGTGCGCGTCCCTCCCAGAAAAAACTGCAGGACCGCGACGGCGGCGACCGCCACAACGATGATGACCAGGTTCTGCACCGACACCACCGCGCTGCCGACCGCGAGGTTGGTCGTCGCCCAGGCGGCAGGAAATGGCTGGGCGTCGGCGGCGTAGAACTCCTTGACGCTCTCCTTGAGGAAGATCGCGAGCGCGATGGTCGAGATCACCAGGGGCAGGACGCCCTGCCGGATGATCGGGTCGACGACCAGCCGCTTGAACAGCAGCCCGAGGACGACCACGGTGACCAGGAAACCGAGCAGCATCGCGACCGGGAACGAAAGTCCTCCGAGCTTCATCGCCGCGAGGACGAAGAATGCGGGCACCATGACGAATTCGCCCTGCGCGAAGTTGATCGTCTGCGAGGTCTGCCACAGGAGCACGAAGCCGATCGCGACGAGCGCGTAGATGCCGCCCGTCGCTAGGCCGGCGACGAGGAGCTGCAGGATGTCCGCCATGCGGCGCGCGGGAAGCCGGCGTTCGGCGTGCTGCCCCTGCCGAAGCCAGCGCTATTTGCCCAGCTTGGGCAGCGTCTGGACGATCTTCTGCTTGCCGTCCACCACCTCGGCGAGGAAGCTGATGCGGTCGATGTCGCCCTTGTCGTCCCAGGTCGTCTCCATCAGGATGCCCGGCTCCTGCTGGGGCGTGATGGTCAGGCCGTGCATCGTTTGCGCGAGCAGCTTGCGGTCGAACTTGCCGATCTTTTCCGTGGCGTGCTTGACCGCGTAGACCGCGGTGTAGCCCTTGATGCCGTTGTGGTCGGGCACGTAGTTGTAGCGCTTCACAAACTTGGCCCTGAACTCCTGCACCGCGGGGATCGGCGCATCGGCGGAGAGCCCGACGTGGCCGCGCACCCCGTTCGCGGCATCGCCGGCCAGCTCGATCACTTTCTGGTTGAGCAGCGTGGTCTCTCCGATCAGCGGGATGCTGATACCCTGTTTACGCGCCTCGCGCAAAAAGCGCGCGCTTTCTTCCTCATTGGTGTAGGCGAAGATTGCGTTGGCGTTTGCGCCCTTTAACTTCACCACGTCGGCCGCAAAGTCGACCTGTCCCGATTCGGTGGAGATGTCGGCCACGACCTTGATGCCGCGCGCGGTCATCTCCTTGACGAACGTGTCGCGCCCGCCCTTGCCGAAATCGTTATTCACCCACAGCACCGCGACCGTCTTCGCTTTCAGGCCGTCGCGGATATAGTTGGCGATCTTGGGCATGCTCGCCTGCTGTCCGAAGGACGTGCGGAAGACGTACGGGTTGCCCGCCTGGGTAATGTCGGCGGCCTCGGCCCCGACGAACTGCGGCACCTCGGCTTGCTGGGCGAGAACCATGTTTGCCTTTACCGAACCGGAAAAGATCGGACCCAGGATGGTGTAGGGATTGCCGTCGAGCGCCTTTTGTACCTGGGCGCGCGAGACGCCCGGGTTGCTTTGCGTATCCGTCTGCGGCGCGACGATTTTGCGCCCGAGGATACCGCCCCTCGCGTTGATCTCGTCGATGGCGAGCACCGCGCCGTCGCGGAAGTTGGTGCCGGAGACCGCGCCGGCGCCCGACAGCTCGATGACAATCGGCAGGTTGACCGTCTGCTGAGCTACGGTATTGGCCGCGCCGACTGCAAGGGCGGCGGCAAGGGCCGGCTTGATCCAGGTATTCATCGCATCCTCCTGCTTGGAGCTCGTGTCGAAAAGGAGAAAATACTAACAGAATCCGCGCCGGCCGCAGCGCGGCAGCCGCGAGTCAATTTCTGGGTGTCTTGGCGACGATATCCGCCTCCACGATTGCCCGCAGCTCGGCCGTAACGCGCGGTGCGCCGCCGAACCATTTCCGGAACCCGAAGCCGGCCTGCTGCAACAGCATGCCGAGGCCGTCGACGGTGCGATGGCCTCTCAACCGGGCGGCGGCGAGCAGAGGCGTTTCGAGCGGGACGTAAACGATGTCGTAGACGACGGCGCTCGATTTGAGCGGCCCGAGGTCGATTTCCAGCGCAGGCTTGCCCACCATGCCAAGGGAGGTGCAATTCACCAGCACATCAGCCGTCGCGAGGAGCCCTGGCAGCTCGTCGATGCCGTTCGCCCGGACCCGCGGACCGAAGCGCAGCGCAACTTCCTCGGCCCGCGCAATCGTGCGGTTGACCACATGGACTTGCGCACCACGCGTGACGAACGCGTATACAGCTGAACGTGCCGCGCCGCCGGCGCCCAGCACCACCGCGCGGCAACCCGGCACGTCCCAGCCCGGCGCTCGGTCGTCGAGGTTGGCGATGAATCCGGGCGTGTCCGAATTGCCGCCCAGCAAACGGCCGTTCTCCAGCCAGAGGGTATTCACTGCGCCGACGGCGTCGGCGGCCTCATCGCGGCTGTCGACGATCCGGTACGCGGCCTCCTTATGGGGGACGGTAACGTTGCCGCCGACATACCCGTTCGCCGGGAAGCCGGTCACGAACCCCGGGAAGGCCTCCGGGCTCAAGTCCTTCAAGTCGTAGGCGCCCTGGATGCCCAGGGACTTCAGCCAGTAGCCGTGGATCATCGGCGAGCGCGAATGCGCCACGGGATGGCCCATGACGCAGGCGCGGGGAATCGCCGCGGTCATCGGGACTTTCTACAGCGGGGAGAAAGAGGTCGACTTGAGGATGCGGCATTCCTGATGCTGGTGCGCGCCCAGCTCGCGGCTTTTCTGGAGATACGACTGGAACGCCGGATCGGCCATCAACGCGTCTCGCTTTTTCTCACGGTCGGCCTGGCTCGCATACTTCCAGACGTGGACCACCTGATTGAGTGTCCCCACCTCGGTTGTGGCGTACAGCACCGGCTCCCCGCAATGCTTCACCTGGGGTGGATGCCCGTGCTCTTCATACAGCTTCAGCCAGGCGGCGAACTTGCTGTTATGCAGCGTGTAAATGCGCAGGTCGAAAATCATGCGGATTCTCCAATAGAATGCGTCGCGAAGCGAAACACGAGGTTATTGCGAAAGGCCTGCGTTACGCTCATTCGTCACGCCGTTTTCACGGCGGTGGGAGCGAACGCGACGCGGTCCTCGATGATGTGCTGGTTGAGCAGCCCGGCGCAGGCGGAAGCGACCTCCAGATACGGAGTAGCGACGCGCGTCAGGCGACCGACGTCGATGATGGCATCGATGAGGGCGCCCAATTCCAGCTCGCGGCCGAAGCGCACGTCCTGCAGTGTCGAGGACAGGATTCCCACCCTCTTCCGCACGTCGTCGATCATCTGGTCGGCCGTCATATCCAGCTTGATGCCGACCGAAGCCGCCACCGCAATGATTTCATCGACCATCAACCGCGCGACGCGCCGGGTCGGCTCGAAGTCTCCGATCTGGCGGTGCGTCGACTGGGTAATCGCCGCGAGCGGATTGAACGCGCCATTCGACATCAGCTTCCGCCATTTCACGGCGCGGATGTTGTCGGTCACCGCCACCGGCCAGCCGCCGGGCTCGATGACGGCCTTGATCGCGGCCAGCCGCGGCGTCATGCGGTTGTCGAGCTCGCCGATCACGAGGCGGTCGGTCGCCTGGTCTGCAAGGCGGATGCGGCCCGGCTCCACGAGGTCGGCGGGCTTGTTCATGACGCCGCCGATCACCGCGTCGATCGGAATCGTGCGCGCGAGCACCCCTCCGGGATCCACCGACTCGAGCCGCGAGCCGCGCAGCGGCGAATCGAGCTTTTCGAAATACCAGTACGGCAGCCCGTTCTGCCCGAGGAGCATCATGCCGTCGCGCGCGAGCAGGCTCACCATGTGCGCGGCGGCGCCTGCGATCTGGTGCGATTTCAGGCCGACGAAAATGAGGTCGTAGGGCGGCTTCTCTTCGCCCGGCCGGCACACCCGGACGCGGATCGGATCAGGGCGACCGCTCTTCGGACCCTCGAGGATGAGGCCCCTCCTCGCGAGCGCATCGTGCTGCGCACCGCGCGCGACCAGCGTGACGTCGGCTCCCGCCGCCGCGAGGATGCCGCCGGCGTATCCGCCGACCGCCCCGGCACCGAATACCAGTATGCGCATCAGCTTACTGCCACGGCAGCAGCGACGCGTGGATGACGTCCGGCACGCCCTTCCCGCCCACCGAGCGGATGGCGAGATCCACATCCTTGAGGCCGAACTTGTGCGTGGTGACCTTCTCGAGCGGAAAGCGCTTCGATGCGAGCTGGGCGAGGGCAAGCTCGCACGCCTTGTAGCTGTGGCCGCGCGCGCTCTTGATCGTGATGAACTTGACCGTCACTTTCTCGAGCGGGAAATTCGGGAACTCCTTCAGTTCTCCCTGGACCACGATCGTGCCGCCCTTGCGCTTCAGCGCATCCACGCCCAGGAGAATCGGCGTCGTCCCCGCGCCTGCCGTGCAGTCGAGCGCGACGTCCACGCCCTTGCCGCCGGTAACCTCGAGGATGCGCGCGAGCGGGTCCTCCTTCTGCACGTCGATCACGCAGTCGGCGCCGAGTTCTTTCGCCACCCTCATTCGTGCGGCGTCTCTTGACGTGCCCGTGACGATGATGAGAGAGGCGCCCGCCTGCTTGCAGATCACGGTCTGAGAGAGCCCCTGCTGGCCGGGGCCCTGGATGAGAACCGTGGAGTTGTAACCCACGCCACCGTCGAAGAGCGACCACTCGACGCCATTCGCCATGGGGGTCACCAGGCCCGCGAGCTCCGGCGTCACGCCCTTCGGCACGTGGTGCACGACGGCGTTCCACGGCAGGTACACGTACTGGGCGAAGCCGCCCCACAGGTGCGGCGCCTTCTCGGCGGAGGTGTAGCCGTAGCGGATGGCGTCGGGATTCTTGCGCCAGTCCGTGTTTTCGCAGTGACGGTATTGGCCGAGATGGCACCACTCGCACTTGCCGCACATGACGTAGTGCTCGACGAACACCAGGTCCCCCTCCTTGAAGCCCTTGCGCCGGGTGAACTCGCGCCCCGCCTTGGCGATCGTGCCGATGTTTTCGTGGCCCATGATCACCGGGCTCGCCGTCGGCGGATGGGCGTAGAGCTTGACGTCGGTGCCGCAGATCCCGGCGACCTCCATCTTGAGGAGCGCGCCGTCCGCCGGGATGTCCGGCATCGGAAACTCGCGGAATTCGGTCCGGCTCGGGCCGGTCCGCACGGCCGCTTGCACTTTCTCCGTCACGGCGATCATCTCCTATCCTGTTACCCTCTCCCCTCGGGAGAGGGGGAAGGGGTGAGGGGCTGATTTTCTCATGCATCGCGCCTGCCTTCCTATTTGGGATGGACGCCGGCGAACTCGGCTTCTTGACGGTCAGCCGCAAGGGGGCCATTCTAGCGATTCGCAGTCATCAACAACCCAGGGAGGAGTCAAAATGAAACGCCTGTCCGTCATCACTTCAACAATGCTGGTTGCCGCTTTAACCGCATTCGGATGCGCGCAGATGTCCGACATGCTGGGCACGGGATGGGACACGCTCATTGACGGCGACAAGGGTTTGGATAACTTCAACCGCGTCGGCGACGCCAACTGGCGGGCCGAGGGTGGCGCCATCGTGGCCGACAAGGGCAAGGGCGGCCATCTGGTCACCAAGAAGTCCTACAAGGACTTCCAGATCAAGGCCGAGTTCTACGCGGAGTCCAACACGAACAGCGGCATCTTCATCCGCATTTCGGATCCCAACAAACCCGCTGCAGTCACCGCCTACGAAGTGAATATCTGGGATACGCGCCCCGACCCGACGTACGCCACGGGGGCCATCGTCGATGTTGCCAAGGTTCCGGTACCCATCGTCTACAAGGCCGGGGGCAAGTGGAATACCTATGAGATCACCGCCAAGGGCTCGCAGCTGACCGTGGTGCTGAACGGGGTCCAGACCGTCAACGTCGAGAACAGCAAGTTCGCGCAGGGGCCCTTCTCCCTCCAGTTCGGCAGCGGCGCCAAAGGCGCCCCCGGCGGCCCGATCAAGTGGCGTAAGGTGCAGGTGAAGGAACTGTAGACAGCGGGCAGAGATGCGGCCGCCGGATGAGGCGGCCGCGTCGCGCTATTGACCAGTGCGAAGGGAAATCACGATGAAAAGTGTATCTATCATCACTTCAGGGCTGCTTGCCGCCGCACTCACCGCTTTCGGCTGCGCGCAGATGTCCGACATGCTGGGCACGGGATGGGTGACGCTCATCGACGGCGACAAGGGCCTGGATAACTTCAATCGCGTCGGCGACGCCAACTGGCGCGCCGAGGACGGCGCCATTGTCGCCGACAAGGGCAAGGGCGGTTTCCTGGTTACAAAGAATTCCTACAAGGACTTCCAGCTCAAAGCCGAGTTCTGGGCCGGTCTCAACGCCAATAGCGGCATCTACATGCGGTGCGCCAATCCCGCCGTTATCACCGACAAGAGCTGCTATGAGGCGAATATCTACGACGAGCGCGCCGACCCGAGTTTCGGCACGGGAGCGATCCAGCACATTACGAAAGCCTCACCCATGCTCAAGGCCGGCGGCAAATGGAGCACTTACGAGATCACGGTCAAAGGCACGCAAATTACGCTAATGCTTAACGGCGTGCGCACCGCGGAAGGAACGGATAGCAAGCTCGCGAGCGGCCCGATCGCGCTCCAGTTTGGCAGTCACGGCAAGGAGCCCGGCGGTGTCATCAAGTACCGCAAGCTGGAGATCAAGCCGCTGTAGCCGGGCACCTCACGAGCCGCCGCAAGGCGGCTTTTTTCTGCCCTCAGCGCGGGACGGTCAGGATCGAGCCCCACAGGCCCGACGACCGGCACGAGCCGTCCGGGTCGCAGAAGGTCCGTGTGCTCGAGCCGCCGCCGCGGCTCTGCCCGCCCGCTCCCGCGCACAACGCCAGGTTGAAGGACGGCGGGCCGCCCTCGAAGCCGCCGATTCCGTAGGGATTGACCCAGTAGCGTGCGGGCTGCACCGGTGTCCGGCAGGACTGCTCGATGTAGGTCTTCTCGCCGAGCGTGAGCTGGCGCCCGTTGATGAACACTCCCGAGTTGCCCTGAGACGCATCGGCGCGCAGGGGGCCGCCGAGCCTCAGCCCCGGCATCATCTGCCCGGCGATCGGCCCGCCCTCCTGACCCCACGCGCCCGAAAAGGGGTCATACCAATAGCGGCCCGGCTGGATCGGCACCGGGTAGATGCGCTGGAGCGTCTGCACCGTGTCCGCGGTGAGGGGAACGGTGTTGACGACGATCGGATTCCCGCTGTCGGCTGCACGCGTGCTAGTGCCCGCCAAGCCGACCGCGAAGATCATTGCGCAGAAGAATGTACGGAAACAATCCAGGCGGTTCGTCGTGGCTCCACCCTCATTCCTCATCCCTCCGCCCTCATCACTCATCCCTCTACTTGATCTCCACGCCCGCGGCCTTTACCAGTTCGGTGATGCGATTCCTTTCCGCGCTGCGAAATGAATCGAGTTCCTTGCGCCCGCCGCCGACCATGTCGATTCCCAGAACTTTGAGTTTCTCGCCGAATGCCGGCTCCTTGGCCGCTTTCACCACTTCGGCGTCCACCTTGTTCAGCACCGCGTCCGGCGTTCCGGTTGGAGCGACGATGCTGTACCAGCCGAACATGGCGTAACCGGGGACCACTTCCGCGATTGCCGGCACGTTGGGGAGGGCTGGCGAGCGCTTCGGCGTGGTCACACCGAGCGCCCTCAGCCTTCCGCTCTGGATGTGAGGCAGCGCGGCCGGATAGACCGCGTACGTGAGTTGCACCTCGTTCGACAGCGTGTCGACGATGGCCTGCGGAATCCCCTTGTAGGGCACGTGCAGCATGTCGGTGCCGGTCAGGCGCGTGAACATGACCCCGCAAAGATGCTCCGAGGCACCCGCTCCGGCCGAGCCGTAGCGCAGCTTACCCGGCGACTTCTTTGCGAGCGCGATCAGCTCGGGTATGGTTTTCGCCGGCACCTGGGGATTGACCATCTGGACGAACGGCACCGTTCCGATCAGGCTGACCGAAGAGAAATCCTTGTCGAGATTGAACTTGAGATCGGGGTAGACCGAGGTCGCAACGAAAAGCTGGGACGTCAGCATCATCCATGTGTAGCCGTCCCGCTCCGCGCGCAACGCCAGCTCGGCGCTGATGATGCCGGCCACGCCGGGCCGGGAATCGACCACGACCCGCTGTCCCCATACGCCGTAGAGGTGATCGGCGAGCAACCGCGCGATGATGTCGGGCCCGGAGCCCGGCGCGCTGCCGATGATGAGCCGGATCGGCTTTGCCGGATACGCCGGTTGGGCGGCGTGCGCCGCCACTGCCAATGCCACCCATGCCATGACCGCCCAACTCAACATTCTCGTTTTCATGCTGCCTCCTCGTTTCCTGGTCAAACCGTGGTTCCCGGGGTCAGTTGCGCAAAGACAACCTCTGACCCCCGGTCTTGCGCGTCGCCGTCCAGGCGCCGGTCGCGCTGCCCTTCAAGTCGCCGCTCATCGTGTCGCCGGCCACGCGCCCGTCGTACTCGATGCCGCGAACGGTGAAGCTGATCCGGTCCCCGCGCAAGCGGCCCTTTGCAATCGGCGTGGAAACGCCGCCCGAAACGAGCGTGCCGGTGAGTTCCTGGAATTTCTGCTCGAGCCTCAACGTTCCTTCCGGCAAGCGCCAGGCGCCCGTCACCTTGGCCGGGACGATATACAGGTAGGCGGTGCACCAGCTCCCGCACTCACCGTCCGCCCTGCCGGTCTCGTCGTAGTTCCAGTCGTCGATCGTGAATCCGTTCACGACGATGCGGGAGCCCGGCTTCATCTCCAGGAACTTCGGCACCATCCTGTTGAGGTTCTCGGTGAGCAGAAAGAGGGCGAGCACCGTCGCCTGCGAGACGTCGGCCTCGTACATGTCGCCCTGCACGAACTCGGCCTTCTCGGCAACGCCTTCCTTTGCCGCGATGCGCCGCGACAGGTCGATCATGTCCTGGTTCCATTCCACGCCCCGCGCGCGGGCCCCGCGCTTCGCGGCGGCGATGATGTTGCGCCCGTCGCCCGAGCCGAGATCCATGACGAAGTCCTTCGGCGTCACGCCCGCCATGTCCAGCATCTTCTCGACCAGGACGTGCGGCGTGGGCACCCACACGACATCCTTGCCCGCCTGGCCCTCGACGGGCTCGAACGGCTGCTTCACTTCCTGGGCCAGCGCCGCGGTTGCGGCAAACGAAACGAGGCACGACGCGAGCAACACGCGAATTACCTGACGCGAAAGGTCCAAGCGAGTCTCCTGTGCAAGTGGATCAGGGGTAGAAATACTAGCGGAATTTCGGGAAAAAAGGTGTCAGGAACCTTTATCTGCTGAAGCCTGCTCGCGCCATTCGCGCGGAAAAGGTTCCTGACACCTTTTATCGAGCCGAAACGCGGTCCAGGAACTGGAGCAGCCGCGCCGGCGCGGTGTCCGCGGTCTGGCCCTCGGGACGAACGTCCCAGTATTCCGACCTCGGCAGGCACTCTTCCAGATACCGCGCGGCCGAGGTCGCGTGCGAGGGATCGCGGCCGGGAACAATGAGTGCCGGGATTTCGAGGCGCATCAGATCCTCGGGCTCGGCGCCAGGGGCGGTGTCGCGATCCATCAGCGCGCGCGCCATGCCAGCGACGACGAGCTTGTACTTCTCGACGTCCTGCTTCGCGTAGGACTCGGCGAAGGCGCGATCGAGCCGGATGACCGAGGCCCATGGCCCGCCCCGGGGATCCTCGTTGAAACTCTTGCCCGCGCTGGTTGCGAGCGCGACCACCTCCGCCAAGCCGTGCTGCTGGACGAATGCGAGGTGCTGCGCGAACCGGCTCTGGCCATTGATCCGGTACTTCGGACCACCCACGGGCCACCACAGCACAAGGCTCAGCGCGATCTCCGGATGAGAAACGCCCAGCGACAGAACGGGCGAGCACCCCATGCAGCCGCCCATCAGGTGCGCTCGCGGAATTTTCAGGTGCTCGAGCAGTCCCCTGCCCTGCGCCGCGTAATCGGCCCAGGTCACGCGCTCGACGCGACCCCCCGACTGGCCGGTCTCGCGCCGATCGAAGACGATGCAGGAGTATTTTTTCGGCAAGTGGTCCATGAGCCGGGTCTTGGCGTAAGTCCCGGTCGACCTCCACTTCTCGAGAACCCCGTCGAAACCTCCAGGCGAGAACATCAGTAGCGGCGGCCCGGAGCCGACCACTTCGTAGCGGGTGACAATGCCGTCGATGACCGCAGTCGCCATGCCTCAGCCCTTGATCTGGCGTCCGGCGCGCACGTCGGCGATCAACTGGGTGAACGCCTGGAGGCTCAACCGGGCGGTGTTCGCGTAGGTCTCCGCAGTCGAATCGATCCATTTCGCCCCGTAGCCGATAGCGGTGTGGGCAAGCCGCACCCGCCCGTCGAGCCAGGGGCCGCCTCCGAGCCCGCCGACGACCGGGATCTTGACGGCCTTCGCCACCGCCGCGCCCGCCTCGGGCCCGGAGTGCCGAAAATCGAGCAGCGCGGCGCCTGCCTCTTCCAGCCGCTTCGCGTCCTCCACGAGCTTCGCGGTGGGAACGTCCTTTCCCCCGTGGAACTCGGCAAAGACGGGAATTCCGGCGTGAACGATGGCGCGCACGGTCTCGGGCGTGCCGAAGATCTTGACCATGCCGGCCCCACCCGCTTTCGCAAGGCGGACGGCAGCGCTCACCGCGTGCTGCGTTCCGGCTTGTACGGGCCCATGAGGTATGTCGCAGGAGACGAGCGCGCGCGCTGCGCCGCGCGCGACCGCCTTGCATGCAAGCAGCATTTCATCCAGCGTGACTTCCGCCTCCGTGGGCTGGCCCCACAGGTTGGCGCCAACCGAATCCCCGACGGAGATGAGATCCACGCCCGCGCGGTCGGCGATCTGTGCCGTGGGGTAATCGTAGGCGACCACGCCGACGATCTTCCGCCCCTCACGCTTCATCCCGTGGAGCGCGGCGACCGTCACTTTCTCCATCGGGGAGTCACGAACGGCCGGCGAGGCCGCGGGCCTTCTCGAGGGTGGCGAAGCTGCGCGGCGCGGCGCACATGAGGTAGCGGTAGCCCTCCTGGATGATCCGTTGTGCATTTGAGGCCTCGACGTGCGGGTGGCCGACGACGACATTGTGCTTCTTGCAGGTCGCGACCACTTGCGCCATCGCGTCGAGCACGACCTTGTGCTCGTACTGGCGCGGATAGCCGAGCTCCTGGGAGAGATCGCCTTCCCCGATCAGGACGGCGCCGATGCCCGGCACGTTCTTGAGCATCTGATCGAGGTTCGCGATGCCCGCGGTGTCCTCGATCATCAGGACGACGAAGATCTCGCCCTGGGGATTGAGCGGCCAGACGTCTGCGCGCTCGTAATATTCCTGCTGCGAGACGCCCCAGTAGCGCACCGCCTGCCCCGGCCCGTCGCCGCGGATGCCCGCCGGCTCATAGAGCGGCTTCCCCTTCAGGCGCGGATAGCGGCACGCGGCGACCGCGTTGTAGGCCTCTTCCACCGTGCTGACGTGCGGCCAGATGATGCCGTAGTAGCCGAGATCGAGCGCCTGCTTGGCGAAGAACTGGTTCTTCTCGTTGCCGTTGGGCGGAATGCGCACCGTCGGCGTCACCGCGGGCGCGACCGATCCGGACTTCACGATCTGCGCGCGATTGAGCAGGTACTGAAGGCAGTCCCGGAGGGTGCGTATGTCCCACCCGTTGTGCTCGCCCTCGAACACGACGCCGTCGTACTTCGAGGGTTGCAGTGCGATCGCCGCCTCGACGTCGGGCGGCATGAAGGTCGTGAAGGCGTGCTGGCCGGATTCGAGCGCGCGGATGATTCCATTCAGTCGTGTGAGTGCCATGCCGAGATCCTGGTTGTGAGGAGCGTCACTTGTTGCCGTGCTTGCCGCGCTTCGCGAGCAGCCGGTCGAGACGCGGATAGACGCGGCGCGCGTTGCCCTCGAAGATCCTGTGAATGTCCTTCTCGCTCAAGCCCTTCAGCTGGTCGATGTAGCGCTTGGTGTCGTCGAAATAGTGCCCGGTCTCCGGATCGATGCCCTTCACCGCGCCGACCATCTCGGAGGCAAACAGGATGTTGTCCACCGGGATGACTTTTGACATCAGCTCGATGCCCGGCAGATGGTAGACGCAGGTGTCGAAAAAGACGTTCTTCAGCAGGTGCTCGGTGAGCAGCGGCTTCTTCATGTCCTGGGCAAGCCCGCGGTAGCGGCCCCAGTGGAACGGCACCGCCCCGCCGCCGTGGGGAATGATGAACTTCAGCGTCGGGAAATCCTTGAAGAGATTGCCCTGGATGAGCTGCATGAATGCCGTGGTGTCGCCGTTGATGTAGTGCGCGCCCGTCGCGTGGAAATTCGGGTTGCACGACGAGGAGACGTGGATCATCGCCGGCACTTCGAGCTCGCACAGCTTTTCGTAGAGCGGGTACCAGCTCCGGTCGGTCAGCGGCGGGCCGCTCCAGTTCCCGCCGGAGGGGTCGGGGTTGAGATTGACGCCGACGAATCCGAGCTCCTTCACGATGCGCTCGAGCTCTGGAATGCAGTTCTTCGGAGGAGCGCCGGGAAATTGCGGGAGCTGGCCAACGCCGACGAAGTTCTCCGGCAGCAACGTGCAAATGCGGTGGATCAGGTCGTTGGAGATCCGCGTCCATTCGGCGCTGATCGCCTCGCTGCCGACGTGGTGGGCCATTCCGGACGCGCGCGGAGAAAACACCGTCAGGTCGCTGCCGCGCTCCTTCTGGAACTTGAGCTGGGGCGCGACGCTCTTCACAAGAGCTTCGTCGCTGATCCCGAGGTCGGTGGTGGCCGGCTTGCGCGCGGCGTCGAGGAGCCCCGCGAGCTGCTTGTCGCGGAAGGCATGCAGCGCCTGTGGCTCGGTGGTGTAGTGGCCGTGTATGTCGATGATCATCGGCAGGTCCGTGATGGGTGGCGGGTGTCAGATTTTAAAGGCTTCCATCGTTTCCGGGGCAAACATCTCCTCCGGCTTCAGGCGCCGCTTCGACAGCCCCTGCTCGTGGTGGTAGCGCAGGAACGTGTCGAGCACGTGGCGGTTGCCGTGAAATCCGTACGGCCACCAGTCGTCTCCGAACTCGCGCACCGCGTCCTCGACGTGGGCGTTCTGCCACGGCAGCATCGCCTTGTGCGCGGCGGTCTGCGCGAACCCCTGATAGACGCGGCGCTGCGCCTCGACGAAGGCCTTATACAGCGACATCGCGATCCAGCGGTTCTTCTCGTAGATCTCGCGGCGGATCGCCACCACGTGCATGATCGGGAAGATCTTCGTGCGCCGGTAGTACTCGCGCTCCACTTCGACAAAATCCGGAAACAGGCGCCTCACCGCCTCGGGCCGCGTCCGGAACGTCGAGGGGGCGCGCGCCGTGTGCAGCGCGTCGATCTCTCCCGCCGCGATCATCGCCGAGAGCGTCTTGTCCGGACCGATCGGCCGCACCTTGAAGTTGGGCGGGAGATCGAGCTTGATCTTCTCGTCGCGCTGGGTCTCTTCCTCGCCCCCCGTCCAGTACTCGACGCTGTCGGCCTTCACGCCGTAGTCGTCGGACAGGATGCCGCGGATCCAGACCGGCGCCGTCATCTGGTACTCGGGCGTGCCGATGCGCTTCCCGACGAGGTCCTTCGGCTCGCGGATGCCGCTCTTCGCCGAGACGAAAATGCAGGAGTGGCGGAAAAAGCGTGAGGGAAACACCGGGAGCGCGATGAAGGGCTGGGGATCGCGGTGGAGCGAGACCGTGTACGACGACATCGACATCTCCGCGAGGTCGAATTCGCGGAAGCGCGCCATACGGAAGAACGTCTCCTCCACCGGCAGCTCGAGCACGTTCAACTCGATGCCTTCGGGCCGCACGCTGCCGTCGGCGAGCGCCCGCGTGCGGTCGTAGTCCCAGATGGACAGTGTCAGGCGCAGCCTGGCCTTCGCCACCGCCTTCCCTCCCCTAGTGACGACTGACGACGGATGACCGACCGTTAGACGGTGACGGGATCGGTGTCGAGCGGGCGGAACAGCCCTTCCCGCGCGCCTTCCTTGAACTTGACGTTCTTCGGCAGCTCGACGGCGCACGAGCGCACACGCTGCGTCTCGGGCTTGAGGCCCGGCAACGGCTTCCCCTCGCGGTTGTCCTTCCCCGCCTTGAGCAGCAGGCGCCGCGTCATGATGATGCCGTTGTCGGTCGAGCAGAGATTCTCCTGGGTGCGGTCCTGGATCGGCCCCATGCTTTCCTGGAGCGATGCGTCCTGCATCGCAATGCCCTCGATGCCGCTGTAATTGGTGCCGATCTTCTGCGTCGCGCGGTCCATCAGGTAATCGTTGCTCTTGTTGGCAAGCGGGATGAAGGTGCCGGGCACGTATTTCACGTGTATGCCCTTGCCCTCCGCCATCGCCTTCACCTCGACCGCGGTCAGCGCGCGCTTGGGATGGTAGTTGATCGACCATGCCCAGCAATTCTCGTCGTCGATCGGCACCCAGGCATGCCCGCCGATCGGGTGCCCCGCGCGCGGCGGGATGAGCGTGTGCCACGGCATGATGAAGGGCGTGATGCGCCAGTACCAGCGGTCGTTGTCCGCCTGGCGGCGCGCGCCGATCAACAGCCCGCCCTCGTACTCCACGACGTCGAAATGCGGCATGCGGTCGGACAGGTTGTAGCGGTTCGACCGCTCCTTGCCGTCCTTGAACAGGGGATCGCGGTTGAGCGCCCCGCTGTGCAGGAACGACACGTGGCTCGAATCGATGCCGCCCTCGATTGCCTGGAGATAGTTGCATTCCTGGACCCGCTTGGACACGAAGCGGTTCGCGGCCGGTACCAGCGTCCACTCCAGCGCGGGCGGCTCCGGCTTGAGCTGGGGTGGCCCCATGTAGATCCAGATGACGCCGCCCTGCTCGATGGACGGATAGGACTTGAGCTTGATCCGGGCGCGCATCCCGGATTCCTCCGCCTCGGACGGCAGATCGACGCACTGCCCGTTCACATCGTATTTCCAGCCGTGGTAGGGGCAACGCAGCCCGCACTCCTCGTTGCGCCCGAACCACAGCGACACGCCGCGGTGCGCGCAGAACTCATCGATCACGCCGACGCGGCCATCCGTGTCCCGGAACGCCACCAGCTTCTCGCCCAGCAGCTGCACGCGGACCGGCGCCCCGTCCTTCTCGGCGACTTCCTCGGCCAGCAGCGCCGGGATCCAGTAGCGCCGGAACAGATCGCCGAGGAGCGTGCCCTGACCGGTCCGCGTCAATTGCTCGTTCTGCTCGTGAGTCAGTGCCATGGTTCAACTCCTCTCAACCCAAATCGCTCAACACCGAGATTCATCCCCCATGCTCGGCGGGATCGATGCATACCCTGCCGTCGACGACTCTCACCGTCCACACCTTGAGCGGGTCGGTCGCCGGGGCGAAGGTCGCGCGCCCGCTTGCGATGTGAAACCGCCCCTGGTGGAACGGGCACTCGACTTCGTCGTCGAGTATGTAGCCCTCCGACAGCGACCCCGGTCCGTGCGTGCATTCGTCCTGGGTGACGTGAATGGCGCCGTCGACGTTGAATACCGCGTAGACGCAGCCGCCGCTTTCCGCGCGCAACGCGCAGCCCGGGGCAACATCCGATACGCCGCATAGCGGCACCAGCTTCCCGTCCTTCATTCCTGGGCGCGTATTTTACCCTCTTGCCGGGAGACTGCGCCGCGCTCTCCCCCGCCCGGTGCGCCCGTGCCCGACCGGGCGTGCGCATGGTAGGACCCTGCCGGTGGAGCGATGTTGATCTATGTCAAAATGGCCGCTCCCCCGGGGCGGCGAACGGCATGGTGCACACAGCGCGAACCCAGGTTGCGATCATCGGCGCCGGGCCGGCCGGGTTGCTGCTTGCGCACCTGCTGCACCTCGCAGGCGTGCGCTCGGTCGTGCTCGAGAACCGCAGCCGGCAGTACATCGAAGAGCGCATCCGCGCCGGCCTCCTCGAGCAGGGGACGGTCGACCTTCTGGTCGAATGCGGTGTCGGCGAGCGGCTCAAGCGCGAGAGCCTGGTCCATCACGGCATCGAGCTGCGCTTCGGCGGGAGTGGCCATCGCATCGACCTCACCGCGCTCACGGGCGGACGCACGGTCACCATTTACGCACAGCACGAGGTCATCAAGGACCTCGTCAAGGCCCGCCTCGACGCGGGCGGCGAGATCCGCTTCGAGGTGAGCGACGTCAGCGTGCACGAATTCTCCGGCCCGACGCCGCGCGTCCGCTACCGCGAAAATGGCGCCGAGCGCGAGCTGGCATGCGACTTCATCGCCGGCTGCGATGGCTTCCACGGAATCTGCCGCGATTCCATCCCCGCAGGCTTGCTGACGGTCTACGACCATCACTACCCGTTCGCGTGGCTCGGGGTGCTGGCCGAGACGCCTCCGGTGTCGCCCGAGCTGATCTACACGCACCACGAGCGGGGCTTCGCGCTCTTCACCATGCGCACGACGCGCGTCTCGCGGCTGTACTTGCAATGCACCCCTGACGAGGACCTCGCGAACTGGCCCGACGATCGCATCTGGGAGGAGCTCCGCACGCGCCTCGGCACCGGCGGCGGCGTCAATCTGCGGGAGGGGCCCATACTGCAGAAGGGAATCACCGCGATGCGCGGGTTCGTCGTCGAGCCGATGCAGTATCACAGACTCTTCCTCGCCGGGGACGCGGCGCACATCGTGCCCCCGACCGGCGCGAAAGGCCTCAATCTCGCGGTGGCGGATGTCCGCATCCTGGCGCGGGCGCTCGCCGCCCATTACGCGGGCCGCGGCATGGATCTACTCGAGCGCTATTCCGCGGCCTGTCTCAGGCGCATCTGGCACGCGCAGCGCTTCTCGTGGTGGATGACGACCCTCCTGCACCGTTTCCCCGGGGAGGGGCCGCTGCGGACCCGCCTGCAGCTCGCCGAGCTCGACTATCTCGTCCACTCGAAGGCGGCCTCCACTGCGCTCGCCGAGAACTACACCGGCTTGCCCTTCGACGACTGACGGTGGGCGTAGCCGCCACCCAGCATCAGCGCCGAGTTGGCGAGAAAGACGGTCGCGAGCCCGAGCGCCGAGCCGATCGTGCCGAAGGCGAGCGGGATCACCATGTGCGTGAGGTTCACCAGCGTGAAGCGCAGGCCGAGCGCCTCCCCGGTGCGGCCCACCGGCGCCCGGTTATAGGTCATGATCACCGACAAGGGTTGTCCCACGCCGAGGCCGAGGCCGAGACCGAACGACAGCAGCAGGAGAAACGCGACCTTCTCCACGAATGGGAACAGGAGGAAGATCGCCCCGGCCGTGAACATCGCCGCGGCCAATACCGAGTCTTCGCCCCAGCGGCGCACCAGCCGCGGCAGCAGGGTCCGCACCACGAACTGGGCCGTGGCGTGCGCGCCGAGCACGACACCGATCATGGTGGCCGAGAGGCCGATGGAGTGCCCGTAGATCGGCATGTAGAACGCGTACAGGTCGACACCGGCGACGACGAGAGCGCTCGAGATGATCACGCTGCGCATGCGGGGTTGCGCAAGCATCCCGAACGCTCCGCCGCCGGCGTCGGGCTTGGTGGTCGGTTCGGATCGCGGGATCAACCTGCGGCACAGCCACCATCCCGCGCATGAAGCGGCGACGGTGAGCGCGAGATAGAGAAACGTCGGCACGTGCCCCTGGTGGTCGATCGAGATCCCGACCAGCAGCGGGCCGATCAGCCCGCCGAGCGCGATCGCCAGGCTCTGATAGCTGACGTTCCGGGTGCGCTGCTCTGCGCCCCCGATTGAAGCAATGAGGTGCTGCAAGGCGACGTTGAGGAAGACGAGCGCGACGCCGATGATCAGCGCCGCGGCATAGAGTACGGATAGCCCGCGCAACAGGTAGGGAATGGCGAGCCCGACGGCAAGGCCGGCGGATCCGAGAACGATCGGGCGGTAGCTTCCGATGCGATCGGAAATCTTTCCGGCCTGCACCGAGAGCAGGAGCGGACCGAGGCCGTAGAGGGCGATAAGCAGGCCGATCGCGGCGGCGGAGGCGCCCAGCTCGATGGCGTAGAGCGACATCAGGACGCGGCTGCTCATGAAGCACGTCCAGTTGAGCAGGCCGAGGAAAAGGATGACGTAGATGGTCATGGAAACGGCGGCGGGAACTGCCGCCGGGTGCGGCGAAAACGCGGTATTCTAACGCCCGCAATCACGAAAGGAGTCCGCATGGAGATCAGGAACGTCGGCGTCGTCAGTCCGGGCGACATGGGCCAGGCCATCGCGGGCCGCCTGAAGGAAGCCGGCTTCGGCGTGCACGCCGCGCTCGACGGCCGCAGCGAGCGCACCCGGGCGCTCGCGCGCGCGGCCGGTCTCGCCGACTGCGGCTCGATGGAGAAGCTGGTGGCAACCTGCGAGCTGGTGCTATCCGTCATCAATCCCGGCGAGGCGCTCAATGTGGCGCGCCAGGTGGCTGCTGCCATGAAAAAGACCGGCCGCAGGATCGCGTTCGCCGATCTCAATGCGGTCTCGCCGCAAACGGCGCGCGACGCGGACCGCATGATCCGCGACGCGGGCGGGATGTTCATCGACGGTGGCATCATCGGGCCGCCTCCACGCGGGGAGAAGGACCGACCCCGCATCTACGTCTCGGGGCCGGATGCCTATCTTTTCGAGACCATCCAACACCCCAACCTGCTGGTGCGGGTCATGTCGGAGCGCGTGGGCGACGCGTCGGGCGTCAAGATGTGCTACGCCGCGATGACCAAGGGCACGACGGCGCTGGCGGTGGAGCTGCTGGTGGCCGCGCGCAAGCTCGGCGTCGAGCAGGCGCTGGAGAAGGAGCTGCGCGAGAGCCGTAGCGACGTCTTCGAATGGCAGATGAAGAACATCGCGGTCATGCCGCCCAAGGCCTACCGCTGGGTGCCAGAGATGCAGGAGATCGCCAAGACTTTCGGCGAGCTCGGACTCACGCGGCGCATGTTCGAGGGCGCGACGGATGTCTACGCCATGGTCGCCGCGACGTCGCTCGGAAGGGAAAGCCCGGAACAGGCGCGCAGCAAAGGGCGCAACGGCCTCGACGTGACGCGGGAACTCGCCGACGACAAGTAAGGGTCGTCAGACCCGGTACATCGACCGCCGGTCGGGCTCGAAGTTGACGACCCGCAGCGGCCGCTCCACGCGGCTGCGCCCGACGCAGATCTGTCCGGCCCCATCGAGCAGCAGTTCGCGCCGCAGCACATGCACCTCTTCCCCGCTGCCGAGCGACACGAAGGTGCCGTTGATGCTGTGATCGAACAAGTAGAAATGCGTGCGCACGAGCTTGATCGAGAGGTGCCGGCGCGAGGCGTAACTGTCGGTCACGACCAGGTCGCAATCCTGGGAGCGACCGATGACGACGCCGATGCGCCACTGGTCCACGCGCACGCGTTCCTCGCCGAGCGTGACGAGGAGCGCGCCGGTATCGCCGGGAATCATCTTGCTGGGCTGCAGGTTGACGTCGGTCAGATCGGTCCGGTCGCTGCGCCACAGCACCTGGTGCACGGTCGACTCCTGATCGCTGCCCTTCAGCACCGCGTTGAACACCGGCCGCACGCAGGTCTTCAATGCGGCCGACAGGCCGCGCTCGACGGCATCGGTGGTGAGGATCTGCTCCGCGGTCGCCGCCGCCCTCAGGTAGGCGGCGACGTTCACCGTGTCGCCGAATACGTCGTTCTCCTCCACGAGCACCGGGCCGTAGTGGAGCCCGATGTGGATCGCGACCGGGTAATTGCCGGGCCGGGTGGCGCTGACCTTCGCCTGCATGTCGGTCGCGGCCATCACCGCCCGATCGGCATCGGGGAAGACGCACATCACTTCGTCGCCGATGGTCTTCACCAGGCGCCCGTCGTAGCGCGCGAGCACTCCGTTCACCACCTTGAGGCACGCATTGACGATGTTGCGGGCGGGGCCGTCGCCGAGCTTTTGATAGAGGCTGGTGCTGTCGCTGATGTCAGCAAACATCACCGCGAGGTTGTGCGTCTGGCGGACCATGCGGCGCGATTATATCGTGCCCCATGACAATGGCTTGTGACGGGTGCCCGTTACCCGGCGGCTGGCGCCGACGCCGCGCGCACAGCCTGCGGGCCCAGTGTGTCACAAGTCACGAATCGGCGGTCTCAGGCGACCCCAGCGGTCGCCCCTGGATCCTCCAGCTCCGAGAATCGGACGGGCAGGACTTCACGCGTGGAAAGGCTGCCGCTGGCCGATTTCTCGACCAGCATCAGGGTCTGCTTGTCCGGGATGCCGGTCGGGATCACCATGCGGCCGCCGGGCTTCAACTGCGCGAGCAGCGGAGGGGGAAAAAGGTCGCATGCGGCGGTCACCATGATCAGGTCGAAGGGCGCGTGCTCGGGCCAGCCGTAGTAGCCGTTCGCGACCGCGACTTCGACGTTCTCGTAGCCGAGGCGCTGCAGCCGCCGCTCCGCTCCGCGCGCGAGTTCCTCGATGATGTCCACCGTGTAGACGCGCTTCGTGAGCTCGGCCAGGATCGCTGCCTGATAGCCGGCTCCGGCGCCCACCTCCAGAACCACGTCTTCCTCCTCCGGGGCGAGGAGATCCGTCATGAGCGCGACGATGAACGGCTGCGACACGGTCTTATCGTAGCCGATGGGCAGCGGGCGGTTGAGATAGGCGTACGGCTGGAGCTCGACCGGGACGAACTCGTGACGCGGCATGCCTCCGATCACGCGCATCACCCGATCGCTGAAGGAGGCGCGGCCGGTGTGGCCGACCGTGAGCGCGGCCTCCGTAACGATCTCCGCGATCATCTGCTGCCGCAGCTTCTCGAACTCGCCATCGGACATTGAGGCATAGTACTACAGTGGTGCGTGATCAATCGTTGGACAGAAACCGCCGCTGAAGTTTCATGATCCGCATGGGACAGATACGGCATTCGTGGAACCTCTCGCCGCGCGCGGCGGTTGCGCTGCAACACCGGCTTCGCTCAAAGGTCGTGCGGCTCGGGCGCCCGCGGCAGGTTCGAACCGTCGCCGGTACCGATGTCGGATTCGAGCGCAACGGCGCGATCGCGCGCGCCGCCGTCGCGGTGCTGTCATATCCGCAGCTCGAGCTGGTGGACTTCGCCGTTGCGCAGCAGCCGGTGCGATTTCCCTACGTGCCGGGACTGCTCTCGTTCCGCGAGGTGCCCGCGCTGCTCGCGGCGCTCGGCCGGCTGCGGGTCAAGCCCGACCTCATCCTGTGCGACGGGCAGGGACTCGCCCATCCGCGCCGGTTCGGCCTTGCCTGCCACCTGGGCGTCATCTGCGGCGTGCCCACCATCGGCGTCGCCAAGTCGCGGTTGATCGGCGAGCATGGCGCGCCCATGCAACGGCGCGGCGCGTCGGTGCCGTTGCGGGACAAGGGCGAAACCATCGGCGCCGTGCTGCGATCGAGGGCAGGCACCCGGCCGATCTACGTCTCCATCGGCCACCGCGTGAGCCTGCCCGTGGCGGTGCGCTACGTGATGGCTTGCACGACCCGGTTCAGATTGCCGGAGACCACGCGTTGGGCACACCGACTTGCTTCTGGGGAGGAGCCGTTGAAGGATGAGGGCGCCGGTATGAGGGATGAGCGATAATGTGCGGTCGGAACCCTGGGAGAACTCGATGCCGACACAAAACGCCAGCGAAACCAACAACCTCGCACTATTCTGCGACTTCGAGAACATCGCCCTCGGCGTGCGCGAGGCGCGTTACGCGGATTTCGACGTCAAGAAGGTGCTCGAGCGCCTGCTGCTCAAGGGCAACATCGTGGTGAAGAAGGCCTATTGCGACTGGGACCGCTACAAGGAATTCAAGAAGCCGATGCACGAGGCGGCGTTCGAGATGATCGAGATACCGCACGTGCGCATGTCGGGCAAGAACTCGGCCGACATCCGGATGGTGGTGGACGCGCTCGACCTCTGCTACACCAAGTCGCACGTCGACACCTTCGTCATCATCAGCGGCGATTCGGACTTCTCCCCGCTGGTTTCCAAGTTGCGCGAAAACGACAAGACGGTGATCGGCGTCGGAGTCAAGAAGTCTTCCTCCGATCTCCTGATCGCCAACTGCGACGAGTTCATCTACTACGACGACCTGGTGCGGGAGCAGCCCAGGAAACCGTCCCGCCGCAAGCCGGCGGCGGCTGCGCCCGGCGCAGCTCAGGGCCCCGCCCCGGAGGGAGGCGACAAGAAGCAGGAGGCCCTCGACCTGGTGCTGGCAACCGTCGAGGCCCTGGTCAGCGAGCGCGGCGCGGAGGAGAAAATCTGGGGCTCGATGGTGAAGCAGGCGCTGAAGCGCCGCCAGCCGGGGTTCAACGAGTCCTATTACGGCTTCCGCTCCTTCGGAAAGCTGCTCGACGAGGCGGAGGCGCGCAAGCTTCTTGCGCTCGAGCACGACGAGAAGTCCGGCGGCGTGATCATCAAGGCCATCACGGCGGAGGGGTGATGTTCGGGAGCGGCCGCACTTCGGCCCTTCGACAAGCTCAGGACAGGTGCGCTCGGGACCGGCTCGTGACCCGTGGCGGGTGGATGGTCCCGCTCATCGCCGCGGCCTGCTGCAGCAGCCTCGCGCAGGCGCAGGCGCCGTTTCCCCGCAAGCCGGTGCGCTTCGTCGTCACGTCCCCGCCGGGCGGGGCGAACGACACGCTGAACCGCGCGCTCGGAGCGAAGTTGACGGAGTTCATCGGCCAGCCGGTGGTGATCGACAATCGCCCCGGTGCCTCCGGGTTCGTCGCCGCCGAGATCGTGGCGAAGGCGCCCGCCGATGGCTACACCGTCCTCGCGGGAACCGAGGCCACGCTCGTCACGAATCCGCTGCTCTTCACCAAGACCCCCTACGACACGCAGCGCGACTTCGCGCCGGTCACGATGACGGCATCGGTCACCCACGTGCTGCTGGTGCACCCGTCGCTGGCGGCCACCAGCGTGCAGGATCTGATAGCGGTCGCCAAAGCCAGGCCGGGCCAGCTCAACTACGCGTCCTCGGGATCGGGCAGCGCGTTCCATCTCGGCATGGAGTTGTTCAAGCGGATGGCGGACGTGGATATCGTGCATGTTCCGTTCAAGGGCAGCGCGCTCTCGGTCGGCGCGATGCTGGCGGGCGACGTCCAGATGATGCTCATCGGCACGGCCACCGGGATGCCGCTCGCCCGGTCCGGCAAGGCACGCGCCCTCGCCGTGGCAGGCAGCAAGCGCTCGCCCGCGGCGCCCGAGCTGCCGACCATCGCCGAGGCGGGCCTGCCCGGCTACGAGATCAGCAGCTGGTTCGGCGCGGTTGTGCCCAAGGCGACTCCCGCCTTCCGTGGTCGCGAAGCTGAATGCGGATCTTGTACGCGCGCTGCACTCGACTGACCTCCGTGAGCGGCTTGCGCCGAGCGGCTATGAAATCATCGCCAACACGCCGCGGCAGTTCTCCGCGCACATGCAAGCGCAGTCCACGCGCCTGGGCGGCCTGATCCGCGACGCCGGCATCAAAGCGGAGTAGAAGCCCGGCAGCGCCGCGCGAATCCCCTCCCAATCCATGGCAGGCACACTCCGATGACTCGAGACGATCCGGACGCGGCCCCGAGGCGGCCGCTCCCGTCGCCCGCCGCGATCGTGGAGCGGATCGTCGTCGGTGTCCTGGCACTGGCGCTGCTCGTCTTTGCCTTTTTCTTTCTCGCCGCGGCGATCGTCGCGGGCGCCGTGCTCGCCATCGCCTTCCTGATCCGGATCTGGTGGCTGCGTCGCCGGATCCGGCAGGCGGAGGAAGACCAGTATTTGACCACCGAGTACGAGGTCGTCGACCGCGAGCCTCCAGAGAGTCCGCGCCTGCCTCCCGGCGCCTGAGCCTCCTGTGAAGCCCTCCTGATCGGATACAATCACGCCAGTCAGCGCGCGCCCGCGGGCCTGTCATCGTCTTTCCTCGCGCAGCCCGCCAGGAGAACCGGAAGTGGAAGTCACCGCAGTACGCTATGCGGACGTCCTCGTGGTCGCGGTCAAGGGCCGGATCGACTACATGAATGCCGAGGAATTCAAGGCGGCCCTGCTGCCCCATCTCAGGAACTGCGCCGCGGGAGGCGACCAGGTGGTGCTCGACCTGTCGCGGCTCGAGTACGTCAGCAGCGCCGGGCTGCGCGTACTCATGATCGCGGCGAAGGAAGTGCGCACGCGCAAGGGCCGGTTCGTCGCGGTGGCGCTGCAGCCGGTGGTGCGCGAAATCTTCGAGATCAGCCGGTTCACGCTGGTGTTCGACCTCTTCGACTCCGTGCAGGACGCGTTGCGCGCCCTCTCCCCGAAGGCGGCTTCCATGTCGCATACGGGATAGCCGGCGATGCGCGTACGCTTCTGGGGCACGCGCGGCTCGCTGCCGGTCTCCCTCACGGCGGAGGACATCCGGAAGAAGATCGTGGCGGCGTTGCTCGCAGCTGCGGGCCGGAAATTCGGGACCCGGGCGGATGCCGAGGCGTTCGTCGCGCGCGATCTTCCTTTCGCGGTATCTCACACCTACGGCGGCAACTCCTCCTGCGTCGAGCTCGACACCGGCGCGGGGGAACACATATTGTGCGACCTCGGAACCGGCGTGCGTCCGTTCGGCCTCGATGTGCTTGCGCGCAAGGGACCCGGCACGCCGTGCACCTTCCACGTTTTCATGTCCCATCTCCACTGGGACCACATCATGGGGTTCCCGTTTTTCCCCCACGTCTACATCCCGGGCAACCGCATCGTGATCTACGGCTGTCACGGCGGCATGGAAGAGGCCTTCCGCAGGCAGCATGCCGCGCCGAGCTTTCCCGTGGATTTTTCCAGGCTTTCGGCGAAGATCGAGTTCGTGAGGCTCGAGCCGGGCCGGCGCGTTCGCCTCGCCGGTCTCGAGGTCACGCCCCGGCTGCAGCTGCACACCGGCGACTCCTACGGCTACCGCTTCGAGCAGGGCGGCAAGGTCGTCGTCTACTCGACGGATTCCGACCACAAGACCGACGATCCCGCGTCCACCCGGGAGGTGGTCGAATTCTTCCGCAACGCGGATCTCGTGATCTTCGACGCCATGTACTCGATGCTCGACACGGTTTCCGTCAAGGAGGACTGGGGGCACTCGAGCAATATCGTCGGCGTCGAGCTGTGCCAGCTCGCCCGCGCGAAGCACCTCTGCATCTACCACCACGAGCCCGTCCACGACGACGCGAGGATCTCCTCGGTGCTGCAGGAAACCCTCCGGCTCGAGCAGATCACCCGCACGGACCATGCGCTGCGCATTTCCAGCGCCTATGACGGCCTGGAGATCGTGGTGTGAGCCGCGCGGCGCGCGCAAGCGGGTGACCGGGTGAGCGCAAAGCCGCAGGCCGTGTCGGTCGCACCCGCGTGGAGCCGGTGGCTGCAGCGTCCGCGCACCCTCGGCGTCATCCTGATCGCCGCTCTTACCGCGCTGCACCTGTTCGCCGACACGCCGCTGCAATCCTGGCTCCGCAACGCGTGGTTCGACGCTTACCAGATGATGATGCCGCGGGCCCGCGTGTCGGCCCCCGCGGTGATCGTTGCCGTGGACGAGAAGAGCCTCGCACAGCTCGGGCAGTGGCCGTGGCCGCGCACCCTGGTCGCGCGCGTCTTCGACCGGATTGCCGAGTACCGCCCGCTCGCGGTGGGGGTCGACGTCATCTTCGCCGAGCCCGACCGGCTCTCGCCGGGCGCAATCGCGGAGTTGAACCCCCAGATCAGCCACGCGCTCGCGCTCCGGTTGAAAAGCCTGCTGAGCAACGACGAGGCGCTTGCGCGGGCCTTCAGGCGGATGCCAGTGGTGCTCGGGGTCGCGGGGACCGACGAGCCCGGCGCGGGGGCCGTGCCGCGCTCCGCGGCGGTGTTTCGCACGCAAGGCGATCCCCTGCCCTGGCTCTGGCAGTTTCCCTCGGCGCTGGCGAGCATCCCGCCCATCGACGCCGCGGCAACGAGCCGCGGCCTGTTGAGCGCCGACGTGCGTCACGGGGTCGTGCGCCGCGTCCCATTGCTCGCCGCCGTGGGCAACGTGCCCATGCCCGCGCTCAGCCTCGAGACGCTGCGCGTCGGAGTGCGGGAAGCGGCGTTCGTCGTCCGCACCGGCGCCCACGGCATCGAGTCGATCGGCATCGGAGACGTTCGCATCCGGCCCGAGGCCGACGGCGAGCTCTGGGTGCGTTTCGGACCGCACAATCCGGAAATCTTCGTGTCGGCGTCCGACGTCCTCGCCGGCACGGTCGACGCGGAGAGGATCGCGGGCAAGCTGGTGCTGTTCGGCCTGACCGGCATCGGGCTCCTCGACCAGCAGGCGACCCCGCTCGGCGAGCGCATGTACGGAATCGAGGTCCATGCGCAGATCCTCGAGAACATCTTCGACGGGGCCCTGCTCGGGCGTCCGCGCTGGACGCGGTGGGCCGAGTCCGCTCTGATCGGGGTCCTCGGCGTTCTGCTCGTGCTCGCGGTGCCGGCGCTCTCGCCGGTGCGCTCCTCGGTCATCCTCGTCGCTTCGACCGGCGGGCTTCTCCTGCTCGGCATGGCGCTCTTCCGCCACGCCGGCGTGCTCTTTGACGCCGCCGCGCCGGTCATCGATCTGAACATCCTGTTCGGCGGGCTGCTGCGCGCGACGCTCGCCGAGTCCGCGCGCCAGCGGCAGCGGCTGCAGAGCGAGCTCGAGGCCGAGCGCGAGGCGGCCGCGCGAATGGCGGGCGAGCTGGAGGCCGCGCGCCGCGTGCAAATCGGAATGCTCCCGGTCCCGGCCCTCGCGTTTCCGGGCGAGCGGCGCTTCGATTTGCACGCCAGCATGGAGCCGGCGCGCGAGGTGGGTGGGGACCTCTACGACTTCTTTATGGTCGGGGAGTCACGCCTGTTCGTTACGGTGGGCGACGTCTCCGGCAAGGGCATGCCCGCGAGCATCTTCATGGCGTTGTCCAAGGCGCTCTACAAGAGCGCCGCCTTGCGCAGCCTGCCCGACCTCGGCCGGACGATGGCGGACGCCAACGTGGAGATCACGCGCGAGAACCCGGAACTCCTGTTCGTGACCCTGGTCGCCTGCCTGCTCGACGTGGAGACCGGGGAACTCGCCTATTGCAATGCCGGGCACGAGCCGCCCCTGGTGATCGGTGCGCACGGCGGGAGCGTCAGGCGGCTCGAGGGCGCGGGACCGCCGCTGTGCACCCTGGAGAACTACCCGTACGAGGCGGCGCGCACGCGCCTGGCACGGGGCGAGTCGCTGGTTCTGGTGAGCGATGGCGTGGCCGAGGCGATGAATCCGGCCGGGGACCTGTTCGGGCGGGCGCGGCTCCTGCGGCTGCTGGAGGCGATGCCCGCGGGGCTTTCCGCCGCGCAGCGCGTCAGGGTGGTGGAGGACGACGTGCGCCGGTTCTCGGCGGGCGCGGAAATGGCCGACGACGTGACCGTGCTCGTCGTTCGCTGGACCTAGCGGACGTTGATTTCCACCCGGCGGTTGCGGGGCTCGTTGACTTCGTCGGCGGTCCGCACGATCGGCTCACGCTCGCCGCGACCCGCGACGTTGATGGAGTCTTCGGGGACGCCGCGGTCGACGAAATCCTTGCGAACGCGCTCGGCGCGCCGGAGGGACAGCGTGTCGTTGTAATCGAGCGCGCCGACGCGATCCGTGTGGCCGATGACCACGATTTCCGCCACCTTCCGGCGCGCGACCTCCGCGAATACCATTTCGAACGCTTCCTTCGATTCCGGCGTGTACTCGTCGGAATCTCCCAGAAAATACAGGAGAAACGAGATCGGGCGCTGCGGCTGCGCGGCGATGGCCTGCCCGAAGTACTTCGTCACCTCGTCGCGGCCCACGGGGGGCGGCGCGACGGCCTCGCCTTTCTCAAGGAGCGTTGCCGCGTAGGGCTTGTTCAGCACCATGTCCCCGCCGCGGGGATTGGTGACGGCGACCGCGCCGGTCGTCCCCCCCTGGTCGGGCACCAGGACGACCAGCTCGCGGGTATTCGGAGGAGCCGCGCACGCGCCGAGCAACGCGGCGACCGCGGCAACCGCGCCGGCGCGCAGAGCGCGTCGCATGGGCGGGAATCGCTAGTTGTTGAGGGGAACGACCTGGACGAAGAACTCCGTGCCGCGCGCCCCGAGGATCGCGGCCGGCGTGCGGACCTTCATGGCCTCCGGCGACTGCTTGGCGATCTTGCCCGAGATCACGGAGAGCGTGCCGCTGCGAAGCGAAGCGTCGAGCTTGCCTTCGTGCGTGGTCGAGTTGAACGAGAACTGGTCGAGGGCAAGCGAGCTGTTCGGGCCGGCCGACATCATCGTGTTGTCGACAAACG
Source organism: uncultured beta proteobacterium (assembly GCA_963699525.1). Taxonomy (GTDB): domain Bacteria; phylum Pseudomonadota; class Gammaproteobacteria; order Burkholderiales; family SG8-41; genus SG8-41. The sequence goes on along the minus strand of CAVOUI010000018.1, from coordinate 53,096 downwards.
TAATGCCGACCGAGCCGTCGATGCCGGTGCGGATGACATCCGCCTGCTGCAGCCTCATGCCCTCAGTCGCCAGCATGCGCTGGGAGCCGCGCTCGACCAGCACGGTGCCGCTCATGGTCTTGATCTGGGCGATGTCGCTCGCCAGCAGCGGAGCTGCCGTGAGGGAGCCCGCGGCAAGCGCGGCACACGCCAGGAACCTGATGCTACGGTGCAATGCGGTCATAGGTGGCTCTCCTTTCCCGATACCCAAAATTGTGACTTTTTGCCAATAACAGCCGGTGCGGCATTATCATGGCACAACCGCCGCGGCCGAATAATGTATTCTGTCTCGGATGGCGGGACCTTCCCCACCATGCATCTGACGCTTGCCGCCGACAATCGGGAATACCCGCGCCTGCGGGAATTCGTGGACAACGCCTGCCAGCGGGCCGGCTGCTCCCCTGGCCAGCGCACGCGCGTCCAGCTCGTGGTGGAGGAGCTCTTCAGCAATACCGTGAAATACGGCCGGCGCGAGGCGACGCCCGCCTCGGTCACCATCACGGTCGATTTCGGGGGCACGCAGCCGATGACCATCCGCTACGAAGACGACGCGCCCAAGCATGACGCCTTCGGCCAGTCCGATACCGAGGACGACCGCAAGAGCTCCGTAACAAGCCGCCGCGTGGGAGGGCTTGGAATCGTGCTCGTGAGGGAGCTGGGCAAGGACGTGAGCTACTCGTGGTCGGGCGGCAAGAACCGCGTCACGTTCTCGGTCGCGCTGGACACGCCCTGGCCCCGAAGGCCAGGCAAGTAGCGAACCCCCGTCCTTCACTGGAGTTTCGGAGGCTGGGGCGAATCGGGCGCGGGCTTCACCTGCAACTCCGACTCGAAGCGCCGCAACTGTTCCCGACTCTGCTGCTGGGCCTTCTGCAGCTCCATCTGCGCCTTGGCCCGGCTTTGGGCTTCGTCTTCAGCCGGCGGGACGCTGCCGGATTCCACGGCCTGCCGGTAATGCAGCTGCTGCTGCCTTTGCTGCTGGTCGATCTGGAGCTGCTCGAGAGCTTGCTGGCGCCGCGTTTCCGCAGATGGCTCCTGCGCGCTGCGCTGCTGCTGAAGCATGCGCAGCTGCAGTGCGTCCTGCTGCTGCTGGCGCTGCAGCTGATTCTGCTGGAGCGCGCGCGCGGCAGGATCATCCGCCCCCCACGCTGCTGCAGCCAGTGACACCGCGACGAGCGCCACCAGGCCTTTTCTACACGATGCGATCGAGCGGCAGCTGGAAGAGCCGGATCCGGTCATCGGCACGCGTGATTTCATGATTGGCTTCGTCGATCCTGCGTATCAGGGCCTCCAGGATGGATTCGTCCCGAAACGCGATCATCATGACGGCGTTGGTGCTGGCAAAGCCGCCCGACCCGAGATGCGGCTCGGTGCCGGCGCCTTTCCCCTGCGCGTGTTCCCACCGCGTGTAATAGTCGATGCCGGCGTCCTTGAGCAACCGCATCACGCGCGGGGTAAAATATTCGTTATGGACGATGAACGCCATCTTCATAGGGTCACCTGTCGAGCTTCTTCTGCATGCGCTGGTCAAATCGCTCCACGTTGATGATGAGCCGCTCGTGCACGCCTTCCCCGATCTTCTCGCGCTCGTCCTCGGCCTCGATCCTGAACGTCAGCGTGCGCCCTTCGATCCGCACCAGCTCCGCGCGGGCGCGCACCCGCATGCCCACGGGGGTCGCCGCGAAGTGCTTCACGTCGAGGTGTGTTCCCACCGTCTGGTGCCCGGGCGGCATGAATCGCTCGACCGCCTGCAGCGCGGCCGCCTCCATCAGGTTTACCATGATCGGGGTGGCGAGCACGCCGATCTGTCCGCTGCCCACGTGCGGCGCGGTGTCGCGGGTGCCGACCACGATCTCCGCCGTGCCGGAAAGGCCCGGCTTGAGCTCCTGCGGGAGGCTCAGCGCCACGTCCGCCTCCGGCAACGGGAAAAACGTTTCATGGGGTGACTCATGAGCGTGTGGTGGTATCGTGCCAACAAAACCCGCCGATGGCCAGAGCCGTGCCCTGGCGCCCGGCAGGAATAGTCCCCGCGCGAATCGTGTTTACCGATCGCCTGCCTTCGCGAGTATGATTCGCGCCGGCGCTCCAAAGGAGAACTCTCATGCGCATGAATTCGATTTTCGCCCCGGCGCTCGTCGCCGTGTTCCTGGTTGCCGCGCCCTGCCCGGCCCTCGCCGTGGACTCCGACTCCTCCCCGCCGGTCAGCGCCGAGCATGCCGCGGGCAAGAAGGCGATTGAAGCCAAGGACTGGAACGGGGCGATCCAGTCGCTCACGGCAGCGGCGGCGCGCGACGGGCGCAATGCCGACGTCCAGAATCTGCTGGGTTACGCCTACCGCAACGCCGGGCAGCTCGATGCCGCATTCAAGCATTACCAGCTGGCGTTGAAGCTCGATCCGCGGCACCTCGGGGCCCACGAGTACATCGGCGAAGCCTATCTGATGGCCAACAACCCCGCAAAGGCCGAGGAGCACCTCGCCGCGCTGAAGCGCTACTGTCCGGCGACGTGCGAGGAGTACGACGACCTCAAGAAGAAGCTGGACCAGTACCGCGCCCGCGGCAAATAAAAACAGAAGAAGCCGCGTAAGCGGCTTCTCGAGCAGCCCGGCCGGTCGTTCGCCGGCCGGCGGCGGTCCCCTTAGCCGACGGTGCCCGGAGTCGGCGCCCGCGGCTTGGCTTGTATCCGCCGCAACACCACGAAACGCAAGCCGAGGAACTTCCGGGTCCTGACGAGTTTCACTGTCGTCGTCGTGATGCCCTGCATCAGCCGGACGACCTCGTTGCGGTACTGGTCTTCGGTCCAGACCAGCACGAAGTGTTTTCCGCCGAAATCCAACCGCATGAACGCTCCCGGGCGATGGACTACCGCACGACAATAAAGAACTGCGGGCCTGGTGTCAAATTCAGTCCTTGTAGTCGGGATAGTACTTCTCTACCAGTGCCATGCTCGCGACCCAATCGCGGCTCTTCGAGTCGTAGACTCCGACGCGTCCGAATTTCTTCACCCGTTCCGCGCACGCTTCGGCCGAGGGAACGATGAGCTCGGCGCCCCCCGCGAGCGCACCCACCTGCGCGCGGCAGGCCAGCTCGAAGAAATGGTGATAGATGTAGGCCTCCGGCAGCGTCGTTCCGCACACCAGCGCGCCGTGGTTCTCCAGGATCATGACCCACTGGTCGCCGAGCGCCGCTGCGAGCCGGTCGGCGCCCTCGCGCGTGGTGTCGTCCACCTCGTTCGGATAGCGGGCGATGCGGTTGTAGAAGCGCATCGCCTGCTGCGTGACGGGCAGCAGGCCGCGCTTCTGCGCCGAGACCGCGAGATTGGCCGGTGAGTGCGTGTGCACGACCGCGACGATGTCCGGGCGCGCCTTCATCACCGCCGCGTGCAGGTTGTAGGCGGCCGCACTCGCCTTGTATTCGGAGTCCATCACGCGGTTGCCATCCACGTCGTACTTGACGAGGCTCGATGCGGTCACCTGCTCCATGAACAGGTTGTCGGCCTTGACCAGGAAGTGATCGGGCTCGCCCGGCACGCGCACCGAGACGTGGTTGTAGGTCATGTCCACGAACACGAAGTGAGCGATGAGCCGGTGCGCCGCTGCCAGCTCGCAGCGTGCCTGCCATTCCGCCTTGGTGACGCGCTCGCGGACCGGCTTGATCTTCTTTCCGATTGCAACCGTATTGCCCATGAAAGCCTCCCCGTTTTTCGAATGTAGATTATCATTGTTGTCTTCCCCCAGGAGCGAAGAGCGGATTCATGCTGGTCAGGTTTCGCGTCAATGGCGATCCGGTCGAGGTGAACCTCAAGTCGGGCGACCGGCTGCTCGTCGACGTGCTGCGGGAAGACCTGCGCTTGACCGGCACCAAGCACGGCTGCGGCATCGGCGCCTGCGGCACCTGCACCGTGATCGTGGACGGCTATCCCGTCTCATCCTGCCTGCAGCTTGCGGCGATGTGCGACGGCGCGGACGTACGCACGGTCGAGGGGCTCGCCGGCTCGACCCTGCTCCATCCGGTGCAGCAGGCATTCGTGAACAAGTCGGCGCTGCAATGCGGCATCTGCATCCCCGGCCACGTCATGGCGGCGTGCGCCCTGCTCGAAAGAAAGCCGGACCCCAGCGAGGACGAGATCCGCGCGAGCGTCGACAGCGTCTATTGCCGCTGCACCGGCTACGCCCGCATCGTCGAGGCCTACCGGGAAGCGATCGCCCTCGCGCGGGCAAGAAAAACATGATCCCGCGCGATCCCAGGCTGCCGGCTGCCTCCGGTTTCCTCGTCGTCGGCAAGGACGTCCCGCGCACCGACGCCGTCCCGAAAGTCACGGGCGCGGCGCAGTACGTCGCGGATCTGCACTTTCCCGGCACCCTGCACGCCGCGGTGCTGAGGAGCCCCCATCCGCACGCCCGGATCATTTCCATCGATACCAGCGCCGCGGCGGCCATGCCAGGAGTCAAGGCCGTTGCCACGGGAGCTGACACGGCGAAGCGCAAATGGGGCGCCTTCCGCCCCGACCTCTACCCCCTTGCCATCGGCAAGGTGCGCTACGTCGGCGACGAAGTGGCGGCGGTCGCGGCGGTGGACCCGGAGACCGCCCGCGCGGCGGTGGACAGGATCGCAGTCCGCTACGAAGTCCTGCCCGCGGCGCTCTCGCTCGATCAGGCGCTTGCGCCGGGCGCGCCGCTGGTGCACGACGACGCGCCGGGCAACGTCGCGCACCAGTTCGGCTTCGAGCGCGGCGACGTCTCGGCCGGTTTCAAGGACTCCGACATCGTCGTCGAGGGAACCTGGGAATCGGTGCGCCAGTGGCACACGGCGCTCGAGACCATCGGCTGCGTCGCGAAGTGGGACGGCGGGCGCGTCTCGATGTGGTGCAACACGCAAACGCCGTTTCTCGCGCGCGGCCGCTACGCAACCGCGCTGGGTCTGCCCGAATCGCAGGTGCGGGTGATCCAGACCGAGGTCGGCGGCGGCTTCGGCGGCAAGTCCGGCGACGACAACGCTTCCGTCATCTGCGCGCTTCTCGCGCGCCTCGCCGGCCGCCCGGTCAAGCTCATCCACACGCGCGAGGAGGAGTTTCTCGCGAGCCACCCGCGCATGCCGATGCGCTACTGGGTGCGGCTCGGCTTCCGCAAGGACGGCCATGTGCTGGCGAAGGAGATCAAGATGTGGGCGGACAACGGCGCCTACACCGGCAAGTCGCAAGCGATCCTCGGCGCGGCCAGCGTGCGCCACGACGCGCTCTACAAGTATCCCGCGGTGCGCGGGAATTCCACGCTGGTCTATACGAATCTCGTGCCGACCGGTGCCTTCCGCGGCTTCGGCAACCCGTCCGCCGACTGGGCGGTGGAGCAGGCGTGGGACCTCGCGGCGGAGAAGCTCGGCATCGACGTCGTCGACCTGTTGCGCATGAACGCGGTGGACCCCGGCGATGTCTCTCCGCACAACCACAAGATCACGAGCTGCGAGCTGAAGCAATGCATCGACAAGGCCGCCCGACTGATCGGCTGGAAGGAAAAGCGCAAGGTAAAGAAGGAGAACCGCAAGATTAACGAGCCCGAGCGCGGGTGAGGAGCCCGCACGCGAGGTGAAGGAGCCCGCACGCGAGGTGAAGGAGCCCGCACGCGGGCTGGGCATGGGCTGCAGCGTGCACGTCAACGGCCGCCGCAGCTTCGGCGACTGGGACGGGTCCTCCGCCATCGTGCGCGTGAACGAGGACGGCCGCGCCACCGTCATCACCGGCGAAGGCGAGATCGGCCAGGGCAATCTCACGGTACTGCGCCAGATCGCGGCCGAGGAGCTGGGGCTTCCGTACGACCACGTGGACATCACGCGGCCCGACACGGACCTCCAGCCGCATTCGCTCGGCGCGCTCGCGAGCCGGCTCACCTACGTCGCGGGCAACGCGGTGAAGAATGCCGCCACCGCAGCGGCAAAGCAGCTCCTGGACGCGGCCGCGGAGCAATTCCAGCGCCCCGCGGAGGAATTGACCATCCTCAACGGAGAGATCGGCCCGCGTAACGGATCCGAGACCGAATTCAGGCCGGTGGGCGCCGTCGTGCGCGCGAACATCTACAAGCGCGGCGGCCAGCCGATCGTCGGCGTCGGCACCTTCGACAATCCTTCTGAATTCCCCGACCACAATCGCTACGGCAACGAGTCGGGCGCGTACAACTTCGCGGCACAGGCAGCCGAAGTCGAGATCGATCGCGCCACCGGGGAGGTGAAGCTCCTCGAAATCGCGGCGGTGGTCGATTGCGGGACGGTCATCAACCCCGCAACCGCCGAAGGCCAGGTGCAGGGGGCGGTGACCCAGGGCATCGGGCTCGCCCTGATCGAGTGGTTCGACTGGTGGAACGGCCAGCCGACCGATCCGCAACTGAAGGACTATCCCATACCGGGCGCCGCGACAATGCCGAAGCTCCATGTCGCATTCGCCGAGTCCTACGAGCCCTCGGGGCCGTTCGGAGCGAAAGGATTGGGTGAGATCGGGCTCGACGCTGTGCCGGCTGCGATCGCCAACGCGGTCGCCGATGCTTGCGGGGTGCGCATCCACGAGCTTCCGATCACGGCCGAGAAGATTCATCGCGCGCTCAACCCGCATCTCTACGCAAGCGAAAAATCCCCTCCGCCCGCCGCCCCGAAGGGGGGCACGTGGACCCGCATCGCCTCGGGCAGGCCATCCGGCGCGCGCCCCTTCAACCCGGAGTTCGTGACGGCCGCGAGCGTCGAGGAAGCGGTCCGGCTGCTCGCCGCGGGCGATGCCGCGCTCGTGGCCGGCGGCATGTCGCACGCGTTGCGCCGGGAGCGCACCGGCTTTCCGCAGGCGAAGCGCCTGGTGTCGATCATGCGCATCCCGGAATTGAGCGAATTCGCCATCGATGGTCGCGGCGTCCTGCGCGCGGGCGCAGCGGTGCGGCAGCAGGCGTTCCACGAGGAGCCGCGCGTGAGGAAGCACTGGCCGGCGATCGACGACGCGATGGAATCGGTGGGACACACGCGGATCCGCCACATGCTGACGGTGGGCGGGAGCGTTGGGCCGTTGATCGGAGGATTCGACCTGCCGCTCGCCCTCCTCGTGCTGGGTGCGCGCGTGACGGTGGCTGGTCCGAACGGGCGGCGCACCGTCACGCTGGAGGAAGCCTTCCAGAAGCGCTTTGCCAAGGATGAAATGGTGGTCGCGATCGAGGTCGATCCGCCGCCGGCTCGCTCCGGCTCAAGCTTCTACAAGTACATGGCGCGCGGCGTGCTCGAAATCCCCACGGTGAACACCGCGGCGACGGTGAGCCTCAATGCCGACGGAACGTGCAGCCGCGCACGCGTGGCGATCGGTGCGGTCAGCTGGAAACCGATCGTGCTCGAGCTGATGCACCTTGCCGGTAAACGGCTGAACGAGGACGTTCTGCGCGATTCCGTGCAGAGCGTGCGCGCCGCCGCCGAGCCCATGGCGGACGTGCGCGGCTCGGCGGCCTACAAGCGCGAGATGGCCGTAGAATTTGCCTACCGCGCGCTGGCGAAGGCGTGGAAGCGCGCACGAGACGGGAAATGCGTGACGACATGCGAGAATCGCATGACTCGGGCTGCGCATCCCTCATCCCTCCTACCTCATCCCTCGCGGCTGGCCGCAGCCGCGCTAGTCGCGCTCGTTGCATGCAGCACGGCGTAGCACAGAGCTATCCCACCGGCCCGGTGCGCGTCATCGTGCCGTTTCCGCCAGGAGGCGGCGTGGACGGCGCAGGACGGCTGATCAGCCAGAAGCTGTCCGAAGCGCTGGGCAAGCCGTTCGTCGTCGAAAACCGCTCGGGTGCCAACGGGATGATCGGCAGCGAGCTCGCCGCCAAGTCCGCCAAGGATGGGTACACGCTGATGGTGAATGGCGCGAATTTCGTGACCACTCCCAGCCTGTATGCCAAGGTCACCTACGATCCGATCCGGGATTTTGAGCCCGTCAGCCTGATCGCGCTGGCGCCCAACGTGCTGGTGGTGCACCCGTCGCTGCCGGTGAATTCGGTCAAGGAGCTGATCGCGCTCGCGCGGGCCCGCCCCGGGCAGGTCAATTTCGCCGGCTCAGGCAGCGGCAGCACGCCGCACCTCGCGGCAGAGCTGTTCAACACCCTGGCGAAGGTGGATATGGTGCACGTCCCGTACCGCGGGACCGGTCCGGCAATCGTGGGGCTGATGAGCGGTGAGGCGAGCGTCATGTTCATGCCCACGACCAACGCCGTGCCGCTCGTCAAGTCGGGACGGTTGCGGGCGCTTGCCGTCACCAGCCGCCAGCGTGTGCCGGCGATGCCCGAGCTTCCCACCGTTTCTGAATCCGGCCTCAAGGGCTACGAATCGAGCCAGTGGTACGGCCTGTTCGCGCCGGCGGGCACCCCTGCGGACGTGATCGCGCTTCTCAACTCGCAGGTCGTCAAAATCATGCAAGCGCCCGACATGAAGCAGCGCATGACCGCCGAGGGGCTGGTCGCCGTGGGCAGCACGCGCGACGAGTTCGCTGCGTACGTCAAGGTCGAGCTCGCCAAGTGGGCGAAGGTCATCAAGGCATCTGGAGCGCAGGGTTGACTAAGGGATGAGGGATGAGGGATGAGGGATGAGGGATGAGGGATGAGGGATGAGGGATGAGGGATGAGGGATGAGCATTAGATAAGAACCAAAAAAGTTCTATCGAGGAGAGAGAAATGGTGAACTCAGCGACGATGCGGATTGGAATGCGCGCCTTGTTCGGACTGGCGGTCGCCGTGACCTTGGGCGGGATCAACAGCGCGGCGGCTCAGGGTTATCCGAGCCGGCCGGTGCGCCTGATCGTGCCGCAGAGCGCGGGCGGCTCGACCGACGTCGTTGCGCGCGTCATTGCGCAGCGCATGACCGAGACGCTGGGACAGAACGTGATCGTGGACAACCGCCCGGGCGCCGGCAGCCTGAATGGCACCGAGCTGGTGGCACGGGCCGCGCCCGACGGCCATACCGTGCTCATCGTCGCGGCATCGTTCACCATCAACCCGGCGATACGGACGGATCTCCCGTTCGATCCCGTTCGCGATTTCACCCCGGTGAGCCAGCTTGTGACGCTGCCTCACATCCTGGTGCTTCACCCCTCCGTGCCGGCGACCTCCGTCAAGGAGCTGATCGCCCTCGCGAAGGCCAAGCCCGGCGCGCTCAATTACGGCATCAGCGGGATCGCGACCAGCACGCACATGGCGGGCGAGCTCTTCATGTACATGACGGGCACCCGTATGGTCGGCATCCCCTACAAGGGGGGCGCGCCGGGGATGGCCGCGCTGCTGGGCGGCGAAGTGCAGCTCTATTTCGCGACGATCTCCACGGCGATTCCCCACATCCGCAGCGGAAAGCTGCGCGCGCTCGGCGTTACCACTGCGAAGCGCTCGGTCGCCGCGCCCGAGTTTCCCACCCTCTCGGAGGCAGGCGTGCCGGGCTATGAGCACTCCTCCTGGGTCGGCATGCTCGCCCCATCCAAGATTCCGCCAGCCATCGTGGCGAAGATTGGCGGCGAATCGAGCAAGGCGGTTCAGAGCCAGGACATCCGGACGCTGCTGCTGCGCGATGGGCTCGAAGCCGTCGGAAGCTCGCCCGCGGAATTCGGCCGTATCATCAAGACCGAGATCGCGAAGTGGCAAAAGGTGGCGAAGGCGGCAAACATCAAGGCACAATAGGAAAGAGAAAATCATGACGACAGCAGTGGCCAATCCGAACCGCGCGCGCCTCTCGAACGAGATCGCGCAGCTCAACATGAAGCCGCTGTGGGAGCGGGTGATGCGGCTGAAGCCCGGCACTGCGGCGCTGCCGGTCATCTGGCGCTGGAACGAGGTTCAGCCCTACCTCATGCGCGCCGCGGAGCTCATCACCACGCAGGAGGCCGAGCGCCGCGTCCTCATGCTCGAGAATCCCGCGCTGAAGGGGACGACGTTCGCCACCACCACCCTTTACGCCGGGCTGCAGGTGATCCTGCCCGGCGAGATCGCGCGCACGCACCGCCACGCGCCGAACGCGCTGCGCTTCATCATCGAGGGCGAAGGCGCCTACACCGCCGTGGAAGGCGAGCGCGTGATGATGAAGCCGGGCGATTTCGTGACGACCCCTAACTGGACGTGGCACGACCATGGAAACGTGGGATCGGAGCCGGTCGTGTGGCTCGACGGCCTCGATCTTGCCTTCGCGAACCTCTTCGGCGCGCATTTCCGGGAGGAATACCCAAAGGAAAGCCAGCCGGTGGCGCGCGCGGAAGGCGACGCCGCCGCGCGCTACGGCGCAAATCTTCTCCCTCTGGAATATCGGCCCAGGAGCCAGGCCTCGCCGCTCCTCTCCTATCCCTACGACCGCACGCGCGAGGCGCTCGAGCGCCTGGCGCGCGGCGGCGATCCGCACCCCGCTCACGGCTACAAGCTGCGCTACGTGAACCCGGCGACCGGCGGGCATCCGTTTCCCACCATGGCGGTGTTCATGCAGTGGCTGCCGAAGGGTTATGCCGGGCGGCGCGCCCGGAGCACCGACGGCGCGGTGTATTGCGTCGTCGAGGGGCGCGGCAGCGCCGTTATCGGCGAGACGCGCTTCGACTTCTCTTCGCACGACGTGTTCGTCGTCCCCTCGTGGGAGCACTGCCAGTTCAAGGCCGACACCGACTGCGTGCTGTTCAGCTATTCCGACCGCGCGGCGCAGGAAACGCTCGGCTTCTGGCGCGAAGAGAGCAATTGGACAAGCTGATTGCATTCGGCAAGCTCGTGCGCAACGCGGAGCGCGGAGTCGCGTTCACCGGCGCGGGCATCAGCACGGAAAGCGGCATTCCCGACTATCGCGGCCCCCAGGGTGTCTGGAACACCGAGACGCCGGTCTACTACCAGGACTTCATGGCGAGCCGCGAGGCGCGGGTGCGGGCGTGGCAGCGCGGGGTGCGGATGTTTAACCGCTGCGGCGCCGCCAAGCCCAACGACGGGCACCTCATCATCACCGAGTTGCAGCGCCGCGGCCATATCACCCACGTCATTACGCAGAACATCGACGGGCTGCACCTCGATGCCGGCAACCAGAACGTGATCGAGCTGCACGGCACCAACCGCTACGCCGCGTGCCAGCATTGCGGCAAGGAATGGCCGACCCCCGTCATCGTCGAGCGCGTGGAAAAGGGCGACGAAGCCCCGGAGTGCGATACCTGCGGCGGGCCCATCAAGGCCCGCACCATCTCCTTCGGCCAGAGCATGCCGGAAAGGGAGATGCGCCTCGCAACCGAGGCCACCGTGAAAGCCGACCTCTATGTTTCGATCGGTTCTTCCCTTGTCGTGGAGCCGGCGGCGTCCTTCCCGCTCCTCGCCAAGCAGTCCGGCGCGAGCCTCGTGATCGTCAACGCGCAGCCGACGCCGCTCGACGCCTATCGCCGACATCGTGATCCGGGAGCCGATCGGGGAGACGATGCGGAATCTGCTGCGACAGCTTCCTGGATAAGGAGAAAGTCCGGTGGCGGCTTCTACGACCCTGATACTCGGCGCGGGATTTGGCGGCATCGCCGCCGCGAACGCGCTGCGCCGGCAACTTCCGGCAGATCATCGCATCGTCCTCATCGACAAAGCGCCGACGTTTCACTTCGGGGCGACCAAACCCTGGGTGATGCTCGGACACAAGACGATTGACGATGTGTGCTATCCGCGGGACGCACTCGGGCGCCGGGGCATCGAATTCCTCCATACGCAGGTCCGGCGGATAGACCTGGCAAAGGGCGACGTTGCGACCGATCGCGGGACGCAGCGCGGCGATTACCTCGTGATCGCGCTCGGCGCCGACTATGACATGTCGGCGATCCCCGGGCTTGCTGCGGCTCACGAGTTCTACACGCTGGAAGGCGCCGCACGGCTGCGCGACGCGCTGCGTGAATTCAAGCAGGGAGACCTGGTGATGCTCGTGCCGCGCACACCGTTCAAGTGCCCGCCTGCACCCTACGAGGCCGCCATGCTCCTGCATCACGCCCTGACCGAGAAGGGATTGCGCCGCGGCGTCCGCATCGCCGTCTACACGGTCGAAGGCGCGCCCATGGCGACGGCGGGCGCCGAAATAGGGAAGTTCATCCGGGAGCAACTGGCCGCGCGGGACATCGCGTTTCACCCGCTGAAGAAGACGATCGATGTCCATGGCGACAGGGGCAAGGTCGCGTTCGACGACGGCAGCGAGGCCCGCTTCAATCTCCTCGTGGCGATCCCCCCGCATGTCGCGCCGGCGGCCGTGCGCCAGGCCGGCCTCACCAATCAGAGCGGATGGATTCCCGCCGATCCGCAGACCCTGAAGGTCGCGTGCGAATCCGCGTTCCGCGCGGTCTACGCAATCGGTGATGTCGCGGTCGTTCCGCTCCCGGGACGGCACAAGCCCGACGTACCGCTTGTGCTGCCGAAAGCCGGCACGATCGCCGAAGGCCAGGGACAGGCGGTTGCGTCGCAGATTGCGAGCAACCTGCTGGGCAAGCCCGCCGAATCATTTGGCGGATCCGGGACCTGCTACATCGAGACCGGCGGCAGGCAGGCAATCCGGGGCGAGGGACATTTCTATTCGCTGCCGCACCCGGTCATGCGGGCCACCCCGCCTGACGCCGCGCAATTCGAGGGCAAGCTCGCCTGGATGAGCGGCTGGCTGCGCGCCAATCTTTGAACGTCAGGTCTTGCCGGGCCGTACCCGCGTCTCCGGCTTGAGGCCCTTGCGCCGCTGCTTTTCGCTGACGCGGCCCGCTTTCGAGGTAGCGCCCCGACGTGGCGCGCTTCGCCGCGGTGTCCCATTGCGGGCGGCCAGTCGCTGCCCTCCGGCGAGCTGAACCACGGCGATTGCGGCCGGAGCTTTGGCAGCCCCAGCTCCTCCCATACCTTGCGCGCGCGCTCCATGTATTCCTGCTTCGGCAGCGCAAGCGGTGGCAGGTCCTCCTTCATGGTGGCGTCCATGAGGAGTGTCGCGTCCTCGCGATCCGCCTCGTGCTCCCGCTCGGGCCCATGCCCGGGACTGCGGTAATTGAGCACCTGGAGATCGGTCGAGGGATCCATGCGGAACGCGATCGCCCACAGAAGGGCGTCGGAGTTGTCCGGGTCGATGTCCTCGTTGACCGCGACGCAGATCTTGCCGCAATCGGCCTTGAAGCTCGAAGCGCCGGTCAGCGCGCGCCAGATTTCCGTGCGCGGCGTGCCCTTCTCCACCGTGACAATGGCGATGCGGCGGAGCGCCGTCATGCGCTCGTGCAGCGTCACGCGCTTGACACTCCGGATGCCGAGGGTGTTGCGCAAGTGCGAAAGGAACATCGGCTCGTAGGACACGCGCTTGATCGCGCTCGACTCGCTCGGCGTCACCTGGCTCAAATACGAGGCGACGATCGCGTCCTTGCGATGGGTGATCGCGGTCACCCGCATCGGCATGTTGTATTCCTCGGGCGCGATGTGCCCGTGCGATTCGCCGAACGGCCCCTCGGGCTCCAGGTACTCGGTATCGATCAGCCCCTCGATCACGATCTCGGCCTCGGCGGGCACCAGCAGGTCCACAGTCTTCGCGCGCACGACGTTGATGGGCCGCCCGGCGACGGCGCCCGCGACCCCGATCTCATCGAGTCCGATCGGGAGCTTCATCGGCGCGACGAACGCGACGCAAGGCGGCGCGCCGAGCACGATCGCGCACGGCATGGTCTTGCTGCCGCGTTTTTGATGCTTCAGGTAATGCTGGTAGCCGCCGGCTCCACCCACGCGCGTAGACATGCGGATCACGCAGCGGTCGGGCGCTTTCAATCCCGCGCGGTAGGTGCCGTGGTTCTGGATGCCGGTCTCGGGGTCTTTCGTGATTACGTTGGTCGCGGTCAACGTGGGTGCACTGTCGAAGCCCGGCGTCGAGACCGGGATCGGCAGGCTGTCGAGCCCGTTGCCCTCGCCTTTCAAGGCCGCGCCCTTGATGACCACTTCCTGGCACGGCGCCTTCGTGACGACGCGCGGCTTGACGGGGTTGGCGATGGCATGGTCCCACTTGGGCTGGACTTCCTCGGGTTTTGCGCGCATGCCGATGCAGTAGATCGCGCGGTTTCCGGCGTAGGCCCCGACCACCACGGGAAACGGGTACTTGCGCCCGCGCCCGTCCACGACATTCGTGAAGAGGAAAGCCTTGCGCTCGTGCTCTTCCACCCCGCCGACGTACTGCCAGCGCACGAGCGGATGCAGCACCGCATCCTTGTCGACCGGCCGGTCGATGGTGAGCAGCAGCCCGCGCTTCTTCAGTTCGGCGAGGTGTTCGTGGAGGTCGGCGTAGCCGCGGGACTTGTTTTTCATCAATCGGCCCTGATGTTCGCCCGGTCTTCACCACCCCGGTACCAGCGCGTGAGCTCGCTCTTGACCAGGTTCCCCAGGCGCTCGGGCGGACCGCCGGCGGCGATTCATGCCCTGCTTCGCAAGCAGCTCGCGGATCTCGGGTTGCTGAAGCAGCGCATTGATATCGGCATTGAACCGGGCGACCGACTGCGCGGGCGTCCCGGCCGGTGCGAACATGCCATACCACGTATAGACCTCGAGATTCGGCGACAGCCCAGTTCCTTCATCGTCGGGACATCCGGGGAACGCCGGCGAGCGCTCCGCCGCTCATCACCGCGAGCATGCGCAGCCGTCCCGCTGCGTACGTACGGCGCCGCGGTCTGCAGCGCCGAGACCATCGCCTGGACGTGGCCGGCCATGACGTCCGTGATCGCGCCGGCCAGGCCCTTGTAGGGCACGTGCACGATGTTGATCCCGGTCTCGAGCTTGAGCAGTTCCATGGTGAGGTGCTGCGGCCCGCCGTTTCCGGGCGACGAATAGAGCAGCTCGCCGGGACGGCGCTTCGCGAGCTGGATGAACTCACGCGCCGATTTCACCGGCAACTGGGGATGGACGACCGACGCCCGACTCCGCCCGTGGCGATGCATCGCGACCGGTCGGAAGCTCGTGACCGGATCGAATGGAAGCTTCCTGTACAGCGCCGGCGTCATGCCGAAAGAAGTCGCCGTAAACAATACCGTATGCCCATCGGGTGGCGCCTTCGATACGACCTCGGTGCCGATGTTTGCCCGTCGCGCCCGGCCGGTTGTCGGTGACGACAGCCACTTTCCAGCGCTCGGCGAGCCGGGGTCCCGAGCGGCACGGGAGAGGATGTCGGCGCCAGTGCCCGGCGTGAACGGCACCACGATCTGCACCGTGCGCGTGGGCCAGCCTGTCCGGAGCCCGTCGAAGGAATCCTGGGCTCGCGTGACACCCGGCGCACCGGCCACGGCAATCGCGGCCAGCGCAAGAAACCGGAACTCCCGAAATACGTGTCGATGGTTTGACATCGGCAATCCTCCTCCAAACATTTCGAATTACCTACGGCGCCTATTATGCAGAATAATCGGCGCCCTCACGTAATCCGCGAATTGACACAGGGCGGCACTCTTGCGACGCTTACCGGCCGGTGGATACCCAGGTACTCATTGTCGGCGCAGGGCCCGTCGGGCTGACGCTCGCCCTCGCGCTCGCGCGCTGGGGCGTGCGCTGCACGCTGATCGAGCGCAACGAAACCACGATCCAGCTCCCGAAGATGGAGCGCTGCAACGCCCGCACCATGGAGATCTACCGCCGGCTGGGCATCGCCGACACGATCCGCGACGCGGGCCTGCCGCGCACAGCGCCCATGGACGTCTTCCTGGCGCTGTCGATGTCCGGGCCGGCCATGGTGCGGCTGCCGTACCCGTCGGTGGCCGAGGCCAAGGCGGAAATCGCGGCGCACAACGATGGGCGCCCGCTCGAGCCGTACCAGCTGATCTCGCAATACACGCTCGAGCCGCTGTTAAGATCGATCGTGGAGGCGCAGCCCGGCGTCACCGTCCGCTACGGGTGCGAGTTGACGTCGTTCACGCAGGATGCCGGCTCGGTTTCAGCGCACGTTCGCAAAGGGACGGGCCCGGACGAAACGATCCGGGCGGCGTTCCTCGTCGGATGCGACGGCGGATCGAGCACCGTCCGCAAGCAGCTCGATATCCCGCTGCAGGGCCAGGGCAATATCCGGAAGCTGCGGCAAGCGCTCTTCCACTGCCCGGACCTGTACGAGCGCATCCCGATGGGCAAGGGCCGGCACTACCACATTGCCGACGGGCCGCTCTTTCCGTTCATCATCCTGCAGGACAGCACGCGCCACTGGACCCTGCACGCGGCGGCGGCGAGCGACGGCGAGATGGCGGAGATCTTCCGGAAATCGCTCGGCGCGCCCATCGAGTTCAAGACGCTGTCGGTCAACGAGTGGACGCAGCACCTGCTCTGCGCCGAGCGCTACGGCGAAGGGCGGGTGTTCATCGCGGGAGACGCGGCCCACCTGGTCATTCCGACCGGCGGGCTCGGCATGAACACGGGCGTCGGCGACGCGATCGACCTCTCCTGGAAGCTTGCAGCCACGCTCGCTGGATGGGGCGGACCGCAGCTGCTTGCATCCTACGAGCGGGAGCGCCGTCCCATCGGGCTGCGCAACGTGAAGACCTCCAGCGCGGCCATGAGCGGCCGATTGAGCTGGCGGGCGGCCTGGCAACCCGGCATCGGCGAGAATACGCCCGAGGGCGCGGCCATTCGCACTGAGGTGGCCAGCCGTTTCGATGTCGAGCAGCGCAAGGTGACCGAAATTCTGGGCATCGAGGCCGGGTACCGCTACATCGGCTCGCCCATCATCTGGCCCGAGCCCGGAGACGGTCCCGACCCGGATAATCCCCGTTACGTGCCGACGACCTGGCCGGGCGCACGGCTTCCCCATGTCTGGCTGAGCGACGGCACGGCATTGCACGATCGGCTGGGCGCGGGCTACACCCTGCTGCGACTGGGCGGATCGCGGACGGATGTCTCTGGACTCGAAGGCGCATTGCGGGCGCGGGGCGCGCCGCTCGACGTTCTCGACATCGGAAATGGGGTCGCGCGCGAGCTTGCGGGCGTCGACCTGCTGCTGGTGCGGCCCGACCTGCACGTCGTCTGGCGCGGAAATCGTGTTTCCGAAGACCCCGCAAAAATCGCCGCGATTGCGACCGGGTGGTCGGCGGCAGGAGTCAGCAACCCATGAACGCCCGGCCCATCCTCTTGATCCTTGCGGCAGTGCTCGCAGGCTGCGCCGGCACCGGACCGCAGGTTGAACCAGAACAGCCCAGAGCGAACGCCGCGTGGCGCAGCAGCCTTGGCGCGGCGACCTTCGTTACCCTCGTGCCAGGCGAAACTCGGGAGTTCAGGATCACCCCGGAGCAGCAGACATTCGGCTTTCCGGAGGGAATCAGCTATTTCGTCGGCATCGCGCTGCCTCGGTCCGACCGGCCCGGCAAGGTCACCCTTCGCACCCTCGTGGCCGACCCGGTCCGACGGGACACGCACGTCTTCGTTCCGCGCGTGGCGGTCGTCGCTCCCGACGGCAAGGTCGTGCGCTACGTCGAGCTCGAATTCCAGCCCAGCATCAGGCAGGCCTTCCTGGCGCGCAATGCCGGCTGGGAAAGCAGCCTGACGCTCGCCCCCGGTGAGACGCGCCTGGCGGTGTACACGCCCACCCTCCTCCCGCAGACGCTCCGCCTGCCCGAGCCCGATGAACCCGGCGGTTACTGGTACGTCCGGTCCGGGCCGACAGGCGTGGTCGAAATCACCCTCAGCAAGGACTGATTAGACGTGACTGGAGAAAAAGGTGTCAGGAACCTTTTTCGTCAGGATCGCTCGGACCGGAGCCGGGCGAGTGCCTTCGCCCGCCACAGCGGCCAGGCGCGGTTGTATTCCTGCACTGGTACCGAAGCCTTGACCTCCGCCTCGTCGAGACCGGTGATCTTCCCGCCCGGCCCGGCGATCAGCATGGCCTGCGCCTGCATCTTGGCGCTCATCTCCAGGTAGATGCTGCGGCCCACCGCGCGCGGCAGATTCTCGCCCACGATGACGGCGC
The DNA here is from genome assembly GCA_963699525.1 of uncultured beta proteobacterium. Lineage (GTDB taxonomy): Bacteria > Pseudomonadota > Gammaproteobacteria > Burkholderiales > SG8-41 > SG8-41. The sequence continues at coordinate 35,151 of CAVOUI010000018.1, read as the reverse complement.
CGTGCCCGCGCATCAATGCCGCGGGCTTCGCTCCGAGCGACTTCGCCAGGGCCTGCCCGAGATAGGGGGTCTTGACCAGCAGATCGGTGCCCTTCTGGGCGTCGCGGATCTCGAAATTCGGCAGCCCGTCCCCGATGAAAGCCGCCATGTGAAAGATCGCGCGCATCGACACCGCCGTGATGCTGAAGGGAACGACCGATTGCGAATGGCTGTGGACCACCGCGGTCACTTCCGGACGTGCCTTGTAGATCTCGCCGTGGATGAAGCGCTCGCGCACCGATTCCCGGCCCTGGGCGTCCAGCGGATTGCTGTCCAGGTCGTACTGGATGATGTCGTCCTCGGTCACGAGCTCCGGCGCGCGGTGCCCGGCGAGGAAATACCGGCGCGGGTCGTGCTCCGAGCGCACGCTCACGTGCCCATAGGCATCGATCACTTGGTGTTCCGCGAGTATCCGGTAGGCTGCGACCAGGTCTTCGATGTGGCTCATTCTTATCAGCTCCCTGTTTCCCTGGATCACGGTTCCTTGAGTGCTCTCCCCTTCCATGCCTTCCACGCGCGTCCCAGGCCGTAGCCCTCGCGCGCCTCGATCAGCCGCGCTTCGTCGGGATGGAGATACTTGATAGGTCCGCCCTGCACCATGATCATGGCCTGCGCCTGGAGCTTCGCGTTCAACGCGAGGAAAATGCTGCGCGCGACGACCCGCGGTATCGAGGGGCCGACCACGGTCGCCCCGTGCCCGCGCATCAAAACGGCCGGCTTGTCCGCGATGCTCTTCGCGAGCGCGCGGCCGAGCGCGGGATCGCGGATCAGCATGTCGGTGATTCCCGCGGCATCGCGAATCTCGAAGACGGGCACCCCGAGCGCGATGAACGCCGCCCGGTGGTACATCGGCTGCAGCGCAACGTTGACGACGCCGAAGGGAATGACGGGCGGCGCGTGCGAGTGGACGATCGCCTTCACGTCCGGCCGCGCCCTGTAGATCTCGCCATGAATGTAGCGCTCGGTGTAGAGATCGCGCTCCATCACCTCCACCGGGACGCTGTCGAGGTCGAACTCGATGATGTCCTCGGCGCGCACCAGTTCCGGCGCGAGCGACCGCGACAGCAGAAAGCGCCCGGGGTCCCGGTCGTGGCGCACGCTCACATGGCCCCAGCCGTCGAGCACGCCTTCCTGCGCCAGGATGCGGTTCGCCGCGACGAGATCCTCGATCAGCAGCGGGTCCGCCGGACCAGCGGATGCCGAGTGGCTCGTGACGGGCGATGGGTGGCTTGTGGTCATAATGACGAGTCCACACATTAGACCATCCCGCAATCGGTCGCAATTGGCGGCATGCTGCCGGAGCCACGGCTTGCCACGGGTCACCCGTTGGCTTAGATTCTCCCGCATCGTTTTCGAGCACACGTCGGTCTGACGTGGCCGCATCGGCGAGCTGCACCTCGGGAATAGCACGCACCCAAATGAACGACGACACGACAGGGGCCAGGCGGCGCGTTTCGAACTCGGTGGCCTCGCTCGATCGCGAGATCGTCGACGACCTAGTCGCCGCGAACCGCATCCTCGCCCGGCTCAACGTGCTCGATGCGTTCGGCCACGTCAGCATGCGCGACCCAAGGGACCCGCGCCGCTATCTCATCTCGCGCTCGATCGCCCCGGAATCGGTCGCCGCCGCAGACATCATCGCGGTCGATCTCGACAGCCGCGCCGTGGACCGTGAGGACGAAGACAAGCTTCTCTACCGGGAGCGGTTCATCCACGGCGAGATCTATAGGGCCAGAAACGACGTCAACGCGGTGGTGCATAGCCACTCGCCCACCGTCGTGCCGTTCTCGGTCACCCGCGCGAAGCTGCGGCCGGTCCTGCACAACGCGGGATTCCTGGGACTGGGCACGCCGCTGTTCGAGATTCGCAAGACCGAGGGCGATGGAACGGACCTGATGATCCTGACGCCGGCCCTCGGAAGATCGCTCGCCCGTGCGCTGGGCAAGGAGGCGGCGGTCATCCTGATGCGCGGGCACGGCAACTCGGTCGTCGCGCCGAGCCTGCCGAATGCCGTCTTTCGCGCCTATTACACCGAAGTCAACGCGCGCCAGCAGCTCGCCGCGCTGTCGATCGGCGGCCCGATCACCTTCATGAGCAAGCGGGAGTCGATCACCAGCAATGAGGCGATGCTCAAGGCCTCGGCTCGCCCATGGGCTCTGTGGAGAACAAAGGCGCTGGCCCCGGAAAGGGGAGGAGGAGAATGATCAGGTTCTATTGCGGGATCGCGGCGCTTGCGCTGGCCACGGGGCCGGCAGGCGCGCAGACGCAGGCTCCTTCGACAGGCTCTGGACAGGCTTACCCCTCCAAGCCGGTGCGCATCATCGTTCCCACCTCACCCGGGGGCGGCAACGACTTCGTCGCCCGCCTTACGGGGCAGAAGCTCGGCGAACGTCTCGGACAGCAGTTCCTAGTCGACAACCGTCCCGGTGCCGGCGGCGCACCGGCGACCGCGCAAGCCGCCAAGGCGCCGCCCGACGGCTACACCCTTCTGCTCGGATTCGTCGGGCAGCTCGCGATGCGGCCGCACATCGAAAATTCGGGCTACGACCCGCGCAAGGACTTTGCCCCCATCGGCCAGCTGGCCTCCGGCTTCCAGATGCTGGCCGTGCACCCCTCCCTGCCGGTGCGTTCGGTCAAGCAGCTGATCGTCTTCGCCAAGGCAAGACCCGGCGAGCTCAATTTCGCCTCCGCCAATGCCTTCACGACGGGGCATCTCGCCGGCGAGCTTTTCAACGCGGTCACGGGCGTCAGGATCGTGCCGATACACTACAAGGGATCGGGACAGGCGGCCGTAGCCGTGCTTTCCGGCGAGGTGCCCATGATCTTCACCGCCATAACGTCCGTGATGCCGTACGCGCGGTCGGGCCGGCTCGTGCCGCTAGCGACGACGAGCCCGGTGCGCTCGGCGCTAGCGCCGGACGTACCGACGTTTGCCGAATCAGGCGTGCGCGGCGTGGACACCGCCAACTGGTACGGCCTCGTCGGCCCGGCCGCCACCTCGAGGGAAGTGATTGCGAAGCTGCACGGGGAACTCGCGCAGATCACGGCGACGCCGGACTATCGCGAGCAGCTGGAGCGTCAGGGCCTGGAGGTGCAGTTCGGCACGCCCGAGCAGTTCGCCGCGTTCATCCAGGCCGAGTACGACAAGTGGGGCAAGGTGATCAAGACGCTCGACCTGAAGTAGGTCTCCTCGCGCGCGGCTTGCCGCCCTCCGCCGACGCGGCGAGCTTCAGGCGCAGCATGCGCAGGGCGTTGTCAAAGTACACGCGGTTGCGCACCCGTTCCGGAAGCTTCAGCGAGTCGATTGCGCGGATGCTCTCGCGGATGAAGGTCGGCCCGCCCTCGGGGTCGAACGGGCAGTCGGTGCCGAACAGCACGCGGTCGGGGCCGAAGAAATCGAGCCCGCAGCGGATCGCCGGCGCGGAGCCGTTGACCGCCGTGTCTCCGTAGAACATCTTGAAATAATCGAGCGGCCGCTTGCCGAGGCGCTTCAACAGCGCGCCGTAGTCCTCGTCGGAGGTGCGCGCGCCCATCTGGTCCATGCCGAGGCCGATGCGCGCCTCGAAGTACGGCGCCATCGCGCCGAGGTGGTGCGTGATGATCTTGAGGTTCGGCAACTTCTGGAGCATGCCCGAGAACACGATGCGCGCCATGCAGGCACTCGTCTCGTAGGGCCAGCCGAACAGCCACCAGATCTCGTACTTCGACTTGGCCTCGCCGGGATAGTCGAGGAATTTCGAGGTGCGCACCGGGTGCAGCCAGATCGGCAGGTCGTATTTCTTCACGCAGCGCTCGAACACCGGGAAGTACTCCGGATCGTCGAGCGGCCGCCCGTTGACGTTGGTGAAGATCTGCACTCCCTTCGCGCCGAGCTTGGTGATCGCCCGGTCCATTTCGTCCAGCGCCGCCGGAACATTGTTCATCGGCAGCGACGCGACGAAGGCGGGGAAGAGATCCGGTTTCGCCGCGACGATCTCCGCCATGCCGTCGTTCGCGAGGCGCGCGAGCGCCGGGGACTCTTCCGGGCCCGCCAGGTACTCGATCGCCGGGAGCGAAAGCGTCAGGACCTGCTTGTAGCCCTTGAACCTCGCCATCATGCGCACGCGCGCGTCGAGGTCCCACAGCACCGGTATGTTGAGCCAGCGCTTGATGGACGCCGCCAGCGCGGGATTCGCCCCCGCGATGCGCTTCATCCGCTCGAAGAAAGCCTCCGGAAAGATGTGGGGAAAGATGTCCAGCTTGAGGTCGCTTTTCATGGCTTTTTGGAGGCTTTTTGACGCGGAGCACGAACCTTAGACGATCTGATGACGGGCAGCAAATTCCGTCTCCCCGCCACGGTCACAGGCCCAGGATACGCCCGATCTCGGAAATGTACTGGCCGGTCTTGAGGCCCCTCGCGATGGCGGCATCGATCGCTTCTTCCAGCACCGTGCGCACGCCGTGCAGGCTGTCGCTCACCCAGTGGTGCCGGCGGATCGGCGAGTTGAGCACGTTTTTCAGCGTTTCCACCTCGTCGCGCAGGCGCTGCACGTCCGGCGAGCCGCCCGGCAGTTTGTCGAGATCCCGTTCCAGCGCCTCGACCAGCCGGGCCACTTCCTCGAGGTCGATTTCCCTCTTGGTGCCGCCGCTTCCCTCACCGTTCGCCAACGCATGCCTCCATCACGATCGCGCCATGCACCCACGGGCCGCCGCAATCCCGCAAAGGCGCCAAGTGCAAGAGATTACTATTGGTGAGCGCCAATCGCCAGCCGCCTTTCGCGACCGTTTTGGGCTGCCTCGCGGCGGACGGCCGCCGTTCGAGCATCAAAAAAAGGCCTGCATCGCTGCAGGCCTCTCGCCGGCTCGGGGGAATGAACGCAGGGCTACTTTGCCTGCAGCCGGGCGATGTATTCCGTCAGTGCGAGTACGCGGGTCCGAACGTAAGCCTCGGGAGAGTAGGGAACGTCCACATAGGACTCGGCCGACTTGAGACTGTAGTCCAAGCCCCAGACCGGCATGTCGCGCGGACCGTGCGCAGCTACGTCCTGCCTCCCGTCGATGATCGAGTACACGCTGTTGAAGGGATAGACGCCGGCGTTCCGCTTGGAAAGCGTGGTCAGGTCGGTCGGGCTTTTGGTGAGGAACGCCTTGTAGGGCCCGTCACCCTTCCCCTTCAGTCCATGGCAGCTTGCACAGTTCGAGTCGTACTCGCGCTTGCCGAAGTCGAATTTCTTCTCCTGCGCGTACGCCGATCCGGTGACGCCGATCAGCGCCGCCCCGATGAGCGCTATTGTGATCTTGCCCGGTTTCATAGTGATCCTCCTGCTGCTCCCCTGTCGTGCAATCCAGGCTCCCTGCGCGAAAGATCACATCACAGCGCGGGACGATGCGTGTTGACTCAGATCAAGGCGTCGTCGGATTTCGAGCGAATGCTATAATTCGCTTCCCGTTCCGCGCCCGTAGCTCAACTGGATAGAGTACTTGGCTACGAACCAAGGGGTAGGGGGTTCGAATCCCTCCGGGCGCGCCAGACACCACGCAAAGAAGGCCAGCGATCTCGCTGGCCTTTCTTATTTGCCTGCCGCCTCGCCCACGAGACGGGCGGAAGCCACCATCTGGTCGAATTCCGGAAGGTAGCGGTCGAAGTAGTAGAGCTTCGCCCCCTGGAACCAGGCCCCGTAGAGCTTCTGGTTGCGGATCGTGCCGACGAAGACGCCCGCGCGCTCGACTTCATCGCGTCCCATCATCCGGGTCTCGAAGCGGAAGCCCTTTCCCTCCGCGATTGGAACCGGCTTGAGATTGCGGCCCTCGGCGATGGTGGTCTGGAAGAAGCGCGCGACCGTCGCCTCCAGCAGTTCCTGTATCTCGACCGGGTTCATCGAAGCCTTGAACACCGGTGGCCGTTCGCCCTGGCTCGCCGCCCATCGCGCGCCGCGTGAAAAGCGGCTCGCCGTCCGGCACGCCGGTGAAAAACACCAACGTGTTGAGAGTGGGCCCGTCGAGCGTCCACACTTCCACCTTGCCCTGGTAATTGTGGCTGGTGATCTTGTTCCATTTCATTCCCGGCTGCACGGAGATGGTGTCTCCGACGGTCTGGCGCTCCGGGTTGACGAGCGTAAACGGCGTCGCGCAGCCGGCGAGCAGGAGAGCCGCGAGAAACGGGATTGCGCGCAGCGGCAGCGCCCTGGAGGTCATCAGGGTCATTGTGCGATCAAAGTACGGAGCATATCGGCATCGGGAGCGTCGGGCTTCGCCTTGAGATACGCATCGAAGGCGCTTTGCGCGCGCTCCCGCGTGCCCACCTTCAACTCGACCAGCATGATGGAGCGGTGAACCTCGGGCGGTGCCCCGACGGCGGCAACCGCCTTGTCGTAGGCGGCTCGCGCCCGGTCCATGTCGCCCTCGCCGTCCCGCAGGCGGCTCACCTCGCCTTTCGCATACCAGAGCAGCCCATCGTCCGGCGACTGCGCGAGCAGGTGCTCGAATACGACCTCGCTGCGCCCGTACTGGCGCAGCGCCAGCTCGTCCGCGACCATCCGCTGGCGGATCAGGCCGAGCTTCTGCAGATAGCGTTCATGGCCCCGCTCGGCGATTCCGGGTATCGAGTTTCGCCGCCGCTTCCCGCAGCGTGCCCAGCCGCTCCTCCGGCTCGGGATGGGTCGCGAAGAGAAAACTCGAAGACCGCGTGGCGGTGCTCGCCTTTACTTCGGCGATGAGCTGCTCCCAGACTTCGGGCGCCGCCTTCGGCGTGTAACCGGCCTTCGACATCAGTTCCAGGCCGACCTGGTCCGCCTCGCGCTCGTGGTCGCGGCTGTAGGCGAAAATCGATGCAGTCAGCGCGAAATCCACCGCCTGTCCGACAGAACCTCTCCCCGCGATGGCCAACCCCATACCGAGGAAGGTGTTAAGACTGGCCTTGTCGCGGAAATCGCGGTAGCTCTGGATCGAGTGCTGGCGCAGGTAATGCCCCATCTCGTGCCCGAGAATGGCCGAGAGCTGCGCCTCGTCATTGCACCGAAGGAGCAGCCCCGTCCACACCTGCATCATGCCGTTCGGCGCCATGCTCGCGTTGAAGTACGGAGTGCGCAAAATGTAGCCGCGGATGTCGGGGCAGTAGTCCTTGCCCAGCCGGCACACGATGTCATGGACATATTGGTTCAGCTCTGCGTCCCGGATCACGAAGCGCGAGGTCTTCAGATCGCGCTCCACGCGATCCATCATGCTCCATATGCCCTGCTCGTCGGAGCCCGCGGCAGGCCGGTAGCCCGGGGCAAGGAACCCGCTGCCGGACTCCGACTGGCCGGCGAGCACTCCTGCGTACGCCAGGGTCGCGAGGCCGCACAAACCGCAACTGAACTCCCGGCGCGTGAGGCTCATTTGAGGGAGTCGGAAACGAGCGCCCTCACGGTCTCCTCGGCCGCTTCCGGCGTGCGAAGATCGCCCGAGGGGCGCGCCAGTCGGTTGAACCAGACGATATCGCCTGTTTTGAGATCCACCACCGAGGCAAAGCCCACCTGCGATCCGCCTGGCTACGCCCGCCGCCATCAGCATAGCGACGACGTATGACCGCCATGCGTCCGGCCGTTGAGTAGCTGTCGCGCACGTACAGGAACAGCGCATAGTCGGCTTCGTGGGAGCGCGAGATCGCGGCGACCGACGGCCCGAGCGACCAATCGAATTTTCCTTCCTTGCTGGGCAGCCCGAATCCCGGGAGGTACTGATGTACGAGTATGGAACCTCCGACGGCGCGATGCAGCTTGACCAGCTCGAGGCTCGTTTCGCGATCTTCCGCGGAGCCGCGCTCGCCGTCAAAATACGTCAGCTTGAGATTGCGCGACCGGGCTTCGGCCTCCAACGCGGCCCGCATATGCTTGTGCGCCGCTTCGGTCCACTCGGCGTGTGGCTCGGCTATCCCGCCCGCGGTGAGCTGGGCGAGCTCCACGTCAAGCGGCATCACGACGATCGTCGGAATCTTGCCGGCTTCGCGGCGGATCTCCGGCTTCTCCCGCTGGACGGCCTGAGGCGCGCAGCCCGCGAGCAATGCCGCAAGGCCGATGGCGAGCAGGCCTCGCCCCCCGCGGAGCAGGTCAGCCGACCCGAGCAGTCCCCTGAGGTTCATCGTTTGCAGTTAGCCTAGCTCCACCGCGTCGGAAAAGATAGCGGCAAGCCGGAATGCTGGCAGATAGGGTATCGCCAGGACGATCACGCCGCCATCCCATGATCCTGGGAGGCGCCGCTTGCCACCGCATCACCGCGTTACCCCAGGGCCGGATGCCTGCGCGTCCATTCGGTCGCCTGCTCGTAGGCTTGACCGACGCGGTAGACCAGCGACTCGCTGAAGGGACTGCCGATGATTTGCATGCCGAGCGGCAGCCCCGCCCTCGAGAAGCCGACGGGCACCGAGAGCGCCGGGCCGCCGGTGAGATTGAACGGTGCGCGCGCCTGGCGGCCGTAGGTGCGCTCGATCGCCTCGGGATCGTCGATGCGGCAGGCCGGGTCCATCGAGCTCGCGGTGATGGCGACATCGATCCCCTCGAAAAGCGCGTGGAACGACTTCGCCAGCTTGCCGCGCACGCGCGTCGCGTTGATGTAGTCGGCGGCACGCACGAAGGCGCCCGCCAGGATCCGTTCCCGCGCCAGGCGCCCGTAGTCCTGCGGCCGCTCGCGCAGCCACTTCTCGTGGATCGCGTATGCCTCGCTGGAAAGGATCGTGCGATTGCAGGCGTTCCATTCTCCGAGTGGAGCGGTCTCGATCTCGCGCACCTCGGCGCCAAGGCCCTCCAGCACCTTCAGCGCCGCCTCGATGCCGGCAACCATCTCGGCGTCGCCCTCCATGTCCCGCGCGTAGAAGTGGCGGATGACACCGATCTTCAACCCCCTCACCCCGCGGTCGAGCTCGGCCGTGTAGCGCCCCGCCGCGGTGTTGACGCTGCCCGGATCGAGCGGGTCGTGCCCGGCGAGAACATCCAGCATGAGCGCGTTGTCCCGCACAGTGCGCGTGAGCGGGCCGACGTGATCGAGCGAAAACGCGAGCGGAAACACGCCCCGGCGGCTCACGAGGCCGTAGGTCGCCTTCATGCCGACGATGCCGCACATCGTGGCGGGGTTGCGGATCGAGCCGCCGGTGTCGCTACCGACTGCCGCAGGCAGGAAGCCCGCCGCCGTCGCCGCTCCCGAGCCGCTCGACGAGCCGCCGCAGAAGTGGTCCCGGTTCCAGGGATTGCGCGCGGGCGGCCAGGGAAGATCGAACGATGGCCCGCCCACCGCGAATTCGTGCGTCGAGAGCTTGCCCATGAAGACGCCGCCCGCCGCGCGCAGCTTCTGCGTGACGACGGCGTCCTCCCCCGCGACGTTTCTCTCCAGGACCTTCGAGTGCGCGGTCGTCGGAAGGCCGGCGTAGTTGATGATGTCCTTCAACCCGTAGGGAACGCCGTGAAGCGGCCCGCGCCAGCCCCCGCGCATGATCTCGGCTTCGGCGCGCCGCGCGTCCTCGAGCGCGATCTCCGGCGCAGGGCGCAGGAAGGCATTGAGCTTGCCGTCGTAGCGCTCGATGCGCTCGATCAATGCCTTCGCGTACTCGACCGGAGAGAGCTTCTTTCCCCGCAGAAGCTCCGCGGCCTCCGCAACGGTGAGAAAGGCAAGCTCGCTCATCGGCCGGCGTGCCGCTCGGCGAAATAGACGTGGGCGGGCTCGTCAGCCGGAGTCAGACTCCCCGTCGGCAGCGCCCCGCGGCGCTGCCGCGCCGCCTTGGTTGCGCGCAGCAGCTGCTGCAGGTGCTCGTCGGTCAGGCGCGTCAGGCCGACTTCAGCGGCCATTCGGCGCATTTCTTCGAGAGTGATTTCGCTGGCCATATGCGCTCCGCAGTATGATAGTAATGCAGCTGCGCCCGGCATTCACCCAATCCGGCAAAGGGGGTATCGAGAACATGAAACCGAGCTATTTGAGAATTATCGCGGTTCTGCTGGCATCGGTCGCGCTCGTTTCCGACGCGGTGGCGGCCGCATGGCCGGAAAGATCCGTGCGCATCATCATTCCGTGGCCGCCGGGCGGCAGCACGGACATTGTCGGGCGGCTCCTCGCGGCCGAGCTGACCCCGCGCCTCAAGCAGCAGGTGATCATCGACAATCGCGCCGGCGCGGGCAGCATCGTCGGCCTGCAGATCGCAACTGCCGCGCCGCCGGACGGCTACACCTTCATGATGACTTCCACCGCCTACGGTTTTCTCATAGACAAGCCGAAGGTGCCCGTCGATCTCGTCAACTCGTTCGCGCCGGTCGCGCTGATCGGCTTCGGCGACAGCGCGTTCGTGGTCCACCCGTCGCTCCCCGTGAATTCGGTGAAGGACGTGATCGCGCTCGCGAAGAAGAGGCCCGGCGAGCTGCTCTACGCCTCGTCCGGCATCGGCGGCTTTCCCCACATGAATACCGAGCTGTTCCAGATGATGACCGGCGTCAAGCTGGTGCACGTGCCGTTCAAGGGCGGCGGCCCGGCGACCGCGGATCTCGTCGCCGGTCATTCACAGCTGCAGATCGCTTCGCTGGTAACGACGATGCCTTACATTCAGACCAAACGCCTCAAGCTGCTCGCGACCGGGGGTGCGAAGCGCAACCCCAAGCTGCCGCAAGTGCCGACCATCGGAGAAACCGTGCCCGGCTACGAGTCGAGCATCTGGTGGGGCATTTTCGTGCCGCCCAAGACGCCGGCAGACATCGTCAACCGCTTCCACGCCGAAACCATGGAAGTGCTGTCGCTGCCGGGATTCCAGAAGAGGCTCGAGGAACAGGGTGGCGCTGTCACCCGGATGAGCCCGGCCGAATTCGGCAAGCTGATGGTATCCGAGCAGAACAAGTGGCTCGAAGTGATCCGGGTCGCGGGGATTAAGGGCGAATGAGCACGCCCTCCCCCTTCGCCCAGCGCGCCGGTAACGAGCTCTGATCCCTCGCGCCGAAACCGCTCCGCGCGGCCTCCTCGAAGCACTTGAGCGCCGTCTCGGCCGCCGGAAGCGTGCCGCCCATGGCCTTCGCTTCCGCGATCATGGTGCTCAGGTCCTTGCACACCAGCTTCACGGGCATGGTCACGGCGCCGGGGTCCTTTCCGGCAAGCTGCGCCGCGACCGCGGCGCCGCGCGTCTTGATCGCGTTCGCCGCGCCGGACGAATCGGCGAAGATGCTGATCAGCCGCTCGGGATCGAGGTTGAGCGAGCGGCAGAGGAGCAACGCTTCACCCAGCGCCTGCCAGTAGACGAAGAGCGGCAGGTTGATCGCAAGCTTCATGCGCGAGCCGGCGCCGACGGGGCCGACATGCTCCAGCCGCCGGCACAGGCTCTCGAGGAGCGGCCTCGCGCGCGCCATGTCCGCGTCCGCCGCGCCGGCGAATCCAAATAGTTTCCCCTCCCGTGCCGGGCCGGTCGTCCCGCCGACCGGACACTCCACGAACGCCGCGCCCTTCTGCTTCACTTTCGCTCCGAGCGCGATCTCGACTTCGGGCCGCACCGTGCTCATCTCGATGAAGAGCTTGCCTGCGACGTTGCCCGACAATAATCCCTGCGGGCCGTGGTAGAGCGCGTCGATCGCCTGGTCGTCGGTGAGGATGGTGATGATGAATTCCACGGCGCCCGAGAGCGCCGCGGGCGATGCCGCGACTTTGGCGCCGGAAGTAACCAGACCCTTCGTCTTCTCAGGCGTGCGGTTCCACACCGCGAGCTCGTGGCCGAGACCCATGAGCCGGTATCCGATGGCCTCGCCCATCCGGCCGGTGCCGGCAATTCCGATTTTCATGCGTGCCTCCGTTTCGGGTGGCGCAGGTTGACACGGGCAATAACGCCTCGTCAAACTTGCTCCCACCACCCCGCCCACGTGCGGGCACCCCTCCTCGGGCAGGAGGGGAACGAACCTGGTCCATCATGAGTTCAGCAGAGAGAAGCGAAGTCCGGGACGGGATGAGAATCGACTGGGACGTCCCGGTCCGGATGGACGACGGGCTCGTGCTGCGCGCCGACGTGTTCCGCCCGCCGCGCGAGGGGCGGTTTCCCGTTCTGCTCGCCTACGGCCCCTACGCCAAGGGCCTCGCTTTCCAGGACGGGTATCCCAGCGCCTGGCAGCGCATGGTCGCCGAGCATCCGGACGTCGCGCACGGCTCGAGCAATCTCTATCAGAGCTGGGAGGTGGTGGATCCCGAGAAATGGGTGCCCCACGGATACGCGTGCGTGCGCGTGGACTCGCGCGGCGCCGGGCGCTCGCCCGGATTCATCGATCACTTCTCCCCGCGCGAGACGAAGGACCTCTACCACTGCATCGAGTGGGCGGCCGTTCAGCCGTGGTCGAGCGGCAAGATCGGCCTGAACGGTATCTCCTACTACGCGATGAACCAGTGGCACGTCGCGTCGCTGCAGCCGCCGCACCTCGCCGCCCTGTGCATCTGGGAAGGCTCCGCCGATTGGTACCGCGACATGACCCACCACGGCGGCATCCTCTCCACGTTCTGGGCCAACTGGTACGACATGCAGGTGAAGACCGTCCAGTACGGCCTCGGCGAGCGCGGCCCGCGCTCACGCGTGACGGGGGCACTCATCTGTGGCGACGTGACGCTCTCCGACGCGGAGCTGGCGAAGCACCGCGCCGACTTCGGCGACGACATACTCGCCCACCCCCTGGACGATCGGTACCACCGTGACCGCTCGCCCGTCTGGGAAAAGGTCGTCACGCCCTTTCTGTCGGCCGCGAACTGGGGCGGCCAGGGCCTGCACCCGCGCGGCAACTTCGAGGGCTTCGTGCGTGCCGCCGCGAAGGACAAGTGGCTGGAGGCGCACGGCATCGAGCACTGGACGCACTTCTACACCGACTACGGGCGCCTGCTGCAGAAGCGCTTCTTCGACTATTTCCTGAAGGGCGAGAAGAACGGCTGGGACCGGCAGCCGCGGGTGCAGTTGCAGGTGCGCCACGTCGACCGCTTCGTCGAGCGCCACGAGAACGAATGGCCGATCGCGCGCACCCGGTGGACGAAGTTCTACCTCCAGCCGGCGGCGCACCAGCTGAGCCTCGAATCCCCGAAAGCGGCGGGCAGCGTCACCTACCCGGGACTGGGCGACGGCGCGACGTTCGTATCAGCGCCGCTCGACAGGGAAACGGAAATCACCGGACCGCTCGCCGCGCGGCTCTTCGTTTCGTCGTCCACCTCCGATGCCGATCTCTTCCTTGTGTTCCGCGTGTTTACTCCGGATCTGCGCGAGGTCGTGTTCATGGGCGCGATCGACCCGCACACACCGATCGCGCAGGGGTGGCTGCGCGCCTCGCACCGCAAGCTCGATCCGAAACTCTCCACCCCCTACCGGCCCTATCACACCCACGACGAGAAGCAGCCGCTGAAGCCGGGTGAAGTGGTTGCCCTCGACGTCGAGATCTGGCCGACCTCCATCGTCGTTCCCGCGGGCCACCGCATCGCGCTCTCCGTGCGCGGCCGCGACTACGAGTGGCAGAAGACGACGGGTGCGAAGCTTTCCAACTTCAAGAACGAACTGCTCGGCTGCGGCCCGTTCCTTCACAACGATCCCCGCGACCGGCCCGCGTCGGTCTTCGGCGGCAACGTCACGCTTCACATGGGGCCGCAACATGAGTCGTATATACTGCTGCCCATCATTCCGGGACGGGAGGAGAAATGAGAGTACTACGGTTTCTGGCGCTCCCTGGCCGCCTGCCGCGTGCGCATCGCGCTCGCGCTGAAAGGCGTCAAGGCGGAGGAGATATCGGTCAACCTGATGCAGGGCGAGCAGCTGAAGCCCGAGTATCGCGCGGTGAATCCACTCGCCGTGGTGCCTACTCTGATCACGGACGACGGCGGCACGCCCCTCTTCGAGTCGATGGCGATCATCGAGTACCTGGACGAAACCCACCCGCAGCCGCCGCTGCTGCCGAAGGATCCCAAGGGACGCGCGCGCGTGCGCGGGCTCGCGCAGATCGTCGCCTGCGACGGTCATCCCCTGATCGTGCCGCGCGTCCGCAGCTATCTCGAGAAGGAATACAAGCTGGACGAGGCGACGCGCACCCGCTGGTGCCAGCACTGGATCATGGAAGCGTTGAAGGCGGTCGAGGGGCATCTCGCGAAGGAGAAGGAGACGGGGCGCTACTGCCACGGCGACTCCCCCACGCTCGCCGACATCTGCGTTGCGACGCAGGTGTTCGGGGCCCGGTTCTTCAGCTGCGATACCGCGTCGGTCCCGACGGTGATGCGGGTTTTCAGCGAGTGCATGAAGGTCGAGGCCTTCGACAAGTCGCATCCCCTCAAGCAGCCCGGCGCGCCGAAGGAGCTCAAACATTAGGAGCCAGACATGACCACGGAAACACTGACCCGCTACGAAATCACCGTCGAGGACGTCGAGTACCTCCGCCACGGCGACAAGCCGCTGCTCGCGCGGATCTACAAGCCGCGCGGAACGGGGCCGTTCCCCCTCATCGTGGACCTCCACGGCGGCGCCTGGTGCAACAAGGACCGCACGAGCGATGCCGGGACCGACGAGCCGCTCGCGAAGAGCGGTGTCGTAGTGGTATCCCTTGATTTCCGGATGCCGCCGGATGCCGGCTATCCCGCCTCGCTGGTGGACATCAATTACGCGATCCGCTGGTGCAAGTTGAGGGCGCGAGCGCTCTACACCCGGCCCGATTGGGTCGGGATATTGGGCGTCTCGAGCGGCGGCCACCAGGCCATGCTTGCGGCGATGCGGCCGAACGACCCGCGCTACGCCGCGCTGCCGGCGTCCAGCGCGGCGCCGGTGGACGCCACGGTCCGCGCCGCGATCCTGTGCTGGCCGGTCATCGATCCCCTGGGCCGCTATCAATACGCCAGGCAGAATCAGAGCGGCCCCCTCAAGAAGCAGGCGGACAACTGGATTCAGTGCCACGACAAGTACTGGTCCGACGAAGCAGCGATGGCCGAGGGCAATCCGACAGCTGCGCTGGAGCGTGGCGAGAAAGTCCAGATGCCACCCGTGCTCTACATCCAGGGCACCGCCGACGTCGCGCACCCCGCGCCGAACCGCGACCGTTTCATCGCGAACTACCGCAAGGCGGGCGGCCGGGTGGAGCTGCATCTCTTCGAAGGCGTCGGGGAGGCCTTCATCACCAACGACCCGACCTCGCCGGCCGCGCGCTCCGCCATCGACAAGATCATCGACTTCGTCCACCGAGAGATTCCCGTGTGACGGCGGTGATCCTGAAGTTCGGGGGATACCAGGAACCCGCATCCGTCCACAACCGCGCCGCCGACCGCTTCGGCGAACTGCTCAAGCAGGAGCTCGGCGGCCGCATCGACTTCGAGCTGATCGGCAGCGTTCTCAAGCTCGGCCGCGGCTCGGGCGACCTCGTGCCGATGGTCGAGCGCGGCGAGCTTTCGTTCTGCTACATGTCCACCGTGCGCTTCTCGAAAGCGGCGCCGGAGTTGCAAGTGTTCGAGCTGCCGTTCGTGGTCGGGGACCGCGCCGACGCGTTCAGGGCCCTCGACGGCGAGCTCGGCGCGAGCGCGCGCCGCCGCATCGAAGAGCGCACCGCGTGCCGCCTGCTGGGATACTGGGACAACGGCTTTCGCCATCTCACGAACCGCGTGCGCCCGATCCGCAAGCCCGAGGACTGCCGCGGGATCCGCATCCGCACCCAGATGAGCGAGCTGCACGGGGAAGTGTTCCGCGCGCTCGGGTTCGAGCCGATTGCCGCCGACATCAAGGAGTTCGTAGAGGGCATCGGCGGCGGGCGCTTCGAGGCCCAGGACAACCCCCTCACCAACATCTACAACTTCGGCGTCCACAACTTCCACCGCTACATCACGCTCTCCGCGCACTTCTGGGGCGCAAGCGCATTCGTGTGCAACGCGGCCCACTACCGTGGCTGGCCGAAGGACGTGCAGGCGGCCGTGGACTCCGCCGCGAAGCAGGCCACCGCGTACCAGCGCCGGCTCGCGGCGGCGGAAGACGCGGAGATCCTCGCCAAGCTCGATCCCGCCCGGAACGAAGTGATCACGCTCACCGAGGCGGAACGCGGCGCCTTCAGGAAAGCGGTCGAGCCGGTGCTCGAGCGGCACCGGCATCTCCTTCCCCCTTGACGGGGGAAGGTTGGGATGGGGGTGAAAATATCGGTCTCACCCCCACCCTAGCCCTCCCCCGTCTAGGGGGAGGGAATTGTTCTTGGGACGGCGCCTCAGGTGGTCGCGATGGCCTCGATCTCGACGCGGGCCCCGGCCACCAGGCCCGCCGCCTGGAACGTGGTTCGCGCGGGGGGATCGGTCGGAAAGTAGGTGCTGAAGACCTCGTTCATCGCCATCAACTCGCCGAGGTCGGCCAGGTAGATCGTCACCTTCACCACCTTGGCGAGCGAGGAGCCGCCCGCTTCCAGCACGGCTTTCAGGTTCTCGCACACCTGCCGCGTCTCGGCCTTGATTCCGCCCTCGGCGAGGCGCCCGGTCTTCGGGTCCATCCCGAGCTGGCCCGAGGCGAACACCCAGTCCCCCACCTTGATCGCCTGCGAGAGCGGCACCCGCGCCGGCGGAACCTTGGGCGTGTGCACCACGCGTCGTTCCATGGTCTCTTCCTTCCGGTATCAGATTCCGAGGTAGCTCGACTTCACGTCCTCGTTGGCCCACAGCTCCTGCGGGGCGGCGGAATAGACCACCCGGCCCTTGCTCATCACGTGCACGTAGTCGACCAATTTGAGAGCAAGCGCGGCGTTCTGCTCGACGAGCAGGATCGAGAGCCCCTCCCCCTTCAGCTTCGCGATCGCTTCCCACACCCCCTGGATCACGATCGGCGCGAGTCCCTCCGAGGGCTCGTCCATGATCAGGCAGTCGGGATTGGTCATGAGGCCGCGGCCGATCGCGAGCATCTGCTGCTCGCCCCCGGAAAGCGTTTTCGCGCGTTGGGCGCACCGCTCCTTGAGGCGCGGGAACAGCGCGTAAACGCGCTCGAGGCTCCAGCCGTGCCGGCCGTTGCCGCGTTCCGCGACCTTCAGGTTCTCCTCCACGCTCAAGCGAGGGAAACACCCGGCGGCCCTGGGGCACGAGGCCCATCCCGCTGCGAACGGTCTCGAACGAGGAGACATGGGTAATGTCGGCGCCGCGGAAGAGGATCCGGCCCCGGCGCGGAGGATTGAAGCCCACGATCGAGTTGACGAGCGTCGTCTTGCCCACGCCGTTGCGCCCGAGGAGACCCAGGATCTGGCCCTCCTCGAGCTTCAGCGACAGCCCCTGCAGCACGTAGGCGTCGCCGTAGTAGGTGTGGATGTCCTGAACTTCCAGGATCGGCATAGGAGTCCTTAGCCCGTGCCCAGGTAGATTTCCCGCACCTTGCCGCTGCCGCGGACGCGATCGGTCGCGCCCTCCTCCACCACCTGCCCGAAATGCAGCACGGTGATGTGATCCGCGAAGTCGAACACCACATGCATGTCGTGCTCGATCAGAAGGATCGCGAGCTCGGGATCGAGCCGCTTGAGAAATTCGGTCATCTCCTGGGACTCGCCCGAGGCGAGCCCCGCAGCGGGCTCATCGAGCAGCAGGATCTTCGGGTCGCTCGCGAGGCCGAGCACGACCTCGACCTGGCGGCGCTCGCCGTGCGAGAGGTTGCGCACCTCGACTCCCTTGCGGTCCCAGTAGCCGGCGCTTTCCAGGAGACGGCGGGCTTTCTCGTGCACGTCGCGGTAGGAGACAAGCGCCCGCCACATCACGAACTTCGATGGGCGCAGGCCCGTGACCGCGAGCAGCACGTTGTCGAGCACCGTCAGCTTCGGAAACAGGCTCGTGATCTGGAACGTGCGCGCCATTCCGAGCGCCGTCCGCCGGTAGCTCGGCCAGCCCGTGATGTCGCTGCCGAACAGCAACACCTGCCCCGCGGTCGCAGGCAGGACGCCGGTGATGACGTTGAACAGCGTCGTCTTGCCGGCGCCGTTCGGGCCGATGATGGCCTTGCGGTCCCCCGGGAAGACCTTCAGGTCGACGCCCTGCACCGCGTGCAGGCCGCCGAAGCTTTTGGACAGCCCCTTCAGCTCGAGAACGGGTATCCGCTCGTTCAAGGCGCTACCTTTCGCGGCCGAGACCACCCCCACCCTACCCCTCCCCCGTCCAGGGGGAGGGAACAAGTATTCGCGATCATCCCTTAGGTCTCCTTCCCCCTTGATGGGGGAAGGCGGGGATGGGGGTGATCAGCGCGTCACTCGCAGTACTTGCACGGCGGATAGTCGCGGCTGTAGACCGGCTGCTTCAGGAAATCCTCCTTCTTGTACTTCCAGAACTGGCCGACGTTCGGGTAGGTCTTGACCACCGAATTCCACAGCTCGTCCTTGTCGTAGCCGTGCTCCTTCTTCTTTCTCACGATCCGGATGTAGACGTTGTGGACCGGGTTCCTCATCTCGTCGAGGCGGACCGGGCCGCGCGGCGTCTCGAGCTCGATGGTGGACATGAGCTTCACGAATTGCTCCGGGACCCGGCCACTTGCCCTTCGTCTTCTTCATCACCTCGTGAATCATCTGGGCCGCGGTGTAGTTGCCCTCCGAGTAGTAGGAAGGGACCTTGCCGTATTTCGCGCGATACGCCTTCACGAACGCGTCGTTCTTCGGGGTGTCCAGCGCCGCGCTGTACTGGAGGGCCGAGATGTGGCCGATCACCTCATCACCCATCGACGGCAGCACGAACTCGTCGTAGCTGGTTCCGCCGCCGAGTACCGGCTTGTTGATCCCCGCGGCCGCGAGCTGCTTGGGAAACTGGAGCGACATCGGACCGGCCATGAGCGTGAAGATCGCGTCCGCATCCTTCTTGATGGTCGGGATGTAGGGCCCGAAATCGATCGTCCCCAGCGGCGGCCAGATCTTCTGGATGATCCTGCCTCCGCAATCCTCGAAGGCCTTCTGGAATCCGCCGACGACCTCGTGGCCGAAGGCGAAGTCGGCGCCGACCGTGACGATTCGCTTGTAGCCCTGCTGGCAGGCCCACTCTCCGAACGGGTGGCTCGGCTGGGAGCTCGTCCAGCCGGTCCGGACGATGTAGGGGTATTTGGCGGCATCCCGCTGCGTCAGGTCGTCCGCGGCCGGGGTCGACACGACGTAGACCGTCTTCAACCGCGTGCTGACCGGTGCGAGCGCGTATCCGGTCGAGGCGAGCAGCCCGCCGGCGAAGAGCTGGACCTTGTCCTGGCGGATCAACTTCTCCGCTTTGCGCACCGCGACCGGCGGCTTCGCTTCCTCGTCCTCCACGATGAAGACGACCTTGGCGCCGGCGAAATTTCCTTTCACCTCGTCCAGGTACATCTGGAACCCGTTGACCATGTCCTTGCCGACCTGGGAAAACGGCCCCGTCGTGGGGGCGACAAAACCGATGCGCAATTCCTGCGCCGCGGGCACCGGCAACGGGCTGACGAATGCTGCGAGCGCGAAGATCCCCGCGATCAACCCCCACGTCCTGCTTGCTCCGACCTGGCTCAACATGGCAAATCCTCCCTCAGTGAACTGTCCTAATGACGATACGCGTTTTCCTGCAGAGCATCCTTAGTGAGACGCAGTCTGAATTGCCTTGCCTCCGCCGGCGCCCGCAGAACGGGCGCGCCAGTGGCGGATCCGCTCGGGGAGGCTCAGCAGGCCGCCCGGCAGATAGAGTATTGTCAGCACGTACACCCCGCCCAGCACGTACTGCCACCAAGAGACGAGCGTGCTCAGGTATTCCCGCAGGAAGACCACGATCCCGGCTCCGATCGCACCTCCGATGAGGGTCCCCGGCCCGCCCAGAACCACCATCAGCAGCGCATCCACCGAAGTGGCGAGGACCACGTCCTCAGGGCTGACCAGGCCGTGCGCGTGCGCCCACAGCACCCCGGCGAGCCCGCCGAAGCCGCCGGCGATGACGAACGCGATGTACTTGTGCAGCCAGGTGTTGTAGCCCAGGATGCGCATCCTCAACTCGTTTTCCCGGATACCCACCAGGCTGCGCCCGAACGGCGACCTCACCAGCACCGCCATCAGCGCGAGCGCCGCCACGAAGAACGCGAAAACGACGTAGAAATAGGTGACGTCGTCGGCGAGCTGGATGCCGAACGAAGGCCGCGGCGGCAGCACGATGCCGTTGTCCCCGCCGGTCACGGAATTCCAGCGGTAGGCGAGCCCCCACACGCACATGCCCAGCGCCAGCGTGATCATCAGGAAATAGACGCCGGCGGCGTGGACGGCGAAGATCCCGAAGAACGCGGCCGTCGCGGCGCCGATCAGGATGCCCAGCACGACCACGATCCAGAACGTCCAGTCGAGCCCGAACTGGAAGCGGGCGGCCAGGACCGCCGTGAGGTACGCGCCCATGCCGAGATACGCTGCCTGCCCGAGCGAAGGCAGCCCCGTGAAGCCGAGGAGGATGTCCAGGCTCATGGCGAGGATGGCGAAGATCAGGGCATGGGTGACGAGAACGATGAGGTAGGAGCCGGAATACGGCGTGACGAGGAGCACTGCGAGCAGCGCCGCGATGACGATCAACAGTTTGCGCCGGCTGTCCACGGTTACTCCCTGCCGAAGAGGCCCGTCGGCTTCAACGCGAGGATGAGGACCATCGGCGCGTAGAGCGTGAAATAGGCGACTTCCGGGAACAGCGCCTTGCCAAAGTTGTCGGCCAGCCCGACGAGGAGGCTTCCCACGGCCGCGCCCCCGAGGCTTCCCATGCCCCCGATGATCACGACGGCAAAGGCGATCGGCAGGATCGCGAAATCGAGTCCCGGGTACACGCCGAGAAAGGCGCCGCCGATGACGCCCCCCAATCCGGCGAGCAGCGCCCCGAGGGAGAAGATGAACATGGAAACGCGCGACGTGTTGATCCCCACGCCGCGGGCCATCTCCGCGTCATCCACGGTGGCGCGCACCATCGCCCCCATCCGGGTCCGCTCCATCACGAGCCACAGCACGAGCCCCACGACGAGCGCCATGCCGATCATGAAGATCCGGTACATCGGGAAATAGAATCCGCCGACAACGACGCTCTCCCTGAGCACGGCGGGCGGTGTGATGTCCAGGTTGTCCCCGCCCCAGATGTCGAGGGCGGCCTGCTGGAACAGGTAGGCGAAGCCCACGGACAGCAGCACCTGGCGCAGCGGATCGAACCCCAGCGGTCTCAGGAACACCCGCTCCATCAGCAGCCCGACCACGGCGATCGCGAGCGCCGCCGCAGGAAGGGCCAGCAGCCAGGAGCCCGTGGTCCAGATCACCGTGAGCGCGACATAGCCGCCGAGCAGGAAGAAGGAGCCGTGCGCGAGGTTGACGATGCGCATCACCCCGAAGATCAAGGAAAGCCCGCTCGCGAACAGGAACAGCAGCGCTCCGTAGGAGGCGCCGTTGAACGCCTGGATGACCCAGAAGTTGGTGTCCAATTTACTGGGGCTCGATCTTCGCGATGCGCGTGATCTCGGCGTAGCGCTTGAGGTCCGCCTGGAACAGCTTCGCCCACTCGGCCGGCGTATGGCCCTGGGGCTCGTAGCCGCCGTTCAGGAAATGATCGCGCACGTGCGGCACCTGCAACGCGCTGCGGATCGCTTCCTGCATCTTCTTCAGGATCGCGGGCGGGGTCTTCGCCGGCGCGAATACGCCGTGCCAGCCGGCGTCCGCGAGGAATCCGGGGAGGGCCGCTTCGGCCACCGTGGGCACATCGGGCAGCGCGGTGAGACGCGTCCCGCCGGTAAAGGCGAGCCCCCTCAGCCGCCCGGCCTTGACGTGCGGGATGCCGACCGCCGGCGCCGGGAAATGCAATTGAACCTCGCCCCCGACCACCGCGGTCACCGCGGGCCCGCCGCCCTTGTAGGGAACGTGCAGCATTTCGATGCCCGCCTTCGTGGCAAAGAGCTCGCCGGCCAGGTGCTGCCCGTTAGCGATTCCCGCGGAGCTGTAGCGCACCTGTCCCGGCTTCTGCTTTGCAAACGCGATCAGCTCCTTCACGGTCTTCGGCGGAAATCCCGGGTTGGACACCATCAGGTAGCCGGTGCCGAGCGCGACGTCGGTGACGGGCGCAAAGTCCTTCACCACGTCGAACGGCATCTTCTTGACGATGAACGGGTTCACGGCGAAAGAGAAGGAGACGTGCAGCAGCGTGTAGCCGTCCGGCGTGGCGTTGGCGACGATGCTCGAGCCGAGGATGCCGTTGGCACCGCCGCGATTGTCGATCACGACCGTCTGCCCGAGCGCCTTCTCCACCTGCGGCCACAGGACCCGCCCGAAGACGTCCACATTGCCGCCCGGCGGAAACGGGATGAGGACGCGAACCGGCCGGGTCGGATAATTCTGCGCGGACGCCACGCCCGCGGCGACCGCCATCGTTAACGCGACAGCTGCTGCAGCAAGATATCGGGATCTCATGTTTTCTCCTCGTGCGATTTTTGAGCGCTTTAGCGGCCACCCATCGCTCATCACTTCTTACTCCGGCTCCACGCCCGCGAGCTTCACCAGCTCCGCAAAGCGCTTGATGTTGGACACGACCAGCGTCCGGAACGCTTCCGGCGTGCTGCCCACGGGCTCGAGCCCGATCGCGACGATGCGTTCCTGCGTCTGGGGGTGCTTGACGGCCTTCTGCACTTCCCCCGCAAGCTTCGCCAGCACCGCGGGCGGTGTCTTCGCCGGCGCGAGCATCCCGTGCCAGCTCGGCGGCATTTCCGTGCCGGTGAGGCCCGATTCGATGACCGTCGGGACATCGGGCAGGAACGGCGCGCGCCGGGTCGAATTGTAGGCGATGGCGCGCAGCTTGCCCGCCCGGATATGCGGCAGCGACAGCGGCGCCGTCGCGAACATGACCTGGATCTCTCCCGCGAGCAGCGCGGTGATGGCGGGACCGGCTCCTTTGTACGGCACGTGAACCATCCGCGTTCCGGCGCGGACGTTGAACAGCTCGCTCGCGAGATGGATGGTGTTGCCGATACCGGGAGACCCGTAGGAGATCTTGGCGCCCGGCTTGCTGGCCAGGGCGATCAGCTCCTTCACCGTTTTCACGGGCAGCGCCGGGTTGACGACGATGATATGCGCCTCTCCCTCCGTGAGCTGCGACACCGGCAGGAAATCCCGCACCGTGTCGTACGGCAGCTTCCGGTGGATGCTGGGATTCACCACAAACGAGCCCGAGGTCACCAGCACCGTGTGCCCGTCCGGCGCCGCCTTGGCCACCAGGTCAGCGCCGATGATGCCGTTCGCGCCCGGCCGGTTGTCCACGACAAAAGTCTGTCCGGTCTGCGCCGAGAGCTGCTGGCTCACGATCCGCGCCACCGTGTCCGGCCCTCCCGCTCCGAACCCGACGATGACGCGCACCGGGCGGCTGGGATAGCCCTGTGCCCACGCCGCGGTCCACGAAAATGCAACCGCGATCGACAGCGCAGCAAGCGCGAGCCACCTCAGCTTCGCATCCATGCGCTGCCCCAGTGCAGAATTGCGGGGGTCGTCGTCTGCAGCTGTCTCCATCGCTAATCGCCCTTGATGCCGGCCGCCTGGACGATCTTGCCCCAGCGGGCGTAGTCCTCGCGTATCAACTGCGCCAGCGCCTGGGGAGAGGTCGTCACCACGTCGACGCCCTGCGTGGCGAGCTTCGCCTTGACCTCCGGAGCGTTCAGTACCTTGGCGATGCCCGCGCTCACCTTCGTTACGATCGGCGCCGGGGCCTTCGCGGGCATCGTCACGCCAAGCCAGATGTCGAGCGCGTAGCCGGGGTAGCCGGATTCGGCGATCGTCGGCGTGTCCGGCAGAAGCGGGGAGCGCTTCGAACTCGCGGCGGCAAGCAGCCGCACCCGGTTATCGCGGATATGCGGCAGCAGCGAATTCGCCGCGCCGATCCACACCTGGATGCGGCCGGGCAGGAAGTCGTTGATCGCCGGCGCCGCACCCTTGTACGGGATGTGGTGCATCTGGATGCCCGCGTAGTACTGCAGCATCGCGGTGCCGAGGTGCTGCGGGCTGCCGTTGCCCGAAGACCCGTAGTCGAGCTCGCCCGGTTTCGATTTGGCGAGCGCCACCAGCTCCTGGACCGACTTGGCCGGAACCGATGGGTGGACGGTCAGCAGAAACAGGATGCGCGCGTGCTGCGTGACCGGCGTAAAGTCCTTGAAGGGATCGAACGGGACCTTATCGATGTGCGGATTCACCGTCAGGATGTTGTCGGTCGTGAGCAGCCAGGTGTAGCCATCGGGACTGCTCTTGGCGACGATTTCCGCAGCGAGGTTGTGGTGCGCGCCGGGACGGTTGTCCACGACGATCTGGTGCTGCCAAGGGCCCGAGAGCCCCGCCGAGATCGTGCGCGCCGTCAGGTCCGGCGAGCCGCCGGGCGGCAGCGGCACCACGAACCGGATGGGCCGCTTGGGATAGTCCTGTGCCGGATCTGCCGAAGCACCCTGCGCGAAGGTCGCGCCGGGGACGGCGAGTAGCAACACGGCGAAACCGAGAACGATTCGCATGACCCCTCCTGATTGCTTCCGGCCCACATACGCGGCGCATCTTCCCTCGCGCGCTGGCAATCCCGGCCGGCGTTTTGGGCTTGAGTGTAACATTCTCGCGTCGCTCGGCGGCACAAACCTCTCGGCGCAAAGACTTCCTTCCCCCCTTGCGGGGGAAGGCTAGGATGGGGGGATGAACACCAAGAGCGCGAGAGAACTTCGCACTAACGCGACTGACGCAGAACGGCGTCTTTGGCAGGAGCTCAAGCGCCGTCAGATCGCGGGAATAAAGTTTCGGCGCCAGCAGCCGATTGGCCACTTCATAGTGGACTTTGTCTGTTTCGAGCGCCGGCTAATTATCGAAGTGGATGGTGGGCAGCACGCGGAGCGCGTTCAACACGACGAACCGAGGACGCGCTGGTTGGAGGCGCAGGGCTATCGTGTGATGCGATTCTGGAACAATGATGTACTGGCAAAGACCGCATCTGTGGCGCAGGCTATTTACGATGAAGTGCTCCGCGTTGAACCCCCCACCTCAATCCTCCCCCGCAAGGGGGGAGGAAGTCGGCGACGATGAAACTGTGCCGCTTTGACAACGACCGCCTCGGGCTCGTCGATGGCGATAGCGTGCGGGACGTGACCGCCGCGCTCGACGTCCTGCCCCGGCACGCCTGGCCGCTGCCGCGCTTCGATCCGCTCATCGCGAGCCTCGCTGCCGTCCGCGCCCGCGTGGAATCCATTGCCGCGGGCGCGCCGCGCTGCCCGCTGGCGGCGGTCAGGCTCCTCTCCCCCATCGCCAACCCCGGAAAGATCCTCGCCGCGCCGGTGAACTACCGCAAGCACCTCGAAGAAGCGCGGGAGGACCCCGCCATCCACCACCAGAAGCAGGTCGCGGAGATCCAGAAGGTGGGCCTGTTTCTCAAGGCGACGAGCTCGCTGGTCGGGCCGAGCGAGGGGGTCGCGCTGCGGCATCTGGACCGCCGGAACGACCACGAGATCGAGCTTGCGGCGGTGATCGGCAAGGCCGGGCGCGACATCCCGCGCGCAAAGGCGTTCGAGCACATCGCGGGCTACTGCATCGGGCTCGACATGACGGTGCGCGGTCCGGAAGAGCGCAGCCTCCGGAAGTCCGTGGACAGCTTCACCGTTCTCGGCCCCTGGTTCGTGACCGCCGACGCGATTGCCCACCCCTCTGCCCTCGACCTGCGGCTGACCGTGAACGGCGAGTTGCGCCAGCACGCCAATACGCGCGACCTGATACTCGGGATCCCCGAGTTGATCGAGTTCGCGACATCCTTCTATACGGTGCACCCGGGGGACGTATTGCTGACGGGCACGCCCGAAGGCGTGGGCCCGGTGCAGCCCGGCGACCGCCTGGTCGCCGAGATCCAGGGTATCGGGCGCATGGAAGTCGCGATCCGCGCCGCCGCTCTAGCAGTCCGAGACAGGCGTCAAAGTTCACGATAAACTCTGTGCGAATTCGTCCCGCGACATTCTCGAACGGGGCGCGATAATCCTGGAGGGGTCCATGCGAATCAAGCATTTCATCGGCATCCTGGTGTCCGCCGCGACGCTGCTCATGTCCACTGCGGCGCCCGCGCAAACGATCAAGATCGGAGTGATCAACTCGTTCTCCGGCCCGTTCGCAACGCTCGGCGACCTGATGGACAAGGGCATGAAGCTCTACATGAAGCAGAACGCCGACAAGCTGCCCCCCGGAGTGAAAGTCGAGCTCATCATTCGTGACGACGGCGGCCCGAATCCGGACAAGGCGAAGCAGCTTGCGCAGGAGCTGATCGTGCGCGACAAGGTCCAGTTCCTGACCGGCGTCGTGTTTACGCCCAATGCGATGGCGATCGCGCCGCTCACCCAGGAAGCGAAGGTGCCGTTCTTCATCGGCAACGCGGGCACCTCGGTGATCACCGAACGCTCTCCCTACATCGCGCGCTTCTCGTTCACGCTCTGGCAGTCCTCCTACCCGCTCGGCGCGTGGGCATCGAGGCGATACAAGACCGCCTACATCGCGGTCAGCGATTTCGCTCCCGGCCACGACAGCGAGGCGGCGTTCGAACGGGCGTTTACGGAAGGGGGCGGCAAAATCGTCGGCAAGGTGCGCATCCCGCTCGCCAACCCGGATTTCGTCCCGTTCATGCAGCGCGTGAAGGACGCCAAGCCCGACGTGCTGATGGCATTCACCCCCGCCGGCCGCCAGGCGACCCAGATGATGAAGGCCTACGGCGACCTCGGCCTCGACAAGGCCGGCATCAAGTTCATCGGCCCGGGCGACATCACCACCGACGAGGAACTGCCCAACATGGGCGACGTGGCGCTCGGCGTCATCACCATGCATCACTACTCGGCCGCCGCCACCCGTCCCGCGAACAAGGCGTTCATCGCCGCCTGGAAGAAGGAATACGGCGAGAAGTCCCAGCCGAGCTTCATGTCGGTCGGCCAGTGGGACGCGATGGACGCGATCTACTACGCGATCCGCGAGCAGAAGGGGAAGCTCGACCCCGACCGCACCATGGCGCTGGTCAAGAAATACAAGAACCCGAACAGCCCGCGGGGGCCCATCGCGATCGATCCCGAAACCCGCGACATCATCCAGAACGAGTACATGCGCGAGGTCAAGAAGGTCGGCGGCCAGCTCGCCAACGTGGAGTTCGAGACCTTCGCGCAGGTGAAGGATCCCTGGAAGGAACTCAAGAAGTAGCCGCTGCAAGAAATGTGCGTCCCCTCCTTATCAAGGAGGGGTGGATGCGAAGCAGACGGGGTGCGTTGTAATTCTTCTGTCACTCCCACCACCCCGCGTCCGTCGGACGCACCCCTCCTCGGGCAGGAGGGGAGTACCTCGGGCAAATAGATGGAAGCGTTCCTCTCCTCGCTCGTAAGCGTCGCCTTCCACGGCGCCGCCTACGGCATGATCCTCTACGTGATCTCGGTCGGCCTGTCGGTGACGATGGGGCTGATGGGATTCGTCAACCTCGCCCACGGCGTGTTCGCGATGGCGGGCGGCTACATCCTCATCACCGCGCTCGACCGCTTCGGCGTGCCGTATCCGCTGGCGCTCGCGCTGGCCTTCGTGCTGGTCGCCGCCGGGAGCGTGGTGCTCGAGCGCCTGCTCTATTCCCGCCTCTACACCGCCGGCGAGCTCGCGCAGGTGCTGTTCACCATCGGCCTCATCTTCATCGCCGTCGCGACCGCGCGGCTGCTGTTCGGAACGATGCAGCTGCTGGTCAACCTGCCCGATTACCTGAAGGGCCAGTTCAGCCTGCTCGGCCGTGATTTCCCCGCGTTCCGGGTGTTCCTCATCGCGTTCAGCGCCGTCATGGTCGGCGCCCTGTGGTTCGGGGTCGAGCGCACGCGCTGGGGCGCGATGGTGCGCGCCGCCGTCGACAACGGCCCGATGGCGCGGGCGGTCGGCATCAACACGCGGAAGCTCTTTACCGCCACCTTCGCGCTCGGCAGCGGGCTCGCGGGGCTCGGCGGAGCGCTCGGGGCGGAAATCCTCACCGTGCAGCCCATCTATCCCTTCGAGCACCTGGTCTACTTCCTGATCGTCGTTGCCGTCGGCGGCCTGGGGTCGCTGCGCGGGCCCTTCGTCGCGGCGCTCCTCATCGGCGTCGCCGACACCGCCTGCAAGTACTGGGTGCCGCAGTTCGGCGCCTTCTTCATCTACGCCGCGACCGTCGCCATCCTGCTGTGGCGGCCGATGGGATTGTTCGGACGCCGGGTATGAGCCCCGGGCCGCAAGCATGATCCGCCAGGCAAGCTACGGCGCCGGGGCGCGCATCGGCTGGATCGAGTGGCTTCCGTTCGCGGCCGCGCTCGCCGTGTTCTTCGCGCTGCCCGAGTACGTGCCGTTCGGGGCGCGCGTCCTCGTCTACATCCTGTTCGCCCTATCGCTCGACCTGATCCTCGGTTACGCCGGAATTATCACGCTCGGACACACCGCGTTCTTCGGGCTCGGCGCCTACGTCGCCGGCATCCTCGGCGCAAAGGTCGGGGTCACCGATCCCCTGCTCCAGCTCGCCGCCGCCGGGGCCGCGGGGGCGCTGCTCGGCGTCTCCACGGGCGCCGTCATCCTGCGAACCCGGGGACTGACGCTCCTCATGCTCACGCTCGCGATCACCACCATCCTGCTCGAGATCGCGAACAAGGCGACCGCCCTCACCGGCGGCGCCGACGGCCTGTCGGGCATCACCGTGTCCCCCATCCTCGGACTGTTCCGGTTCGACATGTTCGGCAAGACCGCGTACCTGTACTGCCTCCTGTCCCTGTTCGTGGGCTGGTGGGTCGTGCGCCGGCTGATCTACTCGCCGTTCGGGGCCTCGCTGGTCGGCATCCGCGAGAACGTGGTGCGCATGCACGCGATCGGCTCGCCGGCGTACGCGCGCCTGGTGGCGGCCTACACGATCTCGGGGGCCATCGCCGGCTGCGCGGGGGCGCTGCTCATGCAGACCAACCAGTTCGTGGGTCTCAACGTGCTCTCCTTCGAGTTCGCCGGCGAGTTGCTGGTGATGCTCGTCCTCGGCGGCGTGGGGCGCATCTACGGGGCGTTCGTCGGGCCGCTCGTCTACATGATCGCGCAGGACCAGCTCGCCAAGCAGTTTCCCGAGTACTGGTACTTCGGCATCGGGCTGCTGCTCGTCGTGGTCGTCCTTTTCGCCCGCGGCGGCCTGCTGGGGATCGCCGACACCGTCGTGGCAAAAGTTCGAGGAGCGGGCCCATGAGCGCGGTTCTCGAGACCCGGAACCTGTGCAAGCGCTTCGGCGCGCTCACCGTCGCCGACAACATCGACTTCAGGCTCGAAGCGGGCGCGCGCCACGCTCTCATCGGACCCAACGGCGCGGGCAAGACCACGTTCGTCAACATGCTGACCGGCAGGCTCGCCCCTTCCTCCGGGCAGATCCTGCTCGGGGGCGAGGACATCACGGGGACGCGGCAGTCCGCGCGCGTGAAGCACGGGCTCGGCCGCACGTTCCAGATCAACACGCTGTTCCGGAGCCTCACCGCGCTCGACAACGTTGCCCTCGGCGTCGCGGAGCGCTGCGGGATCGCCGGGCGCCTGTGGCGTCCCGCGAGCTCGTTCCGCGAGGTCCGCGACGAAGCCATGGCATTGCTCGCGACGCTCGGGCTTGCCGACGACGCCGAGCAGCGCGTGCTCGACCTTCCGTACGGCAAGCAGCGCCTGGTCGAGATCGCCATCGCGCTCGGCCTGAAGCCCCGGGTCCTGCTTCTCGACGAGCCGGCGGCCGGCGTGCCTTCGGTCGAGTCGGAGCGCATCCTGCGGGTGCTCGACGCGCTGCCGGCGGACATCGCGATCCTCATCATCGAGCACGACATGGATCTCGTGTTCCGCTTCGCGCGGCGCATCACCGTGCTGGTGCAGGGCGAAGTCCTGGTGGAAGGCACGCCGTCGGAGATCGCCGGCGACCGCCGCGTGCACGAGGTCTACCTCGGGGAGCAGCGGCATGCCTGATGCCCTGACGCTTTCCGGCGTGCGCGCCGGCTACGGCGAGACCGTGGTGCTGGAGGACATCGGGTTCACGCTGCCCGAGCGCGGCTCGCTCGCGGTGATCGGCCGCAACGGCGTCGGCAAGACGACGCTGCTCTCGACCGTGATCGGCCACACCACCTTCCATTCCGGGAGCATCGAGTACCGTGGACATTCGATCGCGGCGCTGCCCGCCTACGAGCGCGCGCGGCGCGGCATCGGCTACGTGCCGCAGGAGCGCGAGATCTTTCCGTCGCTGACGGTCGAGGAGAACCTGACGGTCGCCGCGCGGCCGGGCGCCTGGACGCTGCGGCGCGTCTACGAGCTTTTTCCCGGCATCGAGCGGCGGCGCTCCCACATGGGCAACCAGATCTCGGGCGGGGAGCAGCAGATGCTCGCGATCGGCCGCGCGCTCATGGGCAACCCCTCGCTCCTGCTGATGGACGAGCCGCTCGAGGGCCTCGCCCCGATCATCGTCGAGTCACTGCTGAAGGCGCTCGCGCGGCTGATCCGGGAGGAGTCCCTGGCGGTCATCCTGGTCGAGCAGCACGCCAAGCTCGCGCTCGAGGTCACGCAGGACGCGCTGGTGCTGAACCGCGGCCGGATTTCCTACCTGGGAAAGAGCGCGGAACTCCTCGCCGACCCGCAGCGCCTCACGAGCCTCATCGTCGCCACCTAGAAGTACTGAAACGCCAGGATTCAGCTTCCTCCCCCCTTGCGGGGGAGGATTGAGGTGGGGGGTCGGACGCGATGCTCAGTTTCGCCCCCCCATCCCCGCCTTCCCCCGCAAGGGGGGAAGGAGCGTTTATTCACTCATCACTGCATTTAGGGCGCGAGCAGCTCGAGCTCGATGCCCCGCACCCGCACCCGGTCGCCGACCTGGAAGCTCGCGCCGTCGGCGCGCTGCACCGTGGTGAAGCCCCCGTCGTCGAGGCGGATCACGATGTCGTAGGTGGTCTCGCTGAAGCGCTCCCGCATCTCGGGCGTGCCGACGCCGCCGACAAATGGCTTTTCCTTGCTCGAGCCACTGCCCAGCGGGAGAGCAATGACTGCGCCGACGCGCACGGGCGGCGCGGGGCCCTCCTGGTTGATTGGGTCGTTCTGGAACGCCTTGGGAACGGGCACGGGACGGTTGCTCTGGACCTCCCGGATCGAGCGGATCGTTCCGCACCGCTCGCACGGCTCGCCCGGCGCGAGCGTGGCGCGCGGCGGCTCGCGGAAGTCGGGGATCTTGATGGACTGCGCGCCCGCCGTCGCGGCAACCCACGCCAGCGCCGTTGCTGCGAGGAATCTCACCAATTCACTCTACTCGGCGAGCCCCTGGATGAAATACATCGCCGACAGCAGCACGCTGGGCGGTCCCATCCGGCCGAGCCACTGCTCGTAGACCTTCTGGATGTCGCCGCTGCGGTAGAGACGGGCGAGCACGCGGTTCACGGCGAGACGGTATTCGTGGTCGCCCCGCGGCAGCGCGAGCGCGTAGGGCTCGACCGAGAAATCCTCCTCGAGCAGCTTGAACGCGCCCTGCGTCTTGCTCGTCAGCACGACCCCGATCAGCACCATGCGGTCGGAGGCGAAGCCATCCACCTTGCGGCTATCGAGCAGGCGGATCCCCTCCTCGCGCGTCTTGATGGTGACCACCGAAGCCTTGATCGAGCGCCGCGCCAGGTTCTCCTTCAGCACCTTCTCGGTGGTGGTGCCGGTGATGACCGCGATGCGCTTGCCGCTGAAATCCGACAGGCGCGCCGTGTCCGACTCCACGCGCGTGAGGATGCTGCCGCCGTCGACAAACGTGATCAGGCTGAAATCCACGTCGGCCTGCCGCCCGAGCGTCCAGGTCGTGGTGCTGCACTCGATGTCCACGCGCCCGCTCTTCACCGCCTCGAGTCGGTTCTGGATCGTGAGGACCACCCAGCGCGTCTCGAGGCTCGCGAGCTTGAGCTGCTCGCGAATGCCGCCCGCGATGGCACGGCAGAGCTCCACCGAGTAGCCCTGCGGCTGCCCGTTGGCGTCGCGGAAGGAAAACGGCGCGCTGCCCTCCAGGTAGCCGATCGTGATCGCGCCCTGCTTGCGGATCTTCTCCAGCGTCCCGGTCTGCGCCGCGGCGGGCGCAACGAGCGCGAGCGTCAATGCGAAGGTAAACAGTGTCCGGATTTTCATGCGGGTTCCCATTCGCGTGTCGCTTTTATTTGCCACCGGGGATCCAGAACTGCCACTCTCCCTTCGACGGCTTGCAGAAGGTGTAGACGCCGCGTTGCTGCAGGTCGTGCGCCTTCGAATCGATCGTCGCCTCGCGGCACTGCTGCTTGTCGGCGGTGAAGCTTCTTCCCGGGGTGATCTTGCTCGTGAACTCGGTCTTGGGCGCTTTCCACTCGACCGTCGTCCCCTCCGGCGTCTCGTCGAGCGTCTTCATCACGGCAGCGCGAAATGCCTTCAGCTCCTCTCCGGTGAGCCGCGTGAGCGGCGCGTCCTTGAAGCCGGTCATATTGAGCGCCCAGGCCGGGCCCGCCGCAATCAGCAGTGCAATCGATTAGCGATGTCCGGACCATGGCTGAATCCTAGAACGACACGGTGATGAATGCATTGGGACCCGAGAAAGCGGTGCGCGCCTTCCCCTGCCAATTTGTGGCGTCTATGTCAACGTCCACGATCAGGTTCTGCATGCCCAGGCCGATCCCGACATTGCGAAACGGCTGGTAGATTATATCGATGGCCGTGCTGCGGATTTCGCCGCTGTACTGGTGGTAGCTGACCGATAACCAGTCCATGCGCGCGCGCATCGCCCATTCGTTGGTAAGCGCAAACAACCCGTAAAAATTGAATACCGGCAACGGCGCCGTCACCGTCGCCGATTCGGCGCTGCTCCCCGCCGATTGGATGCTCCCTTTGAGATTCATCACATGCAGACCGACCCCGACGCCGAGCTCCTTGTCGGGCCGCTTGAAGAACGAGTAGCCGACGCTGGTGCGGATATCGTAGATGTCGTAGGATGAGTTTACCGTGCTGCCTACGGGGAAGACCTGGTCTCCCCAGGTGACATCCGTCGCCAGCGTGCGGGTTGCACTGCGATCCACCTTGAAGTACCCCACCTCGGCACGCCAGCGCTCCGCGAACCGCCACAGAAATCCCGCAATGGGGACAAAGTTCCGCGACTCGAGCCCGAGCGTATCCTCGAAATTGACGATCACTCCGACTCCGCCGGCGGAAGGTGAAAGCGTCGAGTTCGTGTTGTTCTTCGAGTAAAACCCGCCCAACTCGAAAACGAATCGGTCACTCAGGGCCGGGTGATTAGGTATCGCCTCGGTCGAGGCAGCCTGGGCGCGCACCGCCAAAACGGTCAACGACGAGAGCAATGCAAGCCCCAGCAGCGACATCATCCCGAATCGGAATCGTGTCATTGCATGTCTCCTTTCGTCATTCGTCGATGCAACAAATCCATTATATACACCGCGAATGAGACCAGCGTGAATTGCGCCTGACCACGCGACGGCGGTCCCTCCGCCGGCTCGGGACCTTCTCAACGGGCGAGCCAGACCAGCGCGAGCACGTACAGCGCTCCGACCGCGAGCTGGGCCACCGTGATCGGCAGCCCGTACCGCAGGAAACGGACGAAGCTCACGCGCTCGCCCTCACGCGCGCAGATGCCGACGCTCACGATGTTCGCCGAGGCTCCGATCATCGTTGCGTTGCCGCCGAGGGTTCCCGCGAACATCATGGCGACGAACACTGGCAGCACATTGGCGGGCCAGTCGGTGAACCCCCCGGAGAGCGCCAGCTCCGGAACCGCCTCGGCCGCGACCAGGTAGCCCTTGGTCATGACGACCGAGGCCGCTACCACCGGGATATTGGCGAGCACGCTCGACAGGATTCCGACACCGGCGAGTATCGCCAGCGCGACCAGCGTGAAGTCGGTTCCGAACCAGCCGAACAGCTTGAGCGAGAGCCCCTGCAGCAGGCCGGTTTTGGTGAAACCCTGCATCAGGCAGAGGATCGCTCCGAGGAAGAACAATGTCTTCCAGTCCACCGAACGCAGGGCATCGTCCACCGACTCGACGCGCGCGCCATAGATAACGAGCAGTGCCAGGGCCGCCGCGAGAATCGCAACCGACGGCGGGATGATCTGGACCGGCAGCGCGTCGCCAAAGAGAAACATGAGCACCATGAAGGCGAGAACGCAAAGCGCGAACGCGGCAACCCACGGCCGTGAGATACGCGGCGCGGAACCCGCAGCGGACAGGGCGCGGCGCGCATTCCAGACCTCCGGCATGAGCCGCGGCAGGAACGGCACGATGACCAGCACCGCGAGCACGCCGCCGAGACTCACTTGTCTCAGGTATTGCGTGAACGTCATCCCGATCGCACTGCCGACAATGAAGGTTGCCGGATCGCCCACCAGCGTGAGCAGCCCGGCGGCATTGCTGACGATCGCGGTAATCACCATCGGTCCCACGAAGCCTACGTCCAGAGCCTTTGAGACGCGGATGATGATGGGTGCGAGCAGAATCACCGTGGTCGCGTTCGGCAGGAACGCGCACACCACCGCCACCGTCAGCACGAGCATGAGCAGGAAGCGCTTACCGCTGCCGCCGGTGAGCCGCAGGAACGGCGCGCCGAGCCGCTCGAAGATGCCGGACTTCTCGAGCACGTGCGCCACCACCATGCCCCCGAAAAGGAGCGCGATGGCCCCGCCCGCGGTTGCCGGCACCGCAAGAAAATCCTTGTCATCGAGGATGCCCGTCAGGATCATCGCGCCGACCCCGAGCAGCGCGGCGAGCGCCATGTCCACGAGGTCGAAGGCGATGGCGAGAATCACCACCGCAAAAATCCCGATCGTGAGGTAGACCTGGAAGTCGCTCATGGCGGTGCCATCGGTCAGCGCAGCGGCGGCGCGTACATCAGCCCGCCTTGCGTCCACGGCTGGTTGGGCCCCCGTTCGAGCTTGAGCGCGCTCTCGGACCCGAAACTGCGCTCGAACATCTCGCCGTAGTTCCCCGTCGCCTTGATCACCCGCACGACCCAGCCCGGGCGGACGCCGAGCGCCTTGGCGTATTGCTTCTCGTATTGAAGGTATCGTCGCACGGAGGCGCTGTGCTTCTCGTTCAATGTGGCCTCCACATTTGCCCGCGTGATCCGCAATTCTTCGGCCGCAATAAGCGCGAAGAGCACCCACCGCACCGTCATGAACCAGGCGTCGTCGCCGGAGGCCACGGCGGGGGAAAGCGGTTCCTTGGAAATG
>CAVOUI010000017.1:0-19890 GCA_963699525.1 uncultured beta proteobacterium | reverse complement strand
TTTGGTCTGCTCGGCGTCATGCTGGTCCTGGGAATTGTGATCGGCCTTCTCGAAGACTGGTCGATCCTGGAAGCGATCTACTTCACCTTCGTTTCCGGGCTCACCATTGGCTACGGCGATTTCGCGCCGACGCGTCCCCTTACGCGCGTCCTCGCCATCGGCATTGGACTGACCGGCGTGCTGCTGGTGGGACTCATAGTCGCAATGGCGGTACGCGCACTCGAGTACACATCGACGCGTCATCGCGAGGACCGGTAGCAACTCCCGCGAACCACAGCAGGCCGCGCCGGGCTCCGCTTGTCACCGCGGGCTCGCGGCACTTCCGGCGCGTGCTCAGCGTATGAGCGTCTGGACGACCAGGGAACGTTCCTTCCAGTACATCCCGTTGAGGCGCATTGAGACGCCTTCGAGCGCCCCGAGCGGCGGGTTGGCGAATTCGAGCACGGCGGCCGGGCGCGAACCGTCGCCTTCCACCCGCTGGATCGTCGTGCATTCCAGTTCGGGTGCGTATTTCTTGACCAGCGCGCGCACCTCCTCGTCGGGCGTATTCGGCGCGATGTTGCCGATCCAGAGTTTCATTTCAGCCTCGTGCAGATTTCAATAACGCTTCCAGGTCTTGTCCGGGTTGAATCGCGTGATCTTCTTGACGACCGTTGCGGTGTCCGGCCCGAGATCCTTTTCGTAGACGATCCCGTCGTGGTTGACGATGAAGGTCATGACCCCGGAGTTGCCGTAGGACGCCGGCCAGGCGACCAGTGCGAAGCCCCCGATCATTTGGCCCTGCGCCACGTAGTCGTAGGCACCGCCGGGAGCGCTCGCTCCCTGCCCTCTAATAATGCGGTAGTGATAGCCATGGAACGCATCGTCACCTTTGGTATAACCCTCCGCTTTCGCGCTTGCGAACAACGGACCGAGCGGGCTGGGTTTTTCGCCGGCTTTGGTCTGAAAATAGAGCCCGTCGCGCTTGCCCGTCGCGCTGGTGAATTTCTGTGCGTAGTGGAGAAGCTTGTCGCCTTGCGGATTGCGTAAGTCGTACTCGCGCTGCGCGTCCACGTAGGCGAGCACCGCTTGCACCGCCGAGAGCTCGTTGCGGCCGATGCGCCGGTTGAGGATCTCCTCCCTGCCCGCTTTCGTGTCGAAACGCCAACCGGAACCGACCTTGACGATCGGAATCGGGAGCGGCCATTCATCCTTGCCCACCAGGAGCACCGCTTTCGCATCGCCCTGCTTGCCGATCCGGTTTGCTTCGCCGTAAGCCCGCACGAAGCGCTCGCGGCCGGCCCGGTCCGCGACGGCGTCCCCGGACTGGACAAGGCCCTCGGAGCCCGGCCCCAGAATGTCCCGCATCGCCTTGAGGTCGCCCGCCGTAACCGCCGTCACCAGCGCCTTGGCGGCCTCTTCCGGCGAACCGAAGGACTTCTGTCCGTCCGCTGTGAATGCGTCCGGCACTGCGGCACCGGAAAGTAGTACCGCCACAAGGACAGGCCCCCATCGGCGCCGCAGGCACGATCGGAACGAGGCCAGGCTCGAACGCATCTCAATCTTCGTAATCATGTGCGGTGCCAAAAAACTTACCTCCGCCCGCCGCCGCCCGCCCGCGCATGGCCCCCAGCCGATGCGCGGCTCGTGGCACCGCGGTTGCTGTAATCGCGCGTCTGGCTGCCGCGCCCGACGCCATCGAATGCATCTGGCTGGCGTCCACCGGCGTCACGCTGCCTGTCGGCCGCGCCGGCGTCGCGTCCACCCGCGCGGTCAGCACCACTCCGGTCGCGGTCGAGATTCTCCGGACCGGCGCGGGCGATATCCTGCCGCCCCTGCTCCGCGCGCCCGCGGTATGCCTCGCGCGAATCCACCCCCGGCCGCTGGCCGCTGTATTTCTGGCGGCTCCCCGGGTCGCGATACTCCACGCCCCCGCGATGCTCCGGCTTGTGCTGCCAGTCCCCGGTCTTGATGTTGGTCTTGTTGAAGTTGTTGTAGTTGTAGTGATTGATGTAGACGTTCCCGCCGCCCCAATGGCAGCCGCCCCACATGGCGTTGCCTACGATGATGCCCACCGAAAACGCAAAGAACACGCTCCCGGCCGAGTAGCCGGGCGGGTAATAGTAATAGGGCGGATAGGCCGGGTACGGCCACGGGCCGTAGACGACAGTCGGGTTGTAGACCGGGACGTAGACCACCTCGGGGCTTGTCGGCTCGATCTTGATTACGGTCGTCCCGTTCTGTTGCTCGACGATGACCTTCTGCTCCTTGCCGGACTGGAGGTTGCCGGCGGCCTGCGCCTTGGCCCGCAGCCGCTGGATTGCGTCCATGACCTCCTTCTGCTGGCCAAGGAACGCGTCCCCGAGCTTCTGGGTCATGTCGAGCTTGTCATTCAGCATGGCGAGTATCTGGGGAAATGCGGCAAGAGATTTCACGCTCGGGTCCCAGGATTGCTTCTGCATGGCATCCTCGAGCGCCTTGTCCTTCACGTCTGGATTCGCCTTCGACCAGCGCGCCGCCTGCACGATCTCCAGCGGATAGGTGGACGCCATCAGGATCTGCGCGACCAGAGCGTCGGGATAGAGCGCGATCGGCGCGACGAGCTGCTCGATCTCTTCCGCCTTGAACGCCGGGGGCTCCTGCGCCCGCAGCGACGTGGAGAACGTCATCAGTGCGGCGAAAAGCCCTCCAGCCAGGCAGGTCAGCGTGTGTTTCATGGGCGGTGGGTCACTTTACGCGGATATCTCTGGCACCGGCTTGATGTGCATCATACCTTCCCGGACGCGGGACCGGCTATTTCATGTGGACCGCTTCCAGCCGCGCGATGACTGCGCCGTTGGCGTCGAACAACTCGAGGTGCGATCCCGTCACTCGCCAGCGCGCGGCCTGCTCCAATGCGCCGAGAAACGATTGTTCCTGCTCCATTCCCGCGGGGCAAGCCATCAGTGTCACGGCGAGCTTGCCGAATTCAATGCGGTTTCCTTCGGTACGGTAGCTCCCGAGCAGCCGATTGCAGCCGCCAAACCCGGCGACGCGCTGGCCATCCGTGCGCAGGACGATGTGCGGCTCGCGCTGATTCTCCGCGATGCTCATCGGCTCGTCGCGCAGGCGGACGAGCTTCCAGTAGGTATTGACGAGGGGCTCGGTGGCAAACCGCACGCCGCATGTTTCGCCGGGCCAGAGTCCCCCGAAACGCTCGATGAGGAGCGAGGGGCGCGGCGGGCCCTCCATCTCGGCGCGCTCGACGATCCGCCCCCGGAGCGTGGCGAGCATCGGTGCGCCCGGCGCGCGCCGCATCCCGGTGTAAGCCTTCTCCACCGCGAGGTAGTCGCCCTGCATCAGGACCGGGAGCTTCCGCCGCGTCAGGCACTCTTCGAAGATCGCGGCATCGGCCATGTAGCGGAACATGCCCCGCATCGCGAGGCGCGGCTCGACCGGATCGAACGCTTCCGCACGCGCGAGATTATGATTCGCGGTTGAGACGATCGGCCGCCCTTCGCGATCGAGCTGCGTGAGCGTCCTTGCGTCCTTGATCGCAAATCGCGGGCTGTCCTGCTCGCCATGAAGAACGAGCGTGCGCGCGCCCCCGGACACTTCCCACGCGCCCATCTCGTCGAACTGGCCGTCGGGCCGGTCCTGGTAGACCCGGCGCAGGTAATAGACGCCATCGGGGTGGAGATCGAGGTGAAGCTCGACGCCGGGGCAGTCTGCGCACGGCAGTACGCCCGTGAACGTTGCTGGCAGGAAGCCGAGATCCGGGGAGTGCAGCCCCGCGGGCAGCCCGGCTCCGCACGCAGCAAAGGAAACGCCACACAATACCGCAGCGCAGAGCCGTCGCAGCGCCCACGTCCGTCGAGCAAAAAAGGTTCCTGACACCTTTATGTGTCTCCGCGCAACCACGCAAGTAATCGCGCCGCCCAGCCCTTCGGCGGCGGGGCTTCGGCCGGGACGGGCGCAAGTGGAATCACCTCGCGCGGATCGAGGCGCGGCGGGTGCAACGCCCACGGGTAGCCGCCCGCGGCGAGCGCCCGCGAATAGTCGAAGAGGTGGCGCATTTTCTCCGGCTCGAAGCGCGTCGCCGGGAGACGGTATGGATAATCCGCCGGGATGCTGGCGAAGTGAAAGCCGAATCCGATGCCGCGTGCCCCGCGATACATGCGCACGAGCTGGGTCACGGTGGCCGCCGTGGAAAGCGAGCGCACGACGCCGCCGGCGATGCCGAGGAGGGTCGCCTCCACCGGCTCCTCGGGCATGCGGTCGCCGAGGACGTCGTTCAGGATGATGTAGCAGTCCACCGCGGCTTCGCCGCGCTCGGTCCTCAAGCCGGTCATGCGGTTCAGCTCGTCGATGACGAGGCCCGACAGGAACACGGTCACCGCCGCGCCGCCGTCGACGTGCATCTGCCAGTAGGTCCGGCCCTCCCATTCGACCGGAAAATAGACGGGCGGGAGCACCATCGGCACGGACGCCGAGGCGAGCAGCACGTCGCGGAAGCGCCGCAGCCGCTCGGGCCGGTCGCTGGCGGCGATCGCGCCCATGTCCCACACGACCAGGCGCGCGGTGTCGAGGTTCGTCGTGCCGGCGAAGAACCGGCGGCCCAGGCGGTGCTCGGCGGCAACCGCGGCGATGATCCCGTCGTCGATGGTCCGTTCGATGAGCCGCTTCAGCGGCGTCGAATCCTTCACGGCATCGCGTAGCAGCCCGGAGACGCCGCGATCGGCGAAGATGTCGGCGTCGGTGGTGGCGGTATAGAAGCGCTCGAGCTCGCCGTCGTAATGCTGGCCGAGGAACGCGAACACGCCCATGAGCGCGCCGGTCGAGATGCCGGTCACGACCGTGAAGCGCGGGCGGGAGCGGCTCTGCGTCCAGCCCGCGAGCAGGCCGGCCCCGAACGCGCCGCGGGCGCCGCCGCCGGAGAGCGCGAGCAGGGCGAGCCGCGGCCGCCCGTCGGGCGTGCGCGCGCCGTCATCGATGACCGGCTGCCGTTGCGATGGCGGCGGCCGTGGCGCTTCCTCCTGCGGCTCGTTGGCGAGCGAGTCGATCGCTCCCCACGGCAGCACGCGATAGGCCTCAGGCGGCGCCGCCGGCGGACGCTCCGCGCGCGCCGACGCCGCGCGCATCAATCGCTCCAGCAACGTGTGACCGACCGCCATCGATCAACGGAAGATACGCGGGGTCAGAATCGTACCGTCGCACCCACGAAAGGGCCGGTCAACGCGACGTCGAGCTTTAAGCCGCTGCTGTCGTAATTCACGTACAGATAACGCCATCCGGCTGCCAGCGCGCCCCAGGTGGTTTCATAATTTGCCGTTGCCACCGCCTGCCCGGAGAATTTCGAGCCCCCGCCGCCCACGTCACCGTAGACCGAGAATGCCCATTGACGGTTCAATCGTCCGCGCCAGCGCGCGCCGACGATGCCGTCCACCCACTGACTCGAACTGTTCAGGTTGCGCGCGACGGCCTGGCCGGGCTGCAAGTTCATCTCGGCTTCGATGTTGTAGTAACGCAGGCCGGTCAGCACGTCCACGCCGGAATCGGTGTCGCCAACAACCTGATAGCCCCCCGCAATCTGCCCGATGCCGCCCTTGACCCGGACATCCGTCCCCGCGTAGAGCGCGCCGAACGGAGAGGGCGCGCTCGACGTCACGTTGAAATGCGACCAGTCGCCGAATGCCGTCCAGCGGTCCTTGCGCCAGTCGGCGTGCAGCATGTAGCCGCGCGGCTCGATATTGTCGAGCAGGCCGGAAAATTCCGAGTCAACTTGCCCTCCCGAGTCGGACGCGCCAACCGTGCCCTCGATCCCGGCGATCCAGAAATACAGCGTCAGACGCAGCTCCGAAGCCCCGCCCGATTGCGCCGCCGCGCCGGTCGCGGCCACGCATAAGGCCATTCCGGCCAGGCAGGAAAGAGCGCGGCCTCCAAAAGTGGCCGTGCGCCGCTTCCGTCTCACGGGGCCTCGGTCCGCCAGCTCGCCGGATCGGCGCCCATCTTCTCGCCCAGATCGGCCAGGTCGTTCATCACCTCCTTCACGAACGAGCCCGGCTTGGGCGGCACCCAGGCGTCGGGAACGGCCATGACGCGCACCTCCACGTCCACGTTGTGCTTGAGCCGCGCGATCTCGGCCTGCGCGATAGAGGTGGCGCATGGAATTCACGGTGGAGGTCTGCGTGGACATGATCGTGGTGCGGCTCATGATGTCGGGCCAGCGCTCCTGCGTCACCTGGGGCGGAAACCGGATCTGGTTGTTGAAGATGACCCAGTAGCGCAGGCGCGGCATCGGCGCCGTCGGATGCGTCGCCCGCCACAGGGCGGGAAAGCTCTCGTCGTCACGCGCGCGCCCGCCGTAGAGAATGTTTCCGGTAATCGCGCCGTCGACGTAGAGGTAGTCGCCGATTTCCCGCGCCGGGAAAATCGCGGGTATGCCCGCGCTGGCCAGCAGGATCGTGCGCACGTGGTCCTCGTCGTTGCCCGCCAGCGACCGCCTGGCCTCGGCGACGATGTCCCATGCGTGCATGTCGCCAAAGTCGATGTTCGTGGTGTTGACCACCAGTGCGCGACCCGTGCCCTCCGCTGCCGCGATGCGCTCGATCATCGAGCGGTCGAGCGCCGTGCGAAGGTCGCGCTCCAGACCGGGCAGGACGTAAAACGACGGATTGTTCGGCAGGAAAAACAGCCATCCGCGCGAGACCGCCACGTCCTCTTTGGGATTGCGGTACAACTCGACGATGCGGTCGATGGACGGATCGTCGCCCAGGAAGGCGAAGGGAGCGATCAGCGCGCCGGTACTGACACCCGTTACCACGTCGAACTGCGGGCGCGCCAGTTCGCCCTTGACGCGTCCCCAGCCCTTGAGCACGCCGGCGCCGAACGCGCCCCAGTCCCCGCCGCCGGAGATGACCAGCACATCGATGGTTGGCTGCGCCGCCGCCTTCGCCGCCCCTGCAGGGCTCCTGACCTTGGCCTCGGCACGTTTCACCAGCCTTTCCATGAGTTCTCGCGTCTGGAGTTCTCTGATGGTGTCATCGGCACGGCGGGCGGAAAGGAGGTCTTCCATATTGCGCGCCGGTCGCGTTGTCGAAGCGCAGCCCCCGGCCACCAGCGCGGCGGCCAGCGCATCGCGTTGCCAGCAGCGCGGATTCGATGTTCACCTGCTTCATCGGGCATCCTCCCCGGTTTTCCGGATCCCGCAGCGGGCC
Organism: uncultured beta proteobacterium; assembly: GCA_963699525.1. Taxonomy (GTDB): domain Bacteria; phylum Pseudomonadota; class Gammaproteobacteria; order Burkholderiales; family SG8-41; genus SG8-41. Next base: position 12,715 of record CAVOUI010000017.1, on the reverse strand, counting down.
ACTAGTTGTTGGTCCAGCCGCCGCCGAGCGCGAGATACAGATTGACGCGCTGAACCAGCTGCTCGCTCAGTACACGGATGAGCGCTGTGCGGGCGCCGTAGAGGGCGAGCTGCTGCTGCTGCACCGTGCGCAGGTCCCCCGAGCCCACGCGATAACGCACGTTGGCAAGCTCCAGCGCGCGCTCGTTTTCGGCGACCGCCTGCCCCAGGATCGCCACGCGCTCGTCCAGCGCAAAGCCGGATGACAGCGCGTTTTCCACCTCGCCGAAAGCCCGCGCCCCGACGCGCCCGTACTCGGCCACCGCCTGCTTTTGCTCCGCCGTGCGAATCTCGACCTGCGACTGCAGCGCGCCGCCGGTGTAGAGGGGTGCGGTCAGGCTTGCCCCCGCGCTCCAGACCGGGTTGTCGCGGTCCTTGAGGACGAAAAGCTCGCTCGAAATGCTGCTGCCGGCCGCGGTCAGCGAGATGCGCGGCAGGCGCGCCGCCTTCGCCTCCTCGACCCGCTGGAACGCAGCGGCGACGCGCCGCTCCGCCGCCGCCACATCGGGACGGCGCTCGAGCAGTTCCGACGGCATCCCGACCGGAACCGGCGCTGGTTTCGCGGCGAGCTGCGGGGGCACCTCGATCGCCGCGGCGGGATAACGCCCGACCAGGGTTTCGAGCGCGCGCAGCGCCTGACGGTACGAAAAATCAAGCTGCCGTACGGTGTCGCGGTAGGTCTGCACGCCGGCCTGCGCCACTGCCACCTCGTACTCGTCGCCCCGGCCCACGCGCTGCCGATCGCGGGTAAGGCTTGCGAGGCGCTCCGCCGAGCGCGCCACCTCCTCGGCCGCGACTTTCTGCAACCGGGCCTCCGTCGCGAGGAACCAGCTCTTGGCGACCAGCGCGGCGAGCGACTGCATGGCGTAAGTCGCGTCGAGCTCGGCCGACAGGTACTGAAGCTGCGCCGCTTCCCGTCCGGCGCGCACCCGGCCCCAGAGATCCAGCTCCCAGTTCGCGAACACGCCCACGCCCTCCAGGCCGCTGCTGTCCCCGCTCAATGCGCCGCCGCCGCGCGCGAGCACGTTCACCTGCGGATAAAGGGTCGCCCCCGCGAGCCTTACGTAGCCGGCGGCTTGATCGACACGCGCCGCGGCCACACGCAAGTCCGGGTTGAACGCAATCGCCTCCTTGACGAGCGCATCGAGATTCGGGTCCTTGAACGCCGCAAGCCATCCGTTGACCACCTCCCCGGCCCCGCCGCCCGGCTCCGTCCATTGTGCGGGAACCGTCAGATTCGGCAGCGCCTGCTGCCGGATCTCATCGGCCTTGGGTGGCGCCTTGAGCGCGCAGCCGGCAAGCGCGGCGACGAGCGAAGCGATGAGAGCGTTCCTGAGCATGAAAGCGAACTCAGTGCAGCTTGAGGATCAGGTAGTTGATGTACGCCCCTACCCGCAGGATCACCTTGCGCAGGATGTGGATCGCGTGGAGGCTATCGGTGTAGATCGCCGCGCTGCCCGCCGCACCCGCTGCCATGAACAGATCCTTGTCCCTGTCTGCGATATCGAACTTGACGGCGTAGCGCCCGGGCGGCTGCGACAGCACCCCGATCATCGGCAGCGTGCCGCTGGCCGGCAGCTGGCCCTGCCCCTGCGCCCAGATCACCGAGTCGACCTTGCCCTTGATGATGCGCCCCGGCAGCGTGTTGAGCGTGAATTCCGCCTCGTTGCCCGGCGCCACCTGGTGCAGCTCGTTCTGGTTGAACAATGCGACCACCTGGCCCTGCGACTCGACCAGCGTCATGACGGCATTGAACGGAAGGCCGGCCACGAAGCCGCCCTCTCTCAACTGGAGATTGATGACGTAGCAATCGCACGGGGAGCGCGTCACGGTCTGATCGAGGTCCCACCGCGCGTTCTCCAGCTGGGCCCGGATCTGCGCGACCTGCGCGAATTCGCCGTTGACCTTGGCGCCGAGCTTCTGCACGGTCTGCTGCTCGCCCGCCCGCGCTTGCACCTCGCCGGCCCGGGCCTGCGCCTCCGCGCTGCGCGCGCTCGCCAACTGGCCTTCGAGCTCCAGGACGTTGGTCTCGGCCTGCTCGAGATCGAACTTGCTGCCGGCGCCCGTGGCGACGAGCTCGCGGTTCTGCTCGACGCGCTTGCGCGCCAGCGCGAGCCGCGCGTTGACTTCCCGGGTCCGGGCGGTCGCCTGGTCGATGGCGCTGCGCGATTCAGTGACTTTCCCGCGCGCGCCCTTCAGCGATTCTTCCTGCTCTTTCTGCGAGGCGATGGCGGTGGCGAGCTGCGCTTCGAGGTTGTTGACCGCGAGCTGGTAGGGCTCGGGGTCGATCTTGAACAGCACCTCGCCTTTCTTCACCAGGCGGTTCCCCTCCTCGACCGGCACCTCGATCACCCGGCCGCGGAGCTGCGAGACGATCGGCACGGTGTACTTGTAGACACGCACGTCCGCCGAGGACGGCGCGACGATGTTGAGCAGCAGTATCAGCATCGTCAGGCCGACGATCGGGATGATGGCGACGGTGACCTGGGACTTTGTGTTCCACGGCAGCCACTTGAACTTGATGAAGATCAGCCAGACGAAGAACGAGTAGATCCCGAGCAGCAGTGCTTCCATTACTTGTTTCCTTCCGTGGAAGCAGCCGCGCGCGCATGGAGCGCGTCGAGATCAGCGCGCAGGGTCTTGAGTTGCGGCGGCAGCGTGCCTTTCGCCGCCATTTCGTCCAGCTCTTCCCTCAGGTGAGCGATGTCCTCGCGCAGCAGCTCTCCGGCCCGGGCCTTGTGGCCCAATTCCTCGTAGTAGTCCTCATGCTTCTCCATGCCGTAGGCCGCCTTGAAGAGCACCGGGCGCGTATAGGCCCACAACCACGCGATCGGCCACAGCATGCCCCCGAATACGAGCGAGAGCAGGCACAGCACCTTGATCGACTCCTTCTGCGGGTGATGGCGATTCTCGGCGATCTTTTCCGGCAGGATGTGCACCAGCCAGAACAGGACGATGCCGGCGATCGGCACCGCGAACAGAATGAACAGCGCGAGCCAGTCCGCCGCGGTATCGAGCGCGTCGCCGGACAGGAACGCAGCGTGGGCGCTCGAAGCCGCAAGAACCAGGGCTGCGAGCGCAACAAGTCCGCAAAGACCCGACCTCGCCCTCTTCATATAGTTGTCCATGATCTTCACTGCAAGCGCGCCTTGGGAATGATACCCGATGGCGCTTTCGTTGACTGATACCGGGCGACAGCCTGCTCGAGATTGAAGAACATCCGCTCGCGGCCCAGAGTCGCGCCAAGAGGCGAGCGCTGGACCACGGCGAGCACTCCCGGATTGAGCCCGACCAGCCACAGCAGCACGCCGTTTTCACGCTGGCGCTGCTCGGCTTCGGTCAGGATCTTGAGCGCGGTGTACTCGAGGTCGAAGACGCCGCCGAGATCCAGCGCCACGACTTTCGGCTTCGCCTCCTCGATCAGCGGCCGCATCTTCTGCGAGATGCGCTCCGCATTCGCGAAGAAAACCCGCCCCTCCGGCCGCAATATGAGCAAGCCGGGAAAAGTCTCGTCCTCGGGATGCTCTTTGGAACGAGGTCGGAACACATTCGTCCCCGGCTTGCGTCCCAGTTCGTGGACCGGCGGGTTCGCAACCTGGTAAGCAAGCGCGACCAGCGACACGATGATGGCGACGAGGATGCCCTTCAGGGTTCCCAGCAGCACCACGCCGGCCAGCGCAACCAGCGCCCACACGAACTCCGTTCGCCGCACCCTGAGTATCGTAAGGAATTCCGCCGGCTTGATCAGGCCGACCGAGTACACGATGACGACTGCGGCCAGAGTGGCATCCGGCATGAGCCCGATGACGGGAGCGAGCAACAGCATCGTCATGAGGGTGGCACCGGCCGTAACCAGACCCGCGAGCTGGCTGCGCGCTCCCGCAAGCCGGTTCACCGCGGTCTGCGACGTCCCGCCGCCGGCCGGCATGGATCCCAGCAGCGCGCCTCCCGCATTCGCAAGACCCGTCGCCAGCAGCTCGCGGTTCGGCTGCAGCAGGGGCTCCCCGCTTCGGGCAAACGCCCGCCCTGCCGCAATCGTTTCGGTGAAACTCATCAAAGCAATGCCCAGGGCCGCCGGCCAGAGCCCGGCCACCAGCGAAAGATCAGGCGCCGTAAGCGACGGCAGGCCCGTCGGAATCTGGCCGACGGTGCCGACACCGTGCGCTTGAAGGCCGAGCAGGCTTACGCCGGCGACGCCGCCGGCAACCGCGAGCAGCGGGGCCGGCGCTTTCGGAATCCAGCGTTCGACTGCCAACAGTATCGCCACGGTAATGCCCCCCACAGCCAGGGTCACCAGCGAGGCGTGGGGAAGCCCCTGAACGACGCCGGCAACGTTGTGGAAGAACGGACCTTTCTGAAAGTGAATGCCCAGCAGCTTCGGGACCTGGTCGAGCACGATGACGAGCCCGATCCCCGCCTTGAATCCGGTGAGCACGGGCTCGGAGATGAAGTTGGCCACGAATCCCAGGCGGAAAATGCACGCCACCGCAAGGATCACGCCCACCATCAGTGTCAGCGTCGCCGACGCGGTCACGAGGGAAACCGTATCGCCACCTGGAACCGATTCGCCCAACGCGGCTGCCGCAAGGATGGCGATCGTTGTCGTGGTGCTCACGCTGAGTGGGCGCGAAGTCCCCAGCACGGCGTAAATCACCATCGGCAGGAATGCCGTATAGAGCCCGACCTGTACCGGGAGTCCCGCGATCGTGGCGTACGCCATGGCCTTTGGAATGACGACCGCCGCGGCGGTCAGGCCGGCAATCACATCCGGCCGCAACCACTCCTTATGGTACGCGCCTAACCACTCCGGCAAGGGAATGCGAAACCCGCGGGAACCTTCGTTCAACATGGTGCTAATTCTCGCCCATTGCCGAGTTCAGGAGCCGCTTGACGAGCCCCGGCGCGGGCGAGTCAGGATCGGAAGCGGGAGAGACGTTCTCCTCAGAACTTCTCGGGAACGAACTTGTACGGATACGCCGGCTCGCGATAGCCATGCGCTTCTGCCGCTTGGGCAACTTCACCTTTTCGCGCGGCGCCTTCTTGTACGGAATCCTGCTCAGCAGATGCGTGATGAGGTTGAGGCGTGCCCGCCGCTTGTCGTCCGATCTGCACCACGTACCATGGGGCCCACGCCGTATCGGTGGCCTTGAACATGTCGTCGCGCGCCCGCGAATAGTCGTACCAGCGGCTGTAGGACAGGAGGTCCATCGGCGAGAGCTTCCAGATCTTGCGCCCGTCGTCGATGCGCGCTTCGAGCCGGCGGGTCTGCTCTTCCATACTCACCTCGAGCCAGTACTTGAGGAGGATGATCCCGGATTCGACCATCAACTTTCTCGAATAACGGCGCCAGCTTGAGATAGCCTTTTGCCGTCTCTTCCGGGGCAGAAGCCCATGACCCGCTCGACTCCCGCGCGGTTGTACCAGCTGCGGTCCCAGATCACGACCTCGCCGGCCGCCGGCAGATGCGGCAGGTAGCGCTGGACATACATCTGGCTCTTCTCGCGTTCCGTCGGCGCCGGGAGCGCGATGACGCGAAAGACGCGCGGGCTCACCCGCTCGGTGATGGCCTTGATGGTCCCGCCCTTTCCCGCCCCGTCGCGGCCTTCGAAAACAATGCAGATCTTGAGCCCTTTGTGCTTGACCCATTCCTGGAGCTTGACCAGCTCTTCGTGGAGCCGCCGCATCTGCTTGTCGTACTTCTTCCGCTTCAGCTTCTGCGCGTGTCCGGATCCGTTCGATTTCACCGCATCCTCATTCTTGGCCATCCCGTCACCCCGTCCGAAAGTTGTCCGTCACCCGTTGCCACGCACATACGCCCGCGTGGCGGCGATTCTACGGCAGCGTCAGCGCATTCCCGCCTCGCCGCTCACGGCCGGCTGCGGCGCGGCCGCATCGGCTATGTCGACCCAGCCGCCGCCCATCGTCTTGTAAATGCTCACCAGCGCGTTGAAGACGTCGGCCTGCGTCTGGGTGTAGTTGAGCTCGGCGTTGAAGAGACTGCGCTCCGCATCCAGCACCTCGAGATAGCTGGTGTAGCCGTTGTCGTAGCGCAGGCGCGCCAGGCGCGCGTAATCCCGCAGCGCGTCCACCTGCCGCCCCAGCGCCGCCAGCCGCTCGCGCGACTTGGTGTGATCCACCAGCGCATCGTCCACTTCGCGGAACGCGTTCTGGATGGTCCGCTCGTACCCCGAGAGGAGTTGGCGTTCCTGCGCTTCCGCCTGCGCCACCGTCCCGGAGATCTGGCCCCCGGTGAAGATCGGACCCGTGACGGCGCCGGCAAAGCTCCAGATGCGCGCGGACCCGGTGAAAAGATCGTTGAGCTCGCCGCTCGCCGAGCCAAAGCGCCCACTCAGCGAGATCGTCGGGTAGTAGAGCGCCCGCGCGGCGCCGATGCGCGCGTTGGCGGCGATCAGGTTCTGCTCGGCCTGGCGCACGTCCGGCCGGCGCTCGAGGAGCTGGGACGGTAATCCCCCCGGGACCGTCGGGAGCTTCAAGTCGTCCACCGACCGGCCGCGCAGGATCGGCCCCGGATTGCGTCCAAGGAGGATGGCGAGCGCGTTCTCGGTTTGCGCGATGGCGCGCTCCGCCGCGGGGATCGCGGCCGCAGCGGCCTCGTACTCCGACCTGATCTGCGCCACCTCGATCTGCGACACGACGCCGCCCTGAAAGCGCAGCTCGAAGAGCTTCAGGGCCTCCCCGCGGGCGTTCGCCGTGCGCTGCGAGATCGCGAGCTGCTTGTCGAGGTCGCGCAGCGTGATGTAGCCGCCCGCCACGGCGGAGACCAGCGACAGGACGACGCCGCGCCGCGCTTCTTCCGTCGCCAGCAGATCCGCGAGACCGGCCTCCGAAAGCCGGCGGATGCGCCCCCAGAGGTCGATCTCCCAGCTCGCGTCGATGACGGCACGAAAGGTCGACTGCGGATTGGACACCCCCACGATCGGCGGTCCGAGCTGCTCGCTCGTGCGCTCGCGCGTGGCGCCCGCCCCGTAGCCGATCTGCGGGTAGAACTGCGAGCGGATGACGGTGAGCCGCCCCGCAAATTCCTCCACGCGCGCGGCGGCGATCCGCAGGTCCTTGTTGCCCGCCAGCGCTTCGGCAATCAGCTGCTCCAGCACGGGATCGCCGAACAGCGCCCACCATGCGGTGTCGGCGCTCTCGTAGTCCTGCGCTTCCTGGAACCGGAACGTCGCGGGCGCGTCGATCTCGGGGCGCTTGTAGTCCGGCCCGACGGCGCAGCCGGCGAGACGGCCCACACGTCGCCAAGGCGACACCTCCCGGGCGAGTGATGAGTAACCTCGAGTGATCGAAGCGACGAGTGTTGCACGCATGTCAAGCGTCCTTCCGTGGCGCGTGCGCGCCGGAGGGGGCCGCGCCCCCGGCCGCCGTTGTCGCGGGCCTCTTGCCGCCGAATCGCTCCGACAGCGACTCGATCAGGTAGTAGAACATCGGGATGAAGAACACCGCGATCACGGTCGCGCCGAGCATGCCGCCGATCACGCCGGTGCCGATCGAGTGCTTGCTGTTGGCGGCGACCCCCAGCGCCACCGCGAGCGGAACGCAGCCGAGGATGAAGGCGAGCGAGGTCATCACGATCGGTCGCAGCCGGTCGCGCGCGGCGTTCATCGCCGAATCGAGGACCGACTGCCCGCCCTCGTGGTTCATCACGGCGTACTCGAAGATGAGAATCGCGTTCTTGGCGGCGAGCGCGACCAGCATCGTCAGCCCGATCTGGAAATAGACGTCGTTCTCCAGCCCGCGCAGCAGGATCGCGAGCAGCGCGCCGAACAACGCAAACGGCACGGCGGTCAGCACGCCCAGCGGCAGCGACCACTTCTCGTACTGCGCGGCGAGGATCAGGAACACCATGATGAGGCCGAACACGAACACGAGCGCGGACGCGCCCCCGGCCTTCTTCTCCTCGAAGGTCTGGCCGCTCCAGGCGATCCCGAAGCCGGTTGGCAGACTCTCGCCGCCACCGCCTCGATCGCCGCGATCGCCTGCCCCGTGCTGTATCCCGGCGCCGGGCCGGCGGTCACCTTGACCGCGGGAAAGTTGTTGAAGCGCGTCACCAGGTCGGGCCCGGTGACATAACGCGTGGTGACGACCGACCGCAGCGGCACCATGCTGCCGTTGCGGCTGCGGACGTAGAGCTGCGTCAGGTCCTCGGGCCGCAGGCGGTACTCGGGCTCCGCCTGCAGGATCACCTGGAACAGGCGGCTGAACTTGGTGAACTGGGACACGTAGAGCGAGCCGAACATCGTTTGCATCGCGGTGTACACCTCCGCCACCGGGACGCCCAGCGTCTCCGCCTTCTCGCGGTCGACGTCCGCGAGCAGCTGCCGGGCGGAGGCGTTATAGGTGGAAGTGACCTGTGCGAGCTCGGGCCGCTCCCTCAACTTGGCGACGAAGCCCTGCACCACCAGCGCGATCTGCGCCGAGCCGGCGTCTCCCTTGCTCTGCAGGTAGAGCTCCATGCCGCCCGTCGTTCCCAGTCCCGGGATCGAGGGCGGGTTGATCGGCACGATGATGCCCTCGCGCACCTTCGAGAGCTTCATGTAGGCGTCGATGATGACCGCGCGCGCGTTCTGGGTGCGGATGTTGTCGGAGCTGTAGCGCTCCGGGAAATCCTTGAGCCCGACGAAGAACACTGCGGCATTGCTCTTCGTCTGGCCGTCGAGCAGGCTGTAGCCGTCGATCACCACCACCGCTTCCGCCGCCGGACTCTTGATGAAATGGTCGGATACGTGGCGGCTCACCTGGCCGGTGCGGTCGAGCCCTGCCGCGTCGGGCATGATCACCGCACCCAGGATGTAACCCTGGTCCTCGGGCGGGAGAAAGGAGCTGGGAATGTGCTTCATCAACCAGTAGACGGCGCCCAGCATCACGGCGAACAGCGCCAGCGCGACGCCCGAGCGCTTGATCACGAGCCCGACCGCGCGCACGTAGCCCCCGGTCATGCGCGTGAACGTAGCCTCGAACCACTTGAAGAATCCGCGCTTCTCGCCGTGGCCGGGCTTCAGCAGCAACGCCGCGAGCGCGGGCGACAGCGTGAGCGCTACCACCCCGGAGATCACGACGGAAATCGCGATGGTCATGGCAAACTGCTTGTAGAGCTGCCCCGTGATGCCGGGCACGAACGCGACTGGGACAAACACCGCGCAGAGCACCAGCACAATCGCAACGAGCGCCCCGCCCACCTCGTCCATCGCCTTCTTCGCCGCGTCCTTGGGCGAGAGCCCGAGCTTGGCCATGTTGTGCTCGACCGCCTCGATCACCACGATCGCATCGTCCACCACGATGCCGATCGCGAGCACCATGCCGAACAAGGTCAGCATGTTGATCGAGAAGCCGAGCGCGGTCATGCCCACCGCGGTTCCGATAATCGAGATCGGCACGGCCAGGATCGGAATCAGCGTCGCGCGCAGGCTTTGCAGGAAGAGAAACACCACCAGCACGACCAGCACCAGCGCCTCGAAGAACGTATGCACCACGGTCTCGATCGAGGCGCGCGTGAACGCGGTGGTGTCCATCGCGATCTTGTACTCGATCCCCTGCGGAAACGACTTCTTCATCTCCGCCAGGGTCTCGCGCACGGCCTTCGAAACGTCCAGCGCGTTGGCACCCGGCTGCTGATAGACCGCGAGCGTGGTCGCGGGCTTGCCCTGCAAGTAGCTGCGGATCGAATAGTCCTTCTGGCCAAGCTCCGCGCGGCCGACGTCCTTCAGCCTCACGATCGCGGCGCCGCCGCTGGCGGCGCGGATGATGATGTCCTCGAACTCGCGCGGCTCGGTGAGCCGGCCCCGGGTGGTGACCGCGAACGACTGCTGGACTTCCCGGCCGGTCGGGGACTGGCCGATGCCGCCGACGGCGAACTGCTGGTTCTGGTTGGCCACCGCCTGCTGAACGTCGGATGCGGTAATGCCGAGTGCCGCCATGCGGTCGGGCTTCAACCAGATGCGCATCGCGTAGTCGGGCGTGCCGAATATCGAGGCCTGGCCCGCGCCGGGTATGCGCTTGATCGCGTCGAGCACGTAGATGCTCGCGTAGTTGGCGACGTAGGTCGCGTCGTAGCGGTCGTCGGGCGAGAAGATCGAGATGATCATCATGAACGCCGACGACTTCTTCTGCACCGACACGCCCTGCTCCTGCACCGACTGCGGCAACTGCGGCAGCGCCAGGTTCACGCGGTTCTGCACGTCCACCTGCGCGAGCGACGGGTCGGTGCCGATTTCGAAGAACGCCGTCAGCGTCATCAGGCCCGTCGAGGAGCTGGTGGACGACATGTAGATCAGGTTGTCGGCGCCGTTGACCTGCTGCTCGATCGGCGCGGCGACGTTTTGCGCGACCACCTCGGCGGAAGCGCCGGGGTAGGTGGCTGAGACGGAGATCTGGACCGGCGTGATATCGGGGTACTGCGCGACCGGCAGATTGACCATCGCCACCCCGCCTGCGAGCGTGATGACGATGGAAATGACCGACGCGAAGATCGGCCGGTCGATGCAGAAATGCGAGATGTTCATGCCGTCGCGTCAGCGGGCGGGGGCAACGGCAGCGCTACCGGCCGGCTGGTAGGCCGTGATCTTCAGCTGAGCACCGGGGATAACCCGGATCGCTCCGTCCACCACCACTTGCTCGCCCGCCAGCAAGCCTTGATTGATCACCCAATCGTCGCCACTCCATTCGCCCGTCGCCACGGCACGCTGCTCGGCCTTGCCGTCCTTGCCCGCGACCCATACGAAATGCGACTTCGCACCCTGCTGGACTGCGCGCTGCGGCACGAGGATGGCGTTCGGCCGCGTGGCGCCGAGCATGTTTACGCGCACGAACTGGCCCGGCTTCAGCGCGCCCTCGGGATTGGCGAACGTCGCGCGCACGAGGAATGTGCCGGTTTCCTTCGAGTAGGAGGGATCGGCAAAGCTGATCCTGCCGCGCTGGGGATAGACGCTCCCGTCGCCCAGCACCACCTCCACTTCGAATTGGTTGTCGGCGGGTGCCTTCAGCAGCCCCTTGGCGACCGCGTCCCGGAAGCGCAGCTGCTCGTTTTCCGAGACCGAGAAATTGACCCACATCGGGTCGAGTTGCGCGACGGTGGTGAGCAGGTTGTTGGCGGCGTTGACGTAGGCGCCGTCCTGGATCTTCGCGAAGCTGGACAAACCGGTCAGCGGCGCCGCGATGGTCGTATAGGACAGATTGAGCTCCGCCTGCCGGACGCTGCCCTCCGCGGTCAGGACCGCGGCGCGAGCTGTCTGCTCGTTGCCGACCGCGTCGTCGAGGTCCTTTTTCGAAACGGCGTTCTGCGCGGCAAGAGGCTTCACCCGTGCGAGGTTCGCCACCGCGACCTGCAGCTTCGCCCGCTGCTGCGCGAGCTCCCCCTTCGCCTGCTGCAGGGACGCCTCGAACGGCTTCCGGTCCATTAGAAAAAGGTTCTGCCCGGCCTTGACCAGTGCGCCCTCGGTGTAGACGCGCCGTTCGAGAAAGCCGTCCACCCGCGCGCGGATCTCGACCTCGCGCGAGCTCTGAGTCTGGCCGACGAATTCGAAGACGGCGGGCGCATCGCGCGGCTCGACGGTTATCGCTGTCACCTCGACCACTACCGGCTTGGGCGGGGGCGCCTCCTTGGAGCAGCCGGCGACCAGGACCAGCGCCCACAACAGCGGCACGGGGTACCAGCACGGGCGCAAACAGCCGGCGGCGTGAATACGCATGGAATTCTTCTCTTCTTTCAACGGTGAGAATACGTGACTATATTCTGCTCATGGCAAAATCGAAACTGCGGACTGCCTCGCCGGGCTCTGCGTCCGCGACGCGGGCACAGCGCGGCCCCCGGGGCGCGAGCCGGCGGGGAACGTCTTTCTATTCAACGTGCTGCATCTAGAAAAGGCTCCCCGTGGAAGGCGTCTCGTTCCTGCTGCCGATCGAGTTCGACCTGGTCGCCACGTTTTTCGCGGCGGTTACGGGCGCGTGGGCCGCGAGCCGGCGCGGCTACGATCTGGTGGGCGCTTTCATGCTCGCGCTCGTGACCAGCATCGGCGGCGGATTGCTACGCGACTCGGTATTCATCGCGCAGGTGCCGCTCGCGATGCAGGACGCGCGCTACCTGTGGACCATCCTCGCGGCGCTGCTCGCCGGCACACTGACCTACCGCTATTCCGAGCGCGTCGCTCATCTCTTCTCCTACACCGACGCGCTGGCGATGGGCGTGTACGGGGTTTACGGCGCAAACTGGGCCTTGATCTCGGGGCTCGCTCCGGCGGCCGCGGTGATCGTCGGCGTCTGTAACGCGGTCGGCGGCGGCCTGATTCGCGACGTGCTGGTGCGCGAGGAGCCGTTGATGTTCAAACCCGGCCAACTTTACTCGATCGCGGCGATGGCCGGCTGCATACTCTTTGTTTTGCTATCGCATCAATACGGCGTGGACGACCAGCACGCGGCATGGATCGCCATCTCCGTTACGCTCCTGGTGCGCGTGCTCGCGATCCGCTTCAACTGGACCACGGTGGCGGTGAGAAGCTGGAAGTGGCCCATCCGCAAGGACCGTGATTCATGAATCGCAACGAAACCGCAGCACAGGTCAGGTGCGCGGACGCGATACGGCACAACCGGCGAGCGCCGATGCGGCTCTAAACCCGAAAGAGTGTGCGGCTCGCCGATGCGAGGGTGACCGTCAGCCGCATAGC
>CAVOUI010000016.1:0-19268 GCA_963699525.1 uncultured beta proteobacterium | reverse complement strand
GCTCGACCTGCCATCCGGCGCCGTAATCGTATGGGCGATGGCGCTGCTGGCGGTGCCGGTGTTTGCGTGGACCGTCCGGCCGGCTTCCACGCGCGGATAAGCCGGGTATCGCGCGAATCAGCGCGGGACAGGTTTGATGCCGGAGCGGCAATCCGACGATAATGCCTCATCGGGTTGCCGTTAATCATGTTGGGTCAGCACTCAGAAACAATCGAACCGCGCCTGCTCGGGCAGCGCCGCCACGCCCGGAGAGTGCTGTACGGATTTCTGGCAGGGAGCGCGGTAGCGCACGCGGTCGTGCTGGGAAGCCTGCCGGAGCTCGCGCGCGATCAACAGCCCGTCCCGCAAAGCGTGCTGGAGGTGACCGTGCTGAAATACGAGGCAGTGCCGGCCGCGTCTCCTCCACCCGGCAAGCCGAAATCAGAGCGCCCGGCGAACCGGGTGCCGCCGCGGTCGGCATCGCACGAGCAGGCGCCGGTCCTGGCGCTGTCCGATCCGCGGAAGATCGAAGGCGCCGCCTTCAGCGTCGAGCTCGTTGGGAATCAGGAATCGACGGTCACCGGTCCCTCGCAGGAACCCCTTGATGCAAACGTCACCACGCAACCGGCCGGCTTCAGCGCTGCGTACTTGAGCAACCCGGCGCCGAGCTATCCGGCCGCGTCACGGCGTGCCGGCGAGCAGGGGACAGTGACGCTGCGCGTGCGGGTGGGGGTGGACGGAAGCGCATCGCGCGTGACGGTGGAGAAATCCAGCGGCTCGCCGCACCTCGACGCCGCCGCGCTGGAAGCGGTCAAAGCCTGGCGCTTCACGCCCGCCCGCCGGGGCGCGGACGCTGTCGAGTCCTGGATGCTGGTGCCGATCGTATTTCGTCTCGAAAGCCCGTCTTAGATCTCCGGCTGGAGAATGTTCCAAAGATATTGCAAGGAGCCATCGTGATGCCCGCCTCGAAAGCACCTGCCCTCGCAGCCTCCGCAATCTTGTGGTGCACCCTGATGATGGCAAACGCGAACGCGCAGCCAGTCGAGGTCAAGGAGGCCTGGATCCGCGGGACCGTCGCCGGACAGAAGGCGAGCGGAGCGTTCATGAGCCTCACCAGCCGCTCGCCGGCGCGCCTGGTGGCGGTGGCGAGTCCGGTTGCAGGCGTCGTCGAGATTCACAACATGAAGATGGAAGGCAACGTCATGAAGATGTTCGCCGTGGACGGCATCGACCTGCCTGCAAACCGGACCGTGAAGCTCGCGCCCGGCGGCTATCACGTCATGCTGATGGATCTCAAGCAGACGCTCAAGGCCGGCGACCGCGTGCCGTTGAAGCTCACGTTCGAGATGGCGGGCAAAAAGCGCGAAACGATGGACGCTGACGTGGAGGTGCGCCCGTCACGGGCGAGTCGAAACACGGCCATTGACCGGCGCCGCACTATCGCGACGCAGGGTCACCTCATCGCGTGAGGACGAAGGGTTTCACCCCAAGCGCCTGGCCGATGCGGTCGGCATCGCGCCGCGCTTCGGATTCCCGTGGGTAGGGACCCGCCTGCACCCGGAACAGGCCGTCGCGGCTGAAGACTTGCAGCGCGCCCGACAGCCAATCGATCTGGACTTTCATCCGGGCCAGGAAATTCTCCGCGTTCTCCCTGGATCCGAATGCGCCGAGTTGCAGGAAGATCCCTCCGGCTTCGTTTCCGACCGGCACCGGCGGGGCGGCAGCTGATACCGCCGGTGGCGGTGTCGCGTTGGGGAGAGGGCTGGCGGGCGGCTCGGGCTCCTGCGCAGCAGCGAGCGGCACGCTCTCGGGCTGCGGGGCGGGCGACACGGGTCGAGGCGGCGCCGAGGCAACCATCGTTCCCGCGCCGTCGGGAAGAATCGACTCGACCTCGACCAGGGCATTGCCTCCGGCGAGCACGCCGATGCGGTGGGCGGCGGTATACGAGAGATCGATGATGCGGCCGTCGACGAACGGACCGCGGTCGTTGATGCGCACCACCACCGTCCTGCCGTTCTTCAGGTTTGTCACCCGCGCGTAGCTCGGGATCGGCAGCGTTGTGTGCGCCGCGGTCATGGCGTACATGTCGTAGAGCTCACCGGAGGAAGTCGGCTTTCCATGGTAGCGGCGCCCGTACCAGGTGGCGATGCCGCGCGCCTTGTAGGGCTCGAGCGAGGTCATGGGCGTGTAGCTCTTTCCCATCACGGAGTAGGGCCGCGCCGTGCCGCGATTGATCGGCTCGACGCGCGGCACCGCGTCCGGGATGCCGTCGAGGTTGGCCGGCGGCTTCGCGCCCGGCCCGTCGTCGAGGTAGTAGCCGCCGGGACGCGTCGGCGGCGCCTTGGGCGTGGTTCCACAACCTCCCAGCGCTGCGGCGACAAGAATCGTCGCGGTGGCAAGGGTGAGCCCTGTTTTCATGTCTGCACGAGCTTCTTGTGGCTGTTGATGCTCATCAGGATGCCGAAGCCGAGGCACATCGAGGCGAGAGCCGTGCCGCCGTAGCTGATGAACGGCAGGGGCACTCCCACGACCGGCAGGAATGCCGCTCACCATGCCCATGTTGACGAAGGTATAGGTGAAAAAGGTGAGCGTGATCGCGCCGGCGAGCAGCCGCGTGAACATGGTCGGTGCGTTCGCGGTGATCAGCATTCCGCGCGAAATGACGGCCAGGTAGAGGCCGAACAGCACCAGGCAGCCGAGGAGCCCGAATTCCTCGGCGAAGACCGCGAACACGAAATCGGTGGTGCGCTCGGGAATGAAGTCGAGGTGCGTCTGCGAGCCGTTCAGCCAGCCCTTGCCGAACCAGCCCCCGGAGCCGACCGCGATCATGGACTGGATCGTGTGGTAGCCGGCGCCGAGCGGATCCTGGCTGGGATCGAGGAGGGTCAGGATGCGCTGGCGCTGGTAGTCGCGCAGCGCCGACCACACGAACGGCAGGGCAGCGGCGCCGGCAATTGCCACTCCCGCCATGACGCGCCACGACAGGCCGGCGAGGAACAGCACGAAAAACCCCGATGCGGTGATGAGCACCGCGGTGCCGAGATCGGGCTGGCGCGCGATCAGCGCGACCGGCACGACCAGCATCACCAGGGCAACCGCGTAGTTTGCAAGCCGCAGCGTCTTTTCGTGACGGTCGAAGTACCACGCCATGGCGAGCGGGACGGCGATCTTCATGAATTCCGAAGGCTGCACGCGGGTGATGCCGAGATCGAGCCAGCGGCGTGCGCCCTGGATGACGTCGCCGAAGAGCGCCACCGCGACGAGGAGCAGGAGGCCGAACACGTAGAGCGGCAGCGCGAGGCGCATCAGGTAATGCGGGGGGATGTTGGCGAACAGCCACAGCACGGTGAGCGCGATCAGGAGGTTCGTGACCTGGCCCATGACGCGTGCCGCGCTCAAATTGGATGCGCTCACCAGCACCACCAGCCCGAGCGCCACCAGCGCCAGCACGATGCCGAACAGCGTGCCGTCGATGTTGCGCGTGAGAAAGCGCTCGAGGCGTCTAACCGCGGGATGCATATGATTCCTTGCTGCGTTTCTCCGGCGCGGGCAGTTTCCCGAGGAGGTAATAGTCGAGAACCTTGCGCGTCAGCGGCGCGGCCGCGCGCGCGCCGAAGCCGGCGTTCTCCACGATTACCGCCAGGGCGATGCGGGGCTCGTCCGCCGGCGCATAGGCGATGAATAGAGAATGGTCGCGGAGCTCCTCCTGAACCCGGCTCTCCACGTATTTCTCGCCCTGCTTGATGCCGATGACCTGGGCGGTGCCGGTCTTCCCTGCGCTCACGTAGGCGGCACCCACGAACGAGCGCGCCGCGGTGCCCTCCTTATTGACGCCGACGAGAGCCTGCCGCACCACCTCGAGGTGTTCTTTCTTCACCCCCAGCGCGCGCAGGCGGCGCGGCTCGATCGCGGCGCGCTCCCGCGTGCGGAAATCCTCGATGGCGCTCACGAGCTGCGGCTGGTGCGCGACGCCGCCGTTGGCGATTATGGCCACCGCCTGGGCGAGCTGCAGCGGCGTGTAGGCGTTGTAGCCCTGGCCGATCCCGATGCTGATGGTTTCCCCCGGGAACCACTTCTGGTTGAAGCGGCGCATCTTCCATTCCTGCGAGGGCAGTATGCCCGCGGCCTCGCCCGCGATGTCGATGCCGGTGCGGGCCCCGAAGCCAAATTGCGCCATGAACTTGGCGATCGCATCGATGCCCAGGTCGTTCGCGAGCATGTAGTAGTAGGTGTCGCTCGACTTCACGATCGACTTGTACATATCGACGATGCCGTGCCCGCCGGGCTGGCTGTCGCGGAACTGGTGGCCGCCGAACATGAAGTAGCCGGGATCGTGGATCGTCTGCTGCGGGGTGCGCTTGCCGTAGGTCAACCCGGCGAGCGCCATGTACGGCTTGAAGGTGGAGCCCGGCGGGTAGGTGCCGGCGAGCGCGCGGTTGACAAGCGGCTTGTCGGGCGAGTTGTTGAGCTCGTTCCAGTTCAGGGAATCGATGCCGTCGACGAAGAGGTTGGGGTCGAACCCCGGCTTGCTCACGAACGCGAGCACGCCGCCCGTCGCCGGGTCGATTGCGACCAGGGCTCCGCGGTTGTCGCCGAACCCGTCGTACGCGATTTCCTGCAGGCGCGCATCGAGGTTGAGGATGATGTTGTTGCCGGAGACGGGTGGCGTGCGCGAGAGCGTCCGCACCGGGCGCCCCCCGGAATCGACCTCGACCTCCTCGACCCCGGTCGTGCCGTGCAGGGTGCGCTCGTAGCTCTGCTCGAGCCCGGTCTTGCCGATGTAGTCGCTGCCGCGGTAGTTCGCGGTGAGCCCCTCCGCCTGCAGCTGCTCGACCTCGCGCGGGTTGATGCGCCCGATGTGACCCACCACGTGGGAGAACACCTCGCCCTGCGGGTACTGGCGGAACAGCCGCGCGTTGATCTCAACGCCCGGGAAGCGATAGCGGACCGCCGCGAAGCGGGCGATCTCCTCGTCGGAGAGGCGCGTGCGGATCGGCAGGCTGCCGATGCTCTTGGTTTCCTCGAGCAGCCGCCGGAAGCGCCGCCGGTCGCGCGGCGTGATCTCGATCACCGTGGCGAGCTCGTCGATCAGGCTGTCCAGGTTCCCGACGCGGCTGGGCTCGACTTCCAGCGTGTAGGCCGAGTAGTTGTGTGCGAGCACGACGCCGTTGCGGTCCACGATGACGCCGCGGTTGGGTGCGACCGGGACGATGGAAATGCGGTTTGCCTCCGCGAGCGTGTAGAGCTCGCCGTGCCTGATGACCTGCAGGTAGAAGACGCGGCCGGCGAGCAGCAGAAACGCGAGGAGCACGCATACGGCCGCGATCGCCAGGCGCACCTGGAAGTGATGCAGCTCGAGCTGCGCATTTCGCAGCTCGACGCCGGGGTTGATCGAAAGCTCCGATGGCATCCGGGCGTCCTAGATCTGGTCGGGGTCGAGCCGCGGGCGCTGCGGGAGCTTCAGCAGCGCGCCCAGCGGCAGCCAGAGAGCCGCCGCGACAAAGGTGCCGATGAAGTACTGCAGCCCGGGGAAATCCGCTCCGGCCGCGAGGCGGATGGCGAGGATGATGAGATCGTTCAGCAGCAGGAGCACCAGGACGTGGGCCACCTGCGGTGTCCCCGAGAACATGCGCACGCGGCGATGCAGCACGATGCCGGCGTAGGCGAGGATGGAGTAGGCGAGCGCATGCTGGCCGAACAGCGTGCCGTCCGCGACGTCCATGAACAATCCCATCACCCAGGCCGAGATGAAACCCACCTTCCGCGGCTGCTCGATGCACCAGTACAGCACCACCAGCGCGACGAAATCGGGCTTGATCCAGAGCCACGTGCCGGACCACGGCAGGAGATTCAGCATGAGCGCCGAGATGAGGGTGAGCGCGATGAAGCCCGCCTTGACCGGCAGCAGGATCTCCTGGGGCTCGATGCGCGTGTCGGCCATCAGCCCTTCCTCGGTTTCTTACCCCGCGCCTGCTTCTTCTCGTCGACCGGCCGCGGCGGAAGTTCGCGGCTTCCGCTGACAACCAGCAGTTGCGCGTAATTCGCCACGCCTGCAAGCGGCGTGCAGGTGACGCGCGCGAAGATCTGGTCGGCGCTGCGCTCGATGCTCGCCACCTTCGCCACCGGCAGCCCCGGGGGGTAAACCCCGTCTATGCCGGAAGTGACGAGCTCGTCGCCGCTCTCGAAATCCGCGTTGAGCGGGATGAAGCGCAGCTCCAGCGCGCCATCGCCGCCGGTTCCCGAGAGCACCGCGCGCAGTCCGTTGCGGACGTTTTGCACCGGCACGAATTGCCCCTTGTCGGAGACCAGGGTGACCTCCGCGAGCCACGGGTAGGCGCGCGTCACCTGGCCCACGAGGCCGCGATCGTCCACCACGGGCTGGCCGGGATGCACGCCCTGCTGCGACGCCGCGGTCGATGACCAGCTTGCGGGAGAAGGGATCGCGCGCGGCGTAGAGCACCTCGACGGCAACGAGATCGATGGCGAGGCGCTCGCGCGCGGCGAGCAGCTCGCGCAGCTGCCGGTTCTCGGCCTGCAGCGCCTTCAATTGCAGCAGCAGCGCGGCGTTCTCGAAGTTCTCCTGCTTCAGCCGCGCGTTCTCCTCGCGTAGCGAGCCGTGCGTGGTGAAGAAGTCGCCGATGCGCCGCGCGATGCCCGCGGGGGCCGCGGCGATGCGCTGAAGGGGATAGACGACGACCGCCGCGACCTGGCGCAGCGTCTCGAGATAGCTGAAGCGAACGTCGGCGACGAGAAACGCCAGGGACAGCACGGCGAAGATCAGCAGTCGAACGAGCGGCGTCGGGCCGGTCTTGAAGAACGGCGGCGGGGAGTATTCCATCAGGCGTGATGAGTGCCCCCCGGCACTCGGACGTCAGTCGTTGGTGAAGATGCTGGCCAGCCGCTCGACCTTCTCGAGCGCCTTGCCGGACCCGCGCACGACGCAGGTGAGCGGGTCCTCCGCGACGATGACCGGGAGCCCGGTCTCCTCCATCAGCAGGCGGTCGATGTCGCGCAGCAGCGCGCCGCCCCCGGTGATGACCATGCCTTTCTCGGCGATGTCGGCGGCCAGCTCGGGCGGGGTCTGCTCGAGCGCGGACTTGACGGCGGAAACGATGGCGTTCAGGGGCTCGGTCAGCGCTTCCAGGATCTCGTTCGAGGAGATGGTGAAGCTCCTCGGGATGCCCTCGGCAAGGTTGCGCCCCTTCACCTCTTTCTCGCGCACTTCCGAGCCGGGGAAGGCGGAGCCGATCTCCTTCTTGATCTGCTCGGCGGTGGTCTCGCCGATCAGCATGCCGTAATTGCGGCGGATATAGTTGATGATCGCCTCGTCCATCTTGTCGCCGCCGACGCGCACCGAGCCCTTGTAGACGAGGCCGCCGAGCGAGATCACACCCACCTCGGTGGTGCCGCCGCCGACGTCCACGACCATCGATCCTGTCGCCTCGCCCACCGGCAGGTCGGCCCCGATCGCCGCCGCCATCGGCTCCTCGATCAGGTAGACGCTGGAAGCGCCGGCACCGATCGCCGACTCGCGGATCGCGCGGCGCTCGACCTGCGTCGAGCCGCAGGGCACGCAGATGATGATGCGCGGGGAGGGTTTGAAAATGCGCGTGTTATGCACCTTCTTGATGAAGTGCTTCAGCATCTGCTCGGTGACGGTGAAGTCGGCTATGACGCCGTCCTTCATCGGCCGGATCGCCGTGATGTTGCCGGGCGTGCGGCCGAGCATCGCCTTCGCCGCGAGCCCGACCTCCTGGATGACCTTCTTGCCGTTGGGCCCGCCTTCCTGGCGGATCGCGACGACCGACGGCTCGTCGAGCACGATGCCCTTGCCGCGCACGTAGATCAGCGTGTTGGCGGTGCCGAGATCGATCGCCAGGTCGTCGTTAAAGTAGCTGCTCAAGAAACCCAACATAACGCATTCCACCCAAAGGGATTTGGCCTGTTGACGGTGACGGTTATGATACCCTATGCAGCCTCGATTTTTAAGGCTTTCCGACGCGGCGTGACATGGCACTGACGCTGGAGGACGTGAAGCGCGTCGCCCACCTCGCGCGGCTCGCGATAGACGACGCCGAAGCCCGCGCCGTGCTGTCGCAATTGAACGACGTTTTCGAGCTCGTGGCCCAGATGCAGGCGGTGGACACCCGCGGCGTCGAGCCGATGTCGCACGCGCTGGACCTCGTGCAGCGGCTGCGCGAGGACAAAGTCACGGAACCCGACCAGCACGCCGAGTTCCAGAAGGTCGCTCCGCAGGTGGAAGACGGACTCTACCTCGTGCCCAAGGTCATCGAATGAGCCGGGCCGAGGGTCACGCATCGCTTCCCATGCACAACGCCACCATCAAGAGCCTTGCCACGGGCCTTGCCGCTCGCCAGTATTCCAGCGTCGAGCTTACCCGGCATTTCATAAATCGGATCAACGGCTTAAACAAGAAGCTCAATTGCTTCATCTCGCCTCCCGACGAGAAAAGCCTGAAGCAAGCCGCGGCGGCTGATGCGATGCGATCCGCGGGGAAGGCGCAACCTCTCACAGGGATCCCCATCGCCCAGAAAGACATCTTCTGCGCGAAGGGGTGGCTCACGACCTGCGGCTCGAGGATGCTGTCCAATTTCACCTCCCCCTACGACGCCCATGTCGTCGAGCGCCTGAACGCGGCCGGGGCAGTCATCCTCGGGAAGACCAACATGGACGAGTTCGCCATGGGCTCGTCCAACGAGACCTCCTGGTACGGGCCGGTCCGGAATCCCTGGGACGTGGACAAGGTGCCGGGAGGCAGCTCGGGGGGATCGGCGGCGGCGGTCGCGGCGCGGCTCGCCCCGGGCGCGATCGGCACCGACACCGGCGGCTCGATCCGGCAGCCGGCGGCGCTCACCGGCATCTGCGGCCTGAAGCCGACCTACGGCGTCGTGTCGCGCTACGGCATGATCGCGTTCGCGTCGAGCCTCGACCAGGGCGGGCCGCTTGCGCGCAGCGCGGAGGACCTCGCGCTGCTGCTGAACGCCATGGCCGGCTTCGACCCGCGGGATTCCACTTCGCTCGACCGGAAGCCGGAGGACTACGCGCGCGAGATCGGCAAGCCGATCAGGGGGCTGAAGATCGGGCTGCCGGAGGAGTTCTTCGCGAAGGGCGCGGCGCCGGACGTGGTGAAGGCCGTGGAGGCAGCGGTGGCGGAGTTCAGGAAGCTCGGCTGCGAAACGGTCGAGGTGAGCCTGCCGAACATGAAGCTCTCGGTGCCGGTGTATTACGTGCTGGCGCCGGCGGAAGCCTCGAGCAATCTCGCGCGCTACGACGGCGTGCGCTACGGCTACCGCGCGCCGGAATATGCCGATCTCCTCGACCTCTACAAGAAGTCCCGGGCGCAGGGATTCGGGCCGGAGGTGAAGCGCCGCATCCTGATCGGCACCTACGTCCTGTCGCACGGCTACTACGACGCCTACTACATCCAGGCGCAGCGGGTGCGGCGCCTGATCGCCCGGGATTTCGCCGAGGTGTTCAAGCGCTGCGACGTCATCATGGGACCGACCAGCCCTACCACCGCCTTCCGCGTCGGCGAGAAGATGGGCGACCCGGTGCAGATGTATCTCAACGACATCTACACCATCCCCGCGAACCTCGCCGGACTGCCGGGACTGTCCATCCCCTGCGGCTTCGACGGGAAGGGGCTGCCGGTCGGCCTGCAGATCGTCGGCAACTATTTCGCGGAAGCGCGCATGCTCGGCATCGCGCACCAGCTACCAGCAGGCGACCGACTGGCACATGCGGATGCCCCCGGGCATCCAGTGATGAGTGATGGGTGATGAGTGATAAGTGGGAAATCGTAATCGGGCTGGAGACCCACGCGCAGCTCAACACGCGCTCGAAGATGTTCTCTGGCGCGGCGACTGCCTTCGGGGCGGCGCCCAATACCCAGGCGTGCGCGGTGGACATCGCGCTGCCGGGCGTGCTGCCGGTGGCGAACCGAGACGCGGTCGAGAAGGCGGTGCGCTTCGGGCTCGCGGTGAACGGAAACACCGCGGTAAACATCAACCGGCGTTCCATCTTTGCCCGCAAGAATTATTTCTACCCGGACCTTCCCAAGGGCTACCAGATCAGCCAGTACGAGACGCCCATCGTGAAGGGCGGCACGATCTCGATCTTCGTGGACGGCAAGGAGAAGACGGTCCGACTGACGCGCGCGCACCTGGAGGAAGACGCCGGCAAGTCGCTGCACGAGGGCTTCCGCGAGATGACCGGCATCGACCTCAACCGCGCGGGCACCCCTCTGCTCGAGATCGTATCGGAGCCCGACATGCGGTCGGCGCAGGAGGCGGTCGCCTACGCGAAAGCGCTGCACGCCCTGGTGCGCTGGATCGACATTTGCGACGGCAACATGCAGGAGGGGTCGTTCCGCTGCGATGCCAACGTCTCGGTGCGGCCGGCGGGATCGGACAAGCTCGGCACGCGCTGCGAGATCAAGAACCTCAACTCGTTCCGCTTCCTCGAGCGCGCGATCGAGTTCGAGGCGAAGCGGCAGATCGAGATCCGCGAGGATGGCGGGAGCATCGAGCAGGAGACGCGGCTCTACGACGCCGAGAAGGACGAGACGCGCTCCATGCGCACCAAGGAGGAGGCGCACGACTACCGGTATTTTCCCGACCCGGACCTGCTGCCGCTGGAGGTGTCGGAGTCATGGATCGAGCGAAGTCAGGTCGTCCGATGCCGGAGCTGCCGCAGGCCAAGCGTGAGCGCTATCTCAGCGAGTATGAACTGTCAGCGTACGATGGCAGGCGCTGCAATCTACGGCGAACCGGCGAGGTCTTCGAGCATTAGTCAAGACTGAGACTTCGTCAATTCGACCCAGGGCGAGTGCAATGACGCCGCTAATCCGATACTGGCGAACTGGACTCAACAGTCGGGAACGCATTAAGCGCGCCGCTTGCAACGAGGAGAACCTGGAACATTACCCGCAGCCGCGTATCGCCTGAGCAGCTCGGCGCGCTGGACATGGCGGATTGCACGATGGCACGCTCTCCAGCAAGATGGCGAAGAGATAGTGTTCGACGCCGAATGTGGGCCGGCGAAGGCGACCCCGACTGCACATCATTGACGAAGCGCGGACTGAAGCAGATCTCGGACAGCGGCGAGCTGGAGCGAGTCTGCGACCAGGTGATCGCCGCGAACGCGCAGCAGGTAGCGGACTACAGGAGCGGAAAGGAAAAGGCCTTCAACTCGCTGGTGGGGCAGGTGATGAAGCTCACCAAGGGCAAGGCCAATCCCCAGCAGGTGAGCGAGATCCTGAAGCGCAAGCTGGCCGGCTAGCGCGCCTTATTTTTTCGCGGGCGCCGCCGCTGCCTGCGTCCGGGTACCCCCGAGCTCCAGATAGCGCTGCTTGGTTTCCGCGTAGCGCGCGAGGATGTCTTCTTTTTCCTTGTTCTTGGCGGCGATGCTCTTGTCGAATTTGGCCATGTCGGCCTCGGCGCGCGCGACCTCGTCCATCAGAAATTCGGAAGGTTTCTTCCTGGCTTTCTCGGCCGCCGCAATGTTATTCAGAGCAGTGGTCCGGCGGGTCTCTGCCCCCTTGTGCAATCCCTGGAACTGACCGATGAGCCGGTCCACTTCCTGTACCTCGCGATCACGCCGCTGGTCGATTTCCCGGTCGTTGGCGTAGGTGTTGAGCAGCGCCTGGTCCCGGCGCCGTTGCTCGGCGTGGCGTTTATTCTCCTCCTCCTTTATTTTCGCGGTCGCTTCCTCCTGGGCCGCGCGCTTTGCCCGTTCTTCGGCCGTCTCCGTCGTCGCGCGCGTGACGCCGCGGCGGTCGAGCTCCTTGGTGGCGGCATCCTCGAATTCGGGCGGCACCTTGTCGCCGCAGCCGACGACCTTCCCGGACTTGTCCTTCCAGCAGATGATCTTGCCCTTGGACTGGGCGAGAACGGAACCCGGGATGAAGGCTGCGAGCGCCATCCCGAGCGCCGCGGCAACAATCGCGCGAGTGAGCTTATGCATGGGCCGTGACTCCGTACTGGTCGCGATAACGGCCGACTGCCGCGAGATGCCGCGCATGCTGCGGCTCGGCCCTGAGATACGCCATCAAGTCGTCGAGCGTTGCGATGCTGAACACGGGAATATTATAGTTTGCGCCCACTTCCTGCACCGCGGACAAATTCCCGGTTCCCCGCTCCATGCGGTCGAGGGCGATCACCACCCCGCAGGGTACAGCGCCCGAAGCCCGTATCAGGTTGACCGACTCGCGCACCGAGGTGCCGGCCGAGATGACGTCGTCCACGATCAGCACCCGGCCCGCCAGCGGCGCGCCGATCACGGTGCCGCCTTCGCCGTGATCTTTTTCCTCCTTGCGGTTGAAGCTGTAGCGCACGTTGCGTCCCGCATCCGCCAGCGCGATGGCGACCGCGGCCACCAGCGGTATGCCCTTGTAGGCCGGGCCGAACAGCATGTCGAAGGCGATGCCCGCAGCGCCGATGGCTTTCGCGTAGAATTGCGCGAGCCGTTTCAGCGCCGCGCCGTCGTAGAACAGCCCGGCATCGAAGAAGTAGGGCGAGAGGCGCCCCGCCTTGGTCCTGAATTCGCCGAACCGCAGCACCTTCTGCTCGATCGTGAAGCGGATGAACTCTTGCCGGAAATCCATGAGTCGTGCTGAAAATAATAACACTTAATCTCAACGGCATCCGCTCCGCTGCGCGCCGGGAGTTCTTCAGGTGGCTGGGGCGCCAGCGGGCCGACGTGGTGTGCGTGCAGGAGCTGAAGGCGCAGGCCGCGGACCTGTCGGAGGAGATGCGCGCGCCGGGGAGCTTGCGGGGATATTTCCACCACGCGGAGAAGAAGGGCTACAGCGGGGTCGGCCTCTACTGCCGGCGCGCGCCGGACCGCGTGATCGAGGGCGTCGGCATCCGCGACGTGGACAGCGAGGGCCGCTACCTGCGGGCGGATTTCGGCCCGCTGAGCGTCGTTTCCGTCTACCTGCCCTCGGGCTCGGCCGGGGCGCACCGGCAGCAGGCGAAGTTCCGTTTCATGGACCATTTTTTCCCGCACCTGAGGAAGCTCGCGGCGGAGCGCCGGGAGGTTGTTCTCTGCGGCGACTGGAACATCGCGCACAAGGAGATCGATCTCAAGAATTGGCGCGGCAACCAGAAGAATTCGGGGTTCCTGCCGGAGGAGCGCGCGTGGCTCACCCGCGTGTTCGACGAGCTGGGTTGGGTGGATGTCTATCGCCGGCTGCACCCCAACGCGACCGGCGCGGCCTATACGTGGTGGAGCAATCGCGGCCGGGCGTGGGCGAAGAACGTGGGATGGCGCATCGATTACCAGATCGCCACCCCGGGAATCGCGGCGACGGCAAAACGCGCGGCGATCTACAAGAAGCAGCGCTTCTCGGACCACGCGCCGCTGACGATCCAGTATGACGATCACCTGGGTTAAGGCCCTGCGCCGCAGGCTGCCGGAGGGTCTCGGTCCGTATCTGGAGTCCGCGCCGCTCGCCGCGCTGTTTCTGGGCATCTCCTCCGGTTTCACCTTTGCGATGATCGGCGCGACGCTCACCACCCGCCTGGCGCAGCACGGCGTGACCAAGACCGCGGTGACCGCGTTCGCGCTCACCTTCCTCGCCTACAACCTCAAGTTCCTCTGGGCGCCGGTCGTCGACAACGTCCGGTTGCCGGTGATCGGCCGGTTTGGGCAGCGGCGCAGCTGGCTCTGGCTCACCGGCGTGCTGGTCATCGCCGCCGTCGCCTTTCTCGGCGTCGCAGATCCCAATCAGTCTCTCACCATGGTCGCGGTCGCCGCGGTCGCCATGGGTGTCGCCGGCGCCACGTTCGACATCATCATCGACGCCTATCGCATCGAGCTGCTCGAGCCGCGCCAGCTCGGCGCCGGCTCCGGCATGTCGCAATACGGCTGGCGCATCGGCGCCGCCGCGGCCGGCGCGCTCGCCCTGGTCGTCGCCGCCCGGGCTGGCTGGACCGCTGCCTATCTCGCCTGCGCCGCCTTCGCGCTTCCCGCGATGCTGGTTGGTGTGGTCATGGGTGAGCCGGCCCGGCACCGCGAGCCGGCCCGGCCGCACGGCGTCGTCGAAGCCATCGTCGCCTATTTCAGCCCGTTGACCGAGTTCGTCAGGCGCCAGGGCGCGCTCGTCGTCCTGCTGTTCGTGCTCGTTCACAAGATCGGCGACACCCTCGCCAACCTCACGCTGCGGCTGCTGTTCCAGGACCTCGGCTTCACCAACGACGAGGTGGCGTTCTACGACGTGGGAATCGGGTTCGTTGCGCTGCTGGTCGGGATTTTCCTGGGCGGGATCCTCTATGCCCGGCTCGGAATGAAACGCGCCGTCCTCACGAGCCTCGTCCTGATGGCGGTATCGAATCTGAGCTTCGCCGCGCTGGCGGCGGCAGGCCACACCAATATCGGCATGGCTGCGGCAGTGGGTTTTGAAAATTTCGCGAGCGGCATCGGCGGCGTGACGGTGGTCGCCTACCTGTCCGCGCTGTGCAACCTGCGCTTCACCGCGACCCAGTATGCGCTGCTCTCCGCCCTGGCGAGCATCGCCGGCCGGTTCCTCACCGGAACGACCGCGGGAGCGCTGATCGAAGCGATCGGCTATGTGAACTTCTATCTGCTGACCACCGTCGTCGCACTACCGGGCGTGATCCTCTTCTGGTTCATGATCCGCTCCGGGCTCGCCGACCTGTCGCTCGGCTCCGCGGGCAGGGAAGGCGACGCCGAAAAGGTGTCAGGAACCTTTTCCGGACGGAGTGGAAAAGGTTCCTGACACCTTTTTCGTCACGCTTTCTGGAAGCGGTAGACGGCGAGGCTGCCGCGGAGATTCGGCAGCAGGCCCACCGGTTTTCCGCGCGTGAGCACCTTGCGCTCGAGGATCTTCACGCCGTGGCCCGCGCAGAAACGCTCGAAATCCGCGATCGTGCACAGGTGCCGGTTGGGGGTGTTGTGCCATTCGAAGGGCAGGCTCTCCGACACCGGCATGTGCCCGCCGATCACCTGCAGACGGTTCTTCCAAAAGCCGAAATTGGGGAACGTGACAATGCCCTCGCGCCCGACGCGCAGCATCTCGGCGATGACCCGCTCCGTGTTCTTCACCGTCTGCAGCGTCAGCGACAGGATCACGTAGTCGAATGACCGGTCCTCGAAGTCGGAGAGCCCGCGGTCGAGGTCGGTCTGGATCACGTTGACGCCGTTCTTTACGCACGTGGCCACGCCCGCGTCGTCGATCTCCACTCCGTAGCCGGTGACCTGGCGGCTCCCGCGCAGGTAGTGCAGCAGGCCGCCGTCGCCGCAGCCGAGATCGAGCACGGAGGAGCCCATGGTGACCCACCCGGCGATCGCCGCGAAATCCGGGCGCTGGGAGATGGTCCCGTTCCCGTTGGTCACGCCCCGATCTCCTTTCCAACGCGGTCGAAATAG
Source organism: uncultured beta proteobacterium (assembly GCA_963699525.1). Lineage (GTDB taxonomy): Bacteria > Pseudomonadota > Gammaproteobacteria > Burkholderiales > SG8-41 > SG8-41. The sequence continues at coordinate 3,878 of CAVOUI010000016.1, read as the reverse complement.
GCCGCGACCAGACGGTGGTAGCGCGGGTCCTCGAGCAGGAACGCGTCGTGCCCGTGCGGCGCTTCGATTTCGGCATACGTGACGTCGCGCCGGTTGTGGAGCAGCGCCTTCACGATCTCGCGCGAGCGCTCCGGCGAGAAGCGCCAGTCCGTGGTGAACGAGATCACCAGGAATTGCGCGACGGCCGGAGCCAGCGCCTTCGCCAGATTTCCGCCGTGCTCCAGCGCGGGGTCGAAGTAATCGAGCACCTTGGTGATGCGGAGATACGTGTTGGCGTCGAAATACTCCGAGAACTTGCGGCCCTGGTGGCGGAGATAGGACTCGATCTCGAACTCGGTATCGAACGAATAGGCGAGCTTGCCGTTCTTCAATTGGCGCCCGAACTTGGCCGCCATCTCGTCGTCCGAAAGGTAGGTGATGTGGCCGATCATCCGCGCGACGCGCAGGCCCCGCGTCGGCTGCGTGTTGTGCTCGTAGTAATGCCCGCCGTGGAAATCGGGGTCGGTGATGATCGCCTGCCGCGCGACTTCGTTGAAGGCGATGTTCTGCGCCGAGAGGTTGGGCGCGCAGGCGATCACGATCGAGTGGCGCACGCGCTCCGGGAAGCTGATCGTCCACTGCAGGGCCTGCATCGCGCCGAGGCTGCCGCCCATCACGGCGGCGAGGCGCGGGATGCCGAGGTGGTCCGCAAGCCGCGCCTGCGTCGCGACCCAGTCCTCCACCGTCACCACCGGGAAGTCCGCGCCCCACGGCTTGCCGGTGCGCGGATTGATGCTCTTCGGCCCGGTCGAGCCGTGACAGCCGCCAAGATTGTTCACGCCGACGACGAAGAAGCGGTTGGTGTCCACCGGCTTGCCGGGGCCGATCATGTTGTCCCACCAGCCGACGTTTTCCGGATCCTCGGCGTAGCGGCCGGCGACGTGGTGGGCGGCGTTCAGCGCGTGGCACACCAGGACGGCGTTGGAGCGCTCCGGATTCAGGATGCCATACGTCTCGTAGACGAGCTCGTATTCGTCCATCACCGCCCCGCTTTTCAACCGGACCGGCTCGGTGAAGCGCGCGGTCTGCGGTGCGACGATGCCGACTGAATTGGAGGCGGTCCCAGTGTCCATAAATGCAAAACCCGGCGGGCTTGCGCGGGCCGGGTCGGAAAAAACTGGAACGTTTTCTCTTTAGCCGGATTTTTAACGCGCCCGCAAGCTGAATATCAAATCGGCGCGACGGAAAGCGGATGAACCTTACCTGTCCCGTCCCCGGTTGTCAAATCTTCAAGCTATTGAGCTCGTGGAGCAGGGCGTGGAGCCTGGCGGGATCGCTCGCGCGCAGCATCTTCTGCGCGAGCGGCTTGAGCTTCGAGTAGCTGGACCTGAGGATGATCTGTTTCACGTCCAGCAGGTGCGCGATGTGCATCGAGTACTGGCGCAGCCCGAAGGCAAGCAGCAAGCGCGTGAGCGAAACATCGCCGGCCATCTCGCCGCACAGCGCGACCGGAACCTTCGCGCGGTCCGCGGTCCGGATGATGCCGGCGAGCAGATTCAGTACCGCGGGATGCAGGGGATCGTAGAGGTGCGCCACCGTGTCGTCGGTGCGGTCGATCGCGAGCGTGTACTGGATCAAGTCGTTGGTGCCGATCGAGAGGAAATCGAGCTTGCGGATGAACATGCCGAGCGCGAGCGCGGCCGCTGGCACCTCGATCATGCCACCCACCTTGACGTCGTGGTCGTAGGGCGTGCCCTGCTCGTCGAGGCTCGCCCGCGCGCGCTCGATGAGCTCCAGCGTCTGGTCGATCTCGGCCGAGGTCGCGAGCATCGGGATCAGGATGTTGATCTTGCCGTAGTGGGAGGCGCGCAGCATGGCGCGCAGCTGCGTGATGAAGCGCTGGGGCTCGGTGAGGCATAGCCGTATCGCGCGCAGGCCCAGCGCCGGGTTGGTGGTGACGCGCGCCTCGCCGGGATCCTTGTCGGCGCCGAGGTCGTAGGTCCGGATCGTGACCGGCAGGCCGTCCATTTCCTGGGCGACCTTGCGGTAGGCCTCGAACTGCTCGTCCTCGTCCGGGAGGTCGGGACGGTTGAGGAACAGGAACTCGCTGCGGAAGAGGCCGATGCCCGTGGCCCCGTTGGCCCGCGCCAGCACGACGTCCGCCGGCAGCTCGATGTTCGCCTGCAGCTCCACCGCCACGCCATCGAGGGTCACCGCGCGGCGGCCCGTGATGCGCCTCAGCTTCTGCCGCTCGAAGTCGAACTGCTGCTGCAGGCGCTGGTATTCGGCCAGAACCTGGTCGTCCGGGGCCACGATCACGACCCCTTGGGTGCCGTCCACGATGAGGAGCTCGTGCTCCCGGATCATCTGCCACGCGCGGTGCAGGGCGACGATGGAGGGGATCGCGAGGCTGCGCGCGACGACGGCGGTGTGCGAGGTCGTGCCGCCGAGATCGGTGATGAAGCTTGCAAAGCGGTGCTGCTTGAACTGCACGACGTCGGCGGGGGAGAGGTCGTGCGCGACCAGGATCAGGTTGCGCTCGGAGTCCGCCTGCAGCGGCGGGGGCACGTAGCCGGGCTGGCCGGAAAGCGCCTTCATCACGCGCTCGGCCACCTGGATGACGTCGGCCTTGCGCTCGCGCAGGTAGCCGTCGACGATCTCGTCGAAGCGGGCGACCAATGCGTCGGTCTGGAGCTTCAACGCCCACTCGGCGTTGCAATTCTCGGTTTCGATGATCCGGCGCGGCGCGACCGACAGCGTGGAGTCGGCGAGGATCATCTGGTGCAGGTTGATGAACGCGCCGATTTCCGCCGGGGCGGTGGCGGGGACGCTGCGGGTCAGCTCCTCGAACTCCGCGCGAACCTGGTTCACCGCCGCGTCGAACCGGGCGGATTCGTCCGCGGCCTGGTGCGAAGGCACGTCGTAGCGCGGAACCTCCAGTCCCGCGTGCGTCAGCAAGTGCGCGTGCCCGATGGCGATGCCGCCGGATACGCCAATGCCGTGTATCGTCAAGCTCATGTTGGGATTCGGGACTCAGGATCCCGGATCCTGAATCCTGCCGTTACTCCTCTTCCTCGAAGCGACCCGTGATCAGCCGGGTCACGGCTGCAAGCGCCTCCTTTTCGTCCGGCCCCTCGGTCTCGACCGTCAGCGTCGAGCCCTTGCCCGCCGCCAGCATCATGACGCCCATGATGCTCTTGGCGTTGACGCGGCGGCCGCTGCGGCTGACCCAGATGTTCGACTTGAAGCGGCCGGCGACCTGCGTCAGCTTGGCCGACGCCCGGGCGTGCAATCCGAGCTTGTTGATGATCTCAACTTCTTGTTGCAGCATTATTGACGACCAGCGCCGGGGCGGGAATGCGCACCACGCCCTCGCACCCGCCGCTCACCGCCTTGGTGATGGCGGTGGCGAGCGGCTTGTCGCGGTAGTTCAGGACCCGGATCAGCATCGGCAGGTTCACGCCGGCGACGCCTTCGACCCGGCCGGGAACGAGGAGCTTCGCGGCCATGTTGGCGGGCGAGCCGCCGAATATGTCGGAGAGGATGATCACGCCCTCGCCCTCGTCGAGCTCCTTCACGAGCTTGCGCGCGAGTCGGCAGCATCTGCAGGGGATCATCCTGCGCGGTGATGCTCAACTGCCTCAGCCGCGGAGGGCGCTTGTTCAGCACGTGGCTCGCGCAGTGAATCAGGCTCTCGCCGAGAGTGCCGTGCGAGATGATCAGGATCCCAATCATGAAAGCGGATCAGGCACCGGTAACAAAACCGCAATAGTCTACTCTATTGCGCTGCAGCATGCAGCCGCGCCGGCGCCCCGGATGCGCCGATCAGTGAAGCGCGCGCTCGAGCGCGTCCAGGAACATTCCCGCGACATCGAACCCGGTCTGCTCGGTGATCTCCT
>CAVOUI010000015.1:0-34987 GCA_963699525.1 uncultured beta proteobacterium | reverse complement strand
TCACCGACGATGACGATAACCCGAACCGCTTTGCTGGCGATTTGATCGCCGCGCTTCGGCACGTCTTGGGTGTAGACGGGACGGAGTCGAGCGCTACTCACTACGACGATTTCATTGATGGGGGCGAGGGTGACGACGTCGTGTCCGGTGGTAATGGATCGGACATTATTTACGGCGGCACAGGAGACGATATTCTGGAAGGTGACAACCGCGGGTGGATATCTGATTCCAGTGGCACTCACTTTGAGGGCTTAACTATCGATTCAAGCGTCGATCTGCTTCGCGATGCGGCGTGGAAGTGGGAAGTCATCGGGCTACTCGGAGCGCCCGGCGATGATTACATTGACGGAGGGGATGGAAACGATCAGTTGACGGATCGAGAGGGTGGGAACGATCTATTCCTCGGAGGCGCGGGAGACGACTTTATCAGGAGCGAAGACCCGTCGACTGATACGGCGTTCTCTAATTACTTGTCGGGCGATGAAGGGGACGACACTTTGGTCTCGGCTAATCGCTCTCAAGGCGGTGTCGATACGGCCCTTGGAGGGCTCGGCGATGACCGCTTGGCGTTGATGTCGGGCAGTGCCTATCTCGATGGGGGCCCAGGCGACGACGTTTATCTCATTACGCATCAAGCGACGTCTGCATTTATAAGCGATGTCGATGAGACGGCAGGCAGTTTCGACAGGTTGACGGTCATGTTTGCGACGGGATCGGTAGATTCCATTTCGGGACTCTCCATTTCGCGCGACGAGTTCAATCTCTACCTCGGGACGGCGGGCACGAAGGACTGGATCACTATCAAGAACTGGTTCGCGGATAGTGCTTACAGGATAGAGGAGATCTCAACCGAACAGACCGTCATTGGCGGAGGCGCAGAGGGAGGGGGTGATTTACCCAGCGCCGCTCTCATTACTCACACCTTCGACGTCGCGGCGATAGAGAACAGATTTTCCACTGCAACCGCCGGGGCGGACTTCCTTTGGGGGTCGAGCGGCACTGACCAAATGGAGGGCGGCTCGGGTAACGACACCATTTACGGGCGTGGGGGTGCGGACACTCTTGCCGGAAATGAGGGAAGCGACACGCTGGACGGAGGGGAAGACGGCGATACCTACGCGTTCGAGATCGGCGACGGCATAGACCGCGTTCTCGATACTGGTACCTTCGGGAGCGATGTCATTGCGTTCGGACCGGGCATTACGCCCGAATCGCTGACCCTGGGGTTGGGCTCGTTGCTGATCAAAGTGGGAAACACCGGTGACGCGATTCATCTTGATGGGTTTGATCCGACTAATGCACGAAGCTCCGGCAACATCGAGTACTTTCAGTTCGCGGATGGCGCGACGCTGAGCTACCAGCAGATCCTCGATCGGGGGTTCGACCTCGCGGGAACCGACGGCGATGATGCCCTGAGCGGCACGAGCGTAACCGACCGCTTTGCCGGCGGCCGAGGCAGCGACAACTATTTTTTTGGACGAACCTCCGGACAGGACATTATCGAAGACCTAGATACCAGCGGCCTCGATGTTGACACGCTGCGGTTCAGTTCGTACGTCGCTACTCCTGACATGACTGCCACGCGTGCTGGCGACTACATTAAGCTCGCCATCAAGGGCACCAGCGACGAACTTTCAATCCGCTGGCAGCCCGAAGCCGGTTATGAGATTGAGCGTTTCGAATTCGCCGACGGCACGCTGTGGAATGCTTCGGAGCTGCAAAATCTTGCGAGGGGCGAAGGCGGCTCTGTCCCCTCCGAACCGAATCCACCCATAGGCCCGCCAACGCAAAACGATGAGGTCTCAGAACAGCAGGAAACAGGCATATGCGGATCAGTGCACGGCCGTGATCAGGGAGAGCAACACGAGACGCGCTACCGGGATAATCGAAGCCACTTTCACAATCGATATGGCAATGTTCGCTCGGAAAACGACCGTGATTGCGTCGCAGAGTATTTCGCGGCCTATCTTGCGCATGAACCGCGTTTTGAATTCGAGGCGATGGCACGAGACTTCGGGGAGTCGAACCGGCGCAGCGCGGCGTTCACTTCGCGGGAAATTGCGCGACGCTGGCAGTTGGTTGGTCGATTCAACGGCGCATTCTCGATCGAAGTTGACGAAAGTACGGGGGGAGCGGGTGCGCACGTTTTCGGCCAAGACGCGCACCTCGGTGCGCAAGCATGGCTCGGCGGAGATGAATTGCTTGGACTAAGAAGAACAGTGAACCAAACGGTCAATCTTGAGGTGCTTCAGGGGCTCAAAGAGGGCTTCAACCAGCTCCATATTTGACCGGTGGGCGGGCTATGACAATGCTCTCGGTACTGACTCATTCGTGGAAAGAGATCGGGAATCGATCGGAACACGATTTCGCGGCCGAAGTCATCAATCTTCAGAGACGACCTCCCTCGCCGCTACCTCGAACTGTGCTGTACGTTCTATTGGCATTGGTCTCAGCGTTAGTCGCGTGGTCTTTACTCGGACGGCTCGACATCGTGGCGATCGCGCAAGGCAAGCTCGTCCCACAAAGCTTTCTCAAGATCGTCCAGCCTGCAGAGTCGGGCATCGTCCATAAAATCCTGGTGCGGGAGGGGCAAGAAGTCACGGCAGGACAGGTACTGGTGCGGATGGATACGCGGGTGTCGGACGCGGATGGCAGAGCGCTATTTGCAGAGCTCCAGCGAAAGCAACTTCAACTACGGCGTATCGATGCGGAACTCGCGGGCACTTCAATGCAGCGGCTGAGCGATGATCCTCCTGATATCTATGAGCGAACCGCGGCGCAGCTTGACGCACGACGTCAGGCTCAGCAGGACGCCCTCGGGACCGAGTATGCGACGCTCCAGAAAGTTCAGCACGACCTGAAAGCCGCGCTCGAAATCGAAAGCAAGCTTCAAAAGAATGCGCCGATATACAAGGAGCAAGCAGATGCATGGAACAGGCTCGCGATGGAGGGATATGCAGGCAAACTGCTCGCATTGGAGAGGCAGCGCACGTATATGGAGAATGAGCAGGACCTCCGAGCGCATTCTCAAAATGTGTCGGGTTTAAGGGCGTTGATTGCCCAATCGGAAAAACGAATCGCGCAAATCACCTCTAACTATCGCCAACAACTTCAGAGCGAGCGAGGCGAGGCCGCGGCGATCCACCACAAGCTGCAGCAAGAATGGGACAAGCAACAGCACCGCCATTCACTGCTTGAACTCAAGGCACCACAAGCAGGAATCGTGAAGGACCTCGCAACACATACGCCGGGCACGGTGGTCGCGCCCGGGACGATTCTGCTGACGCTCGTTCCGCACGACGAGCCACTCGTCGCCGAGGTTTGGGTCAGCAATGCGGATGCAGGTTTTGTGCAAGAGCAGCAGAAGGCGCGGATCAAACTCGCTGCGTACCCTTTCCAGAAATACGGGTTGCTGGATGGTGTGGTAAGACAGGTAAGCGCTGATGCGCAGGCGAGGTCGGAACCAGGTGGCTCTGGCATCACATCTGTCCAGGACGCGGCCTACCGCGCGTTAATCGGACTGAGCAGCGTTCATTTTGAAGGGCAGGGCGGACAGCTGCGACTCGTCCCCGGCATGCAGGTCAGCGCCGAGATCCACCTCGGAACGCGCACGGTGCTGGAGTACCTCCTCTCGCCCGTTCAGAAGATCGTCCACGAGGCGGGGAGGGAGAGATGACTTCCCGATGATGTAACATGTCGACTTGAGTACTTGATCTCGCCAGTGCGATAGATTGCGCATGAGGCGGGAAGGGAGAGACAGCATGACCAAGACAAGATGGCTCGTTGCCGCCGCCGTTGCGGCCTGCACCTTTTCCTTGCCGGCTGCGGCACAGGTAGGGGTTTCGGCCGGAGTCTTCAGCAAGGGGCGCGCTGCAGTCGCCCTCACCGCCGGTACCGGCTCCGCCTTCGACGACACCTACCTGGTCCTCGGGGTGGGATTGAGCTACTACCTGGTTGACGGTCTCAGCGTCGGGATCGGGTATGAGTCGTGGACCGGGTCGGACCCGAACATGAGCAAGATCACGGGCTCGGTGCAGTATGTCTTCTACCAGGTCGAGACGGTGAAGCCCTACGTGGGCGCTTTCTACCGGCGCACCAACGTCGACAATTTGCCGAACCTGGACTCTACGGGTGCCCGCGGGGGCGTGTATATCGGGGCCGGACGCAATCTCTACATCGGCATCGGCGCGGTCTACGAGTCCTACCTCGATTGCAACAGCTCCGTCTATCGCAGCTGTAGCAGCACCTACGGCGAGGTGAGTTTTACTTTCGCGTTCTAGCGCCGCCGGGCGAGGCCGGCACGCGTTGAGGGAGGGGAGCGATGAGCCAGCAGCCGCCTGCGAATGAGTCGCTGGTCCTGTCTTATCTCGGGTTGCGCAAGGCAATCGGGATCATTGGAATTCTGCTTCCGTTCGTCCTGGTGTTCGGAAAGATCCTGCTGGAACGAGGCCTCGGCATCGAGAGCTCGATCAGCGCCTATTACTACACGGTGATGGGCGACGTGTTTGTCGGGAGCTTGTGCGCGGTCGGGGTGTTCCTCCTGTCCTATCGCGGTTACGAGCGGAAGGACAACATTGCCGGGGATATAGCCTGCATCTTCGCGATCGGCGTTGCTCTCTTCCCGACGAAGCCGGAAATCAACTGGACTATCGAAGGACCAGATCATCGGCGCCGTGCACCTCTTTTGTGCGACGGGCTTTTTCCTGACGCTGGCGTTCTTCTCGCTTTGCCTGTTTCGCAAGACCAACCCGGACAAGCCGCCGACTCGCATGAAGGTGTGGAGGAACCGCGTTTACGCTGCATGCGGGTATATCATTCTTGCCTGCCTGGTTCTTGCCGCGGTCGTGTCCTTTGTGTCCGACGACCTACCCATCGAGAGGCTCGATCCGATATTCTGGCTCGAAGCCACCGCGATCGTAGCGTTCGGCGTGTCGTGGTTTACCAAGGGCGAGGCGATCCTGAAGGATGAGGTCGCGGTATGACTTTCTACGTTGAGGGAGTCAGCAAGCACGACGAGCCGGAGCCGGAGGTGCGGCGCATCGGCGAGTACGAGTCGCTAGCGGAAGCGATCGCCGTGGCGCAGAAGGCGATCGAGAAATTCCTGCGCGATGCACACAGGCGGGGCATGACCGCCAAGAGGCTCTATACGGTCTACGAGGAAGAGGGCGAGCACATGTTCATCTTCCAGGACGAAGCCGGCACCTTCAACGTGCCCAGCTTCGACCACACGGACTACGCCAGGACCATGGCCGCGACGATCTGCGGCCGCTTGAAATAGGGAAGAACGTCCCTCGATGCGGCGCCTCATCGCATGGCCTTGGCCTGGCTGGTGCGGCCGCAGGGACCGCGTGCGGCAGCTCGCCCGTTAGTCCGCAGACCGCGCCGACGGCCGCGACATCTCAGCCAGCAAGAGTACCGGGTGAGTATCTCGTCACCCTCACCGTGTCCGCTGACGCGAGGGTCATTCGCGACGTCTATGGACGTTTCGGGATCAAGAGCATCCAGGAGCTCGGGTCCAACGTCTTCCTCGTGACGCTCGTCGAGGACCCGGGGCCGGAGACGATGGCGAAACTCCGCGCAGAGAACCTCCGCATCAAGTCGGTCGAGCCGAACTTCGTGTACCGGATCCAGTGAAGCCCGTGAAGTAAGTCACGTGAAGGTGGCCAGTGATGACCGGCTGGCCAGCCTAAACCTCCCAGAATGTTAGGTTTGGGCGTGACACGGTGCAGCATTTTCACCAAACCGCAATAATCAGTCGCAGGCGCTTTCTAATCCATGACGACGGGATTATATTGATCGGCCGAATCGGGCGGCAGAAAAGACCCGACGCTCTGAGGAGGTGCTGCCATGCAGACCTATCGGTTGCGAATTGCGCGGGGAATCACTTCACTCGTCGTGTTGCTGCTGCTCGCTGCTTGCGGCGGCGGCGATGGGGGAGAGAGTGGCGGCCCGGCTTCGGGCGCCGCACCGGCCGAGGGCATTGCGGCGGGTGGAGCTCTGCGGGGTGGCGCTTTACCGGCCGGCGTTCCCGGCGGCGGAATTCCCGTGGGCGCCGTCCAGGGCGCCCGCACCACTCCCGGAGCTGATCCGGAAATCGCGGCTGCGTCGGATGCGGCTCCGCGTCCTCCGCTTCAGCCTCACGTTCCCGATGAAGTCATCGTCAAGTTTCGCGACGGGGTCCCGGAGATCAACAAGATCGCGGCGCGTTCGCGGGTGGCCGGAACCCGGCTCCGGGCCTTCCGGATTCTTCAGGGGCTCGAGCATCTCCGGTTGCAGGGAGGCGTCTCGGTCGCAGAGGCCATCGAGCGCTACCGCAAGGACCCCGACGTCCTCTACGCCGAGCCCAACTACATCGTTCGCGCGACGGTGACTCCCGACGACACCCGCTTCGGCGATCTTTGGGGCTTCTACAACTCCGGGCAGATGGGGGGCACCCCGGGCGCCGACATCCACGCGCCGAGCGCCTGGGACATCACCACCGGCAGCAGCAGCGTGGTGGTCGCGGTGATCGACACCGGGATCGATTACAACCACCCGGACCTGTCGGCGAACATGTTCCGCAACGCCGCCGATTGCATTCCCAACGGCATCGACGACGACGGCAACGGGCGCGTTGACGATTGCTATGGCATCGACACGGCCAACAACGACTCCGATCCCCGGGACGACAACCTGCACGGCTCGCACGTCGCGGGAACGATCGGCGCAGCCGGGAACAACGCGACGGGGGTCGTGGGGATCAACTGGAACGTCGGCCTGATGGCCTGCAAGTTTCTCGACTCGGGAGGCTTCGGCTCGACCGCTGGCGCCATCGCCTGCCTCGAGTACGTGAAGACCATGAAGGAGCGCGGCGTGGAAATCGTCGCGACCAACAACAGCTGGGGTGGAGGCGGGTTCTCGCAGGCGCTCTACGACGCGATTCAAAGGCATCAGGAAGCGGGGATTCTCTTTGTCGCGGCGGCCGGCAACGGCAATGCGTTCGGCGTGGGCGTCAACAACGACCAGACCCCGTTCTACCCGTGCAACTACGCGCTGCCGAACATCATCTGCGTCGCCGCCACCACGCGCACCGACGAGCGCGCGCCGTTTTCGAACTACGGCCGGCGGTCGGTGCACATCGGCGCTCCCGGCACCGAGATCCTGAGCACGACGTTGAACGGCACCTACTCGACGCTCAACGGGACTTCGATGGCAACGCCGCACGTGACCGGAACCGCCGCGCTGCTCAAGGCGGCGGACCCGGGCAGGGACTGGCGCGCGATCAAGAACCTCATTCTCGCCGGCGGCGATAACGTAGCCTCGATGGCGAACACGATCTCGCAGAAGCGCCTCAACGCCTTCGGCGCCCTGACCTGTTCGAACTCGCCTGTCTTCTCGCGGCTCGCACCCATCTCGGATTCGGTCGCCTGGACAGTCGACACCCCCCTTCGCCTTTCGGTGCTGAACATCAACTGCGCCTCACCCAACGGCGACGTTGCCATCACCGTCAGTCCCGGTGGCGAAACCATTACCCTCCTCGACGATGGCCAGGGGCTCGATCAGGCCGCGGGCGACGGAACTTACTCGGGCCAGTGGTTACCCTCGACGACGGGAAGCTACTCGCTCACCTTCCCGGACGGCAGCGTTCTCGCCGTCACGGTCGCGGCTCCCACGATCAGCGTCACGCCCGACACGCTGGACTTCGGCATCGTCAACGCAAATACGTCCTTCGACCGGACATTCACGATCCAGAACGTCGGAGGAGGGGTGCTGAACGGCGTCGCGACCACCACGGCGCCGTTCTCGGTCCTGTCGGCCGGCTCCTATAGCCTGGCGGCTGGCCAGAGCACGACGATATCGGTTCGCTTCAGCCCCGTGTCCGAGGGCGCTTTCTCGGGAACGGTCTCCTTCACGGGTGGGGGAGGCGCGACAAAAGCCGTGACTGGGGTCGCCGTGCCCCCCGCGACATTGGCCGCAAGCCCGACTTCCGCCACGCCGGGTGCCACGATCAACGCAACCTGGGGCGGAATCGCGTCACCCACCACGCGGGATTGGATCGGGATCTTCACGCCGGGCGCGGCCAATACGTCTTACTACCTCGGCTGGCGCTACACGACGGGGACGGCAAGCGGCAGCGTGCCCTTCACGCTCGCGACCTCGCTCACGCCGGGCACCTACGAGCTGCGGCTGTTCTCCAACGGCGGCTACACGCGCCTTGCGACCACCACGATCACGGTCGTGCCCGGCTGCACGGGCGGCGCTCTCAACGCAAGCCCGACGAGCCTTGCTGCCGGCAGCGCTGTGACGGCCACCTGGAGCGCGGTCTGCGCGCCCACCACCACCGACTGGATCGGGCTCTATGTCCCGGGCGCGCCGGACTCGTCCTACGTGACTTACCGTTACACCACGGGCACGGCGGCCGGCAGCGTGGCTTTGACGGTTCCGGCCACAGCCGCCCCGGGCACCTACGAGCTGCGACTGTTCAGCGCGAACAGCACCACGCGCCTCGCGGTCAGCAACCCATTCACGGTTGTGGCCGGCTGCACGGTCCCCACCCTCAGCGCAAACCCGACGAGCGTTGGTGCTGGAGCTTCCGTGACCGCCATCTGGAGCGGAATCTGCGCGCCGAGCACGCGTGACTGGATCGCGCTCGCTTCCCCGGGTGCTCCCGTGTCTTCCTACCTCGCCTGGGTCTACACCAACGGGGCCGCAAGCGGGAGCGTACCGTTGACGGTGCCCTCGACCCTTGCCCAGGGGACGTATGAGCTGCGCCTGTTCTCCAATGGCGGCTACACGCAGCTCGCGGTCACCACCATCACCGTGGGTGCCGGTTGCACGGGCGGTGCCAACCTCGGTGCCAGCCCGGCGAGCGTCGTGCGTGGCAGTGCCGTGACGGCCACCTGGAGCAACGTTTGCACGCCGACGGTCCGCGACTGGATCGGAATCTTCGCGCCGGGTGCGCCCAATACGTCCTACGTGGCGTGGCGCTACACCACGGGGACGGGGAGTGGCAGCGTGCCCTTGACGGTCCCGTCCTCGGTCGCGCCCGGCACGTACGAGATACGCCTGTTCGCCAACAACGGCTACGCGCGCCTCGGCACGAGTAACCCGTTCGCGGTAACCGCGCCCTGAACGCCGAGCGCCCGCCAGGTGCCGCTGGCGGGCGCTCGGTTCCTTGGACGCGGTCCTCCCATGAACCTGGGATTCCCAGCGGACGCCCCGCGCATCAGCATGTAAGGCAGTCAACAAGCTGACTGCACCCGCAAGGGCGCCGTTTCTTCGCGGTGATCAGAGCTGCACGGCTCGCCGGCTTATTCGGATTGCTGGAGACACTGTCTGCAGCACTGCTGCTTGCTGCCCTGACAGGCTGCGGGGGCTACGAGAGCTGTGAGCAGGATCTGCTCCCGCCCAGGCAGGAAACCACGAGAGAGAGCCCCTACGAAATCCGCACGCTCTCGAGCGATCTGGAAATTTCGTCTGCCAGATGGGTAAACATCACGACGGGAACGCAAGGTAGCGGCACCGTCACGCAGGTGCAGGAATGTGTTTTCCTGTTTGGCTGCGGCACCTGGAGCCTCATCGCCATGGACATTCCATTGGTCCAGGGTGTAAACAACGTGCGGACGTTCCGGACCAGCGATGGTTGTGAGTGGCGCGAGGACTTGTCGATAACGCTTTACTGAAGTGGCGCGGCCGGAGTTGGGCTCCGTGCGTCTGGCGAGGCGGGAGCGATGAAGTGCCGGTGAGGCGGGTGGCGTTCAATCCGGCCCTTCCATCGCTCCACGCCCCATTCGGTAATTCGGACGCGTGCGGCGGCTGGACATCAGGATTGCGCTACGCCGCGTTTACGTCAATGAGTCAATCCCCACATCTTCGATAGTACAACCCTCCCGTTTTTGAATTGCGCGTGCGGGATTTGTCACGCCGCAATGAAAAACGGCGGGCTGCATCCAGGCGTAAGATGTCCTGGCGGGCTGCAATACACGACATCAGGCAAGGGGGATATGGCTCGGCAGTTGCCAACAGCGGTCGTTTGCGCGGCGGGGGTACGGATAAGCCGTCTCATGGTAGCCGGTAGCCTCGTTTTCGCTGCCGGCTGCGGGGGCGATTCGGAGTGGTGGATCTGCTCGAATTTTTCCACGCCCGGTAATCCCAGCTTTATCGTAACCACAGCCGACATCCTCGAAGGTGAAAATGTCCCGAGCGGCTGCGGATTTCCGCCCCCGAGCTCAACCCCAGCAGGGGGTCAGGGCGACGCCAAAAAGTAATGCGTCGCGTAGTCGCGATGGACTGCGGCCCTGCGGTAGGGTAGATTCCTCCGCGCCCAGGAGGTGCAAACCATGAAACAGTTGCTCGTTGCCTTATTGACCCTCGCCCTCGCCGCGTGTGCCGGCATGGGCGAGAAGCCGCCCGCCATCAAGGAAGTGCCCGTCACCTACAAGGATGGCGCCACTACGCTGAAGGGGTTCATCGTCTACGACGAGGCCCGGGAAGACCGGCGCCCGGGCGTGCTGGTGGTGCACGAGTGGTGGGGCATCACCCCGCACGTGCGCGGCGAGGCGCGGAAATTCGCCGAACAGGGCTATACCGCATTCGTGGTTGACATGTATGGCGACGGTGCGACGGCTGACAATCCAAAGGATGCGGGGAAGCTCGCGGGCAGCGTGATGAAGAACCCGACGGTGATGGAATCGCGCTTCAATGCAGCGCGCGCCGAGCTCGCCAGGCACAGCACCGTGGATGGCTCGCGCATCGGCGCGGCAGGCTACTGCTTTGGCGGCGCCGTGTCGATCAACATGGTGCGCGCCGGTGCCGATCTCGTGGCGGTGGCGACATTTCACGCAAGCCTTCTCATGAACACCCCGGCGCCGAAGCAGGTGAAGCCGAAGCTACTGGTGATGAACGGCGCCGCGGATCCGCTCGTGAAGCCGGACCAGATCGAGGCCTTCAAGAAGGACATGGACGCCGCGCATGCCGACTACCGGTTCATCAACTTCCCTGGGGCGCTGCACGCTTTCACCAACCCCGAGGCGACCGCGCTAGGCAAGAAGTTCAACATGCCGGTCGCCTACGACGCGGCGGTGGACAAGCAGGCAAAGGCCGAGGCGGCGAGGTTCTTCGCCGAAGCGTTCCAGAGATAAGACTCGGCGACTTACCCGCTTTGCGCGGTCGCCGCGAAGGCCTTGAGAATGTCGGTCTCGGTGACGATGCCGATCACCTGGCCGGCGCCGTCGACGACCGGCAGGCTGCCGATTCTCTGCCCCACCATGAGGCTCGCCGCGCGGGCAGCGGTCGTCTCCGCCGTCACGGCAACCACGCCGCGGTGCATGACGTCCCCGACCTCGACCGGCGACTGGAGGTAGTGCGTTGCCGCGATGAGAAGATCGCGCTCGGCCGCCATCCCCGAGAGCCCGCCTTTCGAATCCACCACCGGCAGATGGTGCAGCGACCTCGCCTGCATGAGGGCGAGGGCGGACTTGTAATCTTCGTTGGAGCGGATCGTGACAGCCGGAATGCTCATGAGGTCGCGCACCAGCATAGGGTCCTCCTGAAATTGGATACCGAGCGGCAGTTGCCCCTAGGGTAACGCCGCGCATCACGCTCCCTATTGATCCACGTCAAGAACGTTTGAGGGCATAATCTCGAATGGATCGCCGGCCCGTCTCCCGGGCCGTTTCGCTCGACCGATGGGGGTGCCAATCATGAGTTCGAAACTTCGCAATATTCTGATTTTTTGCTTGCTGTGCTTCCCGCTTGCCCAAGCCGTCGCAGACGAATATTTGGACACGATCGAGGTGTTCCGCAAAGCCGGTGAAAGCGGCCAGTTCTTCGCCAAGAGCTACGGCTATGCCGTGTTCCCGACCATCGGCAAGGGCGGCTTTGTGGTGGGCGGCGCGTATGGCACCGGTCGGGTGTACACCAAGGGCGCATACGTGGGAGACACCTCGATGACCCAGCTCACCATCGGCGCGCAGCTCGGCGGGCAGGCCTACAGCCAGATGATTTTCTTCGAGAACAAGAAAGCGTTCGACGAGTTCACCAGCGGCAACTTCGAGTTCGGCGCCCAGGCTAGCGCCGTCGCGATTACCGCGGGCGCCTCGGCGCAAGCCGGCACTACCGGAGTCTCTGCGGGGGCAAGCGGAACGCAGGAACACGCAACGACCGCGGCCCAGTTCAACAAGGGGATGGCGGTCTTCACGGTTGCCAAGGGCGGGCTCATGTACGAGGCCAGCATCGGCGGCCAGAAGTTCAGCTACAAGAAGAATTAGCGTTTCTTGACACCCCGTCCTCGACCTACCTAGACTGCCAGTCCCGACAAGACTGACCGCGCGGGCTGTCCTTGATCAATTAACGGAGAGGGTCCATTCAATGGAGCGCAGGAAAGCGAGCGATTTTCCGCAGGAAGTTCTCGATCTGTTCGATGGCTATGTTCACGGCACCATGAACCGCCGTCAGTTCATCGATCGCGCCACGAAGTACGCCATCGGCGGCTTCACGGCTGCGGCGATGCTGGAATCCCTCAGCCCCAACTTTGCATGGGCTCAGCAGGTCGCGAAGGACGACGCCCGGATCAAGACCGAAGTCGTGACGTATCCCTCCCCGCAGGGATCCGGAACCATGCGGGGCTATCTCGCCTGGCCGGCGAAGGCCGCGGGCAAGCTCCCGGGCGTGCTGGTGATACACGAAAACCGCGGCTTGAACCCCTATATCGAAGACGTTGCGCGCCGGCTGGCGGTCGAAGGCTACGTCGCGTTTGCCCCGGACGCGCTCGCGCCGGTCGGCGGCTACCCGGGCAACGAGGACAAGGCCCGCGAGCTGTTTGCGAAGCTCGACCCCAAGAAGCGGTTCGAGGACCTTTACGCCGGGGCCGGCGTGCTCAAAGCGCGCCCCGAGTGCAACGGCAAGATCGGCGACGGTCGGCTTTTGTTTCGGCGGCCGGGTCGTGAACCAGCTGGCAGTGCGCATTCCGGACCTTGCAGCGGGCGTCCCGTTTTACGGCAGGCAGGTCAGCGCCGAGGACACCGCCAAGATCAAGGCGCCGCTTCTCATCCACTACGCCGAGCACGATGACGGGGTCAACACCGGCTGGAAGCCGTTTGAGCGGGCGCTCAAGGAGAACGGAGTGCGGTACGAGATGCACATGTATCCGGGCACCCAGCACGGCTTCCACAACGACACGACGCCGCGCTACGACGAGGCCGCCGCCAAGCTGGCGTGGTCGCGCACGCTGGAGTTCTTCAAGCAGAACCTGAAGGGCTGAGGCTCGGCTCGGGGAGGGCACATGGCCCAGCTCAAGCTTTCCATCGCGACCACGGACTACGACCACTTCCGCGACTTCCGGCTGGGGACCGTGAAGGCCGAGGGGATCGAGCACGTCTGGCTCAATCTCGGCCATCACGAATGCTTCGCGCGCTTCACGGCCAATCGCGAATTCGACGTGTCCGAGCTTTCCTTCGCGAAATTCGCCGCCCAGGTCACCCGCCAGGACAGCGACATCATCGGGTTGCCGGTCGTGTGCTCGCGGCTGTTCCGCTTCAGCTCCTTCTACGTGAACCGCAAGAGCAACATCAAGACGGTGAAGGACCTGGCAGGCAAGAAGGTCGGGTCGCCGGAATGGGCGCACTCGGCGGCGGTCTACATGCGCGGCTGGATGCACAACGACATGGGCGTGAAGCTGACGGACGTGCATTGGTACCAGGCCGGCGCGAACGCCGCCGGTCGCGAAGAGAAAGTCGAGCTGAACCTTCCCCGGGGCGTGAAGCTCACGCGGGTCGCTGACAAGTCGCTCTCCGAGATGCTGGCTGCCGGCGAGATCGACTGCGCGATCATCGCCCGCCCGCCGACCTGCTTCATCGAGGGCCATCCCGACGTCACGCGCCTGTTCCCCAACTTCCACGAGATGGAAGAGGAGTACTACGAGCGCACCCGCGTGTGGCCGATCATGCACATCATCGCGATGCGGAAGCACATCCTGGACGAGAATCCGTGGGTTGCGCGCAACCTCTACAACGCGTTCGTCGAATCGAAGCGCCGCAGCATCGAGCGCCTGCTCGATCCGGCGGTGTCGCGCTATCCGCTGGCGTGGCTTCCCACCTACGCGCGGAGCATGCGCGACATGTTCGGCGGCGACCCGTTTCCCTACGGCATCGAGGAGAACCGCCCGACCTGGGAGCAGATGGCGCTCTATACCTGGCAGCAGGGCATCGCGCACCGCCACTTCAAGCCGGAGGAGATCTTCCCGGCGGGCATGATGACCAAGGTCGTCATCTGAGATGGCTCAGGCACCCCGATCCGGCGGCGCGGTGGCTGCAGACGTTCTTGCCGATCTCGCCGCGGCGAGCCGCGTTCTCGCCGCGCAAGGCGTCGTGGACGGCTTCGGTCATGTCTCGATGCGCCATCCATCCGCGCCCGACCGCTACCTGATGGCGCGCTCGGTCGCGCCGGCCCTGGTGATGCCCGGGGACATCATCGAGTACGATCTCGACAGCAATCCCTGCAATGCCAATGGACGCTCGAGCTTCCTCGAGCGCTTCATCCACGGGGAGATCTACAAGGCGCGGCCGGACATCGCGTCCGTGGTGCACAGCCACTCGCCCTCGGTCATACCGTTCGGGCTCGTGCCCGTGCCGATGCGGGCGATGTTCCACAACTCGGCGTTCATCGCGTCCGGCGTGCCCGTGTTCGACATCCGCGCGAAATTCGGCGCTACCGACATGCTGGTGAGCGACGGGGCGAAGGGCGTCGCGCTCGCCGAGTCGATGGGCCGCAAGGACATCGTGCTCATGCGGGCGCATGGCAGCGTGGCGTGCGGGCCGACGCTGCAGACGGCGGTTTTCCGTGCGGTTTACACCGAGGTCAACGCCCGCATCCAGCACTGGACCACCGCGCTCGCGGGCGGTGCGCCGATGGCGGTGCTGAACGACGAGGAGGCGCGGCTTGCCGACGCGATCAACCGGACCGCCGGGATGCGCGCGTGGGATCTCTGG
Organism: uncultured beta proteobacterium; assembly: GCA_963699525.1. Taxonomy (GTDB): domain Bacteria; phylum Pseudomonadota; class Gammaproteobacteria; order Burkholderiales; family SG8-41; genus SG8-41. The sequence goes on along the minus strand of CAVOUI010000015.1, from coordinate 20,021 downwards.
CGCGCGCAGGTGCGCGCCCAGGTCAATTGGTGACGGAGGCCGGCATGTCGGACTTGAAAGACCAGGTGCCCGCGCTGGAAGCAGCGTTGAAGCAGCAGCTCGTCGACTGCATCCGCATGCTGGAGCAGTCCGACATCATCGACTACAACGGGCACGCCAGCATCCGCCTTGGCGAGGACCGCATGCTGATCAACATCGGCTCCTGCCAGCGCAGCAGGCTGACGCCCGCGGACATCTGCACGATCGACATGGAAGGGAACGTAATCGAGGGCAATGGCAAGCCGCCGCTCGAGTTCCACCTCCACGCCGGCGTCTACCGGGCGCGCAAGGACGTGAAGGCGGTCGTGCACGCGCACCCGAAGTGGTCGACGTTCCTCACCATGACCGGCCACGGCTACTTGCCGGTGTACGCCCAGGGCTCGCTGGTCTACCCGCTGCCGGTGCTCGACTCGCCCAACTCGATCAACAACCGGGCGATGGCCGACCGGCTCGCGGCCACCCTCGGGGACCGCCCGGCGGCGATGATGAAGTCGCACGGCGCCGTGACCGTGGGCAAGGACATCGTGGAAGCGTTCGTGCTCGCGAACTACCTCGAGGAAAACGCCTACCGCCAATACATGGCGCTGCAGATCGGCAAGCCCTATGCGTTCAGCGCGGAGGAGGTGGCCCTCTGCCGCGAGAAGCTCTGGACGCAGAGTCTCTTCAAGCGCACCTGGGACCATTTCCGCGCCAAGCTCGACTGAAGTAATTCGGCTCCCCTCCTGCCAGAGGCGGGGTCGCAGCTATGCTGCGGGCGGTGGTGGGAGAAGCGACTCCTCGAGGCAATTCTCCATCGCGCCCTCAACTCGGAAGTCACCTCCGGTTCGATTCCGAACCACGCCTTCCAGGCGGGCCGGCCCTGGTGCAGGAGCATGCCGAGGCCGTTGAGAGTGCGGTTGCCGCGCGCGCGTGCCGCGGCGAGAAACGGCGTCTCGAGCGGGGTATAGATGATGTCGGCGGCGAGAGCGCTCTTCGGCAGCTTGTCGAGCCGGATGTCGAGGGCGGGCTGTCCGGTCATGCCCTGGCTCGTTGCGTTGACGACCATGGCTGCGCCTTCGAGCGCATCGTGGCGCTCCTCCCAAGGGAAAGGTTCGATCGGGCCGCCGAACTCCGCGGCGATGCCCTTGGCGCGAGGCAGCGTGCGGTTGACGAGACGGATCTCCTTCGCGCCTTCCTGCAGGAGTCCGTAGCAGACGGCACGGGCGCCGCCGCCCGCCCCAAGCACCACGATCGGCCCGGTGCTCGCACGCCAGCCGGGCTCGGCTTGCTTCAAATTGTGAATAAAGCCGTAGCAGTCGTTATTGCTGCCGGAAAGCGACCCGTCGGGCCTGACCACCACGCAGCTGATCGCGCCGATACGCATCGCCACCGGATCCACCTCGTCCACGATCGTCATGGCGTGCTGCTTGTGAGGGATCGTGAGGTTCACGCCCGCGAATCCCAGCGGATGCAGCGCGCGCAAGGCGTCAGCCAGTCCTTCGGGCGGGATCCCCAGAGGTAGGTAGGTTCCGGCGAGCCCGTGCCGCTTGAACCAGTAGTTGTGCAGCAGCGGCGAGCGCGAGTGCATGACGGGCCAGCCCATGACGCCGGCAAGCAGGAAGCGGTCGGGATGCGCCATGGCCGTGAAACCCGGGGCTACTCGATCGTGATGCCCGATTCCTTGATCACCTTCGCCCATTTCGCGACCTCGCTGCGGATGTAGGCACCGAACTGCTCGGGCGTGGAGTAATTGGGCTCGAGATCGGTCTGCGCGAAGAGCTTCTTCACCGCGGGATTCGTGAGCGTGTTTACCACCGCCCCGTTCAGCCGGGCGATGATCTCCTTCGAAGATCCCGCAGGAACCAGCAGCCCATACCAGGTAGTCACGTCGTAGCCGGGCACTCCGGATTCCGCCAGGGTCGGAACGTCGGGCGCCATGGAGGTGCGCTTGGGCGTCGTGACCGCGAGCGCGCGGAGCTTTCCCGACCGGGCGTACGGCATCGCCGAGCTGGTGGCGGGAAAGCCGAGCGATGTCTCACCGCTCACCACCGCGGTGACGGCCTGCGGCGTGCTCTTGTAGGTGATCTCCGTCGTCTGTATGCCCGCCATGCTGTCGAGCATCTTCGCGGCGAGCCGCAGGGCCGCGCCTGCCGTTGCGACGTTGACTTCGCCCGGCCGCCTCTTCGCGAACGCGATCAGTTCCTTGACCGATTTCGCGGGCAGCGAGGGGTGGGCGGCAAGCATAAACGAGCCGTGCGCGAGCGAGGTGACCGGGGCGAAATCCCGGAAGATATCGAAGCCGAGCTTCGAGTAGAGCGTCATGCTGATGCTGTGGGAGATGTTGCCCATCAGCAGCGTGTAGCCGTCCGGCGGCGCCTTGGCGGCGAGCTCCGCCCCGAGGTTGCCGGCCGCTCCAGGGCGGTTATCGATCACCACCTGCTGGCCGAGCGCCGCCGCAAGCTGCGGCTGAATGAAGCGCGCGACCGTGTCGGTGCCGCTTCCCGCCGCGAACGGCACGATCCATCGTATCGTCCTCGTGGGGTACTGCGCCTGGGCTGCCTCCATCGCCGCTAGTGCGACTGCCAGCGTAATGAAACCACCATAGACCGTTTTTTTCATGGCTCCTCCTCGAGCAGATCTCCCGACTCAGGGTCGAGTCCTGCAATCCTATATGCTATCGCGCGCGCTGGCACTCATGCCGGCCTCATTGTAAGCAATGCATGAATGCAGGAACTGACCCCTAAGTGGTATCCTTTGGCGGCGGCATTGCCGATCCACACCACACGGGAGAACTGTCATGACGATTCAGACCGGCGCGTCGGCGCCCGATTTCACGCTCGGCTCGCACGCCGACCAGAAAGTCTCGCTCGCCAGCTATCGCGGTCGGCGGGTCGTGGTTACGTTCATGCCCTTCGCCTTCACCGGTGGGTGAACGAACCAGGTCAACGGGTTCCGTGCGAACTACGAAGAATTCAAGAAGCTGAACGTCGAAATCCTGAGCATCAGCGTCGACCCGGCTCCAAGCCTCAAGGGGTGGGGCGAGAAGCTGGGTGGCGTGCCGTTCCCCATGCTGTCGGACTTCTGGCCGCACGGGGCGGTGGGCAAGGCCTACGGGGTCTTCAACGAGGAGCGCGGGATGGACAAGCGCGCGGCCTTCGTGCTGGACGCCAAGGGCATCGTCCGCTACGCGAAGCTCTACGACCCGGGAACCATACCCGAGAGCAAGGAGATGCTGGAGCAACTGAATAAGATCTGAGCCGGGCTCGCCGCATGGGCACGATGGTCACCGCCGGTATACCGTACACCATCAACACGGGCGAAAAGCTCGTGAACGAGACCTTCGGCCCGAATAATATTCGTCGCCGCCGGACCGGGATGCATGAACTGCGGTCCATGAGCATCCGCGATGGGCGGCCGGTCGCGAGTGAGCTGTCGCTGGATGAGCACGGCTTCGTGTTCGTGGAGCACAAGACCCGGGTCAAGGATTTTTTCGATCCGGAGGAGCTGAAGGCAGTCTATTACCCCGAGGTCGAGCGGCTGATCAAGGACGTGTCGGGCGCGTCTCGGGTGGTGCTGTTCGACCACACCTTGCGCTCGGGAGACGAGAGTGAGCGGGAAGCCCGGCTGGTGCGGGAGCCGGTGCTCTCGGCGCACAACGACTATACGGAGTGGTCGGGTCCGCAGCGCGTGCGCGACGTCCTGCCGGAAGAGGCGCCGGAGCTGCTGCAGCGCCGTTTTGCGATCATCCAGGTCTGGCGGGCCATCAACCAGCCGATCGAGTCCAATCCTCTCGCCCTGGCCGATTCAAAAAGCGTCGCGTTCGAGGACTTTCTGCTGGCCGAGCGGCGCTATCCGGACCGGGTCGGGCAGACCTACCGCTTGATGTACAACCCGCAGCATCGCTGGTATTACTTTCCACGCATGCGGCGCGACGAGGCGCTGGTGTTCAAGGTGTACGACTCGGCAAAGGACGGCCGGGCGCGCTTCACGCCGCACACCTCGTTCGAGGATCCGCAATCCCCTCCTGGCGCGCCTCCGCGGCAAAGCATCGAGGCGCGCGCGCTGGCCTTTTTCTCAGCCTGAAACGATTCAGCAGCAGATCTGCGCGGCTCGAGGCCGGGCGCACGTTCGACTTCCGCGCGGCCGCTTTGAACCGCATCGGCAGCATCCATCCGTGATTTAGTTGCGCGGAGACTGAAAATCGTCCGTGAAATTGTGCCGCAAAAACCAGAAAAATCCTCTTCCCGTCAACCTGTTACGTCGCACCAGCGTTATCATCGGTCGGAGTTTCATTCGATCCCATTGTCCGGGGGGACGCCGATGAATCGCCTTCTGACCCTGATCGTTCTCGTTGTATTCGGAAGTGCGTTGCCGGTTCCGGCCGTTGCGGAAGGCGAGCGCGGCGCCACCGGTGTGACGAACCTTATTCTTATTTTCCTTTCGGACGTGTCGCGCGGCCTGCTGCCGAAACGGGTCGTGAATGAAGACAAGGATTGGAAAATCGTGAAGAGAGGCCCAGCAGGCGCAGGACGATCGAAAATCACACGAGCAGCGCCGGCACGAGGCGTACCAGCGCCTGGAAGACCAGGAGCGCGAAGCACGCAAGGCGCGGGAGGAATACCGGCGCGAAACGCGCAATGCTCTGTATGAGCGTCAGTTTGCCTGGCGCCAGCCGGCGGACGAGCGTGAGGCCCGCGCGGCGCAAGAGGAGCGGCTGCGCGCCGCGCAACGACGTTTGCGCGAGCGCGAGCGGGAGGCGGAGAAAGCAAAGATGGAATACCAGTATGCCGCCCGCATGGCACGGGAGGAACGCCACCGCGAGGCCGAGAAATCACGCGCCGGCGGCTAGGTTCGCGCCCGCGGCTGCTCGAAAGCGCGCACGAAAAGACGCGCGGGCGGTAGAATGAGCTCACTTTGGGGAGTGCGGCGTCTACAGCCGAGAGAGTCCTCCGGCCGGAGTTCACCGGCACGGCCGCCGAGTACTTCCGCATCTGGATCGTCAATCTCTTCTTCACGCTCATCACGCTGGGGATCTACTCGGCGTGGGCGAAGGTCCGCAAGAAGCGCTACTTCTACGGCAGCACCCGCCTCGACGGCGATACGTTCGATTATTTCGCCAGCCCCAAGACGATCCTGAAGGGACGGATCGTCGCATTCGTCGTATTCGTAATCTACGCGTTCGCGAGCGAGCTCTACCCGGCCTCGGGATACGCGATGTGGGGGGTGTTCCTGCTGGGGCTGCCCTGGCTCGTCATGCGCTCGCTCATGTTCAACGCGCGCAACTCGGCGTACCGGGGCCTGCGCTTCGACTTTGCGGCGGCGTCCCGTGAGGCGGTCCGCGTCTACATCGGCATGCCGCTCGTCGTGGGCCTCACCCTGGGGCTCGCCTTTCCGTGGTTCATGGCGCGCCAGAAGGCATTCGTCCTCTCGCACCACGCGCTCGGCACGACGCGCTTCGGCTGCGATGTCTCGGCCCGCGAGTTCTTCGGAATCTACATCCTCGGCGGCATCATCCTGTTCGCCCTTTCGGTACCGGCGATGGGACTGATGTGGTTCGCGGCGGCGAGCGAGGCGGTGCCCGAGGCCTATTCGTGGATCGCTTTCATGGTTCCCATGGTCCTGATATACGCGGCCTACGCGGTGGTCTACGCGTTCATCCAGGCGCGCACGACGAACCTGCTCTGGAACGGCGCTCACGGCCCCGGCATCCGGTTTTCGAGCACGCTGGGAGCCGTCGAAGCTTGCACGCCTCTACATCGGCAACGTAATCGCGATCGCGGCCACGGCGGGGCTCCTCATCCCCTGGGCCGTCGTCCGCACGCTGCGCTACCGGCTCGACAATCTCGCGATGCACGTTCGCGACGAGACGCCCCACGAGGCGAACCCCACGCTCGAGCGGGTCGGCGCCACCGGGCAGGAGCTGGGCGACATCTTCAACCTGGATCTGGGTCTATGAGCGTCCTGCAGGCGGTCTATTTCGACGGCAAGGACTCGCGCAGGCACCCGGTGAGCGTGATGATCACGGGCGGCCGGCTGAAGGTCATAGGCCGTGACGTGAACGAGGACTTCGACGCGCGCGCGCGTGCGCCGGTCGCTGCGAATTGCAAATACGCCGCGCTGGCTTTACCTGCCCGGCGGCGGCGCCTGCGTGACGTCCGACAACGACGCGGTCGACCGCATGACGCGCGATCGCCGTTACGAGCTGATCCTCCACCGCTGGGAGTCGCGCCCGGCCTACGCCGTGGTCGCCATCGCCATGGTCGTGGCCGCGCTGTGGCTGCTGATCGACCGGGCGCTCCCCGTCGCGGTGGAGGCGATCGCCGCGCGCATTCCGGTTGAGGCGGAAGCGGCGCTCGCGCGGGAGACGCTTGCGGGAATGGACCAGTACTTCCTGCAGCCTTCCGGGCTGTCCGCGTCGCGCCAGGCCCGTCTGAACAAGGGCTTCGAAGCCGTGGTGCGCGCCGGAGGCGAGCCCACGGCGTATCGCCTCGAGTTCCGCTCCAGCCCGGTGATCGGGGCGAACGCGTTCGCGCTGCCATCGGGCATCATCGTAATGACCGACGAGCTGGTGAAGCTTGCGCGCAACGACCGTGAGATCCTCGCGGTGCTCGCGCACGAGCTGGGCCACGTCCGCCAGCGGCATACGATGCGGCGCCTGCTCGAGAGCTCGGCGACCGCGCTCATCATTGCGGGGGTGACCGGCGATATTGCGTCGACGACGTCTCTCGCGGCGGCGGCCCCCACGATCCTGCTACAGACCAAGTACTCGCGCGAGCACGAACGCGAGGCGGATGCCTATGCCATCGCGTTGATGCAGAAGAGCGGCATCGAGCCGCGCCACTTTGCCGCGATACTCGGGCGGCTGGAGGGCGAGGCGCCACGGCGCGGCCGCATTCCGGGTTTCCTCTCCTCGCATCCGCCTACCGAGGAGCGCGAGGCAATTGCGAGGACGGGTGCTGAGGCGGCTGGCGGCGAGGACGACGAGGCCCGTGAGGCAGAAGAGAATGCGGAAACGATGCCGGTGCAGACCCGCCCGGCGCTCCTGGCGGTGGACCCGGTGCAGCGGCATATCATCGCATTGCTCGACCGAGGGGACTACGGGGAGCTCGAGCGCCTGCTCGGGGGCTACCAGCAGGCGTTCGAGGCGGACGCGGCGCTGAGTCCGCGGCTCGAAAACGCGTTTGCGGCATTCCGCAAGGTTCCGCAGGGCGCGGAACGCCGGTTCAACGAATGGGTCGCAATGTTCCCGTCCTCCTACGCGGCACTGACCGCGCGCGGTTGCTACTTCTATTTCCAGGGGCTGGAGGCGCGCGGCACGGCGTACATCCGGGAGACGCCGCAGGAGAACATCCGCGCCATGCAAGCCTACCTGGAACGAGCGCGGAAGGACCTCCGGCGCTCGCTGACGCTCGCTCCCAAGCCCTATGTCAGCCGCCTGACGCTGATGTCCATCGCGCGCACCAGTGGCAGCCGCGCGGACGAGAGGGCGCAGTACCGTGAGGCGGTGAAGCTTGCGCCGCAAAGCATCGAGCTGCGGCTCTCGCGCATGGCCGGCCTCGAGCCGCGCTGGGGTGGAAGCTACGCCCAGATGGAGGCGTACCTGGCCGAATCACGCTCGGAACTGACGGACCCGGAGGCAACGAACCGGCTCGCAGCCCGGATCCCTGCCTACCGTGCGTACGAGCGCCAGGAGGCGAAGCAGTACGCCCAGGCGCTCAAGCTCTACGACGAAGCGATCGGGCTCTACGCCGCCGCGGGCACGCTTTGCGAGCGCTCCTACGTATTGAGCCAGTTGAAGCGCGATGCCGAGGCCTTCGCCGACGTCAAGCTCGCGCTGTCCAAGGCGCGCGATATCCGATACTGCCTGGATCGCGCGGTGGCGCTTGCGCCAAACGTGGGCAACGCCGATGAGGTGATCCAGCTGATGGGCCTGGTCATTGAAGCCGACCCTGCCAACCCTCATGCCTTCAATCAGCGCGGATGGCGTTACCAGCAGCAGGGCAGGGATGACCTCGCATTCCAGGACTTCCTCGCCTCCGCCCGGCTCGGCGAGGGTTGGGGGCAGCTGATGACGGGCAAATACTACTGGGCCGGCAAGGGTGTGCGCGAGGACCGCGAGGAGGCGCTCACCTGGCTGCGCAAGGCGGCCGAGCAGGGGCATCCTGACGCAAAGCTCAGTCTCGAGCAGGCGCTGCAGGCGCGTCAGCGGTAGCGGATCTTCAGCACGAGGATCGACAGCGCGAGCGTGAGCGTGACCACGTTGGCCACGATGATCGGCCAGGCGCCCAGCAGGATTCCATAGGCGAGCCACAGCGCGACCCCGCCGGTAAAGGTCGAATACATCGCGAGCGAGATACCGCGCCCGGAGCGCATGCGCCAGGTGTGGAGCACCTGCGGGACGAACGCGATGGTGGTGAGCACGGCGGCTGCATAGCCGATCAGTTCGGTTGAATTCATTGCTGCCGTCTTCCTTTTTCGCGGGGGCCTCGCCCTATAATACTGAAACCGCCGTATGCAAACCCAGGAAACCTCCCCGGGATGAGCGCTTCCGCTCGCACATGCTGGCTGGAGGAGGCGGACGGGCAGGCGACGCTGTATCTTTCCGGCGCGTGGCACCTGCCGCGGATCGCCGAGATCGACGCCGACCTCGCCGCCGCCCGCATTCCAGCCTCCGCTCTCGTGCTCGACGGGGCCGCGCTCACCCGGCTCGACACCGCGGCGGCGCTCGCACTGTTACGGCGCATTTCCGGCGCCGGAGCAACCATCGGGCAACTCGCGAACCTCGGCGTGAGCCACCTGCGGGTGATCGAGGCCGTGAGGGGGCGGCTCGAGGATATCGCCATGGAGGCCCCGCGCACCCGCCATGGCGCGCTGGCGCTGCTCGGCATGCACGTTTTCGACTTTCGCGCCCTGATGCTGGGCCATCTCGACTTTCTCGGACGCTCGGCCGCCGCGCTCGGCGATGCCGCGCTTCGGCCGCGCGCGCTGCGGGGAAAGGAGCTCGCGGTCCAGTTCAAGCACGTTTGCATCGAGGCGATCCCGGTCGTCGTGCTCGTCACCTTCCTCATCGGCATCGTGCTCGCGTATCTCTTCGGCATGCAAGCCGAAAAATATGGAGCCAACATATTCGTCGTCGACGGCGTGGCGATCGGCACCACCCGCGAGCTGTCGCCCATGATCGTCGCGGTGATCGTCGCCGGGAGGTCCGGGCGCCGCGTTCACGGCGCAGCTCGGAACGATGCGGCTCACCGAGGAGATCGACGCGATCCGCACGCTGGGGCTGTCGCCGATGCAGGTGCTGGTGATTCCGCGGCTGCTCGCGCTGGTTGTCGCGCTGCCCTTGCTGGTGTTCGTGGGCGACGTTTCGAGCATGGCGGGCGCGATGACCGTGGCGAACCCCCTGCTCGACATCACCCCCACCACCTTCATCGAGCGCGTGCACTGGGGGCTGCGGGTAGGGCACGTCATCGTCGGCCTGATCAAGGCCGCGGTATTCGCAGTCTTCATTGCGATCATCGGCTGCCGCATGGGCATGAGCGTAAGCCGCGACTCGCGCTCGATCGGGATCAGCACCACCTCGACCGTGGTTCAGTGCATCGTGTCGGTGATCCTGCTCGATGCATTTTTCGCCGTCGTGTTCCAGGAGCTCGGGTATTGAACGCGGCGCCGGTCATCGAGGTGGACTCGATCGTGACCCGCTTCGGCGCGCAGACCGTGCACGACGGCGTGTCGTTCAGCGTGCCCCGTGGCCAGATCGCCGCGGTGATCGGGGGCAGCGGCAGCGGCAAGTCAGTCCTCCTGCGCGAGATCATCGGGCTGCAGCGTCCGACGGCCGGAACGGTGCGGCTGCTCGGGACCGATGTATGGAGCGCTCCGGAGGAGGAACTCACCGCGCTGCGGCGGCGCTTCGGCATGATGTTCCAGGACGGGGCGCTGTTCTCCTCGCTCACGGTCGCGCAGAACGTCGCGACGCCCCTGATCGAGCACGCCCGCGTTCCTCCGCAGCTGCTGGGTCCGCTGGTGCGGCTGCGCATCGCGCTCGCCGGGCTGCCCCTCGAGGCAGCAGTGAAGATGCCGAGCGAGCTCTCCGGAGGCATGCGCAAGCGGGCGGCGGTGGCGCGGGCGCTCGCGCTGGAGCCGGAAGTGCTGTTCCTGGACGAGCCGACCTCCGGGCTCGATCCGATCACCGCCCGGGCGTTCGACCGGCTGCTGCGGTTCCTGTGCGACGACCTCGGGCTGACGATCCTGGTGATTACGCATGATCTCGACACGCTGTTCGGCATCGTGGACCGCGCGATCGTGCTCGCGGACGGCAAGGTCATCGCCGACGGAACCGTAAAGGACGTCATGCAGGTCGACGACCCGTGGTTGCAGTCCTACTTCCGCGTGCGCACAATGCTCGGGGGGATGGAGGCCGGCCGTGGAACCTGAAGCACGCTATACGACCGTGGGGGCGACGCTCCTCGCGCTGGTGGTTGCCGTCGTCCTGGCGATCACGTGGCTCGCGCGCACCGGGGCACGCGCGGACTTCCGCTACTACACGATCTACTTCGAGCGCCAGTCGCTGGAAGGCCTGCAGGTCGGCGGCGACGTCACCATGCGCGGGGTGAAGGTGGGGCGGGTCGAGAACTATACGATTTCGCGGGCCAACATCAACCGGGTCCAGGTCATCGTTCGCGTGGATCGCACGACGCCCGTCAGCACCAATACGGTGGCGGTCGTGGACCGCAACATCCTGACCGGGTTGGCGCGCATTCTTCTTGCCACGCCGGGCCAGCCCGGCCCCGAGCTTTCCGAAATTCCCGCGGACGAATCGAACCCGGTCATACCCGAGGGGCAATCGGACATCGAGGTGCTGACGAGCGCGATGAACCGCCTTGCCTCGACGGGCGCGAGCGCGCTGACTAGTGTGGAGCAGCTTCTCAACAGCGAGAACCGGGAGGCTTTCGCGGCAACGCTGGTGAACCTGCGCGATCTGTCGAGCGCACTCTCGACGCGGATGAAAAGGCTCGACGAGGTCGCGGATGCGCTCACGAAGAACGCGGCAGACTTCGGGCGGGCGAGCCGGGAAATCGCCGAGGGGATGGAGCGTCTCGGTGCCGGCGCGCAGCCCGCACTGAAGGAGGCCCACGCCACGATGCGCGATCTCGCGCGCGCGGTGCAATCTCTCGAGCGCGAGACGAGCGCCCTGGCGAAGCGGCTCGAAAGCGCGGCCGATTCCAGCACGCACGAAATCCGCGCCACGGCCCAGGAGCTGCGCTCGAGCGCCGAGACCCTGTCGCGGGCGGCCGACCGGCTGCAGGATCCGCGCGCAGTGATTTTCGGCCCGAGCGCGGGCCAGCTCGGCCCGGGGGAGCGGCAACGGTGAAAAACGCCGCCGCGACTGCCGCGCTCGCGCTGCTTGCCGGCTGCATGAGCCTCCCCGAGGTTCCAACGCGCGAATACTACGTGCTCGAGGACCCGGGCGGGGCAGGCACGGCGAAGCCCGAGGCATCCTCCGGCCGCGTGCTGCTCGTCAACCCGTCCACCGCAAGCCCCTTCTACGACACCCAGAGTCTCGTGTTCAGCCGCGCGCCCGGCCAGAGGGCCTATTACCAGTTCGCGGGGTGGACGGAGCGGCCGGGGCGCGCGGTGGGCGAGCTCCTTGCAAGGCGGCTCGAGGCGGGCGGCGCCTTTCGCGCCATTGCGGCGACCACCGCGGGCGTGCGGGGAGACGTCGTTCTCCACATCCGGCTCGAAGAGTTCTACCACGACGTGACGGGCAACCCCGGCAGCGTGCGAATCGAGGTCACCGGGGTGCTCGTCGAGCCCGTCGCGCGGACGCTCATCGCCCGGCGCAGGTTCGTGCAGGGCGGTCCGGCCGCCGAAGAAAACGCGCAGGCCGCGGTCGCAGCATTCAATCGGGCAACGGCCGCATTGCTTGACGAGATGTCGGAGTGGGTCGTGCGCGCCGCGGCGGCGCCGGCGCGCTAGACGAGCGATGCGTTGTCGGGAAATGGCGACAGGATGCAGCGGGCATAAGAGCCGCCGCGGTGCAATCTTTCACAGCCACATGCCTCCGGCAAGCGGTAAAGTGAGCGGGCGAGGAGGTTCCCGACATGCAACTTATTCTGTTATTGCTTCTGATCATCGGCGTCGCAGTGGTCATGACCGCCAGTTTCGCGGGCATCTCCTACGCGGTGGGGCTGCATTTCTACGGCCGCAACGGGACGATCGCTCTTGCGACCGAGCGGGACCCTTGCGCGCAATGCAACGCGGACCGCGATTGGTACCTGTCGTTGCCGTATTGGCAGCAGTGCGTGATTTCGGCGTGGTGGTGGGCCAATCGTTTACGGTGGGCCGCGAAAGGCTGCAAATAGCGGCTCGCGAACCCGTTCACCTCGACGGGCAGGGGCGCTAAGGCGGCGGGCGCGCCGTGCTCGTACAGAACGTTTCGATTTCACCCTCGGTGCGGCTCGCCGTTACGCTCTGCGCGGCGCACCTTGCGGCCGCAGGACTGGTCTGGCTCCTCCCGCTCCCGGTGCTCGCCAAGGGCACCCTCACGCTGGCCATCGCACTCAGCCTCGTCTACTTTCTGGCGCGGGACGCCGCCCTGCACGCGGCGAACGCCATCGTGGCGCTGGAGCTGAAGGACGGCGGCGGCATCGCGTTCCGCACCCGGGACGGCAACTGGGTGGAGAGCGAGCTGTCGGATTCCAGCTACGTTTCGCCCGGCCTCACCATCGTTGTGCTCCGGCCGCGCGGCAACGGCCGCACGCGGCGCGCCATCATCCTGCCCGACAGCGTGGACCCGCGCGATTTCCGCAGGTTGCGCATGTGGATGCGCTGGAAGAACGAGGGCGGGGAGCCGGCATCCCTGCCGGAGTGCTGATATCCTGCGGGCGATCACTGACGACGGGGCGGCGGCTGGCATGGCAACGCGACAGGAGGAGATCAGCGCATTGAAAGCCGGGGAGCCGCTGCCATCCCACCGGGTCGTGCAGCTGCGCTCGATGGGAATGCACTCGGTCCGTTTCGAGTTCGTGGTGCGGCTGCTGCGCTCGAGCCTCAGGGTGGACACGCTCTCAATCTACTGGGAGCAGGGTACCGAGTTCATGCTGAAGAGCAATGTCGAAAGCGTGCCGCGCCGGCTCGTGCTCGGCCGCAGGAAGCATGTTTCCGGCGAATTCGCGGACCTCTGGCTGCTGTGCTATCCGGACGACGAAGAGATCAAGCGCCTGGTCGAGCAGGAGATCGAGCGAATGGTCGACAGGGCAAGCAGCAAAGGCGGGCGGATAACTGACGAGGAGTGACGCCGGAAATTCCCCGCGGCAGCTTGCCCGAAAGCCGTGACACGTGAGCGATTTGAACTCCATATTGCGATCCATTCCCATCCTGGCCGCGCTGATGGTGTACGCCGGCGTGGCGGCATCGGACCCGTTCCCGGCCCGGACGGTCAGGATCGTGGTTCCGTACCCGATCAGCGGCCCGACCGACATCCGGGGAACGTCCCGCATGTCGCGCAGCTACCGGTTAATGGCACCGCACGCTCCGCCGGCCATCAGCGACACCCTGGCGCGCATCGCCCAGCAGGCGATTCAGCCCGATACGCCTCATCCGGTCGAGCTGGTGCGCCAGCCGGGAGGCGCGACAACGCGGGGCGCCCTGGCGGTCGCGCGCGCGGCGGCGGACGGCCACACGCTGCTGCTGGCGAGCAACGCGACCATGGTCATCAACCCGCATTATTTCCATGGCGTGGAGTACGACCCGGTGCGCGATTTCAACCTCGTCGCGCCGCTCGCCACGATGCCGTTCGTGCTGATGGCGGGCGCCGCATTTCCGGTGGACGACGCACGCGGACTCGCCGCCTGGCTCAAGGTGCGCCCGGGAGAGATCAACTTCGCGTCGTCGGGAGACGGCAGTACCGGGCACCTCGCGGGCGAGCTGTTCCAGCGCATGGCGAAAGTCAGCCTCGTGCACGTCTCCTACAACAGCGGGGTGAGTGCGCTGAACGGCCTGGCGACGCGCCAGGTTTCATTGATGTTCGCCGCGCTGCCGCTGACGCTGATTCACTTCCCGAGCGAGCATTTCAGGCCGCTCGCCGTCACCAGCGCCCGGCGCCTGGAGCGGCTGCCCGAGGTGCCGACGCTCGCCGAATCGGGGCTGCGCGGCTTCGAGATCGAAGGGTGGTACGGGCTGTTCGCGCCGGCAGGCACTCCAGCCGTCGCCACCGCGTGGCTGAGGGCGCAGATCGCCGCGCTCTACGGGAGCACGGCGATCCGCTCATATCTGCTCGGTCTCGGGCTCGAGCCGGCAACCATGACGACCGGGGAGTTCGCCACCCGCATCAACACGGAGCTCGACAAATGGGCGCCGGTGCTGAGGGAGAGCCGCTTGCCGACGGGTCGCCCGAGGGACGAGGGATGAACCGCGTTACCGCTCCTCGGGAGGCTTGACCTTCCTGAACAGCCCGAGCAGCGTGAGATCGTAGACGATCTTCAATGCCCCGCAGACCACCAGGGGCCAGCCGAAGCTCGTAATCGTCAGCAGGAACCCGGCAATCGCCGGGCTGACGGCGGCCGCAAGGCTGCGCGGCACGGCCGCAATGCTCGCAGCAGCCGGGCGTTCCTGCCGGGGAGACCACCGCCATCACGTAGGAGCTGCGTGCCGGCACGTCCAGGGAGGACAGCGCCGCCCGCAAGAGCAGAAACAGCACGGCGAGCGGCAGCGTGGGCATCAGCGCGGCCAGGATGCAGAACACGTTTGCCGGCAGGTGCGTGAACACCATGGTGTTGATCAGCCCGATGCGCCGGGCGATCAGCGGGGCGGCCAGGAAAGACGCCGCCGCGAGCAAACCAGTCCAGAAAAAGATTGTGCCGGCGGTCTCGATCGACAGATCGAACCTCAGGTATAGCCACAGCGCGAGGAGCGACTGCACCGCAAACCCACCCGCAAACGAATCGAGGCTGAACAGCGCCGCGAGCCGGAGCACGATCCCCTTCGACGGGCCGAGCGGAACCGCGCGCGTCGCGTCGCTCCGCGAGCCGATTGCGGCAAGGCGGCGATAGAGCGCGAGCGCCAGGAGCCCGGAGAGCCCGTAGAGCACGAACATCGCTTGCGTCGCGGCCTTGAGCTCGAGCACGTCCCAATGCGCGAGGACGCCTGGCGCCGCGGCGAAGAGCGCGCCCAGAGCACCGACGAGGTGCCCGACCAGGCTGTAGCGCGCAAACAGCGCGGTACGGCTCTCGCTCGCCGCCGCGTGCGACAACAGGGACTGCTCGAGAGGCGAAAAGACGCTGACGTCCCCGCTCGAAGGATTGAGGGTCCCGACTATGGCGATCAGCAGCAGCGGCCAGAAGTCCGTGACCGCGGCGAAGCCCAGTCCGGTCGCGAGCATGAGCAGGCACGCGAAGGTGAGCAGGGCGCGCATGCGGAACCGGTAGGCGAAGACGCCGGCGAGCAGCGTCAGCACCCCTGATCCCAGCAGGGTGGCGGTGGCGATGAGACCGACCTGGAACGCACTGTAGCCGAGCAGCGTGAGGTAGTACGGCAGCAGCAGCGCGACATAGCCGTCGGTGAAGGCGCGAATGCCGCGCGCGGCGAGGATCAGCGACGCATCGGGCGAGGTGCCGGGCGGCAGCCACCAGGTTCGGAGGGCGGAACGCGGCATGATCGCGCGAAGACTAGCAGGAATCGCGCAAGCCGGCGGGCGGCGCGGTTTACGGCTCCGCCCCGATGTTGATAGGATGCAGCCTTTTCGAGGGAGACTCCATGATTGACGTCTACAGCTGGCCCACGCCCAATGGACACAAAGTCCACATCATGCTGGAGGAGACGGGGCTCGAGTACCGCGTTCACGGCGTCAATATCCGCGAGGGCGACCAGTTCAAGCCGGAATTCCTCAAGATCAGCCCGAACAATCGCATCCCTGCGATCGTCGACCACGACGGGCCGGGCGGCAAGCCGCTCTCGCTCTTCGAATCGGGCGCGATCCTGCTCTACCTCGCGTCCAAGACCGGGAAGCTCCTGCCAGCCGACCTGCACGCGCGGTGGACGTGCGTGCAATGGCTGATGTGGCAGATGGGCGGCGTCGGGCCCATGTTCGGGCAGGCCAATCATTTCCGCAGCTACTCCCGGGAGAAGCTGCAATACGCGATCGATCGCTATACCAAGGAGGCCAACCGCCTGACGCGCGTGCTCGACAAACGGCTTGGCGAGGCGCGCTACGCTGCGGGCAACGAGTATTCCATCGCGGACATCGCGATCTTCCCCTGGATGCGGAACCCGGAGCGCCGGGGGCTCAACTACGATGAATACCCCAACGTGAAGCGCTGGTTCGAGGAGATCGGCGCGCGGCCCGCGGTGCGGCGCGGAGTCCAGGTGCTCTCCGAAGCGCAGGCCGCCAACCAGGCGCCGCACGACGCCAAGTCATGGGAGATCATGTTCGGCAAAGTGCAATTCCAGCAGCGTTGACGCGCGGGTATCTGCGTTGGACGTTGCCAAGGGGAACATAGGCGTCCTGGCGATCTGCCAGGGTCTCCTGCTCATCAACAATACGGTATTGATCACGGTCAATGGCCTTGCGGGCTTCGCGCTCGCGCCGGACAAGGCCCTGGCCACCTTGCCGGTGTCCCTGTACTTCGTCGGCTCCGCCCTGACGACGATTCCTCTGTCCCTCATGATGAAGCGCTACGGGCGCCGCGCGGGCTTCACGCTGGGCGCCGTGTTCGCCGTTATCGGCTCCCTCATCTGCGCTGCGGCGCTCTACGCGGCGAGCTTCTGGCTGCTGTGCGCGGGCGTGCTGGTGCTTGGAGGATATTTCGCTGCGGGACAGTACTACCGTTTCGCGGCAGCCGATACGGCGCCTGCCGACTTCAAGGCCACGGCGATCTCGCTCGTGCTCGCAGGCGGCATCGTGGGGGGCTTCGTGGGCCCCGAGACCAGCAAGCGCACCATGGAGCTCGTCCCCGGCCACTTCTACGCGGGCGCTTACCTCTCGCTGGTCGGGTTCGCCCTGCTCTCCGCGCTGGTCCTGCGCTGGCTCAGGATTCCGGCGCTCGGACATGCCCAGCGCGTATCCGCGGGAAGGCCGCTGGCGGTGATCGCGAGACAGCCAGCATTCATCGTCGCGGTGCTCTGCGGGATGATTGCATACGGCGTGATGAACCTCCTCATGACGACGACGCCGCTCGCGATGATTGCCTGCGAGCATCCGTTCAGCGACGCGGCATTCGTCATCCAGTGGCATGTCGTAGGCATGTTTGCGCCTTCCTTCGTGACCGGCACCTTGATCAAGCGGTTCGGCCTGGCGACGATCATGCTGGCCGGAGTCGCCCTGAACGTAGCGTGCGTCGTGATCGCGCTCGCCGGGGTGGAGGTGATGCATTTCTGGCTGGCGATGCTGCTGCTCGGCGTCGGCTGGAATTTCATGTTCATCGGCGCGACCTCGCTGCTCACCGAGACCCACACGCCGGCGGAGCGCGCCAAGGTGCAGGGAATGAACGACGCCGCGATCTTCGTCACGATGGTCGCAAGCTCGTTTTCGTCGGGCGCGCTGTTCTCGCTGCAGGGTTGGGAGGCCATGAACCGGTGGGCGCTTCCCGTGCTGGCGGTCGCAGGGGCCGCCATTCTCTGGCTCGTCCGGGCGCGGCGGCGACAGTCCCCGGCAGCGTGAAATCCGGCGCGGGATTCGGTAACAATTTTTGGTGTAGAATGCGGCAACTCGGCAAGGCTACCAGGGGATGGTTGCTTTGCCTTTGTTTTTAAAGGCTTATTCCCCGAAGCCTGAGAGGAGCGTATGAACCAGCCTGCTACCGCGGCTCATCTCGCCAAGACTCCCGCAGCGCCCGCCTACGTCAAGCACTCGAAGCTCAAGGCGTGGGTCGAGGAGATCGCGCGGCTTACCCAGCCCGCGCGCATCCACTGGTGCGACGGCTCCCAGGAGGAATACGACCGGCTGTGCGGCGAGATGGTCGCGAGCGGCATGCTGATCAAGCTCGATCAGCATAAGCGCCCCGGCTGCTACCTCGCGCGCTCCGACCCGGATGACGTGGCGCGTATGGAAGAGCGCACCTTCGTCTGCAGCCGCAACCAGGAAGACGCCGGCCCCAACAACAACTGGGTAGCGCCGGCGGAGATGCGAGCCACGCTCGGCAAGCTCTTCGACGGCTGCATGCGCGGCCGCACGATGTACGTGATCCCCTACAGCATGGGGCCGCTCGGATCGCACATCGCCCACATCGGCGTGGAGCTCACCGATTCGCCGTACGTCGTCGCGAACATGAAGATCATGACGCGCATCGGCCGCAAGGTGCTCGACGTGCTGGGAAGCGACGGCTACTTCGTGCCGTGCGTGCACTCGGTCGGCGCGCCGCTCGCGCCGGGGCAGAAGGACGCCGTCTGGCCGAGCAACAAGGAACACAAGTACATCGTGCATTACCCGGAGACCAAGGAAATCTGGTCGTTCGGCAGCGGCTACGGCGGCAACGCGCTGCTCGGCAAGAAATGCTTTGCGCTGCGCATCGCCTCGATCATGGCGCGGGAGCAGGGCTGGCTCGCCGAGCACATGCTGATCCTCGGCATCGAGACGCCTGCGAAGAAGAAGTATTACATCGCGGCGGCGTTCCCGAGCGCGTGCGGCAAGACCAACCTGGCGATGCTGGTGCCGCCCAGGGTGTTCAAGGAGAAAGGCTGGAAGATCACGACCATCGGCGAGGACATCGCCTGGATCAAGCCAGGCCCCGACGGGCGTCTCTACGCGATCAATCCCGAGGCCGGCGCGTTCGGCGTCGCGCCGGGCACCTCGCAGTTCACCAACCCCAACTGCCTCGAAGCGGTGAAGCGCGACACGATCTTCACCAACGTCGCGCTGACGCCGGACGGCGACGTGTGGTGGGAGGGGCTGACGAAGGAGCCGCCGAAGGAACTCACCGACTGGCAGGGCAAGCCGTGGACGCCGGGAAGCGGGCGCAAGGCGGCCCATCCCAACGCGCGCTTCACGATGAGCTGCAGCCAGATTCCGTCCGTGGACCCGGACTGGGAGAACCCGGCGGGCGTGCCGATCAGCGTGTTTCTTTTCGGCGGGCGGCGCGCGACCGCGGTGCCGCTGGTCACGGAGTCGTTCGACTGGAAGCACGGCGTCTACATGGCGTCGACAATGGCTTCCGAGACGACCGCGGCGATCGTCGGCCAGGTGGGCGTCGTGCGGCGCGATCCCTTCGCGATGCTGCCGTTCTGCGGCTACCACTACGGCGACTACTTCAAGCACTGGCTGAAGATCGGAAGCGGCCTCAAGCACCCGCCGCGCATCTTCGGCGTGAACTGGTTCCGGCAGGACGCGAAGGGCGAGTTCATCTGGCCGGGCTTCGGCGACAACATGCGGGTGCTGAAGTGGATCATCGACCGCATCGAGGGCAAGGTGGACGCCGTGAAGACGCCGCTGGGCCTGCAGCCGCGCTACGAGGACCTCGAATGGGCCGGCCTCGAGAGCTTCACGCGCGAGCGCTTCGAGGAGCTGACCCGGATCGACCCCGCAGTCTGGCGCAAGGAAGTGAAGGACCACACCGAGCTCTTCGACAAGCTCAAGGCGCGGATGCCGAAGGAACTCTACGAGCTTCGCGACCAGCTGGAACGTGCTCTCTAAATACTCAGTCGTCACGGATTGACCTTGCCGGCGAGGCCGGTTGCCTTGACAACGCGCGACCAGCGCGCCTGCTCGGCCTTCATGAATTTGGCCATGTCCTCGGCGCTGGAGGGCTGCGGGTCGGAGCCCTGGGCGCGGAGCTGCTGCTCGAGTTTCGGCAGGCGCAGCGAATTCACCACCGCTTCGTTCAGGCGGGCGACGATGTCGCGCGGCGTGCCGGCGGGCGCGAGCAATCCGTACCACACCGTGTATTCGAAGCCCGGCACTCCGGCCTCCGCCACCGTCGGGATATCCGGCGCGGCGGCGGTGCGGGTGGCGCTTCCCACGGCGAGCGCCTTCAACTTGCCCGCCTTCACTTGCTGCAGCATCACCGGGACGCTGC
>CAVOUI010000014.1:0-103019 GCA_963699525.1 uncultured beta proteobacterium | reverse complement strand
CGGAGATTCGCCATGGGCAACGAATCGCACTACCACAGCAAGAAGGACCGCGTGTTCGTGCGCGGCATCCAGGGCCACTACAACCTGAAGGACGAGCTCGCGCGGCTGCGCGCGATGCCGCGCGTGCGCAAGGGCAAGGAGATCAAGTTCGTCGACGGCCCGCAGTCCTACAGCCGGCACTACGTCGAGCCGAAGGACGGCATCACGCAGACGTTCCACATCCACCTCGAGGAATACGCGCCGGGCGGCAGCTCGCAGAAGCACGGCCACGTCAACGAGGCGGCGTTCTACATCCTCGACGGCGAGGCTACGAGATCCACGACGGCGTCCGCTACGACTGGAAGGCGGGCGACGTCGCGATCGTGCACAACAACTGCGTGCACCAGCATTTCAACGCGATCCCGACAAGCCCGCGCGCGCGCTCGTGATGAAGACGAAGCCGATGTTCCTGTTCATGAACATGCTGTTCCAGAAGACGGTGAGCCCGAAGCCGACCGAGCCGGCGCCGGGCGCCGAGGGCTTCGAGCCGCGGAACGACGACGCGGACTTCAACCACCTCGAGAGAGGAGCGAACCATGGCCTGGGGTGAATCGAAAGCCTGGATGAAGGGCGCGGTGAGCGACAAGCTCTATCAGGCCTGCTCGACGACGCGCCGACCGCGCCGGCGCGCAACGCCAAGCGCAAGAAGATCGTGCACCCCGAGGACATGCCGTGGGAGATGTCGCGCCAGGGGCTGCTCAAGCACCTGCTCAACGAGCAGATGAACACGCGCATGGAGACGGTGGACGCCTACATGCAGATCATTCCGCCGGGCAGCCGCTCGGGCAAGCACCGCCACCTCGCCGAGGAATGCCTCTACGTGCTCGAGGGGCGCGGCTACGACCTGCACCAGGACTGCGACGTCGAGATCACCGACACCTACCACTGGAAGCCGCAGGCCGAGGTGAAGCGCTACGAGTGGGAAGCGGGCGACGTGATCTACATCCCGCCGAACACCATCCACCAGCACTTCAACGCGGACCCGAGCCGCCCGGTGCGGCTGATCTCCGCGATCAACCGCATCTACAAGAACTGCGGGCTGAACGACCTCGAGCAGATCGAGGACGCGCCCGAGTACGACGCCAAGGTCGTGCTCACCGCCGAGGTGATCAAGCGCTACCTCGCGGCGAAGGTCAAGGAAACCGCCTGAAGCGAGGTCAATCGATGTATTGCTGGACGCGAATTACCGCAGCGGTGATCGGGCTGCTTGCGAGCAGCGCGGCATCCGCGCACGTTGGGATCCATTCAGCCGGTGGCCTTGCCGCCGGCTTCACCCACCCCTTCCTCGGCCTCGACCACCTGCTCGCCATGGTGGCCGTCGGCGTGTGGGCGGTGCAGCTCGGCGGACGCAGCGTGCTGGCCCTGCCTGCCACGTTCGTGAGCTTCATGGCCGTTGGGGCTGCGCTCGGGGCAACGGGCACGCCGCTTCCCCACGTGGAAGGAATGGTCGCGTTCTCGGTGCTGGCGCTCGGCTGCGCGGTCGGCTTATCGGCCCGGCTCGGGTGGTACTGGGCGATCCCGCTGGTTGCGGCCTTTGCGCTGTTCCACGGGCACGCGCACGGGGCCGAGATGCCGGGCTTTGCTGCGCCGTGGCAATACTTCGTCGGAATCACCCTCGCGACGGCGTTGCTGCACGCGTCCGGCGTGGCCGCCGCTTCGGCCCTGAAGGCGCGCCCCTACCTGGTGCGGGCGGGCGGCGCTGCCATAGGGCTTGCCGGCTGCTGGCTGCTGATTTCCGGCCTCGCCTGATCCTTCCGGAATACAATGCGGGCTCGCGCTGTTAGCGTGGGCGCTGCCTTTTCGGGAGGAGAAACCATGAAACGCTGTTTGATGACGCTGTTTGCGTGCGCGTTCGCCGTGGCCGCGACCGCTGCCGACGCGCAGCAGAAACCCATGCGTATCCGCGGCACGATCGTCGAAGTCAGCGGCGACGTGCTCAAGCTGAAATCCCGCGACGGGAAGGACCTCCAGCTCCAATTGACGGACAAGACCGCCGTCGCCGCCGCCCGGGCAATCCAGCTCGCCGATCTCAAGAAGGGCGATTACGTGGGCTCCACGTCGCTGCAGAACCCGAGCGGCGTCCTCGTCGCGCAGGAAGTGCACCGGATCCCGCGCACCGTCAAGGAAGGCCACGGGGCATGGGACCTCATGCCCAATTCCTTGATGACGAACGCCAACGTCGCCATGGTGACGAAGGCGGCGAACGGCGAGGAGCTGACGCTCGAGTACTCCGGCGGGTCGCAGAAAATCCTGGTGCCGGCGGGAACGCCGGTCGTCGAGACCATGCCCGCCGACCGCTCGTTCCTGAAGCCTGGCGAGTACGTATTCGTCGCGGCGCAATCCGGAGGGGACGGGAAGATCACCGCATTGCGCATCCAGGTGAGCCACGGCGGGGTCAAGCCGCCGCAATAATTTAGGCGAGGGATGAGGGCGGAGTGATGAGGGATGAGGGAAAGGACCGAAGCATGAAAAGACTTCAATCCGGCTTGCTGTTTCTGGCACTCGGCCTGCTCGCGGGTGCCGCCGATGCGCAGGAGCCCACGCGCGTGCGCGGAACGATCAGCGCCTTCGACGGCAACGTGCTGTCCGTGACGTCGGGCGGCGGCAAGAACACGGCCATCCGGCTGGCCGAAAAGACGGTCATCGTCTTCACCCAGCCGATTCCGCTCAGCGACATCAAGTCGGGCGATTTTCTCGGCGTGACTTCGGCGAAGGGCGCCGACGGATCCCTGATGGCGTTCGACATTCGCCGTTTCCCCAAGCCGGTCAACCCCGGCCACCGGCCCTTCGACGGGCGCGATGACCAGACGATGACCAACGCCACAGTGTCCGCGATGGTGGAGTCGGCGAACGGACGGGAGCTCACGCTCACCTACGACGGCGGCGCGCAGAAGATCCGCGTCTCGGACAAAGCGTCGATCTCCGCGCTCGTGCCCGGGCAGCGCTCCCAGCTCGTGCCCGGCGCCCCCGTGAACCTCACTGCCGCGCCCGGCGCCGACGGCGCCCTCACCGCGATTCGGATCCAAGTCAGCCCACCGAAGTAGCGGGTTCACAGCGTGGACCGCTAGCGCTGGCCAAGCGCCGCGCTTCGCAGTAAAGTTACCCGCCTGCTTTCCGGCGCGCCCGACGCGCCGCCGCGCGCCTTCCGTCAAGCCGATCCAGGGGGAGTGCCATGATCTACGAAGTGAGAACCTACGACATCAAGCCGCAGTCGCTCGCCGAGGTGGAGAAGCGCTTCGGCGAAGCCTATGAGACGCGGAAGAAGTTCTCGCCCCTCGCCGCCTACTGGCACACCGAGATCGGGCCGTTGAACCAGGTCATCCACGTGTGGCCGTACAAGGACCTCGAGGAGCGCAGGCGGATCCGCGATCTCGCGGTCAAGGAGGGCGCCGGGAAGTGGCCGCCCAATACCGCGGAATTCATGGTGCGCCAGCGCTCGGACATTTTTTACCAGTTCGAATTCTCGCCGGAGCTCAAGCCCGGCAAGCAGGGACCGTTCTTCGAGATGCGCGTCTACACCTACGCCACCGGCCAGCTCGAGAATCTCACGCGGGCGTGGAAGCACGCGCTCCCCCACCGGCTCAAGTTCAGTTCGCCCACGGCGATCTGGTATTCCGAGCTCGGCAGCCTCAACCAGTTCGTCCACATCTGGCCCTACCCGTCGCTCGACGAGCGCGTGGCGACGCGCAGAAAGGCCAGCGAGACCGGCGACTGGCCGCCCTCGGCCGCAGCGAGAAAGGCCGGACTGCCCGCGTATCATTTGTTGCAGCAGGAGAACAAGATCCTGCTGCCCGCCGCCTACTCGCCGATTCAGTAACAGCAGGAGAAGCTCATGTACATGATGGAATTGAGGGACCGCGGTCTGCAGGACGAGACCAAGATGATGCGGGACGTGACCCGCAAGTTCGTGGACGAGCACGTCATCCCGTTCACGCGCCAGAACTGGCAGCAGGAATGGAACATGAAGCCGGAAGGCCGGCTGCCGGTCAAAATTCTCGAAACGGCGGACGCCATCGGCATCCGCACGCTCGGAGTACCCGAGGAGTTCGGCGGCACGCCGCTCGACCCCAAGACGGAGACCCAGACCTTCGCGGTGATCTCGGAGGAGATCTCGCGCGGCGACTGTGGCCTCTCGGACAAGATGGTGCAGATCTGGAAGGTGTCGGTGCTGCTCCGCAACGTCGCGCCGCGCCACCTGCAGGAGCTGTGGTTCCCGCGCCTGGTGAAGGACCCGACCTTTCTCCTCGCGCACTGCCTGACCGAGCCGAGCGGCGCGTCCGACCGGTGGCTTCCTTACAACGTGCCGGAAGCGTCCATGCGGACCCGCGCGGTCCTGAAGGGCGACCGCTGGGTGATCAACGGCCGCAAGCAGTTCATCAGCAACGGCTACGACGCGAAGCTCTACGTCGTCTACGCCAACACCAACCCCAAAGTCGGCATGCTCCAGGGCACCTCGAGCTTCCTCGTCCCGCGCGGCACCAAGGGCTTCTCCGTAATGCGCTGCAACGAGACGCTCGGCGGCCGCTTCATGAACAACGGCGAGATGGTGTTCGAGGACATGGAGCTGCCGAAGGACCACCTGCTGGTCGAGAACAACGCGCTCTCGCGCGCCGGCATCTACTTCCGTCCCGGCAAGATCATCCAGGGCTCGAAGAACCTCGGCGTCGGCGTGCGCGCGTTCGAGGAGACCGCCAAGTACGTGCAGGAGTACGTGCAGGGCGGCCGCATCCTCATCAAGCACCAGGCGACCGCCATTCGCCTCGCGGAGATGGCGACGAAGATCTGCGCCGTGCGCGGCTTGCTGAAGGAAGCCGCAGCGGCGGTGGATTCGAACAGCCCCGATGCCGACGTGCTCTGCAATATGGTCAAGCTCTACGCGTCGGAAGCCGTGCTGGAGGTGTGCAAGCACGCGATGGAGCTGCACGGCGGCAACGGCACGATGCTCGACTTCGGCATCGAGAAGCTCTACCGCGACGCCTCCATGTTCCTGCACATGGACGGCACGGTGGACGTCACCAAGTTCAAGATCGTGAAGGCGCTCTTCCCCGACACCGCCGGGAAATACGCAGGCCCCGAGACCTGAGCACCGCCGTCGTTGATCGGCGAAACCGGAATCGCCCGGAAATCAACGCATTAACCGCAGAGGCGCCGCGCGCCGTCGCAGTACGGCGACGAAATCCTGCGATCGTCGCTCGCGTCCTCGTCTCAACAGTTTGATTTTCGTGACCTTTGCCACGCCTGGCACGGATGTCGCTTCCGTGCCGTGATCGTCGAGCTGTAACAATCCTTCGTCAAGTTACTTCGGAAAGGAGAAATCCGTTATGCCGGCAAGAACTGGCGCATTGGCACACGTGCCGCGGTCGCTTCGCCCGCTCGCGTGGGACGAGATCAACGAGCCCGGTACCTACGTGGAAGTGTCAACGGGCAAGCTCTATCGCATCACTCAGGAAAGCTTGCTCGTTGACAACTCGCCTGCAAGGCCTGGGGAGGGCGGGCCAGCCTCGCCCCTCGTGCAGCTGAGCAAGGACCCGTTCATCTTCGATCTCGCGGCGCGGATGCTGTGTGTCGACCACAACATCCGGCCCAACTTCTGACGGAGGTCGCATGGCACTCAAACGGCGAGCCGTCCCCCCCGGGCTTCGCACCGCGACGCCGTTCCTCGTCGTGGACGACGCCGCGGAGGCGATCGACTTTTACACGCGTGCGTTCGGCGCAAAGGAGCTGATGCGCGTCGAGGACATCGGCGGCAGAATCAGCCACGCACAGTTCAGGATTGGAAATTCCCGCTTCATGCTGTCCGACGAGCATCCGGAAGCGGGCGTGTGCGGGCCGCGGACGTATGGCGGCTCGCCGCTCCGAATCTTTCTCTACGTCGACAACGTCGACAATTTCGTCGGCAGGGCCGTGGCCATCGGCGCCAAGCTGCAGCAGCCCGTCGACGAGAAGCGCTACGGCGACCGCTCCGGCAGCCTCGAGGACCCGTTCGGGTACACCTGGCACGTCGCGACGCACCGGAGGGACGTCACGCCCGAGGAAATCCGGGCGGGCATCGCCCCCGGTTAGCGGTTAGTCGGGCTTGATGCCCGCCCGCTTCACCACATCCCTCCACTGCGCGATCTCGGAGCGGATCGTCGCGGCGAACGCGGCGGGCGCGTTTGCCACCGGCTCCAGCCCCATCGCGGTGAGCTGCTGGCGCACGTCGGGGGACTGAATGGCCGTCACGAACCCCGTGTTCAGCTTCTGCATCACCGGACCGGGGGTGCGTCCCGTCGCGAGAATCCCGTACCACACCGTGACCCCGAACCCGGGAACGCCTGCTTCCGCGATCGTGGGAACGTCAGGCACGGCCGGCCACCGCGCGGGGGTCGTGACGCCCAACGCGCGCAGGCGCCCGCCTTGCACGTGGCTCAGCGCCTGCGGCACGCCGCTGAACAGCATCTGGATGCGGCCGGCGATCACGTCGGGAACGCTGACGGCGCCCTTGTAGGGGACGTGCACGATGCTGATGCCGGCCATCAACCGGAACAGCTCGGCGGTCAGGTGCTGCGCGCTGCCGATGCCGCCCGAAGCGTAATTGAGCTTGCCCGGGCTCGCGCGCGCGAGTGCGATCAATTCCTTGACCGATTTCGCCTCGATGCCGGGATACACGACCAGCAGGTACGGCGCCGCGCACGCCACCGTGACCGGCGCGAAATCGCGGATCGGGTCGTACGGCAGCTTGGCCGCGATGCTGGGCTGAATCGCGAAGCTGGGGCTGGTGGCGAGCAGCGTATAGCCGTCCGCGTTTGCCTTCGCCACCAGGTCGAACGCCAGCAGCCCGCCCGCGCCCGGGCGGTTGTCCACGACGATCTGCTGGTTCCACATCTCGGAGAGCTTCTTGCCGATGATCCGGGCCGCGACGTCGGTGCCGCCGCCCGGGCTGAATCCGACCAGCATCCTGACCGGTTTCGCCGGGTAGCCCGGGTCCGCCGCGCCGGCGCTCACGGCAATGAGAAGCGCCAGAAACCCCGCGCTCGCGGCGCAACCTGAGGAATGGCTCATACCGTCACCGCTTCACTGCGTTGCGAAAGCAATGCATGTCGGGCTCCCCGTCTCGATCACCTGCCCCGTCGGCGCCAGTTTGCCGGTTTCCCCGTCGATGTGGAACTCGACGATGGTATGGCTATCCTCGTTTGCCGCGTAGAGATGGCGCGCGCCCGGGTCGATTGCAAAGTAGCGCGGCTTCCTGCCTTGCGTCGGCTCCCAGCCGGTCGGCTCGATCATGCCGGTAGCCGGGTCCACGCGGTAGATCACGATACTGTCGTGGCCGCGGTTCGAGGCGTAGAGGAACCGGCCCGACGGCAGGATCGCGATCTCGGCCGCCATGTTGTCTCCGACATAGGTGGTCGGCGTCGTGGGCACGCGCTGAAACGGCCTCAACTCGCCGCGGCCGGTGTCCCAGTGGTAGGCGTTGACGGTGGAGTCCTGCTCGTTCACCACGTAGGCGTACGGGCGCGCGGGATGGAACGCGATATGACGGGGAATCGCGCCATAGCGGGCTTTGACGAACGGGGGATCGCAGGACTCGAGCCTGCCGCGCCCCGAATCGAACCGGTAGACCCGGACCTGGTCCAGCCCCTTGTCCGGCACCACGACAAAGCGGCCGGTCAGGTCGAATGACGCCTGGTGGGGATGCGGGCCGTGCTGCTCTTCGCGGAAGGGCCCCGGTGTTCCGTCGGGAATGACGAGATCGGTATAGGGTCCGAGCGAGCCATCCGCATGGATCGGGAATACGGCCACGCCCGGGCCGGTGGAGACCACGACCCAGCGGTTGCTCGAGTCCACCTCCACCGTGGACGAGTTGTCGCCGTCGGTCCGCTGCTTGCCGAGAAACGTCAGCTTGCCGGTTTGCGCGTCCCGCCTGTAGGAGCCGGCCTGCGCGCTGTCGCCGTGGGCGGAATACATGAACCGCTGCGTGCGGTCGAGGCAGATATAGGACGGGTTCGGGATGGCGTCGCACGCCTCGACGAACGACCACGCCCCGGTCGCCGGGTCGATCCTGAAGACGGCGATGCCCTTGCCGCGCGCCTTGCGCTTCGCGGTGGTGAAGCAGCCGACGTAGGCAAACGTCGGCCGCGGCGTCACGCTTCGGCGATGCACTCGATCTCGAGCAGGAAATCCGGGTTCGCCAGCTCGCACACGATCGTGGTGCGCGCCGGGTAGTCGCCTTCCTTGAAATACTCGCGGTAGATGCTGTTCATCTCGTCCCAGTCCGACTTGCGGACCAGGATGACGTTGACCTTGACCACCTTGTGCAGGCCGCTGCCCGCCGCCGCGAGCACCGCCTGGATGTTCTTCATCACCTGGTGCATCTGCGCGGGAAAATCGCCCTTCGCGATCTGGCGGTCGCCGAAGAACGCGGGCGTTCCCGACACGAACACGAGGTGGTCGGTCTTCACCGCGGGCGACAGCGGCGCCTTGGGCGGGGTGCCGGACTTGGGACGGACGATGACACGCGCCATGCTCTTCCTCCTCTTGTTCTAGATGCCAGTTTACTCCGCTCGCGCCGGCCAGCGCCTTGAGCCACGCGGCGCTGTCGCGCCCCGGGTGCACCGTGCCGCAGCGGCTGCAGCGCCGCGCGGTCTCGGGTGAAGCGTAGAACGCCTCGTAGGCCCGCGGCAGATCGGCGACGATATCGGCGAGCTGCACGTCGATGCGGTGGACGCGGCTCCCGCAGCGGGCGCAGTACCACTCGAACCCGTCGATCACGCCCTGCGCGCGCGTGCGCTCGATCACCAGGCACACGCTCCCGGGCTCGGGCCGCTGCGGCGAGTGGCGCAGGTGCGGCGGCAGCAGATAGGTATCCCCTTCCTTGAGGTCCACGCGCGAGTAGCTTCCGTTCTCCCAGATCAGGAGGTGCGCGTTCCCCTTCATCTGGAAGAAGTACTCCTCGTGCGGGTCGTCGTGGAAGTCGGTGCGCTGGTTGGGGCCGCCGACGACGGTCACGATGAAATCGGTGTTCTTCCAGAGCTGCTGGTTGCCGACGGGCGGCTTCAGCAGGTGTGCGTTCGCCTCGATCCACCGCAGGAAATTGAACGGCTGCGTGTACGGCGGCGGCGGAGTGTGCGGCTGCATGGGGTCAATTGCCTTCCGCGGTCTTCGGCGCGGCGGCGGGATTCCACTGGCCGCGGCGCATGCGCGAAATCTTCACGATGCTGAAGAGCCCCGCCTTGCGGAACGGCTCGTCCCGCGAGAACGCTTCGGCCGCGGCGCGGTCAGGCACGTTGATGAGGAAGACGCTGCCGGTGCGCGTCGTCCCGTCCTCGGCGAGCAGCGCGCCGCCCAGGACCAGAATGTCCTGGTGCTTCGCGAGATACGCGAAATGCGCCTCGCGGTTCGCCGCCCGCACCGCGGCGCCGTCGGGACGGTCTTCCTGGTAGATGATGTAGAGCATTACCGGATGCGCTTCGCGACAGGATATCCCAGCACCCCGTTGTGCGCGAAGACGTAGACGCTGTTGCGCGTGAGGTCCCCGGTCACGGCGAGCATGTAGTCCTCGGGCTTCCACACCAGCGGCACCATCCGGCCGGGGTCGTCGGATTCGTGGAACACCTTCGGGATGCGCCCCGCTCTCGTCTCCTCCGCCAGGTTCCAGGTCGGCTTCTGCGTCCAGTCGCGGAGGATCCTCTCGAACTCGCGCGCCGGGATGCGGGCGTGCTCGAAGAGATGGCGCTTCAGGTCCCGCCTCGACCAGCCCCAGCCGGCGATGGTCTCGGCGATGATCGGCGAGAGCAGCATCAGCGGCCGCAGCGTGCCCATGCCCTGCCCGACCGTGAACATGAGCTGCCACGAGTACTGCCGGATCATCGCGTCGTAGAGGTAGGGCATCATCGCCTCGGGGGTCGCGCCCGACACCGAGGAGATGTGATTGCCGCCGGTGTAGCGCGCGATGGTGACGGTGCTCTCACCCGGCGCGAAACCGAAGTCGGCGCTGTTCGGCTCCCAGCCGATTTTCTTCAGCACGTCCTCGTTCTCCGCCACGACGACGCGCCAGGTGTTGCCGAAGGTCGCCTTGTCGTTCCGGTGCGGCAGGAACCCCGCGACGTTGCGCAGATACAGCCGCCAGAACCGCCCGATCGAGGTGTTCGGCCGGAAGCCGTCCCGCATCACCCCCTGCGTGTAGTTGAAGCCGAGCGTCTCGATCACCGGCCCGTTCACGATGATCAACGTCTCGCCGCCCGGCGTGTTGCCGCTGTGCTCGACGCCGTACGCGGGATCGGCCATCGCCTCGATCAGCGCGACGAGCACCGGCATGTACTCCGGCCGGCACCCCGCCATGACGCCGTTCACGGCGATGCTCCAGATCGTCGCCGCGCGGCTGTCCGGCAGCAGCGCGCCCAGGGACTCGCCGGGATCGCGGTCGGTGAAGCGCAGGAACTGCTCGACCTTCTCGCGCGTGGGCGGGACGATCGGCAGGCCGTCGGAAAGCCCGTGGTCGTAGAAGGTGTCGTTGATCTCCTGGAAGCCGCCCTTGGCGATGACGTCGCGCGCGCCCGGCTCGCCGTCGGCGCCGGCGGTCTTGGGCGCCTTGAGCAGGTTATCGATCACCTGCTCGAGCGTGACTTCCAGGACGTTGCGCTCCAGCATCTCCTTGCTCTGCACGCCCGGGTGCCCGATGACCCGCGCGACCGGCAGGTTGGGCATGCCGAGCCCGATCGAGGACGCGGCGGCGAGTCCCATGAAGCCCTCGCACACGAGCGTGGACGACGGCACGCCGGCCGCCTCTCCCGCCGCGCTCGCCCGCAACACGGCGGGCGTGCAGCTCCCTCAACAGCCCATCCCGGAGATGACGGCGTCGACGCCGAGCTCCTTGAAGCGCCGCGGCAGCGCGGCCACGACCTCGCGCTCCTCGCTCCCGTGCGTGTTGCCGAACTCGCGCCAGCTCACGAAGCGCACGCCGGGAAAGCGCGCCTTCAGTGCCGATTCGAGAAACTCGAATACCTCGTCGCCGCGAAAGACGTGGTCCCAGACCTGCGCCACCGTCTTGCCCGCGAGCGTGTCGAGCCGCTTCGCGAGCGGCTTCACCCGCGCCTGCCGCGGGCTGCGCGGCCAGAGCGCTTCGTAATACCCGTCATTGCCGGCCATGATCTGGACCTTCCTGACACCTGGGTGATCGCACAAGGATACTGGACTTCAAGCGGCCACGCCGAAGAGCGCCCCGACTCCAGCCGTCAATGCCATGGCCAACGCGCCCCAAAACGTGACGCGCGCGGCAGCCGTCATTACGGATGCGCCGCCGGCCCGTGCGGCCAGGGAGCCCAGCAGTGCGAGAAACAGCAGCGAGCCGCCCGAAACGGCCCACATCAGCGCGGAAATCGGAAACACGAGAACGATCAGAAGGGGGAGTACCGCGCCCACGGCAAACGTGCCTGCCGAGGCGAGCGCGGCTTGCACGGGTCGCGCGGCCAATATTTCCGAAATGCCCAGCTCATCACGTGCATGCGCGCCGATCGCGTCATGCTGCATCAATTGGGTGGCGACGTCGGAGGCCAATGCCGAGTCCAGCCCGCGCTTGACGTAGATAGCCGTCAGCTCCTCGTGCTCGTGCTCGGGATTCGCAGCCAGCTCCTTGCGCTCCTTATCCAGATCGGCGCGTTCGGTATCGGCCTGTGAGCTGACCGATACATACTCGCCGGCGGCCATCGACATCGCGCCCGCGACAAGGCCGGCGACGCCCGCGACCAGGATGGTCTGGGAGCTTGCCCCTGCTGCGGCTACGCCGAGGACCAGGCTCGCCGTGGAAACAATTCCGTCGTTTGCGCCAAGAACAGCCGCACGGAGCCAGCCGATTCGGTGTGTCCTGTGTCTTTCAACATGTCTCATAACGCCTCTACCTGTCAGCGGCGACGCGGAATCCACGGCGGTAGACCCGGACCGTGGTGGGACTTCCCACGCGATACGCCGCGGGCACGCCCACCGGAGCATCGTCCCAGGAGCCGCCGCGCACGACGCGCAGGGAGCAATCGCCGGCAGTCACCGCGCTTCCGTCCGTGGGGGCGCCGCGGTAGTTGCCGACCCAGCAGTCCTGCGTCCATTCTTCCACGTTGCCCAGCATGTCGTGGAGGCCGAACGCGTTGGGGCGATAGCTTCCCACCGGGGCGGTATAGGGATGCCGGTCATCGCAATGGGCGACATACCAGCCGCTCGCGCCGGGCACCCCTGCCGCCGTCGAGCGATCGGCCCCGTTGGCATAGTCGCAGGTTCTGTCGGCATCATCGCCCCAGAATCGCGTCGTCGTGGTGCCGGCTCTTGCCGCGTATTCCCATTCGGCTTCGGTCAGCAAGCGATATTTTCTTCCGGATTGCTGGCTGAGCCACGCCACATACGCGTTGGCATCCTCCCAGCTCACGCACGCGACGGGGTGCGCGTCGTCCTGGGCAAAGCCGGGATTGCGCCAGCTGTTCGCCGGCTTCATTTCGAACGCGTCACCGCTCCAGGCGAAGCACCCCTCGCCCGGTCCGACCGGTCGCCTCGGCGAACACCCGGTACTCCCCCCGCGTGACCTCGAACCGGCCCGCGGAAAAGCGCTTGACGCTCACACGGCGCTGCGGCTCGCTGCGGTTGCGAAATTCGGCGGGCAGATTCGCGCGCTCCTCCTCTCCCGGCGCCACCCCCATCACGAACTGCCCTGCGGGAACGGCCACCATCTCGGGGCAATGCGCGCAGTCCCTGGCGGCAATGGCCGGAACGGAGCAGAGCAGGAATACCAGCCCTGGAAACCGGCTCATTTTCTGGCGGGCGGGTCGCTGAGCGGAGTGGCCGAGAGGTTTTTCTGCAGGCGCCTGTATTCCCCGTTGGTCTTCTCGTTGGCGAGCTCTTCCGCTCCGATCACCACCCTGGATTGGGGATTCGCCTGACAGTACTGGTCCATCCAGGCGTAGAGCTGCTCCCTGCTCATCGGGCTCCCCGCCTTCCAGATCTCGATCACCCGGCCAATCGCCATGCCGTCGATCATCCCGACCAGGCGCGCCTCATGCGGGCTGGAGCGCTTCAGCTTTCTCGCCTTGGCCCACTCTCCGCAGTCGTCAGCCGTCTCCACCCACATTTTCTGACCGGCACTCATTCCGGACGCAATCATCAGTGCCAGCGCGAGCGCGATCGAGAACATGATTCTCATGGGCCTCTCCCCTACTCAGCACGCCCCTTGATGCTCGAGGGCAGGACGACGAAATCGCTCGTCTTCGTGAGGGAATTCATGGCGGCCAGGAGTGCCGGCGGCGGCGCGACGAGCTTGCGTCGATCCAGGTTCATCCAGCCTCCGGCGCTCGTGACGCGCGCGCTGAGCTTTCCGTCCGGCCGGAAGATCTCGTGCCGCAGGAGAAAGCGGCTGCCGTCCGGCGCGTGGCCCGCGAGCGCGTAGGTCACCGTGATCGCCTGCTGCAGCCCGATCTCCTTGAAGTACTCGACCTCGTCCTTCATGATCACCGGGCCGATTCTGAGGCGCAGGAACTCCTCCATCGGAAAGCCATTTTCGATCAGATACATCTGCCGCACGTCGGCAACCTTGTCGAGGTACGCCGTGTTCTTCATGTGCGAGTTGAAATCCATGTCGCCCCAACCCGCATAAAGCGTCTTCTTGTACACGTGCCTGTCCCGGCCTTGCCCTAGTGAGCGCCTGGCGCGCCTAGCGTTTCCACCCCAGCCACTCGCACAGCCCCCGTCCCAGGATCCACTCCTTGTCGCCGGCGGAGAGCCAGGGGATCTCCTCGCTCATGTAGGTGAGGGACTGCAGGTAGCTGCACGGCAGCCGCGAGAGATCGCTTCCCCAGAACATGCGCTTCGGGCCGAACGCATCGTAGACGCGGCGGATGTACGGGTGGAGCGAGCGGAACGGGTAGGCGTCGGTCGCGTAGTGCGGCAGGCAGCTCACCTTGACCGCGACGTTGGGACGCTTCGCGAGCGCGAGCACGTTGTCGATGTGCTGGAACGCTTCCGCACCCTTCCCCGTCGTGAGCCCGAGGTGGTCGATCGTCAGCTTCAGGCGCGGATGGCGCTCCGCCACCCGGTCGATGAGGTGCATGTCCGAATGCAGGGCGAGCGTCATGACCGGCACGCCCGCCTTCTCCGCCTCCGGCCACAGCCAGTCGATGCGCCCTTCCGTCAGCAGCGGCCGCAGGAACGGGCGGTGCAGGGTGAACCGCAACCCCAGCATGCCGGGCTGCTTGCGCCACGTCGCGATCTTTGCACGCGATTCGGGCGCGTCCACATCGAGACGGCCCATGACCGCGAAGCGCTTCGGGTATTTCTGCGCGGCGGCGAGGCAGACATCGTTGCGCTCGCCCTCCCACGACGGGGGCACCAGCACGCAGGCGTCCACTCCCGCGGCATCCATCTCGCGCAGCAGGTCCTGCGCCGTGATCGGCTCCGGCTTGTGCGGCTGGTGCCGCGCCGGCCACGGCCGCTCCGGCGTGTTCGCCGCCCAGATATGGACTTGGGAGTCAACGATCATTTCCACCCCAGCCATTCGCACACCCCCCGGCCCATCACGTACTCGAGGTCCTGGCCCTTCAGCCACGGCAATTCCTCGGTGAAGAGCGTGACGCCCTGCTGGTACGGGCAGGGAAGGCGCGAGAGGTCGGTGCCCCAGAACGTGCGCTTCGGGCCGAACGCGTCGAACGCCTTGCGGATATACGGATGCAGGTTGCGGAACGGGTATTTCTGCGTCGTGAAGAACGGGAAGCAGCTCACCTTGGTCGCGACGTTCGGGAATTTCGCGAGCGCGAGCAGCTTGTCGAATTCCTTGAAGGCCTCGTCGTCCCTGCCATCCACGAGGCCCGAATGATCCATCACCAGCTTCAATCCGGGATGGCGGGCCGCAACTTTCTCGACGAATTGCAGATTCCGGTGCGGGACCAGCATGTAGACCGGCACCCCGTGCTTCTCCGCCTCGGGCCACAGCCAGTCCGCCTTCCCCTCGGTCAGCAGCTCCAGCAGCGGCGAGCGATGGAACACGAAGCGCAGCCCGAGCATGCCGCGCTGCTGCTTCCACGCCGCGATCTTCCGGCGCGATTCGGGTGCGGCCGGATCGATGCGTCCCATGACCGCGAATCGGTCCGGGTGGGCCTGCGCGGCCGCGAGCGCGAGATCGTTGCGATCGCCTTCCCACGAGGGCGGCACGATCACGACGCGGGCGACGCCGGCCGCGTCCATCTCGCGCAGCAGCTCGTCCTTCCCGAGCGGCACGTCGCGCTGCGCCTTGACCGTCCGGTTCCTGGGCCACGGCCGCTCGGGCGTATCCGCGCCCCAGATGTGCACCTGCGAATCAACGATCATCATTGCGCGCTCTCCACGGTGATGCCGGCTTCCTTGATGACTCGGGTCCAGCGCTTGAGCTCGGAGGCGATCATGTCGCGGAACTCGGCGGGCGTGCTGCTCGCCGGCTCGAGCCCGAGCGCCTCGAGCTGCCTGGCGAACCCCGGGTTGGCGACCGCCCGCTTCATTTCCGCGTTGATGCGGTCCACCACCGCCTTCGGCGTCCCGGCCGGCCCGACCAATCCGAACCACGTCGTGTTGCTGAATCCGGGCAGCGTTTCCGCGATCGCCGGCACGTCCGGCCACCCGCTCATGCGCTTCGGATGCCCGATAGCGACGGCCCTCAACTTTCCCGCCTTCACTTGCGGCCCGGTGTACGGAATGCCGCCGAAGAGCGCCTGCGCGCGGCCGGCGATCACGTCCACGACGGCCGGCCCGCCGCCCTTGTACGGCACGTGCACGAACTGGAAGCCGGCCATCACCTTGAGCAGCTCGCCGCCGAGATGGTTGGGCGTCCCGACTCCCACCGACGCGAAAACGACGCCGTTGGGCTGCGACTTGGAGAGCGCGATGAGCTCCTTGAGGTTCGTTGCCGGCAGGCCGGGGTACACGACCAGCAGGAACGGCGTGTACACCCCGAGCCCGATCGGGGTGAAATCCTTCACCGGATCGTACGGCACCTTCGTGCCGAGCGCGGGGGCGACCGCCAGCCCGCCGGACGTGCCCAGCAGGAGCGTGTAGCCGTCGGGCGTTGCCTTGGCGGCGAGCCCGTGCCCGATCGTCGAGCCCGCGCCCGGGCGATTGTCCACCACGACCTGCTGTCCCAGCGCGTCGGTCAGCCACGCCGCGAACGCGCGTCCGGTCGGATCCGTCGAGCCGCCCGGCGGGTACGGCACGATCAGCCGGATCGGCCGCGAGGGATACTTTTCCTGGGCCAGCGCCGGTGTCGCAGTCCACAGCGCCGCCAACAGCAGGGCTACATGATTTCAGCCAGGGCCGGATCATTGCGACTCCCCTATTACGCATCACTCTATTCGGCAGGGGCATGGGCCGCCGCTCCGCAAGCGCGATCCAGCCGCGGATGATGCGGTAGAGCACCCACAGGCCCACCGCGACCAGGAGCAGCCACGCAAAGGGGATGCCGACGACGGTCAGGATCAGCAACGCAGCAAGGACCACCCACATGACCGCGTACCAGAACGTGCGGAGCTGCCAGCCGAAGTGCGAATCGAGCCAGGTGCCCCGCGCGTCGCTTCGCTTCACGTAGTTGACGATCACCGCGATGATGGATGGCCAGCCGGTCAGAAACGCGGTGACGATGAACGCCGTGCTGAGCACGCCCATCAGCGCGCTGAATCCGTGCATGCCGTAGAGCACATGCGCCAGCGTCACCATGCCCTCGGAAGGGGAGGCCGACGGCACTCGCTCGCACAACTTCCACGTCGTAATCCATCGTCCGTGTATTTTTCATGGTCGAAGCGATAATAGCAACCGGCGCCGCGGCGAGCGCGCGCGTAGAATGAATGCGAGGAGGCAATCATGATAAGAAGCCGTGCGGTCCTGACGCTCGCCGCTCTGCTCGCGTTCCCGGCGGCGGGATGGACGCAGGCCTATCCGGCGAAACCCATCCGGTTGATCGTGCCGTTCGCGCCAGGGGGCGGCGTCGACTTCATCGCGCGCCTCGTCGGCCAGAGGCTCGGAGAGGCGCTGGGACAGCAGATCGTCGTCGAGAACCGCCCCGGGGCGGGCAGCGCGATCGGCACGGAAATGGCGCTCCGCTCGGCGCCGGACGGCTACACGCTGCTGGAGATCTCGCCGAGCTACGTGATCAATCCCAGCCTGCGCGCGCCGAAGTTCGATCCGCTCAACGACTACACGCCCATCGTCCTCATCGGCAAAGGGCCGTTCGTCGCGGTGGCCCATCCGTCGCTCCCCGCGCGCGACGCAAAACAGCTCATCGCGCTGGCGCGCTCCCGCCCGGGCGACATCCTCTACGGCACCAGCGGACAGGGCACCATCGTGCATCTGTCCACGGAGCTCTTTCTCCACATGGCGGGCGTCAGGATGACGGCGGTGCATTACAAGGGCGGCGGCCCGGCGCTGATCGACGTCATGGCGGGCCACGTCCAGCTCGTATTCTCGCCCCCTCAGACCGGATTCCCGCACGTCAAGGCCGGGCGGGTGCGGGCGATCGGCATGACGAGCGCGCGGCGCATCCCGACCGAGCCGGACATCCCCGCGCTCGCCGAAGCCGTGCCCGGATACGAAGCCACCAACTGGCACGCGATGATCGGCCCGAAGGGAATTCCCCCCGCCGTCGTGGAGCGCGTCGCCGGCGAGGTCAGGAAGATCGTGGGCCGGAAGGACATGGAAGACACGCTGCACGCGAGCGGCGTCTTTCCGGCCGGCGGCGGCTCGCCCGAGGAAGTGCGCGAGCTGATCCGCAGGGACTACGAGCAGTGGCGGAAGGTCGTCATTCAGGCCGGAATCAAACCTGAATAAGGTCTCCTTCCCCCTCGACGAGGTCACACCGTCGGCACACCGGTGTGCACCGGTGAGCCGGCGACGCAGCCCGGGCAGCCGCAGCGGCGGCGCGGTCAGGAGAAAGCTGCTGCGGTGGCGCTCCCGCAGCCAGGCGGCGAGCTCCGTCAGGTACCACAGCTCGCCGAGGTGTATCCCCAGCTTGAACAGGCAGTGCTCGTGCAGCGGCAGGGCCGGCCCGCGATGGGGCAGGCGCGGGTCCGCGCCGAGGGTGGACGAGCGCTCCACGGCCAGGTTGTCGGCTGCGATCGCGGCGATCCCGCTGTCGGCGATCCATTCGAGCAGCCGCTTGTCGTAGCCGTCGAGCACCGCGCACGCGCGCCGGATCGAGGGATCGAGCTTGCCGTCGGCCTCGCGGATCAACTGCCCGAGGCCGGTGTGGATGCACACGATGTCGCCCTTCTCCACCCGGACGCTGTCCACCTTCATGATCATTTCCAGGCGGTCGAAGCGGACTTCGACGCGCTCATCGCCGAGGTGATGGCGCAGGTCGATCAGGACCCCGCGTCCCTGCACGCCCGTCTCCGCCATGCCCTCGATGCCGAGCGCGACCGCGCCGAGGTCGCCTTGCCGCCCGCGGCCGGCGGCGTCCACGATCCGGTAGCCGTTGTAGAAAACCTTCTCCGCGGCATCGTCGCCGTCCGCGTCGAACAGCGATCCCTTGTGGGGGAACCCGTCCCAGTGCGTCGAGTACTGGGTGTAGAGCATGACCGCCTCGTCCGAGCCCACGTCGGTGAAGCGCGGATCGAACTTGTCGAAGGCGAGATTGAAATAGGCCTGCCCGTCGCGCATGACCGGGTGGAACACGGGCGCGAAGCGGTGCGGGTTGAGGACGTTGCCGCCCGGCCGGTCGAGGGGATGGCTCAGGCAGAACGCGCGGCCGGTCTTCACTTCCTTGAGCGCCCGCAGCCGCCGCTCCTCCGTGAGCAGGTTCATCCTGCCGCGCGTGTCGTCATCCCCGAACTCGCCCCAGTTCGACCCGGGCGGGCGCTTCTTCCATCGCTTCGCCATGTCAGCGACCCTTGAAGACCGGCTTGCGCTTCTCCATGAACGCCGTCTGCCCCTCCTTGTAGTCCTCGCTCGCGAAGCAGTCGTCCACCATCTTCTGGCACAGCGCGAGGTCGCGCTCGCCGGGGTCCTTGCGCAGCTCGATCAACGAGCGCTTCACCGCGGCGATCGTGAGGGGCGCGTTGTTCGAGAGCGTCGCCGCGTAGTCCATCACGAACTTTTCCAGCTCGGCGGCGGGCAGGATGCGATTCACCAGCCCCATCTGCAGCGCCTCCTGCGCGTTGAACTGGCGGCCCGTGTAAAAAATCTCCGCGGTGAACGACGGCCCGACCAGCTCCGTGAGCCGTCTCACGCCCGCGAACCGGTAGCCGACGCCGAGCTTCGCCGCCGGGATGCCGAAGCGCGAATCGTCCGCGGCGATGCGCAGGTCGCAGGCGACGGCGATTCCGAGGCCGCCGCCCATGCAGTAGCCGCGGATCATGGCCATCACGGGCTTCGGGCAGTCGCGGATGGCCTTGTTGCACCCTTCGGAGATCGCCTCGGCCGCTTTCACCTGCTCCGCGTTCGAGCGCCGGTCCTTGAACTGCGAGATGTCGGCGCCGGAAATGAATGCCTTCTCGCCCTCGCCCCTGAGGATCACGACGCGAATCGCCGGATCCTTCGCGTAGCTCGTCCATCGCCGCCGTGGTCGCCTCGTACATCTCGAGCGACATGGCGTTGCGCTTCTCCGGGTTGTTGAAGACAACCCAGCCGATCGCGCCGTCCTTGCGCGCGATGATCTTGTTCGTTGCCACGGGCACGTCCATGCGGCGCTCCTCGTGAGCGGGTTACGGCTAGAAGTAGGCCTGGCCGGGTTTGATGGTCGGCACCCAATCGCACTTCCCCCACGGCCCGTCGCCGCTCTCGCGGATGTAGGCGATGCGGCCGCGCTTCGTGGGCACGCGCTTGCCCGAGAACAGGCCCTTCAGCCAATCCATCACGTAGTCGTGGGTGTCCAGGCCGCCGAGGTTGGAGATGCTCCACAGCGGGTGATACTGGTTCTCGAAGACCCACATCTCCTTCGGGACCTTGAGATCGTGGTAGGCCTCGACCGCGTCCTCCAGCGGACAGAGCGGATCGAACTCGCCGGTGACGAGGAGCGTCGGGCACTTCACCTTTCCGAGGTAGCCGCGCACGGTCATGCCGCTCGCCACGTCCCGGTCGAACTTCGCCTCGTCGTCGTAGCCCGCCATGTACATGAACATCTGCTTGAAGCGGGGCGAGGACTGCGTGAAGATCGTATTGTTCGGATTGAAGCACGCGACCGCGCTCACCACCGCCGCCGCGCGGTGGTCGTAGCTCGACAGCCGCAGCGACCAGTAGCTGCCCATGCTGATGCCGTAGATCGCGATTTTTTTCGCGTCGATCTCGGGCCGCTTCATGAGAGTGCTGATCACCGCCGCGCCCGCGCGCTCGTAGTTGTCCTTCACCGCGCGGATCTTCTGCAGGTTGGAGGACCCCTGCCCCGGCCCGTCCATGGCGAGCACGTGGAAGCCGCGCGAAAGCGCGATGTTGTGGTACGCCTTCGGGAACACCTCTTTGGTCTGGTCCATGCCCGGGACGTAGATCACGACCGGGGCCCGCCTGCGGTCCGGCAGGAGATGCAGCAGGCAGGAGATGGTCTTCCCGCCGCCGAACGGCACTTCCACGCGCTCGATCGGGTAGGCCGCGACTTTCGAGCGGCGGTCCACCATCTCGGCGAGCTTGCGGCTCAACGCGATCTTGACGGGGTGGTCGTCGAAATAGATCGGGTGCTGCGCCATGCGATAGGACTCGATCGCGTGGTCGTAGTGGTAGGTCGCCGTCTCGCGCGCGCCCATCGCGTCGGCGCGCCGGGCGAGCTTTTCGTGCCGCTCCGCCGCCTCGCGCCACACCTTGGGCAGCATGCGGTAGTTGCGCGCGCGCTTGCCCGGCGGCACCTCGAGGTCGTCGCGCTCGAAGTTCTGCACGCGCCCGCGCATGTTGAGCGCGAGGTCGAGCATCCACTGCTGGTTGTCGCGCTGCGTCCTCAGCTTGCGCATCGGCTTTCCCCGCAACCGCGCCGCTTCTTTACCCGCTCCTGTGGGCGGACCATTCGCCAGCGCCGCTGCCGGCCTTGACGGTGCCCCGGATGTCGTCGGCGGCGACGCGCCCGCGATACTCGGTGTTGCCGGCCTTGAACGTGATCTGGTCCCCGCTCAGGCGACCCTTGATGGGGGTCGATTTGCCGCCCGCCGTGAGCGTGCCCGTGATCATCTGGAAGCTCTGCTTGAGGGTGAGCTCGCCTTCCGGCAGCTTCCACTTGCCGTCGACCTTGGCCGGGACGATCCAGAGATAGGCGGTGCAATAGGACTGGCAGCCCTCGCTCTCGGTCGCCTGGACGCTGCGGTCATGCTGCCACTCCCCCATGGTGAAGGAATTGGACACGATGCGCGTCCCGGGCTTGAGATCGAGAATCTTCGGGCGGAGCTTCAGATTGATATCCGGGAGGAGGAACATCGTGATTACGGTGGCCTTCGAAAAATCGCTCTCGAAGAGGTCGGCCTTCATGAACGCCGCCTTGTCGGTGACCCCCTCCTTCGCCGCGTTGCGCTGCGACAGCGCGACCATTTCCGGGTTGTACTCGATGCCGAGGGCGCGCGCGCCGCGCTTGGCGGCGGTGATGACGGTGCGCCCGTCGCCGGAGCCGAGGTCGATCACGAAGTCCGCGGGCGTGACCTTGGCGAGGTCGAGCATCTTGTTCACCAGCGACTGGGGCGTGGGCACCCAGACCACGTCCTTGCCGGACTGGCCGACCTCCGGCTGGTAGTCGCTGCTTGCCGGCTTGTCCTGCGCGAACGCAACGGCGGTGGCAAGGGTCAGGATCAGCGTCAAGTAACGAACGACGCGAAAAAGACGATGCGATCATGCGGGTTCTCCGAAAGGAATGGAACGAAAGTGGGGTCAGGAATAGGACGGCTACAACGGGATGATACCCGATTACTCAGCCTTTATTCCGGCTTTCTTGACGACCTGCGCCCACTTGGCGATCTCGCTCGCGAGGAAGGCGCCGAATGACGCTTCGGTCGTGCTCGACGCAATTTCAAATCCGCTGTCCTGCAGCCGCGAGCGCGTGTCGGGCTGGCCGAGCGCCCACGCGAAATCCCGGTTCAGGCGCTCGACGATCGCGCGCGGCGTCGCCCGCGGAACCAGCACGCCGTACCACTGCTCCGAGCCGTAGCCCTTGAGCCCCGCCTCCGACAATGTGGGCAGGTCGGGAACGAGCGGCGAACGCCGGGACCCCGTGACGGCCAGCCCCCTCACCTTGCCCGACTTGATGTGCGGCGCCACGGCGGGCACCGAAACGAAGCTCGCCTGCACCTGCCCGCTGATGAGGTCCACCAGCGCCGGTCCCGCGCCCTTGTAGGGTACGTGGGTCAGGCTGACGCCCGCCATCAGAGCGAACAGCTCGGCCGACACGTGCATCGAGGTGCCGTTGCCGCCCGAGGCGTAGCGCAGCTCGCCCGGCTTCGACTTGGCCAGCGCGATCAGCTCCTTCACCGACTTCGCGGGCACGGCGGGATTCACCGCGAGCGCGTTCTGCGTCGTCGCCAGCAGGATCACGGGCGCGAAATCGCGCACGGGATCGAACGAGACCTTGGCGATGTTGACGGTGATGGCGAGCGGAAAGTGGGCCATCAGCAGCGTGTAGCCGTCGGGCGCCGCCTTCGCCGCGACCTCGACGGCGATGATTCCGCCGGCTCCCGGGCGATTGTCCACGA
Source organism: uncultured beta proteobacterium (assembly GCA_963699525.1). Lineage (GTDB taxonomy): Bacteria > Pseudomonadota > Gammaproteobacteria > Burkholderiales > SG8-41 > SG8-41. The sequence goes on along the minus strand of CAVOUI010000014.1, from coordinate 80,361 downwards.
CGAGGTTGAGGCCCCACCGCTCGGAGACTTTCTGCGACACGATCCGCGCCACGAGGTCCGTGCCTCCGCCCGGCGGATTGGGAACAAGGAAACGCACCGGCCGCGAGGGGTATTGCTGCGCACTGGCTACGCCGCACAGCAGCGCGATGGTCAGCATCGCAGCCAATGTCAGGTCAGCCCTCATCCCTCAGGCCGCTTCGCCCTCGGCGATGAACTGCAGCCGCGCCAGATGCGCGTAGAGGCCGTCGGCGCGCAGGAGATCCTCGTGAGTGCCCGCCGAGTGGATGCGCCCCCGGTCGAGCACGATGATGCGGTCGGCGTGGCGCACGGTCGCGAGGCGATGCGCAATGACGAGCGTCGTGCGCCCGCGCGCGAGGCGCTCGAGCGCCTGCGCAACCTGGCGCTCGCTCTCGGCGTCGAGCGAGCTCGTCGCCTCGTCGAGCAGCAGCACCGGCCGGTCGGCGAGGATCGCGCGCGCGATCGAGATGCGCTGGCGCTGCCCGCCCGAGAGCTTGACGCCGCGCTCGCCAAGGTCGGTGTCGAAGCCCTGCGGCAGGCGCTCGATGAATTCCAGTGCGTGCGCCGCGGCGCACGCTTCCCGCACCGCCTCGAAGTGCGCGTCCGGCCGGCCGAAGCGCACGTTCTCGGTCACGCTCGCGGCGAAGATCACCGGGTCCTGCGGCACCAGCGCGACCGCGCGGCGCAGATCCTCCGGCTCGCAGTGCCGGATGTCGGCGCCGTCCACGAGAACGCGTCCCGAGGCCGGATCGTAGAAGCGCAGCAGCAGCGCGAACACGGTGGACTTGCCCGCGCCGGACGGGCCGACCAGCGCCACGCGCTCGCCGGGGCCGATCGCGAAGGATACCGGGCCGAGCGCGATGACCTCCGGCCGGGAGGGATACGCGAACGTCACCTCGTCGAAGCGGATCGCGCCGGCGACGCGCGGCGGCAGCTTGATGACGGGCGCGGCGGTGACGAGCGCGGGCGGGGTATCGATCAATTCCATCAGCCGCTCGGTCGCCCCCGCGCCGCGCTGGATCTCGCCCCACACCTCCGACACCGTGCCCGCGCCGCTGGCGACGATCGCGGCGTAGAACACGAACGCCGAAAGCTCTCCCGCGCTCATGCGGCCGGCGAACACGTCGTGGCCGCCGATCCACAGGATGACACCCACGGCGCAGAAGCCGATCAGCATCACGAGCGAGATCAGCCACGCCTTCACCCGCACGCGATGAAGGCCGGCTTCCAGGGCCGCCGAAGTCGCGCCATTGAACTGCTCGCGCGTCCGCTCCTCGTGGCGATAGGCCTGCACCGTGCGGATCTCGTGCAGGGATTCGTCGACGTGGGCGGAGACGTCCGCCACCCGGTCCTGGTTGACGCGCGACAGCCGCCGCACGCGCCGGCCCATCAGCAGGATCGGGATGAGCGTCGCCGGCACGCCGAGCACGATCAGCGCGGCGAGCTTCGCGCTGGTGGCGAAGAGCAGCACCAGCGCGCCCACCATCATGAGGCCGTTCCGGAGCAGCATCGAGAGGCCAAAGCCGATCACCTGCCGCAGCTGCTCCGAATCGTTGGTGAGGCGCGAGGCGATCTCGCCGGTGCGGGCCGAATCGAAGAACGTGGGCGAGAGCGTGAGGACGTGCGCGAACACCGTCCTCCGCAGGTCGGCGATGATGCGCTCGCCGACGCTCATCATGAGGTAGAAGCGCACCCACGTCGCGCACGCCAGCACGACGGCAACGGTGACGACCGCCGCAAGCGCCGCATTGAGCAGGCGCGGATCGCCGCTGCCGAAGCCCGCGTCCACGACATGGCGCAGCCCCTGCCCCAGCGCCAGCACGCAGCCCGCGGCGGTCACCAGCGCAAGGAGCGCGGCGGCGATGCGTCCGCGGTACGGCAGGACGAAGCGGCCGAGACGCGCCAGGTGGGAGAGATCGCCCTTGGGCGGCGGAACGAAGCCGGGAGATTGCGGCACGCCGTTATCCTAGCACCAGTGTCGCGGGCGTTGACAGGCAAGCGCCGGTTCGTCGAAACTCGCGCGGCGGGAGGACGAGCAGGGCATGAAGCGCAATCGCATTCTGACCACGCACGCTGGATCGCTCCCGCGCTCCGAGGAGTTGAAGGAGCTCGTCTTCGCGCGGGCCGAGGGCCGGCCCTATGACGGGCAGGCGCTCTCCACCCGACTGAAAAGCGAAGTCGCCGAGGTCGTGCGCCGGCAGGTCGCCTGCGGCGTGGACAGCGTCAACGACGGCGAGCTCGGCAAGACCAACTTCAACAATTACGTGCGCGAGCGCCTGGCCGGCTTCGAGACGCGCCCCTACGTGCCGGGCAAGAGCCCGAAGCCGCTGTCCATCGCCGGGCGGGATCTCCTCAAGTTCCCCGAGTACTTCGAGGCCGGCGGCCGCGGCTTCGGCGCCTTCGCCGGGGCAGGTCCGAGCCGGCCGCAGGTGTTCTGCGTCGCGCCGCTGAAGTACGTCGGCCACGCCGCGCTCAAGGACGATCTCGAGAACTTCCGGGCGGCGCTGCGCGGCGCGAAGGTGCCGGAAGCGTTCCTGTCCGCCAACACGCCCGGCACGATCGAGCACTGGCTGCGCAACGAGCACTACGCCGACGAGGAGGCCTTCGTCTACGCGATCGCCGAGGCGATGCGCGAGGAATACAAGGCGATCGTGGACGCGGGCTTTCTCCTGCAGATCGACGACCCCGACCTCCCCGACGGCTGGCAGATGTACCCGGGTATGAGCGTCGCCGGCTACCGCAGGTACGCGACGATGCGGGTGGACGCGTTGAACCACGCGCTGCGCGGCATCCCGCGGGAGAGCATCCGGCTGCACGTGTGCTGGGGCAGCTTCCACGGCCCGCACCAGCACGACATCCCGCTCGAGCGCATCATCGACATCATCTTCCGGGTGCGCGCCTCCGCCTATTCCATCGAGGCCTCCAACCCCTGCCACCAGCACGAGTGGCGGGTGTTCGAGGACGTGAAGCTTCCGGAGGGCGCGGTGCTGATCCCCGGCGTCGTCGGCCACTACTCGGATTTCATCGAGCACCCCGAGCTGGTGGCCGAGCGCCTGGTGCGCTATGCAAAGCTCGTCGGGCGGGAGAATGTGATGGGCGGTACCGACTGCGGGCTCGGACCGCGCGTCGGCCACGCGAAGATCGCGTGGGCCAAGCTCGAGGCGCTGGCGGCGGGGGCGCGCCTCGCGACGAAGCGCCTCTGGCCGCGCCGCGGGCGCCGGCGTCGTTGAGATCCGGACGGCGTTCCAGCTCGCAGCGCGCATGGTTTAAACTCGCAGTACACAAAGGCGCCCTGGCGGCGCAACCCACAACGAGGAGGAACTTCCCATGATTCGCAAATGGCTGTTGAGCGTGCTCGCGGGCCTGATGTGCGTCGGCGCCGCCGGCGCGCAGGATTTCCCGACGCGGCCGATCCGCATGGTGGTGCCGTACGCGGCCGGCGGCCTCCCCGACACCATGACCCGCCTCGCCGCGGTGAAGCTCACCGAAATCCTCAAGCAGCAGGTCGTCGTCGACAACCGGCCCGGCGCGGGCGGCATCGGCGCGTGCGAGCTCGTCGCCAACGCGACGCCCGACGGCTACACGCTGCTGATCGCCGACGTCGCGCAGACCGCGATCAACCCGGCGCTCTACGCCAAGCTCTCCTACGACACGCTGCGGGATTTCGCGCCGGTCACCCTCATGGGTACCTCGGCGCAGTTCCTCACCGCCAACGCCTCGGTGCCGGCCAATTCGCTGAAGGAGCTGATCGCGCTCGTGAAGGCCAAGCCCGGCCAGATGAGCTACGGCTCGGGCGGCATCGGCAGCGTGCATCATCTCAGCATGGAGGCGCTGAAGACTCCGCTCGGGCTGGACATCGTGCACGTGCCGTACAAGGGCAACGGTGTCGCCATCCCGGCGATGATCAGTGGCGAGGTGGCGCTCGTGTTCTCGGCGCTGCCGGCGATCGAGGCGCACATCAAGACGGGACGGGTGAAGCTGCTCGCGGTCAATACCCTGAAGCGCAGCCCGCAGGCGCCCAACGTGCCGACGGTGAGCGAAGTGACGGGAATCAAGGACTACGACTACCCGCCCGCGATCGGCGTGCTCGCGCCGGCGAAGACGCCGAAAGCGGTCATCAACAAGCTGGCGGCGGCGATCGCCAAGTCGGTGCAGCACCCGGATGTGGCTGGCCGCTACGTCACTCTCGGAATCGAGCCGGTGGGCAACACGCCGGCGCAATACCTGGCGCAGACCCGCGTCGACATCGCGAAATACGCCAAGGCGGTGAAGGCGGCGGGCGTCAAGGTCGAATAAATAATAACGAGGAGGGATCAGCAATGAAGTCAGTATGGGTGGCGCTCGGTGCGCTAGGCCTGTTGGCGGCGGCGCCGGCCTGGCCGCAGCAATATCCGGCAAAGTCGGTGCGCATCATCGCGCCCTTCGCGCCGGGCGGCACCGCCGATACGCTCGGGCGCATTGTCGCAGCGAAGCTCACCGAAAGCCTGGGCCAGTCGTTCATCGTGGAGAACCGCCCCGGCGCGGGCGGCATGCTCGGCTCGGAGCTCGTCGCGAAGAGCCCGCCGGACGGCTACACGCTTGTCGTCTCCGGCGTCGCCTCGCACGTCATCGCGCCGGCGCTGGCGGCGAAAGTCCCGTTCGATCCGGTCCGGGACTTCACGCACATCGCGCTGTTCGGCGGCCCGCCGGCGGTCTTCGGGGTCCATCCGTCGCTGCCCGTGAAGGATCTGAAGGCATTCGTCGCGCTCGCGCGGTCGCGCCCCCACGAGCTCACCTACGGCTCACCCGGGATCGGGACGCAGGGCCACCTGATGGCAGAAGTTTTCGCGCAGCGGGCGAAGATCGACATCGTGCACGTGCCCTACAAGGGCGCCGCCGTCGCGATGGTCGACATCGTCGCCGGCAACATCCATGCGATCTCGACCACCCTCACCACCGCCAGCACGCAGATCCGAGCCGGCCGGGTGCGGGCGCTCGCGTTAAGCTCGGAGAAGCGGCTCGCCGACTACCCCGGCATCCCGACTTACCGGGAGCTCGGCTACCGCGACGTCGTGGGAACCGTCTGGTTCTCGCTGTCCGGTCCGACCGGCATGCCCGCGGACGTGGTCGATCGGCTCAATGCCGAGGTGCGGAAGATCCTTCAGCTGCCGGACGTGCGCCAGCGGCTGCGGCCCGATGGCATCGAGCCGAACGCCCTCGACCCGAAGGCGTTCACCGACTTCATGATCGCCGAGGTCAAACGCTGGGCGCCGGTGGTGCGCGCCTCGGGCGCGCGCGCCGACTAAAGGATGAACGCGTAAAGCGCTGGCGTGCTCAACCCTTGGTCGTGGTCTTGCGGATCTCTTTTTCGTCGGACCACTCGAGCAGCCCATTGCGGATGTTCCACAGCTGCAGGTTGAACTTGTAGTAGACGTCCTTGACGTCCTTCACCTGCTTGACGATGGAAGTGATGCTGCCCTCCATGCGGTACTGGGCGCCCACCAACTTGCCCTTTTCCGCCGCTCTCCTCCTTGTCGTAGTACACGCTCTGCTGGCGCTCCAGCTCCTCGACCTGTTGCTTCATGGCGGCCGCGTCCACCGCAAAGCGGACCTTGCCGCCCTTCTGCAACTCGGCGCGGATGCTGTCCGTGATGGCGCGCGTGTCGATGTACTCGCTCGTCTTGTTCTTGACTTCCTGCACCGTCACGATGGGCAGGTTGCCGCTGATGATCACCGGGGCCTGCAGCATTGAACGCGTCATGGACTCGGCGATCATCTGCAGGTCGGTCGAGCCGAACTGGTTGGTGACGGTTTCTATGCCTTTCGCGTCGCCGTAGCGAGTCTTATCCGGGGTCGCGCACCCTGCGGCGAGCGCGACGGCGGCGAGCAGCGGCAACAGCGCAAGGAGGCGGGCGCGGCTTGATTCGATCATGGAATGCTCTCCTTTTACAAAATGGGCCCGCAGCGCATCAGCGACATCGTTCCCTGGAAGGCGCCTGCGGCGGGAACTACTCCTGGCTCATGAGGATCAGGCGGTAGTCCACGGCTTTGTTCGTGGGCGACACGGCGCTGATCGTGATATTGGAGTTCTCGTACATGAGCAGCGGCTTCCACGCTTCCTCCTCCCACGCGCGCATGCCTTCGCGGTCGATCCATCGGAACTTGTAGGCGATGCGCTTGACCCTGGAGCTGTCGTTGTTGAGATTGGTGTCGATCTTCAGCAGATCGCCGGTCATCGTGCAGCGCATTTCAGTCGGCGCGATCGTGGTGCGCTTTCCTTCGCTCACGACCTTGAGCTTGACCAAGTCCTCCATCGAACTCACCCTGGCGTCGCCAATCGGACAACCGAAGGCGAAGCCGGGCTTTTCAAAGCCCTTCTTGGTGGCGCACCCGGCCGCGAGCGCGGCCGCCAGCAGTGCAACGATCGTCCATGTCCGGTTCATCTTGGCGTCTCCATGGTGTGAGGCTACTGCTTCAACGTTCCCGGCTGGCCGCCGGTTGACGGCCCCGGCGCGGCGCCGGCATCGGCCGGTTGCCGGCCGCCGCCCCCGACCGCCGCTTCCGGGGACTGCACAAAGACCTGATTGCCCAATAGGCGTAAGTCTACCACTGCGTAGCGTCCGGTTACATTCAGTCGCACGCTGCGGACGCCGTCGGGGGTCTGGAGCGTGATGGTATGCACGCCGGGCGGGAGGCGCCCGCGGGCGATGGCGATTTCCGATGGGAGCGTGCGCCAGGTGCGCTCATCGGCCGACTCGGTCGCCATCGAGCCGAGCAAAACGGCGAGCGCAACCATCCCCATGACGGCGCTGTTCTGATTCTGCGCCTGCTGCTGCGTCGCGTACTGCGCCAGGACCCTGACGGTGGCGCGGACCGTGGCGCGCAGCATGATGCCGGGCATGTCGTCCCGGAGCCCGCGGCGCGCCATCAGGTCGATGCTGGTTATCCGCGCCACGTCCAGCGACCGCCCGTCATTCAGCGTGAGCCGAACGGGCAGGTACGGCGTTGATGTCGCTGCCATCACCGGGAACGACATCGCAATTTGGATGAACTTGTCGTTCGCCACGACCGGCAGACGGAACGCGTGCGACCGCAGGGCGGGAGCCGTGCCCGATCCGATCACGAACAGCACGTCGGTCAAACCGTCGTAGTCGGCGCTCACGCGCTGGTCCAGGGCGCGCAGCGCTTCCTCCAGCAGCGGCTGGTTCGGCTGCAATTCGTTTGCCAGACGGTAGCCCGGCGCTGCCAGGCTCGGCTCGCCGAGCGCCTCGTAGACGAAGCCGGCGAGATAGTGCGAGAGCGCGCTCTGGTAGCTGTTCCTCAGGGCGTTCACCTCGGGATTGTCGATGGTCTGGACCGGATACCCGTTCAGTTCCTTGAAGCTGGTGCTCGCGCCCCGCTTCTGCGCGTCTTGTTCCACCTTGAGTATCTCCGTGCTGCGCAGCTCCGCGATCACGGCCTCGAGCTCGTGCATCTGCCGGACAGCCACGCGGGCGTTTTCGTAATCGCCCATGGCCAGGTAATTGAGCGCGATGTACGTGAGGAGCATGACTTTCTCGTAGTCACGGCCCTCATAGGGGCGCAGCTTGTCGTTGATCAGGTAGCTGGCAGCGCCCGGAAGCAGCCTCGCGGGATCCGTTTGCGCAACGCGCTCCCACATCTGCACGCGCTCGTTCGCCGATCCCCACGATTTCTGGCTTTCAGAGTAGCGATCCGCAAGCCGCTGCAACATGCCGAGCTCGAGGTAGTAGAGGAGATCCTTGTTCGCAAAGCGGTTGTTGGAATTGAGGATTTCAATGGCGCTGTCGACGTTGCCGCCGGACGCCTGGTCCAGGGCCCTGTGCAGCTCGGTGTCGTAGCTGCGAAAGGTGGCGCAGCCGGACAGGCACAGCGCCAGGCCGAACGCGGGCAGCGCACGGCGCCAATTGCTGCGCCGCGCCCGGCCATCATTTCCTTCACGTCGCCATGGCCCGGCGTGATGCGCAAGTGAAGCCATACGCAGCGGCATGAAGAGCTAGGAAATTCAATCGAGCCTCGATCCCTGTTTGCCGAGCCGAGGCGCCGGGAGCGCGCATGCGAAGCGTTTCGGACTGCGCAGGACAGGCCTGAGTCGATACCCGCTTCAATCTATTCCAACTGTCTGAGTGCGGCAAGGTCTTTTCCGCACCCTGGCAACTCCAAGGCGTTTCTTCCGTGCCACAAGTTAGGCAACGCCGGAAACCGGCCTGAAACGCATCGCGGAGCTGCTGCACGATCAAGGCACTTTCGTGGTGCCAGAGCGGCTGCGCGCGCTCCTTCAAGCGCTGCTAGCGGGGCCTTGGGTCACCTGGCCCCGGGAACATTGCGGGTCTTAAGGAACTCTTCGAGGGTTTCGCCCCGGAACGCGGCCACCATCTCGGGATTGGAGACGCCCCTCACGCGCGCGAGCTTCTCGAGGCAGAAAAAGCTCGCGCCGTAGCGGATCATCGCCGCCCAGTCGAGCTCGCGCACCATGCGGCGCTCCTCGGCGTCGAGACCGGCCTTCCCGAACGCCGCTTCCGGGTTCTCCTTGAACAGCGTGCGCTTCTCCGGTTGCGTCAACCCGTGCAGAAAGCGGTTGAGCCGCAGGCCCCGCGCGCTGCGCTTCAGGTCGAAGACGTAGGTGCCGGGCAGCGACTCGATGCCCTTGAGCTGTGGGTTCACGTCAGCACTTCCCTCATCCCTCCGGAGTCAGTCGATCGTCACGCGGGCGACCTTCACCAACTCTCCGTATTTCTTGTACTCGGCGCGGACGAAGGCGGCGAATTCCTGCGGCGTGGTGACGAAGGGGTCGAGCGATATGCCTTGAATGCGCTCGCGCGTCGCGGGGTCCGCCAGCATCCGTGCCGTTTCCTCGCGCACCCGTTTCAGCACGGGGGCCGGCAGGCCGGACGGCGCGAACAGCCCGAGCCAGGGGGTGAGCTCGACACCGGGGTAGAACTCGGAGAGCGCCGGCAGGTCCGGATACGCCGGGTTGCGCTTGCCCGCGAGGGCGAGCGCGCGCAGCTTCCCGGAGCGGACATGCGGCGCTGCGGAGCTGCCGCCGAACATGGCGGCCACCTCGCCGCCGAGGAAGGCGACCATGGCGGGGCCGCCGCCCTTGTAGGGAACGTGCAGCAGATTGATCCCGGTGTGCGCTTTCAGCATTTCCATGGCGAGATGGTGCTGGCTGCCGTTGCCGATGGAGCCGTAGGCGAGCGGCGGGTTGGCGCGGCGCGCGTATTCCACGAATTCCCGCGGGTTCTTCACCGGCAGCGAGGGCTGCACCGCCAGCAGCATCTGCGTGGACACGAGGCTCGCGACCGGTGTCAGGTCCTTCAAGGTGTCGAACGGCAGATTGCGATAGAGGTGCGGGCTGATGACGATCTGGCTGTCCTGGCCCAGCAGCAGCGTGTGGCCGTCGGGTGTCGCCCGGACGGTGGCTTCGGTCGCGAGGTTGCCGTTCGAACCGGGCCGGTTGTCCACCACGACGGTCTGGCCGAACAGCTCGCCGAGCTTCGGTGCGACCACGCGCGCAAGGTTGTCGGTCGCGCCGCCCGGCGGGTTCGGCACGAGCAGCCGGATCGGGCGCGCAGGATAGGTCTGCGCATCGGCCGCGCCAAAGATCAGGGCGATGGCCACTGCCGCGACAAATTCGTAACTCGTCTTCCTCATCCCTCCGCCCTCATCCCTCAGTTTGCCGGCTCTTCGAACAGCGCCACCGCCATCGTCGCCGTCATCGGCAAGTAGTAGTTCTGGTGGATCTTCTTCGCGCGGTCAGAGAGCGCCCCGCGCATCGCGAGCCACATCACCTCCTCCGCCCCTTCCGTGCCGCCGAGCCGGATGTAGTCCGCGTGGGTCATCTTCGTCAGCCGGCCGGGGTCGCGATCGATGAGGTCGAGGAACTCCCGGTCCCACTGCTCGTTGTTGAAGCCGGCCCGCTCCCCGTTCAGCTGGTGAGAAAGCCCGCCGGTGCCGACCACGACCACTTTCAGGTCCTCCGGGTACGAGAGCACGGCGCGCCGCACCGCCTGGCCGAGCTTGTAGCACCGCAGCGGCGTCGGCAGGGGATGCTGCAGCACGTTGATCTCGACCGGGACGATGCGCCCGGGCCAGTCGGGCGCCGGTGGCCAGAACATCGTGAGCGGCGAATGGCAGCCGTGGTCGATCGGCAGATCCTGGAACACGGAGATGTCGAACTCCTCGTTCACCAGCACTTCCACCATGTGCCGGGCGAGCGCCGGGTGGCCCTTCAAGGGTGGCACCGGGCGCGGGCCGAGGCCTTCGTCCGCGATCGGGTATTCCGCGCTCACGCCCAGCGCGAACGTCGGATAGTGGTCGAAGAAGAACGTCGTCGCGTGGTCGTTGTAGAAGAATACCAGGACGTCGGGGCGGCGCTCCGTCAACCAGCGCGCGACCGGCTCGTAGCCCTTGAACAGCGGCGCCCAGTCGGGGTCGCTGCGCTTGCCGCGGTCGTACGCCATCGCGATCGTGGGCACGTGGGAAGTGCCGATGCCGCCGATGATGGTCGCCACGCGAGGTCTCTTCGGGGTTCCTGCTTCCGGGGCAATAGTATGCCCCAGGCGTCACGAATCGGTGAACTCGAACTCGGCGGCGAGCACGTGGTGGTCGGAAGCGCGTGTCGGCTTGACCGTGTGGCCGACGAGCCGCAGGTGGTGGCTGTAGAAGATGTGGTCGAGCACGTACGGCTGGCGGCGCCAGGTCGGCTGGCTCGCCTGCACCGTCTGGTAGCCGGCCGCGGCGAACTGCCGGACGAGCGCCTCGTGAATGACGACGTTGAAATCGCCCGCCACCACGGTGGGCCCGGCCGACGCGCGCGCCGCTTCGACGACGAGCCGCGGCTGCCGCGAGAATTCCGTCGAGTCGGTATTGAGCATGAACAGCGCGAGCAGATGCGTATTGAACACACGCAGCTCGCGCCCCGCTACCGTGGTGGTCGCGCCGAGCAGCAGGCGGTCGGTCGGAGTGTGCTTCTTGCCCGCATACTCGAATTCCACCGGCGGCGAAGGAAGATCGCGGCGCAGCACGTCGCGCAGCGGCGTCTTCGAGAAAATCGCGAGCCCGATCCCGAACGGCAGCTCCCGCGGGTCCGCGCGCGGGTAGGCAAAATACCCGTCATAGCCGTTCAGCCCGGCTCGCAGCCGCGTGTAGTTCGGCGGCGGATTCGCCTGCACGCCCCCGGGCTGTGCCAGCTCGACTTCCTGCAGCAGGACGATGTCGGCGCCGTGGCTGCGGATCTCGTCCAGCGTGAGGTCGAGATTGACGGGGGCGTGATCGGGATCGGCGTCATCCCACGTCTGGCCGTACTGCATGTTGAGCTGCAGGATCTTAAATGTCGTCATCGGCGTTGCGGCGCGCGGGCGCGTCGCAATGCGAATATAGCATTGCGCAGCGGGTGAGCGGAAACGGCGCTAGCGCGCCCGTGCGGCGGCGCGCAGCCTGAGAACGACGAGCGTGACGATCGCGGCGACGAGAAATGCGGCGATGATGCCCAGCTGCCAGACCGGCCCGCAATCGGACACCCCCAGCGCGCCGGCCGTGCAGGAACGAACGTACTCGATCACGATTCCCCTGTCTCCCATCATTTGAGTTTTCCTACGACGTGCAACGCTAACATTCCTCTGTAAGAATCCCTACGGCACTGCGTCACGGCATCGCACGGCGGATGGCGTCAAGCGTCATTGCGGCCCGGCTTTTGCGTCCCGTAGTCGGATCCTCCTGCGAAAAAAGTCCAGTCGGCTCCCCGGCGTGAAATTATGCTCTCATCCCCACCCGCTCAGAGCACCGGGATCTTCGCATGCAGCAGCGCGGGCCGCCCGGCGCGCACCTGTGCCAGACAGCGCTGGATCGCCTCCGGAACGGCCGAGGGATCGACCAGCATCTCGCCGTAGCCGCCCGCCGCCTCGCAGATCTTCCCGAAGTCGGGGTTGGGCGCAAGCCGCGCGCCGAATTCGTCGACCGTCTTGGCCGCGCCTTCCGGATACATCCGCAGCGTCGACTCCTTCACCGCCGACCAGCCCGAGTTATCGAGCACGACGGTGAAAATCGGCAGGCCATACTGCCGGGAAACGGCGTAGGCCGAGGACGGGTTCCCGAAGTAGAAGCTGCCGTCGCCTACCACCTGCACCACGGTCGCCTCGGGCCGGGCGAGCCTGGCGCCGAGCGCCATGCCGTTCGAATAGCCGAGCGCGCCGCCGGAGCAGCCGAGCGCCGTGCCCGGCCGGGTGCGCGGGATCTGCCGGTAGACCAGCGCCGCGTTGCGGATCGATTCGTTCACGAGGATATCGTCCTCGCCGATCGCCTTCGCAATCTCCGCGCAGAGATAATGTGCGTTGACCGCGCCGCGCTCGCCCTTGTTCGCCGCGAGCTTCGCGGTCTCCGCGCGGCGCTCGTTATGCTCGCGGGTGATTGCCTCGAGGCGACGGGCGGCGGCCTCGCGAAATGCCGGCGTCGCTTTCGCGTTGAGCGCCTGGATCACCTGCGCGAGGACGATCGTGCTGTCGCCGGGAAGGCGCAGATTCGACGGAAAGCCCCAGATCGGGGAGCGCTCCTTGACCGGATCGACGTCGATGTGCGCCCACCAGGACTGCGGGTTCTCGCGGGTATCGCTCGGGATCCACGGCACGTCGACATCCACCAGCAGCCCGGCGTCGGCCTCCGCCACGTGCCGGCCCGGCGCCTGGCCGCAGTAGCACGGCGAGGTGCGCGCGATGTTCAGATGCAGGGGATTGAACTCGAAGACGCGGATGCCGGCCGCCCGCGCCAGCTCCTCGATGAGTCCCGGCGCCCGGGGGTTGCGGCCCGCGTACGAGGTAATGAGGATCGGGTGCCGGGCGGTGAGCAGGCGTTCCGCGATCGCGGCGACTGCTTCCGCCGGCGCCGCGCCGGCACCGGCCGTTCCATAGCGCGCCTCCGGAAACGAGCGCACCGCGGCGGCGTCCCAGGTCTGGGCGAGCGTCTCGCGCGGCAGCATCAGGTAGACCGGTCCCCGGGGGTCGCTGTGCGCGACGCTGTGCGCGCGCCGCAGCACCTCCTTGGTGATGACGCCCGAAGGCAGGGTCCATTCCCACTTCACGTAGTTGCGGACGATCCCGCCCTGGTCGAACGGCTCCTGGATGAAATGCACGTAGGTGTCGCGCGAGCCGGGGAGCTCCCCGCGCACGGTATAGGGCGCCTTGCCCGCGAAGAGGATCAGGGGCACGCGCGAGCGGCAGGCATCGTGCAGCCCCATCGCCGCGTTCGCCGTGCCGGCATCCACGTGCACCATCACCGCCTGCCCGCGGCCGGTCGCCATCGCGTAGCCGATGGCCATCTGCACGGCGGTGTTCTCGTGCGGGCACAGCAGCGTCTTCGGGAACTTGCGGCCCTCGGCGCGCCAGCGCGCCATCTCCTCGATCAGCGGCGCGTAGTCGGTGCCGAAGTTGCAGAACAGGTACTCGATGCCGATCTCGTTCAGGCCCTCGAGAAAGAAGTGCGCGGTCGTGTGCAGTGTGACCTGCGGTGCCTTGTCCATGCGTCCCCCGGTTTCGCCCTACGCGCTCCCCCAGACCTCCCGCGCCACCTCGAGAGCGAGCGCGAGCTTGCGCCGCTCATCCTCCACGGTGATCTTGTTGCCGTGGTGCGTGCTGGAGAACCCGCACTGCGGGGAAAGGCACAGATTCTCGAGCGGGACGAACTTCGCGGCGGCCTCGATGCGGCGCTTGAGATCGTCCTTCTTCTCCAGCTCGGGAAACTTCGAGCTGATGAGCCCGAGCACGACCTTTTTCCCCTTGGGCACGTAGCGCAGCGGCTCGAAGCCGCCGGCGCGGTCGGTGTCGTACTCGAGGAAGAACCCGTCCACGTCGAGCCGCGTGAACGCGGTCTCGGCGACGAAATCGTAGCTGCCGCTCGCGAGCCAGGTGCTCATGAAATTGCCGCGGCAGGTATGGACGCAGACCGTCATGTCGTCGGGCACGTCCCGGACCGCCGCGTTCACCGCCTCGGCATACATCGCCGTGTCCTTTCTCGGGTCGTCCCCGAGCTTGCGGAACGTCTCCTGGACCTTCGGGTCGCCCATCATGGCAATGGTCGTGTCGTCGATCTGGAGGTAGCGGCAGCCGGCCTGATAGAGGTCGCGGATTTCCTCGCGGTAGGCCTGCGTCAGGTCCGCCCAGAACTGGTTGACGTCGGGATAGGTCATGCGCAGCGACTCGCGGTCGCCGCGCGCGTGGAGCATCGCCGGCGAGGGCATGCAGAACTTCGGGGTGCGGCGCGTCACGGACTTCAGGAACTTGAAATGATCCACCATGCTCGGGCGGGTGCGCCGGACCCTGCCCTGCACCTTCATCAGCGGCGGCTGCTCGTCGGAGTCCTTGAAATGCACGCCAAAAGTGCGGCCCTCGATCGTCTGCACACCGTCGAAGCCGCGCAGGAAGTCGATGTGCCACCAGTCGCGCCGGAATTCCCCGTCGGTGATGCTTTGCAGCCCCACCGATTCCTGGAATGCGACGACCTCCCGGATGCACTTGTCCTCGACCTTGCGCAGCTCATCGGGAGTCATCTCCCCCCGCCGGGCGCGCAGGCGTGCTTCCCTCAGCTCGGGCGGGCGCAGGAGGCTGCCGACGTGGTCGGCGCGGAACGGCGGGCGCGGGGTGGCATTCGCCATCATGTCTCCTCCTGGCGTCGATATTCTATGGCAATTCAGGCAATGGAGTCGGCCCGCCGCACGCTCGCGATCATGCTGGAGACCAGCAGAAAATTGCGCGCGCCTTCCCGCGTCGAGGCCGCCTGCCGCAGCTCGTCGAAGTTCCTGCGGCGCTCCTCCTCGGTCCTGGCCGTGAGGCGCTTCAGGTTCTTGATCGAGAACTCCTGCACGTATTCCAGGTTCACCGTGCGGCGCTGGCGCACGTAGAGGTCGAGCAGCCGGTCGTCGCCCTCGCCGCGGCACACCCTTCCGAGCTTGCCGGCGAGGTTGATCGCGTCGTGGATGCCGCCGTTCAGCCCGAAGGCGCCGATCGGGTTGTTGAGGTGCGCCGCGTCGCCCGCAAGCAGCGCGCGGCCCACGCGAAAATCGCTGGCAACGCGCTGGTGAACCTTGTAGATGCTCTTGTACTCGATGGCGTAGCGCCCCGGCTTGGGCTGGAAGCCCTGCATCAGCCGCTCGACGTTCTCCTCCGAGAGCGCCGCCTCCTCGTCCTCTTCCGGCCGGACCGGAAACAGCACGCGCCACAATCCCGGTGGTCCGTCACCGGGCATCTTGAACATGGCGCTCCAGTCCACCGGGTCCGCGACGTAGGTGTTCAACCGGAAGCCGTGCGGCTCGTAATCGTAATGAGTGCTCGCGACCAGGAAGCGCTCGGGCCAGGTATAGCCCTCGAATCCCACCCCCATGACCCTGCGCACCGTGCTGCGGCCGCCATCCGCTCCGACCAGCCACGCGGCCTCGAAGCGCTCGGTGCCTCCCGGTGTCCTCGCCGTCACCGTGACCTGGTCGGCCGTCTGCGTGAAATCGGTCACCTCGTGCGAAAACCGCACCTCGGCGTTGGGGCATTCCCGGAGCTTCGCGTGGATGATCGGCGTCAATCGATGCTGCTCGAGGTGCAGCCGGTAGGGGTACGGAGTCAGGTCCTGGATGAGCGACATGTCCCAATCGACGATGACGCCCTCTTTCCGGTCGCGGATCTGCCAGCGCGGCACCTGGATCGCGGTCTTCATCATGTCGGCGGTGATGCCGTAGGGCGCCATCATCTCGAGCGACGGCGGATGGTAGGTGCCCGCGCGCAAATCCACGGTCAGGCCGGGCTCAGCCTCGAGCACCAGGACGGAGACGTCCTGTTTCGCGAGCGCGAGCGCCGTCAGGAGCCCCACCGGGCCCGCGCCTGCGACGATCACCTGTGGATTTCTCATCACGCCGTCCGCATCGAGAACGCGAGCAGGACGACGGTGACGCCGAGCAGCAGAACGGAGCTCAGCGCGAGGGACCAGTGTATTCCGATGAGACTCCCGAGCAGGCCGACGGTGATGCCGCTGAACGCGCGCAGCCCGTTGTTGGACATCTGGTAGAGCCCGATCAGCCGGCCGCGCAGGTGGGCAGGCGCCTCAAGCTGGACCATCGCCTGCGCCATCGAGCTGTAGGCAAGGTAGAGGAACCCGGCCACGAACATGAGGACGATGGCCAGGTGATAGTTCTGGGCGGCGGCAAAGCCGGCGACGATGAAGCACCAGATGATGCTCAGGACGATCGCGGTCAGGGGCGTCGCGCGCAGAAACCCCCTTGCCTCGAGGAACATGCCGCCCACGAATGCGCCCGCCGCGTTGGCGGCGAGCAGCACGGCGTAGGAAAAATCCGCCTTCTCCGTGCCGAGGTCGTGCGCGTACTCGGGCATTTGCGCAAGGAACGCGTTGCCGACCAGCAGCGAGGAAATGCCCGCCAGCAGAATCATCGACAGGATGGTGCGGTTGCCCGAGACCTCGCGCATGACCTGGAGCGCGTCCCCGAAACCGCCGCCCGTCACCGGCGCGCCGGCCCGGTGGTGCCTTGCGCCGTACGGCACCTTCCACAGCCACCAGGTGAGCGGCAGGTAGATGAGGACGTTCGCGATGAGGCCGGCCGCCGGGCCGAGCGCGAGCATGAGCCCGCCGCCGACTGCCGGGCCGAGAAACACGCCGAACTGGCGCCCGGTCGCGTTCAGCCGTACCGCGCTCACCAGGTTGTCGCGGCCCACGATGTCGTGAATCAGCAGCTGGCTTGCAGGCGCCCACAGCACGCCGGCGATCCCGTGGATGACGAGCAGCACGGCGGCATGCCACACCTCGATCGTCTCCGTGTAGAACAGCACGGCCCAGGCGAGCGACACCCCCATGTAGAGGAGCATCGCGATCTGGATGATGCGCCGCGAGTCGAAGCGGTCCGCCAGCGCCCCGAAATAGACCGAGAGAAACAGGAACGGCAACCAATGCGAGAGCACCGCGAATCCGGCAAGGGCCGGCGAGCGGAACTGCTCGAACATCACCCAGTAGCTGATGACGTGCTCGATGTTGTCCGCCATCATCGCGGCGGAGGTCGCCACCAGGTAGATACGGAAATCGCCGTGACGGAGCGCGGCGAACGAAGGCTTCGAGCCGTTTTGTGTGATTTTCACGCCCCGGAATTGTAACAACGCCGTTACACGCCTTACACCCTGTTGCACAGTGGCGTGCACTCAGGACGGGGTATCGGCGTTCTAAGCCTCAGGCAACCTTGAAAGGAGGACGCCATGAACGCACGGAAGATGATTCTCACGTTGGCAGCAGGCACGCTCGCCGCGGCGGCGCCCGCATTCGCGGATCCTCCGCGCTGGGCTCCGGCGCACGGCAACCGCCACAACGCGGAACGCGTGGTCGTGGTGAAGCACCGGCCGGTAGTGCGCGAGGTCGTGGTCAGGGAGCCGGTCGTCGTCCGGCGGACGGTGATCGTGGAGCGCCCGGTGTACGTTGAGCGCCCGGTGTACGTCGAGCGTCCCGTCTACTACGCCGCGCCGCCCGTCCCTCCCGCACCGGTCTACGCCGGGCCCGTATCCGATCGCGCGCTGGGCACGCTGGGCGGGGCCATCATCGGCGCCGCGATCGGCAGCCAGTTCGGCGGCGGCAACGGGCGCACCGCGGCAACGGCAATTGGCGCAGTCGTCGGCGGCGTGATCGGCAGCGGCCTGTAGCCGGCGCTACAGGCAATAAGCAAAGGGCAGCCTCGGCTGCCCTTTGTCTGTACGCCGCCGCTCAGCCGTCGCCGGCGACGTCCGAGAGCTCGCGCGGCACCCGTCTCCGGCGCCGGGCGTGGAACCGCCGGTCCGCGGCTTCGTAGAGCGCCATCCCGGCGATCATCGCGACCACGAACACCACGGCCTTGTCCTGGCCCGAGCCATACGCCACGATCGCCGGGCCGGGACAATAGCCAGCAAGGCCCCAGCCCACCCCGAACGCGAGGCTGCCGAGGATCAGCGGCGAGTCAATCTGCCGGGCGGCCGGAAGCACCATCGCACCGCCGAGGAACGACGCCCTGCGCCCGCGCGCGAAACGAAAAGCGATGAGGCCGACCAGTACCGCTCCCCCCATCACGAACGCGAGCGACGGGTCCCACGCGCCGGCGAGATCGAGGAACCCGATGATCTTGGACGGATCGGTCATGCCGGAAACGATCAGTCCGATGCCGAAGAGCAGTCCGGCCACGAGCGCGCTCACTGCGTTCATCGCGGTTCCCTCAGGCCACCAGGTGGCGGACGGCGTACACCGTCGCGAATCCGGCGAGCATGAACGCAAGGGTTGCCGCGAGCGAGCGCGGCGACAGGCGCGACAGCCCGCAGAAAACGTGCCCGGCCGTGCAGCCGGAGCCGTAGCGGGTGCCGGCGCCGACCAGGAGCCCCGCCAGCACGAGCACGGGGTAGCCCGCCTCGATCGTCGGCGGGGACGGAACGGTCATGAGGCGATAGACTACCGGCGCCGCGAGCAGGCCAATGATGAAGGCCAGGCGCCACGCCATGTCCCCGCGCGCCGGCCGCAGCACCCCGCCGATGATCCCGCTCACCCCCGCGATGCGCCCGTTCAGGAGCACGAGCATGGCGGCGGCGACACCGATCAGGATGCCGCCGGCGAGCGAGCTCCAGGGCGTGAAATGGGTCCAGTCGATCATGATCAATCCACCCGGATATTCGCCGCGCGGATCACCTTCGCGTATTTCTCGACTTCGCGCCTGAGCAGCGCCGACAGCTCCTCCGGGCTGCTCGCCACGGGATCGAGGGCCTCCTTCGGAAAGAACGCCTTCACTTCGGGCGTGTCGAGCGCCTTGCGGATCTCCGCGTTCATCTTGTCGATGATCGGTTTCGGCGTGCCCTTCGGGTAGAGCATCGCGTACCAGTTGTCCGACTCGAAGCCGGGATAGATCGAGTTCATCGTCGGCAGCTCCGGCAGCGCCGAGGACGCGCTTGGGAGTCGTCACCGCGAGCGCCCGCGCCTTGCCGGTCCTGAGATGCGGCATGATCGAGGGCGCCGTCGCGAAGAGGTAATCCACTTCTCCGGAGATCAGCGCGATGACCGCCGGGCCGCCGCCGCGGTAGTTGACGACGGTCGACTTGATCCCGACGGCCTGGTTGAACATCTCGGCGGTGAGATGCGAGGTGGTGCCCGCTGCGTTGCCGGCCGCGTTCATCGGCTTGGGCACGCGCTTCGCCAGCGCCACCAGCTCCTTCACGGACATTGCCGGGACGCTCGGGTGTACGGAAAGCACCAGCGGCGTGGAGGAGACCCAGCTCACCGGCGCGAGGTCGTTGTGCACGTCGAATTTCACGTGCCGGGCGAGGAGCGTGACGACCACGGAGAGGATGCCCGACGTGAAGAGGAGCGTGTAGCCGTCCGGGGCCGACTCCACGACGTGCTGGGTCCCGATCAGGCCGCTCGCGCCGGTGCGGTTGTCGACGATGAAGTTCTGTCCCATGCTCTTCTGGAACACGGCCGAGAACACGCGGCCCTGGATGTCGATCCCGCCGCCGGGCGGGAACGGCACCACGATGCGCACGGTCCGGTCGGGCCACTGCTGGGCGACGGCGGGAACCGGGCAGGCCAGGCAGACCGCGGCGAGCGCGATCACGACGCGGGCGTTCTTTCCCATGCTCTCCTCCCTCTGGCTGAACGGGCCGTTGCGGCCCGCAGTCACGGCAATGCGGCGGCGGGCTCAGTCGAGCTTGGCGCCGGAGAGCCTGACGACTCGCGCGTATTTTTCCATGTCGCGGCGGACGAACGCGGCGAATTCCCCGGGGCTGCTGCCCACGGCGTCGGCGCCCAGCGCCGCGAACTGCTTCCGGATTTCCGGAGAGCGCACGACCTTGACCAGCGCATCGCTCAGGCGCGCGACGATGCGCGGCGGGGTATGCGCCGGCACGAACATCCCGAACCAGTTCTCCGCTTCGAATCCCGGCACCCCCGCCTCGCTGATCGTCGGCACCTCGGGAAGCTGCGACGAGCGCTGCGCGCTCGCGACGCCGAGCGCCCTCATCCGTCCTGCCCGGATGTGCGCGAGGACCGGCGCGATCGAGTTGAACGTCATGTCCATGTGTCCCGCCAGGACGTCGGTCACCGCCTGCGGCGCCCCCTTGTAGGGCACGTGCGTGATGTCGACCCCCGCCATCTGCTTGAAGAGCTCCAGGGCGAGGTGATTGGCGACGCCGTTTCCGGCCGAGGCGCAGTTGAGCTTGCCCGGCTGCGCCTTCGCGAGCGCGATCAGCGCCTTGACTGAATCCACAGGCAGCGACGGATGGACGATCAGCGCGAACGGCCCCACCGAGATCAGGCCGACCGGCGTGAAATCCTTCAGCGTGTCGTAGGGCACCTTGCGCAGGTGCGGCAGGATCGTCAGCGCGCCGGGGCTGCTGATGAACACCGTGTAGCCGTCGGGGGCGGCCTTCGCCACGATCTCGGCGCCGATCAGCCCGCCTGCCCCGCCCCGGTTGTCCACGACCATCGGCTGGCCGAGAGCGCTCGCGAGGCCGGGGGTCACCAGGCGCGCCGTCACGTCCGGCGTCGCCCCGGCCGGCACCGACAGGATTACCCGGATCGGCTTCACGGGGTAGTCCTGCGCGGCCCCGACGGAGGCCAGTAGCGCGACGGCGAGCCCGCCGATGATCCGATGCAGCGCTTTCACGGACGCCCTCCCCACGGTTGCAGTACGGGCAATGGTAATGGGAAACCCCCGAAGCGAGAAGCGACCGCCGCATCCGGAATCAGTTATCCTTCCCCTCCCATCCATCGGAAGGAAAGAAACCCTCATGGCAACAGCACCCTCCGCCGAACTGGCGGGCAAGACGGCGCTCGTCACCGGCGCCTCGCGCAACATCGGGCGCGCCATCGCGCTTGCGCTCGCGGCGGGCGGCGCCGCCGTCGCGGTCAACGCGCGCACCTCGCGCGAGGACGCCGAAAAGGTCGCCCAGGAGATCCGCGGCGCGGGCGGGAAGGCCGAGGTATTCATGGCCGACATCGTGGATGCGAAAGCGGTGAACGCGATGGTCGAAGGCATCGTCAAGCGCTTCGGCCGCCTGGACATCCTCGTGCTGAACGCTTCGGTGCGCAAAGAGACCCCCTTCATCGACATGAGCTTCGATGAGTGGAAGGCCCTCACCTCGGTCACGCTGGACGGATCCTTCCATTGCGTCAAAGCCTGCCTGCCGCACATGGTCAAGGCGGGCGGCGGCGCGATCGTCACCCTCGGCGGCATGACGGCGCTCTCCGGCGCGAAGCGGAGGGTGCACGGATCGGTCGGCAAGTTCGGGCTCTACGGCTTCACGCGGGCGCTCGCCAAGGAGCTCGGCGAGCACCAGGTCCGGGTCAACTGCGTCGCCCCGGGGCAGATGAACACCGCGCGCGCGACGGACCGCTCGGCGCGGCCCGACGTGTCCAACGTGCCGCTCGGGCGCCGCGTCGAGCCGGAGGAAATCGCCGACACGGTGCGCTTCCTGTGCGGCCCCGGATCGAAGATGATCAGCGGACAGCTGATCTACGTGGACGGCGGCCAGCAGATGTTCTAACCGCAAGCATGAAGGCGGAAGGATGACCTGGTCCGCCTTCTGACTTAGCTCTCTGCCTTCTGCCTGCCGTCGCCGTCGCGCAGAGCTGGCCGACGGGACCGATGGGACGCCGCGTGCCGCAGTCAATCAGCTCAACCAGGCACTCGCGGAGATCGTGAAATCGCGCTCGGCATCCAGGCGCAATAGGCTTCACAGCAGGATCTGCCCGCCGTTGACGTGCAGCGTGTGGCCGGTGACGAAACCGGAGCCCGGCAGGCACAGGTAGTGCACCGCACCGGCGATGTCCTCCGAAACGCCCAGGTGGCCCACCGGCGGCACCATGCCGGGGTCGGGCATCTCATGTGAGGTCGTGGAGCGCTCGCCGCCGATGCGGCCCGGGCACACGCAGTTGACCGTGATGTTGCGCTTCGCGAACTCGGCCGCGAGCCCGCGCGTGAATCCCTCCAGCCCCGCCTTCGCGGTGCTGACGTGCACCCGCCCGAGGTAGTTCGGCGCGTGGTGGCTCAGACCGCTGATGTTGACGATGCGGCCCCAGCCGTTTTTCAGCATGTGCGGGATCGCGGCGCGCGAGCAGAAGAACGAGCCGTCGAGGACGATGTCGAGGATTTGTCGCCACTGCGCGGTCGTCATCTCGGTGAAGGGCGTGATGCCGCGGTCGGCGGCGTTGTTGACCAGGATGTCCAGGCGCCCGAATTTCGCGGCAATCTCGTCGAACATCCTTCTGACCGCGTTCTCGTCGGTGATGTCGGCGACGCACACCAGCGACTTGCGGCCGATGCGCTCGATCTCGGCGCGCACCTTTTCCGCCTCGTCGCGCGACCGGCGCGTGTTGATCACGACGTCGGCGCCCTCGCGCGCGAGCGCATGCGCGATGGCGCGTCCGTTGCGGCGCACCGCGCCGGTGACGAGTGCGACTTTCCCTTCCAGTTGTCCGCTCATATCCGTGGCTCGTCCTCTTGATGGAATCGTGCGGGCTCTATGATATACATTACGCAAAACACGAGGAGGAGGCCTTCATGAACCCCGTTGCCCTCGCACGCATCGCCTGCGCGGTCGCTCGCCGCGACCGCGGCGCCGTTCCCGCGACGAGTTCAGGACAGGCCTATCCCACCAAGCCGGTGCGGATGATCGTGCCGTCTTCGGCCGGCGGCGGAACCGACATCGTCGCCCGCATCCTCGCGCCGGAGCTCTCGAAGCGCCTCGGCCAGCAGGTCGTCATCGACAACCGTCCCGGCGCGGGCACCATGATCGGCATCGAGGTCGCGGCGAAATCTCCGGCCGACGGCTACACGGTCCTGATGGGTCTCTCGACGCTGGCGATCAACTCGGCGCTCTACAAGAAGGTCCCCTACGATCCGCAGCACGACTTCGCGCCGATCACGCAGGCGGTGTCCTCGGCGAGCATCATCGTCGTGCACCCCTCGGTGCCGGTGAAGACGCTGAAGGAGCTGATCGCGTTCTCGCGCGCGCGTCCCGGCCAGTTGAACTACGCGTCGGCGGGCACCGGCACCTACCCGCACATGACGATGGAGCTCTTCCTCTCGATGGCCAAGCTGAAGATGGTGCACATCCCGTACAAGGGCACGGCTCCCGCGATGATCGACATGCTCGCCGGGCAGGTTTCGACGATGGCCGCGACCGTGCTGACCGGCATGCCGCACATCCGCAGCGGGCGCCTGCGGCCATTGGGCATCACCAGCCTCGCGCGCTCCAGCGTCGCCCCTGAAATTCCCACCGTGGCCGAGGCGGGGCTGCCGGGCTACGAGTCCGTGCAGTGGTACGGCATGCTGGCCCCCGCGAAGACGCCGAGGGAGATCGTCAACCGGCTCTATACGGAGACGAGCGCCATCCTCAAGCAGCCCGAGATCAAGACGCGGTTCGCAACCGACGGCGCCGATACGGTGGCAAGCTCGCCGGACGAATTCACCCGCTACATCCAGAGCGAGCTCGTCAAGTGGGCGAAAGTCGCCCGCGACGCCGGCATCCAGGCGGATTGAGGAGCAACGCTCAGGGTTTCTTGCCGAGGCCGAGGGATTCGACGAATTCCCGTTGCGCCTCGCGCTGCTCGGCGAGGTAGCGCGTGAATTCCGCGCTGCCCATCCAGCGGTTCTCGTAGAGGTTGTTCACCGCGTATTCCCGCCAGCGTTCGCTCTTGTGCACTTTCTCGAGCAGCGCCTCCATTGCCGCGGCCGCCTCCTTCGGCACGCCGGCGGGCATGACGAAGCCGCGCCCGGTGCCGATCTGGACCTTGTAGCCGAGCTCGGTCAGCGTCGGCACGTCGGGCAGCGCGGGCATGCGCTGCTCGGTCGTCACCGCCAGGACGCGCATTTTCTTCGCCTCGATGTGCGCCCACGCCTCGCTCACGTTCTCGGTGGTGAACGGCACGTGGCCGCCCAGCACCGAGAGCACGGCTTCCGAGCCCGCCTTGAACGTGACGAACTTGAAGCGCGTGCCGGTTTCCCGCTCCAGGCGCCACAGCGTCTGGCGCCCGGTGCCGGTCGCCGAGGTCACGGCGCATACGATCGCGTCGGGTTGGCCCTTTGCGTCGTCGATCAGGTCCTTGAAGTTCCGGTACTTCGAGTCGGCATTGACGATGATTCCCTGCGGGTCGCGCGCGAAGAAGGCGAGCGGCGTGAAATGCTCGAGCCCGAGGTCGAGGTCGGGGCGCGACGCCGCCGTCAGGAACGAGCCGGTCGCGATCGTCAGCACGGTGTGCGGGTCGCCGCGCTTGCTTTTCGCGTAGGTGAACGCGACCACGCCGGCGCCGCCGGTGCGGCTCTGCACGACGAGCGGCTGCGTAACCATCTTTTCCCGGGTCATGATCTCGGTCACCAGGCGCGCGAACACGTCGGTGCCGCCGCCGGGGTTGACGTGCACGATAAACTCGACGGGGCGCGACGGGTAGGTTTGCGCCGGCGCAGCAGCGGCGCATGCAAGGGCCGCGGCGCCGAGCGCCGCAATGAAATGTTTGCGTATTGCTTTGGTCTCCCGGGTCATGGCGCCTCCCCTATTAGCTGCCTGCGCACATTGTCACTCAATCCCTGCCGCTTACAAAGTGTTACACGGCGAGGCGGAACGGGCGAATTTTCGCCGCTGTCCCAGCCATTGAGCCCCCGATCATCCGGAGGCGGATTTCCAATTCAACGAAATTGAAGGAGATGCCATGAAGAAGACCCTCTTGAGCACGTTCGTTTCCGCCGCCCTGGTCGCGGCGGCCGCCGGCCCGGCGCTTGCGCAGTCGGCCGGTCCCGGCGGCGAAGGACCGCAGGCGCGGCATTTCGCGCAACCGCAGCACGAGGGGCAGCGCGCGTTCCGGCTGCCCAGCGAGCGCGTCGAGGCGCGTCTCGCCTACCTGAAGACCGCCCTGAAGATCACCGATGCCCAGCAAGCGCAGTGGAACGGCTTCGCCGACACGCTGCGCAAGCACGCGCGCGAGGCCGACCAGCGGGTGCAAGCCGCGCGCACTGAGGCCTCCGGACGCGACAAGGGCGCGCCGCCCACGGCAATCGATCGGATGGAGCGCGGGCAGGTGCGGCTGGCGGCGGCTTACACGAGGATGTCCGAGACGCTGGCGGCCGCAAAGCCGCTCTACGCGGCGCTCTCGCCCGAGCAGCAGAAGATTGCCGACGAGCTGCTCACCCCGCGCCGGCACGCGGGGTCGCGCCACGGTGGCGCACGTCCCCGCGCGTAGCCGCGCGACCTCCCCTCCTGCCCGAGGAGGGGTCGCCGCACAGCGGCGGGGGTGGTGGGAGCATGAGCCAATTTTGCCGCCCGGCCCGGAGTGGATTAGCATGTAACGTCAGCTATTCTCTACGAGTCGGGCGGGACTCCCCGCCGGGAGGTCGCAGATGCCAACCAGGAAGAAAGCGAAGCCCAAGCGCAAGAAGGCGCCGGCAAGGCGGCCGGCAGCCCGCAAGAAGGCGGCGAAGAAGCCGGCGAAACGAGCGCCGGCCCGGCGCGCCGCCCCCAAGGCAAGGAGGCCTGCCGCACGGCCGGCGGCACGCAAGCCGGCGACGGTCAGCCCGGCGACCCTGCCTCCCCCCGGCCAGCGCATCGGAGTCGTGACCCACTACTACAGCCATCTCACTGTCGCGGTCGTGAAGCTGGAATCGGCGCGGCTGCGGGTCGGCGATACCATCCACATCCGCGGCCACACCACCGACTTCGAGCAGCGGGTCGATTCAATACAGGTGAACCACGCGTCCGTCCAGGAAGTGGGGCCGGGCGATGATTTCGGGCTCAAGGTGCGCGAGCACGCGCGCGAGCACGACGTCGTTTACAAAGTTACCTAGAAGGCGTGATGGGTGACGCCGGCTACTACGCGACCACGTAGCCGGAGGGCGTGCCGAGCACGGTGGTGCGCTCCATGTGCCGCAGCTGCGTCTCGTCGAAATCGCCGAGTGCCTGGTGCATGACGCAGCGATTGTCCCAGGCGAGGATGTCGTTCTTGCGCCACTGGTGGCGGTAGAGGAATTCCGGGCGCGTGGCGTGCCGCACGAGGTAGTCGATGAGCGGCTCGCTCTCCTCCTCCGTCATGCCGTCGAAGCGCTTTACCTTCTCCCCGATGTAGAGCGCCTTTCTCCCGGTCTCGGGGTGCACCCGCACCACGGGCTGTGCGACCGGCGGATTGATGCGCTTCTGCTCCTCGGCTCGGGTGACGCCGGTCGTGTCGTTCGCAAGCTTGCGCGTGCCGGAGAGGTGGATGCCGTGCAATCCGGCGATCAGCTTCTTCATCCCCGCGGACAGCGTGTCATAAGCCAGATACAGGTTGGCGAACAAGGTGTCGCCCCCGACCTCGGGCACGGCGTAGCTCTTCAGGAGCGAGCCGAGCGAGGGTGCCGTGGTGAACGACATGTCGGAATGCCACTGCCGGCCGGTGTACTTGGTGTCGGAGGGGCTGCCGTCGGACTTCGGCTCGTTGGTGACCATCAGCAGCTCGGGGTAGTCGGGATGGCGGTCCCGCGGCAGCGCCTCGTGCCGGTCGAGCGCGCCAAAGCGGCGGCTGAACTCGATGTGCTGCTCGCGCGTCACGTCCTGATCCCGGAACAAGAGGATGCCGTGAGCGAGGAACGCCTCGTAGATCTCGCCGAAGGTCGACTCGCTCATGCGCTGCGCGACATCCACGCCGCACACCTCGGCGCCGAGCGCGTACGAGAGCTTGCGAAGCCGGAGCGCCATGGATATCCCCTCCCCGTTTGCGAGAGCAATCATATCCGTACCGGGCCCGCGCGTGGCGGCCGGAGCGATTACCGTCCCACATGGATTACGCTAACTCGCGCGAGACCCGCTGTCGTGGCGACATCAAAAAATACGAGGAGACCTCATGCTTCGAACCCGGACCCGACTCGCTGCGCTCGTCGCCTTCGCGGCCGTCGCGGCGCCGCTCCACGCTCAGACCGCTTCGAAAGGCCCGGCTCAGGCCTACCCGGTGCGGCCCATCCGCCTGCTGGTTCCGTTCGGCCCCGGCGGCGTGGGCGACATCACGGCGCGGGTGGTCGCGCAGAAGATCGGCACTGCGCTCGGGCAGCAGATCGTCGTCGACAACCGGCCCGGCGCCGGCGGCATCGTCGCGAGCGAGATCGTGGCGAAGGCCGCCCCCGACGGCTACACGCTGCTGCTCCTCAACAACGCGCACGCGATCAGCATGGCGCTGTTCAAGTCCCTGCCCTACGACACGTTGAGGGATTTCGCGCCGATCTCGTCCATCGCGACCTTCAGCATCGTGTTGCTGGTGAATCCGGACTCGCAGATCAAATCGGTGAAGGACCTCATCGCGACCGCCAAGGCCAATCCCGGCAGGCTCAACGTCGGCACCATCCAGATCGGCGCGACGCAGCACCTCTCCTCGGAGCTGTTCAAGTCCATGGCCGGCGTCGACTGGGTGCACGTTCCCTATACGAATACCGGCCTCCTGCTGACCGCCCTGCGCGGCAACGGCGTGCAGGTGGCGTTCGAGTTCATCGCGCCGGTCGTCGGCATGGTGAAAGCCGGGCAGTTCCGGGCGCTCGCGGTCAGCACGCGCACCCGCTTCTCGGGACTGCCCGACGTTCCCACCGTGCAGGAGGCGGGCGTGCCGGGCTACGAGGTGATGTCCTGGAACGGGTTCGGAGCACCGGCCGGCACGCCGAAGGCGGTCATCAACCGTCTCAACCAGGCGATTGTCGAAGCACTGGCGCTGCCTGACGTGAAACAGCGCTTCCACGAGCTCGCCGTGGACCCGCGCCCCGACACGCCCGAGGGCTTCCGCAAGCTCGTGGCCTCCGAGATCGCCAAGTGGGGCAAGGTCATCGAGACGGCCAAGATCCCGAAACAGTGACGCAACTCAACCTCCGCCTGTTCACCGATCGTCTCGGGCCGAAGGCGGAGGAGCGGCTGCCCGGCCGCAATCGCGTCATCTACGTGCGCGACGGAGATGCCGTCCTTCGCGCGGGCGCCCAGGCCGCCGGGCTCGCTGCGAACAGCGCATGGCACGGATCGGAAGCCGTCACGGTGACCGCGGGCGCCGCAGGCGCGACGCTGCTGCGCTGGGAACTCGGCGCCGGCGAAGATTCGCAGACCGCCCCGGCGGGCGCGGGCGTCGCCTCGACGTTGACGCTCGCCCATTCCGTTAACCTGCCGGACCCCGGCGGCTACCTGATGCGCTGCGACCGCGTGGACTTCCCGCCGGGCGGCATCGCGTACACGCACGTGCACCGCGGGCCGGGAATCCGTTGCCTGCTGACGGGTGCCATCCGGGTGGAGGTGAACGGAGAATCCCGCGACATCGAGCCAGGCGGCGCCTGGTTCGAGGCGGGCCCGGACCCGGTCCTCGCCATCGCGTCGCAATCCGCGCCGACCGCGTTCGCGCGGGTCATGATCCTGCCGCGGGAGCTGCGGGGCAGGAGCTCGATCCGCTACGTGAAGCCCGAGGACGCCGAAAAGCCCAAGCTGCAGACCTACCGCATTTTCGTCGACGAGTTCATCGAAATTCGCTGAGGAAGTTTGTCTCAAGTCGTCCTCGCGAAGGCGGGGACCCCGTCTCGATCGCAGCGTTCCGGATACCCGCCTGCGCGGGAATGACGCAGGTCAAGAGCGCGGCGTGTATTTCGTCACGACGAAGTGGAATCTTATTTGCTTCACTCTACGGCGGCAGGGATAATTCGCACCATGAACATGCGGCGCAATGAATACGACGTGACCAACCGCGTGAACGTCGAGTCGGTCGAGCGGGTGCGCGACGCGGTGCTCGAGATATTCGCCGCGCGCTACCCGGGCGAGGACCTGACGCCTCTGCGGCGCGCGTTCGACGACATGAAGGCGCTGTTCGAGGGCCGCTACCCGGGCTACCTCGCCTGCGACACGCTCTACCACGATCTGCGCCACAGTCTCGACATGTCCCTCGCCACGGCGCGCCTGATCGACGGTCATGACCGCGTCTGCGCGGTCCCGGACCGGCTCGGAGCGCGCCACGCAATGCTCGGCGTGATGGTCGCGCTGTTTCACGACTCGGGCTATATCCGGCGCAACTCGGAAGCCCATATCGAGAACGGCGCCGTGTTTACCAAGGTGCATGTCAGCCGCAGCGCCGAATTCCTGTTGAGGTACCTGCCCGCTATCGGCTTCGCGGCGGAGGCGAATACCGCCGCTCAACTGACGCATTTCACCGGCTACGAGCTCGACTTCGAGAAATTCGAGCTGGACAACGCGAAGGATCGTTTGCTCGGCTGCATCGCCGGCACTTCCGACCTGCTCGCGCAGATGGCCGACCGCCAGTACATCGAGAAGTGCCGCGATTTCCTCTACTGGGAGTTCGTCTGGGCCGGAATTGCGCGCGAGACCCAGCCCGATGGACTCGAGATCGTGCGTTACGCCTCAGCCACCGATCTGGTCATCAAGACGCCGGGCTTCTACCAGTACCTCGCGCGGCCGCGGCTCGACAAGAGGCTTCAGGGCGTGGAGCGCTACGCCGAGGCGCATCTCGACGGCCGCAACCTGTATGAGGAGGAGATCGCGCGCAACATGCGGTTCCTGCATGAAACGATCGAGAGGGGAGAATTCGAGCGGCTGCGGCGCATCACCCACTCGATGTCGCACCCGGTTCCCGACCGCCCGCGCGACAAGTAGCCTCATCCCTCAACCCCTAAGCTTGTCCCCCGCCGCGGCAATGCCGTCGAGGTAGTGCTCCCAGACGCGCAGGTTGCGCTCGCACGCGGCGACCACCGCGTCTTCCATCCGGAGCTTCCGCGCGAAGCGCTCCACCGCGTGCCAGCCTGCGTCGCTGTGCTCAATGTCGGCCTGCTCGTGCAGTTCGAAGAATTCAAGGTCCGCGCCGGCGAGCCCGTAGAGCTTTCCCCAGCGGCGGCGTTCGAGCCCGAACCAGCCCACCTTCCTGAACAGCCCCGTGCCGTAGCCGGGAATGTTGACGCGCTCGGCGCAGGTATTGGCAACGACGCCCTCGAGCCAGTGCCGGCTCGCCATCAGCCCATCCCACGCGGCCCACGCGAGCTGCGTCGAGGGCAAGGGCTGCGCCCGCTGGATGACGGAGCGCTGGAGCCCGATGCGCACGCCGAGATCCTCCAGGATCTTCCAGTGCGGCTGCCCGCCGCCGTGCTTGTGGTCGGCGATGACCTCCTCGCTGCACGCCTGGATGATGCGGATGCGGATGTCCCAATCCGGGCAGTTGGTCGCGACCTTGAGCTTCAGCACCGAGTTGCGCTGGCGCGTGTTGAGGCGGTGCTGCAGCGCGAACATCCGCGCCCGGCCCCGTGTGATCGGCTCGTGGAAATACCGGCAGCGCGCGACGAAGTCGTTCACCACCCGGTCCATGCGAGCGATGACGCTTCTCCCGGCGGTCACGAGGGCGCGTCCTTCTCGAGCCGCTTCGCGAAGGCAAGGATCTGCTCGAGCGTGTTGCGCCCGTTCTGGTGCGGGGGCAGCACGTTCCACAACTCGGCCTGCGGCATCAACTCCTTCAGCGCCCACGCCGCCGAGTGCGCGTGCGAGGCATCGTTCCCCGACTGGATGAAAGCCGGGATCCGCATCTCCATCAGCTCCTCGCCGCTTGCCCCCGAAGGCATGGTGTCATTGAACAGGGCTTCCCGCGACCGCTCGCAGATGCCGATGTAAGGCCCGAGCTCCTGCTCCACGAACCGGGCGGCAAACTCCGGATCCACGATCGTCGGCGGTCCCCACGGCCCGATCTCGGGATCGTCCCAGAAGCTTCTGCCCTGCCGGGGCGCGCTTCACCACGGCCTCGAACCCGTTGGCACGCACGAACTCGATGTGGCGCCGGAAGAAGTTGTGGCCCTTCATCATCCAGCGGTAGCCGCCGACCGGCCAGTGCAGGTAGAGCCCCCGGCACGCCGCGGGGTGGCGCACCGCGAAGGCCAGAGCGAGCGCGGCGCCCATGCAGCTGCCGAGCACGATCGCCCGCCCCTCTCCGGCGAGATCGAGCAGCCCCTTCGCCTCCTCGACGTAGAGGTCCCAGGTGAGCGGCTCGATGCGGCCGCCGGACTCCCCGGCCTCGCGGCGGTCGTAGGCGATCGTCGTGAAATGGCGCGACAGCGTGGTCAGTGCGTCCATCTCCTGCCACTCGCGCTTGCCGCCCTCCCGGGTCCAGCGCGACAGGACCGAGCCGAAGCCGCCAGGCGCGAACATCAGCAGCGCCGGGCCCGACCCCTGGAGCCGGTAGTTGATCTTGATGCGGTTGATCGTCGCGAACGGCACGTCGTCTCGCCTCCTGCGGAATCGCTGGCAACCAAAGCGGGGAAATACCGGGGATTATAATCACGTCACCCCACACGAGAAGGGAATAGGAGGAACGTCATGTTGAATCGATTTTCGCGCGGCGCGGCGAGTTGCGCCGCAGTCTGCATCGTGCTCGGCGCACCCGCGAGCGCGATCGCCCAGAAGACCGATGCGGCCAAAAGCTACCCGATCCGGCCCGTGCGCATCGTCGTGCCGTTCACACCCGGCGGGCAGCCCGATATCGTCTCGCGCCTGATCACTCCGCGGCTCACCGATGCGCTCGGCCAGCAGGTCATCGTGGACAATCGTCCCGGCGCCGGGAGCATGATCGGTTCCCGGATCGTCGCGTCCGCCAACCCCGACGGCCACACGCTGCTCTCCATATCCGCAGCCCACGTGGTCACGCCCGCCGTGCGCGCCAACCTGGGCTACGACACGGTCAAGGACTTCGCCGGGGTCACGCTGACCTACAACGCCGCCTACTATCTCGTGGTTCCGGTGACGCTGGAGGTGCGCACCGTCAAGGACCTCATCGCGCTCGCCAAGGCGAAGCCCGGTCAGCTCAACTTCACCTCGGCGGGGACGGGCAGCGCCACGCACTTCGGCGGCGAGATGTTCAAGGCGAGCGCCGGCATCGACATCGTGCACGTTCCGCTCAAGGGCATCCCGGAAGCGTTGACCGAGGTCATGACGGGCCGCGTTCACTACTTCATGGCGCCGTTCGGCTCCTCGGCCGGACTGATCCGGGACGGCAGGCTGCGCGCGCTTGCGGTCACCTCCGCGCAGCGCACGCGGATGAACCCGGAGATTCCGACCATCGCCGAGTCCGGGCTGCCGGGCTTCCGCTACGACTCGTGGGGGGCGCTGTTTGCGCCCGCGAAGACGCCGCGCGCCGTCATCAACAGGCTCAACCGCGAAGTTGCGGCCGCGCTGAAGCTTCCCGAGAACGAGCAGCGCCTGCACGCGGTCGGCATGGAGCCGGCGCCCGGTACGCCGGCGGAGCTCGACCGGTTCGTCGTCGAGCAGCTGAAGGTCGCGCTCGACCTCGCGCGAGGGGCCGGCCTCAAGCCCGAGTGATGCGCAGGGGCTCTTCCTCCATCGCCGCGATCTGCTCGCGCAGCTCGAGAATGCGGTCCTGCCAGTAGCGCTGGGTCCCGAACCAGGGAAACGCGGCGGGAAACGCGGGATCGTCCCAGCGCCGCGCGATCCACGCGGAATAGTGGATCAGGCGCAGGGTGCGCAGCGCTTCGACCAGGTGTAGTTCGCGTGGATCGAATTCGCTGAAATCCTCGTAACCTGCAAGCACGTTTGCAAGCTGCCGCGCCATCGACTCCCGGTCGCCCGAGAGCAGCATCCACAGGTCCTGCACCGCCGGCCCCGTGCGGCAGTCGTCGAAGTCCACGAAATGCGGGCCCGCCTCGGTCCACAGCACGTTGCCGCCGTGACAGTCCCCGTGCAGGCGGATTCGCGTCACATTCCCAGCACGCTCGTAGCAGCGGCGCGCGCCCTCCAGCGCGAGCGCCGTCGCGCGGGTCCACGCTTCGACCAATTCCGCCGGGACGAGGCCGCTCGCGAGCAGCCACTCGCGCGGCTCGACGCCGTAGCTGTCGAGATCGAGCGCGGGACGCTCGCGGAAGTCCCGGGTCGCGCCGACCGCGTGGATGCGGCCGAGGAAGCGCCCGATCCACTCGAGCGTCTGCACATCGTCCAGCTCGGGCGCCCGTCCCCCGCGGCGCGGAAACACCGTGAAGCGGAAGCCCTCGAACGCGTGCAGCGTGGCGCCGGCAACGACGAGTGGCGCGACGACCGGGATCTCGCGGTCCGCCAGCTCCCGTGAAAACGAGTGCTCCTCCAGGATCTGCGCGTCGCTCCAGCGCGCCGGGCGGTAGAACTTCGCCACCAGCGGCGAGCCCTCCTCCATCCACGTCTGGTAGACCCGGTTCTCGTAGCTGTTCAACGACAGCAGCCGGCCGTCGGGCCGCAGCCCGATGCTGGCGAGCGCGTTGAGCGCGCGGTCCGGCGTGAGTTCGGAGTAGGGAGCGGGCTGCACCCGCTCATTGTAGATGCGTGACTGGCGGCTGGTATTCGTGCCGCCTGACGACTTGCGCTGCTAGCTCTTGGCGAAGATCGCGTCGAGCCGCTCGAGGTCGTTGATGACTTTCCACTCGGATGCGCCGGCGCCTTCGACGCGCTTCTCCCAGGCGTCGAGTCGGCCGAGGTAGCGCCGCGGATCGATGTTGTCCGAGCTGAGTTTCGCCACGTTGACCGCAATCACCCGGATGTTCTTCAGGCTGATGGGGAAATTGCGGACCGTCACCTTGTCGAGCTCCTCCTGCATGTCGGAGAAAATGAGGATCGTCTTCTTCCCCGCGCCCGTCTCGTTCAGGAATTCCGCGCCCTGGATCAGACCACCCGTGATGTCGGTGTAGGCGCTCCCCGGAACCGACTTCAGGAAGGCGTCCGTCTTCTCGCGGAACGCGCGCTTCTGGGCGTTGGCCTGGGTCGGGCGCTGGTCGAACATCGCCTTCGCGATGATGTCCTTCTCGCTGAAGCTGCGGCTCTGCACGCGCGCCACCGCCAGCGAGTCGCCCGGCTGGAGCGTGCCCAGGAGGTAATTGATGATGACCTGCGCCTTCCCGGCCTCGCGCGCGTAGGTTCCGGAGGTGTCGACGAGCACGTACACCGCGTGGGACTGGCTGCGCGGGTCCACGCAGCCCGCGGCGGCGGCAAGCAGCCCGCCGGCCATCAGCGACGCCCAGATTGTCCGCTTGACCATGGCCGTCTCCTCTCAGGACTTGAATTCGCCGGTGGAATCGAGCGCGCGCGGATTCACCGCCGTTGCCGCCGCCGCGAAATGACTTCACCAGGTGCTCGACCATCAGCGGCAGCACCACCAGGAGATCGTAGAAGTGCAGCAGCAGGCGGGTCGTGTGCCGCGCGAGATTCGCGAGGACGCGCAGCACGAATCCCAGAATCTGGACCAGGTCGGCAAACAGCGACCCTCCGATGCTCCGCGCCGAGTGGATGAACGATTCGAGCGGGACCGCCACGAAGGCGAGCGCGAACGGCAGGATGAAGCCGAGCAGCATCTGGCCGGCCGTCGGGATGCGCCCCACCCAGCCGTCGGTCGCCGCCGCCGCCGGCGCCGTGGCGAGCGACTGCAGCAGCGCCTGCTTGTCGGCGATCAGCATGTCGCGCATCAGCGCCAGGGCCGCCTCGATGCCGGCGAGCGTCACCAGCAGCACGAGCGAGATCCAGACCATGCGGCGCCGCGCGCGGTCGCTCAGGTTGGCGATGCGCGGGAAGAGGTGCGTGATGCGCAGCGCCTCCATCAGGAACAGTCCCATCGACGCCTCGACGAGGATGATGACGAGCGCGGCCACTTCCGAGGTGCGCAGCGACGCGGTGAGGTAGTCGCCGGCGCCGACCATTTCCGACATCGGCAGCGCGATCAGCTTGAAGTTGATGAACGCGCCGCCCAGCGCCACCGTGAGGACGATCACGGCGATGTTGAACTGCGTGAAGGCGGAGTTCGACAGGATCGACTGCGCCTCGTCGGTCTTGGAGGCGATTTGCCGGTATTTCTTCATCTGCGCGTCCACGGTCGCCGCGTTGTCCGCGAGGTCCGACATCTTCTTGTCGACCAGTTTCAGCGTCTTCTCGATCGAGCGCCAGAACGGGAGGCACCCCTCGAGAATGTCGTGCCGCTCCTCGAAGGCGCGGCGGTATTCGCTGATGGACTTGTCGTGGATGCGCTCGACCGACTGGCGGATCTCGTCGAGGATCTTCTGCACCACTTCCCCGCCGCCGCTCTTGATCTGCGCGACCGCGGCGACGGCTTCGACCCAGTCGGGCGGGGGCGGCGGCACCTCGCCGCATTTCT
The DNA here is from genome assembly GCA_963699525.1 of uncultured beta proteobacterium. Taxonomy (GTDB): domain Bacteria; phylum Pseudomonadota; class Gammaproteobacteria; order Burkholderiales; family SG8-41; genus SG8-41. The sequence continues at coordinate 45,210 of CAVOUI010000014.1, read as the reverse complement.
TGTAGTCTTCCTCGATCCGCGTGATCGCCTCGAGGAGCTTGCGCTGCAGGACCGGGTAGCCCTGCAAGTCGCGCGTCACCAGGACGCCGACGCGCTCGAACTCGCGCTCGATGCGCTGGCCCACCTCGCGGCGGCCCTGCGAGAGCAGGACGGCCTTGTTGCGCTCCTTCATCTCCGCCGCCGCGGCGGCGAGCCAGCGCGCCCCGAGACGCAGGGCGCCGGCAGCCGCATGGCCCGCGGCGCGGATGATGCCGTGCGCGGGCATGCGCGCGGCATAAAGGCCGATCATCGCGATGAGCACAAGGATCAACACCGACAGCGCGGTGTTGTCCGGCCAGATCATCCAGTTCTGCATGTCCAACATGGGAACCTCCTGGGACTCGCCAACTGCGCCGGGTACGATAGATCACGCCTGAAAAAATTGCCGGACAAAATCGAGCACTTGAGGACATATGTCTCGAATCCGGAAACAGCGCGACGCATTTGTCCCGAATAATCGCGACCGCGCGCCGGCCGCGCTTGTCGCCGTATCCCGACACTGTCATCATGAGGAGCCTATCTCAACAATAGGCGCCAACATGCGCAGCCGCCCATTGCGTTCGCTCGTCGCGTGCCTCGCGCTCGCCGCGGCGGCCGGCGCCCTCGCGGACGAGGCCGCCGACTATGCCGAGATGCGGCGCGTGCTCGCCGATGCGATCGAGCAGGGCGTGAACCACATGCGCCAGAAGAACGGTGCGGGGCCGATCGATCCGCGCGTGATCGCGGCCATGGCCAAGGTGCCGCGCCACGAGTTCGCGCCGCCCCCGCTCCGTCCCTACGCCTATCTCGACCGGCCGCTCCCGGTCGGCCCCGACGCCACGATCTCGCAGCCGTCGCTGGTCGCGATCATGACCGATCTCCTGAAAATCGAGCGCGGCCAGAAGGTGCTGGAGGTCGGGGTCGGCGGCGGCTATCACACGGCGATCCTGGCGGAGATGACGCCCGAGGTCTCGAGCGTCGAGTTCCACGCGAAGGTCGCCGATGCGGCGAAGAAGACCCTTGAGCGGCTGGGCTACGGCAGGGTCAAGGTCAACGTCGCCGACGGCTACTACGGCTGGCGCCCGGGGGCGCCCTACGACGCGATCCTGGTGCGGATGGCGATACCGGACGTGTCATCCGCCCTGCTCGAGCAGTTGAAGCCCGGCGGTCGCCTGATCGCCCCGGTCGGCCCCGCCACGAGCCCCCAGCAGCTGATCCTGTTCCGCAAGGAAGCCGACGGGAGCGTCACGGAAACCTCGATCATGGAAGTGATCTTCCGCGCGCTGCCGGGCGGCACGCGTTTATAAACCTACTGGCCGCTCGTGATTCCCGCGGCCTTGACGGTCTTCGCCCACTTCTCCAGCTCGGCGCGGACGAACTTGCGCGCTTCCTCCGGGCTGCTGCCGACGATATCGGAGCCCATGCGCGCCAGCCGCTCCTTGACGTCCGGGAAACGCCAGCGCGCGCACCGTTTCCTGATGCAGGCGGTTCGAGATCGAGGCGGGAATCTTCGCCGGCCCCATGATCAGCACCCACGAAGTGGATTCATAGCCCGGCACGGTGTCGGCGATCGGCGGCACGTCCGGCAGCTCGGCGGAACGATGCTTCGAGGTGACGCCGAGGGCGCGCACGCGCCCCGACTTGATGTGCGGCAGGATCGCGGCGACGGGGTCGAACATCATGCTCACCCGTCCGCCGATGAGGTCGGGGTGCGCTGCCGTGCTGCCCTTGTAGGGAACGTGCAGGATCTTCACGCCCGCAAGGAGCTTGAAGAGCTCCGCCGACATGTGGGGCGATGTGCCCGTGCCGCTGGAGGCGAAGGACAGCGCGTCCGGCTTCGCTTTGGCGAGATCGACCAGCTCCTTCACCGACTGGGCGGGGACGTTCGGATTGACGACGAGCGCGAGGGGGTTGGAAGCGACGACCGTGATGAACGTGAAGTCCTTGCTGGAGTCGTACGGCAGCTTGTGGATGCTGGGGTTGATCGCAAAGGAGAGCGCCACGAAGCCGAGCGTGTAGCCGTCGGGCGCGGCCTTCGCCACGATGTCGGTGCCGATGATGCCGGATGCCCCGGTGCGGTTGTCCACCACGACGTTCGCGCCCCAGGACGAAGCGAACTTGTCGGCGAGCATGCGCGCCGTCACGTCCGATGCGCCGCCCGGCGGGAACGGCACGACGATGCGGATCGGCCGCGCGGGATAGGCCTGCCCTGAGCCCGTCGAAGGGGTTTGCGCCAGCCCGACTTGCGCGGCCAGCATGAGCGCGGCTCCGACAATCCAGGCAGGACCGGTCCTCTTCATGCTCATCTCCCGTGCAGGTTACTTCGGAAATTGCGCCGCGAGCGCCGGATCGAAGTGCCCGTCGATCAGCACGTACAGCATCTTCGTGACCTTTCCGGAACGGTTGCTCCAGGCATGGCTGGTGCCGCGCTGGATCACGACGTCACCCGTCCTGAGGTTCACCTCGCCTTCATCGAGTATCAGCGTGATCTCGCCGTCGAGCACCACCGCGTAGTCCACGGTCTCGGTGCGGTGCATCAGCGGATGGCGGCCGCCGCGCCCCCAGGTCGAAGCCTCTTCCGCCCCGCTCGCGCGGAACGCCTCGCGCGCCTGCTCCGGAGTCATCTTGCGGATGGCGTCGGACTCCGGCGGGACCTCGGAAATGCGGAACATCGTTCCGTGCGGTGCCGGGTGCAGCTGCCGCTTCCCGGTGACGGGATCGGGTTCCTCGCGCGCGATCGGGATCGGCATGGCGCTCGTCTTCCACACCTCGTGCGAGCGCTGCCCGGGGCGCAACGGATTGCCATGCACCGGCACTGGGCCGTCCGAAATGACGATCGCCTTGCCCTGCTTGTCGTGGCCCGTGACCACGCGTCTTACCGTCGTTGCCATCGCATCTCCTAACGTTTGTAGCCGGGATGAACAGGTTGTGCCCTCATCCCTGATCTTGAAGGACCTCGACCAGCAGCTTCAGTCCGGCTGCCGCAAATGCGTACATGTTGGCGTACCGGTCGCTCCTGCCGGTTTTCATGGTGAAAGAGCGTTCCACGGGCCCGGTAACGGCGAGGCAGGTGTGCCCGGGGGGATCGCCGTAGCGGTTGCCGGTGGGTCCCGCCGCACCGCTCTCGCCCACGCCCCACGTCGCCGAGCAGCGGCTGCGCTGGGTGCGCGCGATGAGCAGCGCCCACCCCTCGGTCGCTCCGCGCATTCCGGCGAACATCGCCTCCCCCGTGCCGCCCAGCGACAGAATGGATTGGCGCGTGTAATGCACGCCGCCCCCGATGAAATAGGCCGATGCGCCCGGCACCGCGAGCAGTGCCGCCGAAATGAGTCCAGCGGAGGACGATTCCGCGACCGCGACCGTCTCCTTCCGCCGCTTCAGCAGCGCCGCCGCGCGTTCGGCGTGCGGCATCAAATCACGCGCAAAGGGGTCCATCACCCAGGTTTGATGCCCATGGTCTTGATCACCTTCGCCCACTTCTCCGTCTCCGACCTCATGTAGGCGCCAAATTCTTCCGGCGTGCTGCCGACCGCGGTGAGGCCGAGGGATGTCAGGCGCCCCCTCATGTCCGGCGCGCGCAGGGAGCGGGCGATCTCCTGGTGCAGCCGGTCGATGATTGGACGCGGCGTGCCCGCTGGTACCAGCATGCCGAACCATTGCACGGACTCATAGCCGGGAACGCCCGCCTCGGCAATGGTGGGAACGTCCGGCAGCGCCTCGATGCGGGTCAGGGTGGTCAGCCCGAGCGGACGCAGCCGGCCTGCCTTGAGGTACGCCATCGCGGTGGGGGGCGTGGTGAACATGACCGAGACCTCGCCCGAGAGCAGGCTCACGATCGCCATGCCGGCGCCCTTGAACTGCGCGTGGTCGAGCTGGATTCCGGTCATGATCTTGAACAGCTCGGCCGACAGGTGGGGGCTCGTGCCCTGCCCCGGCGAGCCGTTGAGGAGGAGGCCCGGCTTCGCCTTCGCGAGCGCGATGAATTCCTTCACGCTCGTCACCGGCACCGACGGATGGACGACCAGAAGGTTCGGGGCCGCGACGAGCTGCGTGATCGGCGCGAAATCGCGCAGGGCGTTGTACGGGAGCTTCGCGAACATGCTCGGGTTGATCGCGATCGAGGTCTGCGTGATCAGCAGCGTGTAGCCGTCCGGCGCCGATTTCGCCGCGACGTCGACGCCGATGATGCCGCTCGCGCCCGCCCGGTTTTCGACGACCACTTGCTGGCCGAGCGCCTCGGTCAGCTTCTGGGCGACGATGCGTCCGAGGATGTCGCTCGTGCCGCCCGGCGCGGAATGCGCGATCAGCCGGACCGCCCGCGTCGGGTAGGTCTGCGCTGCCGCAAAGGCGGAGAAGCACAGAGGCCGGCAGCGACCCGACGCCCACGCATGTCTATCCATATGCCCCCTACGCAACGGGTGATTCACTGGACTCCCGCCTCCGCGGGAGTGACGGGGTGTTTCAACCTCCGTTAGAGCTTGCTGTTGGTCACGCGCTCGAAATGCTCGGCGACCGGCGGCTGGGAGAAGAAACCCCCGACCAGGCCGCGGAACTCCTGGAACTTCGGCGACTGGCGGAAGTTGACCGTGTGCGACTCGACGGTCTCCCAGCGGATCAGGAAATGGTAGCGCCCCTTGGTCTCGATGCAGCGCTGCAGCTCGTGCGAGATGTAGCCCTTGACGCTCCTGAAGATGGGCTCGACCTTCGGGAACACGGCCTCGAACTTCGCGATTTCCTCCGGCTTGATGTGCAAGATGGCGACTTCGAGAATCATGGCGGCTCCTGGTGTGGGTGGGTTGGATGCGGCTGGAGTCGGGGTTTCCTTTCCTACTTGCGCTTCTTGCTCTTCTTCGCCTTCGCGGCGTCCTCGTTCAGCACCTCTTCGTACTGGAGGATCGCGTGCGCGATCGCGGGCCAGCCGGCGTAGTGCCCCACGTGGATGATGACCTCCATGATCTCCTCCTTGGTGAAGCCGAGGTGCTTCGCGCTGCGGTAGTGGGAGTGCGTGCCGGCGGGGCGCGCGAGCGCGATGTTGGAGGCGAGGGTGATCAACTCGCGGTCGCGTATGCTCAAATGCGGGCGCGTCCAGATCTCGCCGAACAGGTAGCCGACCGAGAGATCGTAGAGCTCGGGATAGAGCTCCTTCTGGTTCATCATGGTCCCGAGTCGGCCCATCTTGCGCAGGACCTCGAAGCCCTTCTTCATGCGCTTGGCGTGCTCCATTGTCACCCCCACCCTAGCCCTCCCCCTCGGGGGGAGGGGATCTTGTTGTCAGCGCTTCCGCTTGCGCGCGGCCGTCTTCACCGGCGGCCACAGGCGCGTCGCCACGTTGGGCGAGCCCGGGGCGTGCACGAGCTTGCGCACCAGCGTATCGGTCCACGCCGCCATCTCCGGACGCGCGTTCTCGTGGAGTGGAAAATGCTCGTCGCGCGCCGCGAGCGATTCGAACTCGTAGAGCACCGCGTGCTTCGCCCAGCCCGAGACGGAGTTGAGCTTCCGGATGCCCAGGCACCCCGGCAGCTTCGCCATCGAGGGCAGCCGCCAGTTGGCGTACCAGTCGAGGATCTCGTCCTCGTCCGCGGAGCCGGCGTTGAAGCTCCCGAGCTGGATGCAAGGGGCAAGCGTGTATTTGCCTTCGCGCCGCTTCGCCGCCGGGCCCGCCGCGCGCGCTTCCTCGGTCACGATGTTGACGCGCTCGCCAACGCGCAGCGCAAGCATCCCGCGGTCTTCCGGTGTCAGCGCCGGCTCGAGCTTGCGCCGGGTGAGGTTCGCGAACGCATGCGCCGAGGTGCCGCCGAAGATGAGGATGTAGCCGTTTCCCGTCGGAACCGATGGATCGTCGGTATGGCGCAGGCGCGGCTTGCCGCCCGAGTGCAAGGGCTGCGCTTGCGCGGCGTAATGCGCGGCCCACAATACGCCCGGTTTCCTCAGCATTTTCGGTATGAACTTGCGGTGGAGCCAGGCGAGGTAAGCGTCGCGCCTGTCATCAGGCAGGCCATACCAGGATATCCAGAGTCCTCGATCCAGCACGGTATCTCCTGTTTCTCGTTACTCGTTCTCTCCGTTCTCAGGGCTTGCCGACCTGCGCGTACTTGCCGGTCAGCTGCGGCGTCTGCCCTTCGAGCTTCTTCTCCTGGCGATCGAGGCGCGTCTCGCGCCCCCAGGTGCGTTTCAGTTCATCGCGCACCTTGATGTGAAGGCGCCCGAGCCCCTCCGTCTCGAGCTCGATCTTGTCGCCATCCTGGAACGCGGAGAGCCCGCGGTGGTTGGTCCCGGTGGCGAGCACATCGCCCGGCCCCAGCGTGTGAATGGAGGTGACCCACTCGATGCAGCGCGGGATCTTGTGCGCCATGTCGCTGGTATTGAAGTTCTGCTTGAGCACCCCGTTCACCCACAGGCGGATCTGCAAATTGTTGACATCACGGATCTCGTCCGCGGTGACGATATAGGGCCCCATCGGCGCGAAGGTGTCGCGCGATTTCATCTGGTAGAAGGTGTTGCCGGCCGGCGGCAGCCCGCGGGCGGACCCGTCGATGAAGTTGAGGTAGCCGAAGACGTGCTTCATGGCGTCCGCCGCCTTGACGCGCGTTGCCCGCTTGCCGATGACGAGGGCCATCTCCGCCTCGCCCTCGAAAATAGTGGCCGGCGCATCGGGCAGCACCATGGTGTCGCCGTCACCGATCACTCCGCTCGGGGACTTGTGAAAGGCGTTGATCGGCGCGGGCTCGGTGCGGGTTCCGTCCTCCATGTAGTTCACCGCCATGCAGTCGATGTTGTGCGGCTTGGGCAGCGGCGGCCGGATCCTGACCTTGGAGAGCGGCACGCCCTTGCCGGTGGCGGCTGCCTTTGCGAGCTTGGCCTTGTATTTCGGGAAGCGCTCGATCAATCCGCGGATGAGGCCCTGCGGTCCAGCATGCGGAATGTCGGCGACCAGCTTCGACACGTCCACCACGGTGTCGCCCCGCAGCACGCCGAGCTTGAATTCGTCGAAGAACAGAATCTTCATCGCACCCCCTGACGGTGTCCTCGATTGGAAAGTGGCGAGTTTACTAGAGTATGGGAAAATGCGGGCCCGTCCACGAACTGGAAAATGACATGATGCGCAGGGAGGATGCCCGGCTCGTGACCGGGGCTGGCTGCTACACCGCGGACTGGAACCTCGAGGGCCAGCTGCACGCGGCGTTCCTCAGAGCCGACCGGGCGCATGCGCAGATCGTTCGTCTCGATGCGACCCGCGCGCTGGCCCTGCCCGGAGTTCACGCTGTGCTCACCGGCGAGGACGCGCGCGCGGCGGGATTCAAGTCGCTGCCCAACATCGTCACGTATCCGGGCAAGGGCGGCCAGCAGGTCAGGAAACCTCACCACCCGGTGCTCGCGATGGGGCGCGTGCGCTTCGTCGGGGAGCCGGTCGCGATGGTCGTCGCGGACGGCTCGGCGATCGCGGATGACGCCCGAGAGCTGATCGATATCGAGTACCGGGATCTGCCGGCCGTGGCGAGCTTCGACGCGGCGGTCGCAGCCGGCGCGCCGCAGCTCCACGAGGACGTCCCCGGCAACCTCGCCTTCGAATACGAGTCAGGCGACGAGCAAGCGGTCGCGGCCGCGTTCGCGCGCGCGAAGTACGCGAGCCGGATCACCATGGAGAGCCAGCGCCTGGTCGGCAACATGCTCGAGCCGCGCGCGTGCCTCGTGGAGTACGACCCTTCGACTGGGCGCTACACGGTCCACGCGCCGATGCAGGGCGCCGGCAGCATGCGCGGCCAGATCATGCAGGTCACCGGGCTCGACAAGGACCGCCTCGTCCTGGTTGCCCAGGACGTCGGGGGAAGCTTCGGCGTGCATGGCGCGGCCTACCCGGAGTACTTCGCGGCGATGATCGCCGCGCGCCGGCTTGGGCGCCCCGTGAAATGGGTGGGCACGCGGAGCGAAGTCTTCATGAGCGATTTCCACGGCCGCGCGATCTCGCTGACCGGTGAGATCGCGCTCGATGCGGACGGAATGTTCCTTGCCATCCGCTTCGACGACCGCGCCGATCTTGGGGCCTACGGGGGGACTTTCGGGACCTTCATCGCCACGCGCAACCTGACCATCACCATGGGCGGGGTCTACCGCGTTGCCGCCCTCTACGCCCGCACGCGGCTCGCCTACACCAACACCGTGCCGGTATCCGCCTACCGCGGTGCCGGACGCCCCGACATCGCCTACGCCATCGAGCGGCTGGTGGACTACGCGGCGACCGAGCACGGCTTCGACCCGGTTGAGCTGCGGCGGAAGAACCTCATTCCGAAAGCGGCGATGCCGTACAAGACGCCGAATGCGGGCACCTACGATTCCGGCGACTTCGAAGGCGTGATGGACGACGCGCTCAAGCGCGCTGGCTGGTCGGGCTTTCCGGCGCGGCGCGCCGTAGCGAAGCGGGCCGGCAAGCTCCGCGGCATCGGCATCGCCACCTATCTCGAAGCGGGCGGGGCCGGCGCGGTCCCGAAGGACCAGGTGGCGGTGGAATTCGACCGCAACGGCAACATGACGCTCTTCGCCATCACGCAATCCTCGGGGCAGGGCCACGAAACGGTGTTCCCGGAAATCGTCGCAGGGGCGCTCGGCATCGACACCCAACACGTCCGCTTTCAGCCTACGCCGCCGACCGCCGACCTCATCGGCAACGCCACCGGCGGCTCGCGCGGGGCGCTCGGCACCGGCAGTGCGTTTCGCGTGCTCGGCGAGAAGCTGATCGGGCTCGCGCGTCCCCATGCCGCCGCGAAACTCAAGGTGCCGGAGAGTGCGCTCGCCTATTCCGGGGGGAGATTCCGCTCCGGGCGCCGCTCGGTGGGCTTCATCGAGCTTGCGCGCGCGCTCGCCGGCCCGCGCCCGCATCCGCTCGACACCATCGCCGAGGGCACCTTTGGCGCGACCTACCCGAACGGCTGCCACATCGCCGAGGTCGAGATCGATCCGGAGACCGGCGCCGTGTCGATCGAGCGCTACACCGCGGTGGACGATCTCGGAAACGTCGTGAATCACACGCTCGTGGAAGGCCAGGTGCAGGGCGGCGTCGTGCAGGGAGCGGGCCAGGCCTTCGGCGAGCATGCGGTCTATGATGCCGCCACCGCGCAGCTGCTGACCGCAAGCTTCCTGGACTACGTCATGCCGCGCGCCGGCTGGATGCGCGACGTCGGGGTATTCGACTACCCGGTGCCCACGCCCAACAACGCACTTGGCGCGAAAGGCGTGGGCGAGGCGGGTTGCACCGGCTCGCTGCCCGCGCTGGTCAACGCGGCAATGGATGCGTTACGGCCGCTGGGGATCCGCCACGTCGACATGCCGCTCACGCCCGCCCGGCTCTGGGCGGCGATCCGCCGCGCTTCCACCCCTCCTGCCCGAGGAGGGGTGTCACGAAGTGACGGGGTGGTGGGAGAGAACGTCAGGCCGACTTGAGGTTGTCGGCCGAGGTCTTGCCGTCCTTGCCGCGGGCGAGATCGAACGAGACTTTCTGTCCTTCGTTGAGCGTGCCGAGGCCGGCGCGCTCCACGGCCGAGATGTGCACGAAGACGTCCTTCGAGCCGTCATCCGGCCGGATGAAGCCGAAACCCTTCACCTTGTTGAACCACTTCACTGTTCCAACGGGCATGGCAACCTCCGGTAGCGGTGGAATGAAAGAAACGTATTTGGGGGCGGGTTCTGGGCCGGCTGCCGCGAGTATAGCGCGGCGCAATGCTATGAGACTGCAGACTTGCTGTCCTCGTCCGCGGGCGCGGCAACCTTGGTGACCCGGTAATGGATGGCGCCAGAGCCGTGATGCCCGACGCTGGTGAACTTGTGATAGCCGCGGCAATGCCGGCAGCGATACAGGAACTCCTCACCCCGGCCGGTGGTGCGCACGTCGGTCAGCTTACCGCAATGATGGCATCTCAACGCAGGGTCTCCTGGGGGGCGCCGGTGAGGGTTCCGGCGGCAATCGCGAAGTGGCGGGACGGCGGGCGAATGGGTGTCAGTACAAGTGCTACATCATACTACGCCTCGTCCAGTTCCGGATAGTGGCGGAAGATCCCGTGCTCGTTGAACGGGATGCGGCGGCTCGACGCCAGATAGGTCTTGATGCGCGGGCGCTCCTGCACCCTTTGGTGCAACACCGCCAGCCGCGGATGCTTGCGCGGCATTCCACTCATCGCGCGCGGGAACGCGTAGCAGAGGCCGGCGATCACCTGGAACATCGAAAGGTCGACGTAGGTCAGCGCCTTGCCGATCAACCAGCGGTCACCGCCGGGATGGGCCGCGAGCACGCGCTCGAAATAGCCGAGGAACTTCGGCAGCCGCAGCGCCCGGAAATTCTGCGCCCGCCGCAGGGCCTCGGGTTTCTGGTCCTCGTAATAGAGGCTGCCCGCGATCGGGTGATGCGTGTCGTGGGCCTCGACCACGAGGTCGGCGAGCGTGAGCTGCAGTTGATGGGCCCACAGCCGGGCCGCTTCGGCCTTCGGCACGAGGCGGAGCCGCGGCCCGAGGTAGAGCAGGATGTTGGCCGTCTGAGAAACGAGAAGCTTCCCCGCCTTGAGTACCGGCGGCGCGAACGGCATCCGCCCTTCGCCCGCGTCCTCGAGGATCCGGCTGACGGCCTCGGCCCCGCCGCCCTCGGATTTCGGCAGCCGCGCGACGTCCACGTAGTCGGCTGCACCCTCCTCCAGCGCGAGCCGGATGAATTCGCCGCGGCCCTGGATGGAAGGCCAGTAGTAGAGCTCGTATTTCAATTTCGCGGCGAAATATCCGGTGACGAGTACGGGTGATGATCAAACGTTGGCGAGGATTCTGCCCATCTCCGCCGCCGAGAATGCGCGCAGGGTCTCGCTGCGCACGTTTCCGAGAGAGCCGATCTTCAGCAGCGTGGACGTGACGGCCTCGTCATCGCCCTCCATGACAACGACCACGTCGTAGCGGCCCACGGTCCAGTAAACCTCCTTGACCGTCACGCCGAGCTTCTTCGCCGTCGCCTTGAAGGCCTCCGCCCGTTTGGGCGAGTCCTTCACGCTGCGTATGCCTTGATCGGTGAGATTGACGAGACTGACGAATGTCGCCATGGCTTTCTCCTTTGGGTAGGTGCTTCAGAGCAGGTAATGACGCATCAGGTGCCGCACGTCGCGCTCACCCGGCACCGACGTCGTGCAGGAATCGGGCGCGCTCCTTGGGATCGGTGAGATTCTCGGCGAGCAACTGATGAAAGTGGTTGCGGCTCGTCGCCTGCGCCGCCGCCCGCTTCGCGACGACCTTCGCAATCGGTCCCAGGTACGCCGACAGCTTCCGGGTCGCTTCTTCGATCGCCGCGGCGGTGAGCTGCACCGTCAGCCCGGTCGTGGGCGCCCGCTGCTGCGCGGCGGTCGTCTCGGCGTCGCGCGGCGCAACGCCCTGCAGCTTCTGCCGTCCGGCAAGGAACGACGAGCGCTCGTCCGGGTTCGCGAGATTTTCCGCAAGCATGCGGTAGAGCCGGCTGATGTCGGTGGTGGCGCTCGCCCCACGGTGCACCATCACCTTGGCCACCGGACCGACGAGGCGCGCAAGCTGCTGCTCGATCTGCTTCAACACGGCGGGGTCCCATCCGGGGGGCGGGATCGTCTTCCCGCCCGGGTTCGACGAGCTCGGGGAGGATGCGGAGGGGGCGGACGGCGTCAGGGCCGACGGCGAGGCGTGAGATGGCTGCGACGGCTGCGACGCCTCCTGGGATCCCTTGGGCGGGATCGGTTCGTTGATGATCGTCTCTTCCGATACGGCGGGACTGACCGGCTGGGCGAAGCTTGCGAGCAGCGCCTCCCGGAACGCCAGCGCGGTCTGGTAGCGCGCCTCCGGGGGCTTGGCGAGCGCCTTCGTCGCGACGGCGTCGAACTGCGTCGTGCAGCGCCCCGGATCGGCCTCCGACGGAAGGGCCGGCTGCTCGTGGCAGATCTTGTAGGCGAGCGCCTCCGCATTGCCGATGAAGGGGCGGACACCCGTCAGCAGCTGGTAGAGCACCACCCCGGCGGAGAAGATGTCGGCGCGCCAGTCGACGGTGTCGCCGCTGTACTGCTCCGGCGCCATGTAGCCGGGCGTGCCGAGGACGGCGCCGGCCTGCGTGAGGTTCGACGTGTCGATGCGGGCGATGCCGAAGTCCGCGACCTTCAGCTTGCCGTTGTTCATGATGATGAGGTTGGCCGGCTTGATGTCGCGATGCCACACGCCCTGCTCGTGCGCGTAGTGCAGGGCGTCGAGCAGCTGCGCCATGATGCTGACCGCGTCGCGGACCTCGAAGCGCGTGCCGCGGTTGAAGTACTCGCGCAGGCTGTTGCCCTGCACGTACTCCATCGCGAGAAAGACCAGGTCGCCGGTCTCCCCCCACTCGTAGACGCCGACGATGCCGGGATGCGACAGCCGCCCGCCCGCCTGCGCCTCGTTCTGAAAGCGCGCGAGCAGCATGGAGGCCTGATCGTCGTCCACCACCTCGCGGCGGATGGTCTTCAGCGCGACGGTGCGGCGGATGTGCGGATCGAAGGCCTTGTAGACCACCCCCATCGCGCCCTTGCCCAGCACCTCGGAAATCGCGTACTTGCCGAGCTGCCGGGGGCCGTCCGTCGATTGAGGAGGGGTCGCCATCAGGGTCCGTTCTCGAGGCGCGCTACTGCTCGAGCATCTTCATCGCCTGCACCAGGCTCTTCTTCATGCGGTTGAAGGATTGCGTGAGCACGCCGATCTCGTCGCCGCTCTTCACCTCGAAGTCGGGCGCATCCATATTCTCGCCCTGGCTCACCTGGTCGGCAAGCCGCGACAGCTTCGTCACCGGCCGGATCACCAGGTACCAGAGCATGAGGTTCAGCGCGATGAAGATGAACACGAACACCGCGGTGAGCGACACCATGAAGGTCTTGAACGCCCGGTTGGCGCGCTCGATCGGCACCTCGGTCGGCACCGATACGATCTGCGCGCCGATGACCTCGTTCATCTTCCAGCCGAAGCCGTTGGCCGGGCCGTACTGTTCCACCAGCGTCTTGGGCGCGGCTTCCACCGTCGAGTGGCAGTAGAGGCAGGCCTCCGCCTTGATCTGCATCGGGCGCGCGATGTAGAAGGACCGTCCGGTCGGCGTGTCGCGCTCGCCGACCAGCTCCGGCCGGTCGGAAGCGTTGCGGAACTGGTGGACGATGTCCGCCTCCCAGTCGTTGGCGCGGTTGCGCGGGTTGGTGGGATTGAGCACCGCCTCCTTGTAGGCGTACTCGGGGAACTTCTTGCGCACGACGTCGAATATCTCGTTGGCCGAGTACGCGGGCACCGACTGCGGCAGGAACTTGTACTTCATCTGCGTCTGCAGGAGCGGCCCCACCTGGGTCGAGGTATAGGCGCGCGCGGCGAGCGCCGATTCCATCACCAGGCGCGCGTTCAGCACGATCTCCTCGCGCGCGTTCCTCTGCAGAAGCTGATCCGAGACGGTGGCCGCCGCGGCAAGCCCGAGCAGAAACACCACGATGAAAACCAGGTTGAACTTGACGATCAGCTTCATGATGGGCCTCCTAGCAAACAGTCGTCACTTCTTTGCGGCGGGCTTGGCGCCCTTCGCCTCCGCCGCGGTCTCCGTGGACTCATACTTTTCCGGGTACAGGATCGGGTCCCACTCCGGGTGGAACCTGAGGTTTGCTTCCAACCCGGCCCGGAACTTCGGATCGGACGCGCGCGGCTCGAAGCGCGTGACCAGCGGGCGGCGAATCGCGGGTGGCGCTTTCAGCCACGTCTCGACTTCCGCGTAGCTCACGTCGTCCCCCCGCCTCGGCTGCACCTCGCGCTCCTTGTAGCGCGCCATGCGCGAAGGCAGCGGATCGAAAAAGGCTTTCGGCATCGCGGCAATGAACGCCTGGGACGGGCGCGGCGCGACGGTGCCCTTCTGCCCGCTCCTGCGGTCGAAAAACTCGCCGCTCTTGAGGTTGAGCGTCGCGGGCCCCGCGGTGAGGCGCGCTGCTCCGCTCTCGACGAACACCGAGCCCTCGTCGCCGCGCACGATCATCACGGACACGCCTTCCACTGGCTGCAGGATGAGCGCAGGGGTCGCGATGCGGAAACGCGCGGCCTTGCTCACTCCCGAGACCTTGAGCGCTCCCTGCGTCAAGTAGTATTCCGCGGCGGCGGCCGTGCCGCGCGGCATGGAAACCGTCAGCACGCGCGTTCCGGCGCCCAACGAAATCGCGGCGCCGTCCGGAAATTCGATTTCCGCGAGCGCCTTATCGCCGACCTCGATGATGTCGCCGGACTGCATCCGCACGCCCTCCGCGAGCGTGTAGCGCGTCACGCCGCGCACGAGCCCGGCCGGCCCCTCGAGCAGCGTCAGAGTCGGAAGCGGGTCCGCCGCCGCCGCGATCAGAGGACAGGCGAGCAGGACGAACCCCCAGTGCACCGGAAGCACGATTCGCAAGCGCTTTTCCCCTGCCCCTCCAGCGACGACGTTACAACTCCGAGCCTCTCTAAACGACGGGAGGCTTCGGTCAGCGGGATACTAGTGCCGTTCCCACCGTTTGTCACTAATCCGGCCGGATCCGTTAACCCCATCGTTTGCCGGCAGGCAGGGGCTGGTAGTAATCAACTAGGCGCGGCGGCGAAAACCTCTCAATACGCTTTCTCCGCTGACTCGCGGCGGACCCGGGCCTCGATTGTCCTATACTGGGCGGCGGCCAACTTCCCCATGATCTCCTCCCCCATCACCCGCGCGGTCCTGTTCGTGGACCTGAGCGGCAGCACCCGCCTCTACGAGACGATCGGCGACGAGCGGGCGCTGGCGGTCGTGGAGCGCTCGCTGTCCATGCTCGCCCGGGTCTGCGAGGACTGCGGCGGCAGGGTCATCAAGAACACGGGCGACGGCGCGATGTGCATGTTCGAGACCGCCGATGCCGCCCTGCGCGCCTCGCGCCTGATGCAGGAGAAGACCGAGGAACAGCAGGAACCCGGCCAGCCCGGCCTCGGCATCCATATCGGCTGTCATTTCGGGCCGGTGCTCGAAAGAGCGGGCGATCTGTACGGCGACGCGGTGAACCTCGCCGCGCGCGTCGCCGGGGTCGCGAAGGTCGGGCAGATCATCACCACCGCGGACACGGTCGAGAAGCTTCCCCCGGCGCTCGCCGAGCGCGCGCGCCAGTTGAGCCGCGTGCCCGTCAAGGGCAAGCAGCAGGCCGTGGCGATCTTCGAGTTCCTGTGGCAGGACAGCGAGGACCTGACGGCGCTCGGAACGCGCACCGAACACAGCCGCCTCGCCCGGCTCGTGCTGAAGTGCGAGGGCCGCGAGTGGCTCTTCGAGGGGCCCGGCGAGTTTTCCATCGGGCGCGACGGCGGCTGCGATATCGTCGTCGGCGACCGCAAGGCCTCGCGCCAGCACGCGCGGATCGAGCGGCGGCGCGACAAGTTCGTGCTCGCCGATCACAGCTCGAACGGCACCTGGGTGCGCTTCGCCGGCGAGGCGGAGGAAGTGGTGCTGCGGCGCGAGGAGCTGATGCTGCGCGCGAGCGGGGTCATCGGACTCGGGCACAGCCCGACAGACGGCGAGGGCACGCCCGTGGCATTCACCTGTCCTAAGCGCAATGATGACGGATGATCCGAAGTCCAGCTGACCCCGATCCGGCGCGTGGTGACCGGAAACGACGCGCGCGGCCATTCGAAGGTGGTGTGGGACGGGCCGGCGCCGAACGCGCATGAAGCGTCGATGGGCACCGGCCGCGGGCACACCGATCTCTGGGTCTGGACGGATTCCCCCGCTCCCCTTTCCGGGGACTACGACGACGGGAAACTCGAGTACGCCTTCGCGGGGCCGCCCGAGGGCGGGCACCTGCGCGTCGTCGAGGCGCGCGTGCGGCCGGCGAACTACGACCCGGCCAGGGACAAGAGTGCCGTGCCGGCCCACCCGCCGAAGCCCCGGCCGGGAGCCCGCGGAACGTGGGACCGCGGCGGCAACAACGCCTACTCCTCGGCCATGCACAAGACCGAGACCGTGGACTACGGCATCGTGCTCGCCGGCGAGCGCGAGCTCATCCTCGACGACCGCAAGCTCGTGATGAAGCCGGGCGACGTCGTGATCCAGGTCGGCGCCTGGCACCAGTGGGTCATGCCGAAGGGGGCGATGATGGCCTTCGACATGATCGCCGCGCGCTTCGTCGACGGGCCGCAGGGGCTCGCCCAGGGAAAGGACATGCCGATGCGCGCCGCGCCGAAGCTTCCGGCGGGCGTGAAGCCCACGCGCAGAATCGTCACGATCGACCGCGAGCCGGGACGATCCACCCTGGTGGGCGACGGCCCGGCGCCCGATGTGCGCACCGATCCCGCCCGGCCGGGCTATGCTTGCGCGCGCCTGTGGGTCACCGACAGCACGCCAGCGAAGATCGTCTACGAAACGCTGCAGCTGCCGCACACGTTCGAGCCGCCGGCTCGCGGCTCAGTCTGCCGCGTCGAGACATTCCCGCCCGACGACGGCTGGAAAGGCAAGGTGGGCGCGCGCGAGGTCCAGGCGTTCTTCCGTGCCATGGGCTCGCCCGGCGCGTCCACCTATTCCCCGCTCGCTCCGCACCCCTACATGCAAAAGACGCGCACGCTCGATTTCTGCATCGTGCTCGAAGGGGAGATCGTGCTGGTGCTGGACACCCAGGAAGTGAAGCTCAAGGCGGGTGAGTTCGTGATCCAGCGCGGCACCAACCACGCCTGGAGCAACCGCTCGACCCGTCCCGCCGTGGTGGCCATCATGTCCCACGATGGGAAAGCCTGACGAGCTTCTGCACCCGCCAGTTGAGCGTATCGGCGACGTAGATGTCTTCCCTGCGGTCGAGCGCGAGGAAGTGCGCCTCGCCGTAGCGGTTCGGCCCCTTGCCTTGCCCGCCGGTCGCGCCCAGCACGTTGCCGTCGAGGTCGAGCTTGATGATCTTCCCGGCGTGGCCGTGCGCCAGCATCATGTGCTTCCCGTCGCGGCACATCGCGAGCCCGCACGGCGTGCCGGGGTGCTTGCGCTCGCGGATAAACGCGCCGTCGCCGTCGAATACCTGGATGCGCTGGTTCGAGCGGTCGGCGACGTAGACGCTGCCACTCGCATCGGTGACGATCGAGTGCGGCTGCTTGAACTCGCCGGGGCCGGCGCCCTCCCCGCCCCAGGTCTTGAGGAAATTGCCCTCGGCGTCGAACTTGTGCAGGCGCGACTCGCCCTTGCCGTGGCCCTGGCTGACGTAGATCTCGCCCCTCGGCCCGAATGCGACGTCGTTGGGCTCGTTGAAGCAGCGCAGGTGGCCGGCCGGATGCCATTCGCCCGAGTTGCCCCGGATGCCCAGCACCATGAGGATGCGGCCCTTCGGGTCCATCTTCACGACGATGTGCGAGCCGGTGTCGGTCGCCCAGATGTTGTCCTCCGCGTCCACGCGCAGCCCATGCGGCAGGGTGAATACGCCGTTGGCGAGCGAGCGCAGGTAGCGGCCGCGCCCATCGAACTCCATCAACGCGTGCTCGCTGCGGTTGAAGACGAGGATGTTGCCCTTCCGCGTCACCGCGACGCTCGAGCACGGCCCGAAGTTCATGCCCTGCGGCAGCTTGAAGATGTCGGGAACGGGCTTGTAGCCGAGATCCGGCGCGTTTTCCGGGTAGGTGCTAACGGTATTCTTCTCCGCCTTCATCCTTCATCTTTCTTCATTCCACCGGCTGCTGCTCTGGCAGCCGGAACTTCATGGAGCGGCCCGTCGACGGCGGCAACACGATCGCGCACCGGCAGCGGTTCCGAGGGCCGCGCGCCCGCCCGCGCCGCCTCTTCCAGACATTGAATCAGCACTTGCGTGGCCGGCGCAAGCGGGCGCTGCCGGCTCCAGATGGCGCCGACCGGGCGCGCGAGTCGGGGCAGCTCCAGAGGGAGCGTCGCGAGCAAGCCGAGCGACTCATAGTATCGCGACACGTGCTCCGCCAGCGCGGCGATGGCGTCCGTGTAATGGAGGTACGCGCGGATGACGTGCACCGAAAGCGTCTCGATGCGATTCGCCGGCAGCGGCACGCCGTGGTGCTCGAACGCGCGCTCGAGCGGCTCGCGCAGCAGCGTGTTGACCGGCGGCAGCACCCAGGGGAATTCCCCCAGATCGGACCACCGCAAGCGCCGCCTCCGCGCGAGCGGATGGTGGAGCCCCGCGACGAGCGTCACCGCTTCCTCCATGAGCGGCTTCTCGTTCAGCCCCTGCGCGACGCGCGCATCCGGCAACCGGCCCACGATCAGGTCGAGAGTGCCGAGCCAGAGCTCCGGCAACATCGTCTCCATCGTCCCTTCGCGCACGAGCACCATCATGCCGGGGTGGCGGCTCTTCAGCAGCGCGAGGGCGTGCGGGAGCAGCGCCAGCGCGGCGGTCGCGAGCACCCCGACGCGGATGGTCCCCGAGCTTCCCGACATGAGGCCCTGCAGCTCGTCGCGGGCCTGCGCCAAGCCGGACAGCATGGCGCGCGCGTGGCGGATCAGGCATTCGCCGTAGATCGTGGGGTGAACGCCGCGCGCGGTGCGCTCGAACAACTTCAGCCCCAGCCCCCGTTCCAGGTCCCCCAGTGCCTTGGAAACCGCAGGCTGGGTCACATGCGTGCTGGCGGCGACCTTGCCGAGATGGCGAAAATCGTCCAGCGCCACAAGCAATTGCAGGGATCTTGGCTTGAAGCTCGAGCGGATCGTGGCGTCGAACTGGGTCATCGGGCCTCCTCGAATCGGGGAGCGAGCGATATTACCAAAACGTTATGACCCGAGCCCGATTTTTCACTGGAAGGTAATCTGAGAAACCCGCATCATCCCGAGTCGCATGTGCCGGTACCCCGCAGTCAGACGGGGCGGAACATGCGTCAATCGAGGAGCCGCGCGGGCCTGGAACGGCAGTAATCGCGATCAACCACAACGAGGAAAATCCGGTGTCCATGAGCAAGCCGCTGCGATTGAAGATCTCCATCGCGACCTACGGCCACACGGCCGCGATCAAGGACGGCAGCATCCCGATCGCGGGAGTCGAGCCCGAGTTCATCGAGGTCAACCCGCAGATCGCTGCCTTTCGCCGCATGGTGCGCGACCTCGAGTTCGACGTCTGCGAGGTCGCGCCCGCGACCTACACGATCGCGCGCGAGCATGGCTCGCCGTTCAAGGCCCTGCCGATCTTCGTTTCGCGCAACTTCCACCATTCCGGATTCGTCTACCGGCCGGACGCGGGCATCCGCAAGCCCAAGGACCTTGAAGGGAAGAACGCCGGCGTGCGCGCCTACTCGGTGACCACGGGCGTCTGGGGCCGCGGCATCCTTCAGAACGAGTACGGCATCGACATCTCGAAGATCACCTGGTGGGTGGACGACGAGGAGCACGTGACGACGCTCAAACTGCCTCCGTACGTAAAGCACGTGCCTGAAGGCAAGTCGCTCGTGAGCATGATGGCTTCGGGCGAGCTGCAGGCCGGTTTCACCGGAAACGCCGGTCTGGGCCGCACCGGCGCGCCCAAGGAGGGTTGGGCCGCCGGGGCCGCAAAACCCGCGGAAACCAACTACATCGAGTTCTTCAAGGATTCGAGGAAGCTCGAGACGGAATGGTACCGCCGCACCGGAATCTATCCCTTCCACGGGACGATCGTCGTCAAGGATTCGGTGCTCAAGGAACACCCGTGGGTTGCCAAGTCGCTGTTCGACGCGTTCACCGCGGCGAAGGAACGCTACGTCAAGCAGCTTCCATCCCCCGACAAGGCCTCGGGCAAGGACAAGCAGCTTGCCGAGATGGCCGCGATCGTCGGCGATCCGCTGCCCTACGGCATCGAGGCCAACCGTCCCTCGATCGCGGCCTTGATCCAGTACGTGCACCAGCAGGGTCTGCTGAAGCGCAACTACGCCGTGGAAGAGCTGTTCGTGGACCCCGAGGCGGCCTGATTACCTGACCCGACCCCAATTCAATCAACCGGAAAACACCATGGCTTCCAGGATCATCGACATTCATCCGCACATCATTTCGAAAGACGAGAAGAAATATCCGATCACGCCGCTCGGCGGCAAGCGCTCGGTGTGGTCCAGCGAGCGGCCGATCGACTTCGAAAAGCTGGTTTCCTCGATGAACGAAGCAGGCGTGGACAAGGCGGCGATCGTGCACTCGTCCACGACGTACGGCTACGACAACTCGTACATGTGCGACTCGATCGCCACACAGCCCAAGCGCTTCACGGGCGTCGGCGCGGTGGATTTCGCCGCGCCCGATGCTTCGGAAAAAATCCGCTACTGGCACGGCAAGCGGGTCACCGGCCTGCGCATCTTCAGCGCGGGAAGCACGATGGAGAAGCAGGCCGACACGCTCGACGATCCGAAGACCTTCAAGGCGTGGGAAACGTGTGCAGAGCTCAAGATTCCTGTCGTCACGCAGCTGCGTCGCGAGGGGCTCTACATGCTCTACACGCTCATTCGGAGGTTCCCCAACGTGAAGATCATCGTCGATCACCTGATGCACGCGCCGAGAGGCGATCAACCGCCTTATGATCGCGCGGCTTTCCTCTTCGAGCTCGCGAAATACCCCAACGTGTACTTCAAGCTCTCGACCAACAACGTGCGCTTCTCTCGGGATGGCGGGGCTTCGCCCGAGACGTTCTTCCCGAAGCTCGTGAAGGAAATCCCCTCGAACCGCATTGCCTGGGGCTCGAATTGCCCGGCCTCGAAGGGCACGCTCAAGGAGATGGTGGATGAAGCGAGGTCGGCACTTTCGTGCCTGCCGCAGAAGGATCAGGACTGGATCTTCGCAAAAACCGCGCAGACGCTCTATCCCGCGCTCGCCGACTAACCAGGAGACATGCATCATGAGCACGACCCAGGAAGCACTCAAACTGAAAGTCATGCTCGGCGACTACCCGAACACGGTGGCGCTGACGCAGGGCAAGATCAAGAGCGACCGGCTGCAGCTCAACTTCGCCGAGGCAAAAGTACCGCACGACCACTTCAAGCGCGTGGTGAAGGGCGAGTTCGACGTCGCCGAGCTCGCGATCATGACCTTCCTGCAGGCGATCGGCTGGGGCCGGCCGCTGGTCGCGCTGCCCGTGGTGGTGCACGGACGGTTCCAGCACGCGCAGATCGCCTACAACGCGGACCGCGGCACGCTCACGCCGGCAGACCTCCACGGCAAGCGCGTGGGCGTGCGCACCTACCCGCAGACAACGCCCACCTGGGTGCGCGGCATCCTGCAGAACGACTACGGCGTGGACCTCTCGAAGATTCAATTCATCACCTTCGACGACGGCCACGTGCCCGAGTACCGCGAGCCCCCCAACTGCCAGCGTTCGACGACGGGCAAGAAGCTGCTCCAGATGCTGCTCGATGGCGACGTGGACGCCGCGGTGCTCTCCGGCGATGACCTCAAGCACCCGAAGCTAAAGCCGCTCATTCCCGACCCGGCCGCCGCGGGTAAGGCCTGGCATGCCAAGTACGGCGCGCTGATGGTCAACCACATCATGGTCGTCAAGTCCGAGCTGTCGAAGTCGAGCCCCGACGCGGTGCGCGAGGTGTACCGCCTGGTGAAGGAAAGCCGCAAGGCCTCCACCGAGGCCCCGCCCAAGGACGGCATCGACAAGCACCCGATCGGCTACTCGGCGAACCAGCGCAACTTCGAGGTCGCGGCGCAGTACGCCTGGAAGCAGCGCCTGATGCCGCGCGAGCTCAAGCTCGATGACCTCTTCGACGCGACGACGCGCGCGCTCGACTGAGACGATGCGGCGCATCCTTGCGTTCAACACCGGGGCGGCCGCCCTGCTGATGGCGGCAAGCGTCGTGCATGCGCAAGACTTTCCTTCGAAGACCGTGCGCATCGTGGCATCCGAAGCCGGCGGCAGCGGCGATTTCGTTGCGCGTCTGCTGGCGCAGGGGTTGAGCGGCGCGTTCGGCCAGCAGGTGGTGGTCGACAACCGGGGTGGCGGCGTCGTCGCGGGAGATGTGGTCGCAAAATCCCCGCCTGACGGCTATACGCTGCTCCTCTACGGCAACACGCTGTGGCTGCTGCCGCTCATGCGCAAGCAGATCCCGTACGATCCGTACCGGGATTTCGCGCCCATCACCGTGGCGGCGCGGGCGGTGAACGTGCTGGTGGTGCATCCCTCGCTGCCCGTGAAATCGGTCAAGGACCTGGTCGCACTCGCCCGTGCCCGCCCCGGCGAACTCAACTTCAGCTCGGCGGCGCCGGGAACGATGAACCACCTCGCGTCCGAGCTGTTCAAGTCCATGGCGAAAATCGACATCGTGCGGGTGTCCTACCGGGGCAGCGCGTCCGCGCTGACGGCCGTCATGAGCGGCGAAGTGCAAATGATGTTCGCCGCCGCGGCGCCAGCCCGGCCGCACGTGCAATCGGGTCGGGTACGAGCGCTCGCGGTGAGCACCGCGACCCGCTCCCCTTCCTACCCGGAGCTGCCCACTGTTGCGGAGGCCGGCCTGCCCGGTTTCGAAGCGGTGTCGGTTCACGGTATCTTCGTTCCGGCGAAGACACCCGAATCGCTCGTCGCGCGGCTCAACCAGGAGATCGTCCGGGTATTGCAGCGCCCGGAGTCCAGGGAGCGCCTGGCGAGCATCGGCGCGGAGCCCGTAGGCGGCACTCCGGCGCAACTCGCTGCTGCGATCAAGGATGAAGTGGCCCGGATGGGTAAGATCATCCGCGAGGCGGGGATACAGGAACGATAGAACCAAAGATCTGAGGAGGCGCTTATGGCGGAAATCATCGGACTGGGAACGACACACGCCCCCACGCTGTGGAGGATACCGGAGGAAATGACAACCCCCCTGCGGCACACGCTCGAGGGCAAGCATCTCGCCCCTCACATGCGCGACCCGCGCAACTGGCCGGAGCCCATGCAGGCGGAATGGGCCGAGGACATGGGCACCGGCGGCGGGGCGCGAGTACAACCGGCGCTGCTTCGCGGCCACGCGCGAGCTGCGCGCGCGGCTCGACGCTTTCAAGCCCGACCTCGTGATCATCTACGGCGACGACCAGTACGAGAACTTCGTCGAGGACATCGTGCCGCCGTTCTGCATATACATCATGGACGAAATCAAGTCCCTCCCCTTCGCGGCGGGCGCCTTCTCGGCCAAGCCGCGGCTCAACGTCTGGAACGAGCCGGGCGACATCGTGTTCACGCACAAGGGGCATTCGCGGGCCGGGCGCTACCTCATGAACTACCTGCGCGACCAGGACATTCACGTGCCCTACGCCTACCGGCTGCGCTACCAGAACGGCCTCGCCCATTCGTTCATCAACACGCTGCTGTTCCTCGATCCCGACCGCAGGGGGTTCGATTACCCCGTGCTGCCGATCCACATCAACTGCTACGGCGGCGACCTCATCCGCCAGCGCGGAGGCGCCAGGGCTCCCAGCGACGTCGACGAGGAGCCGGATCCGTCGGCGCCGTCGGCCGCCGCGTGCTTTGACTTGGGACGCGCGATCGGGCGGGCGATCGCGGCATCGCCCTGGCGCACGGCGATCATCGGCTCGTCGAGCTGGGGGCACGCGTTCCTGACCGAGAAGAATCACTGGCTCTATCCCGATCACGCGAGCGACCGCAAGCGTCTGGCAGAGCTCAAGGAAAACCGTATCGCCGAATGGCGGAACTTCGAGCTTGAAGAGCTGGAGGACGCCGGACAGCAGGAGCTGACGATCTGGTGCGCGCTCGCGGGCGCCATGTCGGACATGGGCAAGAAGGCGGAAGTAATCGACTACGTCGAAACCTTCACTCTCAATACGGACTCGTGCTTCGCGGTCTTCAACTGAGTGCCGCAAGGAGAAACCATCATGCACCTGCGCAGTGTGGAACTGCAGACGCCGGGCCGCGCGGCCGCGGTCGATTTCCTGAAAGAGCCCTGGGGCCTCGTCGACGCCGGCACCCGCGGGGACACGACCTACCTGCGCGGAACGGGGCCGCTCCATTACGTGGTTGCCGTCGCTGAAGGACCCGCCCGCGCCGTCGTGTCCGCCACGATCATCGGCACCCGGAAAGAAGTCGAGGCAACCTGGGACCGGGTCCGCAAGGCCGGTCTGAAGCACAGCCCATGGATCGACGGGTTCGATGAGCCCGGCCGCGGCGCGGGCTTCCTGGTCGCCGGTCCCGAGGGAGAGCCGTACCGCTTCGTTGCCGAGCGCGACCCGGCGCCCGCGGCGCTTCCGGCAGACCGCGCGCGCCCGATTCGTGTCGCGCACGTGGTATTCAATTCGCGGGACCGCGAGGCCGCCTCGCGCGTGCTGGTGGACATCCTCGGCTTCAAGGTGTCCGACCGCACGCGCATCATGAATTTCCTGCGCTGCGACGACCTGCACCATGTGGTGGCCTACGCCGACTCGAAGCAGGCAACGCTCAACCACATCGCCTTCGAGATGGAGGACACCGATGCCGTCATGCGGGGCATGGGCCGGCTGAAAGACGCGGGCTGCCCGAGCGTGTGGGGGCCCGGTCGGCACGGTCCGGGCAACAACACGTTCTCCTATTTCGTCGCGCCGTTCGGTGCCTGCATCGAATACACCGCCGAGGTGCAGCGCGTAGACGACAGCTACCGCACGGGCACGCCGGAGTCCTGGCAGTGGCCACCGGGGCGTACCGACCACTGGGGCATCGCCAGCCGCGACAACGCGAAGCTGGAGGCCTCCGGTAACGCCTTTCCCTACCGCCTCCCGGCCTCTCCCTAGTCGCCCGGCAGGTTGGCGTCCTGAACCACCTTCGCCCAGCGGTCGATCTCGGCGCGGACGTGCGCCGCGAACGCTTCGGGCGTGGTGGGGCTCAGCGTGATGCCCTGGTCCTCCAGGCGCTTCTTCAGCGCGGGCGCGCCGAGCAGCCTGTTCACATCGGTATTGATCTTGACGACGATCGACTGCGGCACCTGCGACTGCGTGCAGAGGCCGTACCACCCGCTCACGTCGAAGCCCTGGCACGCCGGCCTCGGCGAACGTCGGGATATCCGGCACCTGCTTGCTTGCGCTTCGCGGAGGTGACGCCGATCGCACGCACCCGGCCGGCCTTGATCGCGCCGAGCAGCCCGCCGGCCAGATTGCCGACCGAGGATTCGATGTGCCCGCTCATGACATCGGTGAGCGCGGCGGCCGCGCCCTTGTAGGGAACGTGCACGATGTTGATGCCGGTCATCGTCTTCAGCAGCTCGATGGACAGGTGCGGCGAGGCGCCGACCCCGGAAGAGCCGAAATTGATCTGGCCGGGGTGCGCCTTCGCGAGCGCGATGAACTCCCGCAGCGTACTTCGTCGGCATCGAGGGGTGCACCATGAAGACGTTGGTCACGCCGCCGATCATCGACGGGAAGGCGAAATCGTCGATGTGATCGTAGGGCAGCTTCTCCGAGCGCGCCGGCGTGATCGCGTGGGAGGCGATCTTGCACAGCATCAGCGTGTAGCCGTCGGGCGGAGCCTTCGCCGTGAACTCGGTCGCGACGCCGCCCGCCGCGCCCGGCCGGTTCTCGACGAAGACCTGCGTGCCCCACAGCGTCGGTCAGCGCCGCGGCCACGATGCGCGCCGTCGTGTCCACGCCGCCGCCCGGCACGTAGCCCACCATGATGCGCACCGGCTTCGCGGGATACTGTTGTGCGACGGCAGGCATCGCGACGCACAGGACAAGAGGCGCAAGGTACAGCGCCAGCTTCTTCGCGTTCAGGGCGGGTTTCATGCTCTCCTCCTCCTCAATCCGTCCCCCATCCTAACCTTCCCCCTCAAGGGGGAAGGGACTCTTAGCGATCGCTCATTACGAGCTTGCTGCCGCGCTCCGCGATCATCACCGTCGGCGTGTTGGTGTTGCCCGAGGTGATCGTGGGCATGATCGAGGCGTCGATCACGCGCAGGCGCTCGATGCCGCGCACGCGGAGCCGCGGGTCCACCACCGCCGCGGAATCGCCCGCGCGTCCCATCCTGCAGGTTCCCACCGGGTGGAAGATCGTGGTGCCGATGTTGCCCGCCGCCCGTAACAGCTCGTCCTCGGATTGAAATTGCGGCCCCGGCATGAACTCCTCCGGCTCGTATTTCCTCATCGCGGCAGTCCCGGTCGCGATGCGGCGCGTGAGCCGGATCGAGTCCACCGCCACCTTCCGGTCCTCGGGCGTGGAGAGGTAGTTCGGCGCGATCGCGGGGTGCGCGCGCGGGTCGGGCGCGGCGATGCGCACGTGCCCGCGCGAGGTCGGCCGCAGGTTGCACACGCTCGCGGTGAACGCCGGAAACGGGTGCGGCGGCTCGCCGAACCGGTCGAGCGAGATCGGCTGGACGTGGTACTCGAGATTGGGCGTCGCCTGGGAGGGGTCGGACTTCACGAACGCGCCCAGCTGCGAGGGTGGCATCGTCATGGGCCCGGTGCGGAACAGCGCATACTCCAGCGCGATCCTTGCCTTGGCCCACCACGAGTGGAGCAGCGTATTGAGCGTCTCGACGTTCTTCACCTTGAACGCCATGCGCAGCTGAAGGTGGTCCTGCAGGTTGTCGCCGACCGGCAATTCGTGCGCGACCGGGATGCCGCGCCCCTGCAGCAGCGCCCCCGGGCCGATGCCGGAGAGCTGGAGGATCTGGGGACTGCCGATCGCGCCTGCGGCGAGGATCGTATCGCGCCGGGCCTCTGCGAAGTGCTCCTCGTTGTCCAGGAAAAACTCGATTCCGCGCGCGCTGCGTCCCTCGAGCCGGACTCGCTTCACCAGCGCGCCGGTCACGACCTTGAGATTGGGACGGGCCGCCGCCGGCCGCAGGAACGCCTTCGACGCGTTCCAGCGCACGCCGCTCTTCTGGTTCACGTCGAAGCGCGACACGCCGCTGTTGTCACCGCGGTTGAAGTCCTCGGTCCACGGGATCCCCGACTCGACCGCGGCATCGCGGAACGCCTCGATGATCTCCCAGCGCACGCGCGGCGACTCCACGCGCCACTCGCCGCCTTCGCCGTGCTTTTCATCCGCGCCGCGCCAGCTGTCCTCGCTCTTCATGAAGACCGGCAGCACGTTGCGCCACGCCCAGCCGGAATCGCCCGTGAGGGCCTCCCACTCGTCGTAGTCGCGCGCCTGGCCGCGCAGGCAGAGCATCGCGTTGATGGAGGAGGAGCCACCGAGCACGCGTCCCCGCGGGTAGCCGATGGAGCGTCCGTTCAGACCCGGCTCGGCGACGGTCTTGTAGCACCAGTCGGTGCGCGGGTTGCCGATGCAGTAGAGGTAGCCGACCGGGATGTGGATCCAGATCCAGTCGTCCCGGCCGCCCGCCTCGAGCAGCAGCACCGAGACGTCTGGATCCGCGGAGAGGCGGTTCGCCAGCACGCAGCCCGCCGTGCCCGCGCCGGCGATCACGTAGTCGAACGTGCCGAGCGTCTTCGCCATGCGTCACCCATCCCGCTCGATGGGCATGTCGTAGCCCTTGCGGATCTTCAGGCCCTTGATGACCTCCTTCACCGCGCCGGAGAGCGGCAGGGAGAGGCGCGCGAGATCCGCTTCGTGCAGGACGATGCTCATGTCCTTCTCGGCCCACGGCATCGGTCGGTCGCCCGCGCCGCTGTCGAGCGACCAGTTCTGCCCGCTGCCGTGACGCAGCGCCTCGCGCAGCCGCTCCCGGTCGACGCCGAGCGCCTCGGCCAGCCGCAGCCCCTCGTCGTTGGCGGCCGTGCACGCCCACAGCAGCAGGTTGTTGATCATTTTCCCGACCTGGCCCGCGCCGGCGGAGCCGAGATGGAAGATGTCCGATGCAAAGCTCGCGAACGCGGGCCGGCAAGCCTCGAACGCCGCCCGATCCCCCGCTCCGTAGATGAGGAGCTTGCCTGCTTCCGCCGCCGGCTCGCCACGGGCGAGCGGGATGTCGAGGAGCGTGATTCCCCGCTCTTCCAGGCGCGCGGCGAGCCGCTTCGCGTAGCGCGGCGCGACGGTTGACGCGAGCGCGACGATCGGCCGCGCGCCCGTCCCCGCGAGGACACCGTCCTTCCCGGATAGGACTTCTTCGACCTCGGACTCGAAGCCGACGACGATGATGACGAGCTCCGCCGCCTGCGCGACCTCGCGCGGCGAAACGGTGATCCGCACGCCAAGTGCCCGGGCGCGCCCGCATGCTTCCGCAACCGGATCGCAGCCGACTACCTTGTAGCCCCGCGCGAGCAAGTGCCGCGCTATCGGATTGCCCATCTTCCCCAGGCCGATCAAGCCGACCGTTTCGATGGACTTCATGTCAATCGATCTGCAGCGTGCCGGCCTGGACCAGCGGCCGCAGGCGCTCCGCCTCGCTTTGCATGAATGCGCCGAACTTCTCCGGCGTGCCGCCTTCGATATCAAGACCGAGCTGCTCGAGGCGCCCGCGCACGTCCGGCATCTGCAGCGCTCGATTCACCCCACCGTTGAGCCGGTCGATTAGGGCACGCGGCGTTTTCGCGGCGGTGACGAAGCCGATCCACAGCGTCGAATCCGCGCCCTCGACACCCTGCTCCCTGAACGTCGCAATCTCCGGCAGCACGGCGAGCCGCTTCGTCCCCGACACCCCCAGGACCTTCAGCCGTCCCGCCTTGATATGGGCTTCAGTCGAGATGTACGAGGAGTACTGCGCGTCGACCTGGCCCGCTACGAGATCCGTGAACGCCTGCGCCGCGCCCTTGAACGGAACGTGCACGACGTTGATCCCGGTCGCGAGCTTCAGCATCTCGAGCGCAACGTGTGGATTGCTGCCGGTGCCGGGAGAGGCCCAGTTGATCTTGCCCGGGTTCGCGCGCGCGTACGCAATCAGCTCCTTCAGGTTGCTCGCCGGGAGCCGGAGTGTGGCGACGATGAGGTTCGGCGTGTAGCCGACAAATATGATCGGCGCGAAATCAGCGAGAGCGTAGGTCGGCTTCTTGCGCAGGACGGCGTTGTGCAGCGCCGGCCCCGGATTGGTGAGCAGGATGGTGTAGCCGTCCGGCGCCGCGCGCGCGACCAGCTCGGCGCCGATCGCGCCGCCCGCGCCGGGGCGGTTGTCCACGACGAACTGCTGGCCCCAGAAGTCGAAGAGCTTCTGCGTGATCAGCCGCGCGACGATGTCGGTCGAGCCGCCGGGCGTGAACGGGACCACCAGCCGCACCGGCTTGCTGGGATAGGATTGCGCGGCCGCGCTGGCGCTTGCCAACGCCAGTGCAAGGACCAGCAATCCGCGCCGCATGAGGCGTTCCCTACGAACTAGGCGCGCACGGTTGCCCGCGCTGCGCCGCGGCGCGTGGTGGCCTGCGCGATTCGCCGCTCCATCTCCGCGATCCACTCCTCGCGCAGCTTGAAGCCGGGTGTCGCGCGCGCGTCCTCCTCGACAGCCGCCCACAGCCGGGCATCGGGAAGCGAGAGGTCCACCGGGATGCGGTGGGGCTGGGGCACGTGCCACGGCGTGTGCAGGTAGAACTCGATCCGGTTCTTCTCGGGATCGAGGAAGTACGCCGACAATGCGTTGCCGTGGCTCACCGGGCCGAGATCCTCCACCCCCGGCTCGCGCTGGATGTCGCGGTAGAGCGACTTCAGGGTCGCGCAGGCCGTCCACGAGGAACGAGAGCTGGTTCACCACGTTGAATGGCAGGCTCTCCGGCCGGCCGCTCGCGAGCACGAGCTGGTGGTGCTCCTTCGGGTCCCGCGTCATGAAGCAGATCTCGCCGCTGCCTCGCAGGCTTGGGCCGCGGTCGGACACGGCGAAGCCGACGGCGCGGGTGTAGAAATCCACCATGCGATTCATATCCGTGACGTGGATGCCGACGTGCGTGAAGGCGAGCGATAACGGCATGGCGGTTCTCCTCCCGGCGGGAAGGAAAGTATAGCTTAGCGGCTGCCCAGCACTTCGCGCGCGGCGCGCTCGCCGCTCGCGAGCGCCCCGGCGACGGTGCCGTGCTCGCCTTCGCAGTCCGCCGCCTCGCCCGCGAAGAAGAGCGTGTCCTCGAGCGGCTCGGCGAGGGCCCGGCGCGCACCGTGCCCGCCGACCGCCACGTAGCTGTAGGCCCCGCGCGCGTGCGGATCCCGTTGCCAGTGGTGGACCCAGGCCGTGGACAGGTACTCCTCAATCGTCCCCGCCCGCGTGCCGAAGTTCGAAGCCAGGCTCGCCACCGCCTCGCGCACGATTTCGGGGACGGCGGCCTTCGCAAGCCGCGCCGCCTTCGGGCCGCCGGCCCATGCGACGAGGAGCGGCACCCGTTCGGGGGCTGCCGTCCAGAAGGTGGGAAACGCCGCGCGCGGCGAGTGAAAGAACGAAACACTTCGGTAGCGCGCCCTATCGATGTCCTCCCAGAACGCCGCGCGGAACAGCAGCGCCGCCTTGATCACCGCTCCGGATTCGAGCCCCGCGAGCGCCGCGCGCTTTTCCCGGAGCGACGGCGTGAAGCGGACCGCGCCGGCCGCGCGTGGCGGAGCCTTGAGGACGCCGAGCGGCAGCGTCACGATCGCCCGCCGCGCGGTGATCAGAAAATCCCTCCCACCACCCCGGCCGCTTCGTGCGCCACCCCTCCTCGGGCAGGAGGGGAGTCTTGACTCACGCCTCCACCCTCATCCCTCATCCCTCCTCCCTCATCCCTCGTGTACGTGACCTCGACTGCGCCGCGCTCCCAGCGCACCGCGCGCACGACGCTCCGCAGGCGCAATTCGACGCGGCTGCCGCCGAGCCCCGCGGCGAGCCAGTCGAGCAGCGCCCCGTAGCCGCCCTGTGGCCGGAGATGCCCGGGACTCCCCGCCGCTTCCGCGCTCCACTCCTCGGCGATGGCGCGAGCGCTCGCCCGTGCCGGGTCCGCCGCGTCGTAGCCCTGCACCCGCATCCGGGCGAATACCCGGGCCTCCGCCGATAGCTTGTGCCGCGGGCGGGCGAGAAATCGCTCGAAGGAGACGTCCTTCTCGTCGAGTGCGCCGGCGTGCCGCCGCAGGACGCGCTGGACTTCCGCATAGAGACGGTCTCCTCTCGGCCGCAGCTTGCCGCCGGTGACCGCCATGCGGACGATCGGTGCGTCGATCGCGGCGATCCCAGCCTGCCGCATCCGGGAAAACGTCGCCGCAGGACGCCCGTGAATGAATTCGGCGCCGAGCTCCACGGGGACCGGCAGCCCGGGCACCTCGAGCGACCAGACGCGTCCGCCGATGCGGTCGCGCGCTTCGAGCACGACCGCCGATTTCCCGCGGCGGGCCAGCTCCGCCGCGGCGGCCAGCCCGGCGGCGCCGGCGCCGAGGATCGCTACATCGTATGAATCCATCACAAGTATCCCCTCACCCCAACCCTCTCCCCATTGGCATGGGGCGAGGGGGATTTCTGCTAGACCCGCCGCTTGGCGGCCGCGATGGCGTGCCAGATGCGGGCCGGCGTGTACGGGAGGTCGAGGCGGTCTATGCCGAGCGGCGACAACGCGTCGAGCACCGCATTCGCAGCCGCGGGGACCGCGCCGGTGGTCCCCGCTTCGCCGCCGCCCTTCGCGCCGAGGGGATTGTTGGGCGACGGCACCGAGTGGTCGTAGAGGCGCGCCTCGCGCAGCACCGAGGCGCGCGGCATGGCGTAGTCCATGAAGCTGCCGGTCAGGAGCTGGCCGGACGCGCGGTCGTAGATGCAATGCTCGCCGAGCACCTGCCCGAGCCCCTGCACGATGCCGCCGTGGATCTGGCCCTCGAGCAGCACGTGGTTCAGCACGCGCCCGCAGTCGTCCACCGCGACGTAGCGCTCGACGCGGATCACGCCGGTGTCCGGGTCGATCTCGACCTCCGCCACGTGCGCGCCGCCGGGGAAGGTCCGCTTGAGCTCGATCTCTCCCTGCGCATCGAGCGGATGGGGCGAAACGCCGGCATGCTTCGCGGCGAGTTCCGCGATGCCGATCGAAGCGCGTCCGCCCCTGACCCGGTAGCGCCCGCGCTCGAACACCACGTCCTCCGCGCGCGCCTTGAGCTCCGTCGCCGCCAGCGCGAGTCCCTTGCGGATGACCTCGCGCGCCGCGTGCACCATCGCGCCCCCGTGCGAGATCATCGAGCGCGAGGAGATGGTGCCCTCCCCCGCGAGCTTGGGTCCAAGCGGGTCGCTGGCGCGCAACGAGATACTCCGCGCGTCCATGCCGAGCGCTTCCGCCACGATCTCCGGGAACACGGTCTCGTGTCCCTGGCCCGAGGGCCCCGCGAGCGCGTAGACGCGCGCGCTGCCCGACGCGTCGAAGCGGATCGCGGCCTGCTCGCGCGGACTCGCACCGCCGCCGGAGGGCTCGATGAAGATCGCGCAGCCGATGCCGCGGAGCCTGCCGCGCCGGGAAGCGGCCGCGCGGCGTGCGCCGAACGTGCTCCACTGCGAGTGCTTCAGCGCGCGCTCGAGCAGGCCAGGAGGATCGCCGCTGTCGTAGACGAACGCCGCGACCGGTGTCTGGTAGGGAAATGCCTCCTTCGGGATGAGATTGCGCCGCCGGAGCTCCACGCGGTCGATGCCGGTCTCGCGCGCCGCCTTCTCCACCAGGCGCTCGACAAGGTAGCTCACGTTGGGCCGGCCCGCGCCGCGGTAGGCGGAGGTGGGGGTGGTGTTCGTGAGCGCGAGGCGGTGGCGGCCGTAGAGCGCGGGGATGCGGTACGCGTTCGATACGTGCGCGGTGGTGGTCATCGTGTTGATGAGGGGGCCGGGCTGCGAGAGGTACGCCCCCGAGTTCACGATCCAGTCGAAGCGGATGGCGAGGAAGCGGCCGTCGCGGTCGAGCGCGAGCTCGCCGCCGAGCCGCGCCGCGCGGCCGTGGTAGTCGCTCACGAAGGTTTCCGCGCGCGAGGATACCCACTTGATCGGCCGCCCGAGCGTCTTCGCCGCGAGCACCGCGGCGCAATACTCGACGTAGGCGTCGGAGCGGATCCCGAAAGCGCCGCCCACGTCGTGTGCATGCACGCGGATCTTCTCCGCCGGGATGCCGGTCACGCCCGTCAAACCCGCGAGCATGAGCGAGAGGCCCTGGGTGCTGGAGTAGAGATCGTAGGTGTCGGTCGCTGGATCGTAGGCGGCGAGGCACGCCTTCGGCTCCATCGGGCTGCCGACCATGCGGTTCGATTCGAGCGTCAGGCGCGTCACGTGCGCCGCCCGCGCGAACGCCTGCGCCGTCCGCGCCTCGTCGCCGTATTCGAAGTCGAAGCAGAGATTGCCGGGAATATCGGCGTGGAGCTGCGGCGCGCCCGGCGCGAGGGCGGCTTCCTCGTCCACCACCGGGGGCAGGTCGCGGTACTCCAGCTCGATCGCCTCGACCGCGTCGTGCGCGGCGGCGGCGCTCGCCGCGACCACCATCGCCACTTCCTGCCCGACGAAGCGCACGCGCCCGCTGGCGAGAACATCGCGGTGCGGCACCTTGAGCGGCGCGCCTCCCTTTCCCGGAAACTTCACCAGTGGCGGCGCGACCTTGAATCCGGCCCGCGCCGTGTCCGCGCCGGTGAGCACGGCGACGACCCCGGGCGCATCGAGCGCGGGCCGCGTGTTGATGGAGACGATCTCGGCGTGCGCGCGGTCCGAGCGCAGGAATGCCGCGTGGAGCTGTCCCGGCAGGTTCCAGTCGGCGGTGTAGCGCCCCTGCCCGGTGACGAGCCGCCCGTCCTCGCGCCGGCCCTTGAACGCCGGCGCTGTCGCTCCGTCCCGTGTCACCGGCCCGGCTTCGCGTTCGCGAGCTCGAGGCGGTCGGCGAGATTGCGCACCAGCGCTCGGGTGAGAAAGAGCTGCGCGCCGGCGCTCATTCGGGCGAGCGCCTCCGGCTCGAATTCGGCGAGCAGCAGCTCCTTAACGGACACCACTGTCGCGGTCCGCGGCGCGCCGCCGTCGCGGATGTAGGCCATTTCGCCAAAGCACTCGCCCTCGTGGATGACGTTGAGCAGGCGCCCCGAGCGAGTGACCTTCGCTTCCCCCTTGCCGAGGAAGAACAGCTTCCGGCCCTTATCGTTCTCGCGCATGATCGTTGAATTGGGAGGAACCCGCACCCAGTTCGCGGCTCGCGCGAGCTCCCAGAGCTCCAGGTCGGACAGTCCCGCCAGCGTCGGTTCCCGCTTCAGCGCGACGTATTTCTCGCTGTCCGGGATCACGCCGAGCGGCGGCAACTTCTCGGCGACCCCCGACAACGCGAGCGCAAATTCGGACCAGGTCGAGTAGCGCTGCCCGGGTTTCTTGGCGAGTACGTGCAGGAGGACCGCGTCGATCTTCTTCGGCAGGTCGCGGCGCAAATTGCTGGGCACAACCGGAGGTTGCTGCAGGATCTTCTGGCGCAGCTCCTCCATGTTATCGGCCGTGAACGGCCGCTGGCCGGTGAGCAGTTCGTAGAGCACCACGCCGAGCGAGTACATGTCGCTGTGGAAGGAGGGCTCCAGGCGCTGAAGCTGCTCGGGTGACATGTAGTAGGGCGAGCCCATCGCCGCGGTCTGCACGGTCTGACTCTTGCGCAAGTAGGCCGCGCCAAAGTCCAAGATCTTCACGTCGCTCCCCCCGCGGATAAGCAGGTTCGCCGGCTTGATGTCGCGGTGGACGATCCCCTCCCTGAAGGCGTACTCAAGCGCTCCGCAGCACTTGAAGCCGACCTGGAGGACGTCCGCAATCGGCAGCAGCTGCCCGGGCCGGGTATGGCGCGACAGGTCGTGACCGTCGACGTATTCCATCGCGATGTAGCCGGAATGCTCCTGCACCACCGCGTCGAGTATCGCCACGATGTGCGGATGCCGGAGCTTGCCCGCCAGCGAGGCCTCGTTCAGGAACTGCTGGCGGTAGACAGGTCCGAACTCGGGGTCGCGGAACACTTCGGGCTCGATCGTTTTGAGCGCGACTTCCCCGCCGGAAAACGTGTCCTTCGCGAGATACACGGTGCCGGTCGCGCCTTTGCCGATGAGCTTCTGGACCTCGTACTTCCCGATCTGGAGGCTCAGGTCAACCTGAGCTTCATTGGGCTGGGTTTTTTCCGGGGAAGGCATCAAATTATTAAACCACAGATGCACGCGTCATGCCTCGCGCAGGCCGAGCTCCCCGGCGAGCCACGACGCGACGATGCCCGCGACTTGCTCCTCCCTGCCGTTGTAGAAGTGATCGCAGTCGGAGACGATCTCGACCCGGCACGGCCCACCGGCCGCGCGCTGGAATTCCTCCACAGGGTAGCGGTGCGCGTCTTCCCTGTCCCCGCGCATGGTGAGCACCGGGCATTGGATCCGCGGCGCAAGCGCGATCGTATCCGGCACCGTCTCGATCCGGTCGAGAAAGCTTTCCGCGCTGATCACGTACCACCAGCCCGGCATGAACAGGAGCTCGCGGCCGCGCCCGGCTTTCACCAGCTCCGTGGCGCGGGCGTGCAGCTCATCGAAGCGGTCCATGGCGAACAGCCGCTCCGTGCCGGGCTGCCGGACCCGCGCGGTGCCGCCGCGCCCCGCCGAAAGCAGCACGAGCGCCGGTGTCCGCGGATGATCCACGACGTGCCGCGTCGCCAGCATGCCGCCGTAGCTGTGGCCGATCACGACCGGGGCCTGAAAGCCGCGCGCCGCGAGCCACTCCGCCGCGATGCGGTGGTCGGCAATCGCCTCGTGCGTTGGACTGGAAGGCGCCGCCTTCCACGATCCGGCTGTTGCGCGTGCTGAGGACATCATGCCCGCGGCGGTTGAACGCGAGGCAGGCGAGCCCGAGGCGCGTCAGCACCGGCGGCAGGAAGCGCGCGCGCGCACACGTAGAAATTCATCGTGTTGCCGTGAAACAGCAGCACCGCGCCGGCGGCGTCTCCCGGCGTCGGGCTCGTAGAAAGCTCCCTCCAGGGGAACGGTGTCGGTGGGGATGGAGACGAGCTGCGTCCGCATGTCCGGAAAATACCATAGCCACCCCAAGTGACAACCGAAGTCCGCACTTCGTGCTAGGCTCGCGTCGAACCATCGATTGCGGAGGAGTCATGTCGCCCGTGTACCGTCTTATCGTTATTGCGCTCGCCTGCTTCGTATGCGGTGCGGCGCTTGCCCAAAGCTATCCTTCGCGCCCAATCCGGATGATCGTGCCGCAGGCGCCCGGGAGCGCGTCCGACACGGTCGCGCGCCTGATCGCCGCCGAGCTCACGAGCCAGATGAAGCAGCAGGTCGTCGTGGACAACCGCCCCGGCGGCGCGCTGCAGCTGGGGCTGGAATTGACCTCAAGGGCCACTCCTGACGGCTACACCATTGGCTACTGCATGATCGGCGCGATGGCGATCAGCCCCAACATGCTGCGCAAGCCGCCGGTGAACATAGAGAAGGACCTGCTGCCGATCTCGCAGACGACGACCGGCCAGATGCTGCTCGCGGCCGGTCCCGGCACCCCATTCAAGAGCGTGAAGGACGTAATCGCGCTCGCGAAGCAGAGCCCCGACAAGTTCTTCTACGCGTCCTCCGGCAACGGCACGCCCGGCCATGTCGGCTTCGAGCTCTTCAAGTTCATGACCGGCACGCAAATCGTCCACGTCCCGTACAAGGGCGGGGCGGCCGGCATCGCCGACCTCATCTCCGGGCAAGTGCAGCTCATGCTGGAAAGCACGAATTCGATCACGCCGTTCGCAAAATCGGGCCGGGTACGCGCGCTGGCGGTGACCAGCGCCCGGCGCACGCCGGCGCTGCCGGACGTGCCTACCCTTGCCGAGGCGGGCGTACCCGGCTACGAGGCGACGACGTGGACCGGCATCGTCGGACCGGTGGGCCTGCCGAAGCCGATCGTGGCGCGGCTGAATGCGGAACTCGTTAAGGCCGTCGCATCGCCGACGTTCCGGGAAAAGGCCGCCGCGATCGGCTCCGAGCCGGTCAGCAGCACGCCCGAGCAGTTTGGCGCATTCATTCGGAGCGAGTACGCCAAGTGGGGCGACGTCGTCCGCCGCTCCGGCGCCCGGATCGATTAACAGAACGAACCTGAGCTCCCCTCCTGCCCGAGGAGGGGTGCCCGCACAAGCGGGCGGGGTGGTGGGAGTGCCCGAGGAGGGGAGCGAACTTTATGAAGCCTTT
This sequence comes from uncultured beta proteobacterium, assembly GCA_963699525.1. Lineage (GTDB taxonomy): Bacteria > Pseudomonadota > Gammaproteobacteria > Burkholderiales > SG8-41 > SG8-41. The sequence goes on along the minus strand of CAVOUI010000014.1, from coordinate 8,314 downwards.
TCGCCTTCTGACTTCCGCCTTCTGTCTTGCGGTCGGATGCGCGACCTCCGTTGCGCAGGCCTATCCCGACAAGCCAGTCACGCTGCTGGTGCCGTTCCCGGCCGGCGGCGCGACGGACCCGGTCGCGCGCGCGCTGGCGAGCCGCATGAGCGAGCTGTGGAAGCAGCCGGTGGTGGTACTCAACCGGGCGGGCGCCGGGGGCAACATCGGGGCGGAATCGGTTGCGCGCGCCGCGCCGGACGGCTACACGCTGCTCATCGGCACGACCTCGCTCACCATCGGCCCGAGCCTCTACGCGAAGCTCGGCTACGACGTGCTGAAGGATTTCGCGCCGGTGAGCCAGGCCACCATCGCCCCGAATCTCCTGGTCGTGCACCCGTCGCTGCCGGCGCGCTCGGTCAAGGAGCTGGTCGCGCTCGCCCGCGCCCGTCCAGGGCAGCTGATCTCGGCCTCGGCGGGTGTCGGCACCTCGAACCATCTCTCGCTGGTGCAATTCACGAGCCTCGCCCGGGTCGACATCACCCACGTGCCGTACAAGGGCGCTGCGCCCGCGGTGGCCGACACTGTCGGCGGCCACGCGCACATGACGTTCGCGCCCGCGCCCGCCTCGCTCGCGCTCGTGCAGGCGAACCGGTTGCGGGTGCTGGGGGTGACGACGGCCCGGCGTTTCTCGGGGCTCCCGGAAGTCCCCACCATCGCGGAAGGCGGCGTTCCCGGCTACGAGCTCACGTCGTGGGTAGGCCTGCTCGCGCCCGCCGCCACGCCTCCGGCCGTCCTCGCGCGCATCCACTCGACCCTCCTCGAGAGCTTGCGCACGCCGGACGTGCGCAACGTCCTGCTCAAGTCCGGCGCCGAGCCGCTTGGCAACAGTCCCGACGAGTTCGCGCAGGCGCTGCGGCGCGAGATCCCCAAGTGGAGGAAGATCATCCAGGCGGCAGGAATCAAGCCTGAATGAAGGATCAACGGCAAGACCTGTTATATGCGCACCGTTCCTCGCCGTTTCCATCGGGCTGTACCTGTGCTGCTCTCCCTCGTTGCACTGGCTACGACTTCGATTCCTGCGTTTGCACAGGCCGAAGCCCAGACCGCTGCGCAGAAGGACACCTCACCCGTTACTGCCATGGAACGTTCTCCGTGGCTGCTCACCCCGGTGTTCAGTTCCAATCCCAAGCTTGGCACCTCGCTCGGTGTGCTCGTGGGCTACCTGCATTACTTCGACGAGAAGTCGCGGCCCTCGATATTCGGCATTTCAGCCCAGTACACGAGTACCGGCTCAATCGTAGCCGGCGCCTTCGCCAAGACTTCTTTCGATCAGGACCACCAGCGACTGATTGCCGGGCTCTTGTATGGGAACATCAAGAACGACTACGACGATTACCTCGGAACTGGAGTCCCGCTGCGAAATAACGCCGAGCTGCGCTCGGTTTTAGCCCGCTACACGTATCGCATCAAGGGCGACTGGTTCGTCGGCGTGCAAGGCATTTATCAGAATTTCGCCATTACCGGCGAAACCGCGTTCGACGATCAAATACTCAATGTCTTGGGCATCCAGCCATACAAATCCGCTGGCGCGGGTCTCGTCGTCCAGCGCGATTCACGCGACAGCGAAAACATGCCGACGCAGGGCTCGCTGTTGAACCTCAACAACTTGGCCTTTCGTGAGTCGTTAGGCGGCGAGAATAACTACGACGTCTACCGTGCCGAGATCAAGTATTTCATCCCGCACGGCAATCGCAACGTGTTTGCCCTGCGCCAGCTAAACCATTTGACCAACGACGCACCGGCTGCGGTACGGGCGCCGGTTCAGCTTCGGGGCTACAAAATCGGACAGTACACCGGCGAGTACATGTCCGCGATCGAGGGTGAGGAGAGGTACCGGTTGGCGGAGAAATGGACAGCCACGTTGTTCGCCGGAGTGGCATGCCTCTACGGGGACGGTAAGAGCTGCTCGGACAATGTGAACCTCTACCCAGCCGCTGGCGCTGGCGTGCAGTACATTCTCAAGCCAAAGGAAGGCATAGTCCTGAACCTCGAGTATGCCGCGGGCAAGGATGGAAACTACGGCGTCTACCTCAAGTTGGGATATGGCTTCTGATAGAGCACGTGCCAAATGTTGGTGACGCTAACCCGCTAATCGACCGGGCCTGCGGAGGCCGGCGATGCCGACCGTAGCAGGTCCGGTTATGAGCAACGTTAAACGGCCGCTTCCGACCCGAAGCGGACATTCGCCCATGACAAAAACTCACAGACAGCGGTATCTGAGCGCGTTCCTGCACGGTACGCATCCGGTCTGGAATTATTACTGGCTCAACATCGGCTGACCACCAAGTATTAAGCGGTCAATAAGCCCGGCACAAAAATATGTACCAGTGCGGAACAATCTGGCGAAACTTACACTCTCCCTTTTTCCATTCCCCAGGAGAAATATCCAGCGATGACAAAACGTGCCCCTCTAGATGTGATCTGCCCGCCGGATCGACGGGCGATACGATTTGCCCGTTTTCCACCTTCGGGATTTCCGGGAAATGGTAGAGCCCCTTTTGCAGCCAGCGGTTGAACAAACGCTTGTCGAAACGCTCATCTGCCATGAAGATTTTCACGGCGCCGTACTGCCGGAACACTTGGAAACCTAATCCTTCTCTTGATAATTTGTCTCTCAGTTTCGCAGTCTCAATCGAGTAAGGATTGGGAAGCCAGCTTGACCCGTGCTCTAGAATGCGTATTACTCCAATGTTTTTCATCCTCGCTTTCGTTTCAGGCACTGTGTCCCACCGGGGATAAGGGCTGCTCGGTTCGGCTGGGGGCTTAAAAGATCTGAATTCCCGCACGAATTGCTCAAGCTCGGAATGGTGCAGTCTGAAGTAATCAATTAATTCCTCATCGCGTGGGAGCGGATTAACAAAGAGCGTGACGTATAGCAGAGCAACTAAGGCAATCACACACACCCACAAGATGTGCGCTTTGCGGACAGCGCCCCATTGTGTGATGGGTGGCTGCCTGAAAATTGCGCGGACGATGGTCAGGCACTGCTCTTGGCCGTTTTGCGACATGCCGGTTGACGACCCGACACGGCCGTATAACGGAGAGTTCACCGGACGCGCCGTTCTTGCGCGTCCGGTAGAACGACGTGTTATACAGATTTTAGTAGCCAGAACCTCCACCACCAGTTGAAGTGCTTTTCTTGCAATCCTTGACCCACTATTGGCGCTAACCTTATTTTGAATTACGTACCGACGACTGATTTAGAAGAAACACTCTTTCTGCAGTTGCTTTGGGTATTCGTGGATCTGCAGACATCACTACGACAACACGCGATTGAACTTCAAACTTTGGATAAAAACCGGGATATGCAAACTCGATAGCATTTTTCGATTTATCTCCAATTGGATAACCGTTGACGCTCAGGTAGGGTGAAGTGTCTCGATATACGTAGCGAATATTCGAGTCGATAGCTTTTATCGTTGCTTCCATCTCTTTCACATTAGTGCCTGTGCGCATTGCTTCGTACACCAAAATCATGGCGGCCTCTTCGTTTGCAAAGACAATCTTTGATAGTTGGTAGGCCTCATACCTTACTGCAAAGGCTACGGCGAGGGTAAACCCGTAAATTAACAAGACCCTCTTTCGATTTTTGTCTCCGAACCACAGCGAGAGGCGCGGTTGCACTAAACCCACCAGCAGTCCCAGGGAGCCGACGAGCAGAAGAAACTGAGACGTGTAAGTGCCGTACGAGATGCTTGAGTGATAGAAAGCACCATAAGGGAAAGCCGATATGTATTCGTATCGGTTTAAAAAGTAACCAAGCACCGGCATTGACAGCGCAACGATGGCCAAAATTGCAAAGTTCTTATAAGGCATAACGTCCCGCATGACTCGCCGCGAAGCGGTCGGCGTCGATGCGGCGGTTAGGTTGCTTGAGCACATCCTGGTCGGTCATTTTCTATATACCGGCTCGCACACTGGGTTTCCGAGATCAGCGCTAACTCGCAGCACGTCTTCGGGCGAAATTGGTTGCTTTGACTTAGCGTTCCACGCGTTGCGCACATACGTCAGCACGGCTGCGATGTCCGCCGAATCGAAATTGCAGTGAGTCGGCATCGCGGTACCTGGGCGACCAAAAAGAGTCGCTTTAATAAGTCCAACTTTGTCATCAAGAATCGGTGCTTCAGCCAAGGGAGGGAAAGCCCGCGGAACGCCGACACCTGACTTTTGATGACAGGCGAGACAATAGACGTCGTAGACCTTCTGTCCTCTGACGAACAGTGCTCTTTCTGAACTTGTAACGTCCACTTCTGACATGGGCTGCTGGATCCCACAAGCGGCAAAAATCACGATCGTCGAAATCGTCAAACTGATGCCGAAGACTCGGCCACTCGTGCTCATTAAACCTTCTCCATCACTGAGGCCGTTAAGCAACCTAACGTTATGGTCAGCAGCGCTGACAGGCCTCCGCTGCACCTAAAGTTAGGCCAATTTCAGCCATCTTGATCAATCGCTTGTAACCCATCTCGCTGGACTCTTTTGTCAACCAAGTTCCCCACCGCTCATTCTGAAAGAAGCTACTTGACGTAAAGGAACGGGGGAGCGTGTTACCTGTTCTACTTCTTACGGAATTGGGAAACAAACCGCTTGAACAGCGGCAAATTGGCATCATGAACCTGTTGCGAATAGGCGCTGAAGTAAACGTCGATAAAGCAGTGCTGGTCCTCTATAAATACGGACGATTGGTAGGTCGTTTCATGGGGAGGGGTCTTGGGTCCCGGCTTGAGTTGGTATAGCGGAAGCGGGTGGCCATCACCGCCAAGCGTGGTACCTATAGCTGTCATCGTTGCGCTTGGAGTCTTGGAGCGATAGTACTGAATAGACTTTCTGGTGTATTCGGCCAAACTTGACCCCCCCTCCGCCTTCGGGGAAGCTACCATGGCCACCTCTCTGTCCGTAGTCACAGAATCCTTTCCCGGCGGAAAGTATGTGGCACTGCCCAAGAGTTCACTGTCTCCTTCGTGCAGCTTGAGACCAGGGAATGTTGGCAAGTGCCATCGTTTAGCGATTTGTTTGAATCCGCACAGCCCGTCGTCTGCACCGTTCCGGTCGGCGGCGAGCGCAGGGCTGTTAAGCGTTACCGTTACGGCGATTACTGAACACATTACAACGGAGCGCATTAGTTCTCCCAATTTATAGTCACCCTTGGGCAACGGCGATACCTAATAGATGCCTAACGTGCCCCAATCACCTGCGCGCGCAAGCCAGCGCAGCGCTTGTACGCGTCAGTGTGGATTGGGTGGTTGGGCCTCATTGCCCGCAATTGGTGTTCGTTTCCTCGAATCTTGCGGTTCTCCAGGTCGGGTTTCTTTCAACATGACCGCAATACTCACTCCAACCGTCGCGGTTATGACGCACCCTATAAACGGGACCATAGATGTCCCAGACGTCATCGAAAAGTTTGCGCATCAAGACTTTCTTGCCTTCGGTCAATTCAAGCTCGCCTTGTGATACCCGGATCTGAAAAGTGCGTCCTTCTAAAGCACAACTTGTTTGGACCATGTCGCTATAGCGCTTAGCGAAATGGAAGATCGTCGTATTGCCATTTTTCCATCTTCCTTTCTCTTGCGCCTCGGAATACTTATCTGCCTCCTCATTCCAAGCAATAAACGGTTCAATTGTGAGAGATGATTTGGTGCAGGTTACAGAAAGCAGCCGTACCCCAGTGTCGGCATGGCCGACCGCGACGGATAGAAATAGCCATATTGCAAGTAGCGTCCGTTTCATGAGGCCCAACGTGTCCCAATCACCTGCGCGTGCGACACAGCGACGCGCTCGCATGCGTCAGTGTGGATTGGGGGTTAGGCCCAAGCAAGGAATAGGAGCCTCAAACATATGCCACCAATCAGCCCAGAAATCAGAAACAAGAGATCGGGAGTGCCGCAGATTCAGCCACAGGTCGTCCCATTCCCTTGCGCCAGCCAATTCCACCACGGTGTCTTATCAACTCTGCCACGTAGTCGGGACTCTGGCCGTGTACATGACGATCCACCCAAGCACGATTGCAGCGAAAACGAACCCGAATATCGTTGCCAAGGAGCAAGGAGGACTTCCCTCTTCCAGGTAGGGCGCAATCCACGCACCCATGAGACCGCCGCAGAAAAACGCGATCACGGGCGTGCCGAGATTCGCTGACTTTTTCGAGGGCGCGGAGTCATCTCGTTCGGTATTCGGATCAGCGGCAGCCCTGGTGTACCGCGAAGACACCGATAATCACGCCAACCACCGCATACCAATATTGTTCGAGAAACTCGATCACTATGGCTGGGGCCTAACGTATAGTGAACTTCCGAAATGCAGCCTATTACGGCACTGCCAATTGCGGCAAGTGCAAAATCAACAAGTTGCGCGCCAGCACGCAGCCTATCTCGTGTCTGGCCGCAGGAATATGGAATTAGGCTGCAATCTGAAGTACGAACCGATGTCCGCTTCTGGCCGAACGCGGACGTCAGAGATTGTCCGCTACCGACCCGAAGCGGACATCTGACGCTGCCCATGACCGGCGCCGGCCACTGAAGCCACCGCGCAGCGCCGCGGCGTTTTCCCCGGCGTCCGGTCGATGGGCTGGTTGAGCAGCATACAGGCTGGCCGGATTGCCGCTGTGAAATCCTTAGCCACACAACTCGTTCCAATTGCGAACACCTCACGTTCCTCGCAACACACTCGCAAACCGGACGCCGAACCCGTCCGGATCAGCAACCGTGAAATCTCGCAGACCGTAATAGCGATCGGCAATCGGAATGATGATCTTTGCGTCGATTTCGTTCGCGAGCTTCCAGCATTCGTCCACGTTAGGGACCATCACTCTGATGTTGGCGAGTGGAAACGGTGGGGGACTGGCGAGCGACGCGGCGGTAGCATCACGGAAAGCCGAGACCTCCGCGAGAAATAGTCGGTGATCTTCCCAAGTCAGCTCCACGAAATCGCCGCCGTCTCTGAGGACTTGGAATCCCAGACGCCGATAAAAAACGATGGAGCGCCTTATGTCCTTTACGACAATCTCGGCCACGAGTTGCTCAGTGGGATCGACGTACCGGGTCATGACTCGTTACCCCACGGCAGCACTAATATGCTGCCTAACGTGAAGTAGTTGGCCTAAAAGTCGGTTTGCAAATCGGCATTGTGCGCGTGCACTAATCATTCCTCAAGACGGTCAAGGGCTTGGCGTGTTTACCTGCATAAAAAATCACGTCTGGGGTTGTTGGAAGATAAGTCAGCCATCGCCGGAGTGGCCGATGTCCGCTTTTGGCTGCGGTTTCAATCGGTCGTCGCAACATTCTATTCTCCGAGGAGAGAGGGAGGATGCTGCAAATGGAGCAGAGACCGAGGATCTACTACACGGAAGCTCAGAAGGCATTGATGTGGGATCGCTGGCAGAAAGGCGAATCTCTGCATGCCATTGCACGGCTGTTTGGTCGACACCACCCATCGATACGAGGGGTCCTGGCGCGGAGTGGCGGTATACGGCCTGCGCCACGTCGACGATCGTGCCGTGCCGCTAACACTGGCAGAACGTGAAGAGATATCGCGTTCGGTGGTCGCCGGCCACACGATCCGTTCAATGGCCGTATCACTCGGACGCGCGCCCTCTACCATCAGCCGCGAGATCAGACGCAACGGTGGCCGGCACGGCTATCGGGCGAGCGAGGCCGAGCAGGCCGCCTGGGATCGGGCGCGCGCCGCCCCAAGCGCTGTAGACTGGTGCAGACCCGTGCGCTGGCGCGCATCGTGGCCGCGAAGCTCCAGCTCAAGTGGTCGCCCGAGCAGATTGCCGGGTGGCTCAGGCGCAGGTTCCCGCACGACGAGCGCTACCAGGTGTCACACGAGACGATTTACCGCAGCCTCTTCATCCAGGCCCGTGGCGCCTTGAAGAAGGAGCTGTTGGAGCACTTGAGACGCACACGGGGCATGCGGCGCTCGCGCCACCATACGCAGAAGACCGAAGATCACGGCCGGATCACCGACACCGTGTCGATCAGTGAGCGCCCGGCAGCGGTTGAGGACCGGGCCGTGCCGGGTCACTGGGAAGGCGATCTGCTGTTCGGTCGCAACAACAAGAGCCAGATCGCAACCCTCGTTGAACGTCGAGGAGACGCGCTACGTGATGCTGGCCAAGGTCGAGGCCAAGGACACCGAGACGGTGGTCAACGCGCTTATCAAGCATGCGCACAGCTTACCGCGCGAGCTCTACCAGTCCCTCACCTGGGATCGCGGTAAAGAGATGGCCGAGCACAAGCGCTTCACGTTGGGGACCGACATCAAGATCTACTTC
>CAVOUI010000013.1:0-291345 GCA_963699525.1 uncultured beta proteobacterium | reverse complement strand
TGGCCCGCGAGCAGGAAGGTCTTCGGGTATTTTCCTTCACCACAGATTTTGAAGGAACCGAAGTCCTTTGTCCACAGCCGTCCGGAGCATCGGGATCCGATTCTCTCCACGCTTTGAGCTGGTAAAGGTCTTCCGCGGTGATCTTGCGTTCGCGCAGCCGATCAAACAGATGGTCGCGGAGCGCAGGAGGCAGTCGCGGTCCACTGGATTCTGGGCATTACTCACCGAAGGTCATACGGGCCAGCTCTTCCTTGAGACGTTTCTGCTCGTCCGCATCGCTGGAACGCGCCAGGCGGTCAGCCAGCTCGAGGAAGCGTTTCCTTTCCTGCTCCCTGGCTTCGATACCGGACTCGATGAGATCAACAATGATGCGGTTGGCGCTCGTGCTGCTGGTCTTTGCCAGCGATTTCACCCGGCGGGCGACGCGCGCGGGAAGACTTACGCTCTGACGGACGGTCTTGTCGGCGATCGACATGGAATCAGGATACACCATTTTGCACCAGAATGCACCAGAAACCAAAATGAAGAGCAGGGGTCAGACTCGACTTCCCGGGTGATGAATCTTGGCCGGTCGGCCCGTTCGAATACGAGCGGATCGACGGCCGGAAAGTGCCTCGAGTCCGACCCTTACTTAGGTCCTACATCTTCGCAGCGCCCGCCCTCACCCCGATCGCTACGCCATCGACGTACGTGAGGTCGATCTGGCCGCCCGACTTCAGGCTCGACACCACCTTCGGATCCCTGATCTTTACAAGTGACGTCGCTGAACAGCAACCACTTGCCCTTGCGCGCTTCCACGGCAAACAGCAGCGCCATCTCCAGGTCGCTCAGGTAGTCGTCCGGGTTGGCCTTGACGTTCACCTCCGGGTTCCCGTTAGGGGTCTGGAATCTGAGGGTCGCGTCGATGGTGGGCAGCCATAGTACGGCATGATGCTGAAGCGCCACTTGTCATTGGCCGGCTGCGCCGCGTCTGCGGCGAGACACCAGTAGCACTGCGAGCACCGCAAAGAGAGAAGAGTCCGGGTAATGATCGCCTCCCGTGGCCGCACTCGAGACGATCGCGCTTTGCATTCTCCTGCATCGCCGCCTCGAGCTTCTTCACGCCGCGGCCGACAGCGGCGCGCCGTACCTTGAGGGTCAGCTTGTTCAGCTTCGCGGTGAGCGGAAAGGGCACCTTATAATCTGATCGTCCACGCCGGTGAGGGTGTCGGAGCCGACGTCGAAGGATTCATCGAACTGCAAGAGGAGCGGGATGGTGTGCTCCATCTTTTGCGTGGCGACTTCCTTGCCATCGACCTTCAGCATTCCGGTGCCGCCCTGGCCGATGCCGCTCACGTTGTTGAAGGCCAGGGTGCCGGCGCCCATGCCGTCGTATTTGAAGTCAAACTCGACCGCGCGTGCTTTCCAGGAGGCGAGTGCTTCCGGACCCTCCCATTTCACGTGCTTGAGTCCGAACAGGTTCCACATTCCACACCGGCTTGCCCTTGAGCAGGTAGAAGCCGTAGCCGGCGAAGCGTCCGCCGCAGGTCACGATCATTCCCTCCGCGCCGCCTTCTGGGACGGTGATGTCCGCAGTGACGGTGTAGGATGTATTGAGCAACGAGGGAGAATCACCGAGTGGCAGGCCTTTCCATCAGCCGATGTGTAAACGAACTCGGTGCGTCCGGAGGTGATGTTCGGCCGTGGTTGGGCGACGCGGGTAGCCACCGACGTATCGAGCGGGAGGACTTGATATTTCTTGGCTTCCGCAAGGAAGACAGACTTCACATCTCCTTCACTTTCGCCGGGTACTTCGCGGCGAGGTCTTCGGACTGCGAGTAGTCCTTTGTGAGATCGTAGAGCTGCCCAAGTGGCGTTGTTCAGCGGATCAGGATTGCCGGCCGAGGCAAGTACCCACGGCGGACGCACGACTTTCGTCGAGGCCATCCAGCCTTCCGTGGTAGATGGCGTGACTCGCCCATCATCTCGAAATACTGTGTCTTGTGCTTTGAGGGCGCCTTGGCGTTCTTCTCGTCGAAGGTGTAGGCGAAACTCGTCCCCTCGATGGGCGACTGCTTGATGCCGTCCACGGTCTCCGGCTCCTTGATGCCGCACGCTTCGAGGATGGTCGGCACGATGTCGATCACGTGACGGAACTGGCTGCGCACTCCACCGAGTTCCTTGATGTGCCCCGGCCACGAGACCGCCATGCCCTGGCGGACACCGCCGAGGTGTGAGGCGATTCTGCTTCGTCCAGCTGAATGGCGTGCAAAACGCCCACGTCCACGGAATCGCCATGTGGTTGTAGGTGCGGTCGCTGCCCCACAGGGGTGCGAGCTTCATTTCCGAGACCTCGACGCGGAACTGTTCAGGCCGTTGAAGCGACGCGATTTCATTCGAAGGTGCCGTGCATCGTCCCGCCCTCTGCGCTGGAGCCGTTGTCGCCGCTCACGTAGATGATCATCGTGTCGTTCGAGCCTGCCCATGTCTTCCACAGCCTGGATCACGCGGCCGATCTCGTAGTCGGCGTAGGCGAGGTAGGCGGCATAGACTTCCACCTCCTTGACGTAGAGTTGTTGCTCCTCGGGTTTCAGCGACTCCCACTCGGGCAGCAGATCCTCTCGGCCAGGGCGTGAGCTTCGCTTCCTGCGGGATGACGCCGAGCTTCCTTCTGTTTCGCGAAGATCGCTCGCGCAGCTTGTTCCAGCCGCCGTCGAAGAGATGCATGTCATGAATCTTGTCGATCCATTCCTTCGTCGGATGATGCGGCGCGTGCGTGGCACCGGGCGCGAAGTAGCAGAAGAACTTTTTGTTCGGGTCAATCTGGTTCAGTTCGCTGAGCCGATCGATGGCGTCGTCCGCCATCGCCGTCATCAAATTCCAAGTGCCCTCAGGCTTTCCCTCGAAGGGATAGATCTGCGTCGTATTCCGGAAGAGGTTCGGCTGCCACTGGTTCGTGTCGCCGCCCATGAAGCCGTAGAAATAATCGAAGCCCATGCCAGTCGGCCACTGGTCGAACGGTCCCGCCTGGCTGCACTGGAAGGTCGGCGTGTTGTGATTCTTGCCGTACCAGGACGTCGCGTAGCCGTTGTCCTTGAGGATGCGGCCGACGGTAGCCTTGTCCTTGGCGATCACGCTGTTGTAGCCGGGGAAACCGGTCGCCTGCTCCGAGATCACGCCGAAGCCCGCCGAATGGTGGTTGCGCCCGGTGATGAACGCCGCTCGCGTCGGCGAGCACAGCGCGGTCGAGTGCACCCGCGTGTAACGCAGGCCGTCCTTGGCGATCCGGTCCATCGCAGGAGTGGGAATGACGCCGCCGAACGTGCCCGGGACCCCGAAGCCGACATCGTCGGTAATGATGAGCAGCACGTTCGGCGCGCCCTTCGGCGGCACGATCCGCGGCGCCCACCAGGGCTTCGACTGCAGCGCTCCATCCTTGATCACGCCGCCGAACTTCGGATCGGGCGGCGGAAGCTGCTTGTTGCCTATCGTCGTCGTGGCACTGGGAGATCCCGGCGTGCCGGTGGTTTGCTGGGCCAGCGCCCCGGTACTAAACAATGCACCGACAGCAATCGCCGCCGTGCTCCACATCATCCGCGCAAGCATCTTCATTCTTGTGCCTCCCTAATTCGTGACCGATTGTGACGTTAGCGTGAATTCATTTCGGGAACATGAGCTGCACCTGGAAGCGCAGCTGCCAGTTCGGGCCGCTATCTGGATGGACGATGTTGTAGTAGGCGGAGAGCTGGGGGAGCTCGACACCGACCACACGTTGTTCACGAGCGCGCCGTAGACCCACGGGTCGCCCTTCTCCAGCCACAGCGCGACCGCGGTGGGGCCGAGCCCCCAGCGCTCGTTGCCGAGCGCGTCGTCGGTGTGCGTCGGCAATTGCGCGATCGCGCCCACGCCCCAGATTACTCCGTGAGCGGCCGCCGGCGACAGAAACGCCGAGAACTGGACGTCGCCGATGCCGTTGGTACGGTCGTCGGATGGCGTCATCGCCGGCTGCGAGATGACGGGAACGATGGTGCGGGTGATGACGTTCCAGTCGGCATTGACGCTGATCGGGATGACCGGCTGGATATTGAGGATGTTTTGCGTGCCGTCCTGCGGACCGACGTTGAAGTTGGTGTTGTTCTGGAACGGCACGCTGATCAGGTTCGCGACCGGATTCTGCGCGAGCTTCGCCAGTTCTGCGGCGCTGAGCGCCGCGGAGACCGGAGAGGCGGCAGCCGTTGCCCAAAGCGCGATGATGCCAGCGAGGGCGTGTCTGCTCACCTGCTGATGGGGTAATTGGAGATTCGACATGCTACGCTGCAGAATGGGGAAGTTTGGTACAAGTCACCGTGTGGATCAAGTCGTTGGGTCCAAATGATGTCCGTGTTCGCCCCGATGTCCCCTTTGCGCCGAGCGCTATCACGTTTCGACTTGTGAGAAAAGCACACCCTCCGACACCTCAGGCTACTTCAACAAGGCCTTTGGTAATAGTATGGCCCGCCAGAATCACCGCCTGGGAGGTGCGTCATGCTTGAATCGTTTCGCGAACTGGAATTTCAGTACTTCGAACAATTTTTCGCGGCATTGCTGCCGATGGCCCTGACCGTGGTCATCCACGGGCAGGGCATGGGACTCACCGCTCGTTACTTCAAGCGCTTCGGGCGACCGCCGGTGGGCAGCTCGCGCACCGGGCCGCACATCATCGTCCTGATCATAATCGCCGCCATCATGCTCGCCACGCATTTCTTCGAGGTCTTCATGTGGGCGGTGTTCTACTTTGCGACCGGCTTGCTGTCGAACATCAGGGAAGCCATGACTTATTCGATCAACTGCTACACCACGCTCGGCGCCACCAGCATCGATCTGCCCGGGCGGTGGCACGGTCTCGGCGGTTTCGAAGCGATCTCCGGGATGCTGATGTTTGGCTGGTCGACGGCCGTGCTGGCCGCGGTGGTGCAGAAGCTCCACAGCATCGAGGCCTAGTGCACTACCCCGTCGCCATGCAGTATCTGCGCGCCCTGGTTTGGGCCCTGGCTGCATGTTCGATCCTGACCGCCGGCTGCGCGAGCTTCCAGCCGCAGCCGCTGGAACGGGCCAGCTTCCACCAGCGGACGGTGTCCGGCACCGATGGAAAGGTCACAGTCACCGTCGCCGCGCTGACGGTATCGGAAGCCCGCGACGCGCTGGGGGTCGATATTGCAAGCAGCGGAATTCAGCCGGTCTGGGTAAAGGATCGAGAACCGCGAGTCGATCACTTACCTGATCCCCCCGCTCGTGATTGACAGCGAGTGACTTCTCGCCACTGGAGGCGGCGTGGCAGGCCCACGGCTGGTTCTCCGGCGGCGTCAACGCGCAGATCGACGCGCATCTTCTGGCACTGCAATTGCCGATGGCACGTTGGACCGGGGGCGACCGTCTCCGGCTTCGTGTTCACCCATCTCGACCGCGGCGATAAGTACGTCAATCTCGAGCTCGATCGGCAGCGAGTCCGACCAGGTGCGGCGCTTCGGCCTGCTCGCCAGCGTGCCGGATCTCGACGCGGATTACCTGCGATCGGACCCCGGCAGGGTCTACGGAAAGGAAGGGTTTCAGGACCTGGACGACGCGGCCTTTCGCAGCTGGGTGGAGCAACTGCCGTGCTGCGTTGCCGGCGGCGACCGCACGACCCCGGGCGATCCGCTCAACGTGGTGTTCGTGGGCAAGCGCGTGGCCCTGTATCCCGCGCTCGCGCGCCGGGGCTGGCAGAGCCGCCGAAGCGGTCACGGCCGAGTCCGCATGGCACACGGTCGAGTCCTCGGTGTTCGGCAGCCGCTATCGCTACGGCCCGGTATCGCCATTGTACCTGTTCGACCGGCATCAGGACTTCGCCGTGCAAAAGGCGCGCGCCAGCGTCAACCAGCGTATCCACATGCGCCTGTGGCTCGCCCCGGTGACGGTAAACGGCACGCCCGTCTGGGTCGGGCAGATCAGCCGCGATATCGGCGTGCGCCTGACCAGCAAGACGATCACCACGCACAAGATCGATGCGCAGGTCGATGACGCGCGCGCGTACCTGCTCCAGGACATTTACTATTCGCAGGGTCTGAGCCGGTACGCCTACGCCAGGGGAGTCGGCGCGGCCGCGCCGCAAAACCCACGCGTCAACTACACGGGGGATCCGTACTGGACTGACGGCCTGCGGCAGGTAATGTGGCTGTCGGTCGATCCGGTGCCCTACAACCGGGTAACGCTGGTGCCCTGGGAAAAGGGGCCCGCCGAGAAGTGAAGTGTACTTCCGGACTCTATTTTGACCGGGCCCGGACTGCCCGGTGCGCGTAAAACTTGACGGGCGCGGATTCGATCAGCACCGCGCCTCCTTTGTCCACAACGACAGCCTGAAGCGTATGCTCGACGTTGTCCGCATTGGCCGCACTCTGCCAGTCGGCCTCGGTGACGCCGAACTTGACCGAGCTGAATCTGCGCTTCAGCGGCCTGCCGTCGAGCCTGACCATGATCCGGTCTCCGCGGGCGGATTGCAGAGCCGGCTGCAGCTGCACGCTGACGTCGAACGCTCCGGTGTTGGACTGGATCGTGCCCTCGTTTTCCGGCGAGGAAACCGCGAGCGCGGTGTAATACGGCGCGGTGGCGGCGGGCGCGGCCTGCTGCGGCACGGGAGGCGTCTGAATGACGTTCGCAGGACCCAATTCGATCTGCTTCGCGCCGGTCGACGGTCGGTCCGAGAACACCGGGCCCGCCTTGTCCTTCGATTCGTAGACTGGGCTTTGCGCGGCGGCGAGCGCGGGCACCATCGAAAGCGCTAACGCGAGAAGTAGTGACCGTGTCATGTAAACCCGTCGCCCTGAATGAGCCCGGCGCACGCATGATGCCCCCGGACTCCTCCTGCGGTCAACGCGCAGAGGGACGCTGCGGCCTACCGGAGGAGATCCATCGAGAACTGTCCGCCGATCGCATTGAAGATCTGCTCGGCACTCATGAAACCGCGCGCAGGTCCGCCCGCCGGCCAGCCGCACCTCAGCATGTAACCGGGTCGGCCCGCCTGGGATGCGAGCGATATGCGCGTCACCGCCGTCATAGCGTTCGTCCCGCCAGTCTCCTGCGTCTCGTAGATTACCTCTCCGACCGTGAGCCGCCCGGCCGGGATCGTCCGGGCAGCGCCGCTGTCCGGCGTAAGGCTGCAATAGTGCATGTCCCGCGACAGGTTCGCCGCGAAGACGAGCCTTTCGTTCTGGAACAGCAGCTCCGAGCTTCCCGCCGGGAAGTCGAGCTGCGATCGAAGGTTGAATGTGGATCCAGTCTCGACCTGCTGCGGCGGCGGCGGGACGGACGGTTTGGAATCGTGCTGGCAGGCGGCGAGCAGCGCGGCGGCTGCGAGGCTCCAATGACGCCAGGTGACGATGGTCATGATCGCTCCGATTCGGGCGGCCCATGCTGAGCCGCCCGCCGTGAAGATCATCAAATGCCCTTGTTAACTTACTTGGCCATTGCCGCCCGGGCCGCCTCGATCTTCGCTTTCACGGCATCGAGATTGAAGCTCGCGCCCTTCTGCATCGGCGGGTACTCGACGGCGGTCATTGCCAGTTTCGCCACTTCCTGCTGGACGAACACGAAGCGCCAGAATTCGTACCTGGAACCACTGGAAGTAATTCTGCGACCCTTCTTTGGTCCCGGAGTTGGGCCATCCCGTGCGCTCGAACGGATCCAGGCGCAAATTCGTCAGGCTGGGCACGTCCAGATGGGCCCTTTCGCCGAGCCAGCCGGCGGGCTGGTCGATGAAACGATACTTGTAGTCGCCGACGCGCACCGCGCCGAGGACGCTCTCGGCAAAGTAGAAGATCTCGTTGCGTTTCGAGGGTCCCTTGCCGGTGATCATGTCCATCTGGTTGTAGCTGTCGAGATGATTCTTGTAGGTGCGGCCGCCCATCTCCTTGCCTTTCAGCAGCTCCTCCTTGATCTTCGGGTTGCCGGCGGCGGCGACCAGAGTCGGGAACCAGTCGAGGCCGGAAATGATGCCGTTTTCGATCTTGCCCGCCGGCACCTTGCCCGGCCAGCGGATCATCGCCGGCGCGCGGAAGCCACCTTCCATGATCGTGCCCTTGGACTGCGCGAACGGCGTCTGTCCGCCGTCCGGCCAGGTGAAGACCTCGGTGCCGTTGTCGGTGGTGAAGACGACGATGGTGTTGTCGTCCACCCCCATGTCCTTCAACTTCTTCATCACGAGGCCGACGTCGTCGTCGAGCTGCGCCATGCCGGCTTCATGGATGGTCCAGCCGTTCTTGGAGTTGCGCATCTTCTGGTACTTGTCCGACAGGTGCGTGACGATATGCATGCGGGTCGGATTGAGCCACAGGAAGAACGGCTTGCTTGTCGGCCTTGGCCTTGTCGATGAACTTCAACGCAAGGTCGCGGATTTCGTCGTCCACGGTTTCCATGCGCTTGGGACACAACTCGCCCGCGTCCTTGATGACCTGTTTGCCGACCTTGCCCCAGCGCGGATCCACGGTGGCGTCGTCCTTGCTGGTCGCGAACGAATGCACCATGTTGCGCGGACCCACCTCGCTTCCTGAGCTTCTGCGGATAGTTCGGATGGCAGGGATCCTCCATCGCATCGAGGTGATAGAGATAGCCCATGAATTCGTCGAACCCGTGCACCGTGGGCAGGAACTCGTTGCGATCGCCGAGGTGGTTCTTGCCGAACTGGCCGGTGGCGTAACCCATCGACTTCAACACCGTCGCAATAGTCGCCGCCTGCGCCGGCATGCCGGTGGTCGCGCCGGCCTGGCCGACGGTGGTCATGCCGGTGCGGATCGGCAGCTCGCCGGTAATGAAGTTCGCCCGTCCCGCCGTGCAGCTCGCCTCGGCGTAGTAGTCGGTGAACAGCATGCCCTCGGCGGCGATCTTGTCGAGGTTGGGCGTCCGGCCCGACATCATGCCCGCGGTGATAGGCGCCGATGTTCCAGATGCCGATGTCGTCACCCATGATGACGACGATGTTGGGCTTCTTCTGCTGCGCGGCCGCGGGAAGCGCGAACGCAACCAGCATCACCGCCAATGCCAGACTACAGCAGCGCAAGATTTGATTCATGTTCGATCGCCTTTCCATATTGTGGTGACGGGGACGACTTGCTCAGGGACCGCAATGATAAGCGATTCTTGAACGTATTCACTCACTCGTCCGTATCTTGGTCAATGAACTACGCATAACCCCCCTCCTTCTGACCGCGGATAGCGAGCACAAAGACCGTGTCAAGTTCTGCAACGTATCGATACAGCGCGACATAACCACGCGCACGGTGCCCGATCACTAGTTCTCTAAGGTCCGCCCGGACCGGGCGACCGATGAGCGGATTGCGTTCCAGCACGTCGATTGCCCGCAGGATGTCTTCAATGCGCGAGGGCGCTTCCGTCACCTGATGTTGAAAGAGATGTTCCAGGATGCGATCGAGGTCATCCCCCACTTCAGGCGCGAGCTCGACGCGCGACATGATTAGCGCGCAAGTGTTCGCGGCTTCGGTCGAGCAACCTTCCTGCCGGTCAGCCGGTGCGCAAGATAGCGCCGCATCTCTTTCCACGGCACGGTCTTGCCAGAAGCGACAATCTCCGCGTACCGCCGCTCGGCCGTATCCTGGAACTCCCCGCGGCGCTCTTCCAGTTCAGCCTTCTCGGCTATCGCCTCCAGGATGAAACCATGCGCGGTGGTTCCAGCGCGCTCCGCTGCGCGAGCGATGCGCTTCTTGAGGTCCTGCGGCAGGCGAATGGTAGTTGTGGACATCGCAAAGCTCCTGTTGAAAAGCGCATTGTAGCACATTGGTGCTACATTTTACTTTCAATGGTTCCTGACACCTTTTCTTCCTCTCGCGAGGACCTGCGCCCCGGGTGTGAGCAAAGCAGCGAGGACCAGCACGCCCCCAACCAGGGAAAACACAGAGCGCTTCACCACGATCTCCTCTCTGATGTCACGAGGAAAACGGGCGACCGATTCAGGCCGCCCGTATGGTCACCGCAAGTCGTCAGATTTCAGACTCAATCGTGCCCTTTGCGAGCCTGTTGCATTGCCTTGAGGATGCCGTCCAGGTTGTAGGTCTCCGGCGCTTGCATCGGCGGGAAATCCTTGTACGAGAACAACTCCTTTTCCCAAAGCAACTGACCAATCGGCAGCATGTTCCAGTTGTAGAGATAGGCGTTGCCGGGGGAGCCGATCGAGCCGGCATAGCCAAGCAGCGACTTCGCGTCCGAGCCGACCGTCTGCTCGAAAGGATCACGCTTCACGTTGGTAAGTTGGGTCCAGTGAAAGCTCTGCGCGCCAAAGAGTCCGCCGGTCCCGGTGTCCGGCACGATCGTGTAGTACATCTTCCAGTTCTTGTAGCGCACCGCCGACGGTTGCGAGCCCGTGTAGTAGAAGAACACTTCACGCGCCGACTTCGGCGACTTGCCCGTGAGGTAGTCGGTCTGGTCCACGCCGTCGAGCTTGGTTTTGCGGATCCCGGGGTACTTGCCCGCCATGATCTGCTCGTTCAGCGCGTTTCCTTTCGGTCCGCCCGCGATGTTGACGAGCGTCGGCACCCAGTCGAGAGCCGCGAACATCTGGTTCTTGACCGTGCCCGGCTTGATGACGCCCGGCCAGCGAACGACCAGCGGCGCGCGCATGCCACCTTCCCAGGTAGTCAGCTTGCCGCCCTTGAAGGGCGTGGTGCCGCCGTCCGGATAGGTGATGTTCTCGGCGCCGTTGTCGGTGGTGAAGACGAGAATGGTGTTGTCGAGCTGGCCCATCGCCTCGAGCTTTTTCATGACCTCGCCGATGTTGTCATCCATCTGCTTCATGCCGGCTTCGTTGATGCCCCAGTCCTTGCCGCCGGGCTCACCGACCATGGCGTTGTACTTCGGCGACAGCACGGTCGTGATGTGCATGCGCGCCGGGTTGTACCAGACGAAGAACGGCTTGTTGGTCTTCTTCGGGTCGTTGCGGTCGAGGAAATCGATGACCTTGGCGGAAATCTCCTCGTCGACGGTCTTCGAACGCTCAAGTGTCAGCGGGCCCTCGTCCTTGCACGTCTGGTTCTTCTGCGTGCCGTCTTTGGACTTGCACCAGATGACCGGGCGCGGCGGCGTCAGGCAGGTCGCGGTTCTCGGATCCAAGGCACCGGGTACCTCGGGCAGGCCGGGGACCGGCGTGTTCTTGCACGGCGGCGCGATGCCCTGCACCGTCGGGGTCTTGTTGAGGTCGACGAAGCTGACGCCCTGCATGGCGTCGAGGTGGTAGAGGTAACCCCAGAATTCCTGGAAGCCATGCGCGGTCGGCAGCGACTCGGCGTGATCGCCCAGGTGATTCTTGCCGAACTCGCCGGTGTTGTAGCCGAGGTCGAGCAGGAACTTCGCGAGCGCCGGGGTGCCTTGACGCAGCCACGAAGGACTGCCCGGGAGCTGCGGCGGGATCATGCCGGTGCGCAGCGGGTGCATGCCGGTAAAGAAGGCGTTGCGCCCGGCCGTGCAGCTCTGCTCGGCGTAATAGTCCATGAAGATCGCGCCCTCGTTGCCGATGCGGTCGATGTTGGGCGTCTCCCCGACCATCAGGCCGCGATGGTAGATGGACGGCTGCATCCAGCCGATGTCATCGCCCATGATGACGACAATGTTGGGCTTCTTCTGCTGCGCGCCCGCGGGAAGCGCGAACGCAACCAGCACCACGGTCAATGCCAAGCTAGCCCAACGCAGGATTCGTTTCATGATTGTTCTCCCATGAGGAACGACGCGAATGAAGGAGCGAAGGATAATAGCTTATCAAGCAAGGTTGTCGAATCGTCCGTATCATGATGAAAGAGACCACAGAAGTTAGGGAGATTAGTCCCTAACAAGGTCATGGACTATTCGCTATCCGGGGCGAGCCCCGATGCGCGGCACGGGAGACCTCAGACCCGCACGGGTCGTAATGAAAGCGTCATAAACTTTCTCCCGGCCTGGCGGAGGGGATCGTCATTTCTCTCCTCCAAGTTCGTTCATCAGCCGTTGCACGCCGGGATCGTCGGGCAGGATCTCGGCGATCTTTCTCGCGTAGGGGAGCGCGTCCCGAGGTTTGCCCGCCTCGCGCGTCATCGAAACGAGCGCACCCAGAATTTCCAGGTCGTACGGATGGCGTGTTTCGGCGGAACGCAGCACGGACAGCGCCTCGCCTCGCCTGCCGGCAGAATACAGCCCCACTGCATATACATAAGTGTAGCGCGCGCTATCCGGAGCGAGCTTCACTGCCAGCGCGAGCTCCTTGAGCGCCGCAGCCTTGTCGCCCTTGCGCACGAGCAGCAGTCCCAGCACGTGATGCAGGTCGGCTGCGCGAGGCAGGAGCGCCAGGCCGCGGCGCAGCAGCTTCTCAGCCTCGGCATCGCGACCCTGCTGGCGATAGGCGTCGGCAAGATTGACGTACGCGCCCGCGAAACGCGCATCGAGCGCAAGTGCGCGCTCGTACGCCGCGATCGCTTCGTCGGGATGGCCCTGGCGCATGCGCAGGTTGCCCAGATTCACGTTCGCCGTCGGCCAGTCGGCATCGAGCCGCAGGGAGTCGACGTATTCCCTCGTCGCTGTTTCGCGAGCGCGGCGTTGATCGGGCGAGAGCTGATCGTCACGGATGTCGGCGAGAACGTGTGCGGCCTCGATGCGCACGCCGCGCACCGGGTCGGCGAGCAACGGCGCGGCTGCCTGCGCGCGGTCGGCCGGCTCGAACCGCTCGATCAGGCCGAGGGCGGCAATGCGCATCCCGGGATCGAAGTTCGCGAGAAGCTTGCGCACCACGGGCAGGCTTTCCTGCCGGATGTAAGGGCCGGCGAGCGTTGCCGCAGTCGCTTTCACGATGGGCGGCGCCATCGCGTCCTCCGCCAGCGCAAGCAGCGCGGGCAGCGCCTTCGCGCCCTGCGTCGTGCCGGCATGCAGCGTCGTGCCGTAGTGCCGGCGTTCGCGCCAGGTCTTGCCGTACCACTGATCCATCGCCGCCGCCGCCCATTCCGGCTTGCGGTTGGCGTGGCATTGCGTGCAGGCATTCGGGCTGCCGAGCGCGAGCGACAGGTCCGGTCTCGGTGAGCGTATGCCGTGATCGCGGCGCGCGTCGACCACCATGTAGTTCTGCGCCGGCATGTGGCACTCGACGCATTGCGCGCCCGGCGTGCCGGCCTTGTGAAAGTGGTGTTTCGGGGTGTCGAACGCGGCGGCGTTGTGGCAGCGCACGCACAACGCATTGCCTTCGGCGCGCAGTTTCAGCGCGTGAGCTTCGTGGCAATCCATGCAGGTCACGCCGCGCTGGTACATTCGGGTCTGCAGAAATGAGGTCCAGACGTAGACCTCCTCGCGCTGTTGACCGTCGGCGTAGTAATTCGGCTGCGTGAGCAGCGCGAGCCGGTGCGTCTCTTCGAGCGGTGCGCCGGCCTGCCCTTCTTCGGCGATCGTCGAGCGGCGGGCATGACAGGCCGCGCACACATTCATCAAGGCGTCCGCGGCGGGCTGGTCCCGCTGTGCGTTCCTTGCGTTATCTGCCGGAAATTTCCACGCCTCGTTCCAGCGGCTTCTCAGGACCACCAGGCCCTTGTCGCTCAACGCCGGGTATGGCGGCCGGCTCTGCTTCGCCCACTCCACGTGACGTGAGCCCGGCCCGTGGCAGGCCTCGCAGGCGACGTTGATCTCGTCAAAGGTGGTCTTGTAGGAATTGCTGGCTGCGTCGTACCCCTTCTTGAGGTTCGTCGAGTGGCACGCAGCGCACTGCAGGTTCCAGTTCTGGTAGAGGCCGGTCCAGTGGAGCTGATCCTTGTAATCGATCTTCTCATTGGGATACATGTGGAACCAGCGCTGTCCGCCCTCGCTCTTCTCCCGCGCGTCCCATGTGATGCCGAGCGTCTGGTAACGCCCGCCGGGAAATGCGATCAGATATTGCTGCAGCGGCCAGACGCCGAACGTGTACTGGATCTCGAAATCGGCGAGCTTGCCGTCCGGACCGTCGGTCCTGACGTAGAACTTTCCGTCGCGCTTGAAGAACGTGCTCGTGACGCCGGCGTAACTGAACCTGGCATTCTCAAAATTGCCCAGCACGGTCCTGTCATCGGCGATCTGCATCGCGAGCGCGTGGTGCGAGCCGTTCCACGCGTCGTACTGCTGCGCGTGGCATTCGGCGCAGGTCTTTGCTCCGACATGACTCGCGGCGGCGAGCTGCGGCGGCAATGGAGTGGGCGCGGATCCGCGAAGCAACCACCAGGCAGCACCGCCCGCAGCCAGCGCCAGCGTACCGAGCAGCACCAATACGGTGCGCCACGGCCTCCCGCCCGGAGGTGGAATCGCCGCCGGCGGCCCCGGCGTTGGCGATGCCGTGCCCGCGCGCGGACCCGCCCCACGACTTCGCGATTTCTTCTTTCGTCTCAACCTAAAGCCCCCCACCCCAGCGGTGCTGCCACGCGACGCCGAAGACATTGAAATCGCTGCCGGTGCGCGTCGAGACGCCCGTGCTCGCGTTGAGCTTGATCGAATTGAGCCGGTCCACCGGAATCGCGACGGTCAGGCCCGCGCGTGAGTTCTTCTGCAGGTCGTCGCCGGCGACGCCGTCGACGGTGGTGCGCCCGCCGGTGTAATAGGTGCCGTCCACGGCAAGCCAGATGCCCGAAGGCAGGTTGTAGATGACATGGGCCTGCACGGAGTAGATCGGGTCCTGCTCGCGCGTCTTGCCGCCGAAAAAATCCTTGTTGTCCGAGTAGAACGTGACGCCCGCGGCAACCTCGGTAATCCACGAGCCCCACGCCTTGGACACGCCGAGCTCGGGCTTGGCCCACCAGCGGTTGGTGCCGATATTGACGAGCTTGTCGCTGTCGTACTGGCCCCACGGCGCCGATACCTGCAGGCTCGCACCGACGATCAGGTCCTGCCGGTAGCTCCCGAACTCCTTCAGCGAGAGCGCCGGCGCCCCGTAAAAATTGACCGTGAAACGAAACCTCGGGTCGCCGAACCCGGATACGTCGCGCTCGTGAGGCTGTCCGGCGAGTTCCGCGGTCCCCGAGAGCCACGCATACGGCACCACCATATCGAACTTTCCGGACCAGCCGAGCACGTCGAGCGCGCGCGCGTAGCCCAGAAACGCGGCGTTGACCTTGATGTTGGCATTGGTCAGCGGCACCGACGGGTCAACCGCGGCGCCGCCTTCCGCGTAGGCGTATCCCGCGATCAGGAAATTGACCCCGACCGGCGCGTTCGAGTAGGCCCGCGGCTCGATGTCCTGCGCCCGCGCGCCCGACCCCCCGGCCGCGAAAATGACGACGGCAAGCGCCGCTCCCGCGCATGATCGAGCGCAACTGGAACGCACGCAAGGCCCACTCATCGTTGCAGCCCGGGCTCACGCATCCGCTTTTGGCGGATACATTCCGGCAAGCCGCGCGATGAGAATTGCGACGTACAGCGTGCCGAGCACCGCTTCCAGCGTCGCGAGCGTGCGGGCGATACGATGCACGGGTGCAATGTCACCGAAACCGGTGGTGGTGAGCGTCGAGAAGCTGAAATAGATGAGATCCACCCCCGGCACCTGCGCCATCACGCTGCCGCCCGCCGAGAAAGCGCCGGGGAAGAAGTGCTGGGTGATCCCGTACAGGTACGCCCAGAGCACTCCGACCATGAGGTACGACGCCGCGGCCCCGTATAGCTTGTCGGAGGTCATGGATTCCCGGCTGAACACGTAGCCCAGCAGATAGACGATGGTCGCGAAGTAGAACGCGGCGCCAAACATCCACGACAGCGCGAGATAACGCTCGTGGGACCAGGCGAGGCCGAGCAGCTGCAGCGCGAGCGTGGGGGCGGCCAGCAATAACGCGATCACAAACGACAGCATCGAGCGGCCGACCGCGGCCACAGCGGCCAGCAGGACCAGGAGGTTGATGACGTTCGCCGTGATCCGCCCTCGTGGCGTGTCGCCGATCACGGGCGCGAGCACGACGAGAAGCAAGAGGGCGAGGAACAGGTAGAAGCAGCGTTGGGTGAAGACCCGCGCGAACGCCCTACGCGTGAAGTGCAGTGGCACGGTCAGTCACCCCGCAATGAGCGTCAGTGTAGCCGAATGGGGCTCAGCGGGGTGAGTGTGACAGTGATTCCTCATTCATGGCGATGCCCCACCCTGCGCCGGCGGCGCAAGGTGAGGTACGGCAGATCGGACTGATCGCCCTTGCAGCAGGCGGAAACGGCGAATCAGCCCATTAGTTGACGAGCGGAATCTGCGCCGCCAGCTCGTACTTCACGACCGCGCGGATCTTGTTCTCGATCTGCATGTAGCGCGCGACCTTCGCCCCCGGCAGCACCTTCTCCAGCCGCGGCACGTAGGAGCGCTTCATCTTCAGCTCGGCCTCTTCCACCGCGAGATAGTTGCTCATGAGCTTCTTCGCGGTCTCGTCCGCCACCGCTCCCTTGTTGTAGGCGTCCGCGTAGCTCTTGATCACGCCCAGGAGCCGCTTGTTGAGGGCGGCGAGGTCCTTCTGGTAGGCGTCGTACACCGGCCAGAAGGCTTTCCCTTCTTCCTCGGTCAACTGCATGTTGGCCGCGACGACGAGCTTCTTGTCGGCCCTGATCTTGTCCGCGAGGATCTGCATGTCGGAGGTGGTCTGCGCGGCCGCGGGCAGCGCGAGCAGTGCTGCAACTGCGAACAATACGATTCGTGCAAGCTTCATTTCAGCTTCTCCTTCAGGTTAATTAAGAAAAGTTTCGTGGAATTTCATCGGTTACCCGTTTTCCGCCCGCGGCTGGTCGATCTCGTCGATCCACGACTCCAGCAGCCGGTAGGTCACGGCGAGGATCGTCGGTCCCACGAAGAGACCGATAACCCCCATGCTGATCAAACCGCCGATCACGCCCACCAGGATCAGGAGCAGCGGCAGGTCCGCGCCGCGCCTGATGAGAATGGGGCGCAGCACGTTGTCCATCGAGCCCACGATGACGGTCCAGACCAGGAGCACCGTGCCCCACACCGGATCGCCCGTCCAGTAGAGCCAGCCCACGGCCGGAGCCAGGACCAGGATCGGGCCGAGTTGCGCGATGCACAGGATGAAACTGATCGCGGTGAGAACCGCCGCGTACGGGATGCCGGCGACCGCGAGACCGATGCCGGCAAGCGCCGACTGCGCGACGGCAGTGACGACCACACCGAGTGCCACGGCGCGGATCGCCTGCCCGGCGAGGACGACGGAGCTCTCGCCGCGCTCTTCGGCGAGCCGCCGCGCGAAGCGGCGCACGCCGCGCGCCACCGTCTCGCCCGAGGAGTAGAGGATCGCAGTGATCGCGACGATGAGCAGGAACTGCAGCATCATCAGGCCGAAGCTTCCCGCGTGGCGCGCGAACCACTGGACCGCCTGTCGCACGTATGGAGTCGCCCGCGCCACGAGATCCTCGGACGGGGTCGCGGCCAGCTGCTGCCATTCCCGGGCGATCCGCTCCCCGGCAAACGGCACCTGCTCCACCCATTCCGGCGGGGACGGTATTCCGGCAACCGCGAGGGACTTGAACCACGCGACCAAATCGTCCGCGTGGTCCACGATGGTGACGATCGCGAGCACGAGCGGTACCACCAGCACGAGCAGCATGGCGATCGTCATCACGGTGACCGCGGCCCAGCGCCGCCCTCCCAGGCTCGCCTGCACTCGCAGCATTATCGGCCAGGTCGCAACCACGATCATCGTCGCCCAGACCGTCGCGGCCAGAAACGGCTGCAATATCCACAGGCACGCAACGATCATCAGCCCGATCACGATCACTGCGAGCGTGACGCGCGCGAGGTCGCGCGAAGGTGGCCGTGGAGTCATGGGGTGGTGGAATGACAGCGGGCGTTGGCGACGCTACAGCAATCAAGCATGATAACGGAATCTTGAATGGGGCGGGAGCACATTCATTCGGGCGGACCACAAGCCTCCCGCCGCGCATCGCATCCTGTTCAGCCGCGGACTCCCGGAGCGGGCGTGATACGATGCTCCGACTTGTTCCGATCAGGCGGGAGGCGCGTGAAACCGCGGGAGTTGAGGCGGCTGTTCTTCGCCGAGCTGTGGAGAGGGATGAAAGTGGTCTGGCCGATATTGTTTGGTCTGCTCGGCGTCATGCTGGTCCTGGGAATTGTGATCGGCCTTCTCGAAGACTGGTCGATCCTGGAAGCGATCTACTTCACCTTCGTTTCCGGGCTCACCATTGGCTACGGCGATTTCGCGCCGACGCGTCCCCTTACGCGCGTCCTCGCCATCGGCATTGGACTGACCGGCGTGCTGCTGGTGGGACTCATAGTCGCAATGGCGGTACGCGCACTCGAGCACACATCGACGCGTCAGCGCGAAGACCGGTAGCAACTCCCGCGAACCACAGCAGGCCGCGCCGGGCTCCGCTTGTCACCGCGGGCTCGCGGCACTTCCGGCGCGTGCTCAGCGTATGAGCGTCTGGACGACCAGGGAACGTTCCTTCCAGTACATCCCGTTGAGCCGCATCGAGACGCCCTCGAGCGCGCCCGAGCGGCGGGTTGGCGAATTCGAGCACGGCGGCCGGGCGCGAACCGTCGCCTTCCACCCGCTGGATCGTCGTGCATTCCAGTTCGGGTGCGTATTTCTTGACCAGCGCGCGCACCTCCTCGTCGGGCGTATTCGGCGCGATGTTGCCGATCCAGAGTTTCATTTCGATCTCCTTTCGGGCCTTGCGCCGGACGCGTCCCCCGGCGTTTGCCGTGCTTACGCCATTATGTTAACGCCGCCGTCGACGTAAAGGGTCTCACCCGACAGCCGCCGCGCGTAGGGCGTGGCGAGGTAGGCACAGGTGAAGCCCACGTCCATGATATCGATCAGCTCGCCCAGCGGCGCCCGCTGCGCGGCGGCGTTCAACATGAGGTCGAAATCCTTGAGGCCCGATGCGGCGCGCGTCTTGAGCGGGCCCGGGGAGATCGCGTGCACGCGGATGCCCTTGCCGCCGAGTTCGTAGGCGAGATAGCGGCAGCACGCCTCGAGGGCCGCCTTCACCGGGCCCATGACGTTGTAGTTGGGCACGACCTTGTTGGCGCCGTAGTAGCTCATCGCGAACAGCGTGCCGCCCTTCTTCATGAGCGGCGCGGCGAGCCGCGCCATGCGCACGAACGAGTGGCAGGAAATGTCCATCGCCTTGGAGAATCCCGCGGCGGAGCAGCTGAGCAGCCCGCCTCGCAGGTCGTCTTTCGGCGCCCATGCAATGGAATGCAGGACGATATCGAGACTGCCCCAGCGCCGCTTGATCGCGTCGAACACCGCCTCGAGCATGCCCGGCGTGGCAACGTCGAGCGGCATGAAGATGGGCGCGCCGAGCTCCTTGGCGAGCGGCTCGACATAGCCCTTCGTCTTCTCGTTGACATAGGTGATCGCGAGCTCGGCGCCGACCTCGCGAAACGCCTTCGCGCAGCCATAGGCAATGGAATGCTGATTGGCGATGCCGACGACGAGCGCCTTCGCGCCTTTCAAGACCGGCCGCGGGTTATCGAGTGCCATGAGGTCATTCTCCTGGATTCCCGCCTGCGCGGGAATGACGCCTTCGGTCGCGCGACGCACGTTTTTCAGCAAGTTCCTAGGCGGAAATCGCCGCAGCCGGAACGGCAGCACCGAGCAACGCCCGGGTATGCCGCGCGATCATGAGTTCTTCGTTGGTCGGGATCACCCATGCCGACACCTGGCTTCCCGCAGTGCTGATTCGCGGACCGCCCTTGCCGTTCGCCTCGACGTCCAGCTCAACGCCCAGCCAGCGCGCATCGCGGCATACCCGCTCGCGGATCGCCGCGGAGTTTTCGCCGATGCCGGCGGTGAATACGATCGCGTCGAGCCCGCCGAGCGCGGCGGCGAGCGAGCCGAGTTCCCGGCGGATGCGGTAGATGTAGAGGTCGACCGCGAGCCGCGCGCGCGGCTCCTTGCTCGCGAGGAGCGTGCGCATGTCGCTCGAAATGCCCGACACGCCCAACAGCCCCGACTGGTTGTAGATCAGCTTCTCAATGGCCCGGGCGTCCATTCCGCGCTCGTCCATGAGGTAGAGGATTACGCCGGGATCGATCGACCCGCAGCGCGTGCCCATCGGCAGGCCGTCGACCGCGGTGAAACCCATGGTGCTGGCGACGCTCTTTCCCGCATCGATCGCGCACATGCTCGCGCCGTTGCCGAGATGCAGGACTACGGTTCGCCCCGCCGCGGCCTTCGCGTCGTGCTGCGGCAGAATGGAAGCGATGTACTCGGTACGACAGCCCGTGAAACCCGTATCGCCGCACGCCGGCCTCGTGCAGCTCGTCGGGAAGCGCGAAGCGCTGCGCAACCGGCGGCTGGCTCTGGTGAAACGACGTGTCGAAGCAGGCGACCTGCGGCAGCTCCGGCCGGCGCTCAAGGAGCAGCCGGATCGGCTTCAGGTTATTGGGCTGATGGAGCGGCGCGAGTGGGTTGTATTTCTCGAGCGCAGCCACAATGCCTGCATCGATCCGGACCGGCTTCGTGTATTCGATCCCGCCGTGCACCACGCGGTGCCCCACGCCGAGCAGCCGGTGCTCGGAAAGCTCGCTGCGAAGAAAGCCGGCAAGATGGTCGACTGCACCCTCATGGCCGAGCTTCGTGCCCGCATCCCACTTTTTCTCGCTCACGGTTGCGCCCGCCGCGCCCTTCGCGACGAAATGCGCGCGGGTGTAGAGCCCCTCGATCTGGCCGCGCAGCGCGAGCGTGGGGGTGCCCGCGCGCTCGACGAACACCGAAAACTTTATGGAGGAGGACCCCGCGTTGATGACCAGTATCGCGTCCGACATCGCGCTAGCTCACCGCCCGGGCGCCCTGCTCGCGCCGCGCCTTCGCCAGCAACACCGCCACGGCGCAGGAAGCGAGCCGCGTCGTCACCGAGTCCGCCCGGCTCGTCAGTATGACCGGCACCCTGGCGCCGAGCACGATGCCGGCAGCAACCGCGCCGGCCAGGAAGGTCAGGCTTTTGGCCAGCATGTTTCCCGCCTCGAGGTCGGGCGCAACCAGCACGTTGGCCCGGCCCGCCACCGGCGAGTTGATCTTCTTCACTTGCGCGGCCTCCAGGTTGATCGCGTTGTCGAGAGCGAGCGGCCCGTCGAGAAGCGCGCCGGTGATCTGGCCGCGGTCCGCCATCTTGCAGAGCGCCGCGGCCTCGATCGTCGAAGGTACCTTGGGATTGACCGTTTCCATCGCCGAGACGATCGCCACCCTCACCTCCGGCGCGCCAAGGGCCAGTGCGAGGTCGATCGCGTTCTGCACGATGTCCACCTTGTCCTCGAGTGTCGGCGCGACGTTCACCGCGGCGTCGGTGATGATGAGAGGGCTGTCGTGGCCGGGCACGTCCATCACGAAGCAGTGGCTGATGCGCCGTGCCGTGCGCAGCCCGGTGTCGCGCTTCACGACCGCGCCCATGATCTCGTCGGTGTGGAGGCTGCCCTTCATCAGCGCCTCCGCGCGCCCGAGACGCACCTGCTCGACCGCCTTGGCGGCCGCCGTTTCGCTGTCCGGCGCGTCGACGATCTCGCATCCCGCGAGGTCGAGCCTGCTCTTCGCCGCCACTGACTTGATCAACTCGGTCGGGCCGACGAGAATCGGCGCGATCAGCCCCAGCTTCGCCGCTTCGAGCGCGCCTTGGAGCGAGCTCTGGTCGCAGGGATAGGCGACCGCGGTCGGCGTCGGCGGCAAGCCTTTGCAGCGAGCCATCAGCCGCTCGTACCGCGGATGTTGGGTATCTTTCACCGCTGGCTTTCCTGCGCTCGCCGCCGGCGCCGTGCCGCGCGCCGGCTTCTCGATCGTGTTCGCTTTCATGCAGCCCTCTTTATCGAAGTCGCGGCGCTCGACACCGACATGCCCAGAGCCTTCTCGATCCGCGCCAGCATCGCGAGCTGCTCGGACGTTGCGCCCTGCCGCTGTATGCGTTCGTCGGCAAGCACGCGTTCGAGGAGATTGACCAGTCGCGATCGATCGGCCGGGTCGGCAACGAGGCCGGGCAGCGTCTCGATCGCTCGCTCGGGCTCGTAGTTCACGATGATTTCCTGCGCGCCGCGAATCCGACGCCGCTCGTCGGGCGCCACCTGCGGGATCAACTCGCCGTAATCCGTCATGAGGTCCTGTTTCAGCTCCAGCCGCGCGAGCGGCAGCGGCTCGCCCTTGCGCTGCAGGAGATAGGCGCAGCGGCCAGCGCCGCCGGATAGCCGCCCTCCGCGATCGAGGCGAGCGCCTCCTTGACATACGGCAGCTCGCGCCGGTCGGTCGCCGGCGCAGCGCGTCTGGCTCGCCTCGGCTTCGTGCTTGTCGGCGACGTAGAGCGAGAACAGGTTGCCGTAGAGCTGGAAGAACGACGCCTCGCTCGCCGCGTCGCGCACATCGCGGTAATAATCGAGCGACGCGCTCAGGAGCTCTGCGCCCCGCTTCTCGAGCTTGCGCAGCGGGTCATCGGCCGCGACGCTCGCGCGCTGCGCTTTGACTGCCGCCGCCGCGGGGCCGAGCCACGCGAGCCAGGGATTGAGATCGGACCACGCCCAGCGCGAGGCGCGCAGCGGATGCAGCGTGCGCGAGAGCTTCGCCGTGTACTCGTTCGACATCGCCTGCACGAGCGGCTGCGCGAACAGCTCGTAGGCGCGCTGGTTGAACTCGGACATCGCCGCGACCGCTTCGAACGGCTTCTCGTCAGCGCGCTTGAAGCGATTCAGGCGCTGGACGACCTCCTCGAGCTGACGCTCGTGGAAGCGCACGTTGTACACGGGCTTGCCGTCGGCGTCCTTCTCCTCGACGATCTCCATGCCGTAGAGTCCGGGCGGCAGCGCCTCGATCGACTTCAGCACCGACACGATCTGAGCGTGCTCCTTCTTCGCGACCTTGCCGGAGACGAAAATACCGAGATGGCCGATCTCCTTGTGCAGCAGTCCGACGATCGTCTGTCCGCGCGCCTTGATCTCCTCGGTCGAGCCGTAGACGTCGGCCACCCAGTTGAACGCCTGCTGCGGCGGCGTGATGTTGTCGCCCATCGAGGCGAACAGGATGATCGGCGAGCGGATCTCGCGCAGATCGAACAGCGCCCGCGCGCCCGAGCCGGAGCGCTCGGACCAGAGCTGGTTGCCCACGAAGAGATTGCGCGTGATCCACTCGATCTCGTCGCGGTTCATGAGATAGAAGCCCCCCCACCAGCGCTCGAATTCGAGAAATCGCGGCTGCTCGGTGTCGACGTTGGCGAAGAGGTGGTAGTACTTGTCCCAGAACGTGTTCGCGGGATTGAGGCTCTCGAAGTTCTGGACGAGGTGCGCGCCGTCGAATACGCCGTTGCCGATGATCCGAGACGAGCGACGCGAGCCAGGTGCCGCCCAGCAGCCCGCCCGCGTAACGCATCGGGTTGTCGCCTTCGCCCTCGCTGAACGCACCGCCCCAGTAGGACATGGGCGCGCCGTTGATCACGATGGCTCCCGTGTCATCGGGAGTGGCGGCGGCGAGCATCATCGCCGCCCAGCCGCCCTGGCAGTTGCCGACGATCACCGGCTTCGGCGCGTCGGGGTGAAGCTCGCGCACGCGGTGCACGAATTTCTGCTCCGCGGCGCAGACATCAGGAAGCGTCTGTCCGGGCACCGGATCGGGATAGAACACGACGAAATAAACCGGGTGCCCCGCGCGCAGCGCGACGCCGACCTGCGAATCGTCCTTGAAGCCGCCGATGCCCGGGCCGTGGCCCGCCCGCGGGTCGATGACGATGTACGGCCGGCGCCGGGCGTCCACTTCGACGCCCTCCGGCGGAACGATGCGCAGCAGCGCGTAATTGACCGGCCAGCCTCGTGCAGATTTCAATAACGCTTCCAGGTCTTGTCCGGGTTGAATCGCGTGATCTTCTTGACGACCGTTGCGGTGTCCGGCCCGAGGTCCTTTTCGTAGACGATCCCGTCGTGGTTGACGATGAAGGTCATGACCCCGGAGTTGCCGTAGGACGCCGGCCAGGCGACCAGTGCGAAGCCCCCGATCATTTGGCCCTGCGCCACGTAGTCGTAGGCACCGCCGGGAGCGCTCGCTCCCTGCCCTCTAATAATGCGGTAGTGATAGCCATGGAACGCATCGTCACCTTTGGTATAACCCTCCGCTTTCGCGCTTGCGAACAACGGACCGAGCGGGCTGGGTTTTTCGCCGGCTTTGGTCTGAAAATAGAGCCCGTCGCGCTTGCCCGTCGCGCTGGTGAATTTCTGTGCGTAGTGGAGAAGCTTGTCGCCTTGCGGATTGCGTAAGTCGTACTCGCGCTGCGCGTCCACGTAGGCGAGCACCGCTTGCACCGCCGAGAGCTCGTTGCGGCCGATGCGCCGGTTGAGGATCTCCTCCCTGCCCGCTTTCGTGTCGAAACGCCAACCGGAACCGACCTTGACGATCGGAATCGGCAGCGGCCATTCATCCTTGCCCACCAGGAGCACCGCTTTCGCATCGCCCTGCTTGCCGATCCGGTTTGCTTCGCCGTAAGCCCGCACGAAGCGCTCGCGGCCGGCCCGGTCCGCGACGGCGTCCCCGGACTGGACAAGGCCCTCGGAGCCGGGCCCCAGAATGTCCCGCATCGCCTTGAGGTCGCCCGCCGTAACCGCCGTCACCAGCGCCTTGGCGGCCTCTTCCGGCGAACCGAAGGATTTCTGTCCGTCCGCTGTGAATGCGTCCGGCACTGCGGCACCGGAAAGTAGTACCGCCACAAGGACAGGCGCCCATCGGCGCCGCAGGCACGATCGGAACGAGGCCAGGCTCGAACGCATCTCAATCTTCGTAATCATGTGCGGTGCCAAAAAACTTACCTCCGCCCGCCGCCGCCCGCCCGCGCATGGCCCCCAGCCGATGCGCGGCTCGTGGCACCGCGGTTGCTGTAATCGCGCGTCTGGCTGCCGCGCCCGACGCCATCGAATGCATCTGGCTGGCGTCCACCGGCGTCCCGCTGCCTGTCGGCCGCGCCGGCGTCGCGTCCACCCGCGCGGTCAGCACCACCCCGGTCGCGGTCGAGATTCTCCGGACCGGCGCGGGCGATATCCTGCCGCCCCTGCTCCGCGCGCCCGCGGTATGCCTCGCGCGAATCCACCCCCGGCCGCTGGCCGCTGTATTTCTGGCGGCTCCCCGGGTCGCGATACTCCACGCCCCCGCGATGCTCCGGCTTGTGCTGCCAGTCCCCGGTCTTGATGTTGGTCTTGTTGAAGTTGTTGTAGTTGTAGTGATTGATGTAGACGTTCCCGCCGCCCCAATGGCAGCCGCCCCACATGGCGTTGCCTACGATGATGCCCACCGAAAACGCGAAGAACACGCTCCCGGCCGAGTAGCCGGGCGGGTAATAGTAATAGGGCGGATAGGCCGGGTACGGCCACGGGCCGTAGACGACGGTCGGGTTGTAGACCGGGACGTAGACCACCTCGGGGCTTGTCGGCTCGATCTTGATCACGGTCGTCCCGTTCTGTTGCTCGACGATGACCTTCTGCTCCTTGCCGGACTGGAGGTTGCCGGCGGCCTGCGCCTTGGCCCGCAGCCGCTGGATCGCGTCCATGACCTCCTTCTGCTGGCCAAGGAACGCGTCCCCGAGCTTCTGGGTCATGTCGAGCTTGTCATTCAGCATGGCGAGTATCTGCGGAAATGCGGCAAGGGATTTCACGCTCGGGTCCCAGGATTGCTTCTGCATGGCATCCTCGAGCGCCTTGTCCTTCACGTCCGGATTCGCCTTCGACCAGCGCGCCGCCTGCACGATCTCCAGCGGATAGGTGGACGCCATCAGGATCTGCGCGACCAGAGCGTCGGGATAGAGCGCGATCGGCGCGACGAGCTGCTCGATCTCTTCCGCCTTGAACGCCGGGGGCTCCTGCGCCCGCAGCGACGTGGAGAACGTCATCAGTGCGGCGAAAAGCCCTCCGGCCAGGCAGGTCAGCGTGTGTTTCATGGGCGGTGGGTCACTTTACGCGGATATCTCTGGCACCGGCTTGATGTGCATCATACCTTCCCGGACGCGGGACCGGCTATTTCAGGTGGACCGCTTCGAGCCGCGCGACGACTGCGCCGTTGGCGTCGAACAACTCGAGGTGCGATCCCGTCACTCGCCAGCGCGCGGCCTGCTCCAACGCGCCGAGAAACGATTGTTCCTGCTCCATTCCCGCGGGGCAAGCCATCAGTGTCACGGCGAGCTTGCCGAATTCAATGCGGTTTCCTTCGATACGGTAGCTCCCGAGCAGCCGATTGCAGCCGCCAAACCCGGCGACGCGCTGGCCATCCGTACGCAGGACGATGTGCGGCTCGCGCTGATTCTCCGCGACGCTCACCGGCTCGTCGCGCAGGCGGACGAGTTTCCAGTAGGTATTGACGAGGGGCTCGGTGGCAAACCGCACGCCGCAGGTTTCGCCGGGCCAGAGTCCCCCGAAACGCTCGATGAGGAGCGCGGGGCGCGGCGGACCTTCCATCCCGGCGCGCTCGACAATCCGCCCCCGGAGCGTGGCGAGTATCGATGCGCCCGGCGCGCGCCGCATCCCGGTGTAAGCCTTCTCCACCGCGAGGTAGTCGCCCTGCATCAGGACCGGGAGCTTCCGCCGAGTCAGGCACTCTTCGAAGATCGCGGCGTCGGCCATGTAGCGGAACATGCCCCGCATCGTGAGGCGCGGCTCGACCGGTTCGAACGCTTCCGCACGCGCGAGATCATGATTCGCGGTTGAGACGATCGGCCGCCCTTCGCGATCGAGCTGGGTGAGCGTCCTTGCGTCCTTGATCGCAAATCGCGGTCCGTCCTCGCGCTCGCCATGAAGAACGAGCGTGCGCGCGCCCCCGGACACTTCCCACGCGCCCATCTCGTCGAACTGCCCGTCGGGCCGGTCCTGGTAGACCCGGCGCAGGTAATAGACGCCATCGGGGTAGAGATCGAGGTGATGCTCGATGCCGGGGCAGTCTGCGCACGGCAGTACGCCCGTGAACGTTGCCGGCAGAACGCCGAGCGCCGAAGATTGCAGCCCTGCGGGCAGGCCGGCCCCGTATGCAGAAAAGGAAACGCCACATAGTACCGCGGCGCAGAGCAGTCGTAGCGTCCTCGCCCGCCGTGCAAAAAAGGTTCCTGACACCTTTATGTGTTTCATTCGCCATCGCCCAATCGCGCAGCATCGTGCCAGCCAGCCCTTCGGCGGCGGGGGTTCAGCCGGGGCGGGCGCAAGCGGAATCACCTCGCGCGGATCGAGGCGGGGCGGCTGCAGCGCCCACGGATAGCTGCCTGCGGCGAGCGCCCGGGAATAATCGAAGAGGTGCCGCATTTTCTCCGGCTCGAAGCGCGTCGCCGGGAGCCGGTATGGATAATCCGCCGGGATACTCGCGAAATGAAAGCCGAATCCGATGCCGCGTGCCTCGCGATACATGCGCACGAGCTGGGTGACGGTGGCCGCCGTCGAGAGAGAACGCACAACACCTCCGGCGATGCCGAGGAGGGTCGCCTCCACCGGCTCCTCGGGCATGCGGTCGCCGAGGACGTCGTTCAGGACGATGTAGCAGTCCACCGCGGCTTCACCGCGCTCGGTCTTCAAGCCGGTCATGCGGTTCAGCTCGTCGATGACGAGGCCAGAGAGGAACACGGTCACCGATGCGCCGCCGTCCACATGCATCTGCCAGTAGGTCCGGCCCTCCCATTCGACCGGAAAATACACGGGCGGCAGCACCATCGGCACGGACGCCGAGGCGAGCAGCACGTCGCGGAAGCGCCGCCGCCGCTCGGGCCGGTCGCTGGCGGCGATCGCGCCCATGTCCCATACGACCAGGCGCGCCGTGTCGAGGTTCGTGGTGCCGACGAAGAACCGGCGGCCCAGGCGGTGCTCGGCGGCAACCGCGGCGATGATCCCGTCGTCGATGGTCCGTTCGATGAGCCGCTGCAGCGGGCTCGAATCCTTCACGGCGTCGCGCAGCAGTCCGGAGATGCCGCGATCGGCGAAGATGTCGCCGTCGGTGGTGGCGGTATAGAAGCGCTCGAGCGCTTCGTCGTAATGCGGGCCGAGGAACGCGAACACGCCCATGAGCGCGCCCGTCGAGATGCCGGTCACGACCGTGAAGCGCGGCCGGGATCGGCTCTGCGTCCAGCCCGCAAGCAGGCCGGCGCCGAACGCGCCGCGCGCGCCGCCGCCGGAGAGCGCGAGCAGGGCGAGCCGCGGTCGCCCGTCGTGCGTGCGCGCGCTGTCGTCGATGACCGGCTGCCGTTTCGACGGCGGCGGCTGTGGTGCTTCCTCCTGCGGCTCGTTTGCAAGCGAATCGATCGCACCCCAGGGCAAAACCCGATAAGCGTCTGGGGGCGCCGCCGGCGGACGCTCCGCACGCGCGGACGCTACGCGCATCAGTCGCT
This sequence comes from uncultured beta proteobacterium, assembly GCA_963699525.1. GTDB lineage: Bacteria > Pseudomonadota > Gammaproteobacteria > Burkholderiales > SG8-41 > SG8-41. The sequence goes on along the minus strand of CAVOUI010000013.1, from coordinate 263,061 downwards.
CCATCAAGGTATGACCGGCCGCCATCGATCAACGGAAGATACGCGGGGTCAGAATCGTACCGTCGCACCCACGAAAGGGCCGGTCAACGCGACGTCGAGCTTTAAGCCGCTGCTGTCGTAGTTCACGTACAGATAACGCCATCCGGCTGCCAGCGCGCCCCAGGTGGTTTCATAATTTGCCGTTGCCACCGCCTGCCCGGAGAATTTCGAGCCCCCGCCGCCCACGTCACCGTAGACCGAGAATGCCCATTGACGATTCAATCGTCCGCGCCAGCGCGCGCCGACGATGCCGTCCACCCACTGACTCGAACTGTTCAGGTTGCGCGCGACGGCCTGGCCGGGCTGCAAGTTCATCTCGGCTTCGATGTTGTAGTAACGCAGGCCGGTCAGCACGTCCACGCCGGAATCGGTGTCGCCAACAACCTGATAGCCGCCCGCAATCTGCCCAATGCCGCCCTTGACCCGGACATCCGTCCCCGCGTAGAGCGCGCCGAACGGAGACGGCGCGCTCGACGTCACGTTGAAATGCGACCAGTCGCCAAATGCCGTCCAGCGGTCCTTGCGCCAGTCGGCGTGGAGCATGTAGCCGCGCGGCTCGATATTGTCGAGCAGGCTGGAAAATTCCGAGTCAACTTGCCCTCCCGAGTCGGACGCGCCGATCGTGCCCTCGATCCCGGCAATCCAGAATGCGGCGTCGAGACGCAGCTCGAAGCCCGCCCAATTGCGCCGCCGCGCCAGTCGCGCACACGACAAACGCAGTTCCGACCCACACAAAGCGACCTGCTTCGCGTCCTATTCCGTCGCACGGGATCGAAGGAGCGGCGGTTCTGCACGTGCTGCCATGCTGTACCCAGGTCCGGTCGGCTCGACGGCGTGGAACCACGCGAAATGAAACGGCAGTTCTTGACGGACCTGTTCCACGCCTGAAAACGCCTGGCCGATCGTATCGGCTGCTCGGCCTGATGCTCGCTTTCGGCGCAGTGATCAGGTCAGCTCGAAACTCGCCGCTCCTCGATGCCATTTATTTTGCATTCGTATCGGGTCTCACCATCGGCTACGGCGACCTGGTCCCGACGGGGCCATTGTCGCGGGTTCTTGCCATCGGTATCGGGTTGACCGGGGTATTGCTTGTCGGTCTCATCGTCGCAATAGCCGTGCGCGCGCTGGACATTACATCAAAGCGCCACCGCGAAGAGCAATAGCTCAGCGCAGCCATCGGAAACTCGAATGCGTGCTACTTCAAGTGGACGGCTTCGAACCACGCCAGGCGCGCGCCGCCGGCATCGAAGAGCTCGAGGTGCGATCCGAGCACGCGCCAGCGCGCCGCCTCGCCCAGCGCGCCGAGAAACGCCTGCTCCTGCTCCATTCCCGCCGGGCACGCCATCAGTGTCATGGCAAGCTTACCAAATTCGATGCGGCTGCCTTCGATGCGGTAGCCGCCGAGCAGCCTGTTGCAACCGCCCGATCCGGCCACACGCTGGCCATCCGTGCGCAGAATGATGTGGGGCTCGCGCTGGTTCTCCACGACCAGCACCGGCTCGTCCCGCAGGCGCGCAAGCTTCCAGTAGGTGTTCTGGAGGCGCTCGGTTGCGAACCGCACGCCGCACGTCTCGCCAGGCCAGAGGCCCCCGAGGCGCTCGACCAGGAGCGACGGCTTCGGCGGTCCCTCCATGCCGGCGCGCTCGACGATGCGCCCCTGAAGCGTGACGAGAATCGCTGCGCCCGGCTCGCGCCGCGTCCGGGTATACGTTGTCTCGAGCGCAAGGTAGTCGCCCTGCATCAACACCGGGAGCTTGCGCCGCGTCAGGCACTCTTCGAAGATCGCGGCGTCGGCCAGGTAGCGGAACATGCCCCGCATTGCGAGGCTCGGGGCGATCGGGGCGAACGCTGCCGCGCGCTCGAGGTCATGGTTCGCGGCGGAATCGATCGGCCGTCCTTCTAGATCGAGCTTGGTCAGCGTTTTCGCGTCTTTGATGGCGAATCGCGGCCGCTCCTCGCGCTCGTCATGAAGCACCAGCGTGCGCCCGCCGGCCAACACTTCCCACGCGCCAATCTCGTCGAAGGGGCGGTCGTGCTTGCCTTGATAGACCCGGCGCAGGTAGTACGCGCGGTCGGGGAAGAGATCGAGGTGGTGTTCGATGCCCGGACAATCGGCGCACGGCAGCACGCCCGTGTAGGTCGCCGGCAGGTTGCCGAGCGCGGACGCATCAGCGCGCCGCGCGCCCGCGGGTCGGGAACCGTACAGCACCGCCGTGAGCGCATCATCGACAACCCCGCCTGTCCGGCACGGTCCGGTCTTGCGCCGGCACCTCACGTTCTCTGCGGGCGAAAACTCTGCGCGCGGCCCGTGATCGGGCGGCGCCTCGCGCAGGACGGCGGTCAGCGCTCGCGCCGCAGACGGTCCGAGGAACGCCTCGGTCAGCCCAATGCTCGGCCCGAAACGATCGAAACAGACACCGCGCCGGCTGTCACATACGACGCCATGATCCGGCGAACGGAGCCCGGCAGGAAGCTCGGCCGCAGCGGTCGCGTACGCCACGCCGAGAATGGAGAACAGAGCGGCAACACCGAGCGTCCCCCATCCTCCAGGTTCGCGATGGGTGAGTTCGCTCCAGTTGACCCCGCCCTCAAAATCGGGACACGCCAACCGCGCTCCGCCTATTTGGGATTGATCTTCGTGATCTTGTTGCCCTGCAGCCCGAGGCCGGCCATGATGCCCTTCTGGCCGAAGATGAAGGCGTAGATATCGCCTTCATCGTCGTCGTAGTGAGCGTCCTCGCCATACCCTCGTCAACCAACACAACCGTGGGCCCGACGCCGACCTCGAACCCTTCCACCTTGTCGAGCGCCTTCACCGCCTTGTCATTCATCAGGAACATGGCGTAGCCGAATTGCTGGGCGCCGGCCTGCAGGCCGTAGGATGCGCCCGCGGTGTTGTAGTAGGAGACGGCCTTCCCGCCCTGCATGAGCGCCCCATCGCCGTACTGCGCGCCGATCCCCAATCCCGCCTTCGTGATGCGCGGGAAGACGAGTATGGCACGGGCCTTGGCGCCCAATGTTTTCGCAGCGGGCGTCGTGGCATAGAGATTATTCAACGCCGCCCGCGAGTCGGCCGCGAGCTTGGCCGCGCCCTCGCCCTCCTCCGCGGCCGCGGCCATCTGCCCGGTCAACACTAAAGCAATAACGGATAGAGCCCCGATCCATGTTTTTACTTACATTGATTTCTCCTAACATGTCGAAAGTGATCATCAAGTCATCGTCCCAACGCGAAAGGCCTCCGGCAATGTGCCACGCGGCATACATACCACGGCATTGCCTGCTGACCTTGATCAGGATCAACTATTACGCGTCATAGACTGGTAGCGGTCGACGGCCTGCTCCAGATTGAAGAACATCCGCTCGCGGCCCAGAGTCGCGCCAAGCGGCGAGCGCTGGACCACGGCGAGCACTCCCGGGTTGAGCCCGACCAGCCACAGTAGCACGCCGTTTTCATGCAGGCGCTTCTCGGCTTCGGTCAGGATCTTGAGCGCGGTGTACTCGAAGTCGAAGACGCCGCCGAGATCGAGCGCCACGACTCTCGGCTTCGCCTCCTCGATCATCGGCCGCATTTTCTGCGAGATGCGCTCCACATTCGCGAAGAAGACCCGCCCCTCCGGCCGCAATATGAGCAAGCCGGGAAAAGTCTCGTCCTCGGGATGCTCTTTGGAACGAGGTCGGAACACATTCGTCCCCGGCTTGCGCCCCAGTTCGTGGACCGGCGGGTTCGCGACCTGGTAGGCAAGCGCAATCAGAGACACGATGATGGCGACGAGGATTCCCTTCAAGGTTCCCAGCAGCACCACGCCGGCCAGCGCAACCAAGGCCCACACGAATTCCGTTCGCCGCACCCTGAGTATCGTGAGGAACTCCGCCGGCTTGATCAGGCCGACCGAGTACACGATGACGACCGCGGCCAGAGTGGCATCCGGCATGAGCCCGATAACCGGAGCGAGCAATAGCATTGTCAGCAGCGTGGCGGCAGCCGTGACCAGACCCGCGAGCTGGCTGCGCGCTCCCGCAAGCCGGTTCACCGCGGTCTGCGACGTCCCGCCGCCGGCCGGCATGGATCCCAGCAGCGCGCCTCCCGCATTCGCAAGACCCGTCGCCAGGAGCTCGCGGTTCGGCTGCAGCAAGGGCTCTCCGCTCCGGGCAAACGCCCGCCCCGCCGCAATCGTTTCGGTGAAGCTCATCAAGGCAATGCCCAAGGCCGCCGGCCAGAGCCCGGCCACCAGCGAAAGATCAGGCGCGGTCAGTGACGGCAGCCCCGTCGGAATCTGGCCGACGGTGCCGACACCGTGCGCTTGAAGGCCGAGCAGGCTCACGCCGGCGACGCCGCCGGCAACCGCGATCAGTGGGGCCGGCGCTTTCGGAACCCAGCGTTCGACTGCCAACAGTATCGCCACCGTAATGCCTCCCACAGACAGGGTCACCAGCGAGGCGTGGGGAAGCCCCTGAACGACGCCGGCAACGTTGTGGAGGAACGATCCCTTCTGGAAATGAATGCCCAGCAGCTTCGGGACCTGGTCGAGCACGATGACGAGCCCGATCCCCGCCTTGAATCCGGTCAGCACGGGCTCGGAGATGAAGTTGGCCACGAAACCGAGGCGCAGGATGGACGCCACCGCCAGGATCACGCCCACCATCAGTGTCAGCGTCGCCGACGCGGTCACGAGGGAAACCGTATCGCCGCCTGGAATCGATTCGCCCAACGCGGCCGCCGCGAGGATGGCGATCGTCGTCGTCGTGCTCACGCTGAGTGGGCGCGAAGTCCCCAGCACGGCATAGATCACCATCGGCAGGAATGCCGTATAGAGCCCGACCTGCACCGGAAGCCCGGCGATCGTGGCGTACGCCATGGCTTTTGGAATGACGACCGCCGCGGCAGTCAGGCCGGCGATCACATCCGGCCGCAACCACTCCTTCTGGTACGCGCCCAACCACTCCGGCAAGGGAATGCGAAACCCGCGGGAACCTTCGTTCAACATGGTGCTAACTCTCGCCCTTCCTTTACCGCGTTCCGGAGCCGCTTGACGAGCCCCGGCGCGGGCGAGTCAGGATCGGAAGCGGGAGAGACGTTCTCCTCAGAACTTCTCGGGAACGAACTTGTACGGATAGGCCGGCTCGCGATAGCCATGCGCCTTTTGCCGCTTGGGCAGCTTCACCTTTTCGCGCGGCGCCTTCTTGTACGGAATCTTGCTCAGCAGATGCGTGATGAGGTTGAGACGTGCCCGCTGCTTGTCGTCCGATCTCACCACGTACCACGGGGCCCATGCCGTATCGGTCGCCTTGAACATATCATCGCGCGCCCGCGAATAGTCGTACCAGCGGCTGTAGGACAGGAGGTCCATCGGCGAGAGTTTCCAGATCTTGCGCCCGTCGTCGATGCGCGCTTCGAGCCGGCGGGTCTGCTCTTCCATACTCACCTCGAGCCAGTACTTCAGGAGGATGATTCCGGATTTAACCACCAGTTTCTCAAAAGGCCCGACCAGCTTCAGAAAGTCTATTGCCGTCTTTTCTGGGCAGAAACCCATGACCCGCTCGACCCCCGCGCGGTTATACCAGCTGCGGTCCCAGATCACGACCTCGCCGGCTGCCGGCAGATGGGGCAGGTAGCGCTGGGCATACATCTGGCTCTTCTCGCGTTCCGTCGGCGCCGGGAGCGCGATGACGCGAAAGACGCGCGGGCTTACCCGCTCGGTGATGGCCTTGATGGTCCCGCCCTTTCCCGCCCCGTCGCGGCCTTCAAAGACAATGCAGATCTTGAGGCCCTTGTGCTTGACCCATTCCTGGAGCTTGACCAGCTCGACATGGAGCTTTGCAAGCTGCTTGTCGTATTTCTTACGCTTCAGCTTCTGCGGCGCTCCGGAGCCGTCCGGCTTCTTCGCGTCTTTTTCCTTGGCCATGTTGTCACGTCCCCTGAATTGGTATTTCACGGATCGCCCGCAGTCTGGCCCGCGCAGGGCGACCCGGCGACAGGGTCAGCGCGTTGCCGAGTCGCCGGTCAGAGTGGGCCGTGGGGCAAGCTTCCCGGCCTCGTCCACCCAGCCGCCGCCGACCGCGTTGAATACGCCCACGATCTGCGTGTAGCTCTCGGCTTGCGAGCGCACTGCGGTCAGCTCCGCGCTGAAGAGCTCGTTCTCGGCGTAGAGCACCTCGAGGTAGCTCGCGTAGCCATTGTCAAATCTCAACCGCGACAGCCGCGCTACTCCCGCAGCGCCGCCACCCGCTTCACCTGCGCCGCCGATTCCTCGCGCTTCTTCACCGCGCCGACCAGCGCGTCGTTCGTTTCGCGGAACGCGTTGAGGATCACTGCCTGATAGTTGGCGAGAGCCGCGCGCTGCCCTGCTTCGGCCGTTTGCACCTGGCCCTCAATCCTCCCAAACGTGAAGATGGGGCCCGTAGTCGTCGCGGCGGCCGTCCACGTCGTCGCTGAGCCGCTCAGGAAATCGCTGAAGGACGTGCTCACCGAGCCGAGAAGCCCCGTGAGCGAGAGATCCGGATAATAGAGCGCCTTCGCCGCGCCGATGCTGGCGTTCGCCGCAACGAGGACCTGCTCGGCCTCGAGGATGTCGGGCCGGCGCTCGAGCAGCGTAGACGGCAGCTCGGCGGGGATGCCCGGCACAACGAGCTGGTCAATCGTCTTGCCGCGCGGAATCGGACCTGGGTTGCGGCCAAGGAGAATCGAGACCAGGTTCTCCTGCGCAGCAACCTGCTGCTCGAGCGAGGGGATCGCGGCGAGCGCCTGTTGGTACTGGGATTGAACCTGTGCGAGCTCCACCTCGGACACCACGCCGCCCGTGAACCGGAGCTCGAAGATCTTCAGCGTGCCGCTGTAGTTGGCGGCGGTCGCGCGCGAGATCTCCAGTTGCCGATCGAGCGCGCGCAAGCCGATATAGGCTGCGGCGACGCTCGTCACCAGCGACAAAATGACGCCGCGACGGCCCTGCTCGCTCGCATAGACCTGCGCCTGCGCCGCCTCGCTCTGGCGGCGGGTGCGCCCGAAGAGATCGATTTGCCACTGCGCGCTCAGTGCGCCCTGGTAGAGCGAATAGTACGGGTCGGTGCCGGCCGCGAACGGCGGGAAGCCGGCGCGGCTCGCGCGATTGCGGCTCGCGTCCGCGCCGTAACCGATCTGTGGATAGTACTGCGAGCGGACCACGCTCAACAGCCCGACGAATTGATCCACGCGTGCCGCCGCGATGAAAAGATCCCGGTTGTCGAGCAGGGCCGTGTCGATGAGCAAAGTCAGCACCGGGTCTCCGAACTGCTCCCACCAGCGCGTATTCGCAATGCCGGCCGCCTGCGGGTAGTCGATGCGCCACTGTTCCGGGCTCTGGATGTCGGGGCGAACGTAATCGGGCCCGACCGTGCATCCTGCAACGGCGAGCGCAACGAGTGCGGCAGCAAGTCGCATGTCAAGCTTCCTTCCGCGGGGCATGTGCGCCCGCCGGGACTGCGCCGCCGTGCGCGCCGGCCTGCGCCGCCTGCTTGCCGGCGAACTTCGCGCTCATCGACTCGAGCAGCCAGAAGAAGAGCGGCACGAAGAAGATCGCGACCAGCGTGGACGCCAGCATGCCGCCGATCACGCCGGTGCCGATCGCGCGCAGGCTGTTCGCGCCGGGGCCGGTCGCGATCGCAAGCGGCACACAGCCGAGAACGAATGCGAACGAAGTCATCACGATGGCGCGCAACCGCAGTCCGGCGGCTTCGATGGCGGCCTCCTTCGCCGACTTGCCGTGGCGGACGCGCTCGATGGCGAATTCGCAGATCAGGATCGCGTTCTTCGCCGACAGGCCGACCAGGGTGACGAGGCCCACCTGGAAGTACACGTCGTTCTCGAGCCCGAGCACCCAGGTGAGCAGCAGCGCGCCCAGCACCGCGAACGGCACGGTCAGCACGACCCCGATCGGCAGAGTCCATTTCTCGAATTGCGCGGCGAGCAGCAGAAAAACCACGATGATGCCGAAGATGAATGCGGAGGACGAAGTACTGCCGGATTCCTTTTCCTGCAGCGCCTGGCCGGCCCATGCGTACGCGAAATCCCCGGGCAGGGTTTCGCGCGCCACTTCCTCCATGGCGCGGATCGCATCCCCCGAGCTGTAGCCCGGGGCCTGGCCGCCCGTCAGCTTGACCGCCGGGAAGGCGTTGAAACGCGTCATCAGTTTGGGCGAGGACACGTAGCGGGTCGTGATGAGCGCCAAGAGCGGCACCATCGCGCCGCTCGACGAGCGCACGTAGACGTTGCGGAAATCCCCGGGGCCGACGCGGTACTCGGAGTCGGCCTGCACGATCACGAACCAGACGCGGCTGAACAGCGAGAACTGGCCCGTCACCTGCGAGCCGAAGTAGGTCTGCATGGTCGCAAACACGTCGCCGACCTTCACGCCAAGCACTTCGGCCCGGTTGCGGTCGAGATCGACGAACAGCTGCTGGCTGTTGGCCCTGAAGGTGGTGTTGACGCCCTGCAATTCGGGACGCGCCCGCGCCTTGGCGAGAAACTGCTGCAGCGCCGCGTCGGTCGCGCGCGGCTCGCCCGTTCCGCGGTTCTGGATGTAGAACTCGAAGCCGCCGGTCGTGCCGAGCCCCGGGATCGCGGGCGGGTTGACGGCGAAGGCGACGCCGTCCTTCCTGCCGAAGAACTGCGCGTTCAGGCGCTTCAGGGTGTCGAACGAGGACAGCTTCGGGTCCTTCTTGCGCTCGTCGAAGGGTTTCAGGAGGCCGAAAATGAGCGCCGCGCTGTTGTTTTGCTGGCCGTCGACGAAGCTGTAACCGATGACCGTGCCCGCGTCCTGTACGGCGGGATCCTTGAGGACGGTGTCCTCCAGCTCCCTCGCAAACCGGCTCGTCACGCCGATGCTGGCCGCGTCCGGCCCCTGGGCAAGCACGAAGAAGTAGCCCTGGTCCTCGTCGGGCACGAAGCTCGCCGGCAGGACGCGGAACATCAGCAGAATGCCGGCAACCACCCCGCCGAACACGATCAGTGCGATCGGCCAGATGCTCATCGTGCGGCGGACGCCGCCGGTGAAGCCCTTCTGGAGCCGCTCGAACAATGCATCGAACGCCCGGAAGAACCGGTTCTTCTCGCCGTGATGGGCCTTGATGATGATCGCGGCGAGCGCGGGCGAGAGCGTGAGGGCCATGATGCCTGAGATCACCATCGAGATCGCGATCGTGATGGCGAACTGCTTGTAGAGGGTGCCGGTCACCCCGCCCAGGAACGCCACCGGCAGGAACACCGCCAGCAGCACGAGCACGATCGAGATCAGGGCGCCGGCGATCTCGGTCATGGCCTGTTTCGCGGCCTCGAGCGGGCTCAACTTCTTCTGGGTGATGTTCACCTCCACGTTCTCCACCACCACGATGGCATCGTCCACCACCAGGCCGATCGCGAGGATCATGCCGAACATCGTGAGCATGTTGATCGAGAAGCCGAACAGCTTCATGCCCACGAACGTGCCGATGATGGACACCGGCACCGCCAGGATCGGTATGACTGTCGCCCGCAGCGACTGCAGGAACACGAACACCACCAGCACGACCAGGATGACCGCCTCGAAGAACGTGTGCACCACCTTGTCGATCGAATACAGCGTGAACTGGCTGGTGTCGAGCACGATCTTGTAGTCGAGACCGGTGGGGAACCTGGCCTTCAGCTCCTCCATTCTCTTGCGCACCCCGCGCGCCGTATCCACCGCGTTCGCGCCGGGCTGCTGGTAGATGCCGATGGTGGTGGCGGTCTTGCCGTTCATTCGGCTCGGCATCGAGTAATCGCGCCGGTTCAGCTCGACGCGCCCGATGTCCTTGATGCGCACGATCGCGGCCCCTTCCTTGGCGGCGCGCACGATGATGTTCTCGAATTCCTCCGGCTTGGTGAGCAGGCCCTGCGCCGTCACCACGTACTGCTGCTCGACGCCGGGGCGCGCCGGTGGAGCGCCGATCTGGCCGATGCCGAAGGTCTGGTTCTGGCTCTGGATGGCCGCGCCGACCTCGTCCACGGTAATGCCGAGCTGGGCCATGCGGTCGGGCCGCAGCCACACCCGCATCGCGATGTCGGCCAGCCCGAATACCGAGGAGCGATTCGCGCCCGGAACGCGCTTCAGCTCGTCGAGCACGTAGAGGTTGGTGTAATTGGCGATGTAGGCGTCTTCGTAGCGCTCGTCGGGCGAATAGATCGAAACCACCATCATGATGCTCGGCGACTTCTTGTCCACGATGATGCCCTGCTGGGTGACCACCTCCGGGAGCTGGGGCATGGCCTGGTTCAGGCGGTTCTGGACGTTGACCTGGTTGATGTCGGAGTTGCTGCCCGGCCGGAACACCACGACGATCTGGAGGTTGCCGCTCGAGGAACTCGTTGAGTAGAAATAGAGCAGATTGTCCAGGCCGTTCAACTGCGCCTCGATGGGCGCGGCGACGTTGTTGGCGATCACCTCGGCGGTCGCGCCCGGATACCGTGCGTCGATGGTGACCTGCGGCGGGGCCATGTCGGGGTACTGCTCGATCGGCGATACCGACATCGAAACCGCGCCGGCGAGCACGATCAGGATCGAGATGACCGCCGACAGGATCGGCCGGTCGATGAAGAAGTGGGTAAACATCCGCGGCCCTAGGGTTTCTTGACACCCTTCCCGGCTGCCTCAGCGCCGGGCTCGACGATCTTCACGGGCTGGCCGGGTACCACCCTGAGCGCACCTTCGACCACGACGCGGTCTCCTGCGCGCAGGCCATTCGTGATTACGATGTCCTTCCCGCCGTAGTAGTCGCCGACGACGACCGGCCGCACCTCCGCGGAGCCGTCCTCCTTCACCACGTACACCAGGTGGCCATTGGAGCCCTGCTGCACGGCAAGCTGGGGAACCACCACGGCGTCCGGCCGCACCGCGCCCTTCATGCGTGCCGTGACAAACATGCCAGGGCGAAGATCGTGTTTCGGGTTTGGCACTACCGCGCGCACCAGGAACGAACCGGTGTCCTGGCTGAAGGACGGGTCAGCAAAGTTGATCTTGCCGGCATAGGGGTAGATCGCGCCGTCAGACAGCACGAGCTCAATCTCGAATTGCTCGTCCTTCGGCGGCAGCACCTCTTTCTTCGCGACCCTGTCCCGGTACTTCGCCAGCTCGTTCTGCGACACGCTGAAGTTGGCCCAGGCCGGATCCATCGCCGAAACGTAGGTCAGCTTTGCGTCCGCGCCCGTCGCATTGATGTAGGCGCCCTCGCGTTGCAGCGAGCGGCTGGTGACGCCGGTAACCGGTGATTGAATCGTCGTATATCCCAGATTGAGCTCGGCCGTCTTCACCTTGGCCTGCGCCGAGTACACCGCCGCGGAAGTCCCGTCGTATTCGCCCTGTGCGCGGTCGAGGTCGGCTTGCGACAGCGCGTTCTGCGCCGCGAGCGGTTTGACGCGCTTCAGATTGGCGGTTGCGGTGCTGAGACGCGCCTGCTGCGCCTTCAATTCCCCCCGCGCGGTGTCGAGCTCGGCCTGGAACGGTTTGGGGTCGAGCTGGAAGAGAACCTGGCCCGCCTTCACCAGACCGCCTTCCTGGTAAGCGATCTTGTCGAGATAGCCGGAGACCCGCGCGACGATGTCCACCTGCCGCGAGCTTTCGGTCTGCGCGACGAACGTGAACACCTGGGGAATCGTCTGCGGCTGGATAGTGATCACCGACACTTGGGGCGGCGGCCGCTGCGGCTTGGGCTGCTCCTGGTGACAGGCGCCCAGCCCGACGATGGCCGCGAAGGCAGCCACTGGCAGGCGGGCACGCTCGAAAAGCGATCTTTTCGTGTTCATGATCTATACAAAGCTTGCGTAAATGGTATTCCGGGAATGCGGCTTTGGCGGCCAGGCTGGTTACCAATAAATATTGGCATGTTTATATGCATACCGCCACCCTCCCTTGACCTAAATCAAACGAATCTCATACTCGACCCTCCGGCCCGCGCAAGACTGCGGCCCGGCTCGCGACGCTTCCATGAGCCCCGGCATTGACGATAGTTGGCGCGCAACGTTGACAATCGGTTGACGATCCCGGCGGCGTCCCCCGCGGGGGGTTGACATTATGAACGTAAAATCATTGACAAATGATTGACGATCTGCGAGCGTGCCGGCGATGAACCCCAAGCGCAAGATCCTCGCCTATCTGGCCCGGCGGCGAGCGGCGAGCGGCGGCGAGCTGCGTTCGCACCTCGGCATCAGCCGCCAGGCCCTGAGCGTGCACATCCGGGGCCTGGTCGAGGCCGGCAAGGTGGTCCGGTCCGGTGCGGCCCGCGGTGCGCGCTACATGCTGCAGGGCCGGGCGCCGAAGGCCGCGGTCGTGTCGCGTACGCTGCGCATCCGGGGCCTCGACGAGGCGAGGGTCTGGGACGCGCTGGCAACGGGGCTCAATCTGCGCCACACATTGCGGAGCAACGTGGAAGCTGTCGCTCACTACGCCTTTACCGAGATGTTGAACAACGCGATCGAGCACTCCAAGGCGCCGCGCTGCTCGGTCCGCTTCCGGCTCGACCCGGGATTGCTCTCCTTCGAGATTCGCGACCCCGGCATCGGTGTGTTTCACTCGATTGCCTCCAAGCTCCGCCTGGACGGCGAACACACCGCGCTGGTGGAACTCCTCAAGGGCCGCACCACCACGATGCGGGAAGCTCACACCGGCGAAGGCATCTTCTTTACCTCGCGCGCTGCGGACCGCTTCGTGCTCCGATCCCACCGCATTCAGGTCGAATGGAGCCGGATCAAGGACGATGTTTTCGTGTCCAACCCTCGGTTCCTGAAAGGCACCAGCGTCTCATTCTTGATCCAACGCAACAGCCGGCAGCACCTTGAAACCCTCTTCGCCGAGTTCGCGCCCGAGGAATATGACTTTCGGTTCCAGAAAACGAGGGTGCTCGTAAAGCTCCTGCAGCGCGACTACATCTCGCGCTCCGAAGCCAAGCGCCTCCTCGCCAATCTCGAGAGGTTCAGCGAGGTCGTACTCGATCTCCGGGACGTTAAAGCGGTGGGGCAGGGATTCGCAGACGAAATATTCCGCGTCTTTGCCCGGCAACACCCGCGGATCGGGATTACGACCGAGAACACGAATCCCGTCGTCGACGCCATGATTCGTCACGCTCGATCACAGCAGGAGTAAGCCAGGGCTGCGACGCACATGGGCTCGCGACGATGCCGTGATATGCTGGATTTTCGTGGAGACCGCAGCATGGCTCTCGCTCCCGCACTGAAAACCGGCCGCGCCGCGCAACGGGCGCTCTCCCGCAGGCTCTCCCCGTTCAAGTTGAAGGACAACCTGATCCAGCTTGCCCGCGAGACGGCTCGGGCCGGCGCACGGTCCGGACTCCCTGACGCGTCCTTATAGGGTCTCCCCGTGGAAGGCGTATCGTTCCTGCTGCCGATCGAGTTCGACCTGGTCGCCACGTTTTTCGCGGCGGTCACGGGCGCGTGGGCCGCGAGCCGGCGCGGCTACGACCTGGTGGGCGCGTTCATGCTCGCCCTCGTGACCAGCATCGGCGGCGGATTGCTGCGCGACGCGGTCTTCATCGCTCAGGTGCCGCTCGCGATGCAGGATGCGCGCTACCTGTGGACCATCCTCGCGGCGCTGCTTGCCGGCACGCTGACCTACCGGTACTCCGAGCGCGTCGCCCATCTCTTCTCCTACACGGACGCACTGGCAATGGGCGTCTACGGGGTTTACGGCGCAAACTGGGCGCTGATCTCGGGGCTCGCTCCGGCAGCCGCGGTTATCGTCGGCGTGTGCAATGCGGTCGGCGGCGGCCTGATTCGCGACGTGCTGGTGCGCGAGGAGCCGTTGATGTTCAAGCCCGGCCAGCTCTACTCGATCGCGGCAATGGCCGGCTGCATACTCTTTGTCTTGCTATCGCATCAATATGGCGTGGACGACCAGCACGCGGCATGGATCGCCATCTCCGTTACGCTCCTGGTGCGCGTGCTCGCGATCCGCTTCAACTGGACCACGGTGGCGGTGCGAAGCTGGAAGTGGCCCATCCGCAAGGACCGTGATTCATGACTCGCAACGATACCGCAGCACAGGTCAGGGGCGCGGACGCGATCCGCGACCGGGCGTGGCTCAGTAGTTGTACGTGATGCTGAGCGAGCCGAATTTTGTCGTATCGGGCTGCCCCTCGTAGCGGTTCGTGCCAACGAGCGCGGAGAGCAGAAACGACCAGCGCTTGAAGCCGAACGCTACGCCGCCTGTTGCTGCCGCCTGCCAGTGCTCGAGGGGTACCGAGTGGCTGTCCTTGAAGGTATTCCCGTTGATGGCGATATCGTTTGCGACGAATCTGCCCTGCACGTTGGCGAACACCTGCCAACCGTCGGTGACTCTGCCTGCAAGGGGATTCACCTGCGGCCCGGCCATAAAGTTGGCCGAAGGGAAACTACGATCCAGACCGCGTCCGACACGGGCGCCGACGCCGACCGCCAGATTACTCTCAATCGTTCCGACGGCGCCGCTGCCGATGCCGATCACATCCATGCCGACCGTCTTATCGGTGTGGAACTTGGCCAGGCGCAAAAGCCGCTCAGCGCTCACCTGAACACCGGTTCGTTCCCGATCTGGTTGTCCCAACCCTGCGGCTCGTCGGAACCGATGATATTGTGCATCCATTTCTGGGTCTGCTCCGCGCCAGACAGGGGCCCCACCACACCGAGCGTCAGCGACAGCCGGTCGGCCACCCGGTCGTCGAAGGCGTGCAGGTTCGCCGGCCAGAACAGCAGGCCGGCATAGGGCGCCTCGTTCTCGATCAGCGTGGGTGTGGTGATGTCGCTCGGCGTCTGCATGAGTTGGCCTATCATGTAGGTCACCGCGCGCTGTTTGCCCGGCATGGTGCTGATGTAGAGGTTCTTGCTGAGGTAATGCAGCCAGCCAGGTATGTTGTCCGGACTGAACTCGGTGAACCCGGCGTGCCCCCAGCTCAACGCGATGCCGTTGGAGTAGCCGGTGTCTTTGCCCACGAACACATCGTTCTCGAGCGTAAAGGTGAACCAATTGTCCCGCCGCTCGTCCGCCGCATGTGCGCCTGCAGCCATGAGGAGCAACAGCAGCAGCAACCGTGTGACATTCCGGCGCATCAGACTCGACCCTCCGGGCTGACCCCCGGTTCACGCACCAGTGCCACCCGCAGCGGTGCCGCACTATCCAGGTGCACGTCCCTCTGCGGGTGTGCGATGACGACGCCAGCTTCGCCGAGCTGCTTTTCGATCATGAACCGCAGGTCGCTCATAACCTGCAGGCTGCTGGTGTCGGGTTTGAGCTCCACCCAGAAGTACAGCGCGAAGACGAGCGCGTTGTCGCCGAAATCCTCGAAAATGACACGCGGCGGCGGGTCTTTGAGGACGAGGCCGTGCCGGCCGGCGCAGTCCGCGAGCACTTCCGCCACCTGTCTTGCCGGCGAGCCGTAGGCAACGCCGACCTTGACGACGCGACGCACCTGTTTGTTACTGAGCGTCCAGTTGGTGACTTTATGCTCCAGTAGCATGGAGTTCGGAACGAGGCTTTCCACCCCGTCGAAACCGCGCACGGTCGAGGACCGGATATTGACTTCCGTGACCGTCCCCGTCACTCCTTCCACCTCGACAATGTCGCCAACCTTGATTTGACGCTCGAGGAGAAGGATCATGCCGCTGATCAGGTTCTTGATCAGCGTCTGCGTGCCAAAACCGATCCCGATCGCGAGCGCGCCGCCAGCGAAGGCGAAAACGGCTACGGGGATGCGGGCAAGGTTCAGTGTCACCATCAGCACCAGCACCAGGCCCAGTGCATTCGCCCAGCGCCGCACCGTCCTGCTCTGCTGCTCGCCGAAGGTGAAGCGGCTCACCAGCAACCGCTCCAGCCGCAACGAGAGAAAACGTATCAGCCAGTAGCCGATCAGAAACACCAGTATTGCCCCGATGCTCTTGCCGACCGTAACGCCGCGGGTGGTCGTCACCTTCTCGCCGCCCAGCTCCACCGTGTCCACGATGGTCAGCAGCTCGTAGTTCCAGAATGCCGTTGCGATCACCCTGATGCGGACCCAGACTTCCCGGGCGATTTCGCCGAGCGAACGGTGTCTGAGCGCTTGGTCGAAATCCCTCGACCACTCGCCAAGCTGGCCGATACGGGCCGCCAAGACCGTCTGCTGCATGTCCAGCAGGGACTCGAGCTGCCGCAGGGCATTGAGCGCGTCTTGCTCGTATTTTTCCAGTGCCGGAACAGTGGTGTACTGGGTGCGCTTATCCTGTTCGCGCAAATTTTCGCGCGCGTCGCTGAGCTGGACCCGGCCGATCTGCTCCCATGACCTCAGATACTTAAGCGTTTCCTCGATCTGCTTTCGCGCGCGCTGCCGGGTATCGGCATCGTCACTGGTCAGGACCTCGAAACGCCGCTCCCAGGCATTCACCATCATCGTGTGGTACAGGGTGGTGAAGACCGTGAGCACGCGCGACTGCAGTTCCAGGCTGTGCACCCAGGACTCCGCAGCCCGCAGTCTTGACTCGGCAATCCGGAGCCGGATTTCGTACTGCGCCTCCCCCTTTGCCGCGGGCTTGCCGGCCTGCAACTCTTCCACCGCCCGGCGCGCCTGATCGCGCTCCCGCAAGTTTCGCACGACGGCGGCGCTCACCGACGCCAACTGCTTCGCCCTTTCGGCCCGCGCGGCCTCGAGCCGGCTGCGCACCTCCTCGACATCGCGCCTGCTGATGCTTGCGTTTCCAGAAAGGGCCGCGAGCCTGCGCTCTTCCAGCCGCAGGATTGCGCGCGAAATCGCGAGCCGTTCGTCGTGTTCCACCAAAGACAGTTTGGAGACCGCGAATATTGCCTCGGCGACGGTTGCTTCGGCTTGCGCGGCACTGAGGCGCCAGCTGGCAATCGCGTGCGCGGTAGACCCTGGCGCCTCGCGTTCGCGCCGTTCCGTAGCAAGCCGCACCGCCTCCTGCGCTGCCCGGCTTCTTTCAAGAAATCTTTCAGACTGAGTCGCCAACAGTTCACGCGCTGACGCCCGCAGCTCGAGGGTAGCCCGGTAATCTTTGACTTTCTGGCGAACGTCGTCGAGCAGGATCATCGAATAAGGCGGCTTCTCCGAGAACCCGGACCATGATTTCTCGGCGAGCTCGGCCGTCTCGCGCGCCTTGCGCAACCTTTCGATCTGCGCCAGGGACACGAGCTGCCCCTGATAGATCTGGACGAGCGCAGCGGACGCCGTCCGGGCGCTCTCCGCTTCCTCTGCGCTAACTCCCGCGGGCGCTGCGGCCACGAGACCCTCGCCGCGCTCCAGTCGTGCACGCAGCGGTCCAAGCTTCTCCTCGATGCTTGCGCGCTGCTTGGCCAAATCGAGAGGGGCAGGTGCAGTTAGAGGTTCGGATTGCTTACCGTCCTTGGCACGATCCGGCAGAGGAACCTGTGCCAGCGTGCCCTGCACTGCCGCCAACCAAACCAATGCAATGGTCGCCGCGATCGCGACAAGAGCGCGCCGAGCGCTTCGTTTGGGAATATCGAAAGGCCAGATCATGACCGTCCCACCCGGCCCTTCCGCTCTACCGTGATGAATTCATAGCTCATGGGCATTCCAGGGCCATCGCGGTTGCCTCGCCGCCGCCGATGCACAAGCTCGCTACGCCGCGCTTGAGCCCGTACGTGCGCATGGCGCCGATGAGGGTCACGACGATACGCGCGCCGGAGGCGCCGATTGGGTGTCCGAGCGCGCAGGCGCCGCCGTGCACGTTCACCTTGTCGTGCGGCAGCCCGTGCTCCTTCATGGCCGCCATGGTAACCACGGCGAAGGCCTCGTTGATCTCATAGAGATCCACCTGCTTCGCGCTCCAATTTGCTTTTTGAAGCAGTTTTCTGATCGCCTCTACGGGCGCGGTGGTGAACCAGGCGGGCTCCTGGGAGTGCGTGGCATGGCCGACCACGGTCGCGAGCGGCGCAAGCCCGCGCTTCTCGGCCGCCGAGCGCCGCATCATGACGAGCGCCGCCGCGCCATCGGAAATGGAGCTCGAGTTGGCGGCAGTCACCGTGCCGTCCTTGCGGAACGCAGGCTTGAGCGTGGGAATCTTCTCGAGGTTCGCCTTGAACGGCGGCTCGTCAAGCTCCACGAACTTCTCGTCCTTGCCGACCTTGATCGCCATCGGTGTGATCTCCCATGCGAACAAGCCTTGCTTGTTCGCTTTTTGCGCCCGTGTGAGGGATGCAATGGCGAAAGCGTCCTGTTCTTCTCTTTTGAAAGCATATTTGGCCGCAGTGTCCTCGGCGAACGTACCCATGAGACGCCCTTTGTCGTAGGCGTCTTCGAGTCCGTCGTAAAACATGTGATCGAGCACCTGGCCGTGGCCCATGCGCAGCCCGGCGCGGGCCTTTGGGAGCAGGTATGGAGCGTTCGTCATCGATTCCATGCCACCTGCAACTACGACATCCACAGAACCACTTGTCAGCAAATCATGAGCAAACATCGCCGCTTTCATGCCCGAGCCGCACATCTTGTTGATCGTGGTGCAGCCGGTGGCGATCGGTAATCCGGCTGCGAGGGAAGCCTGGCGCGCCGGCGCCTGGCCCTGCCCTGCGGGAAGCACGCAGCCCATGATGACTTCCTGCACTTCCTCGGGGCGGAGCTTCGCGCGCTCGACCGCGGCGCGGATTGCGGCAGCGCCGAGGTCCGGGGCGGCGAATCCCTTGAGCTCGCCCTGGAATGCGCCCACGGGCGTGCGGGCGAGGCCAACGATGACGATGGGATCGGTATTCATGACATGTCCTTTATTTCTGAAAATCAATGACGATGCGGCCCTCGATGTCGCCCGCGTGCATGCGGGCGAAGATCTGGTTGATGTTCTCGAGCGGTTCGCTGGCAACGGTTGCCTTCACTTTGCCAGCGCCCGCGAAGTCGAGCGCTTCCTGGAGGTCGAGGCGTGTGCCGACGATGGAGCCCCGAACGGTGATGCCGTTCAGCACGGTGTCGAAGATGGGGAGCGGGAAGGAGCCGGGCGGCAGGCCGACCAGCGAGACGGTCCCGCCCCGGCCGACCATGCCGAGCGCCTGCTCGAAGGCCCTTGGCGACACCGCGGTCACGAGCACGCCCTGCGCGCCGCCGATCTCCTTCTTGACGAAGGCGGCGGGGTCCGCCTCGCGGGCGTTTACGGCAAGGGACGCACCGAGTTTCCTCGCGAGGTTCAGCTTCGCCTCGCTGATGTCCACCGCGACGACGTTGAGACCCATCGCTTTCGCGTACTGGACCGCCATATGGCCGAGGCCGCCGATGCCGGACACGACCACCCAATCGCCGGGCCGGGTATCCGTGGCCTTGAGGCCTTTGTAGACGGTGACCCCGGCGCACAAAATCGGCGCAATGTCGACGAACGAGACGTTCTGTGGCAGCCACCCGACATAGTTCGGATCCGCAACAACGTATTCGGCGAAACCGCCGTTCACCGAGTAGCCGGTGTTCTGCTGGCTCTCGCACAGCGTCTCCCAGCCGCCCAGGCAGTGCCTGCAGTGACCGCAGGCGGTATAGAGCCATGGCACGCCGACCCGGTCGCCTTCCTTGACGTGGGAGACGCCGGCGCCCACGGCAGCGACATGCCCTACCCCCTCATGGCCCGGGATGAAGGGAGGTTTGGGCTTCACCGGCCAGTCGCCGTCGGCTGCGTGCAGGTCGGTGTGGCAGACCCCGCTCGCCGCGATCCTGACGAGGATCTGGCCGGCCTGCGGGTTCGGCACCGGAACCTCCTCGATGACGAGGGGTTGCTTGAATTTCCGGACGACTGCCGCTTTCATGGTCTTGGTCATGTAACGCCTCGGTGGGTGATGGTTAGTAGACTCCGGTGAGGTAGAACGCGCCGATCGCCACGGCCACGGCGGCGGTCTTGAGCAGCGTGATCGCGAAGATGTCGCGGTAGGACTCCCGGTGCGTGAGCCCCGTGACGGCGAGGAGCGTGATCACCGCGCCGTTGTGCGGCAGCGTGTCCATGCCGCCGCTCGCCATGGCGGCGATCCGGTGCAGTACTTCCAGCGGGATGCCCGCCGAGTTCGCCGCCGAGATGAAGCTCTCGGCCATCGTGGCGAGCGCGATGCTCATTCCGCCGGACGCCGATCCGGTGATGCCGGCGAGCGCGGTCACGGTGACCGCCTCGTTGACCAGCACTCCGGGAATGGCCTTCAGCCCTTCGGCGACGACGAGGAAGCCGGGCAGCGCCGCGATCACCGCGCCGAAGCCGTACTCCGACGCGGTATTGGTGGCGGCGAGCAGTGCGCCGGCGACCGCGGCCTTGCTTCCCTCGGCGAAGCGCTCCTTGAGCGGCCGGAACGCGAGCGCCACGACGGTGAGAATGCCGAGCAAGAGCGCGCCTTCCACCGCCCAGATCGCCGCCACCGAGGAAACCTGGGTAACCACCGGCTTCGCGAGGCCGGGCAGCTTTGCGGAATAGGTGCCGCCGTAAAAGTGGGGGATGAGCGCCGTGAACAGCTTGTTCATCACGCCGACGATGACGAGAGGGGAGAGTGCGAGCCAGGGGTTCGGCAGCTTCTCCGCGGGGAATGGCTCGGGCTCGTTGACCAGCTTCGTGCCGTAGCCTTCGCCGGCGCGAGCCGCCTGGCGCCGCCGCCACTCGAGGTACGCAAGCCCGGTGACCAGGATGAACAGCGCGCCGATCACGCCCAGCCACGGCGCCGCCCAGGTGTTGGTTTTGAAAAAGGTGGTGGGGATGATGTTCTGGATCTGCGGCGTGCCGGGCAGCGAGTCCATCGTGAAGGTGAACGCGCCGAGCGCGATGGTCGCGGGAATCAGCCGCTTGGGAATGCCGCCCTGCCGGAACATCTCGGCGGCGAAGGGGTAGACCGCGAACACGACGACGAAGAGCGACACGCCGCCGTAGGTAAGGAGTGCGCACACCAGCACGATCGACAGCATGGCGCGGCTGCGCCCGACCAGGCCGATCACCGCGGTGACGATCGAGCGCGCGAAGCCCGACAGCTCGATCACCTTGCCGAACACCGCGCCGAGCAGGAACACCGGCAGGTAGGTCTTGATGAAGACCACCATCTTGTCCATGAACACGCCGCTGAACACCGGCGCCACGAGCGCCGGGTCGGTGAGCAGCACCGCGAGCAGCGCGCAGATCGGCGCGAACAGGATGACGCTGAAGCCGCGGTAGGCGACGAACATCAGGAGCGCGAGCGCGAGCAGCACGATGACGAAGCTCATGTGCGCATCCTCAATAGCTGCTCGAGTAGGGAAAGAGCAGCGTCACGCGCTCGTCGTGCAGCCTGCGCAGCAGGCGCTCGTGCCGCTCGATGAGCGAGCCCGTGAGGTCGCGTACCGAGAACACGCCGGCCACGCGCTCCGCGGCCATTACCGGAAGATGGCGGATGCGCGCGCGGTGCATGAGTCATCAGGCAATCCGGCACCTTGGTTTCCGGCGCCACGGTGTGGACGTCGCGTGGTCATGATGTCGCGCACCAGCGTGCGGCTGCTGCAGGATCACGCCGCGGGCGATGTCGCGCTCCGACACCACGCCGACCAGCTTCTCGCCTTCGAGCACCGGCAGGAACGCGATGTCCTTTTCCTCCATCTCGCGCAGCGCGGCGACGCGCCGTCGTGTCGGGCGGACGCTGACGACCGACCTGTCGCTTCTGCGCGAGCAGCTCGCCCGCCGTGGCGAACGGCATGAGCTGCTCTAGCGAGCGCAGCCGGGTGAGCATCAGAGCTCCATCGGCCGGATTGTGGTTTCCGTGGCCGCGACTACGCCCGGGACGTCGATCCCGTTCGGCCACCAGGCGGCCTCCACTCCGAGCGGCGTGCCGCAATACGGGTCCGGGGCGCTCTCTCGGGGCGCGGCGACGAGCTCGGCTGGCTTGCTGGTTGCGTGCATGGCGAACCGTCCTAGAGCGCCATCGTCGAAACGCGCTCGGACACCGCGAGCTCGGCCTCGCGTCGCTTCGCGCACCTGCGCCGACCGTCACGCCCGGCGCGGTCTCGAGCAGCGTGGCGCGCCCGCCGGGGAAGCCGATCACCGCCAGCTCGGTCACGACGAGATCCACCGGCCGCACCGAAGTGAGCGGCAGCGTGCACTGCTTGACGATCTTCGGCTGGCCCTTCGCCGTGTGCTGCATGGCGACGATCACGCGCTTCGCGCCGGTCACGAGGTCCATCGCGCCGCCCATGCCCGGCACCATCTTGCCCGGGATCATCCAGTTGGCGAGGTGGCCCGCGCGCATCGACCTGCAGCCCGCCGAGCACCGTCATGTCGAGGTGGCCGCCGCGGATCAGGCCGAACGACATCGCGCTGTCGAAGGTGCTGGCGCCCGGCAGCGCGCTGACGGGCTTGCCGCCGGCGTCGGTGAGCAGCGGATGGTGCCATGCCTTCCGCGGGCGGGGCGCCGGTGCCGATCAGGCCGTTCTCCGACTGGAAGTACACGTGCATGCCGGCCGGCACGTAGTTCGCGACCAGCGTCGGAATGCCGATGCCGAGATTGACGAGCATGCCCGTCGCGCAGCTCCTGCGCGATGCGCTTGGCGATGATCGTCTGGGCGTCCATGGGTTCACGCGTTGCGAGACGATGTAGTCGACGACCGGCGCGGGCGTCACGACGTGGTCGGGGGCGATCACGCCGACGGGCACGATGTTCTCGGCGTCGACGATCACCGTGTCGGCCGCCATGGCGATCACCGGATTGAAGTTGCGCGCGGTCAGCGCGTAGTAGAGATTGCCGAGGTAGTCGGCGAGAAACGCCTGCACCAGCGCGAAATCGGCGCGCAGCGCGGTCTCGAGCAGGTAGGGCTTGCCGTCGACCTCGATCGCGCTGCTTGCCCTTCTCGACGACGGTGCCGACGCCGGTCGGCGTCAGCACGCCGCCGAGGCCGAAGCCGCCGGCGCGGATGCGCTCGATCAGCGTGCCCTGCGGCACGAGGTCGACCTCGAGCTCGCCGGCGATCATCTGCTTCTGCGTTTCGGGGTTGAGGCCGATATGGCTGGCGATCGTCTTGCGCACCAGCGCCCGCGGTGATCAGCTTGCCGATGCCGATGCCGGGCATCGCGGTGTCGTTGGCGATGACGGTGAGGTTGCGCTTGCCCTGGCGCACCAGCTCGTCCACCAGGCGCTCGGGCGTGCCGACGCCCATGAAGCCGCCGATCATCACGCTCGCGCCGTCGGGGATCAGCGCGACGGCGTCCTTCAGCGAAGATGGTCTTCATTGGGCGGTCCAGCCGCCGTCGACCGGCAGCGCGATGCCGCGGATCTGCGCCGCGGCCGTGCGAGCACAGGAAGAGCGCCGCCGCGCCGATCTGCTCCGGCGTCGCGAACTCGAGCGAGGGCTGCTTTTCGCCGAGCAGCTTCATCCTTGCCGGCATCGGGAGCGAGCTTCTCCCGCGGCGCGATCGTCGATCTGCTTCTGCACGAGCGGCGTCAGCACCCAGCCGGGACAGATCGCGTTGCAGGTGATGCCCGGTGGTCGCGGTCTCGAGCGCGACGACCTTCGTCAGGCCGAGGATGCCGTGCTTCGCCGCGACGTAGGCCGCCTTCTGCGCCGACGCCACCAGGCCGTGGGTCGAGGCGATGTTGATGATGCGTCCCCAATTGCGCGCCTTCATGTGCGGCAGCGCGGCACGGATGGCGTGGAACGCGGCCGAGAGGTTGATCGCGATGACCGCGTCCCACCGCTCGAGCGGGAAACTCGTCGACCGGCGCGACGTGCTGGATGCCGGCGTTGTTCACGAGGATGTCGACGCCGCCGAGCTCGCGCGCCGCCTGCGCGACCATCGCCGCGACTTCCGCGGGCTTCGACATGTCGGCGGCGCTGTAGGCGGCCTTCACCCTGTATTGGGACGTGAACTCGGCGAGGAGCTCGTCGATCAGCGCGACGTCGCCGAATCCGTTCAGCATGACGTCGGCACCGGCGGCCGCGAGCGCGCGCGCGATGCCGAGTCCAATGCCGCTCGTCGAGCCCGTCACCAGCGCTGCTTTGCCGGACAGCATGATCCTTTCCTTTTCGAACACTCTCAGTCGCTGCAGTGTAGTAGGCTGTCTTCGGGAAAGGGTCGGCGAACGGTGGGAATTCGGTCGCCGTTTTGTTGGCACGTCAGCGACGGGGCGCGATTCGGGACGGTTTGGCGGGCGGTTCCGGGCCGCGGTATGCTTTCCCGACTGCGTCGCATCGAAAAGGGGATCGGGTGGGCGGCAAGCTTCTGGATGCGCTCAAGCGCTATGGCCTTGCCGTGGCGCTGCCGGGCCTCGCGCTCACTCTGAACAGCGTTCTTCCGTTCCCGGAAGGCGCAGGCATCTACCAGCTTCCGCTTGTCGCCGTGGTCCTGAGCGCCTGGTACGGCGGACGCGGACCCGGATTGCTCGCCTCGCTGGTCTGCATTACAGGAGTTTGGTATTGGTTCGTCCCTCCGGTGCATTCGTGGGACATATCGCCCGAGCATGCGACGGGCTTCTCCATCTTCATCGCGCTGAGCCTGCTGCTCACCCAGTTCGGCGGAGCACGCCGGCGCGCCGAAGCGGAACACCTAGCGCACATGCGATTCCTCGAGTCCATGGACCGCGTCAACCGCGCGATTCAGGGCACGGGCAACCTGGAGCAGATGATGAACGACGTGCTCGACGCCGTGCTTTCGATCTTCGAGTGCGATCGCGCGGTGCTCGGCCGTCACAGGGGAGACCCGACACGACATCGTTTGCGCTGCTCGCCAAGCGCGAGCGTCCGGGATTCGCCCTGGACCTCGATCCGGGGGTCGAGCTCGCTGCCGACGAGGACCTGAGCGCGATGAGCGCCGAACTGAAGGCGGCCGGCGGCCCGGTGCAATGGGTTCTCGGATCGCTGCCGCCGGCGCACGCCCGGGTCCTGGCGGCCTTCGGCGTTCAGTCCGTGCTGTCGATGCCGATCGAACCGAAGTTCGAGCAACGCGACTGGATGTTCGTCTTCACGCTGCGCCAATGCACCTACCCGCGGGTTTGGACGCCCGAGGAAATGCGACTCTTCCAGGAGATCGGCCGCCGGTTCGGCGATGCGGTGATGATGCTATCCGTGCTTCAGGAACTGCGGCAGAGCGAGCGCCGGCTCGAGGCAGCGCAGGGCCTCGCGCACGTCGGCTGGTGGGAGCGCGACTATTCGACCGACCGCGTATCGCTCTCCGACGAGGCCTGCCGCATATTCGGCGTTGAGCCCCTCGACCTGCCGCAATGGCGGGAGCGCTGGGTGAGTCTGATCCACCCCGACGATCGACAGAGGACCGCCGAGGCGAGCGAGATCGCCTTGCGCGGGGGGCCGCGCTACGACGTCGAATACCGCGTCGTTCGGCCCGACGGCAGGGTGCGCGTGGTGCACAGCCAGGGAGATGTCACGCGGGACGAGTCTGGCCGTACCATTCGCCAGTTCGGCGTCATGCAGGACATCACGGAGCTGCGGCGGACCGAGGGCGCGCTGGGCGCGAGCGAAGCGCGTTTTCGCACGTTCGTCGACCATGCGCGGGATGCGTTTTATCTGCTGGACGGGAAGCTCGCCATCGTCGACGTGAACCGGCAGGCCTGCGAGAGCCTGGGTTGGAGCCGAGAGGAATTGATCGGCATGCACCCGCGCGATTTCGATGCGGCCCTCGACGAGGCGTCCATCGCGCGACTCGCAGAGCGGGCCCAAGCGGGCGAAACGATCACGTTCGAGACGCGTCATCGACGCAAGGACGGCACGGTCTTCCCGGTCGAGATCCGCACCAGCATGTTCCAACAGGGCGGCGAGCTCTTCTACCTGGCGCTCGCGCGCGATATCAGCGAGCGCAAGCTCGGGGAGGAGATCGTGCGCGCGAAAGACAATGACCTGCAGATCGCCCGGACGGAGCTCGCCCACGTGTCGCGGCTGACGACGCTGGGCGAACTGACCGCCTCGATCGCGCACGAGGTCAACCAGCCGCTCGGCGCGATGGTGGCTAACGCGGCGGCGTGCACGCGCTGGCTTGCGGCCGACCCGCCCGAGATCGCGAAGGCGCGGCGCGCGCTCGAGAGCATCGCCGCCGACGGCCGGCGCGCGAGCGAAATCATCGGCAGGATCCGGGCGCTCGTGAAGCGCCAGGCGCCGCGCAAGGACCTCGTCGACGTCAAACTCAAGATCGCGCAGGTGATCGAGTTCGCGGCGGACGAAATCCGGCGTAACGGCATCGTGTTACGTACCGAGCTCGCCGAGGGACTGCCCCGGGTGGAAGGCGACCGGGTGCAGCTGCAGCAGGTGCTGCTCAATCTCATCCTCAACGCGATCGACGCCATGAGTCCGATCCGCGACCGCGCCCGCGAGCTCACGATCGTCTCCCGCCGCGACGGCCCGGACGCGGTGCTCGTCGAGGTGCGCGATACGGGCACGGGCCTCGACCCGGAGCGCGCCGCGCAGGTCTTCGAGCCGTTCTATACGACCAAGTCGCACGGGCTGGGCATCGGTCTTTCCATCAGCCGCTCGATCGTCGAGGCGCACGGCGGGCGGCTGTGGGTGAATCCCAACGAGCCGCACGGAGCGATCTTCCGGTTCTCGCTTCCCGTTTGGGAGGCCGCACCATGAGCGCCGAGCGGTCGGTCGTTTTCATCGTCGACGACGACGCCTCGATGCGCGGCGCGCTCGGAAACCTCATCGGCTCGGTCGGGATCGAGGTGCGCGCATTCTCCTCGCCGCAGGAGTTCCTGGCGGCGCAGCGCCCCGACGTGCCCGGCTGCCTCGTGCTCGACGTGCGACTGCCCGGAAAGAGCGGGCTCGCGTTCCAGGAGGATCTGGTGAAGGCAGGCATCGCCCTTCCGGTCATCTTCATCACTGGCCACGGCGACATCCCGATGAGCGTGCGCGCCATGAAGGCAGGGGCGGTCGAGTTCCTCACCAAGCCCTTCCACGACCAGGAGATCCTCGATGCGATCCACGCGGCGCTTGAGCGCGACCGCGCGCGGCGCCGGGAGGCCGGGCCCGTCGCCGAGCTGAAAACGCGTTACGCCGCGCTCACCGAGCGGGAGCGCGAGGTCATGAAGCTCGTCGCCGCCGGGCGCGCCAACAAGCAGATCGCCGCCGACCTCGGCATCAGCGTGGTCACCGTCAAGGTGCATCGCGGGCAGGTCATGCGCAAGATGCGGGCGCGGTCGCTCGCGGACCTCGTGCGCATGGCCGACCGGCTGAGCCTGCACGGCGGCGGGGCATCCTAGCACCTATACCAAAGTCGTAGCTGCGCAGGCGAGAGTGCAATGGCCGCGCGCGCCCGCGCGGCGTACGCTGCGGTCTCAACCACCTGGAGCCGCAATGTCCTCGAGTTCACTAGTGGCGATCGTGGACGACGACCAGTCGATCCGCGATGCGACCAGCAATCTGCTGCAGGCGGCGGGTTTCTCGACCGCCACGTTCGCCGACGCCGAAAGCTTCCTCAGGTCCGCGGGCGAGCCCCGCGCCGCCTGCTTGGTGGCCGACATGCGCATGCCCGGCCTGAGCGGCCTGGAGCTTCACCAGCGCCTGGTCGCCTCGGGCGCCCCGATCCCGACCGTATTGATCACGGCCTACCCTTCGGACGCAACGCGCTTGCGCGCGCGCGAAGCCGGAATCGTCTGCTGCCTCGCCAAGCCCTTCGCCCCGGACGAGCTGCTCGAGTGCGTGCGCCGGGCGCTTGCGGCCGCTACACCAAAGTCGTAGTCAAGGAAACCCTTTGCCGGGGACGGTTGTACCTCGGCGCAATGGCGAAACGGCACCCGTGCCCCTAGGCTTGCACCATGACTCTTACGGCCCCGCAACTGCAGTCCCGGGACTCTCGTCCCCTCCCTCCCTCCTCCCTGAAGAGAGCACCGGGCGTGGCGAGGCCTTTTCCCCATCCCAACCGGAGTGCAACCATGACAGCAGAGCTCTCCCTGAAGGCAGAGGTCGTGCGGCTTCGCTTCGATAGTTTCGAGCTCGACGAAGCCGATGCAAGGCTCACTTGCGCCGGCGAGCCCGTAGCGCTCGCGCCGAAGCCGTACGCCGTGCTATGCGCCCTCGCGCGCACGCCACAGAGGCTCATCACGAAGAACGCCTTGCTCGACGCCGTCTGGGGCCATCGATTCGTCAGCGAGTCGGTGCTCAAGTCCGCGATCAGCGAAGTGCGCGCGGCGCTCGGCGACGATCCGAAGCAGCCGCGCTACATCGAGACCGTATCGCGCCGCGGCTATCGCTTCATCGCCGCTGCGGTTGGCGCGCCCTTGCATAGCGCCGCTGCCGTCGAGCGCAGCAGCGCGGGTGCCCCCGGCCATCCCGCCCTGGCAGCGCTCACGGCACTATGCCGCGGCGATGCCGCGCTCGCGGACCTCATCCGCATGGTTGCTGCGACGCTAGAGCGCGAGCCGCTTGTCCTCCATTCCTAGCGCAGGGAGCCTCGCATGAAGCCCTCCGAGCAACGCCTGAGCGAAGCGCGTCGCCAGCACACCGAGGCGATCGTCGCCCGGCACGTGGACGAACTATTCCAGCGCCTGCCGATGCTCGCCGGCTTCTGGCTGCGACCTGACCTTGAGGTGGCCGAGTTGACGTTTTCCACCTGCGACTACACCGATCGTCGGGATCTGTGCGAGGAAGTGATGCTGTCGCTCGTCGAACTTGCCGAGGAGCGTCCCGAGGCGGTGCAGCTCATGCGCGGGCGCACTTTCGCCCGCGCGCTCCACTGATGCTGGCGGCGCGGCGAACTGCGGGCCGAGATCGTGCACGGCGCGTGGTACGTGCCCCCGCCCGAAGCGCCCCTCGCGCTGCGGAAGCCGAGCCAGGGTCTGTGGGAAGAGCTGGTGCGCCTCTCGCAGCTGCGCCCGAACAGCATCTAGCCGACGGAGGGCATCATGACCCTGGTTACCCTGGCACACGGACCGGCCCTTCAAGCTGTATGGGCCCGGGATCCCTCCGCCATAACGCTCGCGTGCACGACGTTCGCGCGGGCGCACGGTATAGCGCTGGCAGAAGTGGTCGTGTCGATCGAGTATTCCACCGGCCTCTTCGATCGGGCGCCAACCGCGGCGGAACTCGTCACCATTAACGCAGTGTGAAAGCGATTGCTGCCGGTCCGGTTCGAGGCGCGGCAACCGGTAACGGAAACAGGAGGCGACGATGATGCTCGATGACGTGTACGGCAGCGATGTGGACGAACCCTTGCAGATGCAAGAGGCGGCATGGCGGGAGCGCGTGCTGCCCGAGCTGGAATGGGACGAAAGCGAAGACTCGCTCGTGGTCGAAGAATTGCTCGGTGGCCCGCAAATGCGCAGCCACGGTTACGCCTAGCTATGCGCGAGCCTTTTCGAAAGGCGCCTTGAGAGTACCGTTCTTGTGCGAGTCGGGGTGAAGAATGACCTGCACGCCGGGCTTTTTGAACTGCTCGATGTCCTTGTCCCTGACACCCTGAAACTGGGTGGTGATGATGCGCGGGTTCGCCCACTCGCCATCCTTGCGATAGCGGACAGGGCCGACGATGGTCTTCATCTCGTTCGTGCGGAGGTACTGCGCCAGCCTCGGGTGGTCCAGGGTCCCCGTCGCATTGGCCGCCTGCTCGAGCAGCTGCCCGATGGCGTATGTGAATGGCGTAATGTAATAGCCGAGCGGGTCCACCTTGGCCTCGGCCGCGCGCTTGGAGTAGCGTTGCAAGAAATCGTCGATGCCTTCGTACTTCGCGCCCGGGACATAAGTGTTGTAGTTCAGGATGCCATTGAGCGCGCTGCCGAGACTCTCCATGATCGCCGTGTACTGCAGGCCCACCATGCCGCCGCCGAAGATCTTCACCGTGTCGCCGACGCCGATCTCTCTCACCGAGCGAACGATCGACGGCCGAATCCGCGGGATACGACGCCACGAATGCCATCTCGGGACGAGCGGCACGGATGCCGCGCACCATGGACGAGAAATCGACTGTGCTCGGCGGGTAGTTCTGGTCATATACCGTCCTCAAGCCGGCCTGTTTCGCAAGCTCGCGCGCGCCGTTGGCGAGATTCTGGGCGAATTCGTTGTCGGCGGCGAGGAAGGCGATCGTTCTCGCCCCCTGCGCCTGCCCGATCTTGAAGAATCCTTCGGACCAGCTCGAGGCATCGTTCCAAGGTGCGTTGTTGAACCACATGTCGTGCTGTATTCGGGCGTTCACCTGGAACGAGAAGTTGCCCATCAGCAGCAGCTTGCGCTGCTTGGCGAGCGGCAGGATCGGTGCGGTAGAAACGCTCCCGTACGGCGCGATCAATAAGTCGACCTTATCAACATCGATCAGCTTTGCATAAATGCCAGGGGTCATGGAGGGGCTGCCTTGGTCGTCGTAAACGACGAGCTCGACCTTGCGACCAAGCAGGCCGCCTCTCGCATTGACGTCGTCAGCCCACACGCGCAGCGCTACGAGCGCCGCCTGGCCACCGCCGGAGATCGGACCGGTCTGGGCGATGCTGAATCCGACGCGGATTGCCTGCTGGGCGCGGGCGGCGCGCCCCGGAATGCCCGATGCAAGCATCAGTGCGGCAACACGCTTCAGCAGATCGCGTCTGGACCGCTTCAT
Organism: uncultured beta proteobacterium; assembly: GCA_963699525.1. Lineage (GTDB taxonomy): Bacteria > Pseudomonadota > Gammaproteobacteria > Burkholderiales > SG8-41 > SG8-41. The sequence continues at coordinate 232,553 of CAVOUI010000013.1, read as the reverse complement.
GACCGGCTCCTCCTGCCCAGTGTGCTCATGCCGCAACGAGCAAACCAATGATACGCTGGGCTTGCGGGAGCATACGCCCATGAAACGCATCGTGCGCCGGCGGCAGGGGCACGAGGATCTTGATCCGAAAGCGTCGGAATTCGGTTGCGATTTCGGCAGTGAGGTGCCCTTCGGCGGCGGCCGCCGCGGTTGGCCGCACGCCTCCTTACGGCTTGACGACCGGTCGTAGGGAGAGCGCGCGCACCTCGCTATACGTAATGTCCACAAGATCGCCCACCTGGATGTGCTCGAGATCGGCGGGGTTGTGTACCTTCAACGTCTGGGATCGTCCCTGCGGGCCGGTCAGCGTGACCGTGCCGCGCGCAACATCGAATGCGGTGATCGTGGCGGTGATCGTGATCGCACGCTCGATCGCTCCGCCCGGCGCTTCGCCCGGCTTCGGGTTGCTCAGGGTTTCGCGTGCGCTGATGCCGGGTGCGCCCTCGTTCGAGGGCTTCACCTGCCACGCGATGGCCTCCGTGTAGGAGACGACGACCGCGTCGCCGACGCGCAGCTTGTCGAAGTCGCGGAATTCCTCCGCAACGGGAAGCACCGCAACTCGGCCGTCATCGGCTTCCAGCGCGACGACGCGGAGCTGCTGGTTCACGCCGGTCACCACCGCACGCAGCTCGATCAGGCTTTGCTCCCGGCCGCTCGGCTTGTCGTCGGTCGGCATCCTGCCGCTCGCGCAGCCGGCGAGCATGGCCAGGCTTGCGGCCAGGGCGAGCAGGTTCGATGTCATGGCATTTTCCTGTAGAGCACGAGCACCTTCTTCGAGCCATCGTTGAAGTGGATGACCATGCTTCGTTTCTGAATCTCATTCATCAGTAGCATCGCTAAGTGAGAAAGAGCGTCGCGTGGACGACGCCTTGTTCGTGGCTTGTCCGCATGCGCAGTCCGCTGTTGCGCAATACCGCGAGCATCGGCGCGTTTTCGGCGAGCACGTCGGCCTCGAACTGCAAGATCCCGTTGGCGCGGGCGATGTCGGCCAGTTGCTGGAGGAGCCGGCTTGCGATCCCGCGGCCCTGGAAATCCTCTTCCACCGCGAACGCGATGTCCGCGGCCGCGCCGCTGCGCACGTATTCACCCAACCCCACGATGATCTCCCGGTCGCCGCTTCCGACCGTGGCCACCAGCACGGCTGCGCTTACACCGTCGCATTCGGTGACCCGCCGCAGTTCCTCCTCTTTCAGCTCCTTCTTGTGGAAGAAAAAGCGCCGGTAGACGGAGCCTCGATCCAGCCCTCGAAACGCTTTGACGATGCGTTCCCGGTCGTCGGGCCGTACGGCGCGAATCGACACTTGCTCGACTGGCTCGTAGGGTCTCATGCATGGGCCAGCGCCGGCGCGCCGGCAGGAACGGCCCCTGCCCGCTCGACCCTGAACCACGCGGCGTACAGCGCCGGAACAAAGAAGATCGTCAGGATCGTGGCGACGGTGAGGCCGCCCATGATGGCGATCGCCATCGGGCCCCAGAAGATGCTGCGCGTGAGCGGAATCATGGCGAGCACGGTGGCCGCCGCCGTGAGCGCGACCGGGCGGGTCCGATGGACGGCCGCTTCCAGCACGGCGTTCCATGGGTCGCGGCCCTCGGCCATCTCCGATTGAACCTGGTCGACCAGAATCACCGAGTTGCGCATGATCATCCCGCTCAAGGCGGTGATGCCGAGGATCGCGACGAAGCCGAGCGGCGCGTTGAACATGAGCAGCGCGGCGACGACGCCGATGAGTCCGAGCGGCGCGGTCAGGAACACCATGAACATCGGGAGAAGCTCTGGAGCTGCAGCATCAGGATCGTCAGGATCGTGACCAGCATCACCGGGGCCACGGCCGCGAGCGCACGGTTGGCCTTGTCGCTTTCCTCGACGGCACCGCCGACGTCGACGCGATAGCCGAACGGCAGTTTCGCTTCGATGTCCTTCAGCAGCGGGCGAATCGACTGGGTCACCGACACGCCCTGCTCGCCGTCCTTGACGTCGGCGCGCACCGTGATCGCCATGTCGCGGTTGCGGCGCCACAGCACCGGCTCTTCGAGCTCGTAGCGGACGCGCGCGACCTGCGATAGGGCCACCACCGTGCCCTGGCGCGTGAAGATATTGACGTCCTTCAGCGTGTCGAGATCGAGACGCTCGGACGGCACCGCACGGGCGACGATGTCGATCAGGTCTTCGCGCTCGCGCAGATGGGACAGCGTCGCGCCGTTCATCACGGTCTGGGTCACGAGAGCCACGTCGGCCGGCGCCAGGCCGAGCACACGCGCCTTGTCCTGGTCGAGGTCGACTTTCAGGGTGCGCACCGGGTCGTTCCAGTCGAGCTGGACGTCGCGCACCTTCGGGCTCGACGCCACCACCGCTTCCACCTCACGCGCGATCGTGCGAACGACCTGGGTGTCCGGACCGACGACACGGAACTGGACCGGGAAGCCGACCGGCGGACCGAGCTCCAGGCGCGTGACGCGGACCCACACCTCGGGGAATTGCTCGTTGACGCTCGCCATCAGTCGCGAGCGCACCCGTTCGCGCGCCTCCGTGTCGCGTGTCATGACGATGAAGACGGCGTAGCCCGGGTTCGGCAGCTCCGGATCGAGCGAGAGATAGAAGCGCGGGTAGCCGGCGCCCGTGTACGCGGTGAAGAAGCGGACGTCTTCGTCCTTCTTGAGGACCGATTCCATCTTCTTGACCTGCTCGGTCGTCGCGGCGAACGAAGCGCCTTCCTTCAACCGCAGCTCGACGATCAGCTCGGGCCGCGAGCTCGAGGGGAAGAATTGCTGCGGCACCAAGCGTGCGCCGTACACCGAGGCGGCGAAGGCGGCGACGGTCGCGCCGATGACCCACCAGCGCCGCTCGATGGCGAGATCGATCAGCCGGCGGAGCTTGCGGTAGAACGGCGTGTCGTAGGGATCGCCGTGGTGCTGACCTTTGCCGAAATCCTTCGGCAGCATGTTGACGGCGAGGTACGGCGTGATGATCCCCGAGACCACCCACGAAAAGACCACCGCCGTGCCGACGATCCAGAAAATGCCGCCGGCGTACTCGCCGGTGGTCGACTTGCGCGAACCCGATCGGCATGAACGCGGCGACCGTGATGAGCGCGCCGGTGAGCCGCGGCATCGCGGTCGCCTCGTAGGAGAAGGCGGCCGCCTTCAGCCGGTCCCAGCCCGTCTCCATCTTCACGATCATCATCTCGACCGCGATGATTCCGTCGTCCACCAGCAGGCCGAGCGCGATGATCAGCGACCCGAGCGAGACGCGCTCGAGGTTCCAGCCTGCCATGAGCATCACCAGGGCGACGACGCCGAGCACGATCGGCACCGAAAGCCCGACCACGATCCCCGTGCGCCAGCCGAGGCTGAGCAGGCAGACAGCAAGCACGATGGCGAGCGCTTCCAGCAGCGAGCGCTCGAATTCCCAGACGGATTCGCTGACGACTGTCGGTTGATCGGCCACGCGCTCGAGCTCGACGCCGTAGGGCAATTCCGCCTGCAACTTGGCGACCGCGCTCTCGATCGCGCGTCCGAGCTCGACGATGTTTCCGTCGTTGGTCATCGTGATGCCGAGCATCAGCACCTGCTGCCCGTTGTGGCGCACCGTGTACTTCGGCGGATCTTCGTATCCGCGCGTGACCGTCGTGAAGTCGCCGAGCTTGATCAGTCCGGCCACCGGCCGCGACCGGCACGTTGCGAATGTCCTCCTCGCTGGCGAACTGGCCGCTCACGCGCACCAGCACCCGGTCGCCCCGCGTGTCGATCGAGCCGGCGGGGAGAACTTCGTTCTGGTTGCGCAGGCTTTCAGCAATTGCCAGCGGCGTGATGCCGAGCGCGGCCAGTCTCTGGTGCGAGAACTCGACGTAGACCTTCTTGGCCTGCTTGCCGATGATGTCGACCTTCTTGACCATCGGCACTTTGAGCAGGCGACGCTTGATGTCTTCGGCCACGTCGGAAAGCTCGGCGTGGCTGATGCCGTCGCCCTTCACGGCATAGAGCAGCCCGGTCACGTCCCCGTATTCGTCGTTGAAGATCGGGCCGACGACGTCCGCGGGAAGCTCGAGCTTGATGTCGTTGAACTTCTTGCGCGCCTGGTACCACGCTTCGAGCTGGTCCGCCTTGGAGGTGCCGCCGACCACCGTGATCGTCATGCCGCCATAGCCCTGCCGCGCATAGGTCTTGACCTTCTCGAAGTGGTCGAGCTGCTCGAACTTCTTCTCCATGCGGTTGAGCACTTCGTCCTGGATCTGCTGCGCCGAGGCGCCGGGCCAGATGACGATCGCCGTCATCGACGGCACCGAGAAGTTTGGATCTTCGAGCTGGCCGAGCTTCGTGAAGCCCAGCACGCCGCCGACGGCGATCACGAGGATCAGGAACAGCACGACGGCGCGGTGGCCCAGCGCCCATTCGGTGAGGTTGAACGACTTCATCGGACGACTTGCTTGGTTGTTTCGCTGCGCCGTGAATCGGGCAGCGCGACCTTCAATCCGGGCGCCATCTTCTGCACACCGGCGGTGACGACAAGCGCACCGGCCGGCGGCCCGGAAACGAGCACCTCGTCGTTGCGATACCCGTGCACCACGACGCTGATCAACTCGACGGTTCCCACCGGCTCGGCGCCCGCGCGGCGAACGACCCACAGCGCCGGCTGCCCGCCCGATTGGGTGATCGCGCTTGCCGGGATCACGGCCACCGAAGTTTCCGCGGCGGTTAGCTCCGCGATCAGCGTGGCCGTGGCGCCGAGCGGCAGCGGCCTTGGGGTCACGGGCTTCAATCGAGCGCGGTACGTCCGGGTTTGCGGCGCAGCCTGCTGCGAGAGCTCGCGCAGGACGACGTCGAAGCTCTCGCTGGGCGCGCTCGCCAGCACTGCCTTGTAGCGCGCCTTCGTGAACGAGGCGAAGTGATTCTCCGGCACGTCGACCACGATCTCGGGCTCGCCCTGATCCGAGATCGAGACGACCGGCTGCCCCTCGGCGACGACCTGGCCCACCTCGGATCGCACGGCCGTGACGACACCGCTGCGCGATGCGCGCAGCACCGTGTACTTCAACCGGTTGCGGGCGAGCTCGAGCTTCCTCGCCTCCGCCACGGCCGCCGCTTGGGCCCTGACCGCCTCGCTTTCCGTGTGCTCGGTGTCGGCTATGCTGACGGCGCCATCGCCCTTCAGCTCCTCGTTGCGCCGCCGGTCCGAGCGGGCCTGCCGCGCCGCCGTCTCGGCGGCGAGGAGCTGCTGCTCCGCCGCTTCCACGGCGAGCCGGAAATCGGTGTCGTCGAGCGCCGCCAGCACATCGCCTTCGCGCACCCGCTGGCCGACGTCGATATTGCGCTTCACGATCTTGCCGCCGACGCGAAACGCCTGGTCCACCTCGTAGCGCGAGTGCACCGAGCCGGTGTAGCGGCTTGTTTGCAGGGGCTGGTCGTAGCGAATCTCGACGGTGCGCACCTGTCCGAAGCGCCTCGGCCGGCGGCTTGTCCGGCGTGCACGCGCAAAGGAGGGTGGCGATCAATACGGTGACAGAGGTTTTCAAGACGGCTCCTTTCATGGTGCGCCTCGCTTTGCTTCGTAGCGCGCGGTCGATTCCGGCGCTTCGCCGTAATGCTGGCTGCCGCCGCCGAGCGCGGCGTACAGGGATACCCGGCTCGACATCAGCGCCCGGCGCAACTGCACGACCGTCTGCTCGGTCGACAGCAGGTCGCGCTGGGCATCGAGCACTTCGAGAAAGGTCGCGCTGCCGCGGTCGTAGCGCATCTGCGCGAGCCGCGCGCGCTCCTGCTGTGCCGCGAGCGCCCGCCGCTGGATCGCGAGCTGCTGGGCGAGCCAGTGCTGCGCCGAGAGCGCGTCCGCGACCTCGCGAAACGCGCCCTGTATCGTGCGCTCGTAGTCGGCCACCGCCGCGTCGCGGCGCAGCTCCGCGAGGTCGAGGTTGGCGTCCCGGCGGCCGCCGTCGAAAATCGGCAGGACGAGTTGCGGCATGAATACCCACGTGGTGCTTCCGCCCTCGAACAGCCCGTTCAGATCGGCGCTCGCGCTGCCGTAGAACCCGGTGAGGGTAATATTGGGAAAGAATGCCGCGCGCGCGGCGCCGATGTTCGCGTGCGCCGACTTCAGGCGGTGCTCGGCAGCGACGATGTCGGGCCGCTGCTGGAGTAGATCCGAAGGCAAGCCCACGGGCAGGTCGGGGAGGAGCGCGTTGTCGTTCAAGTTCGATCGCTCCGAAAGCCGCGCCGGCTGCGTTCCGACGAGCAGCGTGAGCGCGTGCGCCTGCGCCGCGCGCGCCTGTTCGAGCTGCGCGCCGAGCGCCTGCGCCTGCGTGAGCAGAGTTTCGACCTGCGCCACGTCGAGGCGCGTCGTAGTGCCGACCTGGAAGCGGCGCGTGAAGATGCGGAACGATTCCTCGCGGGTCCTGATGGTCTCGCGGGCGATCACGATGCGCTCGTCGAGCTCGCGCAGTGAGAGATAGCCGTTGGCCACCTGCGCGACGAGGCTCACGGTGACGGCGCGCCGGCCGGCGTCGGTCGCGAGGAACTGCTCCAGCGCGGCGCCCTTGAGGTTGCTCACGCGGCCCCAAAAGTCGATCTCCCACGCGGCGACGCTCGCGCCGACGTCGTAGATGCTGGCGATGCGCGAACTCCCCGTGGGGCTCAGGCTATCGGGAATGTCCACGCGAAACGCTCCAGCGTTCGCGTTGAGGGTGGGAAACTGATCGGCCCGCCGGATCTGGAACGCGGCGCGCGCCTCGAGAACGCGCAGGACCGCGACGCGGAGATCGCGGTTGTGCTCGAGCGCCTGCTCGATCACCGTCTGCAGCTGCGGGTCGGTGAAGTAATCGCGCCAGGCGATGTCCGCGGCCGTTCGCGCATCGGGCTTCGCAGGCGCCGGTGCGGGAGCATCGGCCGGGTATTCATTGGCCACCGGCAGGTCGGGGCGCGTGTACTCCGGTGCGAAGTTGCATCCTGTGGTCAGCGCCATGAGAGCGGCCGCGACGCCGCTCGCTAGTCTCTTGGCATACATGGAGTCACTCAAGCGCATGGAAGAGAGCCTAGGGCAAGCGCTACGGCGAGTCGTCAGCGAAGCGTCGGCGTTCGGTCGGGAAACGGTGCGCGGACCCTACATCGCCGCACGAAGCGATTTCGCGCTCACCAGCGCCGTAACCATGCCTGAGCATTCACGCGGGCGGCCACCGTCCCGCCAAGTCCGGGAAGGACTTGCGCAGCCGCTCGATGATGGCGTCCTCGATCGCCGCGGTTTGCGCGTTCCCGAACGAGTCGGCCGATTTCTGGCGTATCGCCAGGTGCAGCATGAGCAGGTCGTGCAGCTTGGCGAAACCTGCGGGATTCGCCGTTCCGCACACCGAAGCGTCCTTTTTCAGCACGCGTCGCATCACGTCGGGCTCGAGGATCCTCACCTGGCACAGGACCGCCAGCCTGGCGATCTCGTGGTCGACTTCCTCGAGATCCTCGCTCCACAACACGCGATATACCGGGTCCTTCGGATTGACCGGGCCCTTCGGTTCGATCATGGCTTCATGTCCTTCGGATCCCCCGGATGCTCTCCGGCGCTCGCCGCCAAGTCGCTCGCAAGGGAGTCGAGCAGCTCGTGGCCCGAGGCGAATTCGCTGGCTCCGGCCGGTGACCAGGTTCTCGACACGGCCGGCGAGCTCGTGGGGTTTGGCGTCGCCGCGCATTTTCACCACGTAGGCGCGCCGGCTCGGGTACTTGGATTTAGGATTAAGCGGCATGGCGAGATTTCGGAGGACAGCACGCGTACGGCGTGCGAGGCGGCGATCCACTCCTCGTTGGTCGGTTCCACCGCCACGCGCACGCGGCTTCCCGCCCGCGAGATGGTCGACGCATTGGCGCCGTTTGCCTCGGGGTCGAGCTCGAGCCCGAGCCAGCCGAGCGCCGCGCAGATCCGCTCGCGCAGCACCGCGCTGTGCTCGCCGATGCCGGCAGTGAAGGCGAGCATGTCGAGCCCGCCGAGCACCGCGGTCAGGGCGCCGATCTCGCGCACGACGCGTCGCACCCAGAGCTCGAGCGCCGCGCGCGCGCGCGGATTCCTGGGCTCGGCTTCAAGCAGCGCCTGCGGGCTCGGCGACAGGCCCGAGACGCCGAGCAGGCCGGACTCGCGATAGAGAAGACGGGTGAGCTCGTTCAAGCCGAGCTTCTCCACTTCGAGCAGATAGAGGAGCACGCCCGGGTCGAGCGAGCCGCAGCGCGTGCCCATCATCAGGCCCTCGAGCGCGGAAAATCCCATGGTGGTGGCGACGCTGCGCAGCTCGCGCATCGCGCAGAGGCTTGCGCCGCTGCCTAGATGCGCGACGATCGTGCGCCCGCGTGCCGCGTCGCCGTGCCGCTCGGCAAGGGCGACGCTCATGTATTCATAGGACAGGCCGTGAAAGCCGTAGCGGCGCACGCCGCGTTCCCACAGCGCCTGCGGCAGCGGCAGCATCTGCTCGACCTGCGGCAGCGTCCGGTGGAACGCGGTGTCGAAGCACGCGACCTGCGGCATTTCCGGCAGCTCGGCGAGCAGCACCTCGATCGCCTGGAGCGCGAAGGGCTGATGCAGCGGCGCGAGCGGGATGTAGCTCTTGAGCTCCGCCAGCACCGCGGCGTCGACGCGCACCGGCGCCGAGTACTTCGTTCCGCCATGCACCACGCGGTGGACCACCGCCGCAGGCGGCTGTCCGCCCGTTTGCTTAACCACGCTCGCGCGCAGCTCCTGCAGCGCCGCTGAATAGGACTTGTCCTTGCCGATGCCATCGACCTGTCCGGACCAGAGCGCCTTGCGCGGCAGCGGCAGCACGTCCGCATCGAACAGGGCGAACTTGATGCTCGACGAGCCGCAATTGAGGACGAGGATCGGCTCGTTCACGCCACTTCCTTGTGCGCGGATGTAACGAAAACAGGGGGCTTCGCCCGCCGCCGCGCGACGACCAGCGCGACCGCGCACGATGCGATGCGCGCTTCGCGGGGGTCGGCGCGGCTCGTGAGGACGATCGGTACGCGCGCGCCGAGCACGATGCCGGCACTCGCCGCGCCGCCCAGGTACTCGAGCTGCTTCGCGAGCATGTTGCCGGCCTCAAGGTCGGGGACGACCAGGATGTCGGCCGAGCCGGCGACGGGCGAGACGATGCCCTTGGTGCGGGCGGCGGCGGCGGATACCGCGTTGTCGAAGGCGAGCGGCCCGTCGAGCACGGCGCCGGTAATCTGGCCGCGGTCGGCCATCTTGCACAGCGCGGCCGCATCGAGCGTTGCGGGCATGTTCGGATTGATCGTCTCGACGGCGGCGAGGATGGCCACGCGCGGCTGCGCCACGCCGAAGGCATGGGCCAGGTCCACCGCGTTGCGAACGATGTCGGCCTTGTCCTTCAGGGTCGGCGCGATGTTGAGCGCCGCATCGGTGATGATGAAGGGCCGCGGATAGGCCGGCGTCTGCATGATGAAGCAATGGCTCATGCGCCGGTCGGTGCGCAGCCCGCTCGCGACCACGGCGCTCATCAGCTCGTCGGTATGGAGGCTCCCTTTCATCAGCGCCTCGACTTCCCCCTTGAGCGCGAGCTCGACGGCGCGCGCAGCGGCGGCCTCGCCATGGGGCGCATCGACCACGGCGAGCTCCCCGATCCTGGCGCCGCATTTTTGCGCCACGGCCTCCAGGCGCTCGCGCGGACCGATCAGGACCGGCTCGATGATCCCGGCGGAGCGAGCGTCGAGCGCGGCGGACAGGCTCAACTCGTCGCACGGGTAGACGACCGCCACCTTGATGCGGCCAAGGGGCTTCACGTACTGCAGGACCCGCACGAGCTCGTCGCCGTGCTGTAGCGACACCCGCACCTGGGGCAGCGTGCCGCGCGGGCGCTCGATGCGCTCGGCGGGCGCAATCACCGTCGCCTCGCCGGAGATCACGGTCTCGCCGTCCTGGTTCGTGCACTGGCAGTCGAGGAGCAGCAGCCGCGTCGCCTCCTCGCGGAACTTGACCGTAACGGTGATGGTGAGCGTATCGCCCACGCGCACCGGCGCGTGGAACTTGAGCGTCTGGCCCGCGTAGCTCGTGCCGGGCCCCGGCAGCCGGGTGCCGACCACCGCCGAGATCAGCGCCGCGGCCCACATGCCGTGCGCGATGACGCCGTGCAGCCGTGCCGCGGACTCGGCGTCGATGTCGCGGGGTGCGGGTTCGCCGGACATCGCGGCGAAAAGCTGGATGTCGGAGGCGGATCAGCGTGCGCTGGAGGGTGGCACGGTCGCCGACAACGATCTCGTCGAAAGTGCGGTTGCGGAGGACTTCGAGGTCCTCGTAGGCAAATGTGCTGGTCATGGAAATCTCACGCGAGGATGTGGAAACTGCCGTCGACGTTCTCTAGTGAACCGGAGCCGCGTTTTTCGCGCGCGCCAGCCCGGCGAGCGCGCTGCGCACGCGCTCGAGCATCGTGCGCTGCTCGGGCGTCAAGCCGTCGTGCCGGACCCGCGGGTCGTTCTCCAGCCGATCGAGCAGCGTGAGCAGCCGCTCGCGGTCTTTACGCTGCGGCAGCAGCGCGGGCAGCGTGGCGATGGCTTTGTCCGGTTCGTAGGTCGCGATGATTTCCTGCTCGCCCACCACGCGGCGCATTTGCTCGAGAGACACGGCGGGCAGAAATTCCTTGTAGTCTTTCACCATCTGCTGCCCGGCTTCCAGGCGCGACAGGGGCACGTCGCCGCGGCGCGTGACGAGAAAGCCGACGCGGGCAAACGCCTCGGGATAGCCGCCCTTGTCGATCGATGCGAGCGCTTCCTTGACGACCGGACAGCTCGCGCGGGTCGGTCACCGGCGCCGCCGGCGCCTGCGCCGCCTGCTTGTCGGCAATGTAGAGCGAGAACAGGTTGCCGTAGACATGGAAGAACGCCGCTTCGGTGAAGGCGTCGCGCAGCGCCCGGTGGTACTCCAGCGTGGCGCTCGCGAGATCCACGACGCTCGCCTCGGCGCGGCGCAGCGGATGGTCCGCCGGCAGCGCCTGGCGGTTCTCCTTCACGGAACTGCGCGGCGCCCGGGAGCCACGCCAGCCAGGGATTGAAATCCGAGAATGTCCAGCGCTGCACGCGCAGCGGATGGAATCGGCGGATCGTGGCGGCGAAAAACTCGTTCGACATCGCCTGGACGAAGGGCTGCGCGAAGAGCTCGTAGGCGCGCTGGTTGAATTCCGAGACCGCGGCGACTGCCTCGAAGGGCTTCTCGTCGATGCGCTGCATGCGGTTCAACCGTGCCGCGACGTCTTCCAGGCGCAGCTCGTGGAACTCCACCTCGTACTCGGGCTCGCCGCCTTCGACCGCGCGGTTGCGGATCTCCATGCCGTAGAGACCGGGGGCCAGCAGCTCGATCGACTTCATCACCGAGGCGATCTGCGTGTATTCCTTCTGCGCGACTTTTCCGGAAACGAAGATGCCGAGGTGGCCGACCTCCTCCTGCATCAGGCCGACGATCACCTGGCCGCGCGCCTTGATCTCCTCGGTCGAGCCGTACACGTCCGCCACCCAGTTGAATGCCTGCTGCGGCGGCGTGATGTTGTCGCCGAGCGAGGCGAACATGATGATGGGCGAACGGATCTCGCGCAGGTCGAACACGCCGCTCGCGCCCGGCCCGGACTTCACCTCGCCCGACCAGAGCTTGTTGCCGACGAAGAGGTTGCGCGTGATCCAATCGATCTCCTCGCGGTTCATGAGGAAGTAGCCGCCCCACCAGCGCTCGAACTCGAGGAAGCGCGGCGGCTCGGTGTCGGCGTTCGCGAACACCTTGTAGTACTTGTCGACGAACGTGTTGGCCGGATTCAAGTTCTCGAAGTTCTGCACCAGGTGCGCGCCGTCGAACTTTCCGTTGCCCAGGTCGGCGGCGAACGAGGCGAGCCACGTGCCGCCCAGCATGCCGCCGGCGTAGCGCATCGGGTTGTCGCCTTCGCCCTCGCGCCAGGCGCCGCCCCAGTACGACATCGGCGCGCCGACGATGACGAGCGGCCCGGTCTCGCCGGGCTCCGAGGCGGCGAGCATCATCGCGGCCCAGCCGCCCTGGCAGTTGCCGACGATGGCCGGCTTGGGACTCTCGGGATGCAGCGCGCGCACCTTGTGCACGAACTCGCGCTCCGCGGCGCACACGTCGAGGAGCGTCTGCCCGGGCTCCGGGTCGATATGGAAGATCACGAAATACACCGGGTGCCCGGCGCGCAGCAAAACGCCGACCTGCGAGTCGTCCTTGAAGCCGCCGATGCCGGGGCCATGGCCGCCGCGCGGATCGATGATGATGTAGGGGCGCTTCTTGGCGTCGACCGTCACGCCCTCGGGCGGGATGATGCGAAGCAAGGCATAGTTGACCGGCTTCTGCAGCGTGCGCCCGTCGAGCACCATCTCGTGCTTGAAGTGCAGCACCGGCGGCTGGCCCTGCTGCACGTGCTCGAGGTAGTTGTTGCCGCGCTGGCGCAGCGTGTCCCCGAAGAGCACCGCGCGCTGCGCGCAGTCGATCAGGTACTCCGGCCACGCCGACCACGCCGCGGCGAGCTCGATTGCCGGCGTTGCCGCCGACCCGGCGGGTTGACCGCCGGAGGCCTTCTGCACCCGCTTCTGGAATTGCTCGTTTGCGACCTGCACGCGCCGTTGCAGCACGCGCGTGATTCGTTCGGAAATGTCGACGCTGCGGGCCAGTTTCTCGCCTGTATCCATAGAATGCCTCAGTTGTATGTGTGGAAGCCGCGGCCGGATCTTGCGGCCGAATTTGCCGGCGGCGACCATCTCCTTCAGGAGCGGCGCCGGCCGGTACTTGGGATCCTTGAACTCGCGGTGGAACACCTCCATCACCGCGAGCAGCACGTCCAGTCCGATCAGGTCGGCAAGCGCGAGCGGGCCGATCGGGTGGTTGCAGCCGAGCTTCATCGCCTCGTCGATGTCGTGCGCGCTCGCGATGCCTTCGCCATAGGCGAGCACCGCCTCGTTCAGCATCGGGCAGAGCAGCCGGTTGACGACGAACCCAGGAGAGTCCTTGACCACGACCGGCGTCTTGCCGAGGCGCTTCGCGAGCGCGGCTGCCGCCGCGACGGTCGCATCGTCGGTCTGCCGGCCGCGCACCACCTCGACCAGGGCCATGAGCGGCACCGGGTTGAAGAAATGCAGGCCGACGAAGCGCGCCGGGCGCTTGGTCGCGGCGCCGAGCTTGGTGATCGAGATCGACGAGGTGTTGGTCGCGACGATGGCGTCGTCCTTCGCCACCGCGTCCACCTGCCGCAGGATCTTCAGCTTCAGCGGCTCATCTTCGGTGGCCGCTTCGACGATGAAGTCGCAGCCGGAAAGCGCGCCGTAGTCCGTCGTGCCGCGCAGGCGGCCGAGCGCGGCGTCCCGGTCGGCGGCGGAAAGCTTCTCCTTCTTGACCAGCTTCTCGAGGGCGCCCGCCACGGCGCCGCGCCCTCGCGCGACGCGCTGCTCGTCGATGTCCATCACTGCGGCAGAAAGACCAGCGAGCGCGCAGACCTGCGCGATGCCGCTGCCCATGGTTCCGGCGCCGATGACGCCGATCGTTTGCGGAGTTGTCATGTGATGCAGATTACCCCCCGCCGCCTGCCAGGTCGTCACCGAACGGTCGGCATTCGGTCGGAATATGGGTCTTTCCACGCACGGCACGTTGGCGGCGAGCACGTCGGCGAGGCGCGCGAGCGCTTCGGTCGTCGCGGCGGCGACCGCTGCCGGCGTCGCGCTCGCCATGGGCACCTGCAACTGCGTGCGGCCGCCGCGGCTGCCGCCCGCGGCGGTGCAGGAGAAAAACCACCTCGCGTCGAGATGCAGCGCGGCCTCCTGCGGGTCGAGCGCCGCGAACTCGACCGTGAGATCGGCGTCGGGAATGCGCCCGTCTCCCGGAATCAGGACGCGCGACGCGCCGAGGCGCTGCGATAGCGCGTCGCGCAGCACGCGCCCGACGCCCATAGACGGGCGCTCGGCCCATTCGGCGTCCTGCGATACGGTGAGCGCGCTTCCCTTGCGGTCCAGCACCACGGGAAAGCCGTCGAGATAGCCGGGAAGACTCACGTCGCGCAGCAGGACGCTCGCGCCCGCGCCCGATGCGCGCACCTCGGCCGCCGGCGCGGGCGGCAGCGCGACGAGCGCCACCGGCGCGGATGCGCAGGCCGCGATCGCCAGTACCACGAGGCCGGCGGCGGCACGGCAGAAGCGGGCCACGGGCTATCTCCCCCGCACCAGAACCGACGGGTCTCGGTCCACCCGCTCGGCCAGGTTGCGCAGGCGCGCGGAAGTTGCGGCGAGATCATCCACGGCGCGCTGCACCTGGATCGCGGTGCGGCCGCGCGGATCGACGAGCGCGTGGGCCGCGTCCAGCGTCGCGTCGGCCCTTCCAAGGGATTCGCGCACCGCCGCGAGCGTGCTCGCGCTGTCTCGATCCAGCGTGGTGGCAAGCGTGCGTATCGCCGACAGCGTTTCCTGCAGGGAGGCCGAACTCCCGGCGACCTCGCGCTCCATCGTGTCGAGCGTGCGCTCGACCGAGCTCAGCAACTGCGGCAGCTGGCCTATGGCCCGCCTCAACCCGGGGTCGCGTGCAAGCTCATCCACCGACGCGAGCGTGCGCTGCAGCGAGCCGACCGCCGCAGCGATGTCCACCATCTGCAGCTGCTTCGCCAGGGCTTCCAGATCGCCGGGCACGGTGGGCACTTCGGGCAGCGTCACGTCGCCGAATCGCGATACCTCGGCGCCGGGACGAAAGGCGAGCTCCACGCTGAGCAGCCCGGTGACGAAGCTTTGCGTCACCAGCTGGGCCGTGAGGCCGTCCTGCACCAGGGAGGAAACGAGCGCTTCGTCGCCGGGCGGCTGCGCGCCGTACACGGTCACCATGCCCGGCAGGAGCTCCATGTTGACCTGGATGATCGAACGCCCGGTGCGGGGGTTCAGGCGCACGCCAATCGACTTCACCTCGCCGAGCGGCACGCCGCGAATGGTCACCGGTGCGCCCACGCGCAGGCCTGCGACCGAGGTATCGAAGAAGCTGACGGCCGCAATGCGCCTTTCGCGGAACGCGCCGCCGCCGAAGAACAGCACTCCCGCAACGACAAGCGCGAGGGCGGCGAGCACGAACGCGCCGACGAGCGTGGGGCTGGGCCGGGTCATGGCGCGACCACCGAGAGGAATTCGCGCACCTTGCGGCTTTCCGCCGATCTCGCGAGCTCGGCGGGGGCGCCGAGCGCCACTGGCCGGTGGACCTCGCCGTCCAGAAAGATCATGCGATCGGCGACGCGGTAGAGGCTCTCCAGCTCGTGGGTCACGAGCACCACCGTGATGCCGAGGCCGTCGCGCAGGCTGAGGACGAGTTCGTCGAGCCGGCGCGAGGCGAGCGGGTCCAGCCCGGCCGAGGGCTCGTCGAGAAAGAGCACGCTCGGATCGAGCGCGAGCGCGCGCGCCAGCGCCGCGCGCTTGCGCATGCCGCCGCTCAGGCTCGCCGGGTAGCGCTCTTCGTCGCCCGCGAGCCCCACCAGCGCGAGCTTGAAGCGCGCGAGGGCGGGCCGCGCCGCCGCCTCCGAGTAGCCGTGGAGGTCCATCGGCAACATCACGTTCTCGAGCACGGTCATCGACGTCCACAGGGCCCCGTTCTGGAACAACACCCCGAACGGCGGCGCCGCGTCGCGGCTGCGCTCGTCGAGCGGGAGCCCGTCGAACAGGATGCGACCGCTGCGCGCGGGTATCAGGCCGATCATCGCCTTGAGCAGGGTACTCTTGCCCGAGCCGCTGTCGCCGACGATCGCGAAGATCTCGCCCTGCCGGATCTGCGCGCTGACGCCGCTTTGCACGGCGTGGGCGCCGTAGCCGACGTCGACCTGCTCGATCGAGATGCGCGGTGCGCAGGCTTGGCCCATGGCGTCAGACGTGAAGGGCGTTCGCGCAAACCGCGAACACGGCATCGAGGGCGATGACGCCGATGATCGAGCTCACGACCGCCGCGGTGGTCGCGGCGCCGACGCCGGCCGCGCTGCGCGGCGCCCGCAGGCCGTGGTGGCAGCCGATGAGCGCCACGAGGCCGCCGAACACGAACGCCTTGAGGGCGCCGATCGCGAAGTGGGCCCCGCCCACGGCGTACTGCGTCTGCGTCGCGTAGGCCGTAGCCGACACGTCGAGGATCGGCGTCGAGACCAGCATGCCGCCGAGGAGCGCGAAGGCGCAGCCGTACACGTAGAGCAGCGGCATCAGCAGGCTGAGGGCCACGACGCGCGGCACCACCAGGAACTCGACCGCCGATACGCCCAGCACGGTGAGCGCGTCGACCTCCTCGTTGCCCTGCATAGTGGCGATGCGCGCCGCGAAGCTCGCGCCGGTGCGGCCGGCGAGGACGATCGCTGTAAGGATTGGCGTCAGCTCGCGCACCGACGCGATCCCGACGAGGTTTGCGACGTAAATGCCCGCGCCGAACGCCTTCAGCTGAACCGCGCCGACGAACGCGAGGATCGCGCCCATCAGCAGGTTCACTACGGCGACGATCGCGAGCGCGCGGCTGCTCGACTCGGCCAGCACCTCCACCAGCTCGGCGCGGCGGATCTTCGCCCGTCCGGCGACAGAACCGCGGTAGGAAGAGCACGACCTCGCCGAGGAGACCGACGAACGCCCGCGCGTCGTCGGCGCAGCGCCAAACGAGCAGGCCGACGCGCGCGCGAATACCGGACGGCCTGGCGCGTGGTGCAGCGGCGGCCGGCGGCGCGGCGCGCGCGAGATCGAGCAGCTTTTCGAGCTCCTGCGGCAGCCCGCGCAGCGCAATCTTGTGCCCGGTCGCCGAGAGCTCGCCGAGAAGCCTGGCGAAGAACGCGGCGTCCGCCGTCCTCCAGCGCCACGACGCCGGCATTTCCACACGCGCGGCGGTGAAGGAGCGAGAGGTGTCGAGACCGAGCTCCGCAAGCGGCCGCGCGTGCCACGCCGGATCGATGCCGTTTTCCGGCATCTGCACGACGAGCTCGCTCGCCTGCGTCTTGAATAATGGGTCGGCATCCGCCGGATCCAGTCGGTCAACGAAGCGACTCGAGGTAGTCGAGCAGGCTCTCGAGCTCCGCCGGGGTGCACGGCGCCGGCGGACATGTCCCCGCCGGGAACCCCGCGCGGCGGGTCGGACAGGAAGCGGCGCAGCGTCGCCCGGTCCCACACGATCAAGCCCGCGAGAGCGAGGGCCACGGCGAGGGCTGCTGCTGCGAGTTTCACGATCCTCCAATTCGGCGGCTGGTTGATGTGCCGCCCGGAATGCAGCGTAGCGAACGGGGCCCGCCGTGTCGTCAGCGAAGGGTCGGCATTCGGTCGGGATTCCGTGGGGCCCAGGCGGCAGGCAGCGCACCGGGCGCGCGACCTTGCCGCGACCCGGACGGAATCCCGACCGTTCGCTGACGACTCGGCTGGGCACATGCCCTTAGGATGACGGGACCATGAAGTCGAAGCTCACCGCGGGCTGGGTTTACGGCGCGCTGATCGTCGTTCTGTCCGCCTGGATACTGCACAGCTTCCTCGAGGCCTTGCTCGCGGCGTGCGTAACTGCGATCGCGAGCTGGCCGCTCTACCGGCAGTTCACTGCTCGCACGCCGCGGTGGATGGGGCGAAGCGCGGCTTCCGTCGCCTTCACGTGCCTGATGGTCGTTTTCGTGCTTGCTCCGCTGGTGTTTGCCTTCGGAGCGCTGCTGACCGAAGCCCACGCACTGCTCCTCGGCATCGCAGCCGTGGACAAGACGGGGATCACGCTTCCTCACTGGCTGGAGAGCACGCCATGGCTGGCCGACCTCTGGGAGAGTCAAGTTGCGAGCCCGGGAGCCCTCCGGATGTGGGCGCAGCGCATCGAGCCGACCCTGCTGCTGACAGGTGCGCAGTCAATCGGGCAATTCATGTTCCGGCACCTGTTCATCATCGCGTTCGCGATCTTGGTGCTGTTCTTTCTCTATCAGAAGGGCGAACGGCTTGCGGAGGACTTCCTGCTGGTGCTTCGCCACCGCATCGGCGAGCGGGCCGAAGCGTACGTAGAGCTCGCCATGCGCGCGGTGCGTGCCTCGGTGAACAGCATGCTCGTCGCGAGCATCTTCGCGGGCCTTGCGACCGGGTTGGCGTACGCGATAGTGGGCGTGCCACATCCCGTTGTGTGGGCTGCAGTCACCGGCGCGCTCGGCCTCGTCCCGTTCCTCGGCTATGTGGCCGTCGCGGCGCTGACACTACAGCTCGCCATCATGGGCGCGCTGGACACGGCGCTCCTCGCCGGCGTGCTGGGCTCGCTCATCCTGTTTTTCGGCGACAAGGTGGTGCGGCCGGTGCTAGCGGGCCACGGGACCCGCTTGCCTTTCGCTTGGGTGCTGATGGGATGCCTCGGCGGCTTCGAGGTGCTCGGCCTTGTCGGGCTCGTTATCGGCCCGGTCGTCCTCACGCTCACGAGGGAACTTTGGAGACAGCGCCTTCGCGATCTCGCTCTTCCAGACGCCACGGACCCGGAATCCGCGGTCGACCGCAGCGTGTGACGGCCCTCCTGCGGCGCGCGGAGTCGCCGCTCACGCGGTCGTCACACGGGACGGTTTGGTCTTGTCGAGCAGCGCTCGCGCTCTCGCGACAGCGGTTGTATCGTTTGCCTCGGAAAGCTCATCGACGAGTGCGGCGAGCGCGCGTCGATCCTCGGGCGTCGCGCCGTCGTGGTCGCAGAGTTCGTTCAGCGCAAGCAACTCGAGCCACCGCGCTTCCTGGGCGCGCGCCTCGGCAATGGCCTGCCGCATCGATTCGCGCGCGCGGTCCGGCTCGCCGAGCGCATCCGCAATCCGGGCATCGAGCAGCAGCAATTGGGGCAGATATTCCCGGCCGCCGATCGCGCTCGCGCACTGCATGGCTTCCTCGAGCTCGCGCCGGGCCGCAACCCAATCGCCGGCGCGCGCGAGCGCTTCGGCAGCATAGCCGAGCGTTTCGCTCGCCCAGGCCCGCATGCCAAGCCGGGCGGCTTGTTCGTACCCCTCGCGTATGAGGCGGTAGCCGGCGCGCGGATCCCCAAGCTGCGCTTCCGACCAGCCTCGGAACCAGCGATGCACGGCGCGGGCCAGCGGCATCGCATTCTCTTCATCCAGCGCTCGCAGCTGCTCGGACACATCGGCTACGCGTTGAGGGTTGTTCATCCGCACCTCGAACCAGGCATCCAGCCAGAGCGCGGCGACTTGCGGCCCCGGCTGGCGCAAGGCGCGGGCACGCGCGTGCGCCTCGCGCATGCGCGCACGCCCCTGATCCACGAATCCGAGGTGCAGCAACTCGATCGCGAGTAAGCCGAGGATGATCACGTCCGGGTCGGCGGTGAACACCGCAGGGGATGTGGTTTCATCGAGTCCCTCCGCCGCCGCGACGCCTTTCTCGAGCCATTCGCGCGCGATTCGCGGCCGCCCGCGCAGGTGCTGTACCAATCCGTGCACGAGACAGGCGCAAAGCAGCGCCGTCCGATCTCCGGTAGCGGTCGCCAGGACTTCGGTGCGTTGCGCGAGGGCATTTGCCTCCTCCAGTTCACCCCTCAGGCAAAGGGCGAGCCCGAGCGCGTGGAGGCACAAGCCGCGCAAGGGATGCTGCGGCACATGCTGGAGCAGCGATTGCGCGCGCTCGAAGGCGCGCTTGGTTTCGTCCGAAGCGGTGCCAAGCACCTGTATCGCCGCCGCTCCCCGCAGCGTGGCGAGCGTCAATTCGAGATTGATACGCGGGTTGCTCTTCTCGGCCAGCGGGAGCAGCGCCATTGCACGTTCCGTGAGGCTCATCGTCTGCGAGGGGCTGAAATGCAGCAGAGCCGACTCCGCCGCTTCGGCGTAGTAGCGCAGCGCGGGCATGGGCTCATGGCCGAGCTCGAAATGGGACGCGAGCTCGGCCGCGCTCACATTGCGTCCCTCAGCGCGCTCGCGCTCGAGTGAGGCCGCGACCTTGCGATGCAGCCCGACACGAGCGAGCGGGGCGATGCGCTGGTAGAGCACCTCCCGGTACAGCGCGTGCCGAAAGACATATTCCGCGTCGACATCGCTCAACCAGCGTTGCCGGCGCGCAAGCGCCGCGCACGATTCGGCCAGGGAAGCGACGTCGCATTCCAGCACCCGCGCAACCGTCGCGAGCTGAAACTCAACGCCGCATATGCTCGCCGCCTCCAGCAGCGCCCTTTCGGCCGGCGTCAGTTGCTCGATGTAGCGCTCGATGATCCCGGTCAGGCTCTTCGGAATCGCCATTGAACCGGATCGCAAGTCGTGCGCCACGACGTCGTTCACTACGTCCGCGACGAAGAGCGGCAGCCCGTCGGTGCGACCATGCAGCATGCGTATGAAGCTTTCGTCTGCCGCCCGGGCTGGAATTCGCCCGGCGACGTACTCGCCGACTTCCTTCTCCGAGAACGCATCGAGCACGATCTCCTCCGCCAGCCCATGCAGGCGAAGCTCGTGGCGCACCGCGCTGAGCGGATTGTCGGCGGCGATGATCTCGGTGAGGCGGAAGCTCGCGAGCCAAAGCAGCCGCGTGCTGGAGCGACGGCGCGCGACGTAATCCATGAGCTGCACGGTGGCGTCATCGCTCCAGTGCAGGTCCTCGGTGACGAGCAGCAGCGGGCGATTCTCCGTGTAGCGGTCCAGGAGCTCGCCCATTTCGCGCAGCATGCGGGCTTGGCCCGCGCCGGCGAGCTCGCGCCGCAAAGCCTCGCGTTCGGCCGCGCTGGAGAGCCACGAGAGCTGCAGCAGCCAGGTCGGGGCGACTGCACGAATCAGATCCGGCAGCGCCGCATCGCGGCGGCACAGTGCCGTGAGCGCCTCGAGAACGGGGAGATAGGGCTCGCCCGCGCCGTACTGCTCGACGCACTGCCCGACAGCGCAATGAATCTGTCCGACTTCGCCCATGAAGTGCTCGATGAGCGTGCTCTTTCCCACGCCGGCCTCACCGACGACCCACACGACCTGGCGCCGGCCTTCGGCGGCGAGCTGCCATGCCGTGCGAAGCCGGTCGAGCGCATCCGAGCGGCCGATCATCGATGATGATGTTGTTGCGACTGCCTCTGTTCTGCCGAGCCTCGCAGGTGCGCTTACGCTGGCGATGAAGCGATACCCGCGCCGCGATACCGTCTCGATGTAGCGCGGCCGTTTCGGGTCGTCATCGAGCGCCGCGCGCAATTCGCTGATGGTTGATTTGAGCACCGATTCGCTGACGAACCGATGGCCCCACACGCTATCGAGCAAGGCGTTCTTCGTGACGAGGGTTCCCGGGGTGCGCGCGAGTGCGCACAACACGTCGAACGGCTTGGGCGCCAGCGGTACGGGTTCCCCGGCGCGCGTCAGACGCGCATTGGCTTCGTCCAGCTCGAAGCGGTCGAAGCGCACGCGTACCGGATTCGCGGCCCCGGTCGGCTCTTTCTTTGCCTGCGTAGTCATCGTCCTCTCTCCGTCCGTCTCTCAGTCTAACCGACGAATTCGAAGACGGCGGGCGCATCGCGCTGCTGAACGGTGATCGCCGTCACCTCGACCACGACCGGCTTGGGCGGGGGCGCCTCCCGGGAGCACCCGGCAACCAGCGCCGTCGCGCGCAGCGTCCGGATGACGTATCGACCCACATGGGGATGTCCTGCGGGGCGGCCGTACAGGATTTCTTTAATCTTTCAACGGGGTGGAAACGCGACTATACTTCCGCCTGCATCAAAATCGAAACCTGTTGACGCCACTGGCAGGCTCCGTACCCGCGCATAATCCTATCTCACCCCCCGGTTCGTGCGCCGCGCTCCCATTCGGATTGATCCATATCAATCGCGCGCGCCGGAAAGACGGAATAATGCGCTGAAATGATTCGTTTATTGATTTGAGGGCTCCACCCGTAGTGGCGCCCGGACGATCGGGAGAATACCCATGACTACGATCAAACAGCAGGATTTCATCCAGAGCATCGCCGACGCGTTCCAGTTCATCTCCTACTACCATCCCGTCGATTTCATCCGCGCGATGGGCAAGGCGTACGAGGGCGAGCAATCGGCCGCGGCGAAGAACGCCATCGCACAGATCCTCATCAACAGCCGCATGTCGGCGGAAGGCCACCGGCCGATGTGCCAGGACACCGGCATCGCGGTGGTGTTTCTCAAGATCGGGATGAACGTGCGCTGGGACGCGACGATGAGCGTCCAGGAAATGGTGGACGAAGGGGTGCGGCGCGCCTACACCGACAAGGACAACCCGCTGCGCGCCTCCGTGCTCGCGGACCCGGACGGCGCGCGCAAGAACACGCGCGACAACTCGCCGGCGGTAGTCCACATGGAAGTCGTGCCGGGAGACCGCGTGGAGGTCAAGCTCGCGGCGAAGGGCGGCGGCTCCGAGAGCAAGTCGCGCTTTGCCATCCTCAATCCGAGCGACGACGTGGTCGAGTGGATACTCGGCCAGGTGCCGACCATGGGCGGCGACTGGTGCCCGCCCGGCATGCTGGGCGTGGGCATCGGCGGCACGCCCGAGAAGGCGATGGTGATGGCGAAGGAATCGCTGATGGCGCACATCGACATCGACGAGCTCAAGAAGCGCGGCGCGAAGAACCGCGCCGAGGAACTGCGGCTCGAGCTGCACGAGAAGGTCAACGCGCTCGGCATGGGCGCGCAGGGGCTGGGCGGCCTCACCACGGTCCTCGACGTCAAGGTGCTCGACTACCCCACCCACGCCGTGATGAAGCCGGTCGCCATCATTCCGAACTGCGCCGCGACGCGCCACATCGAATTTCACCTCGACGGCAGCGGGCCGGCGCGCTTCGAGGCGCCGAGCCTCGACAACTGGCCCAAGATCGCGCTCGATCTCAGCGCCGGGGCGACGCGCGTCGATCTGGAAAAGCTCACCAAGGCCGACACCGCAAAGTGGAAGGCGGGCGAACGCCTGCTGCTCACCGGGAAGATCCTGACCGGGCGCGACGCCGCCCACAAGCGCTTGACCGATCTCATCGCGAAGGGCGAGAAGCTGCCGGTGGATCTCAAGAATCGCCTCATCTACTACGTCGGTCCGGTGGACGCGGTGCGCGACGAGGTCGTCGGACCCGCGGGCCCCACCACCTCGCGCCGCATGGACAAGTTCATGGACACCATGCTCGGGAAAACCGGGATGCTCGGCTCGATCGGGAAGTCGGAGCGCGGCGCGGATGCGGTGAAGGTGATCAAGCAGCACAAGGGCGTTCACCTGATCGCGATCGGCGGCGCCGCGTACCTCGTTTCAAAGGCCATACGCGCGGCGCGCGTGCTCGCTTTCAAGGACCTCGGCATGGAAGCGGTGCACGAATTCGAGGTCAAGGACATGCCGGTCACGGTCGCGGTCGACGCCAATGGCAACGCGGTGCACGAGAGCGGCCCGCGCGAGTGGCGCGCGAAGATCGGGAAGATCCCGGTCAAGGCAGCCTGAGCGAGGGCCACTATCTGGACGGTTGACCTGGATCAAGCCGGCAGGCAATCTGACGCGGATAATTCCTCCAGCATCCTTTGATCGAGCGCCGACACGGCTGAAGGGCGGGAATGCAAACGGTACAGACGGACGTCCTGGTGGTGGGCGGCGGCGGCGCGGGACTGCGCGCCGCGATCGCGGTCGCGGAAAGCGATCCGCGGCTTCGCGTCGCTCTCGTCTCGAAAGTGGTCCCCATGCGCAGCCACACGGTGGCCGCCGAAGGGGGGTCGGCCGGAGTCATCCGCACCGACGACAGCCTCGACAATCACTTCGACGACACCGTCAGCGGCGGCGACTGGCTGTGCGACCAGGACGTCGTCGAGTACTTCGTCGCCCACTGCACGGAGGAAATGACCCAGCTCGAGCACTGGGGCTGCCCGTGGAGCCGCAAGGACGACGGGCACATCAACGTGCGCTTCTTCGGCGGCATGAAGGTGCAGCGCACCTGGTTCGCCGCCGACAAGAGCGGCTTTCACATGCTGCACACCCTGTTCCAGACGTCGCTCAAGTACCCCTCCATCAAGCGCTACGATGAGTTCTTCTGCGCCGATCTCATCGTGGAGGACGGGCGGGTGCAGGGCGCGATCGCGATCGACATCGCGAGCGGCGAGTTCTATCTCTTCGAGTGCAAGGCCGTGATCATCTGCACCGGCGGCGCCGGGCGCGTCTATGGCCAGAACACCAACGCCGGCATCGTCACCGGCGATGGCATGGGCATCGCATACCGCCACGGCGTGCCTCTGCGCGACATGGAGTTCATGCAGTGGCATCCCACGGCATTGCCCGGCACCGGCATCCTGATCACCGAGGGCTGCCGCGGTGAAGGCGCCATTCTCACCAACAAGGACGGCTATCGCTACCTGCAGGACTATGGCCTCGGGCCGCCCGACCCGTGGCCGCGCCCGAAAGCGATGGAGCTCGGCCCGCGCGACCGCCTGTCGCAGGCGTTCTGGCACGAAGAGCAGAAAGGCCGCACGGTCGACACCCCGCTCGGCAGCGCCGTCTGGCTCGACCTGCGTCACCTGGGCGCTGCCACGATACACGAGCGGTTGCCGCTCATCACCGAGGTCGCGAAGACCTTTGCGGGAGTCGATCCCGTCGTCGCACCGATACCGGTACGCCCCGCCGTGCACTACACGATGGGCGGCATCCTCTGCAACGGTCACACCGAGACGCCGCTGAAGGGACTCTACACGGCGGGCGAATGCTCGAGCGTGGGCATCCACGGCGCGAACCGCCTGGGCTCCAACTCGCTCGCGGAAATCGTGGTGTTCGGAAAAGTGGCCGGAGAGCGCGCGGCGCAGTATGCGAAAGCGGCGTCCGCGGCGAAGTCCGAAGCGCTGCGCCGGCAAGCGGAGGCCGTGGAGAAGCAGCTGCTTGGCCTGCTCGGCAAGGACAAAGGCGAGCGCGTCGCGACGATCCGGGACGAAATGCACGAGGCCATGGAGACCGGCGTCGGCATCTTCCGGAAGGCAGATAGCATGCAGACTGCCTGCGCGAAGCTCGCGCAGCTGCGCGACCGCTACCGGCGCGGCCTGAAGCTCGATGACCGCAACCGGGTGTTCAACACGGAGTGGCTGACGGCGATCGAGCTCGGCTTCACGCTCGAGATCGCCGAGGTGCTCGCGCAATCCGCGCTCAATCGCAAGGAATCGCGCGGCGCGCACACGCGCCTCGACGAGTTCAAGGAGCGCGATGATGCAAATTATCTGAAGCACACGCTTGCTTATCGCACCGGCGACGGACCGCCCCGGCTCGAATACGCTCCGGTGACCATCACCAAGTCCCCGCCCAAGACGCGGGTCTACGGCGGCGAAGGCAAGAAAGCCGTAATGACCTGAGGACCGCGCATGGCCGATACCCGGACAATCGAGATCGAGGTGCTGCGCTACAACCCGGAGAAGGACGCCGAGCCGCATTTTCAGACGTTCAAGGTGCCGTTCGCCCACGATACTTCGGTGCTGCAGGGCCTGCAGTACATCAAGGACCATCTCGACGGCAGCCTCACCTTCCGCTGGTCGTGCCGCATGGCGATCTGCGGCAGCTGCGGCAAGATGGTGAACGGCAAGCCCGAGCTTTCCTGCCACACGTTCCTGCGCGATTACTATCCCGGCAAGGTCCGGATCGAGCCGCTCAATCACTTCCCGATCCTGCGCGATCTCGCGATCGACCAGATCCGACTTCTTCAACAAGAAGCTCCCGTCGGTCAAGCCGTACGTGGTGCCGAAGGAGAAGAAACCGCTGTCGGCGGGCACCTACGTCCAGACGCCCCAGCAGTTCCACAAGTATTACCAGTATTCGCAGTGCATCAACTGCCTGCTCTGCTACGCCGCGTGCCCGCAGTTCGGGCTCAAGCCGGAGTTCACGGGTCCGGCGGCGCTCGCGCTGCTGCACCGCTACAACGCCGATTCGCGCGACCGCGGCTGGGATGAAAGAGCGGAGCTCCTCAACGCCGAAGAAGGGGTGTGGGGCTGCACGCTGGTCGGCTACTGCTCCGAGGTGTGCCCGAAGCACGTGGACCCCGCGCACGCCATCAATCAGAACAAGGTCAACAGCACGATGGATTATTTCGGCGTGCTGAAATTCCTGATGCCGAAGGGAGGCGCCTGATGGCCCAGGTCAAGACCTACGTCCGCCCCATGCAGGGGTGGTGGCGCAGGAACCCCTATTTCGTGCGCTACATGATCCGGGAGGGGAGCAGCGTGTTCCTCGCGATCTACGCGGTCATCCTGCTGGTGGGCCTGTGGCGTCTCACGCAGGGCGCGGCCGCCTGGGAGGCGTGGCTCGGCGCGCTCACGAGCCCGTTCTCGATCCTGTTTCACTGGCTCGCGCTTTTGACCGTGGGCTACCACGCCTACACCTGGTGGAAAGTGGCGCCCAAGACCGCGCCCGATCTCCGCATCGGCGGCCGGCCTCTGCCCGAGTGCGCGATCACGGCAGGCGGCTTGCTTGGGACGATCGGCGCTTCCATTCTGATCTACGTCATCGTGCGGTGGATGTGACATGAAACGCTCCAACGAACCCATCTTCTGGTCGCTGTTCGGGGCGGGCGGCGTGCTCTCCGCGCTCGTCGCGCCGATACTGATCTTCATCACCGGCATCATCGCGCCGATCGGTGTGTGGATGCCTCCGGACGCCCTCGCGTATCCCCGCGTCCTCGGTTTCGCGCAGCACGGGGTCGGCAAGCTCCTGCTGCTCGCGGTGATCTCGCTCTTCCTGTTCCACGCGGTGCACCGCATCTACCACGGCCTGCACGACATCGGGGTGCACGCCGGAACCGGGGCCATGGTCGCGGCCTACGGGAGCGCGCTGCTCGGCACGCTTGATCGCGGCCTACCTGCTGCTTGTCGTCGGCTTCTGATGGATTGAGTCGCTCAAACATCTAGGGGGAGAAACACATGAACATTCCGTGGAAAGCCCTTGCACCGGTCGTAGTCGCCATCATCATCGCCCTCATTCCGGCGCCGGCAGGACTCCCGCAGTTCGCCTGGTATTACTTCGCCATTTTCGTCGGCGTCATCGTCGGCCTGATGTTCGAGCCGCTGCCGGGGGGCGCGATCGGGCTGCATCGGCGTCGCGCTGGTGATGGTGCTGTCCCGTACGTCTTCTTCAGCCCGGAACAGCTCGCCAAGGCCGGCTTCAGCTCGACCCGGGCGTCTTCTCAGTTGGGGGCTCTCCGGATTCTCCAACAGCACGGTGTGGTTGATCTTCGGCGCGTTCATGTTCGCGCTCGGTTACGAGAAGACCGGACTGGGACGCCGCATCGCGCTGCTGCTCGTCAGGGCGATGGGCCGCAAGACGCTCACGCTGGGCTACGCCGTGACGATCGTGGACTTGCTCCTCGCGCCCTTCACGCCGTCCAACACGGCTCGCAGCGGAGGCACGATCTACCCCGTGATCCGCAACCTGCCGGCGCTCTACGAGTCCAAGCCGAACGACCCGTCCATGCGGCGCATGGGCTCCTACCTCATGTGGGTCGCGCTTGCGGCAACCTGCGTGACGAGCTCGATGTTCCTCACCGCACTCGCGCCCAACCTGCTCGCCGTCGAGCTGGTGAAGAAGACCGCGAAGATCGAGTTCGCGTGGGTCCAGTGGTTCATGGCCTTCGCGCCCGTCGGGATTCTGTTGCTGGTGCTGGTGCCCGCTGCTCGTCTACTGGATCTATCCGCCGCAGGTGAAAGAAGGGGCGGAGGTCCCGGCCTGGGCGGCGAAGGAGCTCGAAAAGATGGGGCCGATCACCCAGCGCGAGATCACGCTGGGAATTCTCGTCGTGATCGCGCTGCTGCTGTGGATTTTTGGCGGAAAGATCATGGAGGCCACCACCGCCGCCATTCGTCGTGATCTCATTGATGCTGCTGCTCAAGGTCGTCACCTGGGACGACCTCATCGCCAACAAGGCGGCGTGGAACACGCTCGCGTGGTTTGCGACGCTGGTCGCGCTCGCGGACGGGCTGACCCGGGTCGGATTCGTGAAGTGGTTCGCGGACAGCGTCGCGGGGCAACTGAGCGGGGTCTCGCCCACGGTGGCGGTCGCCGCGCTGCTGCTGATCAACTTCTTCGGTCACTACCTGTTTGCGAGCGTCACCGCGCACGTCACCGCGATGATTCCGGTGCTGCTCGCGGTCGCCTCCACGATTCCGGGTGTCAATATGACGACGCTCGCCCTCGGCCTGTGCCTGCAGCTCGGCATCATGGGCGTCCTCACCCCGTACGCGACCGGCCCGAGCCCGGTGTACTACGGCAGCGGGTACCTGCCGGCGGCGGACTACTGGCGCCTGGGAGCGATATTCGGGGTGATCTTCTTCGCTGCGTTCATGCTGATCGGCGTGCCCTGGATGCTTCTTATACGGTGAGCGTTGTCTGAATGAACGCGGCGCTGGTCAAGCGCATCGGGCTGTTCGCGGGCCCGGTGCTGGCGGCTCTCTGCTATTACTGGCTGCCGCCTCATTACTCGACCGGTCCCGGCGAGTGGGTCGAGTTCACGCAGGCCGGGCGCACCACGCTCGGGATGATGGTCTGGATGGCCACGTGGTGGCTCACCGAGGCGGTGGATATCGAAGTCACGGCGCTGCTGCCCATCGTGGCCTTTCCGCTGCTGGGCGTCGCGCCCCTCGGCAAGGTACTGCAGCCCTATGCCGCGGACGTGATCTTCCTCTTCATGGGCGGCTTCATCATCGGGCTCGCCATCGAGCGCTGGGGGCTCGACCGGCGTATCGCTTTTTACGTCCTGCGCCTGGTCGGCGCGCGCCCGGGCGCGATCGTCGGCGGCTTCATGGCGGTCACCGCGTTTCTCAGCATGTGGGTCTCGAATACCGCGTGCGCGGCCATGATGGTGCCGATTGCCTTGAGCGTCATCGATCTCGTATTGGTCAGCCGCACCGGCAAGGGCCTCAAGGAGTCCGGCGGGATACCGCAGGACCGCATTCCCGAGCGCAACTTCGCCACCGGTCTCCTGCTCTGCGTCGCCTACGCGGCGTCGATCGGCGGGATCGCGACCATCATCGGCTCGCCGCCCAATGGCATCGCGGTGCGCTACATCCAGCAGACGTTCCACAAGGAAGTGAGCTTTTTCGACTGGCTGCTCGTGGGCGGGCCGTTCACGCTCGTCTTCCTGCCGATCGCCTGGCTGATGGTCACCCGCGTCCTGTTTCGCGCCGACATCGGCGAGATCGCGGGCGGCCGGAAGCATTTTGAGGACGAGTATCGCAAGCTCGGGCCCCTCACCCGCGGCGAGAAGACGGTGCTCGCGGTTTTTTCCGCCACGGCCATGCTCTGGATCTTCAGCCCGCTGCTGAAACCCCTCGTGATCGCGGGCATGAAGCCGCTCGCCGGGCTCTCCGACGCCGGCATTGCCATGCTGGCGGCCATGGCGCTGTTCCTGATTCCGGTCGATCGCGCCAAGGGCGTGCGCGCCATGGACTGGGACACCGCCGTGAAACTTCCCTGGGGCGTGCTCATGCTGTTCGGCGGCGGGCTCACCCTCGCGGCCTCCATTGAAGCGAACGGCGTGTCGGAGTTCATCGGAAACTCGAGCCGTGGCTTCGCCGGCCTGCATCCGCTGCTCCTGCTGCTCGCGATCACGGCCATGACGGTGTTCCTGTCGGAGCTCACTTCCAATACGGCGCAGGTCGCGACCATGGTGCCGGTGCTGAGCGCCATGGCGCCGGTGCTCGGGATGAACCCCTACGTCCTGATCATCGCGTGCACGCTCGGCGCGAGCAGCGCCTACATGATGCCGGTGGGAACGCCGCCGAACGCGATCGTGTTCGGAACCGGCCTGGTGCGAATGCCGCAGATGATGAAGGCCGGCGTGTGGCTGAATCTCGCGGGCATACTCGTCATCGTCGCGCTGTCCTGGCTCGTCATCACGCCGCTGCTCGGAAACGTGTATTAGCGGCCGGCGTTGACCCCCGGCGCTGGCCGTGCGACTCTTTTCAGCAATGGGGACGCCGCCAACGGGTGAAAAGCGGGGCGCGGCTGGGTGGGTCGCGCTTGCGGTCCTGCTCGGCCTGCTCGCCGGTATCGGGGGCTTCACGTTCCTGTATGCCGAAGGGCTCTCGTACATGAGCGACGATCCCAAGGTGTGCGTGAACTGCCATATCATGCAGCCTCAATACGATTCCTGGCAGAAGGCGAGCCATCACAACGTTGCCGTCTGCGTCGATTGCCATCTGCCGCACGGCTTCTTCGGCAAGTATTACTCCAAGGCGGAGAACGGCTACCATCACTCGGTGGCGTTCACCTTCCAGAATTTCCACGAGCCGATCATGATCAAGGCCAAGAGCAGCCGGATCCTGCTGGAGAACTGTCTAAACTGCCACGGCGATCTCGTGCACGAGCAGGTCGCCCGCGCCGCGAACGACTCTGAAGCGCTCCGCTGCCTCCATTGCCATCGCTCGGTGGGGCACGGCGCAACCACCGGCCTCGGCCGGCGCTGATACGAATGAACCCAACCGCAAGGAGAAGCACCATGAGGGCATCCCAGCGGGGCGCTTCACGCGCGATCCTGATCGGCACGATCGTGGTGGTGGCCGTCGCCACCGCGCTCGTCACCGCGTTCCTGGTCAACATCTTCGAGCGCAAGAGCGAGGCGCGAAATCCCTACGTGCGCCTGGTCGAGGTCACCGAGGACACCACCGATCCGAAGCAGTGGGGCATCAACTGGCCCAAGCAGTACGATTCGTACCTGCTCACGGCCCAGACCACGCGCACGAAGTTCGGCGGGCACGGCGGGAGCGAGGCGGTGCCGGAGGAAAAGATCGCGCGCGACCCGTGGCTGAAGCGCATGTTCCTGGGCTACGCGTTCTCGATCGACTATCGCGACCGCCGCGGGCACGCCTACATGCTCGCCGACCAGGAAGCGACCAAGCGCCTGACGAAGCCGCAGACCGGATCGTGCCTGCACTGCCACGCGTCGGTGATGCCGCTCTACCGCGAGCTCGGCAACGGAGACGCGGCCAAGGGCCTCGCGGAGAGCTACAAGTACTCGTACCAGGAACTGAGCAAGAAGCTGCACGACTCCGGCCATGCCCACCCGGTTGCCTGCGTGGACTGCCACGACCCGAAGACCATGGCGCTGCGCGTCACGCGCCCGGGATTCATCGAGGGCATTCGCGCGCTCGCGGCGTCGGACGCTCCGGTCGCGCACCTGCCGTCCATCGAGCGCTGGCGGGCTGGAGGCAAGGCCAAGCCCTATGACCCGAACGCCGATGCGTCGCGCACCGAGATGCGCTCCTACGTCTGCGGCCAATGCCACGTCGAGTACTACTGCTCGTCGCAGATGAAGCTCACCTTCCCGTGGGGCAAGGGCCTGCGCGCGGGCGACGTGGAGAAGTTCTGGAACGAGACAAAATTCGCCGACGGCGCCCGGTTCTTCGACTACAAGCACGCAGAGACCGGCGCGCCGATCCTCAAGGCACAGCATCCGGAATTCGAGCTGTGGAGCCAGGGCGTGCACGCGCGCTCCGGCGTGGCATGCGCCGACTGCCACATGCCCTACCTGCGCGACGGCGCGACCAAGATCTCCGACCACTGGGTGCGCAGCCCGCTGCTCAACATCAATAATGCTTGCCAGACCTGCCATCGCGTGCCGGAGGCGGAGCTCAAGGCTCGCGTGGAAACGATCCAGCAGCGCAACTTCGAGCTGATGCAGCGCAGTGGCGCGGCCATCACCGCGCTGATCGACGCGATCGTCGCGGCGAAGAAAGCGGGCGCCACACCTGAACAGCTGCAAGCGGCGCTCGAGCTGCAGCGCAGGGCGCAGTGGCGCCTCGACTTCATCGCGGCCGAGAACTCGATGGGGTTCCATGCACCGCAGGAGGCGGCGATGGTGCTTGGCGAAGCGCTCGACTATGCGCGGCAGGGCGAGCTCGCCGCGGCGCGCTGGAAATCACCCGTGGTGGCCGCGGCGGCAGCGAAGCCCTGACCGCGCATCCCTCACCCCTACCCCTCTCCCGAGCGGAGAGGGGAGATTAGAGGGGCCAAGTTTCGTTGGCGTGCCGGAGCAGATCGGGGTTCTCCCGGCACGCGGCGATGAATTCCCGGACCTCGCCCGCGCGCCAGGCGTCACGATAGGCGCGCCAGGCTTCCTCCAGCGAGTCGCGCCGCAGATCGGCCGGCGCGAAGGGTAACGCGTTCAGGAGCTTGACCTTGCCATTCGGCACGACCAGCAGCATCGCCTGCGGGCTCGCGAGCCGCCGCTCCATCTCAGTGAGGATGTCCCAGGGGTAGATGGAAAGCGCCGTCGCCGCTCCGCGGGACGCCGCGTGCTCGCGCAACGCGCGAACCGCCGCCTGCCAGTCCTCCTCCGCGCAGGCCAGCTGGTCCCAGTTGGCCGCCGCGCGCCCGAGTCGCATGAGCGGGCCGGTGACGAAGGCGCTGCAGCCGAGCTCGACCGCCAGGTCGTAAGTTTCGACGATTTCCTGGAGATTCCACCGGGTGGGAACGAACACCATCTGCGGGGCAAGCCCGCGGGCAGCCAGGCGGCGAATCGCGGCCGTTGCCGATTCGAAGCTTGATCCCGGGCGCACCCGCTCGTGCGTCGCAGCCGCCGCCCCGTCCACCGAAACCTGCACGCACTGGACGCCGAGGCGGGCCAGGCGGTCGGCCGCGGCATCGTCGATGCGGCTGCCGTCGGTCTCGATCTTCAGGGCAACACCGCCGGCCGACAGCAGCTCGAACAGGTCCCAGCAATGAGCCGCGCCGAGCGGCTCGCCGCCGCCGAACGCGACATAGGGGACGCCAAAAGCGACGATGCGCCGGCCGAGATCCAGCGCCTCCGTGCGCCCCAACTCGTCGCGCCAGGCCTTGTCCGGTCCGGATTCCTCGCAGCAGGCGAGGCAGCGCGCCCCGCAGCGGTTCGTCAGCTGCCAGGCAAGAAAAAGGGGCGCGCGGTATTCCTCTACCGCGCGCCCCGGCATCGGGAAATTGTGGCGGGGTATCTCAGGTGAAGCGGATGTACGGCTGGGCCATGACCTGGTCCGAGACGTCTTCCATCTTCGGCGTCTCCCAGGTCAGACGCTCGCCCGGCCTGATGATCTCGGCCTGCGCCTCGCGTTCCTGCTGCTCGTCCTGCCAGTGCACTTTCACGTCGCCCATGTTGCCTCCCGTGGTTCAAGCTTCCGAAACCGCCACGCGCTGCCAGTCGTTCGCCCTCGCGTGGTGCCTGCCGTTCTCCACCGCCCGGTGGAGCGCGGCAATGATCGTATCGTCCCTCCAGGCGCCGCCATAAGCCCGCCAGGCCTGGTCCAGCGTCACGCTGCGGAGGTCCGCGCAGATCTGCGGTAGCGCCGCCGCCACCTTCACCCAGCCGTTCGGCAGGATCAGCAGCGTCGCCGGCGGCTCTTCCAGGCTCTCGCGCAGCGCCTCTTCCAGCGTGAAGGGAGAATAGCAGAATTCCATTTCCTGTCCAACAATGCCGGCCTCCCGCGCAAGGAGCGCCCGGAATTCCTCGTACTGCGCCGCGGACGGCTCGAGCCGGTCCCACAGGCGGGCGGCGGTGCCGATTCGCATCAGCTGGCCGGTGTTGAAGCGGAACGCGCCGAGCGCCCGGGCCCGCCGGATCACCGCTGGGGCTTCGTGAAGGTTGAGGCGTGTCGGGGCAAAGGTGATCTCGAGCGGCAGACCCGCCTCCCGTATGGCGCGGCACGCCGCGTGCGCCTTGGCCAGCGATCCGCCGGGGCGCTGGCGCTCGTAGACCTCCTGGCTGTCGCCGTCGAGGCTCACCTGGATCGAGCGCACCGGCAGCCTCGCGAGCCGGCGGGCAACCGCGGCGTCGAGCCGCTGGCCGTTCGTCTCGATCTTGAGCTGCACCCCGGCCTCGCCCAGCGCCTCCGCGATCTGAAGGAAGTGGGGAACCACCAGCGGTTCTCCGCCGCACAGCATGACGTAGGGCACTTCGTTGCGGACGATCTCGGCCACGAGCCGCATCGCCTCGTCCGCGTCGAGCTCGTCCGGCAGCCGCTTCCCCGGCGCCGAATCGGTACAGCAATGCAGGCAGCAGAGGTCGCAATCGCGCGTCAACTGCCACGAGACGAGGAGCGGCGCCTTCAGGCTGTCAATGCGGTAGGCCATTCGCCTAGATCCAGGCATGAACCAGGACGCCGGCGGTGAACAGGGTCACCGCGACGAGGTAGCAGGCGACGATGCTGCGGATGGCCGGAACGAACCGCTGGGGGGTCTCGAAGGTGTCGATCGCGCAGCGTGCGCTTGCCACGAGGAGCGGCACCGCCGCGAGCGCTGCCAGGCAGCCGAGGGGGAACACACCCGCCGCGACACCGGCCACCGCGGCCAGGAGCCCCGCCGCCGCGAGCGCGGCATAGAGCCACACGGCACGGCGGCGTCCGAGCCGCACGACCAGATTGCGCTTGCCGACCAGCCGGTCCTGGTGGAAATCGGGAATCGCGTTGACCACTGCGAGCGCCATGATCAGGAACCCCGGCACGAGGGACGCCCACAGCGCGCCCCAGGACAGCTCCCGCGTATGCAGATACAGGCTGCCCAGCACCATCCACGGCCCGTACGAGAGCGCAATCACCGTCTCGCCGAGCCCGCGATAGGCCCAGCGGATGGGCGGCGCGACATAAAAGATGGCCGCGAGTCCGCCGAGCACCGCGAATGCAAGAATCGGCCAGCCGCCGCGATAGGTGAGATGGACGCCGACCGCCAGCGCCCCCGCAAATGCGGCGATGCCGAGCCACAGCACCCAATCGGACATCGGCGGCAAGTCGTCCGGATTGAACACGCGGTCGGTGCCCATCCGCGAATCGAAATACTCGTTGAACGCCTCGACGCCGATCACCGCGAGCACCACGCCCCCGAGCCCGCTCCAGAAGAGGGGTGCATCGAACGCGCCGGCGATCGCGTAGGCCCAGGCCGCGCCGAGCAGGTACGGCAGCAGCCCGGCATAAAGGAAGAAGCGGTAGCGAACGAGGCTCGCGACCCGGAGCAGCCGGCGCCAGGGTGACTGTCCGGCACCGCCCCGCAAGTTCGAGCGTGCGGTCAGAGATAGACCCATTGGTGCAGCGAAGCCGTCTTGCCCGGGTCCGAGGCGAGGTCGTCCACGAATTTCGCGACGCGCGGATCCTGCCACGCCTCCTGGAAATGCGCCCAGATCTCGCCGAGCGACTGCTTCCGCAGGTCACCGCACACGAACGGCAGCGCGTTGATGAGCTTGACGAGGCCGTTGGGGAGCACGATCAGGAGCGCCGCCGGGTGATGCAGCCGGTAGCGCAGCTCCTCGAGCAGTCCCATCTCGTGGAAATGGACCCGCATGCGCCCGCGGTATTCCTCGGTCTTGGCGTGGAGCACCTTGAAATACTCGTCGTACTGCGCCTCGGAGGGCGCGAGCTTGTGCCAGGTCTTGACGGCGTTGCCGGTGTACATCGTGCGCCCGGTGTAGAAGCTGTAGGCGCCGAGCTCCGACGCGAGATCCACCGCCGCCCCGATCTCGTGCGCGTTGAAGCACGTGGGCGAATAATTGATCTCGATCGGCACGCCCGCGGCGCGCAGGTTCCGCACGCCCTCGAGCGCCCGGTCGTAATCCCCGCGCACCCGCATGCGGTTGAAGGTCTCGCGCGAGGCCCCGTCGAGGCTCACCTGCACGGCCTTCACGCCGAGCTGCTTCAGGCGCGCGCAGTTCTCGGGATCGAGATAATGGCCGTTGGTCTCGATCTTCAACTGGCCGTTGCGGCCGCAGACGTAGGCCACCATGTCGAAGAAGCGGGGATGCACCATCGGCTCCCCGCCCGAGAACGACAGGTAGGGAACCTCGAGGTCCACCGCCTGCTCGAGGAACGCGAACACCTGCTCGTCGTAGAGCTCGTCGTGAAACGCCTTGCCGGGGCCGCTTTCCTCGATGCAGTGCAGGCAGGCGAGGTTGCACTCGTTGGTAACCTGCCAGGCGATGTAGAGCGGCGCGCGGAGGTCGCCCGAACGGGTGGCGGCTGGCGTGGTGGCGGGGGCCTCGGAGCCGGCCCGGTGACCGCTCGGCGAAGTCTCCACCGGATCAGTCCTCCACGAGGCCTTTTTGGCGCAGCTCCGCGATAAAAGCAACGGCCTCGCGTTCGATCGTGCCGCCCTCGTCGCGGAAGCGCTCCTTCAGTCGCCCGGGAATGCTTCCCTCCTCGGCTCCCGCCAGGATCTCGCGCACCACCGCGGTCGCAGTGGGATTGAGCGTATAGACCTTCTCGGAACGCGTCTCGAACAGCACGCCTCCGAATTTCTCCTCGCGGAACTTGACGAACTTTGCGAGCTTCATAAAGGTGTCAGGAACCTTTTCGTGTTGGCAAAGTACGCTTTGGTCGCGTCAAAAGGTTCCTGACACCTTATTTGGCGGAGAGAGAGGGATTCGAACCCTCGATAAGCCTTTTGAGCCTATACTCCCTTAGCAGGGGAGCGCCTTCGACCACTCGGCCATCTCTCCGTTTACTTCTACCACTCGGCCATCTCCGTATTCTACGCCGGCTGATCGAGGCCGAAGGCCTTGTGGAGCGCGCGCACGGCGAGCTCCATGTACTTCTCGTTGATCACGATCGAGATCTTGATCTCGGAAGTCGAGATCATCTCGATGTTGATCCCCTCCTCCGCCAGCGTGCGGAAGGCGGAACTGGCGATGCCCGCGTGCGAGCGCATGCCCATGCCCACCACCGACACCTTGGCGATCTTGTCGCCGCCCTCGACGCCGCGC
This sequence comes from uncultured beta proteobacterium, assembly GCA_963699525.1. Lineage (GTDB taxonomy): Bacteria > Pseudomonadota > Gammaproteobacteria > Burkholderiales > SG8-41 > SG8-41. The sequence continues at coordinate 195,941 of CAVOUI010000013.1, read as the reverse complement.
GCCTTGATGTGCTTCACCACCGGCTCGAGGAGCTTCAGCGTCTTCTGGTAGTCGCCGCGGTTCACCGTGAACGAGAAGTCGGTCAGCCCGTCGTGGCTCACGTTCTGCACGATCATGTCCACGTCGATGTTGGCGTCCCCGATCGGCCCCAGGATCTGGTAGGCGATGCCGGGGCGGTCGGGAACGCCGAGGATCGTGATCTTCGCCTCCTCGCGGGTGAACGCGATGCCTGAAATGGTTGCCTGTTCCATGTCCTGGTCTTCCTCGAAAGTGATCAGCGTGCCCTCGCTCTCCTCCTCGAAGCTGGAGAGCACCCGCAGCGGGACCCGGTACTTGCCCGCGAGCTCGACCGAGCGGATCTGCAGCACCTTGGAGCCCAAGCTCGCCATCTCGAGCATCTCCTCGAAGGTGACGGTGTTCAGCCGCCGCGCCTCCGGCACGATGCGGGGATCGGTGGTATAGACCCCGTCCACGTCGGTGTAGACCTGGCACTCGTCGGCCTTGAGCGCCGCCGCGAGCGCAACGCCCGTGGTGTCCGAGCCCCCGCGCCCGAGCGTCGTGATGTCCCCTTTCTCGTTCACGCCCTGGAATCCGGCCACCACCACGACACAGCCGTCCGCGAGATCCCTGCGGATGCGGTCCTCGTCGATGCTCACGATGCGCGCCTTGGTGTGGGCGCTGTCGGTCAGGATCCGCACCTGCGCCCCGGTATAGCTGCGGGCCTTCAGCCCCAGCTCCATCAGCGCCATGGCGAGCAGCGCGATCGTCACCTGCTCGCCGGTCGATACCATGACGTCGAGCTCGCGTGGCTCGGGATGCGCCTGGACTTCCCGCGCGAGCGCGATCAGGCGGTTGGTCTCGCCCGCCATCGCGGAGACGACCACCACGAGCCCGTGCCCCTTCGCCTTCCAGCGGGCGACCCGGCGCGCGACGTTCTTGATGCGCTCGGGCGAGCCCACCGAGGTGCCGCCGTATTTCTGGACGATTAAAGGCATCGGTTGAGGACGTTGCCGGACATCGCGCCGGCAATTTCCCAAAAAGTCGCGTATTTTAGTTGATTTTTCGGGGGAAAACGAGGCTCGCGGCCGCCCGAGCCCGGGATGCCTGCGTCATGGCCGGCGATCGAGAGCGCGCGCGTGAACCTATTATTCGCTACGCGGTCAATCCGGTATCAACCACGACCTGCGTAACATTCACACATGAGACCATTTGAACGCATCACCAATCCCCGAAACATCCGGCGCCGGCTGCGCATGAACCAGCAGGAATTCTGGTCGCGGGTCGGCGTCACCCAGAGCGGCGGGTCGCGCTACGAGAGCGGCCGCAGCATGCCGCGGCCGGTGCGCGAGCTCCTGCGCCTGGTGCACGTCGAGGGCATCGAGCTCGCCAAGGCGAAGGGGAAGGACTTCGAGGTCGCCGCTTACCTCAAGCGGGCGAACCCCCGCCTCTACCGCAGCCTGACCAAGGCCGCGGCCAAGAACGGACGCAAGAAGTAGCCACCCCGCCTGCGCGGGGATGACTCTTCCTCGCCTTTAGCGGCGACGCCGGCCGCGGGCAGCCGACCGTTTTTTCGCCGGTTTCCGCGCTGCGCGCTTCTTTGCGGCCGGTCGGGCGGCCTTGCGCTTTGCGGGCTGGGCCTGGGCGCCGTGAAACAGGTTCAACGCCGAGCCCTTGCGGAACCACTCGAGCTGGGGCCCGCTGAACGTGTGATTGAGGCGCAGCGTCTCGCTGGTGCCGTCCGCGTGCTTCACCCGGCACTCCACGGGCTTCCCGGGCGCCATGTCCTTCAGTCCCACGAGGCTCAGGCGGTCGTCCTCGCGAATGCGGTCGTAGTCCGCCGGATTCTGGAACGTCAGCGCGAGCAGCCCCTGCTTCTTGAGGTTGGATTCGTGGATGCGCGCGAAGCTGCGGACGATGACCGCGACGCCGCCCAGCAGGCGCGGTGAGAGCGCCGCGTGCTCGCGGCTGCTGCCCTCGCCGTAGTTGGCGTCGCCGACGATGACCCACTTGATGCCCTTCGCCTTGTAGTCGCGCGCGACCTTGGAAATCATCTGCCCGGCGGCGCCCGTCAGCACGTTCTTCACCTTGCCCGCCTCGCCGGTGAAGGCGTTGATCGCGCCCATGCACAGGTTGTCGCTGAACTTGTCGAGATGCCCGCGGAAGCGCAGCCACGGCCCGGCCGGGGAGATATGGTCGGTCGTCGTCTTGCCCTTCGCCTTCAGCAGCACCGGCATGTCGAGATAGTCCTTGCCGTCCCACGCCGGCCACGGCTGCATCAATTGCAGCCGCTCGCTCTTCGGATCGACGCTCAGCTTGACGCGGCCGCCGTCGGCGGGAGGCGGGACGTAGTCGGCGTGCCCGCGGTCGAAGTTCTTCGCCGGCACCTCGGGCGCAATCTTCGGCGGATTCAATCTGAACGGCCGGCCGTCCGCGCCGGTGAGCGTATCGGTGAGCGGATTGAACGAGAGCCTGCCGGACAGCGCCATCGCGGTGACGATCTCGGGGCTCGCGATGAAATTCATCGTCGTCGGCTGCCCGTCGTTGCGCGCCGGGAAGTTGCGGTTGTACGAGGTGACGATCGTGTTGGGCACCGCGGCCACGTCCTTCGCCCGGCGCCACTGCCCGATGCAGGGGCCGCAGGCGTTTGCGAGCACCGCGCCGTTGATTTCCTTCAGCGACTTCATCTGGCCGTCGCGCTCGATGGTGGCGCGCACCTGCTCCGAGCCCGGCGTCACCAGGAAGGGGACGGCCGCCTTCACGCCGTGCGCCTTCGCCTGCTCGGCGACGTCCGCCGAGCGGCTCATGTCTTCATAGGACGAATTGGTGCAGCTCCCGATGAGCGCACTCGAGATCTTGTCGATGAACTTGTTGCCGGCATCGCTCACCTCCGCGGCAAGCTTCGAGACCGGGCGCGCGCGATCGGGGGTGTGCGGTCCCACCACGTGCGGCTCGAGCTTCGAGAGGTCGAGACGAACCACCCGATCGTAGTACTTCTCGGGATCGGCTTCGACCTCCGGGTCCGGCTGCAGCAGGTCCATATTCTTTTCCATCAGCGGCACGAGCCCGGCGCGGCCGGTCGCGCGCAGGTATTTCGCCATGTGCTCGTCGGCCGGAAACATCGAGGTCGTCGCGCCGAGCTCCGCGCCCATGTTCGTGATCGTCGCCTTGCCGGTCGCGCTGATGGTGCGTGCGCCGGGGCCGATGTACTCCACGATGGCATTGGTGCCGCCGGAGACGGTGAGCTGCCCCGCGACGTACAGAATCACGTCCTTGGGCGCCGTCCAGCCGCTCATCTTGCCGGACAGGTACACCGCGATGTGCTTCGGATACAGCACCTCCCACGGCAGTCCGGCGATGGTTTCAACCGCGTCGGCACCGCCGACGCCGACTGCGCAGGCCCCAAGGCCGCCGGCGTTGGGCGTGTGCGAGTCGGTGCCGATCATGAGCGTGCCGGGAAAAGCGTAGTTCTCCAGAACCACCTGGTGGATGATTCCCGCGCCCGGCCCCCAGAAGCCCGCGCCGAATTTCGCGGCCGCGGAGCGCAGGAAGTCGTAGACCTCGGTGTTCTCCGCGAGCGATTCGCGCAGGTCCTGCCCGCCCTCGACCCGGGCCTGGATCAGGTGATCGCAATGCACCGTGGTCGGCACCGCGACCTTGTCGCGCCGCGTCTGCATGAACTGCAGCAGCCCGGTCTGTCCGAGCACGTCCTGGAACACCACCCGGTCGGGGCGCAGGAAGAGGTAGCTCTTGCCCGGCACCATCTCCTGCTTCTCCGGGTCGTCGAGATGGCCGAGCAGCACCTTGTCCGCCAGCGTCAGCGGTTTGCCGAGGCGGCGGCGGACTACCTTGAGATTGCGCGCCATGGTCGCGTAGACCTTGGCTGCCATTTGCGGGGTTGATTCGATCGTTACCATTCCTGGAATCTCCTGGCGAAGCTCGCTATTTTCTTTCATGCGGCAACTTGCGTCCATGCGCTGCGACGAACATGTGGACTGGCGGAAGGGGTGGGATTCGAACCCACGATGCCCTTGCGGACATGCCGGTTTTCAAGACCGGTGCGTTCAACCGCTCCGCCACCCTTCCCCGCGGCCCGCTGGCGTCGAGGCGCGCGTCATAATACACGTGATTTCAGGCGCTTGGAACGCGGCCGCACTTCAGTGCCGTTGAAACTTGCGGGTGGTTTCGGTAGTCTAACGAACCAAGCAAAAACCATCGGAGGGAAACTGCATGCAATCGGACATCCAGAACAACCAGGGCGTGATCCAGGCAGGCGCGCCGGAACTCGCGCTGCAGCAGCAGCGAGTACTACGCAATACCTATCTCTTGCTGGCGCTCACCATGGTGCCGACCGCCATTGGAGCGTTCATCGGCGTCCGCACCGGCGGCATCATCATGCAGTACCCGATCGTGAGCTTCTTCGTCATGCTCGCGGCCGTTATCGGGCTGCAGTTCGCCATCGCCGCCAACCGCAACAGCGGCCTCGGGGTCGTGCTGTTGCTCGCGATGACCTTCATCCTGGGCTGGTGGCTCGGCCCGCTGCTCTCCATCGCGCTCACGCTCAAGAACGGCCCGCAACTGATCGGGATGGCGGCCGTCGGCACCGGCGTCATCTTCTTCGTCATGGCCGGCATCGCGACCACCGTGAAGCGGGACTTCAGCTTCATGGGCAAGTTTCTGTTCGTCGGCATGATCGTGGCGCTGCTCGCCATCATCGCCAACATGTTCCTGCAGATCCCGGCGCTCGCGCTGACGATCTCGGCGATCGTGGTGGTGATCTTCGCGCTGTTCCTGCTGCACGACGTGAGCCGCATCGTGAACGGCGGCGAGACGAACTACATCATGGCGACGACGGGCTGCTACATCAGCCTGTTCAACATCTTCGCCAACCTGCTGCAATTGCTGATGGCGCTCGCGGGCGAGCGAGACTGATATATAACCGCAAAGACGCCAAGAAGCGCAGGAAAAGCAACTTGGGAACGGCCGGGTCGAACCCGGCCGTTTTGTTTGAGCACCCCTTCCCCCCTTGCGGGGGAAGGTCGGGATGGGGGTAAACATTTCCGACCCCCCACCTCAATCCTCCCCCGCAAGGGGGGAGGAAGCTTGGCCTAGCGGTCGAAGACGGCGATGGACTCGACGTGCGAGGTATGCGGGAACATGTTGACCACCCCCGCCGCGCTGAGACGGTAGCCGCGGGCCTGCGTCAGGACGGCGGCGTCCCGGGCGAGCGTTCCCGGGTTGCACGAAACGTAGACCACGCGGCGGGGGCCGTCCTCCGGCAGCGCTTTCACCACCTCGACCGCCCCGTCGCGCGGAGGGTCGAGCAGCATGCGGTCGCATCGGCCCAAGGCGGCGAGGCCGATGCCAGCCGGATTGTACAGATCCATCCGCGTGAAGCTCACTGAGTCCGCGAGACCGTTATCGGCTGCGTTCGCCGCCGCGCGTTTCAGCAGCTCCGCGCTGCTTTCCACGCCCACCGCGACAGCACCGCGCCGCGCGATCGCCAGCGTGAAGTTGCCGATTCCGCAGAAGAGGTCGGCCACGCGCTCGCCCGGCTGCGGATCGAGCAGCGCGAGCGCGCATCGCACGAGGACCCGGTTCACGGCGGGGTTCACCTGCGTAAAGTCCGTGGGGCCGAAACGCATCTTCAGGCCGAATTCGGGCAACGTGTAATAGAGGTCTGCCTCGTCCGCTGCCGACATCGGCCCCGCCGTATCCGGCCCGCCCGGCTGGAGGTAGATCCTGACCGCGTGGTGGTCCGCAAACTGGCGCAGCAGCTCGACGTCAGGCGGCAGCAGCGGCTCGAGCACGCGCAGACACCAGCACGTCGGCCTCGTCCCCGGCGGCGATCTCGATCTGAGGCAGCCGGCTGCGGATCGAGAGCGCGTTGACGAGGTTGCGCAGCGGCCGCAACAGGGCGGAATAGCGCCCGGGCAAGACCTCGCAGCTGTCCATGTCGGCGACGTAGCTGCTGCGCTTCTCGTGGAAGCCCACCAGCGCCCCGCCCTTCTTCGGCACGTAGCGCACGGCGAGACGCGCGCGGTGGCGATAGCCCCACGCGGGTCCGTGGATGGCCGGCAGAAGCCGCTCCGGGCGCACGCGCCCGATGTGCCACAGGCTGTCTTCAAGCACGCGCTGCTTCACCGCGACCTGCGCGTGGAGATTGATATGCTGAAGGCTGCATCCGCCGCAGACACCAAAAAACCGGCACCGCGGCACGGTACGGGACGAGCTCGCCTTGACCACCTTGTCGAGCGTGGCGATTTCGTAGGCCGGCTTCCTGCGGTACGGCGTGCAGGCGACGCGCTCACCCGGCAGCGCGCCTTCGACGAAGATGGCCTTGCCGTCGCGGCGCGCGACGCCGCGACCTTCCTGGTCCAGGGATTCGACCGTCAGAACTTCCATGATCGCTGCTGCGGCGGAGTCAAAATCTGCCGCGAAAGCGGTGACGCTATTCTAGCTCAGCAGGATCGCCGTCACTTCGCCGCCGCAGTCGCCTCGTCGAGCACTTGCTTGCACAGGTCCTGCTGTCCGAGAACGCGATCCACCAGTCCCTGCGCGAGGATCGTAAGTCCTCCCGTCGCCGCGGCGGCGCCGCCCGCTACCGCGCCCTTGCTGCCCACGCCGATCTTCGGGTTCGCCAGTGTGCCGGCGATCTCGATGAACGGGTTGGCGAACATTCCGGCGGTGACACCGACGCCCCTGCGCGGACGGGTATTGAAGTCGAACCTCAGCGCCTCGGTGTGGAGATCGACCTTGCCGCTCGCGACGATCGCGACCTTCTCGGTTTGCACCAGCACGGGCCGGACCGTCGCCTGGCCGTCAACGATGTCAACCCGGGCAATCGTGCATTCCAGCTGCGTGTACGGGTCCTGGGCCGCGAAGGGATTCAGCCTGCTGGTGAGCTGGCCCAGAATGTCGCCTCCGAACGTGCCGACGATCCCGCTCCCGATCTTGCCGGGCCCCTGCGTCACCAGCACCCGCCCGTTGGCGCTCGATGCCATCTTCCGCGCCGAGGCACCCCGCGCAACGAGGCTCGCCTCAACGCTCGTCGTCGGCGCCTGACCGGGTTCGACCCCGCTCCCAGCCAGCAGCCCGGTGCGCAAGCTCTTGGTGATGACATCGAGCTTCAGCTCAGCAGCGCCTTCGCTCGCGGCAGCCAGCGTGACGGAGCCCTTGACGATGCCTTCGAAGCGGTCTTTTGCGCGGCCTTCGAGCGCGAGCCGGCCGCCCCCGATGATCAGCGTGGAATCAACGTCCCGCAACGTTCCCGTGGCGAGCACGACCTCGGCAGCGGCGAGATGGAGCTTGGTGTCGACGCCTTTCAGCGCGTCGAGCGGCAGCGGTGCCTCGTCGAAGATGAACTTCGCCTTCGTTTCACTTGATGACGGCTTGGGTTTCGTCTTACCGGCGCCATCCGCCGCCTTCGCAAGGAACGGCGTGAGGTCCATACGGGGCGAAGCGAGCTCGACCTCAACGTGTCTTTTACCGACCCGGCTGATCGACACGCGTCCCGAGATATCGATTTCGCCGATTCGGCCCTTGAGGTCCTTCAGCTCGTCCTTGTCGCGGCTGCCGGCGTAGCTCCCGTTCATCGTGAAGGGGATCTCCGGCAGCCCGCCCCGCAGCCTCGCCAGGCTTTCGGCGGCGAGCTCGAAGCGAATGGCGGCTCCCGGACCGCGAGTCAGCTGGATCGTGCCGTCCGCATTCGCCTTCGCCCCGGCGTATGCTTGCGCGGATTCCATCGAGCTTGATCTCTCTGCGCGAGGACACGACGTGCCCGCCAACCTCGAGGACTCCGGCCTGCAGGCCCGTCACATCGAATGCCGCCGCGAGCCGGGACACATCCGGGACCGCGGCTTCGAAACCGCAGGTCAGAGCCGGGGAGTCCAAGGGTGCGGAGCGTTCCGTTCAGCTTGGCCGTGATGTCGCCGAGCCTCGCATCGAGATCGAGCCGGGTCAGCTCGCCGGCGTCCTTCAGCCGGGCGTCGACGCCCAAGGGGCCGGTTGCGAACACCGGCAGGCGAAGCTTTTTGAGCATGGTGCCGAGGTCCGGGTTCTCGATCTTCACGGTGAGGTCGGCGCCGTCCAGCGGATTGAGCCGGCCGAGACCGCCGTTGACCTCGAGCCGCAGGTTTCCGATTGCGGCCTGGATCGCCATGCGAATGTCCCGCCCGGAGACGAGTGCGGTGAGAGGTCCCACCTCACCCGCCAGGGTGGCCGGATAGTCGTCGAGCCTCCCCTTTCCCGAGATCACCAACAGGCCGGCGGATCCCGACGAGATCGTGAACGACTCGAGGAGCGCAACGCGGTCCGGCGTCTTCGGCTCGCGATAAGTGACACGCACGTTGTCGAGCTTGACATGCTGGATGACAGCGGGGACTTCGGCGGCCTCCCGGCCAAGATCGTCCGCACCCTCACCGGTTGCGCTCGCGTCGCCGAGGGCCCAGTTGCCCCTGCCTTGAGGACCCTTCTCCAGGAGAACGGAAACGTCGCTCAGTTCGAGCGACCGGACGTCTACCGGCCCCGAGACCAGCGACCAGAGACCGATCTTCGCCGAGAAGCGTCCGACCTCGAGCATCTGCGGCTTCGAGCCCCACTCCGCGTTTCCGATGCGCACGCGTTCGGCGAGAATCGCCACAGACGGCAACACCTCGAGCTCGAACGCTCCATCGATCGCGAAGGGCCGGCCGATTCTCTCCGTGACGAAAGCTTCAATGCGGCCCTTATGCCGGCTCAGGTCTCCGAAAGCGAGGTAGAGCACGATCGCGAGAAGCAGCGCCCCCACGACGCCAAGCGCGATAGCGACAATTCGGAGACGTGACACGGTGTTCGCCCTTACTCCCGCCACTTGGAGAGGAATTCCTTCCAGTGAGATTCGGGTGATTTCCCGAGCGTCGCACGCACGACTGCGCTCTCAGCCTTGAATTGCTGTTCCGTCAGCGCGCCGCGCATCAGCTGGAAGCGGAGAAAGATCAGGAAAGTATTGACGACATCGGTCTCGCAGTAGTTGCGGATCTCGGCGATCTTGCCCGCCTGATACGCGCTCCATACGCCCGCGCCCTCCATCCCGAGCTTGCCGGGCAGCCCCATGAGCTGGGCCAGATCTCCCAAGGGTGCGGCCGCGCGCAACTGGTAGAGCGAGAGCAGGTCCATGAGGTCGAGATGGCGGTTGTGGTAGCGGCTGATGTAGTTGTTCCACTTGAACTCGCGGTTGTCCTCTCCCGTGTCCCAATAGCGCGGCGCCTTCGCGTGGTGGATCAAGCCGCGATAGTGCAGCACCGGGAGATCGAAGCCGCCGCCGTTCCACGACACGAGCTGGGGCGTGTATTTCTCGATGCCCTCGTAGAAGCGCTGGATCAGCTCGCCCTCGCTCTCGCCGCCGATCGACCACACCTTGAAACTGTCGCGGTCCCGCAGCGCGCAGGAGATGACGATGACCCGGTGCAAGTGCAGCGGCAGGAAGTCCGACCCGCTGGTCTGCCGGCGCAGCTGGAACGCCATGTCCGCGACGCCTTTGTCGGGAATCGTCGCGTCGAGCCCGTGGAGGCGGCGCAGCCCCTCGACATCGGGAATCGTCTCGATGTCGAACGCAAGAATGGGTGTCACGAGGTAAGACTGCCTACCGAATCGGCCGGATCTGCAGAACGGGTCCGCATTCGGTCGGTTCTTCCATTTTAAAGTTGTCTATCCGGGAAAGACGCCGGTCGACAGGTAGCGGTCGCCGCGGTCGCACACGATGGTGACGATCACCGCGTTTTCCACCTCGCGCAGCACCTGCATCGCCGCCCACAGCGCGCCGCCGGACGAAATGCCGGCGAAGATGCCCTCCTCCCGCGCGAGCCGCCGGGTCATCTCTTCAGCGTCCGCCTGCGACACCTCGATCACGCGGTCGACGCGCTTCCAGTCGCAGATCTTCGGCAGGTACTGCGCCGGCCACTTGCGGATGCCGGGGATCTGCGAGCCATCGGTCGGCTGGCAGCCGATGATCTGGATCTTCGGGCTCTTCTCCTTGAAGAAACGCGAGCAGCCCATGATGGTGCCGGTCGTGCCCATGCTCGAGACGAAATGCGTGATGCGGCCCTGGGTGTCGCGCCAGATCTCCGGCCCGGTGCCCTCGTAGTGCGAAAGCGGATTGTCGGGATTGGCGAACTGGTCGAGGATCACGCCCTTTCCCTCGTCGCGCATCTTCTCCGCGACGTCGCGCGCCATCTCCATCCCGCCCTCTTTCGGCGTGAGCACGATCTCGGCCCCGAACGCCGCCATGGTCTGGCGCCGCTCCACCGACAGATGCTCCGGCATCACCAGGATCATGCGGTAGCCCATCATCGCGGCGCACATGGCGAGCGCGATGCCGGTGTTGCCGCTGGTGGGCTCGATCAGCGTGTCGCCGGGCTTGATGTCCCCGCGCTCCTGCGCGCGCCGGATCATGGAAAACGCCGGGCGGTCCTTGACCGAGCCCGCGGGGTTGTTGCCCTCGAGCTTCGCGAGCAGCGTGTTGCTGGTCTTCCCGGGCAGGCGCTTCAATCTTACGAGCGGCGTGTTGCCGACGAAATCCTCGAGCGTCCTGAATCCGGCGATGGTGCGGCTGTCCATCTGACTATGATACGCGCAGGAGCTTCTGGCAGTAGCGCGAAACGCCCTGCTCCACCGTCAGGAACGGCGCGTCGTAGCCGGCGGCGCGCAGCGCCGAGATGTCGGCCTGCGTGTAGCTCTGGTAGCGGCCCTTGAGGTCTTCGGGAAAGGGAATGTACTGGACGATGTTGCGCTCGCGCATCGCGGTCAACGTGAGCGGCGATTCGCTCCTCGCCTTGCGGCAGGTGTTGACGGTCGCCACCGCCACGTCGTTGAAGCTCTGCGCAGCGCCGGTGCCGACGTTGAAGATCCCCGATGTCCCGGGATTGTCGAGGAAGAACAGGTTGACCTTGACGCAGTCCTCCACCGAGACAAAGTCCCGTCTCTGCTCCCCGTCGCCGTAGCCGCCGCTGCCCGTGAAGAGCCTGACGTGGTCCGCCCCGCGATACTGATTGAAGAAGTGGTACGCGACCGAGGCCATGCGCCCCTTGTGCGCCTCGCGCTCGCCGTAGACGTTGAAGTAGCGCAGCCCCACGATCTGCGCCGTGCGCTCCTCGTAGCGCCGCCGCACCAGCTGGTCGAACAGGAACTTCGAATAGCCGTAGATGTTGAGCGGCGCCTCGCATTCGCGCACCTCGCGGAACTCGCGGCTCGCGCCGTAGATCGCCGCGGACGAGGCGTAGATGAGGTGCACCTCGTCGGCGATGCACCAGTCGAGCAGGCGCCGCGAGTAGCGGTAGTTGGCGTCCATCATCATCCGCCCGTCGGTCTCGGTGGTGTCGGAGCACGCGCCCTGGTGCAGGACGACGGAGAGCTGCCCATCGAAGTCGCCGTCCTCGAGCCGCTCGATGAACTCGTCCTTGTCCAGGTACTCGGCGATGTCGCAATCGGCGAGATTCGCGAACTTGGCTCCGTTCGTGAGGTCGTCTACCGCGAGGATGTCGGTAATGCCGCGGTCATTGAGCGCCTTCACGATATTGGAGCCTATGAATCCCGCCGCCCCTGTCACGACGTAGGACATCCTATTTCTCCCCGAACAGCTCTTTGGGCGTCACGACTGCGGTGCCGAACTTGCCGACCTTGATGCCGGCAGCACGGTTCGCCAGCCTCACCGCATCCTGTAGCCGTGCACCGCATCCCAGTGCGACGGCCAGCGTCGCAATGACGGTGTCGCCCGCGCCGGTGACATCGGATACGTCGCGCGCTTCCGTGGCCACGTGCAGCCGCTTGCCGTCCTGGAACAGCGTCATGCCTTGCGCGCCGCGCGTGACCAGCAGGGCCTTCGCGTCCAGCTTGCGCCGGAGCCGCTGCGCCCGCTCCGTCAGGTCCCGCTCGTCCTTCCAGACGCCCGCAACCCTCGCGAACTCTTCCCGATTGGGGGTGATCAGCGTCGCGCCCCGGTAGCGCGAGTAGTCCTCGCCTTTCGGATCGACCAGTACCGCCTTCCCCGCGCGCCGCGCGAGGCCGATCATCTTGACGATGTGAGTCAGGCCGCCCTTGCCGTAGTCGGAGAGGATCACGACGTCGGTGTCGCCGAGCATCTCCTCGAACTCGCGCAGCTTGCTCGCCAGCACCTCGTGGCTCGGCGTGGTCTCGAAGTCCACCCGCAGCAGCTGCTGCTTGCGGCCGGCGACGACTCGCAGCTTGACGGTGGTCTTCAAGCCGCGTTCATGATGCAGCCGGGGACGAACGCGTTCGCGCTTGAGCAGGGCTTCGAGCCGGGCACCGGGCTCGTCCGCGCCCACGACGGACAGGAGCGTCACTTGGGCACCCAACGCCGCCGCATTGCGGGCGACGTTGGCCGCACCGCCCGCGCGCTCCTCTTCATGATCGATCTTGACAATCGGCACCGGCGCTTCGGGGGAAATGCGCTCGACCTCGCCGATCCAGTAGCGGTCGAGCATGGCGTCGCCGACGACCAGAACGCGCGCTTTGCGCAAGGCGGAAGGCTGGAGGATGAAAGATGACCGAGCCTTCATGTCGCGATTCTAACCCTGCGGGCCTTCATCCCGCGATTTCGGCAATGACGGCGCGCAGGGCCGCCATCGGATCCGGCGCGCGCGTGATCGGCCGGCCGATCACGAGGTAGTCCGCGCCGGCTGCGATAGCCTCACGCGGCGTGGCGACGCGGCTCTGGTCATCCCGGCCGGCGTCCGCAGGCCGGATGCCGGGAGTCACCAGCATGAAGCTCTTCCCGCACTGGCGGCGCAGCGCTGCGGCTTCCTGCGCCGAGCACACCACCCCGTCGAGGCCACTCGCCTGGGATAGTTGCGCGAGCTTCAGAACGGCAGCTTGCGGGGTGCCACCCAGCCCGACCTGCGCCAAGTCGCTCGCGCCCATGCTGGTAAGCAGCGTGACAGCGACGATCTTGGGCCGCATTTTCGCTTTGGCGAGCGCATCACGCGCCGCTTCCATCATGGTGCGCCCGCCGAGCGCGTGCACATTGATCATCCAGACTCCGAGTCCAGCGGCCGCTACACAGGCACTCGCGACCGTGTTCGGGATATCGTGATATTTCAGATCGAGAAATACGCTGAATCGCGCCTTTTGCAGCGTTTCGATGAGCGCCGGCCCCGAGGCGGTATAGAGCTCGCTTCCGACCTTCACGCGGCAGAGCGCCGGATCGAGCCGGCCGGCAGCCGCGAGCGCTTCCTTCGCGTTGGGGAAATCGAGCGCAACGATGATTCGAGGATCGCTCACGCCGGGATTTTGGCTTCCTCGGTGCGGCGGGGGGAATAGGTCTCCCATTCCGCGCATCCCGGGCAGTGCCAGTAGTACTGGCGGGCGCGGAAGCCGCACACGTCGCACTTGTACATGGCGAGGCTGCGCGTGTGCTGGTTCACCAGCTCCTTGACGAGCTCGAGGTCGCGGCGGCGGTCCTGCGGCGCCTCCAGCATCTGGGCCTCGAGCAGCTTGTCGAGCCCGAGCAGCGTCGGCATGCGCCGCAGCTCGTCGCGCGCGAGCCGGTAGGCGGGCTCCGTGCCCTGGCTCTCGAGCGTCCCCTGGAACACCACGTTGAGGAGGTCGAGCGAGGGATACTTCGCCAGGTAGCCGCGCAGCAGGTTCACCCCTTCCTCGAGGCGCCCGAGCTGCTTGTAGGCGTTGAAGATCCGCTCGGCGACGAGCGCGAGGTACTGCGGGTTCTGGGTTTCGATCCGCTTCCACGCCTCGATCGCCGCCTCCGGCCGCTTCGCCGCGATCTCGAGATCGCCGATCAACATGTTGGCGCGCACGCACATACGGTGATGGGCAAGGGCCTGCGCAAGATGCGGACGCGCGGCATCGGGTCGCGAGTGCATCAGCTCGTTCAGCGCCAGCTCGCAGCGGAAATTCGCGATCTCCTTCTGGTGCGAGCGGCCGGTGACGGTCTCGAGCTTGCCGGCGATGCCGATCGCCTTGTGCCAGTCCTTTTCCTGCTCGTAGATCTCGAGCAGAAAACGCAGCGCCTGCTCGGCGTACGAAGTGCCCTCGAGCTTGCTGAACAGCTCCTCGGCGCGGTCAAGGAGCCCCGCCTTGAAGTAATCCTGCGCCAGCTCGTAGAGCGCCATGAGCTTCTGCTCCGCCGCGAGATCGGGACGCTCGACCAGGTTCTGGTGCATGCGAATTGCGCGCTCGACCTCGCCGCGGCGGCGGAACAGCCCCCCGAGCGCGAAGTGCAGCTCGATGGTCTGGGGATCGACCTTGACGACCTCGATGAAGGCCTCGATCGCCTTGTCCGGCTGCTCGTTGAGGAGGAAGTTGAGGCCCTTGAAATACGACAGCGGGAGCGCCCGCGACTCGCGGATGATCTGCCTGATGTCGACGCGCGCCGCGAACCAGCCGAGCCCGAAGAACAGCGGCAGCGCGAGCAGCCACCAGTACTCAATTTCCATGATTCACCTTCGGTCCCACCCGTCTGCGCCGCAACGCGTAGATTCTATCCTTCAATCCCCGGGGCCCGGTGTCAGGCGGAGGCATCCCGCGCCGGCGCCTTCCGCGCCTCGCCTTCCTTGCGGCTCGCTGCCAGATCCCGCTTGAGCGCGGACAATTCCCGCCGCTGCCTGAAGATCCGCGGCAGCGCGGCGGCAAGCCCCAGCAGGATTCCGGTCGCGAAGACGGCGAGCACCACGAAGACGAGCGGCGCCTGCCATTCCTGGCCGGGGAAATAGCGGACCGTCACCACCTCGGTATTCCTGGCCGCGAAGACGAGCACGAGGACGAAGAGAGCGATCTTGAGTATCAGCCAGACGGTGCGCACGGGGAGCCCCGGTCACAAAAAAGGCGGCACGATCTTCCGATGATGCCGCCTGCCGACGAACAGTGCCAGTACCGGTATTCGCTATTTCTTGACGTCCACACGCTCGCGCAGTTCCTTGCCGGCCTTGAAGTGCGGGACGTACTTGGCCGGCACCTGCACCTTTTCCCCCGACTTGGGGTTGCGCCCCGTGCGCGGCGGCCGGTAATTGAGGCCGAAGCTGCCGAAGCCCCGGATCTCGATGCGCTGCCCCTGCGCGAGGCTCTTGCCCATGGCGTCGAGGATCATCTTGACCGCGAGTTCCGCATCCTTCGCCACCAGCTGGGGGTAGCGCGCCGCCAGCTTCGCGATCAGCTCGGATTTGGTCATGGTGCGTCCTTATTGTTGGGTATTGGCTACGTCGAGCTTGGCCTTGAGCAGCGCGCCGAGATTGGTGGTGCCCGGGCTCGCCTGCTTCTCCGTTGCAAGCTTCTTCATGGCCTCGGCCTCCTCCGCCAGGTCCTTGGCCTTGATGGACAGGTTGATCGTCCGGTTCTTGCGGTCGATGTTGATGACCATCGCCGCGACCTTGTCGCCTTCCTTGAGCTTGGTGCGGATGTCCTCCACGCGGTCGCGCGCGACTTCCGATGCCCTGAGGTAGCCCTCGATGTCACCCTCGAGCTGGATGACGGCGCCCCGCGCGTCGATCGACTTCACGAAGCCGTTGACGAGGGAGTTCTTGTCGTGGGTCTGGATGAATGCGTTGAAGGGATCGCCCTCGACCTGCTTGATGCCGAGCGAGATGCGCTCGCGCTCGACGTCGATCGAAAGGACCGCGGTCTCGACCTCCTGGCCCTTCTTGTACTCGCGCACCGCTTCCTCGCCTGGCTTGTTCCAGGAGAGGTCGGACAGGTGCACCAGGCCGTCGATGCCGCCGGGCAGCCCGATGAAGATGCCGAAGTCGGTGATCGACTTGATCGCCCCCTTCACCCGGTCGCCCTTCTTGAAGTTCATCGCGAACTCTTCCCACGGGTTCGGCAGGCACTGCTTCATGCCAAGCGAGATGCGGCGCCGCTCCTCGTCGATCTCGAGCACCATGACCTCGACCTCGTCGCCGAGCTGCGTCACCTTGGACGGGTGGACGTTCTTGTTGGTCCAGTCCATTTCGGAGACATGCACGAGCCCTTCGATGCCGGCCTCGATCTCGACGAACGCGCCGTAGTCGGTCAGGTTGGAGACTTTGCCGAAGAGGCGCGTGCCCGTGGGATAGCGGCGCGAGATGCCCACCCACGGGTCCTCGCCCAGCTGCTTCATCCCAAGGGAGACGCGGTTCTTCTCCTGGTCGAACTTGAGCACCTTGGCCTCGACCTCGTCGCCCACCGTGAGAATCTCGGACGGGTGCTTCACGCGGCGCCACGCGAGGTCGGTAATGTGCAGCAGACCGTCGATGCCGCCCAGATCCACGAACGCGCCGTAGTCCGTGATGTTCTTGACGATGCCCTTGACGACCTTGCCCTCCTGCAGGCTCGCGAGCAGCGCATCGCGCTCCGCGCCCTGGCTGGCCTCGAGCACGGCGCGGCGCGACACCACCACGTTGTTGCGCTTGCGGTCGAGCTTGATGACCTTGAATTCCATCAGCTTGTTTTCGTAAGGGGTGGTGTCCTTCACCGGCCGGATGTCCACCAGCGAGCCCGGCAGGAAGGCGCGGATGCCGTTCAACGTGACGGTGAGCCCGCCCTTGACCTTGCCGTTGATGATGCCGGAAACGACGTTGCCCTTCTCGAGCGCTTCTTCCAGCTCGTGCCAGGCGGCAAGGCGCTTCGCCTTATCGCGCGAGAGCCGGGTCTCGCCGTGGCCGTCTTCCAGCGCTTCGATCGCGACGCTGACGAAATCGCCGGTCTTGACTTCGACTTCGCCGCGGTCGTTGCGGAATTCCTCGATGGGTATGTAACTTTCTGATTTCAGGCCGGCATTGACGACGACGAAGTTGTCATCGGCCCGGATCACTTCCGCGGTTATGACTTCGCCCACCCGCATTTCCTTGCGGGCGAGACTTTCCTCGAACAGCGCGGCGAAGTTTTCCGTAGGGGCTGCCGGGGATTGCGCTTTCATCATTCGGATTCAGTGTGTTGGAGTTGCCCGCCCTGGCGGCGGGGTGGGTTGATCAAGCCCTGGGCCGGGGTTCGGCTCAGGGCGCCCTTGGTGCCTTTCGGTAGAGCGCCAGCACCTGCGCTATCGCGTCCGCCGCCGACCTGTCCGTGGTGTCGATCAGGACGGCATTCGCGCTCTTTTGCAGGGGTGCCGTGGCACGCATCGTGTCGCGTTGATCGCGTTCGCGGATATCCTGCAAAAGGGCCGCCATAGTAGCATCGATTCCTTTGTCCATCAACTGTTTATAGCGCCGCGCGGCCCGCGCCTCCAGGCTCGCCGTGAGGAAGATTTTGAGCACCGCGTCGGGGAATACCACCGATCCCATATCGCGCCCGTCGGCCACCAGCCCGGGGGGGCGCCGGAACGCTCGCTGGCGGGCAAGCAGCGCCTTCCTGACTCCCGGATAAGCGGCAATTCGGGATGCCGCAATGCTCACGGCTTCTCCGATGATCGCATCGGTCACGTCACGGCCGCCAAGCCTCACCTGGTCTCCGCTGAATTCTGCTCTGAGATTCAAAGTGATATCCGACAATGTTGATTCGTCGTCGAGGTCTGCGCCTGCCTCAAGCGCCGCCATCGCCACCGTGCGGTAGAGCGCCCCGCTATTGAGGTAGCAAAAGCCCAGCGCTCCCGCGACCCCTTGCGCCACGGTCCCTTTTCCGGAAGCCGAGGGGCCGTCGATCGCGATGACGGGAGGCTCGCCCGCAGCCATGGTCAATGCTCGGATACGGAGGCGAGCACGTCGAAGTACTCCGGAAACGTCTTCGCGACGCAGCCCGGATCGTTGATGCGGACCTGGACCCCACCCACCGCCGCAAGGGCGAAGCACATGGCCATGCGATGGTCGTCGTAAGTGTCGATCGAAGCGCCGGAAGTTACGCGCGAGGGAGCGGTAATCCGCAGGTAATCCGGCCCCTCTTCGACCTGGGCGCCGAGCTTGCGCAACTCGGCACCCATCGCCGCGATGCGGTCGGTCTCCTTCACCCGCCAGCTGCCGATGTTTCGTAACGTGCTGGTCCCTTCCGCGAACAGCGCCGCCACCGCCGCTGTCATCGCCGCGTCGGGGATATCGTTGAAATCGGCGTCGATCGCCGTGAGCCTGCCGCGCCGGGCGGTCTCCGGCCGCGCGCCCGCCTCGATCCAGTTGTCACCCATCGCGATGCTCGCCCCCATGCGCTGAAGCGTCTCGGTAAAGCGCACATCGCCCTGCGTGCTCGCGCGCCCGACGCCCTCGACGCGCACCGGCCCGCCCCCGGTCAGCCCGCTGATGGCCCCCGCCGCGAGGAAATAGGATGCCGAGGAGGCGTCGCCCTCCACGTAAATCTCGCCGGGGCTCGCGTAGCGCGCTCCGGCCGGGATCGTGAATGCCGTCCAACCGCGACGCTCGACCGCGACGCCGAAGCGCCGCATCGTGGCGAGCGTCAGCTCGACGTACGGCTTCGACACGAGATCGCCCTCGATGGAGAGGACAGTGCGCGCACCCGTGAGCGGCAGCGCGATGAGCAGTCCCGTCACGAATTGGCTCGAAACGTCGCCGCGCACCTTCACGTCGCCGCCCGCGCGGATCGCGGCGGGATGGACGACGAGCGGGGGAAAGCCGTCCTTCCCGAGGTATTCGATGCGGGCGCCGAGCGGGCGCATCGCGTCGACCAGGTCGCCGATCGGCCGCTCGTGCATGCGCGGCGTGCCGGACAGCCGGTATTCACCGGCGCAAACGGCCAGCACCGCGGTGAGCGGCCGGAACGCGGTACCCGCATTGCCCAGGAAGAGCTCGGCCTTCTTCACCGGAAACGCGCCTCCCGACCCGCGTACGCGGAGACCACGCGCGCCTTCGTCCACGCACTGCACGCCCAGCACGCGCAGTGCCTCGAGCATCACCCGCGTGTCCTCGGACTCGAGCACGTCGCGGATGCGGGTCTCGCCCTGAGCCAGCGCGGCAAGCAGCAGGATGCGATTGGAAATGCTCTTGGACCCCGGCAGCCTTACCGTGCCACGGACGCGCCGGATCGGAGCGAGATCGAGATGTTCCCGATTCATGCCCGGCGGCTACGACCGTTTCCGGACGAGAAACTTCTCGCGCGCATCGCGCGCCCGCGCGAACAGCCGCCTCAGTTCCAGCACATCCGCGCGTTCGATTGCCGCCCGCGTCTGCTCGAGCTCGTTCTCGTAGTCCTCGAGCGCGGCGAGCAGCGCATCGCGATTGGCGATGCAGATGTCCGCCCACATCTCCGGGGAACTCCCGGCGATCCTTACCGTGTCGCGCAGCCCGCCCGCGGACAGGCCGAAGACCTGCGCCGGATTGCGCCGCCCGGCGAGCATGTTGACCAGCGCGTACGCAACCACGTGCGGAAGATGACTCGCCGCGGCGAGGACCTCGTCGTGAGCGTTCGCGTCGAGTCGCACGACGCGCGCGCCGCACGCTTCCCACGCGCGCCGGACCAGCGTCACCGCGCCCGGCGCGGTTCCGGCCTGGGGCGTCAGGATCACGTTGCGGCCGCGGAACAGATCCGGAAACGCAGCGGCCGCGCCGCTCATCTCGGTGCCCGCGACGGGATGTCCGGGCACGAAGCGGGACAGGCGCGCCCCAAGAAAACGCCGCGCGCAGGCGATCACGTCGCGCTTGGTGCTGCCCGCATCCGTTACGACCGCATGGGCCGGGAGATTCGGCGCGATGGCGCTCATCACGGCCGGCATCTGGCCGACCGGCGTGGCGAGCAGAACCAGGTCCGCATCGCGCACCGCGCGCGCGGGGTCCCGCGACGCCTCGTCGATCACCTTGAGCCGCAACGCGCGGGAGAGGTTGCGCACGCGTGCGCCCCACGCCGACCACGCGCCGCACGGCCCGCGCGCGCCTGAGCGCCAGCGCGAACGAGCCGCCGATCAGGCCTACGCCGATGACGACGAGCTTGCCGATTTTCAGCCGGGCCGCCATGTCACGACGCCAGCGCCTTCTCGAGTGCGGCGAGGAAGCGGGCATTTTCCGACGCGAGCCCGACGGTGACGCGCAGGTGCTGCGGCATGCCGTAGCTCGCAATCGGGCGCACGATCACGCCCGCCCGGAGGAGCTTCCGGTTTACGCCCGCCGCATCCCCCACCTTGAAGCTCACGAAGTTGCCGTGGGATGGAATGTACTCGATGCCGAGACGCTTGAAGCCGTCCGTGAGTTGCCTCAGGCCCGAGCAGTTGAGCTCAAAGCTCTCGCGCACGAACGCGGTGTCGTCGAGCGCCGCGGTCGCGGCGGCGAGGGCGACGCTGTTGACGTTGAACGGCTGGCGCACGCGGTTCATCAGGTCGGCGATGCCCGCCGCCGCAAGCGCGTAGCCCACGCGCAATCCCGCGAGGCCGTAAACCTTGGAGAACGTCCGCGTCACCACCAGGTTCGGAAAGCGCGCGAGCCAACCGATGCTGTCGGACCTGTGCTCCGGCAGCAGGTACTCGCTGTAGGCTTCGTCGAGCACGACCAGCACCTCGCGCGGCAGTCCGCCGATGAAGGCCTCGACCTCGCGCGCCGGCACCAGGGTTCCCGTGGGATTGTTGGGATTGGCGATGAAGACAAGGCGCGTGGCCGGCGTGACCGCGCGGCGCATCGCGGCGACATCGTGGCCGTAGTTCCGGGCGGGCACCTCGATGCCGGCCGCACCGGCCGCCTGCACCGCAAGGGGATAGACCGCGAACGCGTGCTGCGAATAGACGGCGGCGAGCCCGGGCGCCAGGAACGCGCGCGCGGCCATCTCCAGCACATCGTTCGACCCGTTGCCGAGCACGATGCACTCCGGCGGGAGCCCGTGGCGGCGGGAAAGCGCCTGCTTCAGCTCGAAGCCATTGCCGTCCGGGTAGCGCGCGAGATCGGAC
Source organism: uncultured beta proteobacterium (assembly GCA_963699525.1). GTDB lineage: Bacteria > Pseudomonadota > Gammaproteobacteria > Burkholderiales > SG8-41 > SG8-41. The sequence continues at coordinate 175,153 of CAVOUI010000013.1, read as the reverse complement.
AGCGCCGCCTCGACCGCGCGCCGTGCGAGCGGGCTGGTACCGCGCGGGTTCTCGTTGGAGGCAAGCTTGATGATGCCCGCCTCGTCGATCCCCATCTCGCGCGCGAGCTCCGAGATCGGCTTTCCCGGCTGATACGGAGCGATGGCGCGGATGTAGCCGGGAGCGAGGTCGCAGATGTCCATCAGGCGACAGCCGCGGGATAGGAGCCGAGGATCTTGAGGAACGATGCCTTCTGCTTCAGCTCCGCGAGGGCGCGCGCCACCTTGGGATCCTGCTGGTGCCCCTCGATGTCCACGTAGAACACGTACTCCCACAGCCCCGTGCGCGAGGGCCGCGATTCGAGCCGCGTCATGCTCACCTGGTTCGCCGCGAGCGGCGTCAGCAGCTCGTGCATCGCCCCCGGCACGTTGCGCGTGGACATGGCGAGCGAGGTCTTGTCGCGCCCCGACGGCGCCGCATCGTGCTCGGCGATGACCAGAAAGCGGGTCGTGTTCTTCGCCTCGTCCTCGATGTTGCGCGCGAGCAGCTGCAGGCGGTAGAGCGCCGCCGCGACGCGCGGGCCGATGGCCGCCGTGCCCCGCTCGCGCGCGGCAAGCCGCGCCGCCTCGGCATTGCTGACGACGGCGACGCGGTCGGCGCGCGGCAGGTTGCGCGCGAGCCACTGCTGGCACTGGGACAGGCTCTGGGCGTGCGAGTAGACCTTGCGGATGCCAGCGAGCGCGCCCCTTTTCGCCATCAGGCATTGCCGGACCGGCAGCATGATTTCTCCGCAGACTTGCCCCGGGGTGGATAGCAGGAGATCGAGCGTGCGGCCGATGGCGCCTTCCGTGGAGTTCTCCACCGGCACGACGCCGTAGCCGGCCGCGCCGGTCTCGACCCGGCGGAACACCTCGTCGATCGTGGCGCATGGCGCAAGCGCCGTGAGCCCGCCGAAATGTTTGACCGCCGCCTCCTGGCTGAAGGTGCCCGGCGGCCCGAGATAGGCGGCCGTCATCGAGTCCTCGAGCGCGCGGCAGGCGGACATGATCTCGGTGAACAGGCGCGCGAGCGCGCCGTCCGGAAGCGGGCCGCGGTTCTCCGCGACGACGCCGCGCAGGACCTGCGCCTCGCGCTCGGGGCGGTACGCCGCGCCCTCCTTCAGCCGCCCGATGCGCTGCGCGAGCCGCGCGCGCGCCGAGAGCAGCTTGACCAGCCGGCGGTCGAGCGCGTCGATCTTGCCGCGGATCAGTTTGAGGGAATCACTCATGCGCCAATGGCAAACGATGATGGCCCGTTCGCCCCGAGCCTGTCGAAGGGCAACGGATGTGCCCGTTCACGCTCCTACGGCTCGACGGGCAGGTAGCGCACCGACAACACGCCCTCGATGCGGCCGATCTGCTCGATCACCCGGGGCGGCATCTTGGTGTCCACGTCCACCAGCGTGTACGCCATCTCCCCCTTCGACTTGTTGATCATGTTGTGAATGTTGAGCCCGGCTTTCGCCATCGCGGTGGAGATCTGCCCCACCATGTTCGGCACGTTCGCGTTGGCGATGCCGACGCGATAGGGCGCCTCCCGCGGCATCACCACCTCCGGAAAATTCACCGCATTCAGGATGTTACCGTTCTCGAGGAATTCCCGCACCTGGTCGACGACCATCACCGCGCAATTGTCCTCCGCCTCGCGGGTGGAAGCGCCGAGGTGCGGCAGCGTGATCACCTCGGGGCGCCCGGCGAGCTTCTGCGCCGGGAAATCGCAGACGTAGCTGCGGATGCGCTTCGCTTCCAGCGCCTCCACCACGGCGTCGTTGTCCACGATGCCCTCGCGCGCGAAGTTGAGCAGGATCGCGCCGTGCTTCATCAGCTTGATGCGCCCCGCGTTGATCATGTTGCGGGTCTCCTTCGCGAGCGGCACGTGCACCGTCACGAAGTCGGATGCCTTCAGCACCTCTTCGATGCTGTGGGCTTTCTTCACCTGCGAGGGCAAGCTCCAGGCCGCGTCGACGGTAATCTCGGGGTCGTAGCCGAGGACGTCCATGCCGAGCTTGATCGCCGCGTCCGCGACCAGGCTGCCGATGCGGCCGAGCCCGACCACGCCCAGCGTGTGCCGTGGCAGCTCGATGCCCGCGAACTGCTTCTTGCCTTCCTCGACGACTTTGTTCAGCGTCTTGTCGTCGCCCTTCAGGCCGTGCACGAAGCGCAGCGCCGGCACCAGGTTGCGCGAGGCGATGAGCATCCCCGCGATCACGAGCTCCTTCACCGCATTGGCGTTCGCGCCGGGCGCGTTGAACACGGGCACGCCGCGCTGGGTGAGCTTCTCCACCGGTATGTTGTTCACGCCCGCGCCGGCGCGCCCGACCGCCTTCACGGGCGCACCGATCTCCATGGCATGCATGTCGTGCGAGCGCACCAGGATCCCGTCGGGATCCTCGACGTTTGCGCCCACCACGTAGCGCGCGGCAGGAAAGCGCTTCAACCCGGCGCCGGAAATCGAGTTGAGCGTCAATATCCGGAATGGCCTAGCCATGGGTCCGCTCGAACTCTCGCATGAACCCGACCAGCGCCCGCACGCCCTCGATCGGCATGGCGTTGTAGATCGACGCGCGCATTCCGCCGGCCGCCCGATGGCCCTTCAGCTCGGCAAGCCCCTGCGCCCTCGACTGCTTGAGGAAATCCTCGTCGAGCTGGTCGTTGCGCAGCCGGAACGTGACGTTCATGCGCGACCGGTCCTCCCGCGCGACGGGCGAGTGGTAGAACTCGGTCTGGTCGAGGTAGTCGTAGATCAGCCTCGCCTTGGCGATGTTGATCTCCTCCATCTTCGCGAGTCCGCCGAGCCGTTTCAGCCACTGGAACACCAGCCCCGCGAGATAGATCGAGTAGGACGGCGGCGTGTTCTGCATGGAATCCGCGTCCGCCTGGACCTTGTAGTCGAATATCGTGGGCGTGCTGGGGGCGGCCTGTCCGATCAGGTCGTCGCGAACGATTACGATCGCCAAGCCCGCGGGGCCCATGTTCTTCTGCGCGCCCGCGTAGATCAGGCCGAAGCGGCTGACGTCAAGCGGTCGCGACAGGATCGTCGAGGATGCGTCGGCGACGAGCGGCACGCCGTCCGTCTGCGGAATCCAGTGAAATTCCACACCGCCGATGGTCTCGTTCGGGGTGTAATGCACGTACGCCGCCTCGCGATCGATCTTCCACTGGTCCTGCTTCGGAGCGTAGGTGAACTTCGCGTCCTCGGAGCTCGCCGCGATGCTCACCTTGCAGTAGCGCTTCGCCTCGGCGATCGCCCGCGTCGACCAGTGGCCGGTGTTGACATAGCTCGCAACCGTCCGGCCCCGGAGCAGATTCATGGGAACGACCGCGAACTGCCCCGCGGCGCCCCCGTGCAGGAACAGCACCTTGTAGTTCTTCGGGATCGCCAGCAGCTCGCGGAGATCCGCCTCGGCCTGGGCATGAATGGCGATGAAGATCTTGCCGCGATGGCTCATCTCCATCACCGACATGCCGCTGCCGTGCCAGTCGAGCATTTCCTCCGCCGCCTGGCGCAATACCGGCTCCGGCAGCGTCGCCGGACCGGCCCCGAAATTGAATATCCGTGCCACGCTCAACCCCTCACTCTTCTCCGTTGTCCGGTTCCACGATCTTCACCAGCCCCGCGAGCTTCTCGCCTTCATCGACGAGATTGATCAGGCGCACCCCCTGCGTGGACCGCCCCTGCTCGCGCACCTCCGCGACGCGCGTGCGGATCAGCACCCCGCCGGTCGTGATCAGCATCATCTCGTCCTCCGCGCCCACGAGCTGCGCGCCGATGAGCCTGCCGTTGCGCTCGCTGCAGTCGATCGCGATGATGCCCTGGGCGCCGCGCCCGTGGCGCGTGTATTCCGCCACCGGCGTGCGCTTGCCGTAGCCGTTTTCCGTGGCCGTGAGCACCGAGAGGCTCTCGTCGCTCGCGGTCAGCAGCGACACCACGTTCTGGCCCTTGCCGAGCTTCATCCCGCGCACGCCCGCCGCGTTGCGCCCCATCGGACGCACCTCGTCCTCCGCGAAGCGCACCGCCTTGCCGGCGTCGGAGAACAGCATCGCGTCCTGCTTGCCGTCGGTCAACGCCACCCCGATCAGGTGGTCGCCGGCGTCGAGGTTGACCGCGATGATGCCCTTCGCCATCGGCCGCGAGAACGCCGACAGCGCGGTCTTCTTGACCGTTCCCAGCGCAGTCGCCATGAACACGAAATGGTTCTCGTCGAATTCCTTTACGGGCAGCACGGCGGTGATCTTCTCGTGCTCCATCAGCGGCACCAGGTTCACGATCGGCTTGCCGCGCGACGCGCGGCTGCCCTGCGGCACCTCGTAGACCTTGAGCCAGTAGACGCGCCCGCGGTTGGAGAAGCACAGGATGTGGTCGTGCGTGTTGGCGATGAACAGCTTCTCGACGAAATCGTCCTCCTTGGTCGCCGTCGCCTGCCGGCCGCGCCCGCCGCGCTTCTGGGCGCGGTAGTCGGCGACCGGCTGGCACTTCATGTAGCCGCCGTGCGAAAGCGTCACCACGACGTCCTCGGATGCGATCAGGTCCTCGGTGGAGAGCTCCTGCGTCGCGGTGACGATCTCGCTCTTGCGCTCGTCGCCGTACTGCTTCTTCACCTCGGCCAGCTCCTGCGAGATGATCTCGGTCACGCGCGCGGGCTTCGCGAGCACGTCCATGAGATCCACGATCCGGTCCATGGTCTCCTTGTACTCCGACGTGATCTTGTCCTGCTCGAGCGCCGTCAGGCTCTGCAGCCGCATTTCGAGGATGCGCTGCGCCTGGACATCGGAGAGGCGGTAGCCCTCCTTCTGCAGGCCGAACTCGACCGCGAGCCCCTCCGGGCGCGAGGTCTGGCCCCCGCTGCGCTCGAGCAGCGCCTCCACAATTTTCGAATGCCAGAGGCGCGCCATCAGCGCGACTTTCGCTTCCGCCGGGGAGGCGGCGCCCTTGATCAGCGCGATCACGTCGTCCACGTTGGACAGCGCCACCGCCAGGCCCTCGAGGATGTGGCCGCGCTCGCGCGCCTTCCTCAGCTCGAACACCGTGCGCCGCGTGACGACCTCGCGGCGATGGCGCAGGAAGGCTTCCACGAACTGCTTGAGGTTCAGGAGCCGCGGCTGGCCGTCCACCAGCGCGACCATGTTCATGCCGAACGTTTCCTCGAGCTGCGTCTCCTTCCAGAGGTTGTTGAGGATCACCTCCGGGTTCTCGCCGCGCTTCAGCTCGATCACCGCCCGCATCCCGCTCTTGTCGGACTCGTCGCGGATGTCGGTGATGCCCTCGATCCTCTTCTCGCGCACCAGCTCGCCGATCTTGGTCAGCAAACTCGCCTTGTTCACCTGGTAGGGCAGCTCGTCGACCACGATGCTGGCGCGGCCGCCCTTCTCCGCTTCCTCGAAGTGGGTGCGCGCGCGCATCACGACCCGGCCGCGGCCGGTGCGATAGCCTTCCTTGACGCCCTGCACGCCGTAAATGACGCCGGCGGTGGGAAAATCCGGGGCCGGCACGATCCGGATCAGGTCGTCGATACCGAGGTCGGGGTCCTTCAGCAGCGCCTGGCAGGCGTCCACCACCTCCGAGAGGTTGTGCGGCGGGATGTTCGTCGCCATGCCCACCGCGATGCCCGAGGAGCCGTTGACGAGGAGATTGGGAATGCGCGTCGGCAGCGCGGTCGGTTCCTGCTCCTTGCCGTCGTAATTCGGCACGAAATCGACCGTTTCCATGTCGATGTCGGCCAGCAGGTCCGACGTAATGCGCTCCAGCCGGCACTCGGTGTAGCGGTAGGCGGCCGGGGAGTCGCCGTCCACCGAGCCGAAGTTGCCCTGCCCGTCGATCAGGGTGTAGCGCATGGAAAAGTCCTGCGCCATGCGCACCAGCGCTTCGTAGGTCGCGGCGTCGCCGTGGGGGTGGTACTTGCCGAGCACGTCGCCCACCACCCGCGCGCACTTTACGTAAGGCCGGTTCGAGACGTTGTTCGCCTCGTGCATCGCAAAGAGAATGCGGCGGTGCACCGGCTTCAACCCGTCCCGCACGTCCGGCAGCGCCCTCCCCACGATCACGCTCATTGCGTAATCGAGGTAGGAGCGGCGCATCTCCTCCTCGAGGCTTACGGGGAGGGTTTCCTTGGCGATCTGATCCATGAAAATGCAGGGAAAATCCTGCGGTTTCGGGGGTCGGTAAAAAGGCTGAATTTTACCATGCGCGAGGGCTCAATCCGGGCCCACCGAGACGGCAAATACGATCGGAAGGCGGCTGCCGGCGCGCCTGCCTGCACGCGTCGGCGTCTGACCTCTCGAACGGCGAGGGCGCGTGCCGCATCTGCGTCGAACGACGCAACTGCGATACGTGTCAGTCCACTTGATGAAACGACGCTGTCCCGAGCGGGCGCGTCTGTCCCCTAAAAAGCAACAGCCGAAGATGCGCCCGCCCGGCCAGTCATGCTATGATCTCCGCATAATTTGCCTTGCCCGTTCTGATGTGCTATTAGTAGCCGCGGGGAGACTTCATTAAGTGGTTAACCGGCACTTCGGCGGGTCCCTAACCATCGCATAACAGGAGGATCAAGAACATGAATTCAGCACTTCGGAAGCTCTACACCTTTGTGGGCATTCTGGCCGCCGTGAGCCTGTTGGCCGCTTGCGCGTCGGAACCGGAAAAGAAGCCCGAGCCGGCACCTGCGCCGAAGCCGGCGCCGGCACCGAAGCCGGAGCCCAAGCCGGAGCCCAAGCCCGAGCCCGCGAAGAAGGCGAAGCCCGAGTTTCTGAACGTCGAGGAAAAGATCGAGCTTCAGGGTATGCCGTTCGCGAAGGCCGAGATGACCGCCGACAACAAGGCCGAGCTCGACAAGTTCATGGCCGCCCTGCGCAAGGCGACCAAGGCGCGTGAAGCCGTCCAGATCAGCGCCGTCGTCGTGACCGGACACACCGACCGCATCGGCAGCCTCAAGTACAACATGGGGCTTTCCGAGCGCCGCGCGGTCGTGGTGAAGGATTACCTGGTCAGCATGGGCGTCGACCAGAAGGTGATCTTCTGGGAAGGCAAGGCCTTCAAGCAGCCGATCCCGGTAACGAAGTTCTGCGACAACAAGATGAAGCGCAAGCAGCTGATCGAGTGTCTGTCGCCGAACCGCCGCGTGACCGTGGAAGTGGTGGGCCGCGCCATTTCGCTGGCCAAGCCGAAGCCCGCCGCGAAGCCGGCAGCGAAGAAGCCCGCTGCCCAGCCCGCGAAGTAGCGACGGATCGACCTCGACCCTTCGAGGAACGCAGTCACTTAGAAACGCCCTGCCTCGGCAGGGCGTTTTTGTTTGCGGAGCGTCTCCTGGCCCAATCAGTTCCAGTAATCGTCGAAGCGGGCTGGATCATTCCGGTCGATCCGCCCGGGAAGGTTTTCGCCGACCACGCGATCGTGGTGATGGACGGACGCATCCGCGAGCTGCTGCCCGTCAGCGCGTCGCGCGAGCGCTACCCCGCTGCGCGGCGCACCGCTCTCCCCGGCCACGCGCTCATCCCGGGCCTCATCAACCTGCACACGCACGCGGCCATGACGCTGATGCGCGGGCTCGCGGACGACCGGGCGTTGATGGACTGGCTGCAGAATCATATCTGGCCGGTGGAAACGCGGCTCGTATCCAGCGATTTCGTGCGCGACGGGACGCTGCTCGCGTGCGCCGAGATGCTGCGCGGCGGCATCACCTGCTTCAACGACATGTATTTCTATCCGGAGGCCGCCGGGCGCGCGGCGCTCGCCGCCGGCATGCGAGCCGCCCTTGGGATCATCGTCATCGAATTGCCATCCGCCTACGCGGCCGATGCCCAGGACTACCTCAGCAAGGGCCTGGCGACGCGCGACGACCTGAAGCACGAGAGCCTGCTTTCGTTCTGCGTCGCTCCGCATGCGCCGTACACCGTCAGCGACAAGGCGTTCGAGCGCATCGCCATGCTGCAGGGCGTGCTCGATCTGCCATTGCACATCCACCTGCACGAGACGCGGGACGAGATCGAGCAGAGCCTCGCCCGCCACGGCGCGCGCCCGCTCGCGCGGCTGCAGCGGCTCGGCCTGGTGGACGCCAACCTCATCGCCGTCCACGCCGTGCACCTGACTGCGCAGGAAACGAGCGTGCTCGCGGCCGGGGGTTGCCATGTCGCCCATTGCCCCAGCTCGAATCTCAAGCTCGCCAGCGGAATCGCGGCGCCCGCCCGGCTGCTGGCAGCCGGCGTCAACGTGGGGCTCGGCACGGACGGCGCGGCGAGCAACAACCGCCTCGACATCTTCACCGAGATGCGCCTCGCCGCCCTCCTCGCCAAAGGAACGGCCGATGATCCCACCGTCCTGCCCGCGCATACCGCGCTCGAGATGGCAACCATCCGCGCCGCCCGCGCGCTCGGCCTGGACGATCGAATCGGCACGCTCGTTCCGGGCAAGTGCGCCGACATGACGGCGGTCAATCTGGACGCGCTGGAGCTCCTGCCGTGCTACGACCCACTGTCGCACCTCGTCTACGCGGCCGGGCGCGAGCACGTCACCCACGTCTGGGTGAACGGTGAGCCGCTCGTCGAGGACGGCCGCCTGACGCGTCTCGACGCGGGCGAGCTCGCCGCCAAGACCGCCTACTGGCGGGAAAAGATCAAGAGCTAGGCTTCAGGATCAGCGATTAGCCGGCGAGTAGAATTGGATGCGTATTCGATCGTGAATCCTCAATCCTGATTGCCTACCGCATGATCAACGTCGATCCCCTGGAGATCGAGAAATTCAGCCAGCTCGCACACCGCTGGTGGGATCCCGGCGCCGAGTTCAAGCCGCTGCATGACATCAATCCCCTGCGCCTCGACTATATCGACGGCATCGCAGGCCTGCGTGGCCGGCGCGTGCTCGATGTCGGCTGCGGCGGCGGCATACTGACCGAAGCGATGGCTGCGCGCGGCGCGCGCGTCACCGGCATCGACCTCGCCGACAAGCCGCTCAAGGTCGCGCAGCTGCACCTGCTCGAGTCCGGGCTCGAGGTCGAGTATCGGCTGATCGCGCCGGAAGCGCTCGCCCGCGAGGCGCCTGGGAGCTTCGATGTCGTCACCTGCATGGAGCTGCTCGAGCACGTCCCCGAGCCCGCGCTGACGGTCCAGGCGTGCTCCGAGCTCGTCCGGCCCGGGGGCCACGTGTTTTTCTCCACCCTCAACCGCAACCTCAAGTCATACCTGCTCGCGGTGATCGGCGCCGAATACGTGCTGAAGCTCCTGCCCCGCGGCACCCACGACTACGCAGGCTTCATCAAGCCCTCCGAGCTTGCGGGCATGTGCCGGGGCTCCGGCCTCGCGGTCGATCGCATTACCGGAATGACATACAACCCTTTCTTGAGGGTGTACTCCTTGGGCAGCGACACGGACGTGAATTACATTATGCACGCGATCAAGTCGTGATCGATCAGGCGGTTCTCTTCGACCTCGACGGCACGCTCGCCGACACGGCGCCCGATCTGACTTACGCGCTCAATCGTGTGCGTGGCGCGCGTGGCCTGCCTCCGCTGCCGCTCGCGGCAACCCGCCCCGTTGCGTCCCAAGGCGCTCGCGGGCTGATTGGAGCGGGATTCAACCTGTGTCCCGGGGACTCCGGGTACGACGCGCTGCGCGATGAGTTTCTCGCCGTCTATGCCGATAATTTGTGCCGGGAGACCCGGCTGTTCGCGGGCATCCCCGAGCTCCTCGACCGGCTGGAAGCACGCGCGATGCCCTGGGGTGTTGTCACCAACAAGGCGGAGCGCTTCACGCTGCCGCTGCTGGACCTCCTCAAGGTGCGCGGCCGGACCGCGTGCGTGATCGGAGGCGACACCACCGGCAGGATCAAGCCCCACCCCGAGCCGCTGCTCGCCGCGAGCCGCGCCATCGCACTCCCGCCGGCCGTCTGCATTTACGTAGGGGACGACCAGCGCGATGTGGAAGCGGGACGCGCGGCCGGGATGAAGACGGCAATCGCAAAGTGGGGCTATCTCAACGGCCAGGACCCCGAGAACTGGAACGCGGACTGCATGATCGAGCAGCCGTTGGGCTTGCTGCGATTTCTGGATTGAACTCCGTGTTAATGCCCATATCTGAGATAATGCCGATTCCATGGATTTCGAGTCATGGGGGCGACCTGGTTTCGACGCTGGTATCGAAGCAGAACGGGGCATGCCAAGGTCCAGTCACCTTGTAAAACCGCTGGAAACCACTAGACGCCAACGACGAGCGTTACGCTCTAGCCGCCTAATACCGGCTAGACGCTGCACTAGCTTGCTGATGGGCTAGGCCGAGGGGTAGCGAGACGCAAGTCACGCTTGCTCAACGGTGCAGCGTCATTTACATCAGCCTCTCCGCGCGGTCTGGTCGCTTGGCCATGCGGATCCGTCGAAGTGACTGGCCGAGCGTCAGCCTGCCGGCCGGCGGGCGCAAGGCGAGATCCAAACGACCTGGCTAAGCATGTAGTCCCGGCTGTGTAGGACTTGCGGACGCGAGTTCGATTCTCGCCGCCTCCACCAATAAAAAACGGCCACCGTTGGGTGGCCGTTTTTCTTGCCACCGGGGCTTCCGCCCCGGCGATTGCAGCCGTGATTAAACCGGCTTGATGGCCGTGGCCTTCATGCCCTTGGGGCCGCGCGTCACTTCGTAGCTGACGCGCTGCTTTTCCTTGAGCGACTTGTGCCCGTTGCCCTGGATCTCGGAGAAGTGCGCGAACACTTCCTCGCCGCCGTCATCCGGCGTGATGAATCCGAAACCCTTCGCATCGTTGAACCACTTTACGATACCAGTTGCCATGCAAACTCCTATACAAAAGAACGAACAATCGCAGGCTCGCGCCCGCGCCCTGCAAGCGATTCAAGACGAGTGGTTGAGAACTGAGCCCCGCCCGAACGGGCGGAGGACTACGGGTCAGCAATACGCCGCTTGAAACGACTGCGGGGCGAACAATACCCGCAATCCGCGCAATTGGCAAGCGGGGCCGTTGCGCTTACGGCTTCACGTAGCGCTTCGCGAACTGCGCCGCGAGGGGGGGATCGCTCCGGCGCAACTGGGCGTGAACTTCCTGCACCTTGTCGCGCAATCCCTGCCCGAAGTAGGCAGCTCCCAGGTTGTAGGTCGCGCGCGCATGGCCCGGCGAGATGCGCAGGGCCTCCTGGAGGGATTCGATCGCCCGGTCATACTGATTCAGCGCCAGATACGTCCAGCCGAGGTTGTGCCACGCGTCGAAAGAATCGCCGTCGTAGCGCACCGCCTGCTGGTAGGCGGGAATCGCGCGCCGCGGCCGGTTGGTCGCCGCGTAGGCATCGCCGAGCTCCTGCCACGCGCGCGCGCTCTTCGGCATGACGCGCACCCACTGCTGCGAAAGGCTCACGACGGCCGGCCAGTCCTTCTTGGCCCGCGCGTCGCTGACGCGGCGCGCCCACCGGGCGTCCGCCGGCTCCTGACCGCCTGCCGCGGCCTTCGCGCGCGTTCCGCGCTCAAGCTCGGCAATCCAGGCAGCCGGCAGCGCGAAATTGAGGTTCGGCCCCTCGCCGACGAAGAACGCGGTGATGCCGATCAACCTCCCCTCCGTGTCGAACAGGCCGCCTCCGCTCGACCCCAGCGAAATTCCCGCGGAGGTCTGAATGTATTGCGAGCCCTCGAATTCGCGCAGGCTCGAGATCAGGCCCTCCGTCAGCGTCAGCTCCAGCCCTTCCGGGGCGCCGATTGCGTACACTCTCTGGCCCACCCGCACCCGGCCGGTATTGAGCGTCACCCGCGGCGCGTTCAACTGCGGAACCCGGATCTGGCACAAATCGCGCTCCACGTTTGCCGCTGCGGGGGTGGCGGCGTAGACCTGCTGCCGGTGAATGACCTCGAGACTCGCCGCGCCCTCGATGACGTGGCAGTTGGTCGTGAGGAGTTCGCGCGCCGTCACGACGCCGCCGCCCTGATTGATGGGATTGCCCTCGCCGTCGAAGGTGTTGATCACGACCACGCTCTGCGACGCCTGCTCGAAGATTTGCTCCGGCGATTTGGCAGCCACAACGGGCAGCGGCGCAAGCGCTGCGGCAATCAGCACCATGAGGCCGGGAATGCGGCCCATCACACGCCCTGTTGCGGCGACTCGCCGTTGATGAAGGCCCGCACCTGCTCCCGCCGCGGCAGCGCTGTGGGATTGATGCGGACGAGCCGGATGCCGGCCTGCTTCAGCATCTCGGCCTTGAAGCGCTGATCCCCCGCAGCCGTGGCTGCGGCCGCGGTTTCAACTTCGACCACGGCAATCACCTGCATGCTCTTGTCGCATACCACGAAATCGAGGGTGTACTGGGCAAGCCGGCGCAATTGCTGCTCGCGCTCGCGCCCGTCTCCGGCCGCGACGATGAACCGCGTCAGTGACACGCCGGCAAAAATCTCGTGGTCAGGCAACCCAGCCTTGAGCAAGTAGTAGAGCAGCGACTCGGACTTGCCGAGAAAGCGTTCAGCCGCCACGGCCGGTGCGATGGACGCCGCCGGAGCAGACTTGGCGAGTGGCGAGGTATCGGCTGTGAAAAAGGTCGGGAGTTGCGCACCCGGGGTAAGCTGCACTTCCGCCTTGAACATCTTATCGAAGCGCGCCGCGCTTGCGGCCTTCCTTGCGGCGGTTCCCCTTCGGTAATTCCAGATGACGTAGACGACGACGCCGACCGTCGCCAGCAGCAGCAAATACCACAGCAAAGAACTATCTCTCCGCGGCCCGCGCGGTGTCGAGGAGCTTCAACCCCGGGCGCACTGGCTCCGCCGCACGCACCGGCAGATCCGGGGCGTGCAGATGCTCGGTCGAAAGCTCCGCGACGCTGGTGCAGCCGAGAAGCGCGATCACGCGGTCGATCTCGCCCCGGAATAGATCGATGGCCCGCCGCGCGCCTTCTTCCCCGCCCGCCGCGACGCCGTAGAGCGTCGAGCGGCCGACCATGACCGCCTGCGCTCCCATGGCAAGCGCTTTCGCGACATCCGTACCACGCCGGAAACCGCTGTCCACCAGCACAGTGACACGCTTGCCCACCGCGTCCACCACGTCGGGCAGCGCCTCGATCGGCGAGATGGCCGTGTCGAGGTTGCGGCCGCCATGGTTGGAGACGATCACGCCATCGGCGCCGCAGTCGGCCGCCATCGCTGCGTCCTGGGGATGGAGCAGCCCCTTCACCATCAGGCGGTGCGGCCACAGCTTGCGCAGCGCCCGCAGATCGTCCCAGCTGAGCGAATCGTTGCGCATGCTCGAGCGCCCCATCGGTCCCGCCGTGATCCGGTACTTGATGTCGGTCGGATAGTTCTGGTAGCGCGGCATGCCCGTGGTCACGAGGTAGCGGGCGAGGACGCCAAAGAGCCAGCGCGGATGCAGCAGCACGTCCGTAATGTTGCCGCGCGTGAACGTGAACGGGATGGTGAAGCCGTTGCGGAGGTTGTACTCGCGGTTACCGGGGACGACGCCATCGACCGTCACCACCAGCGCCTCGTACCCCGCGGCCCGGGCGCGCTCGACCAGCTTGTGGGAGAGCGAGCGGTCGGGCCACATGTAGAGCTGGAACCACAGGGTGCCGCCCGCCTCCTCGGCGACCTTCTCCATCGACGTCATCGAGCCGGTGGCGAGCGTGAACGGGATGCCGGCGGCGGCGGCCGCGCGCGCGAGAGCGATCTCGCCCTCGTACCACATCAGTCCCGCCGTTCCGGTCGGCGCGATCACGATCGGCATCTTGTGCTTCTTGCCGAAGAGCGTGACCTCCTGGCTGCGCTTCGAAACGTCCACGAGATTCCGCGGCTTCAGGCGGATGCGGTCGAACACGGCGCGGTTGTTGCGCAGCGACACCTCGTCCTCGGTACCGCGGTCGACGAACTCGAACAGGCCCTTGGGCACTCGCTTGAGCGCCATCTTGCGCAGGTCGAAGATGTTGTATGCCTTGGCTACCGATCCCATCGTTTCCACTCCGTGGACCGCGTGCGGGCCCCCGCAATCGCGTGGCGAAATTCTAAGGTAAAGGCAGCGGCCGCGCCATCAACGCCGCGCGGACGGGCCGAGCCGCCCGCGGCTCCCTTTAACCCCACCCGGTGCAAGCATGCGTTTATTGCGTGCAGTTCCACTTCTCAAGGAGACACGCAATGACTTTCGTGAAATCCCTCACGGCGCTTGCCGTCGCGGCGGCCCTGTCCTCCGCGCAGTCCCCCGCCCGGGCCGGCGACGCGCTCACCATCTATAGCAGCGCCCGGCCCGGTGCGATCGCACCCGAGCTCTACCGCCACGGCGGCCGCGGGCAGCTTCCCGGCTACGCCATGGTGCGTCACGAGCGGGAGCTCCAGTTGACGCGCGGTCGCAACACCGTGCGCTTCACCGACGTCGCCGCCCTGATTGATCCCACCACCGTCACTTTCGAGTCGCTCACCGACGCGGCGGGGACCAGCGTCGTCGAGCAGAACTTCCAGTTCGACCTCGTGAGCACGGAAAAGCTGTTGCAGAAATACATCGACCGCTCGATCAGCGTGGACCAGGTGCGCGGCAATGGCGTCGAGTCCTTCGATGGCACCCTGCTCTCCACCGCGGGCGGTATCACGCTACGGCGCGGGGACGGCAGCATCCAGATGCTGCCTCACAATGCCGGCGTGCGCCTGCCGGAGTTGCCCGGCGGGCCTCATCACCCGTCCGACCCTGGTTTGGGACGTCGCGGCGAGCCGCCCTGGTACGCACAAGACGCGCGTCTCCTACCAGGCATCGGGCATCACGTGGTGGACCGACTACAACGTGACCTATTCCGAGGGCCGCGGCGCCAACTCCTGCCAGCTCGACGTGGGCGCATGGGTCAGCATCATCAACCAGTCGGGCGCAGGCTATACGGACGCCAAGCTGAAGCTCGTGGCCGGCGACGTGCAGAAGGTCGCGACCACGGGGCGCATCTATCCCGAAGCGCTGGCAGCGCGCGCGGCGGTCGCGGAAGACCGCGCCCAGGGCTTCCAGGAAAAGGCGTTCTTCGAGTATCACCTCTACACGCTCGGCCGCCCCACGACGCTGCCCGACAACTCGACCAAGCAGATCGAGCTCTTCCCGGTCGCGCGCCGCGTGCCCTGCGAGAAGACTCTCGTGTATTACGGCGCGCTCCCCGCCTATGGCTTCGGGCCCAACCCCGCCACCGACCGCAACTACGGCATCGCGACCAACCGCAAGGTGGACGTCTACCTGGGCTTCCGCAACGCGGAGCAGAACAACATGGGCGTGCCGCTGCCCGCCGGACGCATCCGCGTGAACAAGGCGGATCCCTCCGACGGGACCCTCGAATTCATCGGCGAGGACACGATCGACCACACGCCGAAGAACGAGAACGTGAAAATCCGGCTGGGATCGGCGTTCGATGTCGTGGGCGAGCGCAAGCAGCTCAATTTCACGGTGGACACCTCGCGCAAGAACATGACCGAAGAGATCGAGATCAAGCTCCGCAACCAGAAGAAGGAGCCGGTCACGGTGATCGTGAAGGAAAATCTATATCGGTGGGTCAACTGGCAAATCACCGCCAAGACCCACGACTTCGAGAAGCAGGACGCGCGCACCGTGCACTTCCCGGTAAAGATCGCCGCCGGCGGCGAAGCGACGGTCCGGTATACGGTTCATTACTCCTGGTAACAGCACGGCTTCGGGGCGCCGTATGCGCCCCTATGCCGCTGGTATAGAATTAGCCGCACGCGAGTTGGAGCGGCGCCGGTCTGCGCATTGTGGCACTCCGGCGACGTAAGGAGACTACCGGAAGGGTGCGCCGCTCAACTCGCTTATCGGCGGAGAGAGGGACCAATGGGGACCATCATCGTGTTGGGTATCCTCGCGGCGATCGTGGCCTACGCGATCATGCTCTACAACAATCTGGTCCAGGTGAAGCACAACGTGTCCAAGGCCTGGGCCAACATCGATGTGCTGCTGAAACAGCGCCACGACGAGCTGCCCAAGCTGGTCGAAACCTGCAAGCAGTACATGAAGTTCGAGCAGGAGACGCTCACCAAGGTGATGGAGGCGCGCTCGAAGGTATTTGCGGCGCGCGAAGCCCAGAACATTCCGCAGCTCGGCCAGGCTGAGGGCGCGCTGCGTGCGACACTCGGCAACCTCTTTGCACTCGCCGAGGCCTACCCCGACCTCAAGACCAACCAGACCTTCCAGCAGCTGCAGACGCGCATCTCGAGCCTCGAGAACGGCATCGCCGACCGCCGCGAGTTCTACAACGAGTCCGCGAACATCAACAACGTGCGCATCGAGCAGTTCCCGGACTCCATCATCGCCGGCATGTTCAACTTCAAGCCGGCGCATCTCCTCGAGTTCCAGGCTGAGGAAAAGGCCGACGTCGACGTCAAGAAGCTGTTTGGTTCCTGAGCGGCTCCCCTCACCCCCCATCCCTCCTTCCCCCGCAAGGGGGGAAGGGGGTGCGCGTTATCGCTAGCGACCCGAGTTGCGGCGCGTGGAACTAGCGATCAGTCCATTTGGCCGCATGCACGGGCCGGGATGGCTGTCGGGGGCCATTCATTTCATCATCGTCGCGATCGCATTCCAAGCCGAGAGCGGGGAGGTCTGGCCCTATGCCCTGCTCGCCATGTCGGCGGTGAGCTTTTTCGCCTGGGTCGCGAACTACCGGCGCTATCGCGCGATACAGGATCTCCCCACCTCCAAAGTCGCCTCCGCAGCACAGGGATACGTCGAGCTCTTCGGGCGCGCCGAGCTGCTCGCGGGCGAGCCGGTACGAAGCAAGCTCAGCCAGACGACCTGCTGCTGGTATTCGTACCAGATCCAGGAAAGGGACTCGCGCAACAGGTGGAGCACGGTGGACAGCGGCGCGAGCGTGGAGCAGTTCCTGCTGGTGGACGATACCGGCCAGTGCGTGATATCCCCGGAAGGCGCGGAAGTGCTCACGCATGACCACAAGTCGTGGGAGGAATCCGACCGCCGCTATACGGAATGGCTCGTCACGCCGAAGTCCGTGATTTATGCCATCGGCGAGTTCAGCACGACCTCGGCCGCGGCCGGGGCGGCGAGCGAGGAGCGCGCGGATGTCGGCGCCCTGCTCTCCCAATGGAAGGCGGACCAGAAGGTGCTGCACGCGCGCTTCGACCTCGACCGCGACGGCAAGATCAGCATGAAGGAATGGGAGCTCGCGCGGCTGCAGGCGCGGCGCGAGGTGCGCGCGCACCACGCCGAGCTGCAGTCGCGCTCGACGGACGGGGTCAACGTCCTGCGCAAGCCCGGCGACGGGCGGCTGTTCCTGCTCGCGAACGAAATGCCCGACAAGATCGGCTCGCGCTACTTCTACTGGAGCATCGCGCATCTGATCATCTTCCTCGCGGCCGGAAGCGCGGGGCTGATCATGCTGTGAGCGCGAGGGGGCACCGATCGTGATCAGCGAGCCGGTGACCCTGATCACCGACTACGCGCTCGGCGCGGTCAGCGCCGCGCTCGGCTGGCGTCTCTACCGGACTGCGGGGGAAGAGCGCGCCCGCAAGTGCTGGGCGCTGGCTTTCGCAGCTGCCGCGGCATCCGCCCTGCTCGGCGGCACCCATCACGGCTTCGCGACGTTGATGAGCCCGGCCGCTTATGCGCTCAGCTGGAAGGTCACGGTGCTTGCGGTCGGCGTGTTCAGTTTCGCGATCGTGGCCGGGAGCGTTATCGCCACAACGCGTGACGCGGGGCGCACTGCGCTTCTCGCCTTCGCCGCCGCGCAGCTCGCGGCCTACACGGGGTGGATGCTTTTCCACGACGAGTACCGCTACGTCGTACTCGACACCGCCGTCGCGATGTCGGTATTGCTTCTCCTGCACGGGTGGTCCGCCGCTTCCCGCGGGGACGCCGCCTCCCATTGGGTCCTCGCGGGGATCGCGGTCTCTGCAACGGCGGCTGCGATCCAGTTCTTCCGCATCGCCCCGTACGAGCACTTCAACCACAACGACCTCTACCACGTGCTCCAGCTTGCGGCGATGGTGCTGCTCTACAAAGGCGGTAAACTCCTGCGCGACAGGATGGGCCCGGACCGAGCATGAAAAGCGACTACCTGCTGTGCCTCTCGAGCAAGGGCTTTCACCGCATGCATTACGTGGAATGGGGCGATCCCGGTGCGGAGCGCCTGGCGATTTGCGTGCATGGCCTTACCCGGACTTGCCGCGACTTCGATTTCCTCGCCCGCGCGCTGCTGCCGGAATTCCGGGTGGTTTGCCCCGACGTCGCCGGACGGGGCCGCAGCGACTGGCTCCCCGCGAAGGAGGACTACGCCTACCCCCAGTACTGCGCCGACCTGACGGCGCTGATCGCCCGCGTCACGGCGCGAGGCGGGCCGCGCAGGATCCACTGGGTCGGCACCTCGATGGGCGGCATCATCGGCATGCTGCTCGCCTCCCGCCCCAACACGCCGATCGCGAAGCTGGTGCTGAACGATGTCGGCGCCTTCATCCCCAAGGCCGCGCTCGAGCGGATCGGGAGCTACGTCGGCAAGGATCCGCGCTTCCGGACGCTGGACGAGATGGAAGTCGCGGTGCGCCTGATTTCGGCACCGTTCGGTCCACTCACCGACACGCAGTGGCGGCACGTGACCGTGAACGGCGCAACGCAGCACGAGGACGGCTCCTGGGGATTTCGCTACGACCCCGGAATCGCCAGCGCGTTCAAGAAACAACCGGTCGCCGACGTGGACCTGTGGCAGTACCTGGGACGCCATCACCTGCCCCACGCTGCTGCTCCGGGGCGTGCAGTCGGACCTGCTGCTGAAGGAAACCGCGACCGACATGACGCGGCGCGGTCCGCGTCCGCGGCTGGTAGAATTTGCGGGCGTCGGGCATGCGCCGATGCTGATGGCGGACGATCAGATCGCGGCAGTGCGTGATTTCCTGCTCGAGGGCGAGCCATGAGGATCTACTACCACCCCGCTTCGACGACGAGCCGGCCGGTGATGCTGTTCGCCGCCGAGAGCGGCATCGACGTCGAATTCCGGATCGTCGACCTCTTCACGGGCGAGCACTACGGGCAGCCCTACGAAGCGATCAATCCCAACCACCTCGTCCCCGTGCTCGAGGACGACGGCTTCCGGCTGACCGAGAGCTCGACGATCCTCAAGTACTTGGCCGAGAAGATCGACTCTCCCGCGTATCCGAAGGAGCTGCAGGCAGCGCGCACGCGTCAACGAACGGATGGACTGGATCAACACGCAGGTGTGCCGCGATTTCGCCTACGGCTACGTCTACCCCCAGATCTTTCCGACGCACAAGCGGCCGAGCGCAGAGGTTCAGGCGGCGACCCTCGCCTGGAGCAAGGAACGGGCGATCGCATGGATGCAGGTGCTCGACGAGCATCTGATCGGGCCGGAGAACGGCTATCTCTGCGGCGACCAGATGACGATCGCTGATTACTTCGGCGCCTCGTTCGTCGCGCTGGGCGAGCTGATCCGCGGCGATTACGCGGCGTACCCGAACGTCGAGCGCTGGCTCGGCAACATGAAGCGGCTCAGGCACTGGAAGCGGGTGAACGAGACCATCGACGGCTTTGCCGCGTCGCTCGCCGACGTCAGCCTGCAGCCGCTCTGACCTTGACGGCATTCGTCATTCCCGCGAAGGCGGGAATCTAGTTCTTCTTCAGTCGCTGCTGCGCCTGGAATCGCCGCAGCTGCAAGAACTCCTCCGCCGAGATGCGGCCGTCGCCGTCGCTGTCCACGCGCTGGAACTCGCGCGCGATGCCGGGAAACCGGGTCTGGACTTCCTCGCGCGACAGGTAGCCGTCATTGTCGAGGTCGGCCGATTTGAACTCCTGCGCGATCTTCTTCCGGAATTCCTCGAGAGCGGGCCGCTGCGAATCGCCGGGACGGTCAGTGCGCTCTCGATCCGGCCGCGCGCGTGAGGTGTCGCGAGGGTCGGCAGTCTGCCCGGTCACGCCCGGCTTCGGCGCTTTCACCTCGGGAGACGGGGCGCTTCCCGGACCAGGCCGCGTAAGCCCGGGCCCTGCCGATTGAGCCGAGCGCTGCTTGTTCCACGCGCTGACGGCAAGAACCGCAACCAGCAAGACGACGGCGATCCCAACCCAGCGCCAGCCCGATCGGGTTTTCCCGGGAGCAGGCTGCGGGGGCCGCGGCTGCGCGACCGGCGGCGAGGAGATCACCGTGGGAGCGGATTGCAGGGCGAGCTTCGCCGCGTCGGTCGCTGCCGTCTGTCCTGCGAGCGCCCGCTTCCATTCCTGCACGCTTTGCGGGCGCTGCTTCTCGTCAAGTGCGAGCGCCCATTCGACCGCCCGCAGGAACGGCCCGCTCACCCGTCCGCGTGCGGCCGCGAGCTTGCCGGGAACCGCGTCGGCCTTCATCCGGCTCACGGCATCCGGGGGATTCTCGTTCACCAGCGCGCGGTAAATCACGCCGGCCATCGCGTAGATGTCCGACCACGGTCCCTGGTGCCCGTCTCTCGAATATTGCTCGAGCGGCGCGTAGCCCGGCGTGAGCACCGAGGTGAGGCTGCGCGTCGCGCCGCTCACGGCGTGTCGCGCCGCGCCGAAATCGATCAGCACCGGGCTGCCCGATTCGCGGACGAAGATGTTGCTCGGCTTGATGTCCCGGTGGAGAAAGCCTTCCGCGTGAACCGCCTGCAGCCCGTCGAGCAGCGGCATCAGGATCCCCTTCAGCTTTTCCTCGTCCGGCTGCAGGCCGCGCTTCAGCATCTGGAACAGCGACTCGCCCTTCTCGTAGTCCATCACCATGTAGCCGGTGCCGTTCGCCTGGAAGAAGCGGTTCACGCGCACGATGTGCGGATGGCTGAATCTCGCGAGGGTGCGTGCCTCCTGGATGAAGCGCTCGAGGCCCCACTCGAACTCGCCCTTCAGCTCGCCGGTGATTGGCATGATGCTGCCGTCGAGCGCGCGCACGACAAGATCGGTGGGGAGGTACTCCTTGATCGCGACCTGCTTCTCGAGGTGGGTGTCCTGGCCGAGGTAGGTCATCCCGAAGCCGCCGGCCCCGAGCACGGCCTCCAGGCGATACTCCAGCAACAGGCTCCCGAGCGGGAGCGCGTTGCGGTAGGTCGTCATCGCTCCTGCAGTGCCTGTTCCATCGCGTCGAGCAGCGTTTCAGGGTCCTGCGCGCCGGAGACACCGACCTTGCGGTTGAAGATAAAGAACGGCACGCCGCCGATCCCGGCATTGCGCGCCTCGACGTCCGCGCGGGCGATCGTGTCGCGGTCGGCGTCGCTGGCCAGGAAGTCCGCCGCCGCCTTGCGGTCGAGCCCGGCGCGGGCGGCGATTTCGGCGAGCGTTTCCCGGTCGGTGAGATTGGCGCCCTCCGTGAAGTGGGCGCGGAACAGCGCCTCGGCCAGCTCGTCCTGCTTCCCGGCGCGCTCCGCAAAGTACATCAGCCGGTGCGCGTTGAGCGTGTTGGGCTGGACCTTCATCTTCTCGTAGGCGAACGGGATGCCGACCTGGCGGCCGGCCTGGGTGACCCGCTCGTTGACGCCCTTTCCGCGCGCGCCGAATTTCCGCGCGACGTAGTCCTCGCGCGGAATGCCGGCCTCGGGAAGGTCGGGATTCAACTGGAACGGCAGCCAGCGCACGGCCGGCTGTGGCTCATCGGGATGACGCTCGCGGTAAAGGCCCAGCGCCTTTTCCAGCTTGCGCTTCCCGATGAAGCACCAGGGTCAGACTACGTCGGACACGATGTCGATGCTGAGTCGCTTCTCGTTCATTTCACGCTCCGGTTTCGCCCAGCGGAATCTTAAACCACTTCGCCGTTTGTTGGACGCCCCGATTGTATCTAACATGCGCTTGGACGACGACGGAGGCCGGCAATGGATCTGGGAATCAAGGGCAGGCTCGCGCTGGTGACGGGCTCGACGATGGGAATCGGGCGCGCCGTCGCGGCAGCCCTGGCAGCCGAAGGTGCGCATGTCATTGTCAACGGCCGCAACGAAGCCACCGTGAAGGACGCCGTGGCCGCGCTGTCGAGGACCGGATCAGCGCACGGCATCGCCGCGGACCTCGCAACCGCCGCCGGTGCGCGGAAAGTGGTGGATGCACTGGCGGGGATCGGTCCGGTCGACATCCTCGTCAACAACGTCGGCTATTTCGAGGTCAAGGAATTCACCGCGATCTCCGACCGGGACTGGCTCGACATGTTCGAGTTGAACGTGATGAGCGGGGTGCGCCTGTCGCGCGCGCTGCTCCCGGGCATGCTGGAGCGGAACTGGGGCAGGATCGTATTCATCGCGAGCGACCAGAGCGCGAAGCCCAATCCGGGCATGGCGCACTACGCGATGTCGAAGGCGGCGCAGGTGTCGATCGCGCGCAGCCTCGCCGAGCTGACCAAGGGCACGCGCGTAACGGTCAACAGCGCGCTCGTCGCCCCCACCTGGTCGGAAGGCGTGGAAGCCTTTCTGGGGAAGATCGCGCCCGGGCTCGGCAAAACGGTCGACGGGATGCGCACCGCCTACTTCGAGACGACGGGGGCGTCTTCACTGCTTCAGCGCTGGGCAAAGCCGGAGGAGATTGCCGCTCAGATTGCGTTCCTGTGCTCGGAGCGCGCGGCCGCGATCAACGGCGCTGCGCAGCGCGTGGACGGCGGGATCATCCGATCACTATTTTGAGTCATCGCGGGCGAGCCGCCGCGAGTCGGCTGCATCCATCTCGGCGAGCAGACTCACTCCGTGCGACGCGAAGCGCCGTGCCGCCGCAACGGTGCGCTGATCCTTTTCCTCGTCGAGCGACCATTGCGCGTGGTGCGCGAGGAGCGCCAGCTCCACGGCGCGTCCCAGCGTCATGGCGAAGCGCCGCGCCCCGGCCTCGACCCCGTCTCCGCTTTCCTTATCGAGCCACCCCTCGGCCTGTTCCACCGCCCGCTCGACCTGCGCCGAGATCTTCACCAGGCCCGGCTCGCGCACTGCGCGGAGCCAGATGCCGATCTCGCGCTTGAGGACTCCGAGTCCGCCTACCGCCTCCAGCGCCCGCAGCGTCTCGAGCGACAGCACGTTGGTCGTTCCCTCCCAGATCGGCAGCACCTGGGCGTCGCGAAGGAGGAGCGGCAATCCCGTGTCCTCGACGTAGCCCGCGCCCCCGAAGGACTCGATCACCTCCGACATTATGTGCACGACCTGGCGGCCGGTCAGGAGCTTCGCGACCGGCGTCAGCAGGCGCAGCAGGCTCTTCTGCTCCGCGCTCGCCTTGCCCGCTTCCTCCCGCCCCATCAGCTCGACGACGAAGAAGGCAAGTTGCAGCGCGCCCTGGAATTCCGCCTCCAGCCCCGCCAGCGTGTCGGCGTGCAGCGGCTTTTCCGCAAGCGGCGCGCCGAAAGCCACGCGCTTACCCGCGAAATCGCGAGAGAGCGCGAGCCCGCGCCGCGCGAGGGCGCAGGCGGCCACCGAGTTCCAGGTGCGCGTGACGTTCAGCATGGGCGCGATGTTCTTCACCCCGTCCCCTGTGCCCGCCACGAGCTCGGCCACCGTGCCGTCGAGCGTCAGCTCCGCTGTGGGCACCTTGCGCGTGCCGAGCTTGTCCTTCAGGCGGTTTACCAGAACGCAATTCGGGCGCCCCTGCGCATCGCGCGTTTCCAGGTAGAACAGCGCAAGCCCTTTGCCTCCGGGCGGATTGCCGGCGGGCCGGGCGAGGGTCAGCGCCATCTGCGAGGCGGCGGCAGAGGTGAACCATTTGCGGCCATAGAGCCGCCAGCGCCCGTTCTCCTGGCGCGCGACGGTTTCGGTGAGCCCCACATCGGAGCCGCCGCTCGCCTCCGTCATCCACTGGCCGCTGGTCCAGAACTCGCGCGGATCGCGGCTCGTGAGATGCGGCACCGCGCGCTCGATCAGCGCCTGGTTGCCTGCGGCGATCAACGCGCGCGCCGCGCCGTCCGTCATGGCGAGCGGACAGCTATAGAGGTCGGTCGAAGGCGTGAAGAGATAGGCGAGCGCGAACTGATGCACGCGCGAATGCGGTCCGTGCTCCCGCTCGTAGGCGGTGGCGACAAGCCCCCGCTCCGCTGCAATGCGCTCCGCTTCCTTCCAGAGCGGCGAAACCTCGATGCGATCGACACGGTTACCCCACGCGTCCCACTGGGTGAGCGTCGGCTCGTTCTTGCGGTCGGCAAGCTGGAAACGGTAGAGCTCGCCCCCCGCAAGCTCGCCCATCGCGATCAGGCCGGGCTCGATCTCCGCGAGCGTGTCGGCGTCAAGCACGCGCGCAAGATAGGAGCGCAGCGCGCGGTCAGTCGTGTACTGATTGCCCAGCTCGGGCGGCGCTTGTATGAACGGCATCACCTACGCGAACGCTTCCCAGCGGCCCTGGTTCCAGAGAAAGACGGTCTTCGACAGGGCTTCGTTGGCCGCGGTCGCGTGAACCTCGACGGAGAGCTTCTTCAGTATTTCGACGTTTCCCCGCACCGAGCGGTCCGAGAACATGAGCACATCGCGGGCAGGGGCGGCGGCGACGATGGCGCTGCCCCGGCGCTGGGTCTCCTTTTCCCAGAACGCGGCGTCCAGCATCAGGCACGGCTCGAGATCACCTGCGTCCGTGACCAGCGCGATCTGCGGCAGCGGGTATTCGATCGTGCGCCCGGGATAGAGGCGCCGGAAATTCTCGACCGACAGGGGCAGCAGCTGATCCCGCTTGAGCCCCAGCCGCTTGAGGTCCGAAGCGCTGACGCTGGAAACGAACTTCGGATCGTCGAACGAGTAGCGCAGGTGGAGATCGCCGACAAAATAATCCATGAGGGGCAACTGGTCCGGCGGCACTTTCATCCCGGGAATGGTGACCTCCGCGATCGGCTCGATCTTCTGGATGTGGCGCATCGCCCTGGGGTCATCGCTCCCGAACGAGCGCACCAGCGCGACGATCTTGTCCCGCGTGCGGTCCGCGTCGCGGAACACGGGCTTCTGCGCCCAACCGGCGCCCTGAAGCAGTCCCACGCCCGCGCCCGCCAGTGCGCCGCACGCCCGCTTCAACCATTCACGGCGGCCGCTATCCATGCTTTTCAACCCCGAACAAACGAAAGGTCGATGGGACTGTCGAAGAACGCCGGGACGCTGTCGAGAAACCGCTGCGCCCGCTCCTTCGGCCACCCGCCGTGTCCGCAGTTCCCGCGGAACTTGGCTTCGATCTCCGCGCGGGTGAGCGGCTCGTGCGCCCCGCCCCGGATGTGCGGCTGCCGCTCCTCGAGCGCGCGGCCATCCTTCAATGTGACGCGGATGTGCCCGGTGAACGCCTTCGGGTACGGATTTTTCGGATCCACGACGTACTGCACCTTCGAGGCCAGCGCGAGGATGCGCTCGTCCTTGGCCGTGGCCTCGGTAAAGGCCGAGAGCCCTGCTCCGCCCGTCACAAACGCCACCGCGATGTTGAACGGCGTGCTGAACTTGGCGGCGTACGCGTTCGCCGGGCGGTGCTTGGAGGCGAGCGGCTCCCATAGGCGGTGGACGTAGCCCTCGGCCGTCTCGCACAAGATGTCCTTCACGTCCTCGGCGCGCACGCCGCGCGAGCGCAGGCGCAGCGCGCAATCGACATACGGCTGATTCATGGTGCCGGTCGCGTAGGGCTTGAAGGTGATGGCGTCCATGAACCACTTCTCCCCGAAGCCTTCGGTCAGGACGCCGTAATCGCCCTCCACCGACCGGGCGAAGCCGTGAAACAGGCCGTGGCTGCCCTCAAGTACCGTGCGCGGCCCGAGAAATCCGCTTTTTCCCAGGCGCGCGGCGGCGAGGCCCGCCTGGGCCGCCCAGCCCGGATGCATGCGCTTGGTCCACGCGCCCTCGGCGAGGTACTCGATGATGCCGCCCGCCATGCTGCCGGCGATGCCGAGTGCATCCACCGTCTGCCGGCGGTCGAGCCCCATCGCCTTCGCGGCGGCAAGCGCGGCGCCGATCGTTCCCAGCACGCTCGTGGGATGGAACCCCGCCTTGTGGATCGCCTTGGGAATGACCATCGACAGCCGGCAGGTCGCCTCGACACCCGCGACAATGCCGCCCAGTGCGGCGCGCCCGTCGCGCCCGAAACGCTCGCAGGCGGCCAGTACCGCGGGTATGACCACCGCGCTCGAGTGCACGGGCCCGCCTTCGAAAGTGTCGTCGAAGTCCTCGCCGTGCGCGGCGGTACCGTTGATGAGCGCCGCGGTGCCGGCGTCGTACGCCTCCGCGTGGCCGATTGCCGTGCAACTGCCGCCCGGATCCACGGCGGCGACAAGCGCCTGTATGTAGTCGGTGCCGCGCGCCGCGACGCAAAGTCCTACGACGTCGATCAGCAGCTGCTCCGCGCGCTCGCGCACCGAGGCCGGGACCGCCTCCGGGCGCAGCCCGAAAGCCTTTCCAGCGAGGATTTCCGCGACCGACTGCGCGGGCGGCGCGTTCATTTTCCTAGCGCACGACCTTGACGCCGCCTTCCTTCAGGATGTTCCGGGTCGTATCCTCGAACTGGACCCCGAACTTCCGCAGGTCCGCGCTGCGCAGGTAGCCGTCCTCGAACAGGTTGTCCGCCAGGTATTTCTGCCAGCTCGGCGTCTTCACGAATTTCGCGAACACATCCTCCCAGTACGCGACGACGTCCGCGGGCGTATTGGGAGGAGCGACGATTCCCCGGACCTGCGGCACGTTGGGAACGTTGAATCCGGCTTCCTGAATCGTCGGAACGTCGGGAAACACCGGCAGGCGCTTCTCGGCGACCTGCGCAATCACGCGCATGTTGCCGGCCCGGATGTGCTCCCCCGCCTCCTGCGGCTCGATCACCATCATGTCGACGTGCCCGCCGAGCAGCGCGGCGATGCGCTCTCCGCCACCCGGGAACGAGATGTATGCCCAGCTCGCCCCGCTGTTCTTCATCAGGAGCTGGCGCACGACCCAGTCCCGGCTGCCGATGGATCCCGCCGACTGCTTGAGCTTGCCGGGACTCGCCTTGGCGGCGTCGATGAATTCCTTGAGCGACTTGTAGGGCGAATCGGACTTGACCGCGATCATGGCGGGCTCGAGCACGAGCCGCACCACCGGCGTCAGGTCATGCATGCTGAGCTTGGCCTCTGCGCGCATCAGCGGATTCGTGTACCACAGCCCGGTAAAGACCGCGATGGTGTGCGTGTCGCCGTGCTTTTCCGCGAGGTAGGACATTGCGGCAATGACGCCGCCCCCGGTCTTATTCACGACCTGCATGCGCACCGGGAGGAGCTTTTCCTTCTCCATCGCCGCCGAGATGCCGCGCGCGAAGACATCGCCGCCCCCGCCCGGGCCGGTATGGGTCACGAACTCGATCGGCTTGGTGGGCTTGAAGCCCTGCGCGTAGACCGGCACCGCCGCGAGCGCCAGCGCGAGCACTGCAACGATTTCTGCTGAGCGTGATTTCATGTTTTCTCCTCGAAAATACCTGCCAAGAGCAAGACCTTCCAATGAACGGGCACGAACCTGTCCTGAGCACTGTCGATGCGCCGCGTCGTCACGAACCTCAGGTAAGCGCCCGAACGCGCCAGGCGTTGGCCTTCCTGAACAGCGGCACGACCAGAATCAGGACCGCCAAAGCTAGCATTACCGCCGAGATCGGTCTAGACACGAGTATCGCCGGATCGCCCTGCGACATCATCAGCGACTGGCGCAGCGCCCGCTCCATGCTGTCGCCGAGCACGAATCCGAGGATGAGCGGCGCCGCCGGGTACTCGAGCCGCCTCATGGCGTAGCCGAGCAGCCCGAACGCGGCGAGCATCCACGCGTCGAACAGGCTGCTCGACGTGCTGTAGACCCCGACGATCGAGATGCCGAAGATCCCGGGTAGAGCATGTAGGCCGGCAGCCGCAGGATCTGCGCGAACAGCGGGACCAGCGGCAGGTTGAGAACGAGCAGCATGACGTTGCCGATGTACATGCTCGCGACCAGCCCCCAGAACAGCGTCGGGTTGTCCTGGATCATGAGCGGGCCGGGCCTGAGGCCCCACAGTATGAATGCGGCGAGCAGGATCGCAGTCGTGCCCGAGCCGGGAATGCCGAGGGTGAGCAGCGGCACCATCGCGCCGCCGGTTTCCGAGTTGTTGGCGCCCTCGGGTGCCGCCACGCCCTCCGGCACGCCGGTCCCGAACTTCTCGGGGTGCTTCGAGACCGCTTTCTCGATGCCGTAGGAAATGAAGGAGGCGATGGTCGAGCCGGCACCGGGCAGCACGCCGATCAGAAAGCCGATTACCGAGCCATTCACGAACGCGAACCGGCAGGCCTTGATGTCCTGCCACGTGGGCATCAGGTTGCGCAGGCCCTTCGGGACCGGCAGCATCTGCGATCCGTGCCGGACCTCCAGATTGCCGAGCACTTCGCCGAGCGCGAACACGCCGATCGCGACCACCACGAAGTCGATGCCGTCCAGCAGCTCCGCGTTCCCGAAGGTGAAGCGCGAGGTGGCGGTAAACAGGTCGGTGCCCATGCCCGCAATCCAAAGCCCGACCAGCATCGCAAGCAGCGCCTTCATCATCGACTCGCCGGCGAGCAGCACCACCATCGCTAGGCCCAGGCACATCAGCGCGAAATACTCGGGAGAGCTGAAGGACAGCGCGAATTTCGCGAGCGGAGGAGCGACCAGCATCAGTCCCACCACGCCCACGGTGCCGGCGATAAAGGATGCGATCGCGGCGATGCCGAGCGCCGGCCCGCCGCGCCCCTGCTTGGCCATCTGGTAGCCGTCGAAGCAGGTCACGACCGATGCCGACTCACCCGGCACGTTGAGCAGGATCGAGGTCGTGGAGCCGCCGTACTTGGAGCCGTAGTAGATGCCGGCGAGCATGATGATCGCGCCGGTCGGTTCCATCTTGAACGTCAGCGGCAGCAGCATGGCGATCGTCGCCGCCGGCCCGAGCCCCGGCAGGATGCCGATCACGGTGCCGAGGAAGACCGCCGACGAAGCACCACAGGAGGTTCAGCGGCGAGAGCGCAACCGCGAAGCCGTGCAGCAGGTATCCGAATGCATCCATCCGTCTAGAAGCCGAGCCTGCCGACGGGAAGCGCGACGTTGAGGAGCGATGCGGGAACAGCAGATAGAAGCCGGCGGACGTGCCCGCCGAGACCGCCAGCGCCGATGCCGAGCGGGCGGCGGTACATGACCGCAACGAGGAAGAACGTAAACAGTCCCGAACGCCAGCAGGAAGCCAGAATCTTGAGCAGGCCCACGCAGAGAGCGAGGCCGGTCCACGCCACGAGCGCGCGGCCGACCTCCCCCCAGTTGACCGGCTTGTCCGGCAGCGCTCGCGCGCCGCACAAGGTCGTCGCCACCAGCAGCACCGACAGCGCAACCATGCAGATGCCGTACCACAGCGGGAAGAATCCCGGCCCCGGGCCATCCGGGCCGAGGTACTCCCAGCCGCGCGCCTCGACGATGATGAAGATGCCGAGCCCGGCCAGGACAGCGCCGGAAACGATGTCACCGGTCTGGATGTGGACCTTCTCCAACTTCGCCCTCTCCTTTCCTGCGCCGACGGGAGTCTAGAATTCGTAGCCGGCCTTCGCCAGGATCGGACGCGCGGCGCGAGCGGTCAGGCGCGCGATGAAATCGGTCGCCGCCGCGATGTTTTGCGACCGTGCGGCGAGCCCCGCCGAGTACAGCGTCGTGAACTTCAGATCGCCGGGCAGCGGCCCGGCATAGTCTACACCCGGGTTGGGCAGGATCTCGGTGACCTGCGTGATCCCCATCTCGCGCGTGCCACGGCTCTCCGCCAGCCACTTCATGGCGGCGTAGCCGTTCGGAAAATACTGCATCCGCGGCCGCACGTCCTCCACGATGCCGAGCCGATCGAGGACCTGCATGACGGCCTTGCCAGCGGTCGCTGTGGCCGGATCCGGGCAAACCACCTTCGTCGCGGCCAGCAGGCTCGCCCGCAGCTTCCGGGCGTCGGATACTTCAGGCAGCGGCGTGCCAGCGCGAACGGCAATCCCGGTGGCAACCGTCCCGAGATCCCTGGGCGATCCGGCGGCAACGTGGCCAGATGCGGCGAGCTCGTCGATCAGCGCGCGGGTGAGCACGATGATATCCACCGGCTCGCCGGCGAGAACGCGCGCCTTCATCGCTCCCACCGCGCTGAACTCGGCGCTCACCCCGTTTCCGGTTTCGCTCTTGTAGGCGGCGGCGATCGTTTCCACCACGGCCTGTGCCGCGCCTGCGCTCAGTATGCGTATCTCCGCCACACCCGCCCTCCTCCATCCGGTCCGCGCGCAACTTTAACACCAAGTGCCGGTGGTTTAAGATGGAGCGCCCGGATCCGCGGCAATCGATTGGCGCGAAGATTCTCATGAACGCTCTCAACAAACTCTCCGCCGCCGACGCGGCTGCGCGCATCGCGGCCGGCACGCTCAAGTCCGAAGCGCTCGTGCAGGCGTGCCTCGAGCGCATCCGTGAGCGTGAAAGCGACGTGCGGGCGTGGGCCTTCGTCGACCCCGAGGCCGCGCTCAGCCAGGCCCGCGCTCGCGACAGGGAGCCCCGCCGCACGCGCCTTCACGGCATACCGCTCGGGGTGAAGGATGTGCTCGACACTGCGGACCTGCCCACCGAGTACGGCTCGCCCATCTATCGCGGCAACCGGACGACGTGCGACGCAGCGTGCGTCGCGCAGGTGCGCGAGCTCGGGGGCGTGATTCTCGGCAAGACCGTCACCACCGAGTTCGCGACGCGATTCCCGGGCAAGACGCGCAACCCGCACAACCTCAAGCACACGCCGGGCGGGTCGTCTCAAGGTTCTGCCGCTGCGGTTGCCGATTGGATGGTGCCGCTCGCCTTCGGTACCCAGACCACTTCCTCCGTGATCCGGCCCGCGGCGTACTGCGGGGTGGTGGGCTACAAGCCGAGCTTCGGCCTCGTCAACCGCGCCGGACTTAAGGTCTTGTCGGATTCGTTCGACCACGTGGGCACGCTGACGCGCACCGTCTCCGACGCGGCGCTGCTCGTCGAGGAATTGAGCGGCGCCCCCGTGACCTCCTTCGAATCGGTGCCGGGCTTGAAGCCGCGTATCGGTTTCTGCCGCACGCCCTACTGGAGCCAAGCGGACCGGCCGACCCAGGAAGCGCTCGAGCAGGCCGTGCCGCGGCTCGCGCGCGCCGGCGCCCGGATGTCCGAAATTTCGCTCGACGGCGAGTTTGCACGCCTGGTCGAGGTACAGAACGCGATCAGCAGCCACGAGATGTTCAGGGCGCTCGCCTACGAGCGCACGCGCTTTCCCGAGCTGATCTCGGAGACCCTCATGGGACGCCTTCTCGGCGGCGGCCGCGTCACGCGGGCGCAGTACGAGGATGCGCAGGCGATCGCGCAGCGCTGCCGCGCGCGCCTCGCAGACATTTTCCGCGACTACGACGCGTTGCTCTCGCCGAGCGCGATGGGCGAGGCGCCGGAAGGGCTCGATTCGACCGGGGATCCCGTCTTCGGCGCGAGCTGGACCGTGCTGCACTGTCCGGCCGTCTCGGTTCCGGCGTTCCGCGGCCCGCAAGGACTTCCCATCGGCGCGCAGATCACCGGCCCGCTGGGAAAGGACGGCCAGACGCTTCTGTGCGCGGAATGGGTCCACCGCGCACTGGTGAGCTAAGGCTTCCCTCTCCGCTCGGGAGAGGGGCAGGGGTGAGGGAAAATGAAGCAGATTCACGTCGCGAAGCACGCGCCGGAAGCGCATCTCGTCAAGGGCTTCCTCGAATCGAACGGGATCGCCGCCGTCGTGCGCGGCGAATACCTGACGAGCGGCTGGGGCGAGCTGCCGGTGGACCTCTGCTCGGTATGGATCGAGAACGACGCGCAGTACGAGCGTGCGAACGCGCTGCTGGTGGCCTTCCTTCGCGGAGATCTCGCGCGCGAGTTTCGCGACCAGAACTGGCGCTGCCCGAAATGCGGCGAGCAGCTCGAAGGCCAGTTCACCCAGTGCTGGAAGTGCGGCACCCGCCGCCCGGCTTGAGATGCCGTAAAGGTGTCAGGAACCTTTTTTCGCGCAAAAAAGGTTCCTGACACCTTTTTCTACGCCATCGTCCGAACATCCTGCGCGGCCGTGATCTCCATCTCCGTTAAAGCAATCACTTCCTGCGGCGTGAAGCCGGGCGCCACCTCGTCCAGCACGAACCGCTTGCCGTCCCAGCGCAGCAGCGCGAGGTCGGTGACGACGTAAGTGACGCAGCCTTTCCCCGTCAGGGGGTAGGTGCATTGCTTCCGCAGCTTGGGGCGGCCCTTGCTGTCGGTGTGCTCCATCACGATGACGAGATCGCCTTTCCCCGAGAGGAGGTCCATCGCGCCGCCGATGCCGCCGCGTCTGGCGTCCGCCGTGCTCCAGTTGGCGACGCTCGCGCTCTGGTCCACCTCGTAGGCACCGAGGATCACCGTGTGGATCCTGCCGCCGCGCGCCATCTCGAACGAGGTCACGCTGTCGAAGAACGACGCGCCAGGCTTCAGCGCGACGTACTGGCCCGCGGCGTTGTAGATATCGGGATCGACCTCGCCCTCCGCCGACAGCATCCGGCCGTAGCCCAGCACGCCGTTCTCGGCATGGAGGATGACGTCGCGGTCGACGAGATAGTTCGACACCATCGTGGGAATGCCGACGCCCAGGTTCACGTAGGTCCCGTCCCTGACGAGCCGCGCGGCGTTCTTCGCAATGCCCTGCCGCGTCAGGCCCGGCTTGCCGTTGTAGAGGCGCGGCTGGTCGGCAGGCCGCCGCTCCGGGCGCAGCCAGAGCTCGAACTTCTGAGTTGTCTTGACGACGCGCGCGACGAAAATGCCCGGGAGATCCACGAGCTCCGGCGGAATGACCCCGGGCTCCACGATCTCGTCCACTTCCACGATCGCCACACGCGCGGCCTTCGCGAAGCTCGGATTGAAATTCTGGCTGCCGCCGCGGAACTGAACGTTGCCGAGCCGATCGGCCCGGTGCCCCCTGAGAAAAGCGTAATCGACGTGGATCGCGTGCTCGAGGACATGGGGCTTGCCGTCGAACTCGCGGATCTCCCGGCCCTTCACCAGGTCGGTGCCGATGCTGGTCGGCGAGTAGAAGGCCGGTATCCCCGCACCGCCCGCGCGGCAGCGCTCGACGAGTATTCCTTGCGGGACGAGCTCGACCTCCATCTCCCCGGCCCCGATTTGCGCTTCGCTTGCCGTGGGCGTGCCGGGACGGACGGAAAACGCCGCGATCAGCTTCTTCACCTGCTTGTTCTCGGCGAGGATCTGGCCGCGGGTCGCGCCCGGATCGCCCAGCGAATTGCAGACGAGGGTCAGGTTCTTCGTGCCCTTTTCGCGCAGGGCAAGCAGCAGGCTCGTCGCAAAGCGATGCGCCACGCTGAAGCCGGCAATGGCAATCGTCGCCCCATCGGACATGTCCGCGATTGCGTCCTGCGGAGATGTAAAGACCTTGTTCATGGCTGCTCCCCGAAAACGATTCAGTGCTTCGGTTCGTTCTTCATCAAATCCCGCGCGCGTTCGCGCAGCACGAATTTCTGGATCTTGCCGGTGGCGTTCCTCGGAAGGTCTCCGAACACCACCCGCTTCGGCGCCTTGAAATGCGCGATCTGATCGCGCGTCCATGCGATCAGCTCGGGCTCGGTCGCGGACGCGCCGCTCTTCAGCGTCACGAATGCAACGGGAACTTCGCCCCATACGGGGTCGGGGCCGGCGACCACCGCGGCCTCGATTACGGCCGGGTGGGCGCACAGCGTCCGCTCGACCTCGATCGAGGGGATGTTCTCACCGCCCGAGAGGATGATGTCCTTGGCGCGGTCCTTGATCTCGATATAGCCGTCGGGATGCATCACGCCGAGATCGCCGGTCCTGAACCAGCCATCGGGTATGGCCTTGCGGGTCGCGATCTCGTCCCGGTAGTAGCCGAGCATGACGTTGTTGCCGCGCAGCGCGATCTCACCGAGCGTCCGAGCATCGGCCGGAACGTCTCTGCCCTGCGAATCGACCACGCGCAATTGCTGGGAAATGACGTTGCCCACGCCCTGGCGCGCTTTGATCCGCGCCTGCTCGCCGATCGCGAGCTTGTTCCATTCGCCGCGCCACTCGCAGATCGCCACCGGGCCGAACGTCTCGGTCAGCCCGTACAAATGCGTGACATCCATGCCGAGCTCGGACATGCGCTGCAGGATTGCCGGCGTCGGCGGCGCGCCGCCGGTCGCCACCCGCACCGCGCGCCCGAGTTTACTGGCAGCCGCGTGCCAGGCCAGCATGACGAGTACCGTCGGCGCACCATTGAGGTGCGTGACATTCGATTCGCGCAAATGTCGCCACACCAGCTCCGAATCGAACTTGCGCAGGCAGAGATGGACTGCGCCAGCAGCGGTCACGCCCCACGGGAAGCACCAGCCGTTGCAATGAAACATCGGCAGCGTCCAAAGAAAGGTGCTGTCACAGTCAAGCCGCGTTTCCATCGCCATCGCAAGCGCCTGCAGATAGGCGCCGCGATGGTGATACATAACGCCTTTCGGCTTGCCCGTGGTGCCGCTCGTGTAATTGATCGAGAGCAGCCCGCGCTCGTCGCCCACCGAGCGCTGGTAGGAACCGGAGGCAGCGAGCAGGTGCTCGTATGGGTCGTCGGGTCGGCCCGCCCGCACCAGGCGCAAGCCACCTCCTACCTGCGCGGAGACCTCGCGGGCGACGTTTTCGAGCTCGAAGTCATAAATCAACACCTGCGCGCTGCTGTGCGCGATGGCGAAGGAGAGATCGCCGGCCGTAAACCGCGTGTTAAGCGCGACCAGCACCGCGCCGGCGAACGGCACGCCGAAGTGCGCTTCGAGCAGCACGTGCGTATTGGGCGCGAGCACCGCGACGCGCCCGCCCTCCGGCACGCCCATGTTGCGGAGCGCGCCGGCGAGCCGCAGGCAGCGATCGAGGAACTCGTCGTACTGGAAGCGGCGCTCACCGTCGATCACCGCCTCGCGGTCGGCATAAACCTTGCCGGAGCGCAGCAGGAAGGAGGTCGGCGTAAGGGCTTCGAAGGAAGCCGTCGCGCTCATGTGCCGGCCGGAACCGTATGCAGTCCCGACTCAGAAGATATCACCGCGCTCGTACTGCGGCGGCCAGGGGATCTTCGCTTTCAGCGCCTTCGCGGCGTGCCGCGGCCAGTAGGGATCGTTCAGGAACGCGCGCGCCATGACGACGAGGTCGGCCTGTCCGCTGGCGACGATCTGCTCGGCCATTTCGGGGCTCGAGATAAGGCCGACTGCGCCGGTGGCGATGCCGGCGCGGCTGCGGATCGCGGCGGCGAACGGCACCTGGTAGCCGGGATGGAGCGGGATTTTCTGCTGCGGGCTCAAGCCGCCGCTCGAGCTGTCGATCAGGTCCACCTGGCCGCCGCTCTTCAGTATTTGCGCGAGCTTGACGCTCGATTCGAGGTCCCAACCACCCTCGATCCAGTCGCTGCAGGAGATGCGCACGAAAAGCGGCTTGTCCTCCGGCCACTCCGAGCGCACCGAATCGACGACCTCGAGCAGGAAGCGAATGCGGTTCTCGAAGCTTCCGCCATATCGGTCGGAGCGGCGGTTCGACAGCGGCGACAGGAACTCGTGCATGAGATATCCGTGCGCGGCGTGGAGCTCGATGACGTCGAAGCCCGCCGCGCGGGCGCGCCGCGCGGAGGCCGCGAACAGCGCCACGAGGCCGGCGACCGCCTTCTCGTCCAATTCCCGCGGCACCGGATGGCGCTCGCTGAACGGGATCGCCGAGGGCGCGACGGTTTCCCACCCGCCCTGCTCGGCAGTCAGCGGCTTGCCGCCTTCCCAGGGCCGGGTGCACGAGCTTTTGCGGCCGCCATGG
The DNA here is from genome assembly GCA_963699525.1 of uncultured beta proteobacterium. Classification (GTDB taxonomy): domain Bacteria; phylum Pseudomonadota; class Gammaproteobacteria; order Burkholderiales; family SG8-41; genus SG8-41. The sequence goes on along the minus strand of CAVOUI010000013.1, from coordinate 139,463 downwards.
GCGAGCTGGATCCCCGCCACGGCACCCTGCGCTCTGACGAACCGGGCGATGCGCGCAAACGCATCCCTCTGCTCGTCGTTCCACAGGCCGGTGCAGTAGTGAGTGATGCGACCGCGCGGCTCGACGTTCGTCGCTTCCGCGAAGACGATGCCCGCTCCGCCCACCGCGCGCGAGGCGAGGTTCTGGAAATGCCACTCGTCCGGCACGCCGTTCGTCGCCGAATACTGGCACATGGGCGAGACCATAATGCGGTTGCGCGCCGTAACCGACCGGAACGCGATCGGCCGGAAGAGATGCGGGTTGGGGTCGCGCTGGAGGATCTTGCGGTCGCTCTCCACGCTCGCGGATGCGCTGGCGGGCGGCGTTCTCGTGTCCATCGTTCGCAGGCCTACGTTCAGGAAGACGGGTATTCTAGAACAAACGTCCGGCCCGTCCGCTAGAATTCCCGCATTCGCCGCCCTTCCCGACTCGAGGATCAACTCGTCATGAGCAAACGCAAACCGATCCGCACGGACATCGCCTGGAGCACGCCCTCCACCATCACGGTCAAGGGCTTCGACCTGTGCAAGGACATCCTCGGCACCCTTTCGCTCGGCGACATCGCGTTCCTGGAGCTGACGGACCGCCTGCCCACCACCCGCGAATCAGTCGTCTTCAACGCCATCGCGGTGACGCTGGTCGAGCATGGGTTGACGCCCAGCGCCATCGCCACCCGCATGACCTATACGGGCGCGCCGGAAGCGATGCAGGCCGCCGTGGCGGCTGGGCTGTGCGGCCTCGGCAGTGTTTTCGTCGGCAGCATGGAAACCGCCGCGCGAATGCTGCAGGAGGCCATTCCCGACCCGACGCAGAAACCGGATTTCGACAGGCTCGCGCTCGAAATCGTGCAGCGCTTCCATACTCGAAAGCAGGCGGTGCCGGGCATCGGCCACTCCCTGCACAAGCCGGTGGACCCGCGCGCGCCGCGGCTCTTCCAGATCGCGGCCGAGAACGGCTTCGACGGGCCTTACGTCAAGCTCATGAAGCAGGTCTCAAAGGAGGCCGAGACCGTCTACGGAAAATCGCTTCCGATCAACGCGACCGGAGCCATCGCCGCCATCGCGTGCGAGCTGAAGCTCCCATGGCGCATCGTTCGCGGCATCGGGGTCATGGCCCGCGCGATCGGCCTCGTCGGCCACATCCTGGAGGAAATGCGCGAGCCGATGGCGCGCGAGATCAAGGCGCGGGCGGAGGAAGAGGCCACCGCCCACTTCCGCAGCTCGTGACTGTTATTTGCGGGGCTTGCGCCGTTCGAACGAGATCGCCCCGCCCGACTTCAGCTCGCTCACGTCCGCGTCGGTGAAACCGAGCTCGAGCAGAATGCTCTCGGTATGCTCGCCCACCTCCGGAGCGGCGTCCAGGCGCGGCTCGAAGCTGTCGTGCGTGGCAGGCGGCAGCAGCGTCGGCAGCTTGCCCTTGGGCGATTCCACCTCACGCCAGCGATCCCGCGCCTCGAACTGCGCGTGCTTCCACACCTCCTCGGGCGAGTTGATGTGCGCATTGGCGATGCCCGCCGCATCGAGCTTCTGCACGAGCTGCTCCGTCGTCAGTGTCGAGAACACCTTGTCGATGATCGCCAGGATCTCCGCGCGCCGTTCATTGCGCTTGGAATTACTGTCGTAGCGCGCATCGGTTGCGAGCCGGGGCTGGCCGAGGACCTTGTCGCAAAAGCTCGCCCACTCGCGCTCGTTCTGCACGCCGAGCATGACGCTCTTGCCGTCGCCGGTGAGGTAGCGCCCGTAAGGGACGATGGTCGCGTGGTCGGGACCGGTGCGAGGGGGCGCCGCCCCGCTGAAGTGCGTGTAATAGAGGGGGTAACCCATCCACTCTCCCAGCGCTTCCAGCATCGTGACCTCGATGCGGTCGCCCTTGCCGGTCTTCTCACGCCGAAGGAGTGCAGTCAGTATTCCCGAGTACGCGTACATGCCGGTCGCGATGTCGGCGATGGAAATGCCCACCTTGCTGGGCGTCTCGGGCGTCCCGGTTATAGACAGCACGCCCGCCTCGCTCTGCACCAGCAGGTCGTAGGCCTTCTTGCTGGCATACGGGCCGCTGTCGCCGTAGCCCGAGATGTCGCACACGATGAGCCGCGGATGCCTCGACAGCAGGTCGTCGGCCGAGAGCCCGAGGCGCGCCGCCGCGCCGGGCGCGAGGTTCTGGATGAAGACATCGGCACGCGAGATCAAGCGGTCGAGGATGTCCTTCGCCCGCGCGTGCTTGACGTCGAGCGCCAGGCTCTCCTTGGAGCGGTTGAGCCACACGAAGTGCGAGGACAGGCCCTTGACCGTCTGGTCGTAGTCGCGCGCGAAATCGCCGACCTGCGGCCGCTCGATCTTGATCACGCGCGCGCCGAGATCGGCGAGGTGGCGCGTGGCGAAGGGCGCCGCCACCGCCTGCTCCAGCGCGACGACCGTTACTCCATCAAGTGGAAGCTTTTCTGTCACGCGTCACTAAAACGACCGGGGCATGCCGAGAACGTGCTCGCCGATGTAGGAGAGGATCAGGTTCGTCGATATCGGCGCGATCTGGTAGAGCCGCGTCTCGCGGAACTTGCGCTCGACGTCGTAATCCGCCGCGAAGCCGAAGCCCCCGTGGGTCTGCAGGCACGCGTTTGCCGCCTCCCATGACGCACTGGAGCTGAGGAAGAGCGCCATGTTCGCTTCCGCTCCGCAGGGCTTGCCGTCGTCGAAGAGCGCCGCGGCCTTGTAGCGCATGAGGTCCGCGGCCTGGACGTTCGCATAGGCCCGCGCGATCGGGAACTGGATGCCCTGGTTCTGGCCGATCGGCCGGTCAAAGACGATCCGCTCCTTCGCGTAGGCCGTCGCCTTGTCGATGAACCAATAGCCGTCGCCGATGCACTCGGCGGCGATCAGGATGCGCTCGGCGTTCAGGCCGTCGAGTATGTACTTGAGCCCTTTCCCCTCCTCACCGATCAGGTTCTCCGCCGGGACCTGCAGGTTGTCGAAGAAGAGCTCGTTGGTCTCCTGGTTCGCCATGTTGCGGATCGGCTTGACGGTCAGTCCGTTCCCGACCGCCTGCCTCAGATCCACGATAAAAACCGAAAGTCCTTCCGATTTCTTCTTGACGCGCTCCATCGGGGTCGTGCGCGCGAGCAGGAGCAGCAGGTCCGAGTGCCGCACCCGCGAGATGAATACCTTCTGACCGCTCACGACGTAGCGGTCGCCCTTCTTCACCGCAACCGTCTTGAGCTTCGTGGTATCCGTGCCGGTGGTGGGCTCCGTCACCGCCATCGACTGCATGCGCAGCTCCCCGCTCGCGATCCTGGGCAGATAGCTCCGCTTTTGTTCAGCGGACGCGTGCCGGAGGACGCATCCCATGACGTACATCTGGCCGTGCACCGCGCCGGCAAAGGCGCCCGAGCGGCTGATCTCCTCGAGGATGATGGACGCTTCGGTGACGGACAGCCCCGAGCCGCCGTACTCCTCGGGTATCAGCGCCGCGAGCCAGCCCGCCTCCGTCAGGGCCTTGACGAAAGCGTCGGGATAGGCTGCGCTCCTCGTCTATCCTGCGCCAATATTCGCCGCCGAACCGCTTGCACAGCTCGCGCACCGCGTCGCGCAGCTCGCTGTGTTCGTCCTGTCCGGAAACGGGCTTCATTGACGGGCCGCGTGAATGCTGCAAAATACGGCTGATTATACGATGCCCGGCCCCAGCGGCCCGCGGCGTCTTCGAACCAGGGGAACCCGATGTACGTCACCCACAGCAAGCGACTGACGCTCGCCGGCGCGAGGAAGATGATGGACACGGCAATCGCCAGCGCGGAAAGGGCCGGCCACGCCATCGCGGTCGCTATCGTGGATGCCGGCGGCCACCCGCTTCTGATCCAGCGCATGGATGGCGGCCGCTTCCACACCGTGCACTCCTCCACCACGAAGGCGGTATGCGCCGCTTCCAACAAGCGCCCCACGACCATGAAAGGCGCCGCGGGACAGTCGCTTGACACCATGCACGCCCTTGGGCTCGCGCTCGCGGCGGGGCCAGAGCGCTGGACCGCGATGGAGGGCGGCTACCCGATCCTCTTCGACGGCGAATGCGTCGGCGGCATCGGCGTGTCGGGCGCCACCTGGGATCTCGACGACCAGCTCGCGCGCGAGGCGGTCGAGTCCATCGGCGCCACCTACAAGATCGACAAAGGGTGACGGGTGTCTCGTGGCTGATAAACCGCTGAGGGTGGCGTGTATCGGCATGGGCTGGTGGTCGGACGTGCTCGCCGACGCCATGAAGCGCTCGAAGAAGTTCGAGATCGCGGCCTGCTACACGCGCTCGGACGACAAGCGGCAGGCGTTCGCGAAGAAGTACGGATGCACGCCGGTTTCGACCTATGACGCGATCCTGAACGACAAGAGCATCGAGGCGATCGTCAACACCACCCCGAACAACGTGCACGCGGAGACGACGCGGGCGGCGGCCGCGGCGGGCAAGCATGTTTTCCTCGACAAGCCGATCGCCAATACGGTCGCCGACGCCCGCTCCCTGACCAGCGCGTGCCGCAAGGCCGGCGTCGTGCTGGCGCTGGGCTACCAGCGGCGCAAGGAGAGCCACTTCCGCTGGATCCGCAAGCAAATCGGCGACGGCGTCTTCGGGAAGCTCGTCAATGCCGAGGCCAACATCAGCCGCGACCGGCTCGGGCAGTTCCAGCTCGGCTCGTGGCGCTATACGGAGGCGGGAATGCCGGGTGGCGTCATGCTGCAGATCGGCATCCATTACACGGACGTGCTCGAGTACCTGATGGGCCCGATCAGGGCCGTGCGCGGCAGCCTGGCGCAGCTCGTCCTGCCCGGCGAGAACCCGGATATCGCGAGCCTCATTCTGGAGCACGAAAATGGCGCGCTTTCCACGCTCAACGCGTGCTACGCGTCCGCCTCCGAGTACTACCTCATGAACATCTACGGCAAGGAAGCGACCGCCTACTACGACCTGCACAACGGCCTGCGCTTCCTGAAGCGCGGCACCACCACCGCGAATCCGGTGCCGTGCCCGAAGAACGACACCCTCGTCGAGGAGCTCGAGGAATTCGCCGATGCCGTGCGCGGCAAGGGCGCGCCGGAGATGGACGGCGAGAAAGGGACGGCCTCGCTCGCCGTCCTGCTGGCGGCCATCCGTTCGGCGCGCGAAGGGCGGCGCGTTGAAATTGCCGAAGTCCTGGAAGGCGGCCGTCCCGAGCCAGCGCAGGATCGGATTCGCAAAACGAGGTAGCTCCGTGCAGAAAAGAGTCGAGAAAAGGGAAACCGGCAGCGAGTCAGTCTCTTCGATCTCGTGGCCCGAGGACATCCATCGCACCCTCCGCGAGATGAACGTGCGGCAGGTCGGCTACGTGCCGGATTCCGGGCATGCCCGGCTGATCCATCTCGTGCGCGCCGACCGGAGCATGCGCGCGATTCCGCTCACGACGGAGGAGGAAGGCGTGGCCCTCGCCGCCGGCGCCTGGCTCGGCGGCGAGCGCAGCGTGCTGCTCATGCAGTCGAGCGGCGCGGGCAATTGCATCAACATGCTCGGCATGGCGAACGAATTGCGCGTGCCGCTGCTCGCCCTCGTCACGATGCGCGGGCAGTGGGGCGAGTTCAATCCGTGGCAGGTGCCGATGTCGCAGGCCACGGTGCCGTCGCTCGAGGCGATCGGAGTGGTCGTGCAGGCGGTGGATCGCGCCGCGGAGGTCGGTGAGACGGTCGCGGCCGCGGCCCGGCTTGCGTTCAATACCTGCCGCATGGTCGCGGTCCTCATTTCGCAGCGCATCGTCGGAGCGAAACAGTTCAAATGAGACACAAGAATCCCACGCTGGACCGCCGCAAGGCCGTGGCGGAAATACTCGGGCGGCGCGGCGACGCGCTCGTCGTGGCGGGGCTCGGCGCGCCGACCTGGGACACCGCGGCGGCCGGCGATTCCCCGCTCAATTTCTACACATGGGGCGGCATGGGCGGCGCGGCGATGATCGGACTCGGCCTCGCGCTCGCGCAACCCGCGCGCCGAGTGCTCGTCATCACCGGAGACGGGGAGCTCCTGATGGGGCTCGGTTCACTGGCAACGATCGCGGTGCAGAAGCCGCGCAACCTGGCGGTCATCGTCATGGACAACGAGCGCTACGGCGAGACCGGCATGCAGGACACCCACACCCGCTTCGGCGTGGACCTGGCGGGCATCGCAAAGTCGGCCGGCTTCCGCGCCGCAGGTACCGTTTACAGCGCCGCGCAGTTGAAGAGCTGGATCCCGCGGCTACACAAGCAGGCCGGGCCGGTATTCTGCGACATCAAGGTGACGACCCGGGCCGCGCCCATGGTGCTGCCGGCGCGTGACGGGCCTACGCTGAGAAATCGCTTCCGCGAGGCTTTGCTCGGACCCGACGAGGCATTCAAGTAACCCATGGATACCGCCAGCGGTACGCTCGCCCGCTACAAGATGTTCATCGGCGGCGAATGGGTGGACGCCGCCTCCGGAGAGACGTTTCCAAGCGACAACCCGTTCACCGGCAAGCCCTGGGCGCTGATTCCCCGGGGCGGCGCGCAGGACGCCGACCGCGCGGTGCGCGCGGCGCACAAGGCGTTCGCCGGCGGCGAGTGGCCGAAGCTCAACGCGTCCCGGCGCGGCGCGCTCCTGCGCAGGCTGGGCGACCTGATCGGCGAGAAGTCCAAGTTCCTCGCGGAAATCGAGGTGCGCGACAACGGCAAGCTCTACGCCGAGATGAGCGCCCAGACCGCGTACATGGCGCAGTGGTATTACTACTACGGCGGGCTCGCGGACAAGATCGAGGGGCACGTCATCCCCACCGACAAGCCCGACATGCTGAACTACACGCGCTACGAGCCGCTCGGCGTGGTCGCGGCGATCACGCCCTGGAACTCGCCCCTGCTGCTCACCGCATGGAAGCTCGCGCCCGCGCTCGCGGCCGGCAACACGGTGGTGCTGAAGCCCTCCGAGTTCACCTCGGCATCGGTGCTGGAGTTCATGAAGCTGATCGAGCAGGCGGGGTTCCCGCCCGGGGTCGTCAACGTCGTGACCGGGTTCGGGACGGACGTCGGCATGCCGCTCGTCGAGCACCCCCTCGTCGCGAAAGTCGCTTTCACCGGCTCGGACCGGACCGGCACGCTCATCTACCAGGCCGCGGCAAAGGGGCTGAAGCGCGTCAGCATGGAGCTCGGCGGAAAATCGCCCAACATCGTGTTCGACGACGCGCAGCTCGACAACGCAATCAAGGGAGTGGTCTCCGGCATCTTCGCCGCCACCGGCCAGACCTGCATCGCGGGCTCGCGCCTGCTGGTGCAGAGGAGCATCCACGATCGGTTCGTCGACCGGCTCGTTGCGTTCGCGAGGACCGCGAAGATGGGCAACCCGATGAATCTCGACACGCAGGTCGGGCCGGTCACCAACCCGCCGCAGTTCAAGAAGATTCTCGACTATATCGACATCGCGAAGGGCGAAGGCGCGAAGTCCGTGCTGGGCGGCGGAAAGGCCGCGCGGCCGGAGTGCGGCGACGGCTGGTTCGTCGAGCCCACCATCTTCACCGGCGTCAAGAATTCGATGCGCATCGCGCAGGAGGAAGTGTTCGGCCCGGTGCTCGCGGTGATCCCGTTCGAGGACGAGGAGGAGGCCGTCGCAATCGGCAACGATGTCGTCTACGGCCTCGCTGCCGGCGTGTGGACGCAGAGCATGCGGCGCGCCGTCACGATGGCCGAGCGCCTGCAGGCCGGCACGGTATGGGTCAATACCTACCGCGCGGTGTCCTACCTCTCCCCCTTCGGCGGCTACAAGAGGAGCGGCCTCGGGCGCGAGAGCGGGCAGGAGATGATCAAGGACTACATGCAGGTGAAGAGCGTGTGGCTCTCGACCGCCACGGAGGTTCCGAATCCCTTCGTGCTGCGGTGACGCCCTGCGTCGAGCCTCAATTCATCGTGATGTTGGCGGCCTTGATGACCTTTTTGTACTTGTCGAGCTCCACCGACATGAGCTTGGTGAGCTCCGCCGGAGTCGTCGTGACCGGTTCGGCACCATTGCGCTCGAATGGCTCCTTCATTTCCGGCGACTTCGCGATCGCGGTCAGCTCGCTATAGAGCTTCTTCAACACCGGATCCGGGGTGCCCTTCGGCGCAAAGAAGCCAAGCCACAACGACACCTCGAATCCCGGGAAGCCGGACTCGGCGACCGTCGGCACATTGGGAAGCGCGGACGACCGCTTGGCGGTCCCCACGGCAATCGGCTGCAGCTTGCCCGCCTTGGCCTGTGGCAATACTGCCGGCATGCTGCCGAAGAGAGCCTGCACCTCCCCGCCCATCGTGGCGGTGCCCGCGGGGCCGTTGCCCTTGAACGGCACGTGCACGATGTTGATCCCCGCTGCGAGCTTCAGCATCTCCATCGCGATCTGCGTGGTCGTGCCTGCACCCGCTGACGCGTAATTGAGCTTGCCCGGCTGGGACTTGGCCAGCGCGATGAACTCCTTGAGCGTCTTCGCCTTGACGCCGGGGTTCAGAACCAGCAGGTACGGCGTGGACGCTACCAGCGTGATCGGCGCGAAATCCTTGACCGGATCGTATTTCACGTCGGGAAAGATCGCCGGCGCGATCACGTGGGTGCTGGTCGTGCCCATGGTGAGCGTGTAGCCGTCGGGGTTAGCTCGCGCCGCGAGCTCCGTGCCGATCGTCCCGCCCGCGCCGCCGCGGTTGTCGATGATCACCTGCTGGCCGAGGCGCTCGGAGAGCTTCTGCCCCACCAGGCGCGCGATGATGTCGGTCGATCCGCCTGGCGGGAACGCTACGATCAGCCGGATCGGCTTCGTTGGGTACGCCTGTGCCGAGCCTGCCGAGGCGGCCTTAGACGGGGCTTTCGCGGGACCCTGTGCATGCGCCGCAACCGGGATCGCGGCCAGCAGGGTACACAGCAGCAGAGTGCGCAACAATCCGTTCATGATTTCCTCCAGCGTTATTATGGACGCGGCGCGCGAAGCGCCCCGCGTAAAGCAGCGCAGATTATGCACGAACTCCAGCGCCCCGTCCTGAGCGCCGGACGAGGGGAGCAAGCTACAGCAGCGGGAAATTCAGCGGCAGGTGGGCAGTTGATTGAGGCGCGCTTCGCGGTCGGAAGCTGCGCTGGTCGAGGTCCCGGACGACGAGGCCAGTTTTTCCTTGCCTTCGCCGGATATCTCGTCGGATGAGCCGCCGCTCGCCTGTTTGCTCTTTCCGGGCGGCGTGAGCCCGGCCGATGACGCCGACCGGGCTGCTCCGGGGGCGCTCAGTTGTGCCGAGTTCCCTTTGCCGACGATTGAACTCGGTGCGGGAACCCCGAGCGCCATGGGACCCGCAGCGCCCCTTCCGACCATGGCTCCCGCGGGCAGACCGACAGAGTTCCTGAGGCCAGCAGCGGTCGCCAGGCCGAGGTTCACACTGGGAACCGCGAGCGGGTCGGGACGGGTTGCCCCCTTTGTCAGCCAACGCGACGCCTTGGCTGAGCAAGATCAGCCCGACGAGCAAGGCAAGAAAGAGTGCTTTTTCCACAGCCATGGAGCCTCCGGACGAGAGGACCTGTACCATTGCCCGGATACCAATCAAGAGTCGTGCCAGGCTAGCCCTGCTGGGGATATTTAGCACAACACATTGATTCAAAATACTTTTTTCTATTGAGTGGCCGAGGGCCTACTGAACGGCCAGTACTGCGGGGTCAAGTACGCCCCCGTATCCAGTCAAAATCTCGTCACGAACCAATAGGTTGGGCAGGTCACGCCGGCGGCTGAGCGGCGCTGCTCAATCCAGCCAGCCGCTCGCCTTCGTTTCGGCAAGGACTCTCTCGACGATCTGCGGCGCGTGGCCGAGGTAGGTTGCCGGATCGAGCGCGGCGCGTATCTCGTCGGCCGACAGCGCGCTCTTTACCCTGCCATCCTGCAGCAGCGCCTGCTCGAAGCCGATGCCGCCCTCGATTCCGCGCATGGAAGCTTCGTACACCAGCTCGTGCGCGGTCTGCTTGCCGAGCTTCTCCGACAGCGCAAACATGACGCGCTCGGAGAGCAGGAACCCGCCCAGCACGTCGAGATTCCTGCGCATGCGCGGCGCATCCACCGTCAGCCCCGAAAGCACGTCATTCATCGAGGCGAGCAGCCCCCCGGCCATGAGGCACGATTCGGGCAGCGCCTTCCATTCCCCGCGCCACGCCGAGCCGTCGCGCTCGTGCTCGACCACCATGCACTCCAGCATGAACGCTGCGTTGTAGCGCAGCGCGCGGCTCACGGCCACCGCCGCCTCGCAGGTCGAGGGATTGCGCTTGTGGGGCATCGTGGAGGAGCCGACTTTACCCGCGCTGAACGGCTCGAAAGCTTCGCCGATCTCGGTGTGCTCGAGATTGATGATCTCGTTCGCGATCTTCCCCAGCGTCTGGCCGATGATCGCGAGCACGCACACGTATTCGGCGAAGCGGTCGCGCGCCGGCTGCCAGTTGATTTCCGCGACCCCGAGGCCCAGGCGCTGCATTACGCGCCGCTCGAGCTCGAACGCGCGGGGGCCGTAGGACGCCTGCGTGCCGACAGCGCCGACCATGCCGCCCACGAACACGCGCGCCTCGAGGCTGCGCAGGCGCTCGTAGTTGCGCCGCGTCTCCGAGAGCCAGATCGCCGCCTTGTGGCCGAACGTGATGGGCAACGCCTGCACGCCGTGGCTGCGCCCCGCCATCGGCGCCGCCTTGTAGGTTTCCGCCAGGCGAAAGAGCGCGCGCCCGATCGATTTCAGGTCGCGCAGGTAGATGGCGTGGGCGTCCCTGACCTGCAGGACCACGCCCGTGTCGAGCACGTCCTGGGTGGTTGGACCGAAATGGATGTACTCGCCGTGTCCGTCCCGGCAGAGCTTTTCGACCGCCTTCAGCGCGGGCACGAGGGGATGCTTGATGCGCCGGATCTCGGCGCCGATCGCCTCGAGATCGACATTCTCAACCTTCGCCCGCGTGGCAATCTCCTGCGCCGCCGCGCGCGGGATGATGCCGAGCTCGGCCTGCTCCAGCGCGAGAGCGGCCTCGAAGTCATACCACTTCCGCACCCGGTTGCGGTCGCTGAAGACCGCGCGCAGCTCCGCGGTGCTCCACAGGTGCTGGATCAGCGCGTCGTCGAAGACTCCCGAAGCCATAATCAGTTGACGGTAATGCCGGAGTCCTTCACGACCTTGGCCCACTTCGCGATCTCGGACTGTTGGTACGCGGCAAACTGCTCCGGCGTCATGCCCTCGGGCTCCGCCCCCTGCTTCCTGAGCGACTCGCCCACGTCGGGAAGCCCCAGTATCGCCACCACCTCGCTGCTCAAGCGCGCGACGTTCTCCTGCGGCGTTCCCGCCGGCGCGAACAGGCCGTACCACAGGGTCGCCTCGTAGCCCGGCAGGTCCGCAGCAACCGCCAGCGGCGGCACCTCGGGCGCGGTGGCGGATGCGCGCGGCGTGGTCACTCCGATCGGCCGCAGCTTGCCGGCCCTCGCGTGCGGCAGGGACGTCAGTATCGGCGAGATGGCCATGGACACCTGGCCGGCGACGGTTTCGATCAGCGCCTGCGGGCTGCCGCGATAGGCGACGTGCAGGATGTCCACGCGCGCCATCGACTTGAACAGCTCGCCGGCCAGATGCCCCGTCGTGCCGACTCCGGCCGTGGCAAAGGCGATCTGTCCCGGCCGCGCGCGGGCGAAAGCGATCACGTCCTTCGCGTTCCTCACCGGCACGGAGGGATGCACCGTCATCAACATCGGCACGACGGCAATTTTTGAAACCGGCATGAAATCGCGCACGGGATGGTACGGGAGATTGCGGCTGGTGCTTACGCTGATGGCGTGGGTCGAGGACGTTCCCACCATCAGCGTGTAGCCGTCGGGCGGCGCCTTGAGCACGATCTCCGCCGCGACGATGCCGCTGCCGCCGGGCCGCGGGTCGACCAGAACCTGTTGGCCCGACCGTTCCATGAGCTTCGCCGCCACCGCGCGCGCCAGGATGTCCGCACCGCTGGCCGCCGGAAACGGAACGACGATGCGAATCGGCTTGGCGGGAAACGCCTGCGCCGCGGCTTGCACTGCCGCTCCCCCCAGAAACGCGGCAGCGCACATACCTATATACCGTGCTGTCGGATTCATGGCTTGCCTCCTCCTGTATACATCTCGAACTCGCCCACGATCTCGAGCACCGAGCGGCGCGGCAGCTCCGCGACGCCGATCGCGGAGCGGGCGTGGGCGCCGCGCTCCGGCCCCCACAGCTCGAAGAAGAGATCGGAGGCGCCGTCGATCACCGCGAACTGGCGCTCGAAGCCAGGCGCGGAATTGACCATGCCGTGCAGCCGGATCACGCGCTTCACGAGGTCGAGGTTCCCGGCGTGGGCCTTGATCGAGGCGAGAATCTGCAGCGCGACCGCCCGCGCGGCGACGTACGCCTCCTGCTCGGTTACTTCGGAGCCCACCTTGCCGGTGTTCTTCGCCCCGAGCATCAGGGGGTGCCGCGCCGTGCTGTGCCCCCCGAGGAACAGGACGTCGCCGACCTGCACGCAGGGGATGCGGTTGGGACTCGGGTAGGGGTGGACCTGCGGCAGCCGCAGCCCCATCTTCACGAGCTTGCCCTCGATGAGGCCCATGTCACCCGCCGATCGCACGGTTCTCCGGCAGGGTGAGGAACGCGTGTATCACGTGCCGCACCTTGTGCCGGTTGATGCCGAGCGTGGAATTGTGCGCGAGACCCGAAATGAAGGCGAACTGCTTGTCCTTGCTGGGCAGCTCCGCGTAGAAACGCAGGAGATCGGGCTCGGCCGCGATGCCGTCGTACTCGCCGCGGATGATCAGCACCGGACAGGTGATCTTCCCGGGATCCACCACCGGCAGGTGCGCGCACATGTCGAGGTAGGTCCCGGTCGGTATCGAGTCGTAGAGAGCGAGCTCGGCGTCGGCCATCGCGTCGGCGACGATCGGCTCGGATGTCCCCGGGCGGTCGCGCGTGAACATGCTGTGAAAGAATGCCCGGTCGATCTTGCGCCGATTGTGTGCGCGATACTCCTCGAGCTTTTCCTTGCGCTTCGCCAGCGTGGGCGAGCCCTCGCCGGTGTAGACCATGGCGGAGAGGACCAGCTTCGCCACGCGTGCGGGATGGCGCTGCGCGAACAGCGCCGCGCGCAGCGCGCCCGAGGAGCCGCCGTAGAAGGAATAACGCGCCTGCCCGGTCTCGCGCTCGACAATCGGCATGGCGGCGGCGAGATCGTCCGCGCCGGACGCGATGTCGGAATTCGAGTCGGTCATGTCCGAGCGGCCGTAGCCTTCGTGGTCCATCGTCCACACGTCGTAGCCGAGGCCCGCGAAGTGGTCCATCAGAGAATAGTCGGCGCGCCCCGGCACCTGCAGGTCGAAGCCCGACCGGCTCGACATGGACGACCCGTGCACGAGGAACAATACCGGCGACTTGTCACCCTTCGTCGGCGCCGTGGCGCGCTTGCGGAAGACGTAGAGCCTGACCTTCCCCTTGTGCGCCCAGTACTCGGCGCTCCAGACAGCGACGGCGCGGTCTCTCACTTCGGCATGCATGGGGACGCTCCCTGGGAAAGCTTGATGCTATGATTTTCCTCGACCAGCGAGGGCTAATCATGCCACAAGCCGCGCCGTCCAAGCTTTGCAGCCTCTCCGATCTCGCGCAGCGCGTGCCCGACGGCTGCGCACTCGGGCTCGGCGGGGTATTCCTGCACCGCGGCCCGTTTGCACTGGTGCGCGAGCTCGCGCGCCAGCGCCGGCGGAACCTGGAAATCATCAAGTCTTCGCCCGGCTACGACCTCGATCTGCTGTGCCGCGCCGGCGCGGTGGCGAAAGTGCGGGCCGGCATCGTCGCCATGGAAGGCAACTTCGGGCTCGCCCCGTGGTACCGCAGGGCGATTGAACGCAAGGAAGCCGCGCTCGAAGAGCACGCCTGAATGACCCTCGTTGCCGGGCTGCGTGCAGCCGCATACGGGGTTCCCTTCCAGCCGGTCGGCGGCGTGCATGGAAGCGATCTCGCCGCGCTGAACGGCTGGCAGAAGATCAGAGATCCGTACGGCTCGGGAAAGGACGTCTACGTCATCCCCGCCATCTCCCCGGACATCGCGGTCATCCACGCCAACGAGGTGGACGAGCAGGGCAACGCGCGCGTGCTGGGCTCCCCGTTCTGGGACCATCCCCTGACGCGCGCGGCCAAGCGGGTGCTCGTCACCGCGGAGCGGCTGGTTTCGTCGGAGTCGCTTGCGGCGCGGCCGGAACTGACGCTCGTGCCGGGCTTTCTGGTCGAAGCCGCCGCCGTCGTGCCGCGCGGCGCGTGGCCCGGCTCGATGCATCCGCTCTACGAGGTGGACTATCCTGCCGTCGAGTCGTATCTGAGGGACGAGCCGGGAGCGCTCGAGGCGCACCTGGCGGCGGCTCCGGAATTGCAATGAAGGAACCCTACCCCGCCTCGCCCCCTGATGGGTAGGGATACTTGTGGACTGGACACCGTTCTCCCACATCGTCGTGAACCTCGCGCGGCAAATCCGGCCGGGCGAGATCGCGTTCAGCGGGGTCAATTCCACGCTGGCGATGCTCGCGTGCCTGCTCGCCAAGCGCGCCTACGACTTTCATTTCACCTATCTCAACGTCGCCGGCGGCGTCGAGCCGGTGCCCGAGAAGATTCCGCAATCGAGCAGCGATCCCGCGCTCGTCGCCGGCTCGCCGGCGATCTTCGGCAACGAGGACTTCTACGACCTGTGCGCGCGCGGGAGACTGGACCTCGTGTTTCTGGGTTGCGCGCAGGTCGATGGGCAGGGCCGCACCAATGTCTCCGTCATCGGCGATTGGAACAATCCGAAGGTGCGGCTGCCGGGCGGCGGGGGCGCGGCGGTCATGATGCCGACGGCCAGGCGCGTCGTCACCTGGCGCACCGAACACTCTCCCCGCACGCTGGTGGAGAAGCTCGACTTCGTGACCGCCGCGGGCAATCTCCAGACAGTGGTGACCCCGATCGCGGTCTTCCAGAAACGCGACGGGCGCCTCGCGCTGGAAACCAGGAATCCCCAGGTCACGCTCGACGAGGTCACCCGGCGCACCGGCTTCCGGTTCGACGCGAGCGGCGCGAGGCCGACTGCGCCGATCACCGCGCGCGAGCGCGCGGCTCTCGCCAGCCTCGATCCGAGCGGCGAGTTCGAGGCGGCGGTGCGCGCCTGAAGCGGCGTCGCGCAAGCGCCACGCGCGGACGCCGGCGGCAGACGCATTACTTGATATGCATCAAAGTGGCGGGCAAGGCGGGACGTAGCATTGGGAGCTTGACCGGCCGCACGGAGGAGCCCGACATGAAGATCTGGTGGCAGAGCAGCACCCCGATCCATCGCCTGCACGATTATCGAACCACGCTCACCGAGCACCTGGAGAGCGTGAAGCGGCCGGAGACGGTGATCCACGTCAACGGCGTGGATGACGGGTCGATGGACCTTCATTACAACGCGGTCGTCGCGGTCAACAGCTACGGGCCCGGCGGCGTGCTGAACAAGATCATCCAGGCGGCGGACCAGGGCTACGACGCGGTCGCGATCGGCTGCTTCCTCGACCCCGCGATGCAGGAAGCGCGTGAGCTCGTGCCGATTCCGGTCATGGGCCTCGGCGAAGCCTCGATGCTGATGGCCTGCATGTACGGCCACAAGTTCTCGGGCGTCGCGTTTCACTCCAAGCAGGCGCAGTACTATGACCGCAAGGCATTCGAGTACGGCCTCGCCTCGCGCCACGTTCCCTTCGGCAACATGGGCATCGATTTCAACCAGGTGCAGACCGCCTTCACGAGCCCGGAGCGCATGACGGGGGCGTTTCTCAGCGAGTCGCGCCGTCTCGCAGCGCAGGGGGCGGAGGTGATCCTCGCCGCCTGCGCCACGGTGAACGCCATCATTCGCCGCGAGAAGATCCAGGAAGTGGACGGCACGCTGGTCATGGACTGCAATGCGGTCCTGCTGAAGCTGACGGAAGCCATGGCGGAGCTCGCCGTGAGCGCGGGGCTGCGCGCGAGCCAGCGGCTGCTCTACCAGCGTCCCGACCGCCGCACGCTCGGCGACTGGATGCGGATCTACAACTTCCGTGCGAGTCCCCAGCTGAAGCCCTAGGGGGCATCCGCTGCTATCATCCCGGCAGAACTCGCCTGGAGGAGGCCCGATGTGAAGCCCCTGCGAACCGCGCTCTTCGCGCCCGGAGTCAAGGATCGCGTGATGGCGAAGGCCCTGGAAGCCGGGGCGAGCGCCGTGATCCTGGATCTCGAGGACTCGGTGCCGGTCGCGGCCAAGGCGGAGGCGCGCGCTCTGGTGGCGCGGGCGATCGACAGCGCCGCCGCCCTCCCCGCCGCCTCGCGCCCGGTGGTCACGGTGCGCACCAACGGCGCCGCGACCGGTCTTCTCGCAGACGATCTCGCGGCGGTCGTGCGCCGGGGCCTCGACGCGATCTTCCTGCCCAAGGCGGAGTCCGTCGAGCAGGTGACGGGCATGGCATCGCTGCTTGACCGCCTGGAGCCCGCGCACGGCCTACCTGCGGGAACCGTGCAAATCATCCCCATGTTCGAAACCGCGCTCGGCGTGCTGCGTTGCTACGAGATCGCGCGCGCGACACCGCGCGTCGTTGGGACCTGCATCGGCAGCGCGCGCGATGGCGATCTGCAGACCGACCTCGGCTGCGCCTGGTCGCTCGAGGGCACCGAGCTCTTCTACGCGCGCTCCAAGATCCTGCTCGAGAGCCGCGCGGCGGGCGTCCAGCCGCTCGACGGCGTCTTCAGCGATCTCAACGACGAGGCGGGCTTCATCCAGGACTGCGCGCTCTCCGCGCGCCTGGGCTACGTCGGGCGCACGGTGATCCATCCCAAGCAAATTGCTCCCGCGCGGCGCGCGTACTCGGTATCGGAGACGGATGCCGCCTATTACCGGCGCGTGGTGAGTGAATTCGAGGCGGTGGAAAAGACGGGCGCGACGGCCGCGATCACCGTGGACGGGAAGCTCGTCGATTACGCCATGTACCAGCGGGCGAAGCGCGTGCTGGAGCAGGCCCGCCTCGACGGCAATCTGACGGTGGATTTCTCCTTCACGCCCGAACAGGACAACCTGCGCGGACATGTGCGGGAGCTGCTCCGCGCGGCCTGCTCGCCGGAGTACGCCGAGCGCTGCGACCGCGAGGCGCGGCCGCCGCGCGAAGCCTACGAGGCGCTCGGCCGGCACGGCTGGTTCGGCCTCACCATCCCGCCCGAGCACGGCGGCAGCGGAGGCACGCCGGTCGAGCTCGCGATCCTGCTGGAGGAAACGGGCCGGCATTTCGAGGAGCTCGCGATGTGGGTGTTCCGCACGCTCACTTACGGCGGCTACGCCGTGCTGCAGCACGGCTCGCCGGAGCAGAAGCGCTCCCTTCTTCCCCGCGTCGCGCGCGGCGAGCTCTCGTTCTGCCTGGGGCTGACGGAGCCGCAATCGGGCTCGGACGCGGCGGCGCTCGCCACGCGCGCGACGCGCGAGGGCGACGGCTACGTCATCAACGGGCAGAAGGTGTTCACCTCCGGCATGGACATCAGCGACTATTGCCTGCTCGTCACCCGCACGGCCACCGGGGAGAAGAAGCAGCACGGCATTACCAATTTCCTCGTGGACACGCGGCTTCCAGGCATCCAGGTCCGCAAGATCGAGACCCTCGGCCAGCGCGCGATCGGCACCACGCAGGTGTTTTACACGGACGTGCGGGTGCCGGCGTCGGCGGTGCTCGGGGAGGTCGACCGCGGCTGGGAGGCGGTGGATTCCTATCTCTGGTACGAGCGGCTGTGCCTGTCGGCCGCGCGCGTCGGCGCGGCATCCGCGGCGTTCGACTACGCGCTGGACTACGCCAAGACGCGCAAGCAGTTCGGCCGCGCGATCGGTGAGTTCCAGGCGATTTCGCACAAGCTCGCGGACATGAAGGTCATGCTCGACATTTCGCGCATGCTGGTCTATCGCTTCGCGTGGCAGCTCGCGCGGGGCGAGGCGACGCGGCACGACGCGGCGTTGGTGAAGCTCTACACCGCCGAATCGTACAAGGCGATCGCCGACATGGGTCTGCAGATCCTCGGCGGCTACGGCTACTGCATGGAGTACCCGATGCAGCGCTTCTTCCGCGATTCGCGGCTCGCCGTGATCGGCGCGGGCACTTCGGAGATCCAGCGAAACATCATCGCTCGCGGCCTGGGACTGTGATGTCCTTCCCGTTGCAGGGCGTGCGCGTGCTGGAGCTCGGCCAGATCATCGCCGGCACCTACGGGAGCCAGGTGCTATCGGACCTGGGCGCCGAGGTGATCAAGATCGAATCGCCCGAGGGGGATCTCGGACGCATCCCCTCGGTTGCGCCGTACAAGGGCGTCAGCACGCTCTTTCTCACCTTCAACCGCAACAAGAAGAGCGTCGTCATCAATCTCAAGACCGCGCCGGGCCAGACGCTCTTCCACGATCTGGTGAAGGTGTCGGACGTTGTAATCGACAACTTTCGTGCCGGAGTGCTCGAGCGACTGAAGGTCGATTACGCCACGCTCGAGGCGATCAATCCGCGCATCATCCACTGCTCGGTCACCGGCTTCGGAGCCGATGGCGCCTACAAGGACTATCCGGCGCTCGACCTCATCATTCAGGCCATCAGCGGCTATCTCTCGATCACCGGCGAGCCGGGCCGCCCGCCCGCCCGCGTCGGCATCCCGCTCGGCGATCTCTGCGGCGGAATCTTCTCGTGCAAGGCGATCCTGGCGGCGCTCTACCAGCGCGAGCGCACCGGGCGGGGATGCCGGATCGAGACCTCCATGTTCGACGGCATGCTCAATCTCCTGAGCTATATGGGCACGCACTACCTGAACACGGGCGAGGTGCCGTCGCCCCAGGGCTCGGCGCACGAATTCACGGTGCCGTGGCAGGCATTCCAGGCCAGGGATGGCTATATCGTCATCGCGACCCGTCAGGAAAATTTCTGGCACAAGCTGTGTGCCGTGCTGGGTGAGCCCGGGCTCGCCACGGATCCGCGTTTTGCGACCAACCCGAAGCGGCTCGAGCACCGCGCCGCGCTGATACCGCTCATCGAGGGCATCCTGCGCACGCGCACCGTCGCCGAATGGCTCGAGACGCTACGCGCAGCCGAAGTGCCGGCCGCGCCCGTGAACGACCTCGCCGGCGCATTCGCCGAGCCGCCGGTCGCCGAGCGCGGGATGATCGTCGAGTACGACCACCCGGAAGTCGGGCGGGTGAGATTGCCGGGCAACCCCATCAAGATGTCGGGCATGGCGGGCACGCCGTCGCATCCGGCGCCGCGGCTCGGCGAGCACACCGACGCCGTCCTGCGCGAGCTGCTCAAGCTCCCGCCGGAGCGGATCGCCGCGCTGCGCCGCGAAGGCGCGATCGGGTGATCATCCGCCCGGGATGATGCCGGGCTTGAGCGTGTAGCAGTAGTCGGCGATGTCGCCCGGCCTGCACTTCCAGACCCGGTCCATGAATTTGTTCGAGAAGCAGTGCTGGAGCGCCTTGCGCAGCGGGCGCAGCCGGAACGGATAGCCGAACACGTAGGGGTGGATGGAGATGTGGCACACCAGCGGGTGCTTCGCGCTTTGCTCGACCATTTCCTCGAACTGGTCCACCAGCATGTCGCAGAACTCGCGCGCCGCGTGCTGGCGGTGGATCACCTGCGGCGAATCGTTCAGCTCCGCCGGGTAGGGCACGGAGAGGAGCGGCCCCGCGCGCGTGCGCATCCAGATCGGCTGGTCGTCGTGGGGCCAGTCCATGAGATAGGTGTAGCCCGCCTCCTTCAGCAGATCGGGGGTCCAGGGATTCTCGTAGGTTCCGGAGCCCATCCAGCCTTTGGGGGGCCGGCCTTCATGGCGCGCGAACGTCTCGGTCACCTCCGTTATGACGCGCGCTTCGTCCGACTCCCAGCGGAAATCGTGCAAGTTCTCCGAGTTGGTGCGGCCGTGCCCGATGAGCTCGTCGCCGCGGGCGCGGATCCGCTCCATGATTTGCGGCGCGTGCTCGTAGAGCAGGCTGTTCGCGTTGTGGGCCAGCGGCAGCTGCAATTCCTGGGCGAGATCGAACAGGCGCCAGATTCCGATGCGGTTGCCGTAGTCGCGCCACGAGTAGTTGCGGTGCGTTTGCGGCTCGCCGGGCTTGGCGTTGTCGTGCCCCCTGCCCTTGCCGAACGCGAACACCTCGACGTTGGTGGTGATGCAGAACGCGAGCCGCTTGCCGCCCGGCCAGCTGTAGTCCTTGCGCTCGACGAGCGGCGAGTAGTCGTAACGGTTATGCCGGGGCAGCAGGACGGAGGCCATCGGAACGCTCCTGGCTCGCAAGAAAGGAAGCTAAACTTACCATAGGAGCAATTGCCGGATGTTCGACGCCGCTTCGGTGCCAGAGCTCATCCTCGCCACCGCCCGCGACCCCGCCATTCGCGCGCGGCCGGCGCTGTGGGCCGATGGACGCGCGCTGGATTATTCGGCGCTGGCGGACGCCATCGCCCGCGTCTCGGGCATGCTGCTCGAGCGCGGGCTCCGTCGCGGCGAGCGCGTGGCCCTCCTCGCAGGCAGGACCGTGGACGCCGCGGCGGGAGTGCTGGGCGTCATGGCGGCGGGAGGCGCGGTCTGCGTGATCGACCCGCGGCTTTCCGCCGGCGAGCTTGCCTCCCGGCTCGAGAGCGCCGGGGTCGGCTGGCTGCTGGCGGACGCCACGCACGGCGCGCAGGCGGCCGGGGCGGCGCGCCTGAAGCGCCTCCGGCTCGAGGACGCGGCGCGCGCCGCGCCCCGCGTCGTCGATGACATTGGGCTGGACGACGATGCGCTGCTCATCATGACCTCCGGCAGCACCGGCGCGCCGAAGGCGGTGCTGCTCACGCATCAGAACCTCCTTTCCAATGCGTACGGCGTCACCGAGCGCACCGGCGTCACGCCGGAAGACCGGCTCCTGCACGTGCTGCCCCTCTACCACACCAACGGCACCAACAACCTGTTGATTGTTCCCTTCTGCTGCGGGGCGTCGGTGGTGATGCTGGAGCGCTTCGACCCCGGAACCTTTTTCCACGACGTTGCCACGCACCGGCCCACTTACTTCACCGGAGTCGCCACGCACTACTCGCGCTTGCTTGCGCATACGCCCCCGCACGGCGCACTCGCGAGCCTGAGATTCCTGCGTTCGGGAGCGGCTCCCCTCAATGCGCAACTGCACCGCGACATCGAGCGCCACCTCGGGCTTCCGCTCGTCCACTCCTACGGACTGTCCGAGGACACCTGCACGGCGGCGATGAACCCGCCCGCTGCCCGCAAGATCGGAACGGTCGGCACGGCGCTCGCCGGGCAGCGTATCGCCGTCCTCACTCCCGGCGGAGAGACGCCGGTTGCCGCCGGCGCGGAAGGCGAAATCTGCATCGCGGGGCCTTCGCTCATGAAGGGCTACGTTCCGGCGGCCGCGCGCGAGGACGGGCCTTCGATACGCAACGGGTGGCTCCGCACCGGCGATCTCGGATGGCTCGATGACGCGGGCTACCTTACGGTCAGCGGGCGCCTGAAGGAGATCATCATCCGCGGCGGTGAAAACCTGTCTCCGGGACGCATCGAGGAGGCGATCCTGCATGATCCCTCGGTGCGCGGCTGCTGCGTCGTGGGCGCCCCGGACGCCGATCTTGGCGAAGTGCCTGTCGCGTTTGTCGTCGCCCGCGACGGGGTTGCAGTGCGGGGCGGTGCGATCCAGGAGCGCGTTCGCGCCGAGCTGCCGCGCAGCTACGTGCCCGCGCGTGTCATCGTGCTCGAGGCCCTGCCGGAAATCGGAATCGGCAAGATTGACCGCGGGGCGCTGAAGCGTCTCGCCGCGAATGCGTGACCGGTGCCAACAGCGGAATAGGAACCCAAATGAGTCCCAGCTTGCCCACACAGATGAAGGCTGTCGAGATTTCCCGCCCCGGCGGCCCCGAGGTGCTGACGCCTGTCGAGCGGCCGCTGCCCGTCCTCAAGCCGGGGGAAGTGCTGATCAAGGTTGCGGCGGCCGGCGTCAACGGCCCCGATCTCATGCAGCGCAAGGGCCTCTATCCCGCGCCGGCCGGCGCCCCGGATCTGCCCGGCCTCGAGGTGTCCGGCGAGATCGTGTCCCTGGCGGCGACCGCGGCGCGCTGGTCCGTGGGCGACCGGGTGACGGCGCTCACGAACGGCGGCGGCTACGCGGAATACTGCGCGGTCGACGCGCAGCACTGCCTGCCGCTGCCGAAGGGCGTCGGGCTGCTCGATGCGGCCGGCCTTCCGGAGACCTTCTTCACCGTATGGAGCAACGTCTTCATCGGCGCGGGCCTCGCGGCCGGCGAGACCTTCCTCGTCCACGGCGGCGCGGGCGGGATCGGCACCACGGCGATCCAGCTCGGCAAGGCGTTCGGCGCGAAAGTCATCGCCACCGACAGCCCGGAGGCACGCTGCCGGATCTGCAGCGACCTCGGCGCCGACCGGGTGATCGACTACCGGCAGGAGGACTTCGTCGAGGCCGTGCGGCAGGCGGGGGGCGCCAACGTAATCCTCGACATCGTCGGCGGGGGAAACATCGAGAAGAACTTCAAGGCCGCGAGCCACGACGGCCGCATCATCCAGCTTGCGTTCGCGGCCGGCTCCAAGGTCGAGGTGAACCTGATGCCGGTGATGCTGAAGCGCCTGACCTACACCGGCTCGACCCTGCGCACCCGTCCGCCCGCCTTCAAGGCGCGCGTTGCGCGAGAGCTTGAGTCCCGGGTGTGGCCCCTCATCGAGAACGGCCGCATCCGGGTGGTCACACGCCAGACCTTTCCGCTCGCGGAGGCGGCGCGGGCGCACGCGCTGATGGAATCCGCGCAGCACACCGGCAAGATCCTGCTGACGGTCGCCGGCGCCTAGCGCTCAGATGAGCTGCCGCTGCTGCTGGCGCGCATTGTTCTCGACCTCGGTTGCCCGGGGGGGACGCCGCCGCAGCAGGGAGATATCGCCTTCGACCGCGATCGCGCGGGCGTGGATGATGTTCTTTTCCAGCTCGCTGAAATAGAGGTTCTGTCCGCCGAAATGCCGCTCGACGTAGTTGTAGCAGCCGCCGAGGTCCTCCCGCAGGCGCTTGGTCGCGCCCTGGTAGAAGCGCGGTGTCTTGAAGATGAGGTCGGCCGCGGACGCGAAGATGATTTCCTCGGTGCCATCCTTGTGGCGCCTGCGCGCGATGCCGCCGCGCACGAATTCAGGGTAGAGCCGGTCGTAGCATTTCTCCAGGTAGCAGCGGTCGGCCATCTGCGCCAGGATGTCGGCGCTCCCCAGCAGGTTGCCAAGCAGGCGGAATTCCGGCGCCGGAACCCTGATCCGGTCCACCGGAATCTCGTAGCCGGTGAAATGCACGATGCGGGTTGCGGCCTGGGTCAGGTCGCCCATGCCGACCCTGGGCAAGTAATCCTCGAGGAAATGCGCGCCGCGCGATACATGCACGGTGGTGTACTCGGCGCCGTTCGCGTGCTTGGTGTCCTTGCGGCGGCGGATATAACCGCAGTCGTGATAGAGAGCGGCGACGATGCCGAGGCGGAACAGGCGCTCGCCGATGGTCCCCTCGCTGGTCGCGCGCACGCACCCGTCCAGCAGTCGCGCCATGCCGAGCGTCACGTCCAGCACGTGCTGGACGTCGTGATAGTCCGTGTCGCACTCGAGGAAGCCGGGGTACTCGCCCCGGTAGAGGCGCGCCAGGTCGGTGAAGGCCTGGGGCAGGTTGCGCGCGGTATCCTGCTGGTAGAGTTCCTGGTAGATGCGGCAGACTTCCTGCGAAACGACCTGTGGATCGGTGGTATTGATCCGGTTGGTGACGTCGTAATCGTTGCGCCGGTGCGCCTCAGCTGCCATCCCGCCCTCGATAAAACAGTGAAATTCTTTTGATGGATTCTGCCGTGTATTACACTATAATCGTTTGGATCGTGCAACGCGGGATAAGATCCGGAAAGAAAATATTTTTTCCGCGGGTATGTGCAATATGTCACGCGCGCCGGTAGCGAGTCCGGACTGCTGCGCCGCGCAGCTTCCGCCGAGGTAGCTCCGCGCTGATTTTTTTCCGAATCGATCATGGCCATCCACCCCAAGACGATCTACTCCAAGACGCCCAAGGGCGTCCTGGAGCTCAAGAACAAGACCACCAAGCTGCCGCGCGACGCCGGGATGGTGTTTCTCGCCGTGGACGGAAAGTCCACGGCGGCCGACCTCCTCAAGCGATCGGGAATGGACGAGAAGAAGCTGCACCCGATCCTGGAGAAGCTCGTTGTCGACGGCTTCATCCGCGTGTTCACCGCTCCGGAGACCCCGAGACCCGCCCCGGCGACGGCGGCTTCGATAGCGGCGGGATCGATTCCCGGGCCGGGGGTGGAGGACGACCTCGATTTCACCTCCACCACGGCAATGTCCAAGTTGAATGCCGAGGCAGAGTCGCGCGCCAAGGCCGAGGCCGATGCCAAGGCACGTGCGCTGGCGGCGGCGCGCGCGTCGGCTGAAGCCAAGGTCCGCCAGGAAGCGGAAGCGCGGGGCCGGGCACAGGCTGAAGCCAAGGCCCAGTCCGAGGCGGAGGCCAGGGCCAAGGCCGAGGCGGCGGGGAAAGCCGCGGCCGAAGCGCGGGTCAGGGCCGAAGCGGAGGCGCGATCGGCGGCCGACTCCAGGGCCAAGGCCGAGGCGGAGTCGCGTATCAAGGCGGCGATGGAAGCCAAGGCGCGCGCCGACGCGGAAGCCAAGGCCCGGGCCGAAGCCGAAGCGCGGGCCAAGGCCGAAGCCGAGCGCAAGGCGGCCGCAGAAGCCAGGGCGAAGGAAGAGGCGGAGTCGCGTGCCAAGGCCGAAATCGATGCGCGCGCGCGCGCCGAGGCCGAAGCGAAGGCCAAGGCCGCGGTCGAGGCGCAGATGAAGGCGCTGCAGGAAGCCCTGAACCAGGCCGAGAAACGCGCCAAGCAGGAAGCCGAGGAGCGCGCCCGGGTCGAAACCGAGGTCAAGGCACGGCAGGACGCAGAGCGCAGGGCTCGGGAGGAAGCCGAAGCGCGAGCAAAAGCGGCCGAGGAAGCCGTGACCCAGGCGCGTGCGATGGCCGAAGAGGCGGCGCGCGCCAAGGCGGCGGCCGAGGCCAAGATCGCTCTCGAAGCCGTGGGCGAAGGCGGCGAAGCCGCCCGCGCACACATGGAATCGGCGCTGAAGGCGCTCGAGGAAGCCAAGGCCAAGGCGCGGACGGAGGCCGATGCGCGCGTCGAGGCCGAGCGCAGGGCGAAAGCGGAAGCCGAAGCGCGGAAGCGCGAGGAGCAGGAGCGCAAGCGGCGCGAGGAGCAGGAG
Source organism: uncultured beta proteobacterium (assembly GCA_963699525.1). Classification (GTDB taxonomy): domain Bacteria; phylum Pseudomonadota; class Gammaproteobacteria; order Burkholderiales; family SG8-41; genus SG8-41. Next base: position 114,147 of record CAVOUI010000013.1, on the reverse strand, counting down.
CGCAAGGCGCACGAGGAAGCCGAAGCACGCACCAAGGCGCAGTTGCGCGAGCTGCAGGAGCAGGCGCGCCGGGCCAAGGAGGAAGCGGAGGCAAAGGCCGCGGTCGAGCGCAAGGCGCGCGAGGAAGCGGAAGCGAGGGTCCAGGCGGAGCGCAAGGCGCGCGAGGAAGCCGAGCGCAAGGCGGCGGCCGAGGCCAAGGCGCGCGAGGAGATGATGGCCAAGGCGCGCATCGACGCCGAGGCCAAGGCCCGCGCCGAGGTCGAGGCCATGATCCAGGCCGAGCGCAAGGCGCGCGAGGAAGCGGAACTGAAGGCGCAGCGGGAGATCGCCGCCAGGGCGGAGGCCGAGAAGCGCGCCCGTGCGGAAGCCGAACGCCAGACGGAAATCGCGCGCAAGGCGCGCGAGGAGGCGGAACGCAAGTCACGCGAGATCGAGCGGAGCGGCGACCACTCTCCGGCGGCGCGCCGCGCTCGCGCCGAAGTCGAAATGATCGCCCGCAAGGCCGAGGAGGCGGTGGCGCAGGCGCGCGCCCAGGTGGAGGAAGAGCGCAAAGCCCGGGCCGCAGCCGAGGACCGCGCCAAGATGGAAGCGGTGGCGCGGGTCATGCAGGAGCAGCAGCTGCGCTCCAATGCGGAGGACGAGATCAAGGCCCGGGTCCAGGCCGAGATCAAGGCCCGCGAGCAGGAAGAGAACGAGGCCGAGGCCCGCTACCGGCAGGAGGCGCTCGCACGGGCCAAGGCCGCCGCCGAGGAACGCAGGAAGCGCGAAGCCGGCGTGAAGGAAAGCAAGCCCGTTCGCTACACCAAGCCGACCAACTGGGCGCGAACGATTGGAATCAGCGCGGCGGTGCTGCTGGCCGTCGCCATCGGGCTGCTGCACGTCGTGCCGCTCAACAACTTTATCGGGAACGCCCAGGCCATCCTGTCGAAGCGCCTGGGCGTACCGGTGACGATAACCAACGTGCGCTATGCGCTATTGCCCTTCCCGGAGCTCACGCTGGAGCGGGTCGGCCTCGGCAAGCTGCAGGAGACGAAGATCGAAAGCATCGTGGTCAGCGCCTGGCCGTGGACGCTTCTCGGGGACACCCTGGAATTCGACAACGTCGAGGTCAACGCGGTGACCACGGATCAGGAGGCGCTTGCCCTGGTTCCCGGCTGGATTCAGCCGCAAGCCGGCCCCCAGCCGGTCACCGTGCGCCGCGTCCAGCTCAGGTCGGTCAGGCTGGCGGTCAAGAACCTGGACATCCCGGGCTTCAACGGCGATATCACGCTGAATCCCGACGGCGCGCTGCAGCGCGCGGTCCTGTCGGACAGCAAGGTCAGGGTGGAGATCACGCCCCGCGACGGTGCGTTGCGGATCGGGCTGGACGGGCGCAACTGGCGGCTGCCGGTGGGTCCTCCCCTCGAATTCGAAGACCTGGTCGCGGATGTGGTGGTGGAGCCGCAAATGGCGACGATCACGGGGTTCACCGGCAAGATCGGTCGCGCCACGATCAAGGGCAGCACCCGGGTGAGCTGGGGCAGCGGCATACGGATCGAGGGCGACTTCACGGTCACCAACGGCGAGCTCGCCCAGCTCATGTTGAACTTCACGCGCGATTTCACGGCGAGCGGGACACTCACCGCCAACGCCACCTACACGCTGGCGGGCACCAGCCTGCAGAACCTGTTCGCCGACCCCAGGGTCGAGGCATCCTTCAACATCGAGAAGGGATCCCTCAACAACATCGACATCATACGGGCGATCCAGTCCCCCTCCCGCGACGGGACGCGCGGCGGGAAGACCGGTTTCAATTCGCTCTCGGGCTCGATGAGGCTCGCCGGCCATGTCTATTCCTACCGCCAGCTCCAGCTCTCATCCGGTCCCATGAACTCTTCCGGAGCCGTCGATGTCGCGCCCAACGGCGATCTTTCGGGCCGCATCAGCACCCAGCTGGGGTCGCGGACCGTGGTCGTGGCCCGCGGCAACCTCCTCGTCACCGGCAACCTGAAGACGCCGGTGCTCAAGTGACCGCGCGATTCGCGCGGTCATCCTCGCGACGGCGGGGATCCAGAAAAAAGCCCGCTCGCGCGGGCTTTTTTTCGTTACGGGTCACCCCTTACGGGCCTGCCCTGAGCGTGTCGAAGGGTCGAAGGGTCACCGCTCACCGCCCCGGAGGGCGGCGATGCGCTCATCAAGCGGGGGATGCGACATGAAAAGCCGCTTCAGTCCGGCTCCGACACCGCCGGAGATGCCGAAGGCCTTCACGGCATCGGGCAGCTGAGCCGGCTGCTCGTGGTTCAGCTTGAGCCGCTCGAGCGCGGCGATCATCTTGTTGCGGCCGGCGAGCGAGGCGCCGCCCGCATCGGCCCGGAACTCGCGCTGGCGCGAGAACCACATCACGATGATGCTGGCGAGTATGCCGAGCACCAGCTGGGCGACGATCGTGGTAACCCAGAAGCCCGGGCCATGCCCGCGCTCGTTCTTGAGCAACACGCGATCGACGACGAAGCCGATCACGCGCGAGAGGAAGATCACGAACGTGTTGACCACGCCCTGGATGAGCGTCAGCGTGACCATGTCACCGTTAGCGACGTGGGTCATTTCATGGCCGAGCACCGCCTCGGCCTCTTCCTGGCTCATGTTCTGCAGAAGCCCGGTGCTGACGGCCACCAGCGCGCTGTCGCGATTCCAGCCGGTGGCAAAGGCGTTGATCTCGGGCGCATCGTAGATTGCGACTTCGGGCATGCCGATGCCCGCCTTCTCGGCCTGGCGCTTGACGGTGTCCACCAGCCAGCGCTCGGACATGTTGGACGGCACATCGATCACGTGGGCGCCGGTCGCCTGCTTCGCCATCCACTTCGAGATCAGCAGCGAAATGAACGAGCCGCCGAAACCGAATACCGCCGCCATGATCAGGAGGCCCTGCAGATTGAGCCCGGCTTCCTCCGTCAGCATGCGATCGATGCCGAGCAGCTGCATGCTGACGCTCAGCACGGCCAGCACGGCGAAGTTGGTCGCGACGAGCAGGAAAATGCGTTTCATGGATTTCCAGTCCTCCGGTTGTCGATGTGGTCCTTAGATGGGGATGAAAAGCCCGGGTTCAATTGCCCCCCGCCCGGCGCCAGCCGCACGAATTCTAGGCGAATTTGCGGTCAGCGTCGCCTGCTGGGCGCAACGAGCGGACCAGGATGACCCTGCCGTGCTCGCGGTCTCTAGAGGTCAGGCAGCATCGGTGACCGGCACGGCGTCCTGAACACCGCCTGCCGCCGCGACCAGTGGCTCGATGGCGTTGGCATAGTAGGCGAGCAGCGCTGCTTCCGCCGGGCTGACGCGATAGAGCCCGTCCGCTTCGACCACGATGTGGCGCAGCAGCAGCATGCGCAGCCCGACTGCGATGGCGTAGTCGAGGTCTCCGCGCGGGACGTAGATGTGGGCGCCCGCCTTCTCGAGGCGCAGGATGAGGTTGTACGCCGCCGACTTGAGCTCGATCTCGGACCACCCGGCGTCGCGCCTGCCCAGGAACACGGCAGCGACCAGGGATACCGGGAGCACCGGGACGATGCGCGCGATCGATTCCATCACCTGCGCGCCGACCCGCTCGACCTCGCGGTGTCGGGCGGCGTCGTCGAGGCGCCGGAAGTCGATGCCGTGCCGCTTCACGTAGTCGCGCATCGAGAGCGGACTGCCGAAATTGACGCACGCGTAGCCGAAGCGGTACCAGCGACCGGTCGCCGCGCGCCACAGGTTGGCCCCGACGAAGGCGGCGGACCGCGCGACCGCGTAGAGCAGGCCGCGGCGCGGCGCCGCGGGGTCGAGGCTCCGCAGCAGCGTGCGGTCCTCGAGCACGCGGTCGTAGTTGATGCCTACGGGGATGAACACGATGTCGCGCTCGCCCGCGGGATCGAATGCCTTCAGCATGTAGTCGAGCAGTCCCAGCCGGGGCGGACGCAGCCTGCCGTCCACGGACAGCCCGCCCTCCGGGTACACCGCCTGCGGCACGCCGGCTTCCACGGCCATCTGCACGTAGCGCTGCAGGACCATGCGATAGAGGGGATCGCCCGAGCTGCGCCGCACGAAGTAGGCTCCCATCGAGCGAATCAGCTGCTGCAGCGGCCAGATCCGCGCCCATTCGCCCACGGCGTAGGAGAGCGCAACGCGCTCCGCCGCGAGGAACGCGACCAGCACGTAGTCCATGTTGCTGCGGTGGTTCATGACGAACACGAGCGACGACTTCGGGTTGAGCGCCGCGAGCGCCTGCGTGTCCGTGTAGCCGAGCCGCACGCGGTAGAGGAGCTTGGCGAGCGACTTGCCGAGCCAGTAGCCCGCACCGAAATAGAAGTAGGCATTGAACGCCGGGACGATCTCGCGCGCGTAGCGATCCACGCGCGCCGCCACCACGTCGCGCGGCAGCCCCTTCGCGGCGCACTCCCGCGCGATGGCGTCCTGCACTCTGGCATCGTGGAACAACCGGTCGATCAGCGCCTGGCGCCGCGTCAGCGTGAACTGCGGCAGCTCGACGTTCAGCCGCGTGCCGATCTCGCGTAGGGCGCGGTTCACCTTCCGGCGCAGGTACCAGCGCACGCCCGGAACCAGCAGCCGATCGAGCAGGGCCCACAGGGCGAACACGAGCAGCGCGACGAAGATCCAGGTGGGGAGCGTTACCGTTCCGGTCATACAGCGGCCCTTTCGCTATCTTAGGCAGCGTTCCTGATCGCGCGCAATCGACGCGAAGCGGGGCAGTACGGCCGCCAAGACCGGTCTTGGCTCGGTAACGGTCGTCAATGGTATGCTTGGAGCATGTCCTTGAACCGCGTTTTCGATCCGGCGCTGTCCGCGGAGGAGCTGCGCGGTTTCACGCGGACGGTGGCGGAGATCGAGTGGCTGCTGCTGATCCTGGTACTGCTGTACCAGGTGGTGCTTCCCCTCGACCAGGAGGCCTCGGCCGCGCTCGCCATGGCCATGTTCTTCTTCGCGGCCTTCGTGCTGTCCTTCCACTACGCTAACTTCTACCGCACCGAGACCCACTGGAAGATCACCATCGAGACCCTGATGATGACCGTGTTCGTCACCTGGGTACTGGCGTACACCGGGGGCCCGGAGAGCCCGCTGCAGAACCTCTATATTCTCGTCATCATCGTCTCCGCGCTCACGCTCGGAAAGATCGTGACGCTGGCGGAGCTGGCGCTGATCGCGGGCTGCTACATCTGGCTCGCCTACCCGCTCGAGGCGGGGGACCTGATGTCGCTGCCGTACGGGGCGAAGCTCCTCGCCCAACTCGCGCCGATGCTGCTGGTCGCCTACATCACTTCCATGCTGTCGGCCGACCTGCGCCACGCCTTCAGCAACGTCAAGCTCCTGTCCGAAACCGACGATCTCACCGGGGTGCTCAACATGCGCGCGTTCGGGACGCTGGCGGAGCGCGTGTCCCAGCAGGCCGGACGCTACGCCCGTCCCTTCAGCGTGCTCATGATCGACTCCGACAGCTTGAAGCAGGTGAACGATACGCTGGGACACGAGACCGGCAACCGGCTGCTGCAGCAGACCGTCGAATGCATCCAGGGCCGGCTGCGCCAGACCGATCTCATCGCGCGCTATGGCGGGGATGAATTCGTCGCGCTGCTGCCGGAGACGCCGTGCAACGGGGCGGCCGGCGTCGCGGAGCGCATACGCAAGAGCGTCGAGATGACCCCGCTCGTGACGCGCGAGAGCACCGTCTCGGCCACGGTCAGCATCGGCATCGCCAGTTTCCCGGACCACGGCGTGGATTTCGAAACCGTCCTGGAGAAAGCGGACCAGGCCATGTACGCGAGCAAGGCCGCCGGCAAGAACCGAGTGACGGTGTCCCGCATCTGACCGCTGAACGCATCGATTGCGCGGTGATCGGGGCCGGCGCTGTCGGCCTCGCCATCGCGCGCCGGCTGGCGCTGAGCGGGCGGGAGGTCGTGGTGCTGGAGGCGGAAAGCGCCATCGGCACCCATACCAGCTCGCGCAACTCCGAGGTGATCCACGCCGGCATCTATTACGCCACGGGCTCGCTCAAGGCGCGGTTGTGTGTCGCGGGCCGCAAGGCGCTCTATCGGTATTGCGCCGAGCGCGCGGTGAACCACCAGCGCATGGGCAAGATCGTCGTCGCTTGCGATGAAAGCGAGCTCGCCGGACTCAGCAAGTACCGGGACCAGGCGGAGAGAAACGGCGTGGACGACCTGCAGCTCCTCGGCCGCGGCGAGCTCGCTGCGCTCGAGCCCGAGGTGCGCTGCGTCGCGGGCTTCCTCTCGCCGTCCACCGGCATCGTCGACAGCCACGGGCTCATGCTCGCCTATCTCGGCGATGCCGAAAGCCGCGGCGCGACACTTGCACTCGGGAGTCCAGTCGTATCCGGACGCGTGGAGAAGCGCGGCATCGTCCTCGAGGTCGGCGGCGCCGAGCCCATGACGGTCGAATGCGGCACGGTGGTGAACAGCGCCGGGCTCGCCGCTCAGGCCGTCGCTCGCTCGATCGCCGGCATACCACCGTCGACCATCCCGCGGTCCTTCTACGCGATCGGCCACTACTACACGCTCTCCGGCGCGTCCCCGTTCCGGCGCCTGGTCTACCCGGTCGCCCGCCAGGACTGGCTCGGCGTTCACGTCACCCTCGATCTCGGCGGGAGAGTCAAGTTCGGGCCGGACTTCACCTGGATCGACCGCGTGGACTATCGCTTCGACGCCGGCCGCGAGGCGGCTTTCTACTCCGCCATCCGGCGCTATTACCCGGGACTCCGGGACGGAACCCTGCTGCCCGGCTACACCGGCATACGGCCGAAGACCGCGGGGCCCGGCGAGCCCGTACAGGATTTCGCGATCCTGGGACCGCGCGAGCACGGCGTGGCGGGTCTCGTCAACCTCTTCGGCATCGAGTCTCCGGGACTGACCTCTTCGCTCGCCATCGCGGATTACGTCGCGGAGTTGCTCGTCGCGTGAGCGCCGGGCTGCGCGCATGGCATAATTAACAGTTATTCTGGACGCTTCGCGCCAGAATAACTGTGCGAAATCGAGCCGGCGCCCCGCGCCGCTCATTTCGCCCCCCATCAATCAGATGAGATCGGCAATAGCGGAATGGCAAACGACGCCGCTTACGTAAGGACGGCCGCCGGCAAGGCGGAACTCGAGTCCAAGCCGGGTAAGCTCCCGCCCGGCCTCAAGACGCTCCTCGGGCTGATCGACAATTCCACGATCGCCCAGGTGCAGGGCAAGCTCCCGCAGGTGGCGCCCGACAAGCTGAAGGCGGCGCTCGACCAACTGGTTGCCCAAGGTTACATCTCGGTTCCTGCCCCTGCGGCCGCTGCGGCCCCGGCGAAACCGGAGGCCCCGCTCGACTTCGCGAACTTCATGAAGAAGCCGGTGAAGGAACCGACGATCCAGCAGTTGCAGCAGGCGGAGGCGACGCTGTCGGGCATCCGGTCCTCCAAGACGCCCGGCTATCACGTCCATATCATCAACCGGGCCGCCAAGCGGGTCGCGCCCCTCGCCGGGGGCGACAAGCACACCGTGCTCGTCATCGACGCCGACCAATCCAACGCGCTCGTCGTGACGCGCGCGCTGCTGCTGGCGAAATTCGAGACCCGCGCCGCCGCGCGGCAGGACGAGATCGTCGAGCAGCTGAACAAGCAGCCGCCGGCGGACGTGATCGCGATCGACCTCGTGCTTCCCGATACCATCGGTCTCGAGCTGCTCGGCCGGCTGCGCGAGCACCCCGTCTACAAGTCGGTGCCGATCATCGTCATGACCGCGAAAGCCGAGCACGACGACGTGGTGGCGGCCCTGGCGTACGGGGCGAGCGGCTACATGACGAAGCCGTTCAAGCCCGAGGCGCTGGTGGACAGCGTCCAGGCCGTACTCGGGCTCTGACTATTTCGCCGCCGCGTGGCGGTCGAGGAAGTCGCCCAGGGCGGCCACCCACTCCGGCTGCGTAAAGATGAAGCCGTCGTTGTGCCCGCCGCGCATCTCCAGAAAGGTCTTGGGCTCCGCCGCCGCGTCGAACAGCTTCCGGCCGTGCGCGTAGGGCACGATGTCGTCGTCGCGGCTGTGCGCGATGAACACCGGCGCGCGGATCCGTTTCAGGTTCGCCAGGTTGTCGTAGCCGATGCGGCTCAGCAGCCGCACCGGCAGGAACCAGTAGACCTGCGCGCCGAGATCGTTGACCGAGGTGAAGGTCGAGAGCAGGACGACGGCCCGGGGTGTGGTTTGCGCCGCCAGCCACGTCGCGACCGCCGCGCCCAGCGATTCGCCCGCGATCACGATGTCCTGCGGCCGAGCCGCCCGTTCCGTGAGCAGGTACTGCCATGCCGCCTCCGCGTCGCGGTAGGTCCCGGCCTCGGAGGGCGTGCCGCTGCTCTTGCCGTAGCCGCGGTAATCCACGATGAGCGTCGAGTAGCGCAGGCGGTGGAACATCTGGAGATAGTCGATGCGGTGCGAAATATTGCCGGCATTGCCATGGAAGAACAGCACCACGCCCCGCGCGTTTTCGGCGGGCACCCACCACGCATCCAGGGTCTCGCCGTCGGCGGTCCGGATCGGCACCGACTCGAATCGCATCCCGTAAGACTGGGGGGTAATCACCGCCTCGCGGCCCGTGCCGGGGAAAAACACGAGGTGGGACTGGAACAGGAACACGAGAACGAGCACTGCTCCGTAGGCAATTGCGAGCGGCAGCAGCAGTTCCCACAGCATGCGCCGCATCGTCCCTACCAGCGGAACGTCGCGCCCGCAAGAATCGCCCAGCGAGTCTCGGCGTCGTTGAGGCCTCTTCGGTAGCCGATATCCAGATCGATCTTGTCGGTGGGCGAGTAGATCAGACCGGCCATCGCGAAGCGGCCCGTGCTTCCCGGCAGGAACGGGTTGTTCTTTGCCGGATTGGTGCGCACCCCGGCCTCGCCCACCCAGCGGAGGTCCTCGCGCGCCGAGTACGAAACGCCCCCGGAGACGCGCCATAGGTCCGACCGATTCGCGGCGGTGTCCTGCGACTGCTCATAGCGCACGTGGCTGTACGCTACGTTTCCGCTAAAAGACCAAGGCTTCGCCTCATAGGTGGTGATGAAGTTGCCCCCCCACGAAGTCTTGCCACTGCCGAGGCCCTTGTTCTCGTCCCCGGTTGGCAGCAGCACGACCGGCTTGACCGCGAAGCTCAAGCCGTCGGCGTCGTAGAAACGCCACTTGAATTCGATCGTCGAATCCGCCATGCCGCTGGAATCCTCGGTGCTGACCCCATTCTCGATCACGCGCTGATTCAGGTAATTCAGTCCCACCGCCAAGTCCAGGTTCTCGAGCAGGCCGTAGGTCAGCACGGTGGTGAACACAGCCGCTTTGCTCACCTGCCGCACCGGCCCAGCGCCCGCATCGGCTGTGGCGTCGTTGCGACCGTAATCGTACTGAAGCTCGACCTGCCAGTTGCCCTTGCCCTGGGTCCCGGTATCGTCGGTGATGAAGGGATGCGCCGCCCACACGAGGGATGAGGGATGTGGGATGAGGGATGAGGGAAGAAAATAGATCGCAAGGCGCACCCAGCGGGCGGGGCGGCGGCACCACTGCATGCTGTAAGACTGCTCTGATGGGATTGTTCTTGTCCTCATCCCTCATCCCTGCTTTTCAGTCCACCTTGGCGCCAGACGCCTTGACGACCTTCGCCCACTTGGCGAAGTCCAACCGGATGATCCTGCCGAAGTCTTCCGGCGTTCCGCCGACGACGTCCGCGCCCTGCGCCGCCAGGCGCTCCCGCAAGGCGGATGACGCGAGCCCGGCGTTCAGCTCCTTGTTGACGCGCGTCACGATCCCGAGCGGCGTGCCCGCCGGCGCCAGGATCCCGAACCAGTTGACTACTTCGTAGCCCGGCACCGTCTCAGCGATTGCGGGGAGTTCGGGAAACAAGGGCGAGCGCTTGGGGCTCGTGACGGCAAGCCCCCTCAGCTTGCCGACCCTGACCTGCGGCGAGAGCGGCACCGCGCTGGATATGGTGAGTCGGATCGTCCCCCCCAGCATGTCCGTGATCATCGGACCGACCCCCTTGTACGGGACGTGCACCAGGTTCACGCCCGTCATGCTCCTGAAGAGCTCCATCGCGAGATGGCTCGAGGAGCCGCTTCCTCCCGAGCCATAGTGGAGCGGCTCCGGAGACGCTTTCGCATAGGAAATGAGCTCCCGAACCGACTTCACCGGCAGGGCGGGGCTCGAAGCCATCATCAGCGGCACCGCCACGAATTGCACCACCGGCACGAAATCCTTCAGGGCGTCGTACGACACCTTCCGGTAGAGGTGCGGATTGATGACGTGCGGGATCGAAGTGAAGAGCAGCGTGTAGCCGTCCGCGCTCGCGCGCGCCGCGGTCTCGGTGGCGATCAGTCCGCCCGCCCCGCCGCGATTGTCCACGACCACCTGCTGGCCGAGCGAGTCGGTCAGCGTTTGGGCGGCAAAGCGTCCCAGGATGTCCGCGGCGCCGCCCGGCGGAAAACCAACGATCAGCCTGACGGGCCGGCTCGGATAGGCTTGTCCTGAGCTTGTCGAAGCGGCCGGTCCTGAGCTCGCCGAAGTGGCCGGTCCCGTGCCTTTTGAGACGGCCTGCGCCCATGCCGCGGTTGGCAGCAACAGCGCGGCGAGCAGGACCAGCGTGGAAACAAACATCGTTGCGTTATTCGGGCTTCGCGCCCGATGCCCGCACCGCCTTGGCCCACTTGGCGATCTCGGATTTCACGAAAGCGGCGAATTGCTCGGGGCTGTCACCGACAAACTCGGCGCCTTCGGCGCTCATGCGGTCGCGCAGGTCCGGAGCGGCGATGGCCTTGGTCGCTCCCGCGTGCAACTTCACGATAATGTCGCGCGGCGTGCCCGCGGGCACTGCCATGCCGAACCACGACCCGGTCTCGAACCCCTTCAGCCCCTGCTCGTCGAGCGTGCGCGTGTCCCCCGCCGCCGCGACGCGCTTCAGGCTGGTGACGCCCAGCGCGCGCAACCGTCCGCTCTTCACGTGCGGGATGGTGGACACCATCGCGCCGAAGTAGATCTCGATGTGGCCCGCGATCACGTCGGTCAACGCCGGCGACGCGCCCCGGTACGGGACGTGGATCATCTTCACGCCGGTCATGCTCTTGAATATCTCCGCCGCCAGATGGTGCGGGCTGCCGATGCCGGTGGAGCCGTGCCGCAGCGCATCCGGGTTGGCCTTCGCGAGGGCGACCAGCTCTTTCACGTCTTTCACCGGCACCGAAGGATGGCACACCACGATGCCCGGGACCTTCGCGAAGTTGGTGACGTAGGCAAAATCGCGGACCGGATCGTAGGTCAGCTTGCCGTAGAGCGTGGGATTGATGGCGTTGGCGACGGTCGGCATGAACAGCGTGTAGCCGTCGGGGGCGGATTTCGCCGCCACCTCGGTGCCGATATTGGTGCCGGCGCCCGGGCGATTCTCGACGATTACCTGCTGCCCCCACGCCTCATGGAGCTTCTGGCCCACCGCGCGCGCCAGCATATCCGCGGTCCCCGCCGGCGTGTAGCCGACGATATACCGGATCGGCTTGGCGGGATAAGCCGTTGTCTGGGCGAACGCGGTGACCGCCTGCGAAAGCGATGCTGCCATTACCACCAGGATCAGATTGCGCATTGCACTCCTTTTTGTCACGGTCGATTCAGGCACAGGCCGGTTCCGGCGACGAGGGCGTCCGAAATTCGCCTGCGCACGGCGGGATCGCGCATGCGCAGCTCCTCGTCGCGGTTGACGATCACGCCCGCCTCGAACAGCAACGCGGGAATGCTCGCCGTCTTCAGCACCGCCAGGTTGTCGAAATAATGCACGCCGTTCGCCTCGTCGGCAAACGGGCGGCTCTCGCCCACGATCGGGTCGGCGTGGTAGCGCGAGGGGGTGAAGCCTGCCTTCCGCAGCGCCGCACCGATCGCGGAGGCGCACTTCAGGCTCGCCTCCGTGTGGGAATTCAGGCGCGACACGAACAGCGAGAAGCCCGCGAACTGATCGCTGTAGTAGAACGTCTCGCCCCCGCTCTCCCAGCTCGCGAGAAAGCGCGGCTGCACCGAGTCGTGGTGAATGGAGATGAAGAGGTCCATTCCGGCGGCGCGCGGCGCGCGGCTACCGAGGTTTTCCGCAAGTCCGTCGTCTCCGATGAGAAGGGTCTTGTGGCCGGCGCGCCCGAGGGATTCCGATAGTTCACGCGCGAGCCGCAAGTTGTAATCGAACTCGGGGATGCCGCGGGCACTGATGACGCCGGGCTTGGCGAAGTAGTGGCCGACGTCGACCGCAATGCTGGCGCCGTGCGCAGTTGCCGCAAGACACCCCACCGCGATCAGGGCATGACGACTGAGCAGTCCCGTCACGTGTTACTGATCGCGGGTCACCATCCCAGCACGTACGCCGGACGGCGCGGGTCCGCGCCCCCGTGCAGCACTCCGTTTTCGTGATCGGCGACGATCGTGCACACCGCCCCGGCGAGCCAGGTCATGTCGTCCCACTCGTGGACCTTGTGCCCCAGCTCCCGCAGATCCGCCCCCGCCTCCTCCGCGAGGCTTTTCTCCAGGTGGAGCCGTCCCGGGTAGTACGGATGGGGCTCGAACGAGCCGGGGAAGCTGTATCCGGCGAAGCGCGGCGCCTCCACCGCGGCCTGGGCCGGCATGCCGAATTCATTGATGTTGAGGAAAACCTGCAGCATGGCCTGGCATTGCACGTCTCCGCCCGGCGTCCCGAACGGCATGTGCACGCGCCCGTTCTTGAACGCCAGTGCGGGATTGGGCGTCAACCGCGGCCGCTTGCCGGGCGCAACCGAGCTGGGATGCTCCGGATCGGACCACGACTGCGTGCCGCGCCCGGAGCAGAGGATCCCCACGCCGGGAATGATCGGCGTCTTGTCCGAGCCGTCGCTCGGCGTCGCGGAGAAGGCGTTGCCGTGGCGATCGATCACGCACAGGTACGAAGTGTCGCCGGGCCCCGGCGCATCGTCGGGCTCGGGCGCGGGAACGCACCGGTGCTTGAGCGGCGCGAGCGTGTCCGGATCGCCCGCCGGCGGCATTTCCGGCCACGCCTTCTCCAGGCTCACCATCGAGCGGCGGTGCTGGGCGTAGCGCTCGGACATCAAACCCGTAATGGGCACCTTGACGAAGCGCGGGTCGCCAAAGTGATGGTGGCGGTCGGCGTAGGCGAGCTTCAGAGCCTCGGTTACGACGTGGATGTACTCCGGCGAGTTGTGGCCCATCGCCTTCAGGTCGAAGCCCTTGAGGATGTTCAGCGCCATCGGCAGCACCGGGCCCTGCGACCACGGCCCGCAGGCGTGGAGCTCGATGCCGTCGAAGCGCGAGCGTACCGTCGGCTCGAACTTCACGCGGAATCCCGCGAAGTCCTCGTAGCGCATCGGCCCGCCCTCTCGCTCGATGAATTTGGTCACCACCCGCGCGATGTCGCCCTTGTAGAAAGCATCGCGCGCGGCCGCGATCCCCGCCTTCCGGCCCCTGCGGCGCGCGGCCTTCTTCTCCTCGTCCGCCATGTATTGCATCGTGCGGCCAAGATCGGGCTGCACGAAGACTTCGCCCACTTCCGGTGCGCGCCCCTTCGGCAGGAACACCTTGCGGCTCGCCGGCCAGCCCCGGTAGGTTTCCGCGTTCTCCTTGATGAAGTCCGACATCATCGGGTGCATCGGGAAGCCGTCGCGCGCGAAGCGGATGGCGGAGCCCGCGACCTCGCCGAAGCTCATCGTCCCGAAGTGCTCGAGCGCGGTGAGCCACGCGTCCGGCGCGGCGGGAACCACGCAACGCTCGACCCCCTTCGGGATCTTCCCGCCGTGACGCTTGATGAAATAATCGGGCGTGATCGCCTTGGGCCAGACACCGAGGCCGTCGATGCAATGCACCTGCCTGTTCTTAGCCGTGTAGATGATCTGCGGAGCGACGCCGCCGAAGTTGACCTTGTCGGTCTGCAGAACGCCGATCGCGATGCCGGCGGCGACTCCGGCATCGACCGCGTTGCCGCCCGCCTCGAGGATCTGGAATCCAGCGTGCGCGGCGAGATAATGCCCGGCCGAGATGACGTGCCGGGTGCCCATGACGGACATGCGGGTGGTGGCCATGCGCCCCTCCGATTTCGGTGTATTATCGCCGGGGATACCGCAGCACCGCAAAGAACAATTCGATTGCAACCCTGCCGAGGAATGGAACCTTGAGAGTGTCTCAGCTGCTTCCGCGTCCGCTGCTGGCTGCCGCCCTGCTCGCGGCGGCCGGCGCCGCGGCCCAGCAATACCCCGTCAAGCCGGTGCGCATGATCATTCCGTTCGCGCCCGGCGGCAACACCGACATCATCGGACGCGTCTACGCGCCGAAGTTCAGCGAATTTCTGGGCCAGCAGGTCATTATCGACAACCGCGGCGGCGCGGGCGGAACGATCGGCACCGACATCGCGGCAAAATCGCCTCCCGACGGTTACGTGCTGCTGATGGTATCCGCCTCCCATACAATCAATCCCGCGATGGCGAAGAAGCTGCCCTACGATTCGGTCCGGGACTTCGCGCCGATCAGCATCATTGCGGACGTGCCGACCGCGTTCATGGTGCATCCCGCGCTACCGGCAAGGAACGTCAAGGAATTCATCGCGATCGCGCGGGCGCGGCCGGGCGAGATCTTCTACTCGACCGCGGGCCGCGGTACCGTCGGGCACCTCGCCGCGGAGCTGCTCAATTCCGAGGCCAGGATCAAGCTGACGGCTGTCCACTACAAGGGCTCGGGCCCGTCCGTAATCGACCTCATCGCGGGGCACGTGCAAATGCAGTTCATGAGCATGCCGGCGGCGGTGCCCCACACGAAGAGCGGGAAGCTGCGCATGATCGCGCAGACGGGCGAGACCCGCTCCGGCGCTGCGCCCGACGTCCCGACCATGAAGGAGCAGGGCTTGAAGACGTTCGTGGTCTCGAGCGGCTTCGCGATGTTTGCGCCTGCCGGAACTCCGCGTCCCATAATCGACCGGGTCCATGCAGCGCTCGTCAAGGCGCTCAACGATCCCGGGGTGAAGAGGAGTCTCGCCGACCAGGGCGCCGAAGTCGTCGCCAGCACGCCCGAGCGGCACGACGCCTTCAACCGGGCCGAGATCGCGAAATGGATCAAGGTCGCGCGCGAGGCGGGCATCCAGCCGGAGTAGGAGGGCACGGATGAAGATTACCCTTTGTCGTTGTGCTTTCATTCTCGGCAGCGTGCTCGCGGCAGCCGCCGTTGCGCAGCCCTTCCCAAGCAAGCCGGTGCGGGTGGTCAACCCGGCGTCGCCCGGCGGCAACAGCGACATTTTCTTCCGCCTGCTCTCGCCAAAAATGGGCGAGATACTGGGCCATCAGCTCTACATCGATTACCGGCCGGGAGCGGGTGGCACGGTGGGCGCCGACATCATCGCGAAGAGCCCGCCCGATGGCTACACGACCGGAATCGTAGCCGGCAGCTTCATGATCAATCCGTCGCTCATGCGCAAGCTGCCCTACGACACCCTACGGGACTTCGCCCCGCTCGGGCTCATCGTCGACGTGCCAACGGGTGTCGTCGTGCATCCCTCGTTGCCGGTGAAGAACATGAAGGAGTTGATCGCGCTCGCCCGGGCGCATCCCGGGCAGCTCAACTATTCGAGTTCGGGGCCGGGCGCCGTCGGGCACCTGTCCGGCGAGCTCCTCAATTCGCTTGCGAAAATCAACATCGTCCACATCCCGTATAAAGGGATCGCACCCGGCATCATCGATCTCATCGCCGGGCACGTGCAGATCTCCTTCGCCAGCATGCCGGTCGTCCTCGGCCACGTGCGCCAGGGCAGGCTGCGCCTGCTCGCGCAGGCAGGCGCGAAACGCGCTTCCTCCCTGCCCGACGTGCCCACCGTGGTGGAATCGGGTGTTCCGGGCTTCGTCGTGAGCAGCGGCTTCAGCCTCGTCGGCCCGGCCGGCATCCCGCGGCCGATCGCGGAAAAGCTGAACGACGCGCTCGCGAAGTCGCTGCGCGATCCCGCGAACCGCAAGTCCCTGATCGATCAAGGCGCCGAGCCGGTCGGGAATACGATCGAGGAGCATGCAGCAATTATCAAGAGCGAAATCGAAAAATGGCGCAAGGTGATCAAGGAAGCGGGAATCGAGCCGCAATGAGATCGTTTGATTGGCAATTCCCCTACCCCTCCCAGCGCATGCCGGTGCTGGCGAAAAACGTCGTCGCGACGTCGCAGCCGCTCGCCGCGCAGGCCGGTCTCAGCATGATGCAGAAGGGCGGCAATGCGGTGGACGCCGCGCTCGCGGCGGCGATCACGCTGACGGTGGTGGAGCCGACCAGCAACGGCATCGGCTCCGACGCCTTCTGCATTCTCTGGGACGGGAAAAAGCTCCACGGCCTCAACGCGTCGGGCCGCTCGCCGGCGGCGTGGAACCCCGAGCGATTCAAGGGTCAGACGGCAATGCCGACGCGGGGCTGGGACGCCATTACGGTTCCGGGCGCGGTCTCCGCATGGGTCGCGCTTTCGGAGCGCTTTGGAAAGCTCCCGTTCGCCGACCTGTTCGAGCCTGCGATGCGCTACGCCGCGGACGGCTACATGGTTTCGCCGACCATCTCCCGGCTGTGGGCGGCCCAGGTTCCAATACTCAAGGATGTCCCGGGCTTCGCGGAGCACTTCATGCCGCGCGGGCGCGCGCCGGAGCCGGGCGAAACGTTCACCGCGCCGGCGCACGCCAAGACGCTCCGGCGCATCGCGGAAACACGGGGCGAGGCATTCTACAAGGGCGACCTCGCGCAGCGCATGGCGGACCATTCCCGCAAGCACGGCGGCGCGATGACGGCGGAAGACCTCGCGGCGCACACCGCGGATTGGGTCGAGCCCCTCGGCCACGACTACCGCGGCTGCACGCTGCATGAGATTCCGCCCAATACGCAGGGCATCGCGGCGCAGATCGCGCTCGGCATCCTCGAGGGCTTCGATTTGAGCGCGATTCCGGTGGATTCGGCCGATAGCCTGCATCTCCAGATCGAGGCGATGAAGCTCGCCTTCGCCGATGTCTACGAGTACGTCTCGGATCCCGCCACCATGCGCGTGAAGAATTCCGGGCTGCTCGACAAGGAATATCTGAGAAGCCGCTCGCGCCTGATCGACAGGAAGAAAGCGAGGACGCCGCAGCACGGTGTGCCCGGCGGGGGCGGCACCGTCTATCTCACCGCCGCGGACGCGTCCGGCATGATGGTGTCCTTCATCCAGTCGAACTACCAGGGATTCGGCTCGGGTATCGTGGTGGACGGCATCAGCCTGCAGAATCGCGGCTTCGGCTTCGTGCTGCGGCCGGGCCATGCCAACCTCGTCGGTCCCCGCAAGCGCCCCTTCCACACCATCATCCCGGCGTTCGCCACCCGGGACGGCAAGCCCGAGATGAGCTTCGGCGTGATGGGCGGCTCCATGCAGGCGCAGGGCCATACCCAGGTGATGGTGCGGTTTGCCGACTACCGGCAAAATCCGCAGGCGGCGGCTGACGCACCGCGCTGGCGCGTGGGCGACGGCCTCGAGGTCGTCAACATCGAGCACGGAGTTCCGGCCGCCGTCCTCGACGACCTCAAGTCCCGGGGCCATAAGGTCGTGCAGGCGGACCGCTGGAGCACCGATTTCGGCCGGGCGCAGCTGATCTATCGCATGGACGACGGGTATCTGGCTGCGTCCGAACGCCGCACCGACGGGCAGGCCGTCGGCTTCTAGGTTATGTCCGAGCACAAGGCAACGATCAAGTGGTCCCGCGGCGGGAAGGACTTCGCCTACAGGACCTACAGCCGCGACCACACGTGGGTCGTGAACGGGAACGAGATGCCGGCCTCCGCGACCACCGCCTACCTCGGAAACCCGAACCGCGTCGACCCCGAGGCGGCGCTGGTCGCCGCGCTGTCGAGCTGCCACATGCTGACGTTCCTCGCGCTCGCCGCGAACAAAGGCTTCGTCGTCGAGAGCTACGAGGATGCCGCGGTCGGCCATCTCGAGAAGAACGCGGCGGGCAAGCTCGCGGTGACGCGCGTGGAGCTGCACCCGAAGATCGTGTACGGAGGAGGAAAGCAACCGAGCGAGGCGGATCTCGATTGGTTGCACGACAAGGCGCACCGGGAGTGCTTCATCGCCAATTCGGTGACGACGGAAGTGAAGGTGGTAACGTGATTAACTTCGACTGGAGGAGAAAACAATGAAGAGAGTTAGCGTGTTTCTGGGAGCCGCCGCGCTATGTGCCGGGTGCGCCGGCCCGATGACCGAACCGGCCGGCACGGGGGTGGTGAAGATCACCCCACTGGGCAGCCACGACGGCGAGTTGTGCGCAAGGGACCGCGCCATGGTTTTCGAGGACCCCGACGGCACCCGGATACTGTATGACGCCGGTTTCACGGTGCGCGGGCCGAATGACCCGCGGCTCGGCAAGATCGATGCCGTGCTGCTTTCCCATGTTCACGGGGACCATCTGGGGCCCGGGCATCAGCCGGCGGCCAATGCGGGCACTTGCGGCAATCCGGATTTTTCGGTCAACGTGACGCCTAACTCCACTACCACGATGATCGCCGCCGCCAAGAAGGCCACGATCTTCGCCGGCAGCGACATGAACACGTTTCTCGCTGCGAAGGTCAAGGCTGCGGGAGGCGATCCGAAGCAAGTCCAGCTCGTGCGTTTCGGCGCCCTGGGTAAGATCGGAGGCGTCACGGTCGCGACCGTCCCCGCCACTCACACCAACGGCGTGGACCCGGTATTTCTCGACAAGCCCCTGAGCGATATGCTGCGGGCGCAGGGCTTGAACGCGGACGTGGGCCCGCCGGTCGGCTACGTCCTGCGGTTTTCCAACGGGCTCGTGGCCTACCTGTCGGGCGACACGGGGATCACCGCCGAGCAGGAGATCACCGTCCGGCGCTACTACAAGGCGAATCTGGCAGTGATGAACATCGGCGGCACTCCGTTCACCACCGGTCCGGACGAATCGGCCTTCGTCATCGCCGAACTGGTCAAGCCGAACTCAGTGATTGCGACCCACGTCAACGAAATCGCAACCAAAGGCGGCAAGGTGGTGCCGGGCAGCAAGACCGAGCAGTTCATGAAGCGGGTCGGCATCCCGACCTACATCCCGCTGAGCGGAAGGACGATGTCGTTCGACGGCAGCGGCAGGTGCACGGCCGGTTGCTGAGAGCCGGAGACCGGCTGGAGAGGCCCCGCCGCGGTGGCGGGGCTTTTTTTTGGAATAAAATTGGGACGCACACCTTTTCCGCCTCTTTCGACATGGGCCGAAAAAGGTGTGCGTCCCAATTTTTGATGCCGACGAGAAAATCCCTCCGGATACCGGCAGGCTGGACCGCATCGTCGCGGAGGCCCGGCGCGCGCGGGATGCCCGCGAGAAGGGCTACCGGGAGCAGGCGCTCAAGCTCTATCCCTGGGTCTGCGGCCGCTGCGCGCGCCCGTTCACGCACGCCAACCTGCAGTTGCTCGAAGTCCATCACCGCGACGGCAATCACGACAACAACCCGCCCGACGGCAGCAACTGGGAGCTGCTGTGCACCTACTGCCACGAGGCCGAGCACCGGCGCTATCTGGATACTGCCGGCCGCGACGGGGAGCAGCCTGCAGACGGCAAGGAATCGCAGGCCACCCACCGGCCGTTCGAGAATCTCGACACACTGCTGAAGCGGAAGAATCGTGAGCGAGATTGAGCAGGTGCTCGACTTCTGGTTCGGCGCCTGCGGCCCCGATGGCGCGCTCGATCGCGCAAAGCAGAAGATGTGGTTCAGCGGCGGGCACATGCACGACGCCGCCATCCGCAAGCGATTCGGCAAGCTGCACCGGCGCGCGAGCCGCGGGCGAGCTGGAGGCCGAGTGGGGCGCGACCCCGCGCGGCCGGATCGCGCTGATCATCGTGCTCGACCAGTTTTCGCGCCACATCCACCGCGGCACCCCGGCCGCCTTCGCCCAGGATCCGGCGGCGCAACGTCTGGCGCTTGCCGGCGTCGAGCAAGGGACGGACCGCGCGCTTATTCCCGCGCAGCGCGCGTTCTTCTACCTGCCGTTCGAGCATGCTGAAGATCTCGCGCTGCAGCGGCGCGGTGTGCAGCTATTCCAGCTGCTCGCCACCGAAGTCGCGCCGGCCTGGCGCAAGGAATACACCGGTTTCTCGGATTACGCCGGCCACCACCGCGACATCGTCGAGCGCTTCGGCCGGTTCCCGCATCGCAACACGGTTCTCGGGCGCGCTTCGACCCCGGAGGAAACCGAGTTCCTGAAGCAGCCCGGCTCTTCCTTCTAGAAGCGCGATCCTGTAATACAATGGGCTGCAAGGAAGGTCGGAAGAACCTTTCCATTTCATCAAAGGAGGGATCCGTCATGCTCAAGCGTGCGTTGATCGTATTCGTCGCGGTTCTGACCGCGACCTGGGGCGCAGCAGCGTGGTCACAGGTGAAGGAACTTCCCTGGGGCACGTCGGCGGTGGGATCGGCCGGGCACAAGGCGCTCGTGGTCCTCGCCGAACTGCTGAACCGCGAAATGCCGAAATACCGGATCACCGTGCAGCCGACGCCGGGCGCGATCGTGACCGTCAAGGGTTACGCCACGGGCCAGTTCGAAGGCTACTATGGCGCCGATATTGCCTTCTACGAACTCCGCAACGACACCAGGCGTTTCGCGGGCTTCAAGGCGAGCATGAAGCGCCAGCCGGTGCAGTCCTTCTGGACCTACACCATCGACATGGGCATCGCGGTGCAAGTGCGCGACAAGGACAAGTACAAGAGTTGGCGGGACCTGACCGGCAAGGCTCTCTTCACGGGCATGCCGCCCTGGGACACGCGCGCCCAGCTCGAACGGGCATTCGACGCGCTCGGCGTGAAGTACCAGATACCGCCAGGTCGACCTGTCCGCCGCCGGGTCGCTCCTCCAGAGCGGCGGGATCGATGGCTTCTGCATGTACAGCAACGGCGAATCGGCGGTGCCGCCCTGGATCACCGAGGCGTCGCTCGCGACCGACTGGGCCGCCGTCAATCCGAGCGCCGAGGAAATCGCGGCGCTCAAGAAGGCCGGCTTCGCCATCCTCGAGTTGAAGCCCGAGGTTTTCAAGAGAGACGTTCACACCGACAAGGTGGTCCTGCTGCCGTTCTATTACGGCTTTCACGTCGGTCTTGAGGTGCCCGAGAACGATGTCTACCAGATGCTCACAATCATCGAGAAGAACGCCGCCGAGCTGGCCAAGGCCGACTCGAGTTTACGCGCAGATCGCCAAGGACATGTCCGGGTTCCAGCGGCGGGGTGTCACGGCCGCGGCGGACCTCGTGCCGATCCATCCCGGGCCTCGCGAAATACATGCGCGAGAAGGGCGTGTGGGACGCGAAGTGGGACGCCCGCGTCGCGAAGTAGCCCAGGTGGAATGGTGAGCGATTCCAGGGGGTGGGCACGCGGTCGTGCCCGCTCCTTGTTACTTGCGGCCCTCCGGTTCCACCCATGAGCGCGGCTTCAAGCTCTCTCCGCGTGCGAGCGGTGTTCGACGCGCTCTATTACCTGACCGCGGTCTTTTTCTTCCTCTACCTCTTCGGCTATTACTGGAGCAGCGCGGGGGGGCCGTCCCTGCTCGCACTCACCCTGGTTCCGGTCACCTTCATCCTGTTCACGCTGGACGAGCTGCGCAAGGGCGAGCTCTACCCTCGCCTACCTGCTGTCGCGAGCTGCGTCATCGGCGCGGTCTACGTCATTGTCTCGCTCGCCGTTGCCGTGTACATGTTCGTCGAATACGAGGACATCGGTACGGTGCGCGCCGGGACCTGGAGCGCGGCCGATCTCACCATGGGCTCCTTGATGGTTTTGCTGATCATGGAGTACACGCGCAGGCGCCACATGGTCCTGTTCGTGCTCAATGTTCTGCTGATCCTGTACGCGGTTTACGGTAAGGTGGTGCCCGGCATGTTCTTCCATCCCGGGCTTTCGTGGGAGCGCATCGCGAGCGCGATGAGCGTGGAGATGAGCACCGGCATCTTTTCGAACCTGCCCCAGCTCGCGCTGACGCTGATCGGCTCCTTCATTCTGGTGCTCGCCATGCTGCGCGCCTTCGGCTGCGTGGATTCGATCCTCAGGGCATCCAAGCAGATCGCCGTGCGCTCGCCGCACGCCCTGCCGCAATCGGCCGTGCTCGGCTCGATGGCCGTCGGCACCGTGAGCGGAAGCGGCGCGGCCAATGCCATCACCGTGGGCTCGGCGACCATCCCCGCGATGATCGGCGCCGGCATGCCGCGGCAGATCGCGTCCGCGATCGAGACGGCCTCCTCGCTCGGAGGCCAGCTGATGCCCCCGGTGATGGGCATTGCCGCCTTCCTGATGGCGGAATTCATGGGGCGCAGCTATTTCGACGTGGTCGCGCGCGGCTATGCGCCGGCCATCATCTACTACGTGGGCGTCAGCGTGTCGGTCTACCTGCTCTCGACGCGCCACCGCGCGCGCCTCGGCACCATCGTCGTGGAGCACATGCGCTGGGCGGACTGGATGAACATCGCCGCGTTCGTCGCCGTCGTCGCCGGGCTGATCGGCGTGATGGCCGTGCTGCATCTCGCGCCGATGTTTGCCGCGCTCTACGTCTTCATCGGGATCGGCGGCGCTCTGGTTGCCGCGCAACTGATTGCGATCGCGCGGGCGCCGGGCCGGCCGTGGCGCGACCTCAGAGCGACGCTCGGGCGCTTCGCGGACTATTTCGCGGAAATGACCGCCGACCTGACGCTTCTCCTCGCCACGCTTTCGATCATGACCGGCGCGCTCGTCATCACCGGGGTGCCGACGAAGATCGGCTCCCTCCTCATCGCCGCCGCCGGGGTCAACCTCGCCTCGATGGTGCTCGTCGCCTTCTTTTTCGGCGCGCTGCTCGGAACCGGGCTGCCGCCGGCGCCGACCTACATCATCACCGCGCTCGTGATCGTGCCGCCGATGATCAAGGCCGGCGTGGACCCGTGGGTGGTCCACTTCTTCGCGTTCTTCGTCGCGGTCTGGGGCGAAGTCACGCCGCCCACGTCCATATCCGCCGCGGTGACATCGAAGATCGCGGAAACGTCCTTCATGCAGACCTTGTTCCACGCCATACTGATCTGCGTTGGGCTGTTCGTCCTGATGGCCGGGGTATTCACCCGGCCGGAGCTCGTGCTCGAACCCGGGGTCGCGCAGATCGGCGCGATGCTGCTGATCATGACCGCGACGATCGGCATCACTTTCAGCCTTCAGGCGCGGTTCGCCGACCGCCGCGGGATCGATGTGGCGTTGCGGCTCGTGCTCGCCGCCGTCGCGATGGTGGTGCTGCTTCATCCCGACCGCCAGCTCGCGTGGCTTGCCTGCCTGCCGGTGGCCGCATTCGTCGGCTACTGGATCCTGCGGCGCCGCAACGCGCCGGTGTTCGCGCGCGCCAGCGCCGGTTGACTGCCCGTTTGCCGGCCTCGGGCCCGACTCTGCTATGCTTTCCGCGAAGCGATTCATGAGGCGGGGTCACCGATGAAATACCGCAAGCACGAAGCCAAGGACTACGCGAAGTCCGTCCTCAAGGGGGTGTGGACCGCGCTGCCCACGACGTTCACGCCGGACGACCGCCTCGATGAGGCCGGCAACGCGGCGAACCTCGAGCATTGCATCTCCGGGCTCAAGCTCGAGGGGCACTACTGCATCGGCAACGTCGGCGAGTTCTGGTCGATGACGAACGAGGAGCGCATGCGCGTGGTCGAGATCAACGTCGAGGTTGCGCGCGGCCGCATTCCCCTGATCGCCGGCTGCCACCACCAGAATCCGTACGAGGCGGTGAAGCTCGCGCAGCACGCGCAATCGGCGGGCGCCGATTTCGTGATCATCCTGACGCCGTACGTCGCCGCCCGCGGCGACGATGCGGTCTTCGATTACTACAAATTCGTCTGCGAACGGGTGGACATCGGCATCGTGCTGTTCAATACCGAGGTCACCTACCCCATCTCCCCGAAGCTCGCGAAGCGGCTCGCGGCGCTGCCCAACATCTGCGGCTTCAAGCAGGGTGTCAGCAAGCCGCAGCCCACCACCGCGCTGCGCGACGCCATCGGCAGGGAGGTGGAAGTGAGCGTCGCGGACGAAGCGCCCTTCCTCTACAACATCAGCGTGTGCGGCGACCGGTGGCTGCTCAACTACTGCCCTCACCTCTACCAGGTCCCCGGATACACGCCGGTCAACGATTACGCCCGGGCGGCGCTGGCAGGCGACATGAACAAGGCGACCGAGATCTGCCGCAGCCTCAATCCCCTGCGCTCGGTGCTGGCCAAGTGGATCCCCGGCTACGGCACCGGCGGCCGCATGGCCATCGCCGAGCAGAAGTTCTGGATGGAATGCATCGGAATGATCGGCGGGCCGGTGCGCGTGCCCTGCGCCGAAATGAGCCGCGAAGCGAAGGTCGAGATGCGCGCCGACCTCGAGGCGACCGGGCTTCCCGCGAAGGCGCGCGCCGCCGGCCTGCTGCGCCGCGCGGCCTGACCCGCGTTAAGTCCTGCGCAGCACCTCGAGCGTGCGCGAGCGGAATTCGCGCTGGTGCAGCACGTAGAGCACCGCGAGCGTCACTAACATCATCAGCGCCGGGTGCAGGAACCACGTCAGCGCGGCGACGCCGAAGTAATAGGCCCGCAATCCCTGGTTGAAGTTGCGGTTGGCAAACGAGAGGACGACACCAGCCCTCTCGATGTCCACGGCACATTCCGACGCGTTCGCGGGCGGCTTGCGCACTGCGCCGACCAGTATCGAGGAGAAACCGAACTGCCGGATCGACCAGGAAAACTTGAAGAAGCCGTAGACAAAGATCAGCAGCAGTACCAGCACCTTGATCTCCCACAACCGCTGGGACACCAGCTGCGCAAATGGTAGCTCCGCCATCACGCTGGCCGCCCGCTCGGCGTAGCCCATGAGCGCGACCAGCGCGCCGAGTATCAGCATCGTGGTCGATGCGAAGAACTGCGAGCTGCGGATGAGGTTGCGCAGCACGTTGACATCCACCATGCGGTTGTCGCGCTCGACCATGCGCTCCATCCACTCGCGCACGAACCGGTCCATCTCCCGCCCGAGCCGCGGCCTGGCCGCGCCGCCGTAGTCCGCGTACCACTGATACCCCGCCCAAACCGCCAGGAGCAGCGCGACCGCGGCGGCGTCCATCCACGTGAGCGGCAGCACCGCGAGGATGCGCTCGAGCAACGTCATACGAAGAGCGTCAGCACGCCGGTGTAGCCGTAGAGCCGGTTGTGCGAGATCTCGCCGTTGCAGAAGAAGCCGACCAGCGGGAAATCGCCGAGCACCTCTCGGATCATTTTGAGCTCCGCGGATTCGGGCCCGAACAGGCTCGCCCCGCGCCCGATGCAGGAATAATAGACGCCGCCGCGCGGCCGCGCGAACATGCCCTGGCGGATGCTGTCGAGCATCCGCTTCATGTCCTCGTGGGCGGTCTTCGTGTCGCGCCGGCAGAACATCACGCTCGATCCCGGCTGCAGGAGCTCGCCGATGGCGATCAGCCGGTTGGAGGGATCGATGCCCACCAGGTTGCGCACCAGGTAGTCGCCGGTGTCGCTGCCGGAGATCGGCAGCCCCGCGAAGATCTGGCCGCCCACGCGGTTCAAATCGCGCGCGAAGGTCTCGCCGATGTCCTCCTTGAACACGTCGAGCGCGGCCCGGCCGTCGAGCTGGATGATGACGTTGTGCTGGCTCGCGGTCACCGCGTGCTTGGGCCCGAGCGGCGAGCAGCCTTGCGTCAGACGGGTGGCGACGGTGACGCTGTCCGCGAACGACACGCCTGAAAGACCCCCTTCCACCACGCCGTCCGCCACCTGCAGATTCTGGCGCCGCGAGCTGGTGAGCCCACCTACGAGGAAGCCGCTTTCCACCTTGCCGGCGAGACGGCCAACCAGCTCGGCGATGTGCCGGTTGTAGGGGTCGGCGTGGACGATGGCGAAGTTCGGTGCGGCGCCGCCGCACTTCAGCGCGACGTTGTCGACGTCGGCGGCGCTTGCCACGCCCGAGAACACCCGGAAGGAGTCCGCCTCGAAGTCGCCGACCATCGCCGCAATCGCGGCTTCATCGAGGTACTCGCGGCCGGTCGCGCAGACGCCGATGCCGACGGTGCCGACCCAGTGGGGTATGCCCGTGCGGCTCTTGAACAGCGCAAGGATGTCGCCCAGGTGGTCGGCGAGGAGATCCGTCACGTAGAGGAACCCGAGGCTCGCCGGGCCCCGTCCCACCTGCTCGAGGCAGGCTTCCGCGGCCTCCTTCCAGTTCGTCGCGGCGGCATGCCCGTAGCGAAAATCCGGCATCGCTGCCCCTGGTCACAGCCGCTTGATCCAGCCGGGAAGCGCTTCGAAGCGCTTCATCCACGCCATCACGGCCGGGTAGTCCTGAAGTACGAAGCCGCCTTCCGGCGCAACCGAAACGTACGCGTAGCAGGCGACATCGGCGAGCGTTGGCCGGCCGAGCGCGAGCCACGGGTGGGCCTTCGAGCCGGCCTTCGAGCAGCGCAAGCCCGGCGTTCCGTAGCCGCGATACTCCTCGTAGTTGCCAACCTTCCGGATGCCGGTCTTCACGCCGCGCGCCCATTGCAGCCCGTAGTGCAGCTCGTTCTGCGCCACCTCCAGCCATTGCGCCACTTCCGCCATCCCCGCCGGATCGGTCGGCAGCCACGTATCTCCCCCATGCTTGCGGCCGACGTAGATCAGGCAGGCGGTCGAGCCCCACCAGATGCGGCCCCCATCCTCCAGAGCCGGCACCTGCCCGCGCGGGTTGATCTTCAGGTAGGGCTCTTTCTTGTGCTCGCCGCTGCGCGCATCGACCATCACCCTTTCGTAGGGGACGTTCAGCATGGACAGCAGCAGACGAACCTTGTACGCGTTGCCCGACGTCTCGGTCGTATAGAGCTTCACGAATGCTCCCTTGGATTGCGGGAGCGGCAATCCTAGCATGTGGCCTGCGCGCCAAAGTGGCGGATGCCCTTCGTCCGTCCTCGTTTCGCTGTCATGGTATCCCTGGTCCGGAACATCGCGTGTTCCGTGAGGCGTTTCCAATTGTCGGCAAACACAGCCCTTCAGCTGCAGCCGAAAACCGAAGGGGGAGGCCCAGTCTGCGCGGGGAGGACGACCCGCTTCAGGTCATTACCCGGCTCGGCCCAGCGTGCGGACCGTTGCCTGCGTCGCCTGGCTTACGGTGATCGGGCGATTCTTCGAGGGATGTGAGTCAGATTTCACATTAATTACGGGCCATAAGGTGCTAAAGTAAAACGACTTTTAGGAACACCGGGTCGTTTTATAGGAAGTCGAGCGCAGCTACGGTCAGGTTTTGGCGCTTCATCACCGGGCAGTTGCTCTCAGCGCGGAACAGCGGAATCGATTGCGCAATGCCACCTGAGCAACCCTCACAGCAGGCTGCTCGCGGACGCGGGAGGCGACCCCATTGAGCGAATTGCCGACAGGACCCATCAAGGTCCTGGTCATCGACGACAGCAACACCATCCGCCGCAGCGCGGAGATGTTCCTGAGCCAGGCCGGCTTCGAAGTAATTCTGGCCGAAGACGGCTTCGACGCGCTGGCGAAGATCAGCGACCACCGGCCTAGAGTCATCTTCGTCGACATCATGATGCCCAGGCTCGATGGCTATCAGACCTGCGCGCTGATCAAGCAGAACCCGCACCTCAAGTCAACGCCCGTGATCATGCTGTCGAGCAAGGACGGGGTCTTCGATCGCGCGCGCGGCCGCCTCGCCGGCTCGGACTGTTACCTGACCAAGCCATTTACCCGGGAGGGACTCATCGGGGCCGTCAATGAATACGTCAAGGCATCGGTCGTTCAACCTGAACACTCATGAAAGGTATCGTCACATGGCCATCCGCAACATCCTAGTCGTGGAAGATTCACCGACCGACCAGAAGTATCTGACCGAGATCCTCGTGAAAAAGGGGTACCACGTCACCACGGCCGAGACCGGGGAGGATGCAATCGCCAAGGCCAGGCAATTGCAGCCGGACCTCGTGTTGATGGACATCGTGCTGCCGGGACAGAACGGCTATCAGGCGACGCGCGAGCTGAGCAAGGACGCCAGCACCAAGCACATTCCCGTGATCATCTGCACGACCAAGGGCCAGGAAACGGACCGGGTATGGGGCCTGCGGCAGGGCGCGAAGGACTATATCGTGAAGCCAGTGAGCCAGGCGGATCTGCTGGCGAAAATCGCGGCGCTCGGGTAATGGCGGAGAAATCGTCACTGCGGGAATATCAGCGCGAGCTCGTCGAGCGGCTGCGCGCGGGGGAGACGCACCGCGCGACCTCGAAGCTCGGCGTGCGCGTCGGCACCGAGAACTGGATCGTCGATCTTGCCGACGCCAGCGAGATCATACCGGCGCCCCCGGTCACTCCGGTTCCGCTCACGCGTCCGTGGTTCAAGGGAGTCACGAACATCCGCGGCAAGCTGTACAGCGTTGTGGACTTTTCCGCGTTTCTCGGCGGTGCTCCGGCACCGACCACCGAGCAGTCGCGGCTGCTTCTGATCGGCGAGCGATTTCGCACCGCCAGCGCGCTGCTGATCGAGCGGTCGCTCGGCCTGCGCAATCCGGCCCAGCTGCAGCCGCGTCCCAACGGCGGCATAGCCAGGCCGTGGGTGAAGGCTGAATTTACCGACCCGGACGGCGGAACATGGAAAGAGCTCGACATGGCGAAGCTGGTCCAGCACCCCGATTTTCTCGTCGCAGGGTCGTGACTTCGCGGGGCTGGGCGCACGACGAATCGCGGGAGTAGGCCAACGATTACTTAGGCGAGGAGCAGCACTATGGCAACCAACGCAAGCGCAATCAAGGTTTCACCGGCGGGCGGCCTCAAGCCCGTGCCAACCATTGACCGAGGCAGGACGGAGCGGCGCGAAAGCGGCCAGGACGCCGCTGCCGCGCCCAAGACCGCGCCCGTCAGCGGGCCGCAGCAGGTCCGGCGCGGCACGGCGGGCAAACAGGTGCCGGTCCTGATCGGACTGGTGATCGTCTTCCTGATAGCCGGCGCCGTGTGCATCTATCTCTACGTGCGCCATGCCGGCCAGAATGCCCAGTACTTCTCGACGGCGACCGAGATGCAGATGCTCTCGCAGCGCATCGCGAACAGCGCGCAGCAGGCCGTGCAGGGCAGCGCGACCGCGTTCACACAGCTCAAGCAGAGCCGTGATCAGTTCGTCGACAGCCTGCAGCTGCTTGCGCGCGGCGGCACCACGCACGGAGTGACCGTGGCCGCGTCGCCTGAATCGATCCAGCCGATGCTCCAGGAACTCGAAAAGCTGTGGGGCCCCGTGCACAAGAACATCGAGCTCATTCTGGCGCAGGAGCAGAACCTGATCGAGCTGCGCAAGCGCGAAGAGACCATCGCGCGGACCGCGCCCCAGCTGTCGTTGCAGGCGCTCGGGCTGATGGTCAGCGCGCGCGACGCCCGGGAACGATACGACGTCGTCACCTTCACGCACCAACTCCATGCCGACACCGCGAACTTCGACTTCATCAATGCGGTGCGGCTGCTCTCCACGGACAACCCGGACCCGCAGGTCGCGCTCCAGCTCGGCGGCAACACTCGCCGGTATCTGGGGCTGCTGAAGACCCTGCTCGGTGAAGGCAAGGTCGAAGACGTATCGCCGATCGCAAACGAGCAGGTCAAGAGTCGCGCCCGCGAGCTGGAACGGCTGTTCACGCCGTTCGCCGCCAGCGTGCAGGCCATACTCGACAACATGCAGGCGCTCGCCCGCGCCAAGCAGGCGAGCCGGGAAATCTTCGGGGCAAGCGAGGCGCTGCTCAAATCGCCGGTGGAGCTTGCCGCCGCATACCAGCAGGAGATGGGCTCGCAGCGCTATTTCGTGTGGGGGGCCGTGCTCGGCGCGATCCTCGCGCTCGGCAGCCTGCTGCTCCTCGGCAAATGGTACCTGGGCGACAGTATGCGCCGGGCCGCTGAGAGCGAGCGCCAGAACCGCGCCAACCAGGAGGCGATCCTGCGCCTGCTGAACGAGATCAGCAGCCTGGCGGATGGCAACCTGACGGTGCGCGCCAAGGTGACGGAAGACATCACCGGTGCGATCGCCGACTCGATCAACTACGCCGTCGGGGAAATGCTGCGGCTCGTGAAAGGCATCAACGATGCGGCGCGGCAGGTGACGTCGGCGACCCAGGGAGCACAGGACATTGCCAAGGAGCTCCTGCAGGCGGCGCACAAGCAGGCCACGGAGATCCAGGGAACCGGCCAGTCGGTGCAGCAAATGGCGCAGTCGATGAACGACGTTTCAAAAAGCGCCAGCGATTCCGCCAAGGTTGCCCAGTCCTCTCTGCATTCGGCGGAAAAAGGCGCGCGGGCCGTGCAGAACGCGATCCGCGGCATGAACGACATCCGGGAGCAGATACAGGGGACGTCCAAGCGCATCAAGCGGCTCGGGGAAAGCTCGCAGGAGATCAGCGAAATCGTGCAGCTGATATCCGACATTACCGAGCAGACGAACGTGCTGGCGCTGAATGCGGCGATTCAGGCGGCATCCGCAGGCGAGGCGGGACGCGGATTCACCGTAGTCGCCGAGGAAGTGCAGCGCCTGGCGGAGCGTTCTGCGGAGGCGACGAAGCACATCAGCGCCATCGTCAAGAGCATTCAGCGCGACACGCAGGAAACCGTCGAGGCGATGGAGCGCAGCACGCAGGGCGTGGTCGAAGGCACGAAGACGGCGGACGAAGCGGAGCGGGCGCTGCGCGAGATCGAGCAGGTCTCGAACCGGCTGGCCGAGCTCATCGGCGCGATTTCGAACGCCACGCAGGGGCAGGCCGTCAACGCCACCAAGGTCGCGGCCAGAATGAAGGAAATCCTCAGCATCACCGAGCTCACATCGGAAGGCACCAAGAAGACGGCCGCATCCACGGCAAGGCTGACGGCACTCGCCGACGGGCTGAAGCAGTCGGTTGCGGGGTTCAAGGTCGGATAAGCGAGTTGCATGGACGCCATCCCCGTCACCCTCCTGTCCTGGATCAAGAGCGAGGTCGACCAGACGCTCAAGGCCGTCCGGGACGGCATCGCGAGCTTCCTGGCCGCCCCGGAGGACGCCGCGGTATTGCGCGGGTGCCCGGAGCAGCTGCACCAGGTGAGCGGCGCGCTGCGGATCGTCGGGCTGGCCGGAGCGACGCGCTTCTGCGAGTCGATCGAAGGCGCGTTCGGGAGGCTGAACGGCGGGCGCCCCACCCGGGCGGCTCTGGGCGTGATCGACCGGGCGGTGCTCGCGCTCAGCGAATTCGTCGACGATCTGGCGCGGGGCCGGGGCAACGTGCCGCTGCGGCTTTTTCCCGCCTATCGCGAATTGACGGCGTTGGAGGGCAAAGCGGACGCCTCGGAACGGGATCTCTTCTATCCGGACCTGGAGCTGAACGCGCCCCCCCATCTCGAACCGAAAACCCTCTCCAAGGACGAGCTTCCCCCGTTCCTGCAAGCCCAGCGCGCGCGCTTCCAGCGCGGGCTCCTTGCGTGGCTGCGCAACCAGCCGAACGGTTTGAAGGACATGCGCCAGGCGCTCGACGCGCTGCACCAAGTTGCGGCGCAGCTGCCGGAGCCGCGCGCACTGTGGTGGGCGGCGGCCGGCCTGATCGACGGGCTGTCGAGGCCGCCGGACTCGGAGTGGCTCGGCAATGCGAAGGGGCTGTGCAACAAGATCGACTTCCAGATGCGCGACCTCGCAGCGGGATCGAAAAAGCCGAACGAGTCACTGCTCCGCGAGGTGCTCTACGCCATCGGCAAGACCAAGACGGTAACGCCCAGGATCACCAGCATCCGGCAGCTCTATGGGCTCGACGCCCTGTTCCCCGAATCCAACCTCGCGGCCCTGATGACGTTCGATATGGACTGGCTGCAGCCGGTGCTGAAGGATGCCCGCGCGCGCCTCGACGTGCTGAAGAGCGCCTGGCTGCAGTATGTATCCGGAGAGCCGCGAACCGCGTCGCGGTTCCGCGATCTGGTCTCCTCCTTCAAGGCCAGGGCTGGCGAACTCGGCAACCCGCAACTGGTCAAGCTGCTCGATGCTATCGCGCTCGTCTCGACACGGCTGCCCGACCCATATCCGCCCCAGAGCCAGCTCATGGTCGTGGAGATGGCTTCCGCGTTCCTGTTCGTTGAGAGCGTCATCGACAGCTTCACGACCCCGGCCACTGATCTCGAGCAGCAGATCGTCATCATGGGCGGCTGGCTGCTCGACGCCGCCAAGGGCAGGTCCACCGGAGAGCCGCCGCCCGGTCTGCGCGTTGATTTGAGCCAGCGGATCGGTGCGCTGCAGCTGCGCGCACAGGTCGCCCGTGAGGTCTTCGCGAATCTTCGGGATGTCGAGCACGTGCTCGACGCATTTGCGCGCGACGCCCAGAAGCGCGACACGCTGCCGGCTTTGAAACCGCAGCTGCGGCAAATTCATGGGGCGCTGACCGTTCTGGGCTTTCAGCGCGCGGCAGATGTCCTGTCCGCCTGCGAAATCATGATTGCGGACTGTGCCGGTGCGGACCACGTCCAGACCGCACGGAACCTGGATTGGATCGCGGAAGGCCTCAGCACGCTGGAGTTCTATCTCGAGCCCTGCGTGCGCGGAGGCGATCCCGCCGAGCAGGCGATCAAGCTTTTCTTCAGCCGTTTCGCCAAGCGCGACGCACCGGCCGCTCAAGTTGGCGGCGACGCCGTCACTGTCAGCCCGGCATCCGCCGCGGCGACCGAGCGCACGATCCTGCTCGCTCCGCGCGCTCGGGAAACCACGCCCGTCCCGGATAGGGCGGAAGCGGGTACGACGATTACGAGCGAGCCCGGGGTCACCGATGCGGCAGAAGTGGCACAACCTGAATTCGACCGCGATCTTCTCGCAATCTATCTGGAAGAAGCGGGCGAAGTGCTCGCGAATATCGACGCCGCCCTGCCCTCCTGCCGCGATCAGCCTCATGACCGCGAGGCGTTGACGTCGATACGGCGCGGATTCCATACGCTGAAAGGCAGCGGACGCATGGTGGGATTGACCGACCTCGCGGAGATCGCCTGGCTGGTCGAGCAGGTCATGAACCAGTCTCTGGAGCAAAAGCGGCCGGCCACCCCCGTGATGCTCGAGCTGATTGCGCTGGCCAGCGCATCCTTCGCCACGTGGATCACGGAACTGCGGGCGGGCAAGCCGCTTGCAATCGATGCCCGGCGCATCACGGATCTTGCCCAGCAGCTGAGGGCCGGGGAGGAACCGGTCGTGGAGCCCGCGAAAGCGGAGGCGATCGAACCCATAGTGGTAGCCGCGACGCCGGAACCCGAGGCAGCCGGTCCTGCGGAACCCGCCGAGGCGCGCCGACGAGGTGACAATTGGCGGCACGCGTCTCGCGCGCAGCTTCCTTGAGGTCTATCTCGGTGAAGCCGCGCAGCACGTCGCCACGCTCGAGGCGGAGTTTGCCTGGTGGTCGGATAAGCCCGGCGCTGAAGCCTCGCACGAGTTCGTGCGCGCCGCGCACACGCTCGCCAGCAGCTCCCGGACCGCGGGTTTCGCCGCGATCGCGGACCTGGCAAGCGCGGTCGAGCATTGGCTGCCATTCGCACGACAGGCTTCCGGGGACCGCGATGTGAGCGCGGTGCGGGTAGCGATCGAAAAGCTGCAGGAAATGGTCGATGCGGTCGAACGAGGACAGGAGCCGGCGCCGGCGAAGGGCGCTGCACGCCGCCTGCGCGATTCGTTGGCACGCCTCCGGCGGACGGCATCGACTTTCCTTTCCGAATCGGTCCCGGAGGCCTCCGCCGTCTCGGTCCCGCCCGCTTCCGTGGAGGCGCTCGAGGCGGTTCAGGCCCCTATTGGCGCGGAACAGCGCAAGATACGCGACGACATCGACGAGCAGCTTCTGCCGATCTTCCTCGAGGAAGCGCGCGAGCTCCTGCCGACGATCGGAAGCGATCTGCGCGAGTGGAAAGCCAGCCCCGCTGACCAGAAAATATCGCAGTCCCTGAGGCGGGCCCTGCACACGCTCAAGGGCAGCGCCCGCATGGTCGGCGCCATGCGGCTCGGCGAGCTCACGCACCTCATGGAAAGCGAGATCGAGGCGGCCATCGAGGCGCACACGCTTCCCGCCGGACTGTTCGAGGATCTGGAATCGAAACTCGACCGGCTGAGCCTGGATCTCGACCGCATGCAGGAGGCCGAGGCTGCCCGCAAGCTCCCGCCCGCCGAGTCCAGCGCGGCCTCCCGGGTCGAAATCCCGGAAGGCGCGGCGTCGCCGGCCGAACCGCCCCTGCCGAGCCCGGCCGCGCTGCTCCGGATCAACGCCGACACCCTCGATCACCTGATCAACGCGTCTGGCGAGGTCAGCATTGCAAGGTCCCGCATCGAGGCGGAGCTCCGGGTGGTCAAGCAGTCCCTCGCCGATCTCAGCGAGAGCATTACCCGGCTGCGCGGCCAGCTGCGAGAGATCGAGCTCCAGGCGGACAGCCAGTTGCAGTCGCGGGCCTCGATCCTTGACGAGAAGAATCGCGACTTCGATCCCCTCGAGTTCGACCGCTATACGCGCATGCAGGAGCTTACGCGGCTGATGGGCGAGAGCCTGCACGATGCGACCTCGATCCAGCAGACCCTCCTCAAGAATCTCGGCGAAACCGACTCCGCGCTGCTGCAGCAGGCGCGCATCAGCCGTGATGTGCAGCAGGAGCTCATGCGCATGCGCGCGGTTCCATTCTCGACGCTGAACGAGCGCCTGTACCGCATCGTCCGCCAGGTCGCGAGGGAGCTCGACAAGAAGGCCGAACTCGAGATCGCAGGCAGCCAGGTCGAGCTCGACCGCGGCGTCCTGGACAGGATCGGCGCCCCGCTCGAGCACATGCTGCGCAACGCGCTCGCCCATGGCCTGGAGGCGCCCGCCGCGCGCGCGGCAGCCGGAAAACCGGAGACCGGCCGCATTACCATCACCCTGAAGCAGGAAAGCAATGAGATCGCGTTGATGATGAGCGACGACGGCGCCGGGCTGGACCTCGACGTGCTGCGCCGGAAAGCGGTCGACAAGGGGATTCTGCGGCGCGACCAGGACGTGGCCGAGACCGAGCTCGTTCAGCTGATCTTCGCGGGCCTCTCCACCGCGGAGGAGGTGACCGAGCTATCCGGCCGCGGCGTCGGCATGGACGTGGTCCGCAGCGAGATTGCCTCCCTCGGCGGGCGCATCGACGTCGCAACCTCGCGTGGCAGTGGAACGACCATCACCGTCTATATTCCGCTCACGCTTGCCGTGACGCAGGCGGTGATCGTGCGCGCGGGCGGCAACGTCCTCGCCATCTCCTCGGCGATGGTCGAGCAGGTGCTGCGCGTCAAGGCCGAAGACATGGCCATCCTCTACGAGAAAAAGCAGGTGGCGTCCCAGGATCGTGCCTATCCCCTGCACTACCTCCAGCACCTGCTCGGTGCAGGCGGCGGCACCAGGATCCAGAACTACAACTCCGTTCTGCTGCTGCGGAGCGGCGTACAGCGCATCGCCCTGCACGTGGACGAGCTCGTCGGAAACCAGGAAATCGTCGTCAAGCACATCGGACCGCAGCTGTCGCGGCTGCCCGGCGTCGCCGGGGCCACGGTGCTCGCCGATGGTGCCATCGCGCTCATCGTCAACCCCGTGCAGCTCGCGCAACGCCTGGCTCCCGCCGCCGAGCCAATCGTTGCGCCACCCGTGGCAGTCCCACCCGTGCCCGGGCCACCCGTGATCATGGTGGTCGACGACTCGCTGACAGTGCGCAAGGTCACGAGCCGACTGCTCGAGCGCGAAGGCTACCGCGTGGTGACGGCGAAGGATGGCGTGGACGCGCTGGAGCAGATGAAAGACACGCTCCCCGATATCATGCTGGTGGATATCGAGATGCCGCGCATGGACGGATTCGATCTCACCAAAGCCGTGCGGCGCGACCCGCGCACGCAGGCGATCCCCATCATCGTCGTTTCTTCCCGCACGGCGGACAAGCACCGGCGACACGCTGCAGAGATCGGGGTCAACGCCTTCCTCGGGAAGCCCTTCGAGGAATCGGACCTTTTGGAGCACGTCGCCAGACACCTTGCCGGCAGAAAGCAGCCGACGGCGACAGCAGCGCAAACAGCGGCCGCATAGAAGCGACAGCAATCCGGGCGCCCGCTCGGAAGAAACTCAACGCGGGCGCGGCCCGAATGCGTCGGAAACGAGGCTCCGCGCCTCGACCCGCGCGAAATCCATGAACGCGCGCGCCGTCACCGAAAGCTGCTTGCCCACCGGATAGACGAAATGCCAGTGGCGCTCGATGGGAAATCCCTCCACGTCCAGACAGGCGAGCTTCGTCGCCTCCAGCTCCAGGCCCAGGCTGTAGCGGGACAGGATGGAGACGCCGAGCCCGGCCAGTATCGCCTCGCGGATGGCCTCGTCGGTGGAGAGCTCCATCCGGATTCTCGGGGCAAGCCCATGCTGCTCGAACAGCTTCAATGCCACCATGCGCGTTCCCGAGCCGGGCTCGCGTACCAGGAAGGGCTCGCTGGCAAAGCGGGCAAACGCGATGTTCTTCTCGGCAGCCAGCGGATGGTCGTTGCGCGCAAACACGACCAGCGGATCAGGCAGGATGGCCTGGACGACGACCTCGTGCTCGGCAGGCGGGCCGGCGAACAGGTACAGGTCATCCGTGTTCGCCACGAGCCGCTCGATGAGGGTGCTCCGGTTGTGAATCTGCAGCGACACCTCGATGCCGGGATGGCGCTGGATGAACGCGCCGAGCAGCCTGGGCGCAAAGTACTTGGCCGTCGACGTCGCGGCGAGGCGCAGCTGGCCGGACGCCAGGCCGCGCATTTCGTTCAGCGACTCCTCGAGGCTCGAGAGCGCGCGAAACAGGTCGTTGCAGCCCTCGTACACGCGCTGCCCGGCCTCGGTCAGGTAAACGCGCTTGCCCACCTGCTCGAACAGCGGCAGGCCGACCGTTTCGCTCAGCTTCTTGATCTGCACCGAGGCCGTCGGCTGCGCCATATGCAGTTCCTGCGCGGCGCGGGTGAAGTTTCCCAGGCGCGCGCTGGCTTCGAATACCCGCAGCTGCGGCAGGGTTCCGTGCTTCAGGAAACGCCGGATGTTCGATTGCGGCATGACGATGGCTCCTCCATTCCGTTGCCAACGCCGCCATGCCGTGAAAAGCACGGCGGCCTTCACCTCGCAGTGAAGGCCGTCTGGAAAAAAACAGACCTTCACCTGTCTGGCAAAGGTCTCGCTCGCACCACTGCCTCCGGTGCCGGCGCGACCGGGGCAGAGCCCGGATTGACGATCGCGTCGTAGCAGCCTTCCGGCTGCCGAAGCTACTCCCCTTTTGAGGGGTGCCCGGCTCGCGCCAGGTCACGCCGTATAGATACCACATCGCCATCGCCCTGATCAAGTCCACCATCCATTACCAATCGTAATGGCTCCAATCCGATTTCGTTCTTTGCCTTCCGTTTTCGTAATCGCAGGCATCGGAACAATCAAATTTTCTTTCACCGTGCACCGGCCCATAGTGGGCGGCAAACCGCGCCACAGGAGGCTTCCATGCAGGACAAGGACACTCACAGCAAAACGGTCGAAAGCGTCGTAGCCGATCTTCGGTCCCACGCCGAACGCGGCCTGAGCCTGCAGGAGGCGGCGGATCGGCTCCGTAAGATGGGTCCGAATCAGCTCACGGAGAAGCCCCGGCCGGGCTTTCTCGCGCTGCTGTGGGGCCAGTTCAACAACTACCTGGTGATCATCCTGATCGTCGCGGCCCTCATCGTCGCTCGCTGCTCGGGCGAGTAGGTCGATTCCATCGCCATCATGGTCATCGTCGTGCTGAACGCCGTGGTCGGGCGTGATCCAGGAGTCGAAGGCCGAGCAGGCGCTCGCCGCGCTGAAGAAGATGGCCGCGCCCAACGCCCAGGTCATCCGCGACGGCGCACCAGGCGACGATTCCGGCCCGCGAGCTCGTCCCCGGCGACCTCGTCCTCCTGGAGGCGGGCAACTACGTTCCCGCCGACATGCGCCTCGTCGAGAGCGTGAATCTCAAGATCGAGGAAGCCTCGCTGACGGGCGAGTCCGTGCCCGTGGAAAAGAACGCCGCGGCGTCGTGCTGGAGAAGGACATCCCGCTCGGCGACCGCAGGAACTCGCGCCTTCATGAGCACCCTGGTCACCTACGGCCGCGGCAAGGGGCTCGTGACGGGCACCGGGATGAACACCCAGATCGGCCTGATCGCCGAGATGATCCAGTCCTACGAGGACGAGGACACGCCCCTGCAGCAGAAGCTCGAGCAGCTCGGCAAGGTCGCTGGGCACGGTCTGCCTCGCCATCTGCGCCTTCGTCTTCATCTTCGGCCTGCTCCGCGACACGAAGCTCACGGACATCTTCGACGATCGGGTTCCTCAACTACCTGCAGGGCCGAGCAGAAGGACATCATCAATCTCTTCATGACCGCCGTCAGCCTCGCCATCGCCGCCGTGCCCGAGGGCCTGCCCGCCATCGTCACCATCTGCCTCGCGCTGGGCATGCAGCAGATGGTCAAGCGCCACGCCCTGATCCGCAAGCTGCCCGCCGTGGAGACGCTCGGCTGCGCCACGGTCATCTGCTCCGACAAGACCGGCACGCTGACGCAGAACGAGATGACCGTCGTCCAGGGCTGGGCCGGGGGCAAGCGGTTCCGGGTCACCGGAGAGGGCTACAGCCCCGACCGGGCAGTTTTCCGTGGACGGCAGGCCGTTCGACCCGCGCGACCGACGCCGGACGCCACGGTGCTCCTGCACGGCGGCGCTGCTGTGCAATGACGCGAAGCTCGAGGAGCGCGGCTGACGAGGCCGGGCGGCGCATCGTGGCGGATCGTCGGCGATCCGACGGAGGGCGCCATGGTCGTCGCCGCCGCGAAGGCCGGACTTCGAGCGCGACGGAGCTGGAAAAGGCGATGCCCCGGGTCCAGGAGATCCCGTTCGACTCCGACCGCAAGCGGATGACGACGATCCACCGGGCCGAGCGCGGCCGCGACGAGGGCTCCGCCCCGGGCTTCCGCTATCCCGCGCACGTCGCGTTCGTCAAGGGCGCGCCCGACGTCCTGCTCGATCTCTGCACCCACGTCCAGGACGCGGGGCAAGCCGTTCCCCTGACAGACGGAAAGCGCCGGGAGATCCTCGACCAGAACCGCGATCTGGCGAGCAACGCGCTGCGGGTGCTGGGCGTCGCCTACCGTCCGCTGGACGAGCGTTCCCGAAACCTGCACGCCCGAGACGATCGAGAAGGATCTCACCTTCGTCGGCCTGCTCGGCATGATCGACCCGGCGCGGCCCGAGGTCGTGAGGCCGTGAAGGTCGCGCAATGGCGCCGGGCTGAAGAGCGTCATGGTCACCGGCGACCACAAGGAAACGGCCGAGGCGATCGCGC
This sequence comes from uncultured beta proteobacterium, assembly GCA_963699525.1. Classification (GTDB taxonomy): domain Bacteria; phylum Pseudomonadota; class Gammaproteobacteria; order Burkholderiales; family SG8-41; genus SG8-41. Next base: position 74,795 of record CAVOUI010000013.1, on the reverse strand, counting down.
GCGAGATCGGCGTCCTCACGCCGGGCGGCCTGGTGCTGACCGGCCCGGAGATCGAGAAGATGAGCGACGAGGAGCTCGCGGCCCGCGCCGACAAGCTCCAGGTGTGCTGCCGCGTCTCGCCCCAGCACAAGACGCGGATCGTCGATGCCCTGAAGGCGCGCGACCATGTCGTGGCGATGACCGGCGACGGCGTGAACGACGCCCCGGCCCTCAAGCGGGCGAACATCGGCGTGGCGATGGGCATCACCGGAACGGACGTGTCCAAGGAGACGGCGGACATGGTCCTGACGGACGACAACTTCGCCAGCATCGTCTCCGCGATCGAGCAGGGACGGATCATCTACTCCAACATCCGCAAGTTCGTCTACTTCCTGCTCGCCTGCAACGTCGGCGAGATCCTCATCATCTTCGGCGTCGATGCTGTTCGGGCTGCCCATTCCGCTCCGGCCGGTGCAGCTCCTGTGGCTGAACCTCGTGAGCGACGGCGCCCCGGCGCTCGCGCTGGGCATGGAAAAGGGCGACCCGGACATCATGAAGCACCCGCCGCGGCCGCCGCGGGAGCCGGTCATCAATCGCGACATGGCGATCGGCATCGGCGTCGTCGCCGTGGTCGACGCCATCGCCATCCTGCTTGCGTTCGTGTTCGGGCTGCAGCGCTATCCCGGGCACCTCGAGGCGGCGCAGACGATCGCGTTCGTCACGCTGTGCACCTCCGAGCTCATCCGGGCTTTCACCGCGCGCTCCGAATACCACAGCGTGTTCTCCATCGGCGTTTTCTCGAACAAGTGGATGAACTGGGCGGTGCTCGCCTCGTTCCTGCTGGTGCTGGCGGTGGTGTACGTGCCGTTCCTGCAGCCCTTCTTCGACACGGTGCCGCTGACGGCGAGCGACTGGCTCTTCATGTTCCCCTTCTTCTTCGCGTCTCCGATCGCGATGGAGCTGCTCAAGGTCTATTTCCGCAGCAGAGCGGCGGTGAGCACCGAAGAAGGGCGGGCGGACCCGTCAGCAGCCTCCCCCGGCGTGGCCCGACCGGGCGCGGCGCCCTCATCCGTATCGGCTCACAGCGCAGGAGGCAACGCCATGGTGAAAGTGCTCATCCCCGTCGACGGCTCCCGCAACAGCGAGATCGCGGTCCGGCACGTCATCCGGCAGTTCATGGGCAATACCGCGATGGAAATCCACCTGCTCAATATCCAGCCGCCGTTCAACAAGGACATCGCGCGGTTCGTGAGCAGCAAGGACCGCCAGGACCACCATCGCGACGAGGCCGAGAAGGCGCTAAGACCGGTCAGGCAGTTGCTCGACCACCATGGCATCCCCTACTCCGTGCACGCCGAGGTGGGAGACAAGGCGAAATGCATTGCGGACACCGCCCGCCGCCTGCGCTGCGACCAGATCGTCATGGGCACGGCACGCAAGAACTCGCTTACGCGGTGGGTCGAGAACTCCGTGACCAACCGCGTGCTCGAGCTGACGCCGGTGCCGGTCGAGCTGATCGCGGGCGACGCGGTGTCGAAATACGAGCGCTACGGCATTCCGGCCGCGCTCACCGCCCTGCTCGGCCTGCTGCTGGCGGCGTTCGCCGACTGATCATGTCTTCAGTTACCATATGGCTGGCGTGTAGAGGAGTCCGCCCGCATGACCGCCATCCATCTCGCCACCGTGGACGCCGAAGCCGACGTGCTGCTGCGCGAGGACGCCGGGGGCGTCGCGACGCTCACGCTCAACCGGCCCGATCAGTACAACGCGCTGTCCGCCGCGCTGCTCGGCGCGCTGCAGTCGGCGGTGCACGACCTCGCGCGTGACGACTCGATCCGCGTCGTCGTCATCGCCGGCGCGGGCAAGGCGTTCTGCGCCGGCCACGATCTCAAGGAAATCCACGGGCACGCCGACCCGGGATTCGCGCAGGAAGTCTTCGAGCGCTGCGAGCGCGTCATGATCGAGCTCACGCGGCTGCCGCAACCGGTCATCGCGCGCGTGCACGGTCCCGCCTACGCCGCGGGCTGCCAGCTCGTCGCGCAATGCGACCTCGCCGTCGCGGTGCCGGAAGCGCGCTTCGCGACCTCGGGAGTCAATTTCGGAGTGTTCTGTTCCACGCCGGGCGTGCCGCTCGTGCGCAACATCTCCCGCAAGCGCGCGATGGAGATGCTGCTGACCGGCGAGCCGATCGACGCCGCGACGGCCCTTTCCTGGGGCCTCGTCAACCGCGTGGTGCCCGCGGACCAGCTCGATGCGGAGGTGCAGCGGCTGGCGAAATCGATCCTGGCGAAGTCGCGCGCGGTTGTCGCGGCCGGCAAGAAGACCTTCTACGCGCAGGCGGGCGGCGACCTCGAACAAGCCTACCGGCTTGCGACTGCGGCGATGGTGAACAGCGTCCAGAGCGACGACGGGAAGGAAGGAATCGCGGCGTTCTCGGAGAAGCGCAAGCCCCGCTGGAAGAACAAGTAGTTGGAGCCGCAATGAAGCGCTATGCCTGCCTGACGCTCTGTCTGTGCTTCGCCCATGCGGCGCATGCCGGTGGCTCCAACTACGGCATTACCCCCGGGTCGCACCCGCATTTCGCGGGGAAGGTGAGCGAGTGGCCGGTGCCGACGCCGCGGTTCGCGCGCGATCCGGCGGTCGCGCCCGACGGCTCCATCTATATCTCCGTGATGACCGGCAACAAGGTAGCGCGCTTTGACCCCAAGACGGAGAGCTTCAAGGAATGGAACATGCCCTCGGGCCACCGGCCGCACGGATTGCTGGTGGACAAGCACGGCATGGTGTGGACGACCGGCAACGGCAACGGGACGATCGGGAAGCTCGATCCGGCCACCGGGAAGATAACCGAGTACAAGACGCCGTCGCGGCGGCGGCGGGCCGCACACGCTCGTCATCACCGACGACCAGAGCACGATCTGGTTCACCATGCAGAGCGGCGACAAGGTCGCGAGCATCGACACGAAGACGGGCGCGATCAGGAGTATCCCGACCTCGGGCGGCCCCTACGGCCTCGCGCTCGACAAGAACGGCAACGTCTGGTTCTGCCGCATGGGCGACGACCGGATGGGCAGGCTCGATCCGAAGTCGGGGAAAATGAGCGAGGTGAACATGGGACGCGGCTCGCGCCCGCGCCGCGTCGCAACCGCCCCCGACGGCACGATGTGGGTGGCGCTCTACGGCAACGGCAAGATGGCCAGGCTCGATCCCGTGGCGATGAAGGTGGTCAAGGAGTACCCGCTCCCGGGCGGCGATGCCGGCCCCTACGCGATCACGGTGGACGGCGGCGGCATCGTGTGGGTCAACGAGATCAACACCGATACGGTGGTGCGCTTCGACCCGAAGACCGAGCAGATGCGAGTGGTCCCGCTGCCCTCGAACAATGTCGGCATCCGCAAGATGGTGACCGACGCGCAGTGGGCGGCTGTGGTACATGGGCTCGCACAACGGACGGCTCGGAGTCGTGGAGTGAGCTCGCCGCGCTCCGTCGCAGAAATCGACGGTTTCGTGAGCCTGCTGGCGGCGGCGTGCGACGACTCGAAGATCAACGCGACGCTGGAGCGCCTGCTGGCGATGCCCGACGAGCAGCGAAGGGGGCTGGTGCATACCTGGGTGACGGATCTGCTCATCGAGGAAGCACCAAAGGACTTCGTGCAGGCGGTCGCCTGCCTCATGGATGACGCCGTGGCCGAGAAAGCCTACGAGTTCATCTACAAGTGCAAGCGCTGAGCACGCGCGACACAGGTAACATCGCAAACATACCGATAATCGAAGGAGGGAATCCCGTGCGACTCATGTTCCGTTGCCTGATGGCGGCCGTCCTGGCCCTGTGCGGCTTCGCGGCGCAGGCCCAGCAGCAGGTCGTCATCGTCACATCGTTTCCGAAAGAGCTCACGGAAGCCTATAAGAAGGCCTTCGAGAGCCGCAATCCCGGCTTCCGGGTGGAGATCCTGAACAAGCCGACTCCGGCCGGCGTCGCCTACATCCGCGAGGCGCCCGCCGCCAACAAGCCCGACGTCTTCTGGGTGTCCGCGCCCGACGCCTTCGAAGTGCTTTCCGCGGAAAAGCTCCTCGCCAAGATCGAGAGTCCGGCCAAGGAAGTGCCCGCGAAGATCGGCAACTACCCGATCAATGATCCCAAGGGCTTCTACCTCGGGCAGGCGCTTGCCGGCTACGGGATCATGTGGAACACGCGCTATCTCGCCGCGAACAAGCTCCCCGAGCCGCGGGAGTGGGCGGACCTCACCAAGCCGGTCTACTTCAGTCACGTGTCGATGTCCTCGCCATCGCGCTCCGGCACCACGCACCTGACCGTGGAAACCATCCTCCAGGGAGAAGGCTGGGAAAAGGGCTGGCAACAGATGCTGATGATCGCCGCCAACTGCGCCGCCATCACCGAGAGGAGCTTCGGCGTGCCGGACGGCGTCAACAACGGCCAGTACGGCATCGGCCTCGTCATCGACTTCTTCGGGCTTGCCGCCATGGCCTCCGGCTTCCCGACCAAGTTTGTCTACCCCTCGGTCACGGCGATCGTGCCGGCCAACATCGGCATGGTGGCGGGCGCGAAGAACCCGGAGAATGCGCGCCGGTTCATCAACTTCACGCTCTCCCCCGAAGGCCAGGAGCTGCTGTTCGACCCCAAGATCAGCCGCCTGCCGGTGCTGCCGAGCGTCTACAAGAAGGCCCCGGCAGGATTCCCCAACCCGTTCACGGGCAAGATCAAGCCCAAGGTGAACTTCGACTCGGAGCTGTCCGAGTCGCGCTACTACGTCGTGAGCTCGATCTTCGATCACACCATCACGTTCCGGCACAAGGAGCTCGCCGCGGCGGCGCGCGCGATCTACCAGGCTGAAGCCCGGCTCGCCGCGAAGCCCAACGCGCGGGCGAAAGAGCTGCTGACCGAGGCACGCGCGCTCGCTTTCACGCCCGTCGTCGGCGAGCAAAAGTCGAAGGACAAGGACTTCCTCGCCCTGTTCCGTGAAACCAAGCGCAGCGCGGAGAAGACCAAGCAGCTGACCGGGCTCGAGGAATACTGGAGCAGCACCGCGCGCAAGAACTACGCGCGCGCAGTCGAGCTCGCGAACCAGGCCGCGTCGCTGGCGCGGTAAGCGTGGGTCGCGGCGGCGCGGCGCTCGCGCACTCCGGCATCGCGCGGGCGATGACGGGGCGCTTCACCTTCGTTCACGCGGCGATCGCGCTCCTGATCGCGCTGTTCCTGCTCGTCTTTCTCGCGATCCCCGTCTTTACGGTCATCTACGTCGCGTTCACCAACGCCGACGGCAGCCTGACGCTGTCGCACTTCCAGTCGTTCTTCCACCTCACGCTCATGCGCGAGTCGTTCTACAACAGCCTCATCGTCGGCGGCATGAGCGTGGCGGTATCGTCCATTTTCGCGCTGCCGCTCGCCTATTTCATCACGCGCTTCCAGTTCCGCGGCGCGATCCTGATCCAGACGCTCGGCGTGCTGCCGCTGATCATGCCGCCGTTCGTGGGCGCGACCGCCATGCAGCTGCTGTTCGGCCGCAGCGGCTCGCTCAACCTCATCCTCGGCGACTGGTTCGGCATCAACCTGCCGATCATGGAGGGCCTCAACGCGGTCATCTGGGTGGAGGCGCTGCACTACTTTCCCTTCATCCTGCTCAACCTGACGGTTGCCCTGAACAACATCGACCGGGCGATGGAGGAGTCCGCCCAGAACCTCGGCGCGAGCGGCTTCCGGCTGTTCCGCCGGATCGTGTTCCCGCTCGCCATGCCCGGCTACATGGCCGGCGCCGCGCTGGTCTTCCTCAAGGTTTTCGACGACGTGGCGACGCCGCTGGTGCTCAACGTCACGAACATCCTGGCGGCGCAGGCCTATCTCCGCATCACCTCGATTGGCATCGACGATCCGATCGGCTACGTGGCAAGCGTCATCATGGTGGCCGCGTCCGTTTTCGCTTTGTGGGGCTCGACCCTGGTGATGCGCGGCAAGGAGTACGCGACGCTGCAGCGCGGCGGCAGCACCCTCGCCACCAAGCGCCTGAAGCCATGGCAGGCGGTGATCGCTTATGGATGGGTCGTCTTTGTCCTGCTGCTCGTGCTCTCGCCGCACATCGGCCTGCTGCTGCTCTCCTTCAGCCGCATCTGGAGCTTCACCGTCATACCCGAGGCCTACACCCTGCAGAATTACGTCACGGTATTCAGCGAATCCCCGTTCATGCTCTGGAACTCCGCGCTCTATTGCGGAATCGCGGCGGGGCTCGACGTGCTGATCGGCACCGCCATCGCCTACCTCATGCTGCGCACACGGCTTCCCGGACGCCAGACGCTCGATTTCATCGCGACCTCCGCGGTCGCGATTCCCGGTGTCGTGCTCGGAATCGGCTATCTGCGAACCTTCCGGGATTTCAGCGTCCCCATAGCTGACGTGCCCCTGGTCTCGTTCTGGCTCATCATCGCCTTCGCCTACACTGTTCGCCGGCTGCCCTACGCACTGCGCTCGTGCGTCGCATCCCTTCAGCAGGTGCACGTCTCGATGGAAGAAGCGGCGCAGACGCTCGGCGCGAGCGGGCGCCGCACCGTGACGCGCATCGTGGTTCCGCTGATGGCGGGCGGCATCCTCGCCGGCTTCGTCACGAGTTTTCTCACCGCCGCCGTCGAGCTTTCCGCCACCATCATGCTGGTCAGCGCGACGTCGGACGCGCCGGTGTCCTACGGCATCTACCTCTACATGCAATCGATCGCGGGCGCGGGCCCGGGCGCGGCGCTCGGCGTGATCGCGGTTACGCTGGTCGCGCTCGGCACCTACGTGTCCTACCGCGTGCTGCATTCGCGCAATCTCCGGTTTGAAGCGCACCAGGCGATGAAATAGGCGACACATGGCGAAAGTCAGGGTCGAGTTCCACGACATCGCGCTTGCTTTCGGCAAGACGCAGGTGCTGCGCGACATCGATCTCGTGATCGAGCCCGGGGAGTTCTTCGCGCTGCTCGGGCCCTCCGGCTCGGGCAAGTCCACGTTGCTTCGCGTCATCGCCGGCTTCGCATTTCCGCAATCCGGTCGCGTTCTGGTGGACGGCCAGGACATTTCGCGGATCCCGCCCTGGGAACGCAATATCGGAATGGTGTTCCAGAATTACGCGTTGTGGCCGCACATGACGGTATGGCAGAACGTCGCCTTCGGACTCGAGGAACGAAGGCTTTCCCGCGCGGAGATCGAGCGCAGGACCGCGGGCGCGCTGGATCTCGTCGGCCTGCGGGAGCTCGCCGCGCGCCGCCCGAGCCAGCTCTCGGGCGGCCAGCAACAGCGCATCGCGCTCGCGCGCACCATTGCCATCGAGCCCAAGGTGCTGCTGCTGGACGAGCCGCTGTCCAATCTCGATGCGAAACTGCGCATCCACATGCGTACCGAGCTGCTTGCGCTGCAGCGCAAGCTTGGCGTCACCACGATCTTCGTGACCCACGACCAGGAGGAGGCGCTCTCCATCGCCGACCGGGTGGCGGTGCTCGACCAGGGCGTAATCCAGCAGGTCGGGACGCCGCTCGAGCTCTACGACTCTCCGGCGAACCACTTCATCGCGACCTTCGTCGGCACCATCAACCTGCTGCGGGGATCACTTGAAGCGGCCGACGGAGGCACTGTATTTCGCGGCGAAACGCTCGGGACGATCAGGATCCCGTCGGCCAAGGCGTCGATCGGGCCCGCGGAGATCGCGATCCGGCCCCACGCCATCCAGCTTGCCGCGCCGGGCAAGGCGCCCGACGGCGCGCGGAGCTGGCTCGACGGCACGGTGACCGACCGCGAATTCCTCGGGGAGTTCGTGCGCTACAACGTAAGGGTCGGGACCGATGGAGCTCGTCGTGGACCAGCCCCACTACATGGGCGAGCCCGGCTTCGCTCCAGGCCGCGGCGTGAAGGTGGGTATCAACCCCGCGCAGGTCAGGATGCTGGCGCGCGATTAGTGATGCGCAGTCCGTTACTGCACTTTGACCAGCGCCGGCGGCTGCCACGAGCCCTCGCCCGGCGGCAGGATGGACGGCGGCTCCGTCCGCGGCCAGTAGAGCCGCATCACGAGATAGATCGGGCCTTCGGGCGCCGGGAGCCAGTTGGACCCCTTGTCCTTGCCCGGCAAGTCCTTCTGGATGTAGAGCGTGAGCGAGCCGTCCTTGTTCTTCTTCATCCGCGGAAGCATCGGCGAGTTGACGAGGTAGCGGTCGATCGGGTTCTTGATGAGCAACTGCGTCTTGCCGTCGTACATCGTCACCGACCAGAACGCGTTCACCGGGGGGAGCTGGCCCTTGGCAAAAGTGAGCGTGTAGCGGTTCTTGGATCCGTCGAGCCCGGTTCCGTCCGCCAGCGTCCTCGTGGCCGGGTACATCGCCTCGGCGGCGTCGTTGCCGTAGATTCCGGCCTTGGCGGCGGCGGCACGCAGCTGCCAGTTGCCGTTATAGAACGCCCGACCTCCGAAAGCAGAACCGACCATCCAGCCGTTGATGTTCTTCATCGCGGTGGCCAGAAACCTCTCGACCTTGTCTTCGCCCTCCTTCATCGCGAGCAGAACCGCCGCCTTGTGCTCGAGCGAGAGGTCCTTGAAGTTGAACTTCTTGCCGGGACCGACGCCGATCGTGGCGAGCTTGGCGCGAATCGCCTGTTCCTCCGGCCCGGGCGGGGCGAACTGCAGCGCGAAATCCAGGTACTCGAAGAAGTGGGTCTTGACCATCTCCTTGTCGATCTTTGGCCAGTCGATGGCCGGTGCTGCCGCCGGGGCCGGCTGCTTGAGGTACGAGGACAGCGGCTGGACCCTGTAGCCATTCTGGATCTTGATCACGCCGGGCATGTCTTTCGCGTTGAAGAGCTGGGTGCGAAAGATCGCGAGCGAGAAGTCGGTGGTCGAGCGAAATACCTTCTTGATCCCCTTTGGCGTCTCGCCCTGCCAACGCGGGCCGGCGACAAGGTAGTTGCCCGGCGCCGTGCCAGTTGCGCGGCTGCCGATGTAGCCGTAGTTGAAGGTATTGCCGTCGTTCAACATCTAGTCGCAGCTTCCGGCATCCGGAGTCTGTGTGCGTCCCCCGATTTCACCTCCGCCGCGCGGCGCCGCGCCCACATCAGCACCGGCACGCCGGAAGCGAGCATCGCGATGCCCACCATCGCCCCGATCGAGCCCGGGTCGAGGCTCATCGCGTAGTTGAAGCTCGAGTACAACATGTAGGCGCACGCGGCGGCGAATAGCAGCGGCGTCACCGGATAGAGCGGCACGCGGAAGGGGTTTGCGTTGGCCGGCGGTTGCCGCCGCAGCGGGAAGAGCGACAATCCGGTCAGGAGGAAAAACAGCCAGAATGCCGGCGCCGTGTAAGCAACCATCGTCTGGAAGCCGTCCGGCGTCATCGAAGCGAGTCCCACCAGTGCGAGCGAAACCGCGCCCTGCACGAGCAGCGCATTCACCGGGGCGGAAGCTTTCTCGCTCCACCGCCCCAGAGCGCGGAAAATCACGAAATCGCGGCCTAGCGCATAATTCGTGCGCGCGCCGGTAAAAATCGTTGCATTGAGCGTCGTCAGCGCGGCGGAGACAACCACTATGCCCAGCAGCCATGCACCGCCCTCGCCCCAGGTCGCTTTCATCAGATCGGAAGCTACCGCTCTGGAGGATTGCATGCCAGCGAGGCCCAGCACCCTGACGTACGCCAGATTCAGCAGCACGTAGAGCACCGTGATGACGACGATGCCGATCACCAGCGCGCGCACGATGTTGCGTCGCGTGTCTCGCATCTCCGCCGTCAGGTAGGCGGCCTCGTTCCAGCCGCCGTAGGTGAGCAGCACGAAGATCAGCGCGAGCCCCGAGAACCATGAACGGGCGTCCCCTGTCGGCGGGCTCGCGGCCGGGACCGACGTCGCCGTCGCGGTGAATCCCCCCACCACCACCGCGAGAATGGCGATGGCGAGCGCGATCGTGAGCGTGTTCTGCACCCATTTGCTCTGGCTGGTGCCGGACACGTTGAGCAGGGTGATCGCGATCACCGCCAGGCCGGCGTAAATCGCGGAGCTCTTCACGCCGAGCGGCAGCAACGTGGATGCGTAATCGCCAATTACGAACGCGATCGCGGCGATTGCCCCGGTCTGGATCACGGTCATGCGCGCCCAGGCGAAGAGAAATCCGAGCCAGTCGCCGTAGGCGCGCGACAGGAAATAATATTCTCCGCCGGCATGTGGGTGCGAGCTGCCGAGTTCGGCGTAGCACAGCGCCCCGATCAGCGAAATCACGCCGCCGGCGATCCACAACGCAATAAAGGCGGTTTCGCCCGAGACGTTGCCCGCGACGATCGAAGGCGCCTTGAAGATGCCGACCCCGATCACGATGCCGACGATCATCGCCACCGCGTCGAACACGGTGAGCGTCGGGCGCGGGTGGCCTCCCGCGCCCTGCCGCTGCGGCTCGAGCGAGGCGCTCACTGCCGCACGCCCGCGATGCTGATCGCGCCCGCGGCGCCCATGTTGGGCTCCCCGCGCGCCGTCAGATTCGCCCGCCAGGGCATCACCCGCTGGCCGGAGCCGTCGCCCACGGTGACGTTACCCTCGATGACGTCGCCCTTGACCCAGCCCCGGAATACGTAGGTCGCGGGCTTGCCCGCCGCCGGAACCTCAACCTTGAAGGAGAGTTGCTCGCCCTCCAGACGGAACTGCGGCAGCTTCACGTCCCGGTCGCCCGCGCGCGCGGTGCCGTGCACGAGCTGGAAATTCTGCTCGAAACGGAACTGCCATGACGCGGGCTTGCCCCCGGCCATGATCTGCGACTGCCAGGTGCCCGCCACGCGGGCCGGCACGATCCAGAAGAAGATGTAGCTCTTGCCCGGATCGCCGACCGTCTTCTCCGGCACGATCAGCGTCTCCGAATCGTCCGGGTCCCATTCCCCCATCGCGTAGTCGTGCGCCACCACGCGCGTCCCTGGCTTGAGCTGAAGCAGCTTGGGACGCAGCTCCTCGTTCATGCTGGGCAGGAGGTAGCTCGTGATCACGGTCGCCTGGGAGAGATCGGTCTCGAACAGGTTCTGCTCGATGAAGCGCGCGCGGTCCGCCACACCCTCCTTCTTCGCGTTGGCATTGGCGATCTTCAGGAGATAGGTATCGAGGTCCACCCCGAAGCCGCGCGCACCGTATTTCTTCGCCGCCGTGATCACGATGCGGCCATCGCCCGAGCCGAGATCGATCACGAAATCCTTGGCGCCGACTTTCGCCATCTTCAGCATCGCATCCACCACCACCTGGGGTGTCGGCACGTAGATCACGTTGCCGCGTCCCTCCTGCGCCGCCGCCGCCGGCGCGAAGAGCGCAGTCGATACCGCGAAGATAGTCATCCATCGTGTTGCCTGAGTCATTCTGATCCTCTCCCGTTGCCCCTCACCCCAACCCTCTCCCCGTTCACACGGGGCGAGGGGGGCTTGTTGGGTCCTTCACTCGTCACTGATCTTGATGCTTCCGCGCTTCACGCGCGTCGCGCTCCAGTCACGCTCGCCGCCGCCGGACAGCTGCTCCTTGCCGCGAATCGTATCGCCGCTCACGCGGCCGCTGAGCTCCTGGCGCACCGCCCGGCCGTCGATTTCGGCCGTCAGCATAAGCCGAATTCTCGTCGCCGCGCACCCTGCCGCTCTCGACGCGCACCGTCCGGCCGCCGGCAACGCCGCTTCCCTCCAGCATCTGGAAGGTCTGCGACACCGTGAGCTCGTTTTCCGCCGCCGCATCGTCCGCGGAGCGCCACCTCCAGGTTCCCGCAGCGTTGGCGGGCATGATCCAGAAAAAAACCTCGCTGGAAGGCGAGCCATAGGGCTTGTCGGGCACCGGCACGGTCACACGCGCCTCCGGCAGCCACCGCTCCATGTCGAAGTCGTGCGATACGACGCGCGTGCCGGGCTTCAGCTCCGCGAACAGGCGCGGGCGCAATTGCAGCATCAGCCGCGGGTACAGGTACATCGTCACTACGGTCGCCTGCCCGATCTCCGTGCTGAACAGGTTCTGCTCCCTGAACTCGACGCGGGCGGCCACGCCCTCGCGCTGCGCCTCGCGGCGCGCGGCGCCGACGAGAACGCCGTCGATCTCCACCCCCATGCCGCGCGCGCCGCGCTGCTTCGCGGCGGCGATGACGATGCGCCCATCCCCTGACCCGAGATCGATGACGTAGTCGGCGGGGCCGACGCCGGCGAGCCCGAGCATGACGTCCACCACGGCGGGGGGCGTCGGCACAAAGGGAACGTCGGCGAGGGCGTGCTGCTCCGCCGCGGGAGACCATGCCGGCAGCGCGGCAAGCAGAGCGAAAACCACGCGCCGCCAGCCCGGCCTGAATTGAACGAACGTCCTCAGGTCCAAACCTCTCACCCGTCACTCATGCCCCGTCACCGGGGCGATCAGCCCTCGTCACCGCCGCGAAGCACGCGCGTCGCGCGCCAGGCGCCCTCGGCCGGATTGCGGCCGGGTCCGGAGCGGACCGTGCCTTCCATCGAGAGCGTGCCCTGCACCCTCCCCTCGTACACGCCAGCGCAAGCCTCCTCCCCCCTTGCGAGGGAAGATTGAGGTGGGGGGTCAATGAATTTCCTTGAGCGCCTGCTCCGTCGTGAGGGAAGCGTGGCGCGGCTCCCAGATCTCGGTACGTGCCGCGGACCACGTGAGGTCGCGCGATTCCGCGCCCCGGACGGCCCGCGCGCTTCCCTCGATTGCATGATTGAAGATGCGGCCTGAAAACTCGTAGCGGGTTCCCCCCAGCGTAGCGGAGAAGGCGATATTCTCGCCGGTGAGCTTCGCGCCTTCCACCCGGACGGTGGTGCCGCCGGCGGTGAGCGTGCCTTCAATCTCCTGGAAGTTCTGCTGGAGAGCGAGCTCGAACGCGACCGGCTTGCCTTCCGGCGCGAGCCGCCACGTCCAGCGGCCGGCGGCGCGGCCTGGCACCACCCAGTAATAGATCTTGCTGCGCTGGCCGATGCCGACCGTCTTGCCGGGCGCATCGAGCTCGGTGAAGAAATCCGGTTTCCAGTCGCCCATCCCGTAGTCGTGCGACACGATGCGCGTGCCCGGCTTGAGCGTTGCGAGGAGCCGGGTGCGGATCATGAGGTTCACCTCCGGCAGGAGGTAGATGCTCATGACCGTGGCGGAGCTGACGTCGGTCTCGTGGAGGTCGCGCTGGTAGAACACCGCGCGGTTCGCGACGCCCGCCTGCGCGGCGTTGCGGTTCGCGAGCGCGACCAGCTTGCGGTCGAGATCCACGCCGAAGCCGCGCGCGCCGTATCTCTTCGCCGCGGTAATCACCATGCGCCCGTCGCCCGAGCCGAGGTCGATGACGGTGTCGCCGGGCCCGACCTTGGCGATCTCGAGCATCGTGTCCACCACGTTCTGCGGCGTCTGCACGTACGGCGTATCGCCCCAGTCCTGCGCGAGCGCCGGGGCCGCCGCGAGGCACGCGAGGATCACTCCCCAGCCGAGCCGCGCCGAGCTATCCATTCGTGCTGTCCCTGCAGGCGCGCGCCCGAGAGCTGCGCCGAGCCGGTCACCATCTCGCCCGCGACCCTTCCGCGGAGCTCGTGCTTCACCGGCGCGCCGTTCACGTCCGCCGTGAAGGAAAGGCGGATCTCGTCGCCGCGCAGCCGCGCGTTCTGGAGCTTCGCGGCCCGGCCGCCCACGGAAACCGAGCCGGTGACGACCTGGTACTTCTGCTCCAGCTTGACCTCGTAAGCGAGCGCCTTGCCCGACACCGGCAGCTCCCACCGCCAGGTCCCGGCGACCCGGGCCGGCACGATCCACAGGTAGATGTCGCTCGATCCGCCGGCGCCCCCGTACTTATCCTGGGCGTCCACCTTGACATGGGTGTCCGGCATCCAGTCGCCCATGTCGAAATCGTGCGAAACGAGGCGCGTGCCGGGCTTCAACTCCAGCAGCTTCGGGCGCAGCTCGATATTCACCTGCGGCAGGAGGTACAGGGTGATGACCGTCGCGTCTCCGAGGTTCGTCTCGAAGAGATCGCGCTGGTAGAAGGCCACCTTCTCGACGACCCCCGCCCGCCGCGCGTTCTCGTTGCTTTCGCGGATGCGCTCGGGATTCACGTCCACGCCGAAGCCGCGCGTCCCGTATTTCCGGGCAGCCGTGACCACAATGCGGCCGTCCCCGGAGCCCAGGTCAATCAGGTAGTCGTGCGGCCCGACCTTGGCGAGTTCCAGCATGCGGTCCACGACCTCCTGCGGCGTCGGCACGTACGGCACCCGCGGCTCGAGCGCGAGTGCCGGCGCGTGCGCAATCGCGGCCACCGCCGCGACGTGGACGGCGAAGCGGGCCACGGCCGGCACATCGAGCCGGAGCGAGGGAAACTGCATCTGTGGTTAAATTCGGATTTGATGCCGGCGAGGCCGGCGATCCGCAAAGGCCCGGATTATACAGGACAACATTCAACCGCCATGATGTTCTACGCCATCCTCTTTCTATGCGGGGCCTCGGTGCTTGCACTGGAGCTGCTTGCCTCGCGCATCATGACGCCCTATTTCGGCGTCAGCCTCTACATCTGGACCGGCATCCTTTCGATCACGCTGATCGCGCTCGCGCTCGGCTACTGGGCCGGGGGACGTCTCGCCTCCGTTAAGCGCGCCACCGGAAACCAGGCACGCCTCACGCTGCTGTTCGCGCTCATGCCGGCCGTCGCCTCGCTCGCGATCGCCGGCGCCTGCCTCGCCTATCCGTGGCTCTTCCCGCGGCTCGCCAGCGCGGACCTCGTGCTCGGCGCGTTCGGGGCCTGCCTCTTCCTGCTGTTCGTGCCGCTCTTCGCGGCCTCGGCCATGAATCCCCTGCTGGTCGCGATTCTCCTCGCGCGCGGCGGCGGGCGCCCGGGCGACGCCGGCGCCGGCCGGGTCTTCTTCGTGAGCACCCTGGGCTCGGTCGCCGGTGTGCTCGCCACCGGTTTCGGCCTGATCCACTACCTCACCAATTTCTCGGCGACGCTCGCGGTGGCGCTGCTGCTGGCGTTGCTCTCGCTCGCCGCGGCGGCCCGGCCGCCTGCCCCGCTCGCCGGACGCGTCCCGCTGGGGCTTGCCGGCGCTGCGGCCACGCTCGTCGCGGGGCTGATGCTGTGGCAGGCCGACGCCTATACCGCCCGCATGTGGCCCGCGGCCTACGGCGGCAGGATCTGGCAGATGGAGGCGAGCTTCCGCTCCTTGTTCGGGACGGTGAAAATCCTGCGCAGCGAGCCCGATGACGCGGGCCGCTTTGCCCGGATCTATTTCCAGGACGGCCTGGTCCAGAATACGGTCGGGTCCGACGGGCGCTCGCTGTCGTTCTACACCTACGCGCTGGAGGCCCTCGCCTTTGCCTATCGCCCCCGCATCGGCTCGGCGCTGGTGCTCGGGCTCGGTGCGGGGATCGTGCCGATGCGGCTCGCCGGGCGCGGGGTGGACGTCGAGGCCGTCGAGATCGACCCCGCCTCGCTCGCAGCCGCGACCCGCTATTTCGGCTTCGACCCGGCGCGGGTGCGCGTGCATCTCGCCGACGCGCGCACGCAACTGAAACGCTGCGGCCGCCGCTACGATCTCATCGTCGTGGACCTGTTTCACGGAGACGGCACCCCGGACTACCTCGTCACGCGCGATTTCTTCGCGGACCTCAGGCGCTGCCTCGAGCCGGACGGCATCGCCGTGTTCAACACGTTCGCCGACCTCCAGCACCCCGCTGCCTACGCGCATCTCCTGACGACCCTGCGCGAGGAGCTTCCCCACATGGTGCTCTACCGTCCGGACGTGCCGGGACAGGGGCAGATCAACAGCTTCATCGTCGCCAGCGCGCGCCCGCTGCCGGAGCCGCAGCAGATCCTGCTCGATTACGTGCCCCTGCAGCACACGGCGGCGCTCGACTTCATGCTCGCGCGGCCGCTGACGCTCGACCTCGGGCTGCTGCGGAATGGCGAGGTCGTGACCGACGCCCGCAATCGGGCGCTGCTCGACATCGCGGAGAGCCAGATCG
Source organism: uncultured beta proteobacterium (assembly GCA_963699525.1). GTDB lineage: Bacteria > Pseudomonadota > Gammaproteobacteria > Burkholderiales > SG8-41 > SG8-41. Next base: position 58,861 of record CAVOUI010000013.1, on the reverse strand, counting down.
CCTACCGGCGCGCGGTGGTGCAGGCGCTGCCGGCGGCGTTCCTGGTCAACTGAGTTGCAAACCCTCCTCCCCCTCGATGGGGCGAGGAATACTCACAGGCTCTCCTCCCCCTTGAGGGGGGAGGATTAAGGTGGGGGTGCAGTCCCCCGCCGGGGCCGTAAGAACGCGGTTTGTTTCCGGCTCGTTATCGGGTGCCGCCTTTGGTCTTCCCGATGACCAAAATTACCTAGGTCGACGGTGTCGGCTTCCGACCCGCAACGGTCGTTCCCGCTGACTGCGCTTGACTTCCACCCTTACTGTCCCGAAAATTCGCGCTTCCACGTCGCGCCGGTCAGAACAACGGCGCTTGGATAACCAAGGAGGGATTATGCGAATCCGCGTCTCGACTTTAGCCGTGCTTAGCGCCGCGCTCGCGCTGTCTGCTGCGTGCCATGCCCAGCAACCGCAAAAGCCAAATCCGCTCGATAACGTGCCGGACAAGATGCCGTTCGATCTGCCCTACGGCACGCCAATCTCGCTCGACCGCGCCCAGGCGGCCATCTCTGCCGCCGTGGCCGAATCGACGAAGCGAGGCTGGAAGATGAACGTTGCAGTGGTGGATTCGGGCGGCAACCTCGTCGCGTTCCAGCGCATGGACGACGCGCAACTCGCCTCAATCTCAATTGCAGAGCACAAGGCGCGCGCCGCGGCGAAGTTCCGCCGTGAGACCAAGATCTTCGAGAACGCGATCCAGCTTAACAACCTTCACTACATCGCCACGCTCGACGATGTCGTTGCTTCTCGAGGCGGGATCCCGCTGATCGAGAGCGGCAAGCTGATCGGTGCGATCGGTTGCTCGGGCGGCACGGGCTCACAGGACGAAGTGGTCTGCAAAGTGGGTGCCGAAACCGTCAAGTAACGCGGATAGCCGCGCCTGTATTTATTCTGGCATTTCCACGACAGCGATCTGACCAGAATGACCGCTTCTGGCCGCAAGCAGACGTAATTCAGATGGTCAGCTTCCGACCCAAGACAGACGCTCGCCGCAGGAAACAAGAACCCCGCCGAAGCGGGGTCTGTGGAAAAAACAGGTTAACGGCGACTGGCTGTTTCCCCTGTTTGGCGCTATGCCCGTGCCGGTTCACAAATTAGAAGCCAGGCGCGTTTAAGATTCGCCGCCGTCCACGGCCGGCTCCAACTCGGCGTGGAGCAGTTTCCGCAGTGTCCGGGAAACCCAGCCGGCCAGCAGCGCGCCGGCGATCGGGGCGACCCAGAAGAGCCACAGCTGCCCCAGCGCCCAGCCACCGACGAACAACGCGGGTCCCGTGCTGCGGGCCGGATTGACCGACGTGTTGGTCACCGGAATGCTCACCAGGTGGATGAGGGTGAGCGCCAGCCCGATCGCAATGCCCGCAAATTCCACGGGCGCGCGGCGGTGAATCGCTCCGAGGATGACGACCAGGAAGCCGAAGGTCATGACCACCTCCGTTACCAGCGCCGACGTGAGGGAGTATTTCCCAGGCGAGTGCTCGCCGTAGCCGTTCGCCGCGAACCCCGCACTCACGTCGAAGCCGGCCTTGCCGCTGGCGATGACGAAGAGGATCGCGGCCCCTGCCACTGCTCCGGCAACCTGCGCAACGATGTAGGGTGCGACCTGGTTTGCCGGAAAGCGGCCCGCGGCCCACAAGCCACACGAGACTGCCGGGTTGAAGTGCCCGCCGGAAATCGGACCGAGGGCATATGCCATCGTCAACACGGCGAGACCGAACGCGAGGGAGACCCCGGTGAGGCCGATTCCGACATCGGGAAAAGTGGCAGCAAGCACGGCACTGCCGCACCCGCCCAATACCAGCCAAAACGTTCCCATGAACTCAGCAATCAGTTTGGAGGCCATAATGGATTTCCTTGGAGTTGGGGAAGGGCCTGCTTTACTCTAGAGGCGGGTGGCGGTCCACTTCGCCGTGCCCTTCCCGCCGGCGAGCTCGACCGTGCCTTCCATGGTATTGCCGGAAATGTGTCCCTTGAAGCGGTGGCGGTCCCCGCCCGACGGAAACGCGAACGAGATGTCCTCGCCCCGCAGGTTTGACTGCGTGAGCCGCACGCCCTTCGCCCCTGCCCCGGCGACCGTGCCTTCGAGGTTCTGGTAGTTCTGCTTGACCGTCAGCTCGTAGCGCTCGTCGGCCGGCGCAGCGAGGCTTAGCTGCCAGCGGCCCGCGATCTTGGCCGGGATGACCCAGAGGTACACCGTCGCCCGCGGGACCCCGGTCACCTTCTCCTTCTCCGGGACGTCCCAGGTGTAGTACTCGTCCGCGCGCCACTCGTCGCCGAAGGTGTAGTCGTGAGACACGACGCGCGTGCCGGGCCGGAGCTCGTTGAAGATCTTTCCCCGCAGGTCCGCCATCATGCCCGGCAGGAGATAGAGCGTCACCACGGTCGCCTTGCCGATGTCGGCCTTGAACACGTCCATCACGTAAAAGCTCGCGCGGTCGGCCACTCCGCGCTTCTTCGCCTCGGCGTTGGATTGCCGGACGAGATCGGGATCGATGTCCACCCCGAACCCCCGCGCCTTCAACCGCTGCGCCGCCGTCAGCACGATGATCCCATCGCCCGATCCGAGGTCCACCACGAAGTCATTCGGGCCGATCTTCGCCATGCGCAGCATCTCGTCCACCACGACCTGCGGGGTGGGCACATAGGGCCCGCCAGTGCGCTGCGAGTCGATGTCCGCGGCCGCGGCAAGCCGTCGCGAGCGGCAAGGCGCCCACGGCCAACAACAACCTGCGTCTACCCGAAAGAATTCTCGCCTGCATACCCGTCTCCGTTTTCACCCCCACCCTACCCCTCCCCATCGAGGGGGAGGGAATCGTCATTGCACCCGCGTGGCGCTCCAGCGAACGGCCGTGCCGCTCCCGGCCCGCGCCTCGCCGGTGATTTTCCCGTCCTGAACGGTGCCAGTATAGGTCTCAAGCCGGCCATTCTTCCCGGGCGCGCTGAAGCGGATGCGCGTGCCTTCGATCAGCGAGTCGCGCAGCGGCACCGTTTCCGCGTCGCGCACAAGCCTGCCGTCGAAGTGCTGGTAGCGCTGCTTCAACTCCAGCCGGAACGGTGCGCCGCGCCCGCCGTCCAGGCTCACGAGCCACGCGCCCTCCACGGGAGCCGGCACCGTCCACAGGTGCACGGTGGAGGTCCAGGTGCCCGCGATGTCGTACTTTTCCGGGGTCTGCACGTCCACGCTGCGGTCCGGCTTCCATTCGCCAAGATCGAAATCATGCGACACGATGCGCGTGCCCGGCTTGAGCTCCTTCAGCAGCTTGGGTCTCAGCCGCTCCATCATGCCCGGCAGCAGATAGAGCGTAAGCACCGTCGCGCGGCTCACGTCCGCGGCGAGCACATCCTGCTGCTCGAAGCGCACGCGATCCGCGATGCCGAGCTTCCTGGCCGAGGCGTTGGCACGATCGACCAGCTCGCCGTCGATGTCCACGCCCATGCCGCTCGCCTTGTTGCGCGTCGCCCCGGTGAGAACGATCCGCCCGTCGCCCGAGCCGAGGTCGATCACGAAATCGTCCGGCCCGACCCCGGCGACATCGAGCATGGCGTCCACCACGGCCTGGGGCGTGGGCACGTACGGCCCGCCGTCCTTGGCGACGTCTCTCCGCCGCGAGCGCGAGCGAGGCGGCGAGCGCCGCTCCGGCGCACACAAGTCGGAAAAAGACCGGCATACGCGGAATGCTACAACATTTCCGGATTTCCGCCTTCGCGGGAATGACGGCGTTACTGCTTCTCGAGGCCGACTTCCGTGCGCCAGTCCTTGCCCTTGAACACCAGCGGCTTGAGGGCCAGCAGGAGGAGGACCAGCCCGAGCACGAGCATGACGACCGCGATCGGGCGCTCGATGAAGATGCCGTAGCTGCCCGCGCTCATCGCGAGCGATTGCCGCAGCGACAGCTCGAGCATCGGCGCGAGCACCAGCCCCAGCGCCACGGGCGCGAGATCGTAGCCGAACTTGCGCAGCACGTAGCCCACGGCCCCCATCGCGAGCAGGATCCACACGTCAATCGTGCTGTTGCTGACGGCGTAGGTGCCGAGAATGCAGAAACACAGAACGCACGGATAGAGATAGCCGTAGGGGATGCGCAGCAGGTTGACGAACAGCCCCACCATCGGCAGGTTCAGGATCAGCAGCACCACGTTGCCGACATACATGCTTGCCACAAACCCCCAGAACAGCTCCGGCTGGCTCTGGATCAGCATCGGCCCCGGCAGCACGCCGTGCACCATGATGGCGGCGATCATCACCGCGGTGACGGGGCTCGTCGGGATGCCGAGCGCGAGCATCGGCACGAACGCGCCGGTCGCCGCGGCATTGTTCGCGGACTCGGGCCCCGCCACCCCCTCGATCGCGCCCCGGCCGAAGCGCTCCGGATGATTGGACATCCGCCGCTCGACGCCGTAGGAGACGAACGACGAAATGATGTGCGCCGAGCCGGGGATGATGCCGATCAGGAACCCGAGCAGGCTGCCGCGCGCGATGGGGCCCGCCGACAGCCGGAACTCTTCCCGCGATGGAATCAGGTCGCGCAGCTTGGGGTGCTGGACCTTGGGCGCCTCCGCCGCTCCGGCCGCCACCAGGATCTCCGACACGCCGAACAGGCCCACTGCGACCGGCACGATGCCCACGCCGTCTCCGAGCTCGACGATGTCGAAGCTGAAGCGGGTGTAGCCGCTCATGACGTCGATGCCGATCATGCCGAGCAGGAGCCCGAGCGCCGCCATGGCCAGCGTCTTCAGCATCGATCCCCCGCTCATGTACGAGAGGATGAAGAGACCCATCAGGAGCAGCGCGGTGTACTCGGGCGGGCCGAAGCGCAGCGCCCACTCCGCCAGCGTCGGCGCAAGCAGCATCAGCCCGAGCACGCCGAGCGTGCCCGCGATGAACGAGCCGATCGCGGCGATGGCAAGGGCCGGCCCGGCGCGACCCTTCAGAGTCATCGCATACCCGTCCACGCAGGTCATGACCGACGCGGCCTCTCCCGGTACGTTGATCAGGATCGAGGTGGTGGAGCCGCCGTACATCGCGCCGTAGTAGACGCCGGCAAGCAGCACGATCGCGATGATGGGGTTCAGCCCGAAGGTCGCGGGCAGCAGCAGGCTGATGCCGGCGAGCGGCCCGAGGCCCGGCATCATCCCGACCAGCGTGCCGATGACGCAGCCGACGAACGCGTAGACCAGGATGGAAGGCTGCAGCGCGACCGAGAAGCCCAGCAATAAATTCTGAAAAGTCTCTGCCACCGGTATCAGAGCCCCCACGGGCTGCGCGGCAGCGGCACTCGCAGCAGGTCGCCCACGATGTAGAACGAGGCGAAGCTGAATCCGAGCGCGACGAGAACCGCCTGCAGCGGCCGCTTGCGCTCGAGCACGAGCAGAAGAACGACCAGCAGGACGATCACGGTAAGCCGGTAGCCGATGCGCTCCAGCGCCAGCGCCGCAGCACCGCACACGGCGAGTATCGAGACCGCGCGGGGCGCTTCTGTCCACTTCATCGCGGCGAGTGGCGCGGACCGCCCTCCCCACAGCGCGATCAGCAGGCCCATCACGCCGAGGAAGACCGCGAGCAGCAGGGGGACGTAACCCGGTCCGGGCTCGGACAAAGTGCCTACCGGGTAGACGCGGTTCTGCCACGCGACATAGAGCGCGAGCGCCAGCAGCATCAGCCCCGAGAACTGGTCGCTGCGCAGCCCCCCGCGCCTATGCCCCTGATGGGGATCCCTCATGTCCTACTTCTTGTCGTCGACCTTGCCCACCACCTTGACGAGAGCGGCGAGGCGCTTCGCATCGGCCTGCCAGTACTGGTAGAAGTCGGGGGCATCCATGTACTGCACCAGCGAGTCCACGTTGGCCATCGACTTCTTGAAGACCGGGTCCTCGACCGCCTTGCGCGCGGCGTCGCGCAGTACGCTCATCACGGGCTCGGGCGTGCCGCGCGGCGCGAACATGCCGGCCCAGATGTAGTACTCCACATCCTTGTAGCCGAGCTCCCGGAACGTCGGGACATCGGGAAACGACGGATGCCGCTTCGCGCCCCAGTTCGCGATCGGGCGCATCTTCCCGGTCTTGACGTAGCCGCTGATCGCCGCCGGCCCCCCCGCCGTCAGCTCGACGTGCCCGCCGAGCAACGCCGTGATGGCGGGCCCGCCCCCCGCCGTGGGCAGGTGCCGCATCTTGAGCTTGGCCGAATGCAGGAACATCTCCATCGGCATGTGCAGCGCGCCGTAGATGCCGGACGAAGAGAACGTGAGCTGTCCCGGTTTCGCCCGCGCGAGCGCTACCAGCTCCTTCAGCGACTTCACCGGCAGCGACGGGTGCACCACCAGGAGCGTCGGATCGGCTGAAATCAGCGCGATCGGCGCGAACTGGTCGAGCGAGTAGGCGGGCTTGCGGTTGAAGAGCTCGTCGGCGGCGGGAATCACCGAGATGCTGGAAAGCGCCATCAATACGGTGTAGCCGTCGGGCTTGGCGTTGGCCACCACGGAGTTCCCGACGGCGCCCGCCGCGCCGGGACGATTGGTGACGGCCACCGGCTGCTTCAAGATCTTCTCCATCGCGGCAGCGGTCGGCCGCGCCGTGATGTCCGCCACCCCGCCCGGCGGGAAGGCGACGATCATCGAGATCGTCCGGCTCGGAAACGCGTCCTGCCCGATCGCGGGCACGGCGGCCACGGCGCAGAGTACAGCGGCGATCCATCCAATGGTTTTCATGTCTCCTCCTCTTCTCTCGTCCATTCTAGCTCACCGGGTTCTCCAGCGTGCCGATCGGCTCGATGGTGATCGCCACGGTGTCGCCCCTCTTCAGGTACTTCGGCGGATCGAAGCCGATGCCAACGCCGGCGCAGGTGCCGGTGGCGATGAGGTCGCCCGGCTCCAGCAGCATCACGCGCGAGATCGTCTCGATCAGAGTCGGGATGTCGAAGATCAGCTGGCTCACGAGCGCGTCCTGACGCAGCTCGCCGTTGACCTTCGTCGTGAGATGCATCCTGCCCACCTCCTTCACCTCGTCCGCGGTGAGGATGCATGGCCCCATCGGGCAGTAGCCGTCGAGGCTCTTGCCGAGGAACCACTGGCGGTGCCGGTTCTGCAGCGTGCGCGACGAGACGTCGTTGACGATCGTGTAGCCGTAGACGTGGTCGTAGGCGTCCTTGCGCGAAATGCCGCGGCCGCCCTCCCCGATCACCACCGTGAGCTCGCCCTCGTAATCGGTCGAATCGGTGTAATCGTTGGCGCTGGGGATGGGCTCGCCCGGGCCGATCACCGAGTTCGGCCACTTGGTGAAGATGATCGGCACCTCCGGCACCACCTCCTTGCCGGTCGCGTCGACGCCGCTCGCCTGGAACTCCCGCGCGTGATCGTGGTAGTTCTTGCCGACGCACAGAACGTTCTTCGCGGGGCGCGGAATCGGGGCGAGCAGCTTGACGCTTGCGGCAGCGATTCGGCCCTCCCCGCTTTTCACGGCGCGCCGCGCGCGGGCGAGCCCGCTCTTGCCGAGCGCGATGAACCCCGTCATGTCGCGCGGCAGCCGCGTGCCCGCGGAAAGATCGACGATCGTGCCGGAGGCCGGATCGTGCACGCCGATGCGCACGCCCTCGTCGTCCGAAAACGTGACCAGGCGCATTACCGATCGGCGCGGGCGCCGGAGATCTTGACGACTTTCGCCCACTTCGCGATATCGGCGTAGAGGTACTTCTCGTAGTCCGCAACCGACATCGTCAGCGGAACCGCGCCCTGCTTGGCCCACACCGCTTTCACGTCGGGACGGTTGACGACCTTCGTGATTTCCGCGTTGAGCCGTTCGACGATCGCTCTCGGCGTTCCGGCCGGCGCCATGATTCCGATCCAGATCGTGGTCTCGTAGCCTTTCACGCCCGCTTCGGCGATCGTCGGGAGATCCGGCGCCACGGAAGAACGCGTCCGTCCCGAGGTGGCGAGCGCCCGCACCCTGCCGGCCTGCGCGATCGGCAGCATGGTGGTGATCGCATCCAGCATCATGTCGGTTTGCCCGCTCATGACGCTGGTGCGCGCGTCCCCGCTGCTCTTGTGGGGAACGTGCAGGATATCCACCCCTGCCAACGCCTTGAACAGCTCGCCGGCCATGTGGTAGGGCGTGCCCGTTCCGGAAGACGAGTAGCTCATGCCACCCTTCTTCGCAATAGCGACCAGCTCCTTGACGGTCTTCGCCGGAACCGACGGGTGCGCCACGAGCAGCAAGTCCGAATAATTGATCGGAGCTACCGCGACGAAGTCCTTCATCAGCACGAACGGCTTCTTGGGCACCAGCGACTCATTGACGGTATGCGTATTGGACATGACCAGCAGCGTGTAGCCGTCGGCGGGGGACTTGGCGACTATTTCCGTGCCGATGATGGACCCGGCGCCGGGCCGGGCTTCCACGACCCACGGCTGGCCGAGGGGCGCCTGCATGTGCTGGCCCAGGAAACGGGCGTAGATGTCGGCCGGACCGCCCGTGCCGAAGGGAACGATCACGCGGATGGGTTTGGCCGGATAGGTCTGGGCCGACAGTCCCTGCGATTGAATGCCGATTGCCGTGGCACAGGCAAGCAGCGCACAGCGTGCCATTCTTGTCATGGTTTTCCCCCTCGTGAATGGAAAAAAGGTGAGTATCCTGTCCGCCACCGGCAAGGTCAACCGCTGTAGCGTTGTCCTGACCCGAGGGAATATTGATGTATCCTCTCGCCTTCATCCGCAGTCACGCCATGAGGTCCATTCGATGAGCGCCGAGAACACGCCGCAACCGAAACGCCGCCTCGTGCTGCAGTCCGCCGCGGGAATTCTCCTCTGCGCGCTGCCTCTCGGGGCGCGGTCAGCCGAGGGCGCCAAGGGCCTTCGGATCGGCGTGATCGGCTCGGGCCGGGTCGGCGGGACGATCGGAACGCTGTGGGTGAAAGCCGGGCATGAGGTCATGTTTTCGTCGCTCGATCTCGAGCACGACCGCAAGCTTGCCGCGAGCATCGGCGCCGGCGCGCGCGCCGGCACGCCCAAGGAGGCCGCCGCGTTCGGCGAGGTGCTGTTCTTCGCGGTGCCCTACGCGGCGCTGCCCGGGCTCGGACGCGACCTCGCCGCCGAGATCAAGGGAAAAATCGTGCTCGATGCGAGCAACCCCGTTCCAGGCCGGGACGGCGCCATGGCGAAGGACGCGCTTGCCAAGGGCACGGGCGTCGCGTCGCCGGAGTTCCTGCCTGGAGCGCGGATCGTGCGCGCCTACAACGAGGTGGGCTACGTTCGCATGCGCGACGACGCGCATCGCGCCGGGGAGCGCCTCGGTATCCCGATCGCCGGGGACGACGCGCAAGCCCTGAAGACGGCGATCCGCCTCGTGCGGGACGCCGGCCACGAGCCGGTGGTGGTCGGCGGACTCGCGCGTGCGCGGGAGTTCGATTACGGCAGTGCCGTGTTCGGCCGGCCGATGACCGCCGCGGAACTGCGCCAGGCGCTTGGCCTCAAGCCCTAGATGAGCGAAGCAACCGCTCCGCGCTGGCTCGCGCGGGTGGTGGCCGTCCGGCCGGGCGAAGCGCAGGCGCTCCTCTGGTCGTTCGCCTATTTCTTCTGCCTCCTCGCCGGCTACTACGTGCTGCGGCCGCTGCGCGACGAGATGGGCATCGCGGGCGGCGTGAGGAACCTGCCGTGGCTCTTCACGGCGACCTTTTTCGTGATGCTCGCCGTGGTGCCGGTGTTCGGCGCCGTTGTCGCGAGGCTGCCGCGCCGGCGCTTCATCCCGCTCGTCTACCACTTCTTCGTCCTCAACATCGCGATCTTCTGGCTGCTCCTTACACTCGACATCGGCGCTGTCCACGTCGCGCGCGTGTTCTTCGTGTGGATCAGCGTGTTCAACCTGTTCGCCGTCTCGGTGTTCTGGTCGTTCATGGCCGATCTCTACGCGTCCGAGCAGGGCAAGCGGCTGTTCGGATTCATCGCCGCCGGGGGCTCGGCCGGAGCGCTCCTGGGTCCGGCGGTAACGGTCGGGCTCGCGGTGCCGCTCGGCCATGTCAATCTCCTGATCGTCGCCGCCCTGCTGCTCGAAGCGGCGGTACTGTGCGCGGCACGCCTCGAAGCGGCAGCGCCGCGGGTGAAGGCGGAAGCGCCCGCAGCTGCCGCACCCACACGGCAGCCCGAAACGGCGGGCATGGGCGGGGGCTGGCTCGCGGGCATCAGCCTGCTGCTGCGCTCCTCCTACCTCGCCGGCATCGCGTTCTGGGTGGCGCTGCTTTCCCTCGCCGGGACCTTTCTCTATTTCCAGCAGGCGAACATCGTGGCCGCCGCATCCGATGATCCCGCGGTGCGCACACGCATCTTTGCCACCATCGACCTCGCGGTCGGGATCCTGACCCTCCTCGTGCAATTCCTCGCGACGGGAAGGCTGATCGCGCGCTTCGGCGCCGGCCCGGCGGCCGCCTTCCTGCCGGCGGTGTTCTGCCTCGGCTTCCTCGCGCTGTGGATCACGCCTGCACTTTGGGTCGTGATAGCCTTCCAGGCCGCGCAGCGCGCCGCCAACTTCGCGATCTCCAACCCTGCGCGGGAGGTGCTGTTCACGGTGCTCGAGCGCGAGGAGAAATACAAGGCGAAGAACGTGATCGACCTCGTGGTCTTCCGCGGCGCCGACGCGGTGAGCGGGTGGCTGTTCTCCGCGCTGCGCGGAATCGGACTCGAGCTCGGCGCGATTTCGCTCGCCACCGTGCCCGTTACCGCGGCCTGGCTCGCACTCGCCCTGGCCCTCGGCCGCGTGCACGAGCGCCGCACGCGCGCGCCGGCTACGCCCTCACCTACCGCACAAGGAGCCTGACGTGAAGTTCGACAACAAACGGTCCCCCCGTCTCTTCACGCGCCGCGAGGCGCTGGCCATGACCGCCGGCCTCGGTGCGGCCGCCGCGCTCGGGATCGTTCCGGCCCGCGCCGCGACGGCAACTGCGAAACCGCTGCTCACGCGGTCGATCCCGCGCACCGGGGAGCGCCTCGCAGCGATCGGTCTCGGCACCGCCATCGTTTTCGATATCGGCGCCGACGCCGCGCAACGCAGTGAACGCCGTGCGGTCATCGAGACGCTGCTCGCGGGCGGCGGGCGTCTGATCGACACCGCGCCCGTCCTACGGCGCCGCGGAATCCGTGGTCGGCGACCTGCTCACCGAAATGACGGCGCGCGACAGGGTGTTCCTGGCGACGAAAGTGCGCGCCACCAGCCGGGAGCGAGCGATCGCCGAGATGCAGCAATCGCAGCGCCGGCTGCGCACGGAAAAAATCGACCTGATGCAGATCCACAACGTCGGCTTCGTGGACCGCAGCGAGATCGCCGCGCAGCTCGCGCTGCTGCGCGAGTGGAAAGAGCGCGGCGTGTTCCGCTATATCGGCGTGACCCACTCCCAGAGCCAGGAACGGGCCAACGACCGGCTGATCGAGATCCTGCGGACCGAGAAGCTCGATTTCATCCAGGTCAACTACTCGATGGCCGAGAGGAGCGTCGAGCAGCGGCTGCTGCCCGCGGCCGCGGATACCGGCACCGCGGTACTGGTCAACCTGCCGTTCGCCCGCGCCCGGCTGTTCCGCGCCGTGCGCGGCAAGCCGGTGCCGGAGTGGGCCGCGGAATTCGAGGCGACGACCTGGGGCCAGTTCTTCCTCAAGTACCTCCTCGCAAGCGAGGCGGTGACCTGCGTGATACCCGGCATGGACAAGCCGGAGTACGTGGTGGACAACCTCAACGCCGGGCGCGGCCGGCTGCCCGATGCTGCGCAACGCAAGAAGATGGTCGAGTTTATCGACCCTCTGCTCTGACGCTGCAGTGCATGGAAGGCGTCGAGCTGCGCCGTTAGACGTTTGATCCCATGGGCCGTCATGTCCGCCGGGCGAAACGGTGAATAAAGACCGATCCAAGTACGATCTCGCCTATGGATGTTTCTTGTTTTGCGGGGCGAGCGCTCTAGTTGTCGGTGTCATGGGTGCGATCCCGATGGATTCTGGCACCGCTGGAGTCCTGGGCTTTCTGGTGGCCATTCCCTTGGCTCTCGCATCAATTGCTGCATTGGTGGTAGGAACTGTGCTGACACTTCTACTCTGGAGACATTGGCCCCTTCTATTGCTTTCTGGAATGACAATTCTCTTTGTCGCAGAGATCGCTACCGAGGCGGGCCCTGTGGCGTTCTACAACGCCGTCCCCTTCTTATACGGGATTGGAAGTCTTACCATTTGCGGCATTTGGTTCTCTGTCCTCAGAGCAAAGGTGTTTCCCAAGCCGGGCAGCGAATGAGTGTCGCGTCTAACCTGCTGCTGCACCCGCCCCTCGCGAGCTGCGCTCGCTCGTGCGGGTGAGTGCCACGTTAGGATTTTGAAAAAGTTGAAATGTCCACTATAAAACCCATCTTGTTTGGAGTTTTGGCTAGTTTCTTGTCTGGCATTCTGCTCTGGCAGGCGATGACTTTTCTGGTATTTCTTCTTGGTATTAATTGGAATGCTTTGCCGTATCTAATATTTGTGCCTGCATTAATTATTGGTGGTTATGTAACAGTCAGAAATATTGAGCCAAGATTTCTGTTGAGACATTTGGCCATGGGTGGCGCTGTTGGGTTTATTGTCATGCTACTAGCGGCATCCATTTTTGAAAAAGATAGCAGCGTCTGGTTTGTCATTCAGATAATTCTTGCTGGTAGTGCAATTTCAGTAGTTGGCTCGTATCTTGGCGCAAGAAAGTATCTTATTAATAAAACAAGAAAATCCTAATGATGCGCTTAAGTCGTTCACTTTCGTTCGCTGGGATGCGCCTTCGGCGCGCCCCGTACGGGTTCCAACAGTGCTCGGCGTGCTTCCTCCGCCCGCGACGCGCGCGTGCAGCCCCCACTGCGATCGGGTCAGGTCTTCTTGAGGAGCAGGAACAGGCCAACGACGAAGCTGGCCGCGCCGCTGATGTAGAACGTCATGACCTTGTCAGTGGCCGAACCTGTGAAAACCTGGCTAATTTGCGAATCGACATTGCCGGACAACCGATATCCCCAGAGTGCCAGGCCAAGGCCGATGACCACCAGGACGATGCCAATGATCTTCATTGCGGAGAGTGAGCTCGTTGCCACTTTGCGTTCCTATAGTTGGGTAGGTTGAACAGCCCTTCCTGCGACGCGGTCCTTTATCCGTCTATTTCTTGGGCGGGAAGTAGGACAGCATCTCCGCGACGATCGCGTTGATCCGGTTCTGCTGATACTCGGGCGTGGACGACGGCTCGACCGCTCCCGAAGCCGTCGCCCGCCACACGAGCGACTTGGTCTTGGCGTCCAGGAAATCCAGGACGAGCGTCCCCTCTTTATTCTCGATGGGCTTGCTCTTTCCTCCGCCCACGGAGACCCGCCCCGCCCTGCCCACGGGGATTCCCACCGAAATGCCGGCCCCGACGGAGCCGCCGTACGTGGTCTTTCCGGAAAGCTGCATGCCGATGAGGAAGTCGGGGTTGGCCGCCGACGCCGTGCGTCCCTTCGCCTGGAGCTGGGTATCCACCGCGCTCCGGATGCGCTTCACCAGCAGCTCGTCCCCGGCCGCGTTGCCGGCCGGCGGCATCCAGCCGAAGGTCTTGAGCGCGGTGAAATCCGCCGCCGTATCGTAGTCGAAGTCGATGTCCGCCGAGGGCGAGGTGGCGCAGGCGGCCAAGGCAATGCTCAGCATCAGTGCATGCGTTGCGCGCTTCATACGCACACGTTATGGCAGGCCGATGCGGGAGTCAACAAGTTCACCCCTCTTACCACTAGACTCGCTCCGATCGCCCGTTGAGAGGTGCGCGGAGAGAGCGAAATTAACATGAGATGGATTGTTGGACCGTTCAGAAGAGCTTCAAGCACTGGATTGCGGCGCTTGACGGGCTCGCCGATTGGGAACACTGTGCCATCATTCCACCAAAAAACTTTACGAGGAGAACCGCATGGCAAAAGCCTTGTGGCTGGCGATGGGCGGAATGGCGCTGCTTGCACACGCAATTGCCTATTGCCAGGGCTACCCATCCAAACCGATCCGCATCGTCGTCCCGTTCGCCCCCGGTGGAAACATCGACATCACGGCGCGGACCATCGCTCCTGGACTCACGGAAGTTCTGGGGCAACCCGTGATCGTCGAAAACCGCAGCGGGGCGGGAGGCAGGATTGGTTCCGCTCTGGTCGCCAAATCGCCGCCCGACGGATACACGGTCCTGCTCGGCGCACCCGGCACGCTTGTGTCCCAGCCAGTGTTTCACGACGATATCGAGTACCAGCCGCTGCGCGACTTCGTGTACACGTCGCGCATTTCGCTCGTCGCGAGCGCTCTTAGCGTGCACCCCTCGCTGCCGGTGCGCAGCGTCAAGGAGCTCATCGCGTTTTCAAAGGCGCGTCCAGGAGAACTCTTCATGGGATCGGCGGGCCAGGGTTCCGGCGGGCACCTGATGGGCGAGCTGTTTCAGTCGATGGCGCGAGTGAAATTCACGCACGTGCCCTATAAAGGCGGCGCCGCCGCATCCGTCGCCATCCTGACCGGAGAAATTCATCTGGCATTCGATCAAGTCACTTCCTCGGGACCCTACATCAAAGCAGGCAGGCTGCGCGCACTGGCGGTGACGACTCCGCAGCGCTCGAAGCTCTTGCCCGACGTGCCGACGATCGACGAATCGGGGGTCCGCGGCTACGATTATTCGACGTGGTCCACGCTTGCCATTCCGGCGGCATCGCCCGAAGAAGCGGTTCGGAAGCTGCGCGATGCAGTCGATGCGGTCATTGCGCAGCCGCGCACGCGCCAGGCATTCGAGAAAGTCGGCGCCGAAGTGGTCCGCAACAGTCCTGAGGAGTTTACGCGCCAACTACAGGACGATTACGCAAGGTGGGTTCGCATCCGCAAGGAAACCGGGATCAAGATCGACTAGCTGGGCGCACAGGCAGCTCATTCCACTTTGGCGCCGGAAAGTTCCACGGCTTTTTTCCACTTGGCGTATTCCACCCTGATGAACTTCACGAATTCATCGGGTGTCTGAGGCGCGGCGGCGACGCCGTTGTCAAAGAAGCGTTGCTTCAAGTCGGGTGAGGCAAGCGCTTTCATCATCGCCGCATGGATGCTGGCCAAGTGAGCCTTCGATGTGCCCTTGGGCATGGCATAACCTTGCCACACCGTTACTTCGAAATCCGGTATGCCGGATTCCATAATGGTGGGCACATCGGGCACCTGCTCGGCGCGTTTGGCCGACGTCACGGCGAGTGCCCGCAGCCGCCCGGCCTTGATGTGAGGCAGCGGACCGGGAAGGTTGAAGAAGAACGTCTGTATCTGGCCAGTGATGGTCTCGATGTAGGCTTGCCCCGAGGCCTTGTAGGGTACGTGTATGAGGTCGATGCCGGTGACGGCCTTGAACAGCTCCATCGTCAGGTGCGGCGAGGCGCCAACTCCCGAAGAGGCGTATTTGTATTTTCCGGGATTGGCCTTGATCAGTTTGATGAACTCGCCGACGTTGCTCGCCGGCAATGATGGATTGACGCACAGGATATTGGGCATCGTCGCGTACAGCGACACCGGTATGAAATCGCGCTGGGAATCGTACGGCAGCTTCTTGTAGAGGTTGGCCGTGATTGCCTGATTGATTCCGAAAGTAAATATCGTGTAGCCGTCGGGAGTGGCTTTCGAGGCGATCGTGGTGCCTAACGTGCCACCCGCGCCCGGCCGGTTATCGACGACCACCGTTTGTCCCCACGCCTCGCTGAAATACTGCACGAAGATGCGGCCGATGATGTCGGTCGACGCGCCCGCGGCAAATGGAAGGATGAGCCGGGCGGGTTTCGACGGATAGGTGTCCGCCGCCCGCAATGCGCTGGCGCACATTGCCAGCGACACAATCGCGGCAAAGCGCGCCCAAGCTCTCATATATCAGTTGTCAGCGGTCACTTGGATGCGGTAAGCATCCTCAGCGCAGGCTCAATCGCGTCATCCGCGATCTTATTGAGCTCCTCCGCCGTGCGGTTCTGGATCGGGTGCGGGACGTAGAGCACCGCCGGCTCGAAGCCGAGCGCTTTCGACTGCGCCTCCACCGCGTCGGTGAAGCCGGTGGTGACGACCGAGATGCCGGGAATCCCCCGGCTGTCGAAGTTCATGAGGTCGTGCAGACTGCACGACGTGCAGGACCCTCAGTCCGAGAGTCCGATCAAAACGAGGTCGACCTCGCTCGCGACCTTCTGCAAATTCTCGGGGGTGGCAACCTTGGCGTTGGTCGGCTTGCCGAAGCGCTTGGTCTTGAGCCCCCGCTCGTTGAAGCGCTTCTCGACCTGGTCGAGGAACTCCGGGGTGCGCGTCTTGCCGATGTCGAAGAGCCCGATGGTCTTGCCTTCGAGCGATTTCGGCGGCGCGCGCCGCGGCCGCTTTACGGCCGAGGTTTCAGCGGTGGGATCACGCATCCAGTTGCTCATGGGCCATCTCCAGTCTCAAGACGAGCCAAAATATCTTAACCCACAAAGGGCACGCAGTTCACCGTCCTCGCGCGCAATCATGAAAAGAGGACCAGTGCCAGGGCGATGGCACCCGGAAGCGCCTGTACCCAGAGAATTTTCCGATTCGCCGTGAAAGCGCCAAATACGCCGGCAAAAATAATGCATGCAAGAAAAAAGATCTTGATCGAGTCACCGTTGACTCCCGCGGCAAGACCCCATACCAGCCCCGCGGCGAGAAAGCCGTTGTACAAGCCTTGATTCGCAGCCAGGGATCTGGATGCTGAAGCAAATTCCGGCGTCAGGCCGAAGAGCCGGCGGCCAAAAGGTTTGTCCCAGAGAAACATCTCCAGAACCAGAAAATAAACATGCAGAAGAACAACCAGGGCAACAGCAATATTCGCGATGGTGGTCATCGTCGGCTCAGGTCTTGACCTCCTTCGTGACCGGTTGCAGCTCCAGTTTGTTGCGGCCGGCGAGCCACCCCGGAAGAACGGCCGAGAACAATCCCGCCGGGCCGCCCGCGCGCACCACCATCAGGCCGTCGTCATGGAATTTGGGGACCAATTCGCCGGCGCGACTCGCCGGGACGCCCTCGCCGACGCCGTCCTTTCCGGCAAGAATTTCCGAGCCCGGTCGCATCGTCGCCTCGTACAGCGCCCGCTCGATGCGCCGGCGGTCCCATCCCGCCTCGCGGAAGATGGCGTAATGCTCGGGAGAGAGCACGACGATCGCGCGCGCCGACTGGACCAGGTTGGGGTGTCCCATCTTGACGAGCGACAGCGCGAAGGATCGCGTGAGCCCTTCCGCCGTGCGCGACTTCTGGTCCACGAACGCCTCCGGGCCATGGCCCTGGAACAATGTGACGGTCGAGACGCCGCGCGGAAAGCCGCGCGCGACCGACAGCGGCTCCCATTCCGGATCCGACTCGTCCTCGGCGAAGCACAGCGTGAACTTGCTGGGCGCGCCGAGCGTCGAGCGGTCCGCTTCGCCCGGCCGTCCGCCGCCCACGTTCTGCACGATGAGGTTCAGCGCCCGTCCGATCGTCGCGTTCGCCCGGTTGCCCTGCCCTAGCACGTTGATGCCGCTGTTCATGCCGATCCTGCGGGCGATGGGCCCGTTGACAATGATGATCGGGCTCGAGAAATACGTGGTCGCAAGCACGCCGTGCAGCGTGAAGACCGGCTCGAGCGCCGCTTCCAATGCCGCGAGCAGAACGGGCATGTACTCGGGCTTACATCCGGCGAGCACCGCGTTAATCGCGGCCTTCTCTACCGTGCAGGTGCCGAGATACGGAGGAATCTTTCCCACGATCTCGTCCGGACGCCGCCGGGTGCCCTTGAGCATGGCCAGCACGCGCTCGTCGGTCGGCGGCGTGACCGGCAGCCCATCGCTCCAGCCGCGCTCGTAACAGATTTCCGCCGGGTCGCTGCTTTCGCTGTACTCGATCTTGCGGGAAACCAGCGTGCCACCCGTGTGCTTCGCTTCCAGCCGCTCCGCCACCCCGGGCGAAAGTGAGAGCGAGCCTCACCCCGGGCGGAAGGCCGGCAATCCCTCGCCCAGGTCGCGGATGCCGGTGAGCCTGCGCCAGCCGTCCCGGTCCCAGCCGACGACCCGTTCGACCTCGCGTCCGCCCTGGAAGCGGATCAGAGTCGGAGTGGACTCGATGTTGTTGAGCCACGAGTGGTTGAGTTCGCGGTCGTCGACCAGGTTGGCGACGCCGGACGGGAATTTCGGGTCGTCCTGCGAAACGACCTGGAAAGCGGGAACCGCCTTCGCGACCCGCTGCATGACCGGCTCGATCAGCGTGCAGGTCGGGCAGGCGTGCTTGGAGAATACGGCGAGGCCGTCGGAAGTCAGCATGATGAAGGTGTGAGTGAAAGCCCGGCGACGCGTTATAGTCTACTCTATAGACCATGAATCCCGCACGCCGCAGGGTACTGCAACTCGTTGCGGGCTGCGCCGTCCTCGCCATGAACAACAAGAAAGCCCGCGCGCAAGCCCCCGCAATCCTCAAGCGTCCGATCCCGCACTCGGGCGAGCTACTGCCGGCGGTCGGCGTCGGCACCTGGCAGACGTTCGACGTCGGCACGGAGGCGGCCGAGCGCGCCGAGCTGAAGGAGGTGCTGCGGCTGCTCGTCGAGGGAGGCGGCTCGGTGGTGGACTCCTCGCCCATGTACGGCCAGGCCGAGCGCGTGGTGGGCGACCTCACCGCCGAGCTCCGCCTGCGCGAGAAGCTTTTCTTCGCCACCAAGGTCTGGACGCGGGGACGCGACTCCGGCATCCGGCAGATGGAAGACTCGTTCCGGCTGATGCGCACGCAGCGCATGGACCTCATGCAGGTGCACAATCTGCAGGACGTATCCATCCACGCGCGGACGCTGCGCGAATGGAAAGCGGCCGGCCGCATCCGCTACGTCGGCATCACGCACTACCATTCCGGGGCCTACGGCGAGCTCGAGGAGCTGGTGCGGTCGCGCGAGTGGGATTTCGCGCAGTTCAACTATTCGATGGCCGAGCGCGAGGCCGAGGCGCGGCTGCTCCCGGCGTGCGCCGAAGCCGGCGTCGCGGTGATCGCAAACCGCCCGTTCTCGATGGGCGGGCTCTTCCCCCGGGTCAAGGGAAAGCCGCTGCCCTCGTGGGCGGCGGAATTCGACTGCGCGAAGCTGGGCGCAGTTCTTCCTCAAGTACATCCTCTCGCACCCCGCCGTCACCTGCGCCATCCCGGGCACGAGCCGCGTTGTGCATCTCCGGGACAACCTGCAGGGGGGCGCCGGACGGCTACCCGACGCGAAAACGCGCCGGCGCATGGTGGAATACCTCGAGCAGTTGTAGCGTTAACGCGCACGCTCGGGTATGGTACCCGGCGCTTCCCCAACCACAACCATCCAAAGGAGAGGATATGTCCGCACGGAAATTCATTCCCCATGTCGTGGGCGCCGCCGCGCTCGCGCTCGTCGCAGCTTCCGCATCGGCCCAGCAGCGGCCGGAATACACCACATCGGTCACTACCGAACAGGCGAAGAAAATTGCCGCGGCAGTGGTAGCCGAATGCACGAGCAACAAGTGGAACGTTGCCGTCGCGGTCGTGGATACGGCCGGCAACCTGGTCTATTTCGAGCGCATGGAGAACACGCAGACCGCAAGCTTCGATATCGCCATCATGAAGGCGAGGGCCGCGGCCACGTACCGCCGTCCGACCCGCGTATTTGCGGACGTGATTGCGAAATCCGGCCCGGCGATCATGACCCTGCCCGGCGTCGTCGCATCCCCGGGCGGATTGCCTCTCATGGTCGGTGGCAAAGTCGCAGGCGGTGTGGGCGTCAGCGGCGTCACCGGAGACCAGGACGAGCAGTGCTCCAAGGCGGGCCTCGGCGCGATGTGATCAAGGTGCCGCGAGCGCTTCTGAACGGGGCCGCAATGGCCCCGTTTTCGCTCGCGCGGGCAGGCCTGCTGGCGCTCGCGCTCGCCCTGCTTGCGGGCTGCAGCATGGTCCGCCTCGGCTATCCCCAGCTCGACACGGTCGCGCTGTGGACCGCGGACGAATACTTCGACCTCGACACCGAGCAGAAGCGGGAGTTTCGCAAGCGCTTCGACCGCCTGCACGAATGGCACCGCTACGAGCAGCTGCCGGAGTACGCGGCGTTCCTCTCGGAGACCAAGTCCCGGATCGAGAAGGGCCTCACGCGCGAGGATGTGCTGTGGATCACCCAAGGCGTGAGAGCGCGTTACCGCACGCTCGTCGTGTACGTGTCCGACGACGCAGCGGCCATGCTGATGACCATCACGCCCGAGCAGCTTGATTCTCTTCAGCAGCGGTGGGAGCGGGTCAACCGCAATTTCGTCCGAGAATTTCGCCTCGAATCGAGCATCGAGGAGCAGCAGCGGGCAACCGGCCGCCGGGTGCTCTCGCGCATCCGCGACTGGGTCGGCCATCTGGACGACGCTCAGGACCAGCAGATCCTCGCGTGGGCCGCCGATCTGCCGCTCGTTCACGGGCTGCGGCACGAGGACCGGATGCGGCGCCAGCGCGAGTTCCTGCAGCTCATGTCGCAGCGCGGAGATGCCGGCCAGTTCGCGGCGCGGCTGCGCCAATGGTTGCTCGACTGGGACCAGGGACGCGATCCCGCGTACGACCGGCTGTTCAAAGAGTGGTCGCAGAAACAGGCCGATCTCTACGCGGCCACCTACCGCATCCTGCTGCCGCACCAGCGCGAAGCCCTCGCCGAGCGCGTGCAGGTCTACATCAACGACTTCACCTACCTCGCGCGGCGCCCGGCCGCACAGGCCGCCGAGCGATGAGCGCGTTCTCATCTGCTAAATCTTGAGGCCGGCCTTGGCGACCAGGTCGCGCCATTTCTCGAATTCCGCCTTGACCTCGCGCGTGAACTCCGGCGGCGGATTGCCAACCACGTCGGTGCCCTCGGCCTCCATGCGGCGCGCGATTTCCGGTGCGTGTATCGCCTTGGCTGCCTCGACGTGCAACCGGTTTACGATCGCACCGGGCGTGCGCGCGGGCGCAAACAGCGAGAACCAGGCTTCCACCGAGTAGCCCGGGACGCCGCTTTCGGCAACCGTCGGCAGGTCCGGCAGCGCCTTCATGCGCGCCGCGCCGGTAACCGCGATGCCCTTCACCCGCCCCGCCTTCATGAGCGGCGTCGCCGACAGCGGGTTGCCAAGCACCCACTGGACCAGGCCCGACGCGACGGCCGGGTAGGCCTCCGCCACGCCCTTGTACGGCACGTGCGTCATCTGCACGCCGGAGAGCGCGCACAGCAGCTCCGCGCCCAGGTGCAGCACACCGCCGACGCCGGAGGAAGCGTACGTCACCTTGCCCGGCTGGGAGCGCGCGAGCGCGACGAGGTCCTTCGGCGAAGAAACCGGCAGCGACGGCGTCACCAGCACGACGTATGAGTTGCTCGTGAGCTTTGTAACGGGCTGGAAATCACGGATCGGGTCGTAGCGCACGCTCTGTATTGCCGCGTTGGTGACGAGGCTGCTGCTGCTGACGAGCAAGGTATGGCCGTCCGGCGCAGCCTTCGCGACCGTCTCCACCCCGATGCTGCCGCCCGCACCCGGCCGGTTGTCCACGATGAAGCGTTGACCCATCACCTGGCTGTAATGGTCTGCGATGACCCGCGCGATCATGTCCACGCCGCCTCCCGGCGTGAGCGGCACGACGATCCGCACCGGGCGCGTCGGATATTGCTGCGCGCTTGCGCCGGCAATACCAAGGCAGCAGGCAGTAGTCAGAAGGCAGACAGAAATTGGTTTCAGGTATTTCATGGCGCTACCGTCAGCCCTCACTGCGTCATTTCGTCATTACGTCACTTTTCGGCGATTACGGCTTTCGCCACGGCTCGTGCGAAAGCCTGAGTGCTCATTTTCCCTCCGAGGTCCCGGGTGCGGGTTTTCGCGCTGCCGAGCCGCGCGTCGACCGCCCGGGTGAAGGCGGCGGCCGCTTCCAGCATGCGCTGATCCTTGCGCGTTGCGCCGAGGTGCTCGAACAGCATCGCCGTCGACAGCATCAAGGACGCGGGGTTGGCGATGCCCCGGCCGGCGATGTCGGGCGCCGAGCCGTGTCCGGCGTTCGCCACCGCGCTGCGGTCCCCGCGATTGAGGGAAGCGGCGAGCCCCAGGCTGCCGGAGAGCTCCGCCGCTTCGTCCGACAGAATGTCGCCGAACATGTTGGTCGTGAGGATCACGTCGAAGCGCTCCGGCGTCCGTATCAGCAGCGCCGTCACTGCGTCCACCAGGAGGTCCTCGACCTCCAGCTCGGGATACTCCCGCGCCACCTTGCGCGCCTCCTCCAGGAAGAGCGTGTGATACATCTTGAGCACGGGGTTCTTGTGCACGATGGTGAGCTTCTTCCTGCGCCGGCGCCGCGCGATCTCGCAGGCGACGCGCGCGATGCGGCGCGAGCCCCCCGCCGTGATCTTGCCCATCGCGATGACGAGCTCCGCGGTCGGCTTGAACTCGCCAAGCCCCTGGTACATGTTGCGGTCCACGTAGAAATCCTCGAGGTTCTCGCGCACCAGCACGAGGTCCATCTTCTTCGCCACCGCCTTCAGGCCCGGCCGCACATAACTCGGCCGGATATTGGCGTAGAGCTCGAGCCGCGTGCGAAACGCCGCCGGCACGTTGATGCCGCCTTTCTCCGGGGCGGGATATTCCCGCACCGACATCGGACCGAGCACGACGCCGTCCGCCCGCTTGGCGCGCTCGATGTCCTCGTCCCGGACGGTCGCACCGTGCTTGCGCAAGCTCGCGAGACCGCAATCGAGGTGCTCCAGGCGCAGGTCGAGACCGAATTTCTCCTGCAGCGCCTCGACCACGTCCAGCGTCGCGCGCGTGATCTCGGGCCCGATGCCATCGCCCGGCACAATCAGAATATCCAATGCTCTCCCCAAAGGGGTCAGGAACCTTTTCGAAAAGGTTCCTGACACCTTTTTCGATGGAGTATAGCGCGCTGCTAGAATAGCGGCTCGCAAAGACCCGCTGCCATGCCCGCTTACCCGCGACCGATCGCATCCAAGCTGCCCAACGTCGGCACCACGATCTTCACCGTGATGTCGCGGCTCGCGCAGGAGCACAACGCGATCAACCTGTCGCAGGGATTCCCGGACTTCGACTGCGCGAAGGAGCTGCGCGACCTCGTCACCAAGTACTTCAACGCCGGGCTGAACCAGTACCCGCCGATGGCGGGCGTCATGCGGCTGCGCGAACGCATCGCGGAGAAGGTCGAGGCGCTCTACGGTACGAGATACGATCCCGAGCACGAGGTGACGGTGACCCCGGGCGCAACCTACGGCATCTTCACCGCGGTCACGACTCTGGTGCGGCCCGGCGACGAGGTCATCCTCTTCGAGCCCGCCTACGACAGCTACGCGCCCTCGATCGAGGTGAACGGCGGCGTCCCGGTCTTCGTGCAGCTCCGCTATCCCGACTACAGCATCGACTGGCAGCAGGTGCAGCGGGCGATCACGCCGAAGACGCGCCTGATCATCGTCAACACGCCCAACAATCCGACCGCGAGCGTGTTCTCGGGCGAGGACATGCGGATGCTCGAGAACATGCTCCGCGGCACGGACATCGTGGTGGTGAGCGACGAGGTCTACGAGCACATCGTGTTCGACGGCCACCGGCACCAGAGCGTCGCGCGCTTTCCCGGGCTCGCCGAGCGGAGCTTCGTCGTGTCCTCCTTCGGCAAGACCTACCACGTGACCGGCTGGAAGATGGGCTACGTGCTCGCGCCGAAGGAGCTGACGAGCGAGTTCCGCAAGGTGCACCAGTTCAACGTGTTCGTGACCAACGGCCCGCTCCAGCACGCGCTCGCCGAATACATGGAGAACAAGGACGCCTACCTCTCGCTCGCGGCGTTCTACCAGAAGAAGCGCGATTTCTTCCTTCAGGGCGTGCGGGGATCGCGCTTCAAGCCCCTGCCCTCACGCGGGACGTTCTTCCAGAACCTCGCCTACGACGCGATCAGCAACGAGCGCGATTCCGATCTCGCCGTCCGCCTCACGAAGGAGAAAGGCATCGCCTCGATCCCCATCTCGGCGTTTTACCGCAAGCCGCCGGATCACCGGGTGCTGCGTTTCTGCTTCGCCAAGTCGGAGGAGACGCTCGCCCGCGGCGCGGAGATACTTTGCAAGATCTAGCCCCAGGATAACGCAATATGTCCGATCTCAACGACCCGCGGGTCTTCTTCGCCGCCGAACGCACGCTGCTGGCCTGGAATCGCACCAGTCTCGCCTTGATGGCGTTTGGGTTCGTCATCGAGCGCTTCGGCCTGTTCGTGCACCTGCTCCTGGCGCAGGAGGTCGAGGCGCTTCAGAGAGGGGTCTCTTTCTGGATTGGCCTCGCCTTCATCGTGCTGGGCGCGCTGACTTCCGCCGCCTCCATTGCGCAGTACCGAAAGGTTCTTCGCACGCTTAAGCCGGTCGAGATACCGGAAGGCTACCGGGTTCATCTCGGCATGCTTGCCAACGCAGCTGTTGCGGCCCTCGGCATCGGCCTTACGGTCTATCTCTTCATCCACGGGGCAACCTTGTAGTCGCGCGCTGGTGAAGATGACTGACATGAAAAAGCTCTTCTTCTTCCTTCTGACTTCTGCCTTCTGCCTTGGTGGCGCTGCCGCTGATGCGCAGCAATACCCTTCGCGTCCCATCCGGTTCATCGTTCCGTTTGCGCCGGGCGGCAGCACGGATCTCCTCGCGCGGTTCCTCGCGCCGCGGCTGACCGAAGCGCTCGGGCAGACGGTCGTCGTGGACAACCGCGGGGGCGCGGGCGGCGTCATCGGCGCCGAGCTCGCGGCAAGAGCGCCCGCCGACGGATACACCATCGTGCTCGGCAGCCCCGGGCCGCTCACCATCAACCCCAACCTCCAGCGGGTGCCCTACGACACGCTGCGCGATTTCTCTCCGATCACGCTCGCCACGATCAGCCCCTTCACCCTGGTCGTGCATCCCTCGCTCCCGGTGAGCTCGGTGAAAGATCTCGTGGCGCTCGCGAAAGCGAAGCCGGGGAGCCTCAACTACGGCTCCGCCGGCAACGGCTCGGTCGGCCACTTCTCCTCCGAGCAATTCAAGGCGCTCGCGGGTGTGGACATCGTGCACGTGCCGTTCAAGGGGGCGGGCCCCGCGGTCGCCGATCTCCTCGCCGGGCGGCTGCAGCTCATGTTCGAGAACCTGCCGACGATATTGCCGCACGTCCGCTCGGGAAAACTGAAGATGCTGGCCGTGGGGACGAAGACCCGCTCGGCGCTGGTGCCGGAATACCCCACGGTCGCCGAGGCCGGGGTGCCCGGCTACGAATCGAGCACGGCGTTCGGTGTGCTCGCACCCGCCGGAACGCCGCCGGCAGTCATCCATCGGCTCAACCAGGAAACCGTGAAGGCCCTGCAAGCCGTTGAACTGAAGGAAAAGCTTTCGGGCCTGGGACTGGAGGCGGTGGGCGGTACCCCCCTGCAGTACGCTCAACACCTCAAGGACGAGCTGGCGAAATACGGCCGGATCGTCAAGGCAGCGGGGATCAAGCCCGACTGAAATCTGAAACCGGGACGGCCCGGTCGTGTTGACGCGGAATCCATGAAGGCGTAGGTTGGCCGCCGAAGCAGGGGCACCCCTGCTTCGATTCTTCTGCAAACCCCATCGAAAGGAGATGTGAATGCGCGACTTCGACAGGATATCGTGCGGAACGGTGGCGATCGTTTCCGCGCTCGTGTTGACGATGAATGCCCACGCTGCGGACCCGAAAAAGGCTCCCTCGGACAAGGAACTGATCAAGAGCGCGATGTCCGCGGCGCCGGCGAAGGTCGCCCAGGGCGCGACCATCGTGGTCATGGAGGCCGACGGCAAGATGCGCACGCTGCGCAAGGGAACGAACGGCTTTACCTGCATGCCGGACAACCCGGCGACACCCGGCCCCGATCCCATGTGCTTTGACAAGAACGCGGCGGACTGGGTCATGGCATGGGTCGAGCAAAAGACTCCGCCCGCCGGCAAGATCGGCTTCATGTACATGCTTGCGGGTGGAACGGACGCCAGCAATACCGATCCCTATGCGAGCCAAGCCCGAGCCCAACAACAACTGGATCAAGACCGGGCCGCACATCATGATCGTCGGTGCCGAAGCCAGCTTCTACGATCAGTATCCCAAGAGCCCGAAACCCGACACGTCGGTGCCCTACGTGATGTGGGCCGGCACGCCGTATCAGCATTTGATGGCGCCGGTGAAATAAGCACTGGGTTGCAGAAATTCCGCCGGTAGAGCGCTGTGCCGCGCTCACCGGCGGTTGTGCATTGCCACCGGCTGGAGGAGAACATGTCCCAGAGCCTCACGCTTCAGGTGAATGGGGCTGCGAAGAGCGTCAGCGTCGAGCCCGACACCCCCCTGCTCTACATCCTGCGCAATGACCTGGAACTGAATGGCCCGCGCTTCGGCTGCGGGCTATCACAGTGCGGCGCCTGCACCGTGCTGGTGGACGGCCGGCCAACGCGCTCGTGCGTGACGGCGGTTTCGTCGCTCGGCACGAAGAGCATCACCACGCTGGAGGGCCTGGGATCGAGGGATCGCATGCACCCGCTGCAGAAGGCGTTCATCGAGGAGCAGGCGGCGCAGTGCGGCTACTGCACGAACGGCATGATCATGGCCGCCAAGGCGCTGCTCGACAAGACGCCCAAGCCGACGGAAGCGCAGATCAAGAAGGCGCTCGCGGCGAATCTCTGCCGCTGCGGGACCCATAACCGGGTCGTCCGCGCCGTGCAGAAGGCGGCGAAGGAGGTGGCGTGATGAAAACGAGTCAATCCCTGTCACGCCGCGACTTTCTCAAGAGCGCCGGCGCCATCGTCGTCGGCTTCAGCTGGAGCGTTCCCGGCGTGCTTGCGCAGCAGGCCTCGCCGCCGCGGCTCCCGGGCAGCCTGCAGACCAACCGGATGCTCGACGGCTGGCTGCGCATCAACGCCAATGGCACCGTCGACCATCTTCACCGGGAAATGCGAGCTCGGCCAGGGCATCACGACCGCACTCGCGCAGATCGCCTCCGACGAGCTCGACGTCGCCTACGAGCGCATCGAGATGGTCTGGGCAGACACCGCGCGCACGCCCAACGAGGGCATGACCGCCGGCAGCCAGTCGGTGGAGAACAGCGGCACGGCCCTGCGCTACGCGTGCGCGGAGGCGCGGCAGATCCTGCTCGGGCTTGCCGCGGCGAAGCTCGGAACGACGGCCGACCGGCTGACGGTATCCGACGGCACGATCTCGGGCGCAGGCGCGAAGGTGACGTACGCGGAGCTCGCGCGCGAAGCGAACTTCAAGCGCGAGGCGACCGCCCAGGTCAAGCCCAAGCCGTCGTCGCAGTACCGGATGATCGGAAAGAGCGTTCAGCGCCGCGACATCCCGTCCAAGGTCACCGGGCGGCCGGAGCTATGTCCAGGACATGCGGCTCCCCGGCATGGTGTTCGGGCGCGTGGTGCGCCCGCCCTCACCGCGCGCGCAGCTCGTTTCGTTCGACGAGGCGGCGGTCAGAGCCCTGCCTGGCGTCGTCGCCATCGCGCGCGACGGCAGCTTCCTCGGCGTCGCGGCCGAGCGCGAGGAACAGGCGATCCAGGCGGCACGGGTGCTGCGGGCTTCGGCGAAATGGAACGAAACCGCTGGCCTGCCGCCATCCGCGCCGGAACTCTTCGCGCACCTGCAGAAAATGCCCTCGCAGGACACCGTGGTCAATCAGAAGATCCCCGCGGTGTCCGCGGGAGGAAAGATCACCACCTACGAGGCGACCTACACGCGCCCCTACCAGGCGCACGCCACGATGGGGCCTTCCTGCGCGGTGGCGCAGGTGAAGGACGGCAAGTACCAGGTCTGGACCCACAGCCAGGGCGTGTTCCCGCTGCGGCGCGAGCTGAACAAGGTGCTGGGCGTGCCGGAAGCCGACATCACCTGCACCCACGTGGAGGGCGCGGGCTGCTACGGGCACAACGGCGCGGACGACGTCGCGCTCGACGCGATACTCGTCGCGCGCGCGACCGGCGGCCGGCCCGTGAAGCTGCAATGGATGCGCGACGACGAGTTCTCGTGGGAGCCCTACGGCTCGCCGATGGTGATGAAGATGCGCGCGCGGCTCGACGGGGCCGGCGCCATCGTGGACTGGCGGCACGAGGTCTGGAGCCATCCGCACTCGACGCGCCCCACCAGCAATCCCGGCGGCAACCTGCTGGCAGGCTGGTACCTCGCGAAGCCGGCCGCGCACGCGCCCTCCCCCAACATCCCGCAGCCCGCGGGCGGCGCCGACCGCAACGCCGTGCCCGCGTACGAATTCCCGAGCCAGCAGATCGTGCTGCATTACATCACCGACATCCCGATCCGCACTTCGGCGCTGCGCACGCTGGGTGCCTACGCCAACGTGTTCGCCGCCGAGTCGTTCATGGACGAGCTGGCGCTTGCCGCCGGCGTCGACCCGGTCGAGTTCCGGCTCCGGCACATCGAAGGACCCCCGGGCGCGCGCCGTGATCGAGACCTGCGCGCAGAAGGCGAGCTGGAAGCCGGGCGCCAAAGGCGACGGCACGCACGGGCGCGGGTTCGCCTATTCCCGCTACAAGAACCTCGCCTGCTACGTCGCGGTCGTCGCCGATGTCACGGTGGACCGCCGCACCGGCAAGGTGCGCGTGACCAAAGCGGTGTCGGCGGTGGATGCGGGCCTCATCATCAACCCGGACGGGTTGGTGAACCAGATCGAGGGCGGGATCATCCAGTCGTCGAGCTGGACGCTGAAGGAGCACGTCGGGTTCGACCGGCAGCGCATCACCACGAGCTCGTGGGCCGACTACCCGATCCTGACCTTCCCCGAGGTGCCGGCGGTCGAAGTCCATCTCATCAACCGCCCCGACGAGCGTTCCCTCGGCACGGGCGAAGGCTCGCAGGGGCCCGCCGTCGCTGCGATCGCCAACGCGATCTTCAACGCCACCGGCGCGCGGGTGCGCGACCTGCCGTTCACGCCCAAGGCGATGAAGGTTGCGCTCTCCGAGGCGTCATCCCGGGCCGCCTGAGCGCGCGACGCGCTTAAGGAGGCCCTACGCGCTCCGTTCGTTGGGACAGCGTCAACGTCGGCGGCAAGCCGATGCGTTTCTATTTCTCGGTGGATTGATTCAGATCAAATCCGTCGCCTGTCACTGCGCTAGTCTGTGACCGCGGGCGCGCGGCGCGCCCGCAGAAACCGTTGTGGGCCGGCGCGTTCGGGACCGTTGCAACAAAACTGTCACGCGGCCCGCTTATACTCTTTTGTTCGCTCCGAGACACTTTCCGCTTTTCTCCAGGCCCGCCATGACGGAGAAGAACACGATCATCGGCGTGCTGGGCGAACACAAGCTGCTCCTCCCGGCACTGCTCAACGCCGCCCTCGCGGCGAATGACCAGGTCAAGTACCTGTTCACGCTTCTGCAGTTCGCCAAGAGCCGGGCGGACCACCCTCACGCGGGCTTCTCCAACATGCAGCAGGAACGCGTGTCGTGCGGGCTCGATGATGACGAGCTCGACACGGTGATCGAAGGAAGCCGGCCCGGTAACGACGGGTCAGTACCGCATCCCCCAGGCGGAACACATCGTTTCCCTCGTGATGGGCAACGTCAAGTCCATGCTCCAGCCGCTCGAGCAGGCCGGCAAGACCCCCGAATTCGAGGAGCTGCTCCAGCGCTATCAGCACTTCCTGCTGGACGGCATCCGCGCGCAGCCAGGACGCCATCGCCGGGCAGGCGATCTCCCGGATGACCTCGGCCAACCGCGACGCCGGCGACAGCCTGCACCTGCTGGTCATGGACCTGCACAAGGCGCTCAATCGCGCTGCAGGCGAGCATCGCGGCCGAGACCATCGACGGCGCCCGGGTCTACGAGATCAAGGCCGAGCGACCGCAATCTGATCAAGGCGTTCATGCGCGGCGTCAACCAGACCGCGCCGCTCAAGTTCGACCATCCCGGGCTCGGCACCACGGCGACGCACACCGACGACAAGCTCGTCATCCAGAACGACATCGGCACGACCGATGCGCACGTGCTGGTCGTGCACGTCGTCCAGGACGGCGGTCACGATCACCTACACCGACGTGCACCTCCAGCGGCTGATGTTCTTCGAAAGCCTGTTCGAGCGCTATCACGTGCGCTG
Source organism: uncultured beta proteobacterium (assembly GCA_963699525.1). GTDB lineage: Bacteria > Pseudomonadota > Gammaproteobacteria > Burkholderiales > SG8-41 > SG8-41. The sequence continues at coordinate 28,760 of CAVOUI010000013.1, read as the reverse complement.
GGAGGACACGCTCTCGCGCCGGGACAACAGCCTCGCGGACGGCGTCTACCACTCTGAGCGTCGGCCGCTACCAGGCGCGCAACCGCGCGGAGCTCGAGGAATACCTCGCCTTCCTCGGCTCGCGCCTGGTGTTCCTGATCGACTGGAACCGCGCCCGCAAGCGCCTGCGCAATTTCCTGTCCAAGGACGCGCGTGCTCCAGCTGCTGAAGTGGGCCGCGGATGAAAACCACGGCCACATGGGGTTCCTGAAATGCGGCGGCGAGCTGATCCTCTACGACGCGCTGGACTTCGTGGTCAAAGGCCCGCACCGGTTCGGGCAGCGTCTCGACGACATGCTCGGCGGCGACGAGGCCATGCAGTACCTGAAGTTCGTGATGCGGGCGTGCAGCGACGGCCTGCGGCAGGGCCGCCTGGACGGGCTCATCCGCGACGAGGTCAAGGCGGAGCTGCTGAACTACTTCCGCAGCGCGCAGCAGAGCCTGCTCGATATCGCCTCCGAGCACGCGGCCCTCATCGTCGAGCTCGCCGAGCGGGCTGCGCGATGTGCTGCTCAAGTCGAGCGCGCCGGATGCGCCCGAGCAGTTCCAGCGCAACGCGGGGCGCGCCAAGGAGTGGGAACGCAAGGCCGACGAGCTGGTCGTCGCCGCGCGCGAGGCGGTGCAGGTCGGTGACACCGGCGCTTTCTTCCGCAACCTGGTGGAAGCCGCGGACGACGTGGCGGACGACCTCGAGGAGGCCGCGTTCCATTTCACCCTCCTTCCGGATGGCGCCCGGGAGGAGCGCGTCCGCCAGCCGCTCCTGGGCCTCGCGGCGCTGCTGATGCAAGGCGCGCAGGAGTATCTGAAAGCGCTCGAGACCACGCGCTTCGTGCATCGCGGCGCGCCGCGCGAAGACGTCCAGGATTTCCTCGAGGCGATCCACCGCATCACATCGGTGGAGCACCGCACCGACGATGCCCAGCGCGGCGTGAAGCGCGCGCTGCTCCAGGACCACGCGAGCGACCAGGCGCTTTACGTGTACGTGGAAGCGGTCAAGAACCTCGAGCAAGTCCGCGGACGGGCTCATGCACGCCGGCCTCATGCTGCGCGATTACGTGATGGGCGAGGTCATGGCGAAGTGAGGGCTGCCGGCATGAAATCCACGGCCGATACGCGGCGCGTATTCTTCATCGACAGCCAGTCGCGCGAGCAGCCCGCCGGCGACGCGCGGGCGATGGGCTTCAAGGCCCTGAACCTCGCGCGTATGGCGGAGATCGGGCTGCCGGTGCCGCAGGCCTTCGTGCTCGGGACCGGATTCTGCCGTGAGCAGGCCCGCGAGGACAGCCGAGTGCGCAGAACGAGCTGGCCGGGCACCTCACCGCCAACATCCGCCGCCTGGAGTCGAGCTGCGGACTGGTTTACGGCGGCTCGCGCAAGCCGATGCTCGTATCCGTGCGCTCGGGTGCGCCGGTCTCGATGCCGGGCATGATGGCGACGATCCTCAACGTCGGATTGAACGAGACCACGTTGCGCGGCCTGCTGCGCATGACCGGGAATCCCCGCCTTCCCTGGGATTCCTACCGCAGGTTGGTGCAATCCTTCGCCGAAGTCGTGGACCAATGCCCGGCGCAGCCGTTCGAGGCGCTGCTCGCCGACGAGTCTCGAACGCCACGGCGCGACGCGGCCGCAGGAGCTCGATGCGCGGGCGCTCTCGCAGCTGGTTCACGATTACCTCGCGCTCTACAAGAAGCTCACCCGGCGCGCCTTTCCGCAGGACCCGCAGGAGCAGCTGCAGCAGGCGGTGCGCGGTGTCTTCCGCTCGTGGAACGATCCCCGCGCGCGGGAATACCGCCGCCTGCACCGGCTCGACGACGAACGCCGGCACCGCGGTCACGGTCCAGCGGATGGTATTCGGCAATGCCGGCGGGACCTCCGGTTCCGGCGTCGCGTTCACGCGCGATCCCGTCCAGCGGCGAGAACCGGTTGTACATGGACTTCGCGTTTAACGCGCAGGGCGAGGATATCGTATCCGGCCGGCACGCCATCGTGGACTCAAGCCAGCTCGGCACGATCCTGCCCGACGATCGAGCGGCAGATCGGAGAGATCGCGCGCGCGTTCGAATCCCGGTTCGGGGACATGCAGGAGTTCGAGTGCACCGTGCAGGACGAGACGCTCCACCTCCTGCAGACGCGCACCGGCCAGCGCACCCCGTTCGCGGCCCTGCGCATCGCCGTAGACCAGGTCCGCGAGGGGCTGCTCGAGCCGGTCGCGGCACTGGCACGGCTCTCCGGGATCGATCTCGCGCGGGTCCAGCATCTGCGCGTGGACGCCGGCGGTAACTGCCGCTGTCCTTGGAAACGCGACGCCCGCGAGCCAGGGCGTCGCGATCGGTGCGATCGCGCTGGACGGCGATCGAGCGAAGGATATGGCCGCGCACGGCCCGGTGATCCTCGTCAGAAATGAAATCGCGACCTCGGACATCGGCGGGATCGCCGTCGCCCAGGGACTCCTCACCGCGCTCGGTGGGCGCACTTCGCACGCCGCGGTCGTCGCGCGGCAGATGGACAAGGTGTGCCTGGTGGGATGCACCGGACTCGCGATCAACTCCGCAAGGCGGACCTGCACGATCGGCGACGCGCGCCTGACGGAAGGCGACACGCTGTGCCTCGACGCGAATACCGGGCGCGTGATCGCCGGCGCGCCCGAGCTCGTGGTCGAGCGTCCCGAGGCCTATCTCGCCGAAATCGAGAAGTGGCGCAAGGCCACCGGCCTTCGCGCTCAGAGGACTCCGGAGAGCCCTCCATCCACGTTGATGCAGCAGCCGGTCACGTAGCTCGCGGCATCCGACGCGAGAAACGCGATTACGTTCGCGACCTCCTCCGCCTCGCCCATCCGGCCGAGCGGCACGGTCTTTCCCGTCTTCGCGTAGAAATCGGCGACGCTCATCTTGTCGCGGGCGGCGTTCCGCTCCTGCTGCATCGACTTGATCTTGCCCACCGCGACCGCGTTCACCAGGATGTTGAACGGCGCGAGTTCCTTGGACAGCGCCTTGGTGAGCGCAAGCCCCGCGGCGCGCGAGATGGTGGTCGGGAACGTTCCCGCGGACGGCTGCTTCGCGCCCACCATGTTGAGGTTGATGATGCGGCCCCCGCCCTGTTTCTTCATAGGCGGGATCGCGGCGCGCGCGGTGCGGATCTGCGCGAACACCTTGATGTCGATGTCGTTCTGCCACGCCTTGTCGTCCACCACGTCGAACGGCCGCTGCCCCGTGCCGCCCGCATTGTTCACCACCGCGTCGATGCGGCCGTAGCGCTTGACGGTCTCTTCGATGAAGCGCGGCATGTCGTCCGGCTTCGCGGCGTCCGCCACCATCGTCATGACCTCGGCGCCCGTCGCCTTGCGGATCGCCTCCGCCGCGCCCTCCATCACGTCGGCGCGCCGCGCGCAGATCGCCACCCGCGCCCCCTCCTGCCCGAAGCGCATCGCGGTCGCGCGCCCGATGCCCTCGCTGCCGCCGGTGATGGCGATCACCTTTCCCTTCAAACCGAGTTCCACGGAGTCTCCTCTCTTCAAACCGGACGGCATTCTGCCACATTCGGGCCCCGCCGGTTTGATACACTTCGCCGGTGGTCATTGCGATTCCGGACGACTATCACGGGGTCATACCGAAGCCCATGAAATCCCTCTTCGACGCGGAAACCACCGAGGCGATGCAGCAGCTCTGCGACGAGACCTGCGAGGCGATGCAGCTCGCCCGGAAGAGCCCCGACCTCGACGACCTGTCGGCCTGCCTGGCCGTCGCGCTGTTGAAGATCGGGCTCGCCACCGGGTTCGTCGAGCAGCGCTATCCCGGCTTCGCCAAGGAGATCGAGGTGAAGCGCCAGCGCGTCATTGCCGCGCTTACCGCGGAACAACAGCAGCAGAAGCACTGAACCGTGCCCGACAAGCCGATCGAATCGAGAAACCTGCCCCGGTCGGTCCGGATCGAGCGGCGCTTCTGCGGTCCGCCGGATTCGGGCAACGGGGGCTACGTCTGCGGACGGCTCGCGCGCTACGTGCCGGGGTCGTCGCTGGTGCGCCTGGAAGTCCCGCCGCCGCTCGACGCCGACATGTCGGTCACGGAATCGGGAACGAGCGTGGAGCTGGTCCAGGGCGCGACCGTCGTCGCGCGGGCGCGGCCGGCCGTGATGTCGCTCGACATCCCCACGGCGCCCAAATTCGCGGAAGCGGAGGCGGCGTCGCGATCGTACCGCGGATTCCGTGCCCATCCCTTTCCGACCTGCTTCGTGTGCGGCCCGCAGCGCGCCGCCGGCGACGGCCTGCGCATCTTCCCCGGGCCGCTCCGCAACGGAGTCGTCGCCTGCACGTGGATTCCCGACGACTCGCTCGGGGACGCGAAAGGGCGCGTGCGCACGGAATTCATCTGGTCCGCGCTCGACTGCCCCGGGGCGTTCTCCTTCGAGTTCCCGGAAAAGACCGCCGTGCTGCTGGGGGAGATGGGGGCGTCGGTGCGCGGTGCGATCAACGTCGGCGAGCGCTACGTCGTCCTCGGGTGGGAGCTTGCCCGCGACGAGCGCCGCCACTTCACGGGCACGGGCATCTTCTCCGAGTCGGGGGAACTTCGCGCCTGCGCGCGGGCGACGTGGTTCGAGATGCCGCCCGCTCCCTGATCGATCCCGTCGCTCCCGGCACCGATGAGCGGTCATCACAACGATCTCGGGCAGCCGGTCGGTTTTCCTCTGCCCGGCTGGAAAGCGCCGCCGCGCCCGCCGCGAACGGCGATGGCGGGCCGCTACTGCCGCGTCGAGCCGCTCGACCCGGCGCGCCACGCAGAGGAGCTCTTCCGCGCCAACGCGCTCGACCCGAGCCGCCGCAACTTTACCTACCTCTCGATCGGGCCCTTCGACACGTTCGACGCCTACCGCCAGTGGATGACATCGGCCAGCCGGAGCGAGGACCCGTTGTTCCACGCCATCATCGATGCGGCGACCGGCAAGGCCGTCGGCATCGCGAGCTACATGCGGATCGACACCGCCAACGGCGTGGTGGAGGTCGGGAACCTCAATTATTCACCGCTGCTCCAGCGCAAGCCGGCCGCGACGGAAGCGATGTATCTCATGATGAAGCGCGCCTTCGAGCTCGGCTACCGGCGCTACGAGTGGAAGTGCGACGCGCTCAACGCCGCCTCGCGCGCCGCCGCCCAGCGGCTGGGATTTTCGTTCGAGGGCGTCTTCCGGCAGGCGGTCGTCTACAAGGGACGCAACCGAGACACGGCGTGGTACGCCGCGATCGACAGCGAGTGGCCCGAGCTGGAGCGGGCGTTCCAGCGCTGGCTCGACCCGGGCAACTTCGACGGCGAAGGCCGTCAGCGCGCGCGACTGTCGGATCTCACCGCGCCCGTTCTGAAATGCCGCGGATGATCGGCGCAGCCGCCCACGCTCGTTTCCTTCCCCGCGATGCGGAGGGCGAGGCGGGAATTCGAGGTGCATGCCACCGAGCCGCCGAGCGCCCAGACCGATGCAGCGGGATGGGCCGGATCGGTTAGGATGGGGGGACGACGTTCAGCGTATCTTGGTGGCGAGGCACCATCTCCATGGGACTGACTGACGCTCCTCTCTTCCCGCTCGCCGTTCTGTTCGGGGCCCTCGGCATCTTCGTCGTCATCGCGGCGATCTACTCCTTCATCAGGCTGAGGCTGCCGCAGTCCGGCTACCGCATGCTCGCGGGCCTGTTCCTGCTCGCGCTCGGCACGCTGGCGGGAACGATCTCGGTCGGAATGATGGGCTATCGCGCGTTGACGCGCGAGGAGGTGGCGGCGCGCATCGACGTGAAGCCCGTCGGGCCGCAGCGCTTCATGGCGACGTTCCGCTTCCCCGATGGCCGCGAGGCGACCTACGAGCTCGCCGGGGACGAAATCTACGTAGACGCGCACATCCTGAAATGGCATCCCTACGCCAACATGATCGGGCTCCACACGGCCTACGAGATCGACCGCGTCGCGGGGCGCTACCACGCGATCAAGGACGAGCGTGACGCGAAGCGCACCGTGCACGCGCTCGGACGCGAGAAGCCGGTGGACCTGTACGCGGTGGGCCGACGCTACACGTTCCTCGGGCCGATCCTCGACGCCGAGTACGGCTCGGCGACCTTCGTCCCGGTGACGCGCGCCGCCGAGCTCGAGCTGCGGGTGTCCACCACGGGGCTGCTGATCCGCGAGGCCAAGCCTATCGCGAAAAAGTAACGTCCGCCTAGGCAACCCGTCCCGGCACTTCGGCGAGCGCGACTTTCACGCGCTCCGACAGCATCGGCTGCTGGCGCAAGCGCGCGCCGGTCAGCTGGAACACCGCGTTGGAGATCGCCGACGCCACCAGCGGCGTCGCCATCTGCCCGGCCCCCGTCGGGTGATTGCGCGTCGGGATGAGCTTGATGTGAAGCTCCGGCAGGTCCCTCATCCGCGGCACGTGGTAGTCGTAGAAGTTCGCCTGCTGCACGGCGCCGTCCGCGATGGTGATGCGCTCGGTCAGCGCGAGCCCGAGGCCGTAGACGATCGAGCTCTCGGTCTGCGCCACGACGTTGTCGGGGTGCACCGGCACGCCGACGTCGATCGTGCACCAGAAATCGTGGACCTTGATCGCGCCGGTCTGCCGGTCAACCGAGACCTCGGCGATGCCGGCGAGCTGCGAGCCGGAGTAGTCGAGATAGGCGATACCGAGCCCCCGCCCCGGGCGCTTCCGCGACCAGTCGGCCATCTTCGCGGCTTCCTCGATCACGTGGCGGGCGCGCTGCGCGAGCGGCGTCGTGTCGAGCTGGCGCAGCCGGAACGCGACCGGATCCATGCCCTGCTTCGCGGCCAACTCGTCGATGAAAACCTCGTTCGCGAAGCTGTTCTGGCCCACGCCGATCGCCCGCAGCGGGTTCGTGCGCATGCCGGTCGCCTGCTGCAGGCCCTCCGTCAATCGGTCCGGAATCGCGTAGGTCGGCAGCTCCGTTCCGCGCATCGCGATGTTGTCGCGGCCCTTGGTCATCTTGAAGCGCACCGGGTCCATGAATGCAAGCACTTCGTCGGAAACGACGCGATGGTGCCAGGCGACGATCTTGCCCGATGCGTCGAGTCCCGCGCGGACGCGGTTCACGTAGAGCGGGCGGAAGCGCCCGTTGTGCACGTCGTCCTCCCGCGTCCACATGACTTTCACCGGCCGCCCCGCCGCCTTCGACATCAGCACGGAATCCACGATGAACTCGACGTCCCGGTTGCCGCGCCGGCCGAAGCCGCCGCCGAGAAGCAGCCCGTTGAACTTCACCTTCTCCACCGGTATGCCGAGCGCCTTCGCCACCGCGACGACCGTGATGGTCTGGCTCTGGGTGCCGACCCAGACCTCCACTGAATCGCCCGCGGGAGAAACGGAGGCAACGGAATTGAGCGGCTCCATCTGCGCGTGGTAGCAGTAGTCGGCGCGGTACTCGCCCTCGACGACCGTCGCCGCCTTCGCCATTCCCGCGGCGAGGTCGCCCTTGTTCTCCCACGCTATTCCCTTGCTCGAGGGGTCCTTGGCGACCGCCGCGAACTGCGCGTAGCCCTTCTCGTTGGAGAAGCCCCAGCCCTTCGCACTACGGCTCCACGTCACCTTGAGCGCGTTCTTGGCCTTGAACGCGGCCCACGGCGTCTCGGCGAGCACCCCCACGCCGTATTTCAGCGGGACGATCCGGATGACGCCCTCGATCGCGCGCGCGTCCGCGTCGTCGATCTTCTCGGGTGCCGCGCCTTCCACCGGCTCGCGCAGGATCGCGCCGTAGATCATGCCCGGCACCTGGACATCGATGCTGTACTGCGCGGTGCCGTTCACTTTCCCCGGCACGTCGATCCGCCCGATGTCCTTGCCGATCAGGCGGAACTGCGCCTTCGACACCGGCTCGACCTCGATCTCGGGCGCCTTCGCCGGTACCTTCGCAAACGCCGCAATCTCGCCATAGGTAAGCCGCCGGCCGGTCTTCTGATGGAGGACCACGCCCGGCTGCGTGGACAGCTCGGTGATCGGAACTTCCCAGTGGCGCGCGGCGTTCTCGACCAGCACGTAGCGCACCTGCGCGCCGAACTGCCGCAGGCTGTTGAAGTAGCCCGTGACCGTCGCGCTGCCGGCGGTGTACTGCTCGCCGCCGAACAAGGGATTGCCGTAGATCTTGCCGCTCGGATAAGCCGGCACGATTTTCACTTTCGACCAGTCCGCGTCCATCTCGTCCGCGACGATCCGCGGGAGCGACGTGAGCGACCCCTGCCCCATCTCGGCCGCCGGCGACTGAATGGCGACCGTGCCGTCGGTGTAGAGCGTCACATACGGGTTGACCGTGACCGGTTTCGCCGCCTGCGCCTGCGCGCTTCCCGAAGCGAGCAGCTCCGGCAGACCCGCGACGACGCCGAACGTGAACCCGGCCGCCCCTGCCATGAACCGCCGCCGACCCTCGATCACTGGAACGCGCAGGTCATCCTTCATCCTTCCGCCTTCATCCTTCATCCGTTCTCATGGTTAGCCCTCCTTCGCCGCGCGTTCGATGGCGCGCACGATTCGCACGTACGTCCCGCAGCGGCAGATGTTGGCGCTCATGTATTCGACGATTTCCTGGCGCGTCGGCCGGGGATTCTCCTCGAGCAGCGCCGCGGCCCGCATGATCTGCCCGGACTGGCAGTAGCCGCACTGCGGCACCTGCTCCGCGAGCCAGGCCTTCTGCAGCGGGTGGCTCGAATCGCGGGACAGGCCCTCGATGGTGGTGACGCTGCGCCCCGCGAGGTCCTTGATCGGATTCAGGCACGCGTAGTTGGGCTTGCCGTCGATGTGCACGGTGCACGCGCCGCACTGGCCCACGCCGCACCCGTACTTGGTGCCGGTGAGCTTCAATTGCTCGCGCAGCACCCACAGGAGCGGCGTATCGGGGAGCGCGGTGACGGAATGACGCTGGCCGTTGACGGTCAGCGTCGTGGTAACCATCTGGGACATGGACCCCTCCTATTTGAGAAAATCGCGCCGTCGCCCTCGGAGGCAAGTTCTAGTTATGTGATGCGCGGCGTGGTGGAGCATTCTAGTGCCGTTTGCGCGCGATTGGAACAGCCGGGGCGCCCGGCCGTCCGGTCCATACTATAATCGCGTGGTGAAACGCTTCCGTTCCCGCATCGCGCTCGCCGCAGTCGGCATGGCCTTCGCGGCGCTGTCCTCGGGAGTCCGGGCGGACGATCTCGCCAGCGCCCTTCTTCACGGACGAGCGAGATCGAGCTCATCCTGTCCCACGGACCGTGGGGGGCCGCTGCGCCCCACGACCCGACCAATCGCGTTTCGGGAAAGCCCGATGCGATCGAGTTCGGGACGCGTCTGTTCTTCGACCAGCGCCTTTCGAGCTCGGGAACGGTGTCCTGCGCGACCTGCCACGTCCCGGATCGCAACTGGACGGACAACCTCCGGCGCAGCACCGGCGTGGCCGAGATGGATCGCAACACGCCGACGCTGATGAACCTGCATGGCGCGCGCTGGTACGGCTGGGACGGTGCCGCCGACTCCCTGTGGATGCAGAGCCTGCGCCCGATCGTGGACGAGCGCGAGCTGGCGGCGTCGCCGCGTCATGTGGCCCGGCTGGTGCGCAGTGACGACCAGCTCTCCTGCCGCTACCGGAAAGTATTCGGCGCCCCGCCTTCACCCACCGATGACGAAGAGGTGCTCGTGAATGCCGGCAAGGCGCTGGCCGCATTCCAGGAAACGCTGATGAGCGGAATGACGCCCTTCGACTGGTTCCGTATTGCCCTGGCGCGGGCGGAACCGCCGTCCTCGTGGAGTTACTCCGAGTCCGCGCAGCGCGGGCTCAAGATCTTCATCGGCAGGGGCGGCTGCACGCTTTGCCATGCCGGCCCGAATTTCACCAACGGGGAGTTTTTCCAGACCGGCCTGTCGCGCCCGGTGTCGCGCAGATATCCCGATCCCGGCCGCCCGGCGGGGCTCCGGCAGCTGCTGGAAAGCCGGTTCAATCTGCTGGGTCCCTACAATGACGACACGACGGGCGCCAGCGCTGCGCGCACGCGCCTGGCTTCCCTCGAGAAGGCGAATACCGGCGAGCTCAAGGTGCCCTCGCTGCGCAACCTGATATTGACCTCGCCCTACGGCCGCGACGGCAACGTGGACACGCTCGCCGAGGTCGTGCGGCATTACGCGGGACTCGATCCCGTGCGCCTGCACGCAAAAGACGGGCGGCCCGCCCAGCCCCTGAACCTCACCCAGCGCGAGCAGACCGACCTGGTCGTCTTCCTGGAATCGCTGAGCACCTTCTCCAACCCCTGGCGCCTGGAACACGACAGCGAGTGCCGTTAGATCCGGCTAGAATAGCCGGTCCATCCAATCCCAAGGAGAACGAACCGTGACTGTTTCGATGTACCCGATTTCCGTGCCCGTCTTCATCAAGCACCTGAACGGGCTCGCCGCATGCCTGAAAAAGGCGCAGGCGTATTACGCCGAGAAGAAGTACGACGAGGCGACGCTGATCCACTATCGCTTCTACCCCGATATGTTCAGCTTCGCGCGCCAGGTGCAGGCGATGTGCGATCACGCGAAGAACTGCACGGCCCTCCTCTCTGGAGTGGAAGCGCCGAAATACGAGGACACCGAAAAGAGCCTCGCCGAGCTGGTCGCGCGCATCGAGAAGACGATCGCGTTTCTCAACACGGTCAAGGCCAGCCAGATCGACGGCACCGAGGAGAAGCCCGTCACCGTGAAGATGCGCGACCGCGAGCTGCACTTGAAGGGGCAGGAGCTGCTGCTCAACCGGTCAATGCCCAATTTCTACTTCCACGCCACCACGGCCTACGACATCCTGAGGCACAACGGCGTAGAGGTCGGCAAGCGCGACTTCATGGGCGTGTCCTGACCCTTCGCCATCGCCGAAGAGCTCCATGCAGGTGAATCAACCGGCCCTCGCAGCCCCACTGGATATCGATACCGTTGTCGTTGATGCCCTTGCAGATCGCCTGGATGCGTTTCGGCTGAAGCAGGAAGTGATCGTCGACGAAGTACACCGCGCCGTAGCCGTCTCGCTGAGCTGCTTGAACTCGGCGACGACGTGCTCGGGACTGCGCGACCGCCACTTGCCCTCGTTGAAGATCGGGATGTCGCAGAAAACGCACGGCCAGGGGCAGCCGCGCGAGGTCTGCATCGTCGTGTAGCGCTCGAGGACAGCACCAACGGCACGTCGAGCGGCAGCGACTCCACGAAGTCGATCGAAAGGCTATCGCGGTCCGGGAACGGCCACTGGTCGAGGTTGCGTCGAGCACGCGGTTGGCGTTGTGCCGGAGCTTCGTCCTTCTCCTGCCAGGTGACCGCACGTTGTCGCGAACTAGACCCGGCCGAAATCGTTCTGATATAGCGCATCGAGGCGGGCAAGGACCTGCGGGGGAAGCGGCCCCATCGCGGCCGCCTCCAATGCCTCGTCGATGTGGTGGAGCTCCGCGCTGCCGATCACGGCGGCCGATACATGCGGGTTGGACAGCACGAAGCGGAGCGCGACCTGCGCGCGCGTTCCGTGTCCGGTGCCGATCGCGTCGAATACCGCCCTGCTCTTCCGCTCGTCCTCGGCGATGCTCGTGTCCGAAGTGAGTACGCTCTCGCGTCCCGTGCGCTCGTCCGTGGCAATGACACTGGCGGCGAAGATGCGGATCGCCATCACCGCGACCTTGTGGGCGCGGCAGGCCTCGATGACGCCGCCGAAGTTCTGCCCGGTCCACGCTCCCGGCATGCTTCGGGCCGCGCTGGGATTCAACAGGTTGTAATAGACCTGCGCGGAATCGAACCGCCCACTCCGGATCACTTCGCAGACGGGTGCGGCCTCGCCGAGCGCGGTGATGCCCATGTGGCGGATCAGCCCCTTCGCGCGCAGCCGGTCGAGCCCGTCGGCGACGCCGTTCCTGCCGAGGACCTGCTCGACCGTCATCACGCGCCCGCCCGGCTTGGACCCGATCCGGTTGTGAAGCTGCAGCAGATCCACCGATGAGCGCTTCAACCGGGAGAGGCTCGCCCTGAAGCGCTCCTCGATTTGCGCCGGGATGTCCTTCAAATTCTCCACGTCGAGATTGAACTTGGTCGAGAGATAGGGTGTCGCGCCGGATTCGGGCAGCAGCCGGCCGAGCGCTTCTTCCGATTTGCCGTTGCCGTACTGCGCGGCCGTGTCGAACCAGTTGATGCCCCCGGCGAGCGCCCGGCGGATCGCTTCCCGCTTCGTCGCCTCATCCTTGTGCACGAGGATGCCGCCGACCGCGCCGCCGCCGAAAATGACCTCCGAGACCTGGATGCCGGTGCGGCCGAATGTGCGGTGCTTCATGCGTGCTAGGATACCTTCACGACAAACCCAAGAGGAAAAAAGATGAAGGCAGCCTTTTTCATGAAGAACGGCGGACCCGAGGTACATGCAGTACGGCGACGTTGCCGGATCCGGTCGCCGGTCCCGGACAGGTGCTCGTCGACGTGCACGCGGCGAGCGTCAACGGGGCCGACTGGAAGGTGCGCGCCGGCAGCTATGCGCCGATCACCAAGTTTCCGTACGTTCCGGGGCGGGATTTCTCGGGCGTCGTCTCCGCACTCGGCGACGGCGTGAAGGACTTCAAGGTCGGCGACCCGGTGTTCGGGGTGGTGGAGCAAGTCGCGGACGGCTGCTATGCCGAGAAGCTCGCGATCCGGTCGGCCATCGTGGCGAAGAAGCTCATCAGCCTCTCTCACGTCGAGGCGGCCGCGCTGGCGCTGACCGGTCTCACCGCCCTGGTCTCGATCGAGGACACCCTGAAGCTCAAGTCCGGCGAGACGATCCTGATCCAGGGCGGCGCGGGCGGCGTGGCGAGCTTCGCGATCCAGGCTCGCCAAGCACATCGGCGCGCGCGTGATCTCGACCGCCAGCGCCGCGAATCTCGACTACGTGCGCAAGCTCGGCGCCGACCAGGTCATCGACTACAACGCCCAGGACTTCACCAAGGTGGTGTCCGGCTGCGACGCGGTGTTCGACACCGTCGGCGGCGACGTCGCCATGCGCTCGTTCGCCGTGCTGCGCCCGGGCGGCCGCGCGGCATTCATCGGCTCGGGGCCAACCGCGCCGGCTTCGCCCCGCGCGGACGTCACGTCGCTGCGTCCCAAGGTCGGGCGCGACCGCGCCCATCTAGATCGCATCTCCGCGCTGGTCGCTGGCGGCGACGTCCGCGTTCCCGAGATCAAGACCTACAAGCTTTCGGACGCCGTCGCGGCCCACCGGGTGAGCGAAGGCCGCCACTTCCGCGGCAAGCTGGTGTTCAAGGTCCGCTGACAGTGAAATCAGCGTCCCTTTTTGCAGCAGTGTGCGCGCTTCAACTGTGCGCGTGCAGTAATCAGGACGACATCACGCGCGCAAAGGTAGCCGACGCGGCGGTGACCGGCCTGCAGGCTGCCCACGCGGTGGAGAACTACATCAAGAAGCACGGACGTTTCCCGGCACATCTCGAGGAAGCCTATATCCGGCCGACCGCGCTCAGTGACATCAGGCTGATGAGCGTGAACCGCCAGACCGGGCGCGTCCGGGTTACGCTGTCGTTCCCGCCGGTGGAAGGAAAGTCTCTGCTCTTCGCGCGGTCAAGAAGCGCGGACAAGAGTTTCGTGTGGCGTTGTACGAGCGAGGACATAACCCCAAAGTATCTGCCGGAGGCATGCCGATAGTGAAGCACCGGCGATTGGCTTCGAAGCGTTGGTTAAACGGCGGTTCGGTACGCTTGCTCCCGCTCCGCTTTGGACAACACATAGGGATCTCGAATGGGAGTGCCTGGACCGGACAGGAAGAACGGATTGTCTCTATAGGAGCCGGACAGCCGAGCACCAAGCAGGGCCTTCATTAACTTCAGTACGCCGATGACGTTGCCTGCAGGTGTGGACCGAACCTTACCAATGGCCGACTTGGTATTGACAACCATCCGTAACGGACCAAAGGAGGACTCCAGCGAGGAAGCATGCTCCTCGAGACAGCTGTGAACCAAGCCGACATACGAAATCTTCGGGTTTCTTGGCGTGTTTCCAATTGGAGTATTACAGCACTTGGCATACCAGCGCAGGATTCCACGCGGGCTCAGAGACAGGCAGGCAAGCGCCTCCTGTCCTTCGATGAAGTGCACATGCTTGGGGTGTGATGCCACTACCTCGGTGCCACCGCAACTGTCGAGCACTCCCGCAGTGCCCAAGAAGCGAGCATAGGCCTGGCAGTCCCTGCAATAACAAACGGCCCGAGTAGCTGTTGCCGAGGGCAGGACAAAGCCTTGCAGCTTGCCGCAACGGCATCGAAGTAGGTGATTCAACAGCTTGTTATGCGGCATTGAATTGCGTACTGCGTTGGCCCCTGACTGTCTGCGGGTCAAAGCCCCCTCGACGCCTCGGCAACCCATTTTGGGAAACCTTCGCAAAACCCGCGCTTTTGCTCCACCGGATCGCGGTCGAAATCGGCGGCATAGCTGCGGCGCCCCTCGTCGAGCATGTTTCTGACCTTCTCCGGTGTGGGCGACTCGACGCGTTGACGGAAAAAAGCGGGGACATCGACCGAGGCAAACGGCGAGGCCCCAAAGGCACGGTCGTTGGCTTCCTTCAATTCGGGGTAAAGCTGCGCGCATACGGCGCGGTAGTCGCCGAGGCGCCAGGCCCACATCGGCAGCGCATCAATCGCTTTTGCACTGGCGACCAGGTCAAGAAAAGTCGCCAGCGCGGCGCGGCCACCGAACTTTGCCTGGAACTTCAGCAACGCCGTCGAGCGGTGCGCGAAACCGGCGGCGAAGTATCGGTCGCGGCCTGTCGCCTTGGCGTGCTCAAGGACGACATAGATCATGTCGTCTGCGTAGGACTGGATCTCCGCAGCCTTTTCCTTCGACTCGGCGAGCAGCGGCTCGATGTCCGAGAGCAGCTGGCGACGGCGTTCTTCGCGCGAGACCCGCAAGTCGCGCGGCGTCACCTGCACCTCGCACTCAATCTCCTGCCCCAGTTTCTCGCCGCCGCACTTGACACGCGGTCCGGCGCTCCAGTGCGGCACCGCAAAGATCGCGTGCAAGTCCTGCTGGGAAACGTCCATTGAGCCGGCCAACGCCATAACTATAGCTGGCGACCTGCCGCGTGCCCGAAACGTCCTCGCCCGGCTTCTATTGCCCGGCAATCACCGCGACTACCGAGAACAGAAACGCGAGGGCAATGTGCCTCATGGTAGGCATAATCCTATGCGCGCTATGCTGCGCGTGCGGCGAACGCAGGCATCGGGGTGACGAGAGACTGTTGGAAGTCTAGGTGGCTAACTCAGCCAAGCAGCGGGGCAACTCTCGCTCGGTTCAGCGTCATTACGTGGATCCATGAATTAGCGTCGTGGCCGAGACCGACGTAATTCAGAGGTCAGCTTCCACCCGAAGCGGACACATAACGTGTTGTTGAACTGCGCCGGTCCGACATGATCGAACCCGCAGTGATTTACGGCCTCTGAGTGGTGCCGTCGCGACTCGCTAGCGCATCATCATGATCGCCGCCATGATCGCAACCATGACTGCCACCATGATTACGACCATCAGTGGGCTTTTGATCATATGGCGAAGCATGCCGAACCTAGTGCCTTCGGGCAGCAATGCCATGCCGCACTTTGGACACTTTCCGGGCGTGGCCTGACGAACGTCCGAATGCATGGGGCAAAGATAGAGTTTCGACACCTCCTGGCCTTGAGTCATTTGACGTCACTCCCCGAGTGATTGCGAGTTTGAAATCCCTAGTGCTGCCGACTGGACAGGATGACGGCCTTTTTCTCCTCGTACTCTTGCTTCTCGATTTCGCCCTTCGCGAAGCGCTCGTTCAGGATCTGCAACGCGGAATAGGTCGGATCGCCCCATGAGCGGCCTCGGTCCATCATCTGCCCCGGTCCCCAATGATGGTGGCCGCTGCCTGTTCTGTGACCGAGAAAGAAAATGACCACACAGATGATGATCATGAACAACATGAACAGCGGGAAAATCCACCAGAATCCCCAGCCGCCGCTCCACATGTGCCAAGGACCAGGCCAACCCCACGGCGGCGGCTGCGGACTCGTCGGCTGTTGGGTCTGCTGGGCAAATGCCAGCAATGGGAGAAACAGAGCGAAGAAGGCCACGGTCAGGAACGCTGTGCGCTTGGTTTCCATCTCGATATCCTTTCTCGGCAATCTATCGTTACCGTGTGCGGTGAGGGGTGCCGCAACTGGCTCCATGTGGCATCAATATGCCGAACGTGAATTGATTGACAGAACAGGCAGTTTGCAAAGCACCAGTTTGCGCTTGCCGCTGCCATTCCTCAAGCAGTTCAGGGTGTTGGTCACTACGGTTACGAATAGAAGCCGGTCACTCGCCGAGACGCGACTATCCGTAGCTGGAATCGTCCGGAGAGCGCGCGCAGATGTCCGATTTTGGCCGACTGCCGACCGCGGCGATCGTCAGCCTCCAACCCGAAGCGGACATTCGCACATGAAAAAAACTCACAGACAGCGGTATCTGAGCGCGTTCCTGCACGGTACGCATCCAGTCTGGAATTATTACTGGCTCAACATCGGCTGACCACCAAGTATTAAGCGGTCAATAAGCCCTGCACACAAATATGTACCAGTGCGGAACAATCTGGCGAAACTTACACTCTCCCTTTTTCCATTCCCCGGGAGAAATATCCAGCGACGACAAAACGTGCCCCTCTAGATGTGATCTGCCCGCCGGATCGACGGGCGAAACGATTTGTCCGTTTTCTACCTTCGGGATTTCCGGGAAATGGTAAAGCCCCTTTTGCAGCCAGCGGTTGAAGAACAAACGCTTGTCGAAACGCTCATCTGCCATGAAGATTTTCACGGCGCCGTACTGCCGGAACACTTGGAAACCTAATCCTTCTCTTGATAATTTGTCTATCAGTTTCGCAGTCTCAATCGTGTAAGGATTGGGAAGCCACCTTGACCCGTGCTCTAGAATGCGTATTACTCCGATGTTTTTCATCCTCGCTTTCGTTTCAGGCACTGTGTCCCACCGGGGATAAGGGCTGCTCGGTTCGGCTGGGGGCTCAAAAGATCTGAATTCCCGCACGAATTGCTCAAGCTCGGATTGGTGCAGTCTGAAGTAATCAATCAATTCCTCATCGCGTGGCAGCGGATTAACAAAGAGTGTGACGTATAGCAGAGCAACTAGGGCAATTGCACACACCCACAAGATGTGCGCTTTGCGGACAGCGCCCCATTGTGTGATGGGTGGCTGCCTGAAATTTGCGCGGGCGATGGTCAGGCGCTGCTCTTGGCCGTTTTGCGACATGCCGGTTAACGACCCTAAGCGGACATCTAACGTTACGGCGAGGGGCGCGCAGCGCTCTTGCGCGCGTCCCTCTCCACCGTACGGTTGGGCGGCTCTTGCGCAAGAAGATAGGCGACAGCGCGTTCTACGTGAATCTTGGTCGTGTCCAACATAGGAATGTCTGTTTGGGCCCCATCTCGGAAAAGCAATGGCAATTCCGTCCCACCTAGAATCAGACCTTGAATGCCTTCTTGGCCCCTTAACCGTTCCGCGATCGTCAGCAATTGCTCTCGCGTTTCAGCCCGATAGACCCCATGGACGAGCTCGCCCATATATCGGTTGTGGACGTAATCCTGTTCGTCTGACCTCGGAACGATCACCTCGATTCGATGTGCGGAAAAGACCTTAGGGTAGAACCCTCCCTGCATCGTAAAGCGCGTTCCGAGCAATCCGACCTTCCTAAGTCCAAGCGCCAACGCGGCCTCGCAGGTAGCCTCAACAATACTCACCAGCGGGATCGGGGACTGCCGGCGGATATCCTCAAACACGAGGTGGGGAGTATTGGAAGCAAATAGACCGAAATCTGCACCTGCTGCTGCCAATTTCCCCACCGCAGCCACCAGGTACTCGGTGACCTCAGGCAAATTCCCTGCACCGATCAAATCAAGCATTTTCCTCAGATCGATACTGTTGATCAGGATGTGCGGATAACCACCGCCGTCAGTCCGTTGCCCCCGATATAGCGCAATGATCTGACGGTAGTAGTCAACGGTCGACTCGGGTGCAATGCCGCCAACGATGCCCAGGGTCTTCATCTAGATACCTTCAATAGCCCGCGAAGGATTGTTCGGGCCGCCCAACGTAAAGTAGTTGGCCCAAAAGTCGGTTTGCAAAGCGCCATTCTGCGCGTGCGTTAACCTTTGCTCAAGGCAGTCAAGGGCGTGGCGTGTTTACTCTTACAAAAAAATTACGTCTGGGGATGTTGGGAGATAAGTAAGCCATTCGCCGGAGTGGCCGATGTCCGCTTTTGGCCGCAAGCTGAAGTACCTCAGATGGTCAGCTTCCGACCCAAAGCGGACGTTCACGCGATTCCAAACAAAGACCCCGCCGAAGCGGGGTCTACATGAGCGCAGTTGAGGACTTCTTATTTCTTCTTTGCAGGACCGTCTTTCGACTCCAGATACGTGATCCCCCAAGGGCCATTCCCGTGAAGTTGCAAAACTGTTTGTTTATCCTTTGTGTAGGCGACCATCGGCTTACCCTGGGCAATTGAGAAATAGCTGCCGGGACCAAACGCCTTGGCGGCTTTAGGATCTGGCTTATCGCCTGCAGCAAAATAGAGAGTACCTGACAGGATCGTAACGTTTTCACTAGCCGGGTGGGTATGCGTTTTTATGGTTGTATTCGGCGGAAGCATGAGACGCATCACAAAGGGTCCGGGCGTTTTAGGGTCACCGTCAATGACCGCGGATTTCGCACCTGGGCCGATGGACGGAGCGTCTTGCCATTTGATGTCCTTCTGCATTACAGACATATACTCCTCGGCCGAAACTGGGGCTGCCATAAATCCGCACATTCCCAAAGAAAGACCGACTGCGGCAATCTTGACCGTGTTCATAACCATCCTCCTTGATTTAAGTTGCTCGACAGACAACGCCTACAACATGATAGACCTGCAGCGGTAACGAGCAGGCTGACTAGATTGACTGTCACCCATTCCAATCCAAGGTGGCGTGGCAGTCAAGTGTCCGCTTTTGGCCGCAAGCCGATGTGAGTTAGATGGTCAGCTTGCGACCCATTACGGACGTTCGTGCCCTGCGATTGCGGTACGCCAGACCCGATCCTTTCCCTATGTCCCACCGGCGTTGCAAATTTCCCCATCCCAAGCCCAAAATCCCTACATGCGGGATCTCCGCTCAGTCCGAATCGGAGCGAAACGGCTGCAACTGCCAAGGCACAGAAGATTAGCCGGATTGATTTTCCTATCCGTCAAAGGAGTAGTCTTTCGTTTTCGCCAAGGAGAAACCACATGAGCAAGATCAGCCGCAGAGACATCCTGAAGTTTGGCGCCGGGGCCGCCGCGGGCCTCGGCTTTCCGGCCATCGTTCGCGCGCAGTCCAAGGAGATCGTGATCCTCGGCCTGTGGGACCAGACCGGGGCCTTCGCAGACGTCGGGCCGATCAACGACCGCGGCATGAGGATGGCGCTCGAAGAGCGCGGCATGCAGGTGCTCGGGCGGCCGATCAAGTACATCACGCGCGACGGCGCCACGCAGGCCGGTACATCCACCCGCCGCACCGAGGAAGCGGTGGACGGCGAAGGCGCGAAGTTCGTCATCGGCCCCTGGTCCTCCGGCGTCGCGCTCGCGGTATCCGAAGTGGCGAAGCGCAAGAAGGTTTTGCATCTGTTCAGCGGCGGCACCGAGGACATCTCCGGGTCGCGCTGCCACCGCTACTCCTTTCAGTGGGCAGCGAGTCCCTATACCGCGGCGAAGACCGTGGTGGACTCTTTCATGAAGGCGAACCCGAAGGCGAAGCGCTGGCATCTGCTCGTCGCCGATTACGCCTTCGGCTGGTCGGTCGAGAAGTACGTCAAGGAAGTCGGCAAGACGCACGGCCTAGAATTCGTCGGTGCCGACCGGCACCCGCTGGGCGAGCGCGAGTTCTCCAACTACGTGCAAAAGGCGGCCGCCAACAAACCCGATGCGGTGGCGATGATCAACTTCGGCCTCGACGCGGTTTCGGGCGCGCGCGAGATATTCAACTTCGGGCTCACGCCCAAGGTGCCGCTCATCATGACCTGGTCCTCGGGCGTTGAGGAACTAGTGCAGCTTTCGCCCGAGATCCGCGAGAACATCTGGGTCGGCTCCAACTTCTACTATACCGCCGACACGCCGGTGGCGAAGACCTTCGTCAAGAGCTACGAGGCCAAATTTGGCAATCCGCCGGGCTACGCGCCCTCGGCCGCCTACTCGATGACGCGCCTGCTGCTCGCCGGCTTCGACAAGGCTAAGTCCGCTGAGGTGCGGGACGTCGTCTTGGCACTGGAAGGCATCGAGGTGAACGACATCGTCGGGCGCATGCGGATGGACGCAGCTACGCACCAGAACATCCGTCCGTATTTCTTCATGCGCTGCAAGCCGAAGGGCGCGATGAAGCACGCGACCGACTTCGCCGATATCATCGCGACCGGGGACGCACCGCTGCCGAAGGAATACGGGGCCTGCAAGGACATCGGATCGTTCTGACGTTCTGAGAGTCCGCCCTGAGCTTCGTCGCCGCACAGGTCCTCAACGGGATCGCGACGGGCATGCTGTATGCCCTGATGGGGCTCGGCCTGTCGCTGATCACCGGGATTCTCAACATCCCGAACTTCGCCCACGGCGCCCTCTTTGCCGTGGGCGCCTACCTGTTGGCGACCGTCGCGGTCGCAATCGGAAACTTCTGGATCGCGCTGGTGGTGGCGCCCATCGGCGTGGCGCTCCTGGGCCTGGCCATCGAATACGCGGGAATACGGCGGCTGTACGCCGCTGGGCACGACTACCAGCTGCTGTTCACCTTCGGCCTCGCGCTAATACTTAGCGAAGCCATCATCCTGATCTGGGGACCGATCGGCTACAGCCACCTGCCGCCCGACATCCTGCGCGGCGGCATGGACCTCGGTTTCACGATGTACCCGAAGTACCGCCTGTTCGTGATGGTGGCGACGGGTCTTCTGATAGTCGCGACGTGGCTGTTCCTCGAGAAGACGCGCTACGGCGCCATCATGCGCGCCGGCATCGAGAACAAGGAGATGGTGTCGCTGCTCGGCATCGATATTCATAAGCTCTTCACCGTGGCCTTCGCGCTGGGTGCCTACCTCGCCGGCATCGCGGGCGCGCTCACCGCGCCGATCCGCGGTCTGAATCCCGGCATGGGCGTGGACATGCTTGGGATCGCCTTTGTCGTCGTGGCGCTCGGCGGCCTCGGCAACCTGCTTGGCGCGATCGCGGCGGGCCTGATCATCGGCGTCGCGCAGGCGCTGGTCGCGGCGTACTGGACCGAGGCCTCGACGGTGGTGATTTACGCGGTGATGGCGGCGGTACTGCTTGTCCGTCCCCAGGGATTGTTTGGTATTCGATGAAAAAACCAGTCGTTCTTCTCCTGGCGGCCGTCGTGTTCCTTCCCTTTGTCGTGCGTCCGGCCATCGCCTCGGAGATCTGGATCTTCGCCATCTTCGGCCTGGGCCTGAACCTGCTGCTCGGCTACACGGGCCTCTTGTCCTTCGGTCAGTCCACCTTCTTCGGCTCGGCGGCCTACGTCGCCGGCTGGCTGCTCAAGCACTACGGAATCAATACGCTGTTCGCGCTCGGCATCGGTGTCGGCGTGGGCGCGGCCTCGGCGGCCGTAGTTGGTTACCTGTGCGTGCAGCGCTCGGGGTTGTACTTCATCATGCTCACCTTCGCGCTCAACCAGCTGTTCTACTTCACCGCCTACCAGTGGACGAGCGTCACCGGCGGCGAGGACGGCATGCCCGGCGTGCCTCGCCCGGCGATGCTGGGCATCGATTTCAAGGACCCACTCATTTATTACGCCTTCGTTTCCGTATTGTTTTTGATTACGTTATTTCTAATGAAGAGAATCGTGGAGTCTCCGCTCGGCAAGATCCTCCAGGCGATCCGCGAGAACGAAGTGCGCGCGGAGGCGATTGGCTACAACGTGCCGCGTTTCAAGCTGCTTGCGTTCGTCATCGGCGGCGCCTTTTCCGGGCTCGCCGGCGTGCTGTACGCGATGCTCTTCGGCATCGTGCCGCTGGAAGCAATCAGCTTCGTGTTCTCCGGCAATGTCGTCTTTGCCACCCTCATCGGCGGCTCGGGCTCCCTCTACGGCCCGGTGATCGGCTCCTTCGTCTTCATCTGGCTTTCCGAATCCATGAGCACCGTGTGGGCGCGCTGGCCGCTCCTGCTCGGCGTGGCGTTCGTGATCGTGGTGCTGTTTTTGCGTGGCGGCGTCGTAGAGGCGTGGCATAAAGTTTCTTTGAGATTCTTCAAGTAAATGCTCCTAGAAACTAAAGAGATCACCAAATCCTTCGGCGCCCTCACCGCCGTCAATGGCGTGAGCCTCGCCATCGCGGCGGGTACGCTGCATTCCATCATCGGGCCCAACGGCGCCGGCAAGACCACGCTCTTCAACCTGCTCACCGGCACGATTCCGCCCACTTCCGGAAGAATTATTCTTGATCAAAGAGACATTACGGGTACACCGGCAGACCGGATCGCGCGTCTGGGCCTCGCGCGCTCCTACCAGCGCACCACCGTGTTCCCTGCGTTTTCGCTCTTCGATAATGTCTGGGTCGCCACTTTCGCCACGGGACCGTCGTGGAAAGGCCTGCTCTGGAAGCGTGCAAATACATATGCGGAGATCGCCGAGCGTGCGCGCCAGGCCCTTGCGGATGTCGGTTTGATCGACAAGAGCCATCAACTGGCCCGCGAGATCTCGCACGGCGAGCAGCGCCAGCTCGAGCTCGCGATCGCGCTCGCAGCAGCACCTCGCGTGCTGCTGCTCGACGAGCCCGCCGCCGGCCTCTCACCCGACGAGACCCGCAAGATGGTCGCGCTCGTGCGCGCGCTGAAAGGGCGCTTCACCATCGTTCTGATCGAGCACAAGATGGACATCATCATGAGCGTCTCGGACCGCATCTCGGTGATGCACTTCGGCAGCCTGATCGCCGAGGGCACCCCCGGCGAGATCCAGAAGAACCCCGAAGTGCGTCGCGCCTATTTGGGAGGAGTCGCGGCTTGATTCTCGAAATACGAAGCATCGATACGTTCTACGGGCTGGGTCACATTCTTCACAGCATGTCGCTGGGCGTGGCCGAAGGCGAGGTCGTCGCTCTCCTCGGCCGCAACGGCGCCGGAAAGACCACGACACTGCGCAGCGTCACTGGCCTCACCCCGCCGAAGAAGGGCGAGATCTTCTACAAGGGTGGCAACATTGCCGGGCTGGACGCCCACAGGGTCAGCCGCATGGGAATTGCAATGGTCCCGGAGACACGCGATATTTTCAGCTACCTGACGGTGAAGGAAAACCTGTCCATCGCCCATCGAAAGAACTCGCGCTGGCAAATGGACACCGTGCTCGAGCGCTTTCCGAGCTTGAAAGAAAGGTTGAACCACAAAGGGCGCCAGCTCTCCGGCGGTGAACAGGAAATGCTCGCCATCGCCCGCGCCCTCATGACCGGACCTGACCTCTTGCTGCTCGACGAGCCCTCTCAGGGCCTCGCGCCGATGGTGGTGAGCGCCGTCATGGACACCATCCGCGAGCTAAAGCAGCAGCGCGTGAGCATGCTGCTCGTCGAGCAGAACGCCGAGATGGCGCTGCAGCTCGCCGACCGCGTCTACGTCATCGACCACGGAAGCGTGGTCTTCGAGGGTTCGCCCGCGAGCCTGCGTGCCGAAGCGAATGTCACCGCGACTTATCTGGGCGTTGGAGGGGAAGGCTGATGCAAAAGCTCAATGAACTTACCGCACGTGAAGCGGCGCGCCGCCTGGCGGCGCGCGAGATCACGGCCGAGCAGATGGCGCGCGCCTGCCTCGCGCGCATCGAGGAGCGCGAAAGCACGGTGGGCGCCTGGATTCATCTCGACCCTCATGCCGTGCTGGCGCGGGCGCGGCAGCTAGATGCAGGCCCGGTGCGCGGGCCGCTGCACGGGCTGCCGATCGGAGTTAAGGACATCATGGATACGATCGACATGCCGACCTGCTACGGCTCCGCGGTCTACTCCGGGCACCGGCCGGCGGCCGACGCGGCCGCCGTAGCGCTGGCACGCGCCGCCGGTGCGCTGATCCTCGGCAAGACGGTGAGCACCGAATTCGCCTGGTTCCATCCCGGCAAGACCGCCAATCCCCGTGATCCGCGCTGCACGCCCGGCGGCTCCTCGAGCGGCTCGGCCGCCGCGGTGGCCGATGCAATGGTGCCGCTCGCCTTCGGCACCCAGACTGCCGGCTCGATCGTGCGGCCTGCGAGCTATTGCGGCGTCGTCGGCTACAAGCCGACCTACGCGACCCTGCCGCGTGCGGGCATCAAGCCGCTCGCCGAGAGCCTCGACACCCTGGGCGTGATGGCGCGCACCCCCGGCGACGCGGCACTGCTCGTCGGGGTACTGAGCGGGCGCGACTTGCTCCCGGCGCCTCGCGCACGAGCGCCGCGGATCGCGCTATGCCGCACGCACGAATGGCGCGCCGCGCAGCGAGAAACCGTGGCGGCGCTCGAGCACGCTGCGCAAGTGGCCGCGCGCGGCGGCGCGCAAATCAAGGACCTGGCCCTGCCGCGGGAATTTTCAGGCCTATTGCAGGCGCAGATCGACGTCATGAACTACGAGGCATATCGGGCGCTCGCGAGCGATCGCCTGCACCACCTCGCCGGGTTGAGCGAAACGCTGAAGAAGCTGCTCGATGCCGCAGGCAAGGTCGATGCCGCCCGCTACGACGAAGCGCGCGCGCTCACGGCCACCTGCCGCGCGATGCTCGGCGACGTGTTCGCAGACGCCGACGTGTTCCTGGCACCCAGCGCACAAGGCGAGGCGCCGAGGGGATTGGCGGTGACCGGCGACCCGATCTTCTGCCGCATCTGGACCTTGCTCGGATTGCCGGTTATGAATATCCCCTGTAGCCAGGGCCCAAACGGCCTGCCCGTCGGTGTGCAGATCATCGGCCGCTTCGGCGACGATACCCGCGCCGTCGCGGTCGCCGAGTGGATGCAGCAGCAGCTCTAACACCGTGCCATGCAATTCTGCCCATCCTAAGCGCTAAATTCCTGCATGCTAGGACTCTGCCAGTCTGCCGCTTAGCGAACGACCGCTTTTGGCCGCGAGCGGACGTATTTCAGATGGCCAGCTTCCGACCCGAAGCGGACGTTCAACGTCGGAAATCAGCCGACGAAAACGGCAATGCCATTGGCGGTCGGTTGGATTGCTGGGTTAGCGCGTTCGCTTCCATAGCCACGCGGAGAGAAACCCCGCGATCACTGGCGCCAGAAAACAATATGCCGTGGTGATCGCCGAGTAATAACCACGTTGCTCTAAGCGTTGCAGATCCGTGGTCGGTGGGACTGCATCGGGCAGTATTATCAGCGCGATATGTCCCACTCCCGTGGCAGCTCCAGCGGCGAAAGCCCACGTTCGTCCAGGCAACCGTTGCACACCGGCCCATGCACACCCCAAGGAGAACAATGCGGCTTCCATCAGACCTAGGAGAATCATCGCAATACCCCGACCTGCAGTCTCTAGCATGGCCGTATCCCTTGGTTCACCGTGCGACCAAAAAAGTATGACCATCCCGACTACAAGGAAGCCTGCGGTGTACCCGAGTGTGTGTGCTGCGAAAAATACAGCCTTGGGCATGTTTGTGCGCTAACGTCCAGGTTCAGTGACGGCCCCGCGAAGCGGGGATGTCCGCTGGAACCTTTTCATTGATTGCGGCTCTCCATGTGAAATCTGTGGAGGATGCGGTGTGCGATCGGCGCGAGAATGACGCCAGCGACGAGGATAACCGCCAAGCCGCAGTAAAGTGCATACAGGCCTGCAAAGAGCTTGCCGCCCAAGGTGGCCGGTGTATGGATGGGGCCCATTCCCCCAAGGAGCATTGACGCGTTCAGGAATGCATCAATCCAGCTCAGGCCCTCAAGGATGTGATACCCAACCATGCCGATGAACAGCGAAACGGCGATGAGTGCGAGTGCGATGATCCCGCTGTGGGCCAGCCGAATAATGAAACGTTCCGGAGGAATTACCGGCTGAGCGCGATGCTCAAATTCTGGGAGTAGACTTCTTTTCACGGATCGCCCAACGTCAACTGGTTGACTTATTAGTTGACACCGCTCGCCAACCCTCACCGCGCCAATACGTTACGCCGGAGAGTGTGTTGAGGCAATTTAGGATTTGCATCTCTCCCGCAACGCCGCCGCTAACCGACGCAACCCGTCCTCTTCTTGCGCCGTGAGCGCGCGCGGAGTGTGCTGCTCGCCTTCTGTGAGCCAGTAGGTGGCGTGCATCCGTCCGTCGGGCTCGATGCGACCGCCGGCGGTTTCCTGGTGGCGGCCGCCGTCCCATGCGACGAGGTCGCTCACGCTTCCCGGCCGGCCTTCGGGGTCGAACATGGCCGTCAGTATGCGCAGGCCGGTAACGCCGTTGCCGAGGACGAGGCGGACTTGGGTCCAGCCTTTCAGTGCTGCATCGGTACGCGTTTCCTGAGTCCACTCGCCGCCTTCGGTGGGTAAAGGCGCCAGTAGTGCGAGCCAGGGGGTGGTGGTCATTGTTCAATTATCACCCCCACCCTAGCCCGCCCGTCCCAACCCGCTGCATCGGGTTGGTCGCTCGGCGGCTCGGAGACATGCTCCTCGAAACCCCGCCTCGCCCCCCATCAAGGGGGAGGGAGTTTTTTGGCGAGAGGGGACTATATATACTGACCGGAGAGACGGCATCGATGCCGCTCGATAACGAAATAGGAGGAAGGCCATGGAAGGGATTTGCCACAGATCAACCCGGGTCAATTTGCTGAGCCCCGCGCTTCTGGCAACCGCCGCGCTGCTAGCGGCCGCCGCCCTCCCCGTGCACGCGGCGGAGCGCTTTCCGGCGAGGCCGATACGCATGATCGCGCCGTTTCCGCCGGGCGGCAGCACGGACTTCAACGCCCGCGCGATCCAGGACAAGTTTTCGGACCTGCTCGGGCAGCAGGTGGTCGTCGACAACCGCGGCGGCGCCTCGGGCCAGATCGGGACGCGAATCGTCAAGGACAGCACGCCCGACGGCTATACGCTGCTCGTGCACACCGTCGCGTTCGTCACGAGCCCGATGCTCTACGAAAATGCCGGCTACGATCCCCTGAAGGACTTCATACCGGTCTCGATGATCTCCCAGGTGCCGACGACGGTCTCGGTGCATCCGTCGCTCCCGGTCCACTCCGTGAAGGAGCTGCTCGATCTCGCGAAGTCGCGCCCCGGCGAACTCATCTACGCCTCCTCGGGCATCGGCACCAACGCGCACATCACCGGCGAGCTGTTCAACCTGATGGGCCACACCGCCATCCGCGCGATCCACTACAAGGGCGGGGGCCCTGCGCTCGCCGCGGTGGTGAGCGGCGAAGTGCAGGTCGGCTTCTCCAATATCACGCAGACCGCGCGCCTCGCCGAGGCGGGCCGCCTGCGCCCGCTGGCCGTGAGCAGTCTCAAGCGTTCACCCGCGCTTCCAAACCTGCCGACCGTCTCCGAGGCCGGACTGCCCGGATTCGAGATGGTGGCGTGGCACATCGTCGCGGCGCCCAAGGGCACGCCGCAGGCGATCGTCAAGACGCTGAACGAGAGGATCAAAGCCACCCTGTCGGATCGCGTGATCCTGGAGCGCTTCGACAAGGGCGGCATGGATCCCTTCTACACGACGCCGCAGGAGGCCGTTGCCTACTTGAAGGGCGAGCAGGCGAAGTGGCAACGGGTGATCAATGAGCGGCACATCAAGGGCCAGTAATCGAGCCCGTCGGGCATGAACAAAGCATTGCTCGGAATTCTGTGTTCGGCCGCGGCGCTCCTCGCGGCCAGCGCGGCGTGGGGGCAGGAGGCATATCCCTCGAAGCCGATACGCATGATCTCGCCGTTCCCGGCCGGCGGCAGCGTGGATCTCGTCGCCCGGCTGATCGCGGCCAAGCTCCCGGAGTTCATCGGGCAGCAGGTCGTGGTGGAGAACCGCAGCGGCGCATCGGGCAACATCGGAACCGAGGCCGCGGCGCGGGCCGCTCCCGACGGCTACACGCTGCTGGTAAACACCATCCCCTTCGTCGCGAACGCGTTTCTCTACAGCAAGCTCCCCTACGATCCCCTGAACGACTTCGTCCCGGTCATGCAGATTTCGGCCTCGCCGTCCCTGCTGGCGGTGCATCCCTCGCTGCCCGCGCGCTCGGTGAAGGAGCTCATCGCGCTGGCAAGATCGAGACCGGGCGAGCTCAACTACGGGTCAGCGGGCCCGGCGACCAACCCGCATATCGCGGGCGAGCTCTTCAACCTGCTCGCGAAGGTCAACATCCAGGCCGTGCATTTCAAGGGCGGCGGCCCGGCGATCATCGCCGCGATCAGCGGCGAAGTGGGCATCCTGTTCACCAATTTCGCGGAGACCTCGGAGTTCGCGAAGGCGGGGCGGCTCCGCGCGCTCGGCGTGAGCGGAACGAAGCGCATGCCGACGCTGCCCGAAGTCCCGACGATCGCCGAGGCTGGGGTGCCGGGCTACCAGTTCACCACCTGGCACGGGATGTGGGCGCCGAAAAACACGCCGCGGTCGATCGTGGCGCTGCTGAACGACCGTCTGAAGAAAACCATGGCCGCGCCCGATCAGCAGAAGCGGTTCCACGACCGGGGGCTCGACGTGATCGCGAGCTCCCCGGAGGAATTCGCGGCCTTCGTGCAGAGCGAGTACCAGAAGTGGGGCCGCGTCATCAAGGAACGCGGGATGAAAGCCGAATGAACC
>CAVOUI010000012.1:0-489738 GCA_963699525.1 uncultured beta proteobacterium | reverse complement strand
GGACCGGCCTCCGGGGGACCCGCCACGACTTCTCGGGCTTCGGCAGTCCCGGCTCCGGCCTCTGCACGTACTGCCACACGCCCCACCGGGCCGCCTCGACGTCGCTCCTCTGGAATCACCGCCCTGCACCCAATGTGTTCCAGTGGGACGTGCCCTCGACGACGGCCGGGACACCTTTCCCGACGTTCCGGGGCGATACCTACCAGGGGCCGACCACGAAGTGCCTGAGCTGCCACGACGGCAGCGTGGCGATCGGCGACGTGAACTGGTGGAGCGGGGATCGGGGAAGCTTCCCTGAGGTCGCCTGTCACCGCGTGACCCCGCCACCATCGGTTTGGGTGGCAGCCTCGCCGGCAACCACCCCGTGGCCATGCCCTACCCGTTCCGGCAGGCCCGTAGCACCTACAACGGCGTCCGGACCGGGACCGCGATCGCGCTCCGCGACTGGCAGCCCGACCCCACCACTCTCGGCATCCGCCTCTTCAAAGACGACGGCACCGGGCACATCACGGCCGGGCCAGCGCTGACGCGTACGGGCATCGAGTGCTCATCGTGCCACGATCCCCACAACCGGGATTCGGTGGACGGCAGGTTCCTCCGGGGCTACGTGGGGGGCGTCGGGACCGAGTACCTCTGCCTCAAGTGCCACATCAAATGAGAGCCCGACCGGGCTGGGGCCGGCGCCATTCGGGCATGGGCCGCCGGGCGATTCGGCCGGGAGCGCGGGTCACAACCGGGGCACGCGGTAGCCGTCGGGGCCTTCACAGCGTTGGGCCTGGTTCTCGCCCTCCTCGTCGGCTGCAGTACCGAGACGCGACGGCGCTGGCTCCCGTACTTCTTCGACGGCGCGCCCGAGGCCGGGCAGCCGCAGCCGCCTCCCACTCGCAAGGTCCGCCAGGATCTTCAGCGAGAGGTCGAGGCCCTCCGGCTCGAGAATGCCGACCTCCGCGCCGCCGCCAAGGCAAAGGCCGAGAGCGGGCGAGGTGCCGAGACCGAGCGCCCGGCGGAGCGGGCCCGGACCTGGCAGGAGGCGGAAGCGCTGTTGCCTCGCGACCCGCATGGCGCGGTCGACTGGAGCGGCGCGATCGAGGCCGGCGTCATCAAGCCACGTGCCGGTCTCGACCCCGTCGCGCCGACACAGGCCATGTTCGACCTCGATGTCAGGGTGGCCGGCCGTCACCGGTTCTTCGCATCGGTCTTCCACCACGCTCCGCACACCCGGTGGCTTGCGTGCGGAAGCTGTCACCCGGCTCCCTTCCCGCTCGGGGCCGGAGCCCGCGACCGGCCGTGACCATGGCGGCGATGCGCGACGGCCAGACGTGCGGACTCTGCCATGGGACGGTGACGTTCGGGGTCGACACTCGCTGCGCGGCCTGTCACCCGGGCATCCCGGTCACCGACACCTGGCGGCCGCCGGTCCCGGCGTCGCCGCTCGAGGGTCTCCGCTCGTGGAAGGAGGTGCAGGCACGCCTGCCGGTGGAGAGCCGCCACGCCGGACTGGTCGGAGGCGTTCTCCCAAGGGCTCTACACCCCGCGGTCCCACCGCGGGCAGACTCCCCTGGACGTCCTCGAGCTGGATGTCCGGCGGCTCCGCAAGGGGGACGACGAGGACATGACGGTTGTCTTCTCTCACGAGACCCACACCCCCCTCCTCAGCTGCGACTCGTGCCACCCGGCGCCATTCGCGTTCAAGGCGGGGGCCACCCCGATGACGATGGCCCAGATGGAGAAGGGGGAGCTGTGCGGAGTCTGTCACGGCACGGTCGCCTTCCCGGTCTCCGCCTGCGGGCGCTGCCACCCGGCGTTGGCGGAATGACGATGCGACGGCTCGCGCTCGGGCTGCTGGTCGCGGGTACCATCGCCATCGCCGCCGGCGCCGAGGAGGGCGCGATCATGCTCAAGCGTCAAGGGGGTCCGGCCGACCCCCCGCCCGCCGTCTTCCCCCACTGGATTCATCGGATCCGGTACACGTGCTATGCGTGCCACCCGGGCCCGATCGGCCCGCCGGCGAAGCCGATCACCCACGAGGACACGAGTGCCGGGCAGGCTTGCGGAGCCTGCCACGACGGCCGAACCGCCTGGGGCATCGGCTTCGACACCTGCACCCGTTGTCACGTCGCGCGGTGAGGTGGGGGCACCGGGGCGGCTATCTAGCCTATTCCTGGGTAGCCTGTTGCTGGGATGGTCTTCGCCTGTGAGCGCGCAGGGCATCACGATGGGACCCTGGCAGGGCGAGCTGGAGGGCACGATCGAGTACGATCGCGCCAGTACTCGAAGACGAACGGCGCGCCGGGGTCGCACTTCGACAACACGGTCGCCCAGGAGATCTTGACGCTGCGGAACCCGGCCATCCACATCTACGACCCCCGGTTTCCTCACCCTGTCCGTCGAGGGATCGTTCGGCCTCTTCCAGGAGCGACTCACCGAGACCAATGGCCAGGTCGGTGATTTCCACTACGGCACGCTCGTCGGCTACGACGTCCTGCTTCAGGTCCTGCCAGGCGAGCCGCTGGCGCTCCGGCTCTTCGCCAACCGCACCCAATCGCACCTCCCGGTGGCGCGACCGGGCGCCAGCGAGATCGAGACCGAGAACCGCGGTGTCACGGTGGAGGCCCGCTGGCTGCCGGTTCCCTCCACCCTGACGGTGCGCCAGGAGCTGATCCGCCGAGGAGTCGACCTTCAAGGCGTCGTGGGCCGGCGGGACGAGACGCGCACCTACGTCACCTACGATGGATTCCGCGGGTTCGTCAACGCCGAGCTGGATCTCCGTTACGAGTTCCTGAACCTCGACGACCATGTGTTCTCCTCGCTGAGTTACCAGAGTCACGAAGGCGTCTTCGGTTACAGTCTGGACTTCGGCCCCGAGGAAACCTGGCACTGGGACTCGCGTCTCAGGGGGTACACGCGGTACGGCGGATCCTACCAGGGCGTGGCGTCCACCGACCTCACCACCCTCCTCGCCGACGAGTCGCTGCGGATCGACCACACCGACACCTTCCAGTCCAACTATCGGTACCTCTACGTCTCGACCGACACCTATGGCGGCCGCGCGGACACTCACACGGGCACGCTCGGCCTGCGCCACCAGCTCTACGAGAGTCTCCTCACCATCGGGACTGCGGAGGGCATCTACCAGGATCTCGAGCAGGGCACGAAGGACGTGGCGTCGACACGGGTCGACCTCTTCTACACGAAACGCCTGCCGGGGGGCGGGCGTCTTCGGGCGGGCCTCGGGGGCTCCTTCGCCTACGAGGACGACCGCTTCGAGGAAGCCGCCGAGGCGTTCGTCCCGCAGGAGATTCATGCCGTCGCCACGCCGTTCGCCCTGCCGCTCCGGCTGCGCAACAGCTTCGTGATCACGAGCTCGATCACCGTGACCAAGACGGCGCTGGGGCCGCTCCCCGTCGGCTGCCTTCCCACGCCCGGGCCCCCGATCCCGCTCGTCTTGGGTCAAGATTACACCGTCCGCACCGTGGGCTCGATCACCGAGATCGTGCCGGTCCCCTGCAGCACCAGCAGCGTCGGCATCAACCCCGGGGACACGATCGCCGACACCCCCAGCACCTTCAGCCGTCCCGCCTTGATATGGGCTTCAGTCGAGATGTACGAGGAGACCTGCGCGTCGACCTGGCCCGCTACGAGATCCGTGAACGCCTGCGCCGCGCCCTTGAACGGAACGTGCACGACGTTGATCCCGGTCGCGAGCTTCAGCATCTCGAGCGCAACATGTGGATTGCTGCCGGTTCCGGGAGAGGCCCAATTGATCTTGCCCGGGTTCGCGCGCGCGTACGCAATCAGCTCCTTCAGGTTGCTCGCCGGGAGCCGGAGTGTGGCGACGATGAGGTTCGGCGTGTAGCCGACAAATATGATCGGCGCGAAATCAGCGAGAGCGTAGGTCGGCTTCTTGCGCAGGATGGCGTTGTGCAGCGCCGGCCCCGGATTGGTGAGCAGGATGGTGTAGCCGTCCGGCGCCGCGCGCGCGACCAGCTCGGCGCCGATCGCGCCGCCCGCGCCGGGGCGGTTGTCGACGACGAACTGCTGGCCCCAGAAGTCGAAGAGCTTCTGCGTGATCAGCCGCGCGACGATGTCGGTCGAGCCGCCGGGCGTGAACGGGACCACCAGCCGCACCGGCTTGCTTGGATAGGATTGCGCGGCCGCGCTGGCGCTTGCCAACGCCAACGTAAGGACCAGCAACCCGCGACGCATGAGGCGTTCCCGGCGTTCTAGGCGCGCGCCGTTGCCCGCGCTGCGCCGCGGCGCGTGGTGGCCTGCGCGATTCGCCGCTCCATCTCCGCGATCCACTCCTCGCGCAGCTTGAAGCCGGGTGTCGCGCGCGCGTCCTCCTCGACAGCCGCCCACAGCCGGGCATCGGGAAGCGAGAGGTCCACCGGGATGCGGTGGGGCTGGGGCACGTGCCACGGCGTGTGCAGGTAGAACTCGATCCGGTTCTTCTCGGGATCGAGGAAGTACGCCGACAATGCGTTGCCGTGGCTCACCGGGCCGAGATCCTCCACCCCGGGCTCGCGCTGGATGTCGCGGTAGAGCGACTTCAGGGTCGGCAGTCCGTCCACGAGGAACGAGAGCTGGTTCACCACGTTGAATGGCAGGCTCTCCGGCCGGCCGCTCGCGAGCACGAGCTGGTGGTGCTCCTTCGGGTCCCGCGTCATGAAGCAGATCTCGCCGCTGCCTCGCAGGCTTGGGCCGCGGTCGGACACGGCGAAGCCGACGGCGCGGGTGTAGAAATCCACCATGCGATTCATATCCGTGACGTGGATGCCGACGTGCGTGAAGGCGAGCGATAACGGCATGGCGGTTCTCCTCCCGGCGGGAAGGAAAGTATAGCTTAGCGGCTGCCCAGCACTTCGCGCGCGGCGCGCTCGCCGCTCGCGAGCGCCCCGGCGACGGTGCCGTGCTCGCCTTCGCAGTCCGCCGCCTCGCCCGCGAAGAAGAGCGTGTCCTCGAGCGGCTCGGCGAGGGCCCGGCGCGCACCGTGCCCGCCGACCGCCACGTAGCTGTAGGCCCCGCGGGCGAGCGGGTCCCGCTGCCAGTGGTGGACCCAGGCCGTGGACAGGTACTCCTCAATCGTCCCCGCCCGCGTGCCGAAATTCGAAGCCAGGCTCGCCACCGCCTCGCGCACGATTTCGGGCACCGCGGCCTTGGCAAGCCGCGCCGCCTTCGGGCCGCCGGCCCATGCGACGAGGAGCGGCACCCGTTCCGGGGCTGCCGTCCAGAAGGTGGGAAACGCCGCGCGCGGCGAGTGAAAGAACGAAACACTTCGGTAGCGCGCCCTATCGATGTCCTCCCAGAACGCCGCGCGGAACAGCAGCGCCGCCTTGATCACCGCTCCGGATTCGAGCCCGGCGAGCGCCGCGCGCTTCTCCCGGAGCGAAGGCGTGAAGCGGACCGCGCCGGCCGCGCGTGGCGGAGCCTTGAGGACGCCGAGCGGCAGCGTGACGATCGCCCGCCGCGCCGTGACCAGAAATTCGCTCCCACCACCCCGCCGCTTCGCGCGCACCCCTCCTCGGGCAGGAGGGGATCGATCGCGCCTCACCCTCATCCCTCGTCGCTCTCCCTCAGTCGTGCCTTCGACCTCGACTGCGCCGCGCTCCCAGCGCACCGCGCGCACGACGCTCCGCAGGCGCAATTCGACGCGGCTGCCGTCAAGCCCCGCGGCGAGCCAGTCGAGCAGCGCCCCGTAGCCGCCCTGTGGCCGGAGATGCCCGGGACTCCCCGCCGCTTCCGCGCTCCACTCCTCGGCGATGGCGCGAGCGCTCGCCCGTGCCGGGTCCGCCGCGTCGTAGCCCTGCACCCGCATCCGGGCGAATACCCGGGCCTCCGCCGATAGCTTGTGCCGCAGGCGGGCGAGAAATCGCTCGAAGGAGACGTCCTTCTCGTCGAGTGCGCCGGCGTGCCGCCGCAGGACGCGCTGGACTTCCGCATAGAGACGGTCTCCTCTCGGCCGCAGCTTGCCGCCGGTGACCGCCATGCGGACGATCGGTGCGTCGATCGCGGCGATCCCAGCCTGCCGCATCCGGGAAAACGTCGCCGCAGGACGCCCGTGAATGAATTCGGCGCCGAGCTCCACGGGGACCGGCAGCCCGGGCACCTCGAGCGACCAGACGCGTCCGCCGATGCGGTCGCGCGCTTCGAGCACGACCGCCGATTTCCCGCGGCGGGCCAGCTCCGCCGCGGCGGCCAGCCCGGCGGCGCCGGCGCCGAGGATCGCGACGTCGTATGAATCCATCACAAGTATCCCCTCACCCCAATCCTCTCCCCATTGGCATGGGGCGAGGGGGATTTCTGCTAGACCCGCCGCTTGGCGGCCGCGATGGCGTGCCAGATGCGGGCCGGCGTGTACGGGAGGTCGAGGCGGTCTATGCCGAGCGGCGACAACGCGTCGAGCACCGCATTCGCAGCCGCGGGGACCGCGCCGGTGGTCCCCGCTTCGCCGCCGCCCTTCGCGCCGAGGGGATTGTTGGGCGACGGCACCGAGTGGTCGTAGAGGCGCGCCTCGCGCAGCACCGAGGCGCGCGGCATGGCGTAGTCCATGAAGCTGCCGGTCAGGAGCTGGCCGGACGCGCGGTCGTAGATGCAATGCTCGCCGAGCACCTGCCCGAGCCCCTGCACGATGCCGCCGTGGATCTGGCCCTCGAGCAGCACGTGGTTCAGCACGCGCCCGCAGTCGTCCACCGCGACGTAGCGCTCGACGCGGATCACGCCGGTGTCCGGGTCGATCTCGACCTCCGCCACGTGCGCGCCGCCGGGGAAGGTCCGCTTGAGCTCGATCTCTCCCTGCGCATCGAGCGGATGGGGCGAAACGCCGGCGTGCTTCGCGGCGAGTTCCGCGATGCCGATCGAAGCGCGTCCGCCCCGGACCCGGTAGCGCCCACGCTCGAACACTACGTCCTCCGCGCGCGCCTTGAGCGCCGTCGCCGCCAGCGCGAGCCCCTTGCGGATGACCTCGCGCGCCGCGTGCACCATCGCGCCCCCGTGCGAGATCATCGAGCGCGAGGAGATCGTGCCCTCGCCCGCGAGCTTGGGTCCCAGCGGATCGCTCGCGCGCAGCGAGATTCTCCGCGCGTCCATGCCGAGCACGTCCGCGACGATCTCCGGGAACACCGTCTCGTGCCCCTGGCCGGAGGGCCCGGCCAGCGCGTAGACGCGCGCGTTGCCCGAGGCGTCGAAGCGGATCGCGGCCTGCTCGCGCGGACTCGCGCCGCCGCCGGAGGGCTCGATGAAAATCGCGCAGCCGATGCCGCGGAGCCTGCCGCGCCGGGAAGCGGCCGCGCGGCGTGCGCCGAACGTGCTCCACTGCGAGTGCTTCAGCGCGCGCTCGAGCAGGCCGGGAGGATCGCCGCTGTCGTAGACGAAGGCCGCGACCGGCGTCTGGTAGGGAAATGCCTCCTTCGGGATGAGATTGCGCCGGCGGAGCTCCACGCGGTCGATGCCGGTCTCGCGCGCCGCCTTCTCCACCAGGCGCTCGACCAGGTAGCTCACGTTGGGCCGGCCCGCGCCGCGGTAGGCGGAGGTGGGCGTGGTATTCGTGAGCGCGAGGCGGTGGCGGCCGTAGAGCGCGGGGATGCGGTACGCGTTCGATACGTGCGCGGTGGTGGTCATCGTGTTGATGAGGGGGCCGGGCTGCGAGAGGTACGCCCCCGAGTTCACGATCCAGTCGAAGCGGATGGCGAGGAAGCGGCCGTCGCGGTCGAGCGCGAGCTCGCCGCCGAGCCGCGCCGCGCGGCCGTGGTAGTCGCTCACGAAGGTTTCCGCGCGCGAGGATACCCACTTGATCGGCCGCCCGAGCGTCTTCGCCGCGAGCACCGCGGCGCAATACTCGACGTAGGCGTCGGAGCGGATCCCGAAAGCGCCGCCCACGTCGTGCGCGTGCACGCGGATCTTCTCCGCCGGGATGCCGGTCACGCCCGTCAATCCCGCCAGCATGAGCGTGAGGCCCTGGGTGCTGGAGTAGAGATCGTAGGTGTCGGTCGCTGGATCGTAGGCGGCGAGGCACGCCTTCGGCTCCATCGGGCTGCCGACCATGCGGTTCGATTCGAGCGTCAGGCGCGTCACGTGCGCCGCCCGCGCGAACGCCTGCGCCGTCCGCGCCTCGTCGCCGTATTCGAAGTCGAAGCAGAGATTGCCGGGAATATCGGCGTGGAGCTGCGGCGCGCCCGGCGCGAGGGCGGCTTCCTCGTCCACCACCGGGGGCAGGTCGCGGTACTCCAGCTCGATCGCCTCGACCGCGTCGTGCGCGGCGGCGGCGCTCGCCGCGACCACCATCGCCACTTCCTGCCCGACGAAGCGCACGCGCCCGCTGGCGAGAACATCGCGGTGCGGCACCTTGAGCGGCGCGCCTCCCTTTCCCGGAAACTTCACCAGTGGCGGCGCGACCTTGAATCCGGCCCGCGCCGTGTCCGCGCCGGTGAGCACGGCGACGACCCCGGGCGCATCGAGCGCGGGCCGCGTGTTGATGGAGACGATCTCGGCGTGCGCGCGGTCCGAGCGCAGGAATGCCGCGTGGAGCTGTCCCGGCAGGTTCCAGTCGGCGGTGTAGCGCCCCTGCCCGGTGACGAGCCGCCCGTCCTCGCGCCGGCCCTTGAACGCCGGCGCTGTCGCTCCGTCCCGTGTCACCGGCCCGGCTTCGCGTTCGCGAGCTCGAGGCGGTCGGCGAGATTGCGCACCAGCGCCCGGGTGAGAAAGAGCTGCGCGCCGGCGCTCATTCGGGCGAGCGCCTCCGGCTCGAATTCGGCGAGCAGCAGCTCCTTAACGGACACCACTGTCGCGGTCCGCGGCGCGCCGCCGTCGCGGATGTAGGCCATTTCGCCAAAGCACTCGCCCTCGTGGATAACGTTGAGCAGGCGCCCCGAGCGAGTGACCTTCGCTTCCCCCTTGCCGAGGAAGAACAGCTTCCGGCCCTTATCGTTCTCGCGCATGATCGTTGAATTGGGAGGAACCCGCACCCAGTTCGCGGCTCGCGCGAGCTCCCAGAGCTCCAGGTCGGACAGTCCCGCCAGCGTCGGTTCCCGCTTCAGCGCGACGTATTTCTCGCTGTCGGGGATCACGCCGAGCGGCGGCAACTTCTCGGCGACCCCCGACAACGCGAGCGCAAATTCGGACCAAGTCGAGTAGCGCTGCCCGGGCTTCTTGGCGAGTACGTGCAGGAGGACGGCGTCGATCTTCTTCGGCAGGTCGCGGCGCAAATCGCTGGGCGCAACCGGAGGTTGCTGCAGGATTTTCTGGCGCAGCGCCTCCATGTTATCGGCCGTGAACGGCCGCTGGCCGGTGAGCAGTTCGTAGAGCACCACGCCGAGCGAGTACATATCGCTGTGGAAGGAGGGCTCCAGGCGCTGAAGCTGCTCGGGTGACATGTAGTAGGGCGAGCCCATCGCCGCGGTCTGCACGGTCTGACTCTTGCGCAAGTAGGCCGCGCCGAAGTCCGAGATCTTCACGTCGCTCCCCCCGCGGATCAGCAGGTTCGCCGGCTTGATGTCGCGGTGGACGATCCCCTCCCTGAAGGCGTACTCAAGCGCTCCGCAGCACTTGAAGCCGACCTGGAGGACGTCCGCAATCGGCAGCAGCTGCCCGGGCCGGGTATGGCGCGACAGGTCGTGACCGTCGACGTATTCCATCGCGATGTAGCCGGAATGCTCCTGCACCACCGCGTCGAGAATCGCCACGATGTGCGGATGCCGGAGCTTGCCCGCCAGCGAGGCCTCGTTCAGGAACTGCTGGCGGTAGACAGGTCCGAACTCGGGGTCGCGGAACACTTCGGGCTCGATCGTTTTGAGCGCGACTTCCCTGCCGGAAAACGTGTCCTTCGCGAGATACACGGTGCCGGTCGCGCCTTTGCCGATAAGCTTCTGGACCTCGTACTTCCCGATCTGGAGGCTCAGGTCAACCTGAGCTTCATTGGGCTGGGTTTTTTCCGGGGAAGGCATCAAATTATTAAACCACAGATGCACGCGTCATGCCTCGCGCAGGCCGAGCTCCTTGGCGAGCCACGACGCGACGATGCCCGCGACCAGCTCCTCCCTGCCGTTGTAGAAGTGATCGCAGTCGGAGACGATCTCGACCCGGCACGGTCCCCCGGCCGCGCGCTGGAATTCCTCCACAGGGTAGCGGTGCGCGTCTTCCCTGTCCCCGCGAATGGTGAGCACCGGGCATTGGATCCGCGGCGCAAGCGCGATCGTATCCGGCACCGTCTCGATCCGGTCGAGGAAGCTCTCCGCGCTGATCACGTACCACCAGCCCGGCATGAACAGGAGCTCGCGGCCGCGCCCGGCTTTCACCAGCTCCGTGGCGCGGGCGTGCAGCTCATCGAAGCGGTCCATGGCGAACAGCCGCTCCGTGCCGGGCTGCCGGACCCGCGCTGCGCCGCCGCGCCCCGCCGAAAGCAGCACGAGCGCCGGTGTCCGCGGATGATCGACGACGTGCCGCGTCGCCAGCATGCCGCCGTAGCTGTGGCCGATCACGACCGGGGCCGGAAAGCCGCGCGCCGCGAGCCACTCCGCCGCGATGCGGTTGTCCGCGATCGCCTCGCGCGTTGGACTGGAACGCGCCGCCTTCCACGATCCGGCTGTTGCGCGTGCTGAGGACATCGTGCCCGCGGCGGTTGAACGCGAGGCAGGCGAGCCCGAGGCGCGTCAGCACCGGCGGCAGGAAGCGCGGCGCGCCCACGTAGAAATTCATCGTGTTGCCGTGAAACAGCAGCACCGCCCCGGCTGCGTCTCCCGCGTCGGGCTCGTAGAAAGCTCCCTCCAGGGGAACGGTGTCGGTGGGAATGGAGACGAGCTGCGTCCGCATGTCCGGAAAATACCATAGCCACCCCAAGTGACGACCGAAGTCCGCACTTCGTGCTAGGCTCGCGTCGAACCATCGATTGCGGAGGAGTCATGTCGCCCGTGCACCGTCTCGTCGTTATTGCGCTCGCCTGCTTCGTATGCGGTGCGGCGCTTGCGCAAAGCTATCCTTCGCGCCCAATCCGGATGATCGTGCCGCAGGCGCCCGGGAGCGCGTCCGACACGGTCGCGCGCCTGATCGCCGCCGAGCTCACGAGCCAGATGAAGCAGCAGGTCGTCGTGGACAACCGCCCGGGCGGCGCGCTGCAGCTGGGGCTGGAATTGACCTCGAGGGCCACGCCTGACGGCTACACCATTGGCTACTGCATGATCGGCGCGATGGCGATCAGCCCCAACATGCTGCGCAAGCCGCCGGTGAACATAGAGAAGGACCTGCTGCCGATCTCGCAGACGACGACCGGCCAGATGCTGCTCGCGGCCGGTCCCGGCACCCCATTCAAGAGCGTGAAGGACGTAATCGCGCTCGCGAAGCAGAGCCCCGACAAGTTCTTCTACGCGTCCTCCGGCAACGGCACGCCCGGCCATGTCGGCTTCGAGCTCTTCAAGTTCATGACCGGCACGCAAATCGTCCACGTCCCGTACAAGGGCGGGGCGGCCGGCATCGCCGACCTCATCTCCGGGCAAGTGCAGCTCATGCTGGAAAGCACGAATTCGATCACGCCGTTCGCAAAATCGGGCCGGGTGCGCGCGCTGGCGGTGACCAGCGCCCGGCGCACGCCGGCGCTGCCGGACGTGCCTACCGTTGCCGAGGCGGGCGTGCCCGGCTACGAGGCGACGACGTGGACCGGCATCGTCGGGCCGGTGGGCCTGCCGAAGCCGATCGTGGCGCGGCTGAATGCGGAACTCGTCAAGGCCGTCGCATCGCCGACGTTCCGGGAAAAGGCCGCCGCGATCGGCTCCGAGCCGGTCAGCAGCACGCCCGAGCAGTTTGGCGCATTCATTCGGAGCGAGTACGCCAAGTGGGGCGACGTGATCCGGCGTTCGGGCGCCCGGATCGATTAACAGAACGAGCGTGAGCTCCCCTCCTGCCCGAGGAGGGGTGCCCGCACAAGCGGGCGGGGTGGTGGGAGTGCCCGAGGAGGGGAGCGAACTTCATGAAGCCTTTTCGCCTTCTGACTTCTGTCTTCTGCCTTGCAGCCGTCGGCGCGACCGCGATGGCTCAGGGTTATCCCGAAAAGACGGTGACGCTGGTCGTGCCTTTTCCCGCGGGCGGCGCGACGGACCCGGTCGCGCGCGCGCTGGCGAGCCGCATGAGCGAGCTGTGGAAGCAGCCGGTCGTGGTGCTCAATCGGGCGGGCGCCGGGGGCAACATCGGGGCGGAATCGGTCGCACGCGCCGCGCCGGACGGCTACACGCTGCTCATCGGCACGACCTCGCTCACCATCGGCCCGAGCCTCTACGCGAAGCTCGGCTACGACGTGCTGAAGGATTTCGCGCCGGTGAGCCAGGCCACCATCGCCCCGAATCTCCTGGTCGTGCACCCGTCGCTGCCGGCGCGCTCGGTCAAGGAGCTGGTCGCGCTCGCCCGCGCCCGTCCGGGGCAGCTGATCTCGGCCTCGGCGGGTGTCGGCACCTCGAACCATCTCTCGCTGGTGCAATTCACGAGCCTCGCCCGGGTCGACATCACCCACGTGCCGTACAAGGGCGCTGCGCCCGCGGTGGCCGACACCGTCGGCGGCCACGCGCACATGACGTTCGCGCCCGCGCCCGCCTCGCTCGCGCTCGTGCAGGCGAACCGGTTGCGGGTGCTGGGGGTGACGACGGCCCGACGTTTCTCGGGGCTCCCGGAAGTCCCTACCATCGCGGAAGGCGGCGTTCCCGGCTACGAGCTCACGTCGTGGGTAGGCCTGCTCGCGCCCGCCGCCACGCCTCCGGCCGTCCTCGCGCGCATCCACTCGACCCTCCTCGAGAGCTTACGCACGCCGGACGTGCGCAACGTCCTGCTCAAGTCCGGCGCCGAGCCGCTTGGCAACAGTCCCGACGAGTTCGCGCAGGCGCTGCGGAGCGAGATCCCCAAGTGGAGGAAGATCATCCAGGCCGCGGGCATCAAGCCCGAATAAAGGATCAGGCGGAAAGTCCCTCGAGACGTACCGGCGACTCCCCTGGCTGGGGATCCCTTCCAATTGCGCGGCCGGCTTTTCTTGTACTTCCCCTTCGATAACCCGTTGAACGGGTTGAGGTACGACGCTCGGCAGCGCAGAATGGCGCTTTGCAAACCGCCTTTTCGGGCAACTAATACTAGTTGGGCGTCCGGGGGCCATCACCGACTATCCTGAAGAGACTCGCACTACCAAATGACTTCCCTCCCACCAGGCACCAGTGCCGCGATCCAATCGGCAAATGCGCAGATTGCGCAGCAAGCAGATGCCCATTCGGTTGCAGTACAAAGTCAGAGCTGGCTGAGAAGCAGGGTTGCACCTCTGCTCGCATCATTGGCCGACGACATCGCTCGCATTACGGGTTATTACAACAACTTCGCTGGAGCGATCCTAGACATTGAGAAACTGCTGGAAACTAAGGTAGATACGCCTGTATCCGGTTGCCTTTACCGACTGCTCTATGTCAATGTGATCACTGCCCTCGAGACATACCTTTCTGATGCTTTCATCAATTCAGTCGTTCCAAGTTCCAAGCTCATGCGCCGGTTTGTCGAGACCACGCCTGAGTTTCAAATGGAGAAGATAGCCCTCGCGGATGTGTTCAAGGCGATGGAAGAAATAGAAGGGAAAGCCAAGGCATACCTCGTCGACCTCGTATGGCATCACCTGGACCGCGTCAAACCAATGTATCGCGCCACACTTGACATCGAGTTCCCTGCCGACGCAGCAGAGATCTTCCGCGCAGTCGCTACTCGCCACGACATCGTTCATCGTAACGGAAGGACAAAGGATGGAGACGAAATCAACGTTTCCAAGGGTGACATTGAGGCCCTGATCACCGCGGTTGAGCGCTTCGTCCAGCACATTGATAAGCAAATCTCCGGCATAAGAGCCGCCTGAGGTAGGTGCTTTACGTGTCAGCAAGGACGCCCAACAACGCGCTGAACTGGAGAGGAGAATATTAAGGGGCCAGGCTCGAGTTCCGAAGCTGGCCCCTTTTGCGCAGCCGCCGCTGGCCTTGCCGGACGGAGCGTTTTATTTGAGCTGATCGGCTATTTTGTCGAGGCCGGCCTTAACGCAGGCTTCGTCCTTCTCGCCGCCCGGCGCGCCGGACGCGCCGGCCGCGCCGATGGTCTCCTCGCCGACCTTGATCGGCAGGGCACCCTGATTGGCGATAACGTTGGTGAGATGGATCAGGCCCAGCGAGGGGTCTTTTTTCAAGCGTTCCACGAGGGCGCCCGAGGGGGCGCGGAAGGTGCGCGCGGTGTAAGCCTTGCGAAAGCTGTTCTCGATGGTATGTGGCCCGGTGTTGTCGCCGCGCACTTGGACAATGATC
Organism: uncultured beta proteobacterium; assembly: GCA_963699525.1. Taxonomy (GTDB): domain Bacteria; phylum Pseudomonadota; class Gammaproteobacteria; order Burkholderiales; family SG8-41; genus SG8-41. The sequence goes on along the minus strand of CAVOUI010000012.1, from coordinate 475,444 downwards.
TCGCCGTTGCGGCCGACGACGGTCGCCGAGACAGCATAGCCGTTGGCCTTGCAGGTCTCGATCGTGGTCTGCGCGATCGTGATGGCCATGTCGGCGGAAATATCCTTGTGCGGAATCAGATCGGCGATCGCCGACGATGCCAGCGCGCACGTGCAGAGGCTTGCGAGTGCAATGGATCCGATGCGGATATTCGATGACATGAGTGCTCTCCCTTTGGTGGCCTTCATTGGTGGACGATGGAGAAAGCATTATAGGGCGCAATCAAAAGTGCCAGGCTCTAATTTCGAATCATTGAACCTGGCCAGCTAGTCCGAAAACCAACGAACAGCTGCTTTCGGGAGACGTGACAGGCCACAATGGGTCGGAAGCTGACGATCTGAATCACGTCCGCTCGCGGCCAGAAGCGGACCTTCGTGCGTCCTTGAGATTGCAGCCTATTTCGATATTTCTGCGGCCAGAGACGAGATAGGAAATGTTATTTGGCTGAAATGACTGCTAGAAATACCAGAAGCCGAGCGAAAGAAGAATGTTCAGGTAGTCCCGTGCGGAATCAACCGTAACGGTGAGACCCCAGTCGTGTTCGCCCCAGATTTTGCTGTGAAACATGCGGACTTCAAACCCGCCGGTCAAATGCGTCCGGCTCGGTACGCCTTCGTAATTGGACGGCTCGTAATAACTTCCCAATCGGAGCCGCAACCGGCCCGGAATTGTTTCGAGCTCCGACCCCAGCCGAACGCTGGTGGTGTTATGAGTGCCGACGGGTTGTATTTTCTGGGCCAACACCGATTCCACGCCCACCGCATTCTCGCTGGACTCGGTGACGAGCAAATCCGCGGCCACTAACCATTTGTGATTTTTCCAGAACGGCGCCGACTCGACCGCATAGGACACGCCCACTCCAAATCTCGCGGGCAAAATCAGTTGTTGTGGAATGATCAGGCCGTTAACGGTCACTGGGGTGCCCCCCGTATTATTAAGTGACTGATTGGAACTGATGGATGAGGAATAAGTAGCGCCGAACCGGAAGGGTCCGCGTTCCGGATTCCACACGCCGCCCATCTCCCAACCGATGCCGGAGAGTTTCCCGAGCGACGTGTCAAATGTCTTGGTGCGCAGCTTGGCCATCGTGGCACGCAACCCGACACCCATTGTCAATTCACGATCCAAAAACTGCCGGCCCAATGCCAGGGAGGTGACACTCAAGACATATTCATTTTGCTGACCGTCGGGGCCATTAAGGGCGAGGATTTCGGCGTTATTCAATATGCCTACTCCCCAAGGCCCATATTGGCCCATCAGTCCGAGGGAACGTATGTGGTGATCCTTGTAGTCTGGCGGTGATTGGCCGTTGTTGTCGAAGTCTTTGCTTTTCAAGTCGCTCAGGCCGGCGGTCCAGTCCCAATCAAATTTTGTTGTTGAACGTTCCAGGCGAAACGCCACACCTGCGGGATTGGAATTAAGGGAGGTGATGCCTTCGGCCACCCCGATGTAAGCCCCGCCCAACGCGACTTGCCGGGCCGAACCCAAGATGGGACCTTGCCGCAGATCCAGGTTGTAATTGTTGTCCACGATCGGCGGGCCAGTGATCTCGCTGCGCACCTCCGCGCAAGAAAGCGACATCACCATCAGCAATAAATAGGATCTTGATTTCAAATTTGTCTAATAGGGGGCACGAAAGTAGCATTCTAAGTCCGGAATACGCCTTTCTCCGGCAGACTACTGCCGAGATTACATAGACGTGGCGTGGTCCGACCCCAGAGACTCGATCCCGATGATCAAATGCCCGACGCTGGTGCCCTGCAGCCGCCAGGACCAGCTCACGCATTCAAAGACAGGTTGCTGCACAGACCCCGCTTCGCGCGGTTGTTGTATGCGCCCAGCGTTTGCGCCTGAACGCCCATGGGGGTACCTCGAGGCTGGGTTCGTTCTCGTCTAGCTGCTGAAGCTCCTGGAGCTTGAGCCCGGCGACGAACCGGAAAGATGTGAAGAATGACACGATAGCGCGCAAATACGTGCCCAAGTTATTTGAGATATGGCGCCTTCGTGTGGACAATGCCGAACCAGTCCGCCTTGGCGATATGGAGGCCACAATGAAACTCAGCAAGATCATTTCGTTCACATTGGCTATTACTGCAGCCTGCTCCGCGGGTGCGGCTGGTATCGGAGTGCGTGCGGGTACGAACGGCTTGGGCGCCGATTTCGGCTTTGGTATCGCGCCGACGCTAAGTGCGCGCGTTGGCTACTCGTGGCTCGACAACTACAGCGTCGACGTGAATACGACCGATGTCAATTACAACGGCAAACTCAAGATTTCAAGCGTGAGCGGGCTGCTCGACTGGAGCCTGCTGGGACCATTCCGCATTACGGGCGGTATTACGAGCGGCGACAACAAAGTCGACGTTACCGGCGTTCCCGTCAGTGGCGCTGCGAGCTCTGTTGGAAATCTGACTGGCACGATCAAGCCCGGCAAAAAGACGGCGCCTTATCTCGGTTTCGGCTACGGCAATGTCGCCGGGGCGGGTGTAAATTTCTATTTCGACATCGGCGTCATATTCCAGGGTTCCCCCAAGTCGACGCTGACCGCCAACTGCAGCCCGACGGCAACTCCAGCCCAGTGTGCGTCTCTGCAGAATAGCGTCGCGGCTCAGCAGGCTTCGCTGGACGACACGATCAGCAAGTACAAGTATTACCCAGTGGCTAGCATCGGCATCTCCATCGGTTTTTGAATGTCGGTATTCAGATAGAGTCTGCCCGTCGCGCTGGGTAGCGTCTTCCAACTCCATGTGGAACGGACGGCCCAGTAGCACTGCGCCATATCGATCGCCGGTATAAGCCCGCCGCTCACCAAGGTGTTTGACGTCTGCTCTGGGTTGCGGTTTCAATCGGACATTGCACTTCAGTGCAGGTCGAGGGCGTGGCGCTTCAGCGCCGAGAGCGGCGCGTACTTGAGCACCTGCTCGTGGGTTGACTCCAGCACGACGCGCGGCGCCTGGCCCGCTTCCCACGCCTCGACCCAGCGCAGCACGTGCAGGCACCAGCGGTCGCCGGGCTTCAACCCGCGGAAGCGCATCTCGGGGCGCGGCGTGGACAAATCATTGCCGCGGCTGCGCGAGAATTCGAGGAACTCCGCCGTGACCCGCACGCACACGAGGTGGAACACGTCCTGCTCGCCGTGGGTCGCGCAGCAGCCGTCCCGGAAATAGCCGGTGACCGGGTCGTAGCTGCAAGCGAGCAGCGGCCCGCCGAGGACATTCTTCTCCTGCGATACCTGCTCGCTCATCGGTGCCGCCATCGTCTCTAGAAATCGACCTTCTCGATTCCCTTCAGCGCGAGCCGCTGGCGCGCCTCGGCGGGGGTGGCGATCTCGAGCGAGAGCTCCTCGAGGATGCGCCGGATCTTGGACACCTGCTCGGCGTTGCTGGTCGCGAGCTTCCCCTTGCCGACGTAGATGCTGTCCTCGAGCCCCACGCGCACGTTGCCGCCGCAGATCCCCGCCATCGTGGTGAGCGCCATCTGGTGCCGGCCCGCCGCGAGCACCGACCATTCGTAGTCGTCGCCGAAGAGCTTGTTCGCGACCGAGCGCATGTGCATGAGGTTGTCGGGGTCGGGCCCGATGCCGCCGAGGATGCCGAAGATGGTCTGCACGAAAAGCGGCGGCTTGACGAGCTTTCTCTCGAGCAGGTGCGCGAGGTTGTAGAGATGCCCGACGTCGTAGCACTCGAACTCGAACTTCGTGCCGCAGCCCTCGCCCAGGTGCTTCAGGATGTACTCCATGTCCTTGAAGGTGTTGCGGAAGATGAAGTCGCGGCTCGCCTCGAGGTACTGCGGCTCCCAGTCGTATTTGAACTGCTTGTATTTATCGAGGTTGGGATAGAGGCCGAAGTTCATCGAGCCCATGTTGAACGAGCACATCTCGGGCTTGCACAGGAGCGGCGCCGCGAGCCGGTCCTGCACCGTCATGTTGTGGCCGCCGCCGGTCGTGATGTTGATCACCGCATCCGTGTTGTCCTTGATTGCCGGCAGAAATTGCATGAACACTTTCGGATCCGGCGTCGGCCGCCCGTCCTTCGGGTCCCGCGCGTGCAGGTGGATGATCGCAGCTCCCGCCTTTGCCGCAGCGATGGATTCGTCCGCGACCTGCTTCGGCGTGATCGGCAGGTGCGGCGTCATCGTCGGCGTGTGGATCGAGCCCGTCACCGCGCAGGTGATGATGACTTTTTTCGACGGGGTCGCCATGCTGCTACTTGATGGCCTGAGGATTGATCGGTGACCCGACGGCGCCGGTAATCGGCAGCGGGGGGCCGCAGAACAGGAATTCGTAGACGCGGTCCCTCGCGCAGTCGTCGGCGAGGTCCTTGAGATAGAAGATCTCGCCCATGGTGATGCCGACCATGGGGATGATGATCCAGTGCCACGGCTGGAACGCTACCGTGCTCTCGTTCGGGCGGACCTCGCAGCCCCAGGTGTCGAAGCAGATCGCGGCGATCTCCTTCTTGTGGATCCACTCGCAGGTCTCGAAGCGCAAACCCGGCGCATCCCCTGCCGCGTAGGCCCCCCAATCGCCCTGGGCGAGGCAGTGCTCCATCTGGCCGGTGCGCACGATCACGAAATCGCCGCGCCGCACCTCCACCCCCTGCGCCTTCGCGCAGGCATCGAGCTCGGCGTTGCCGACGCCGAAGCCGTCCTCGAGATAGTCGCCGCCCAAGGTGCGCGGCACATCAAGTAATACGCCGCGCCCGATCATGCGGTCGCGCGTCTTGTGGATGCCGTTCTTCTTCGCGCCGGTGGAATCCACCAGCCGCGCGTCGTAGCCGTTCCACATCTTGTCGCCGTAGAAGATGTGCCCGAGCGCGTCCCACTGCGTCCCGCACTGGAGCGGCATCGACACCATGTCGTCGGCGTAGCGGATCTTCCCCGCGTCCTGCGTTCCCGCCACCGCGTCGGTGCCGGTCGCGAGCATGGTGTGGATGGGATTGAAGCGCCCGCCCCAGCCGGTGCGCTGCGGGCCGTTCGAGTTGAAGTCGAGCCCGAGCGCGAACGCTTTACCCTTCTTCACCAGCCCCGCTGCCTTCACGATGTCCTGCGGCGTCACGAAGTTGAGCGTCCCGAGCTGGTCGTCGGGGCCCCACCTTCCCCAGTTCTTGACGCGCGCCGCCATGCTCTCGAGCGTCTTCAGCGTGACGTCCTGCTTGAGCGGACGCTTCGGCACCATCTTCATAGGGAGCGTCGGTTTGCCCATCGTCCACCTCTCAGGTTCTCAGGTCCGGGAATAGCCGCAGCGCGTTGCCGCGATCGATGGCCATCAGATCGGCGGCGCTGAGGCCGCCCTTCGCCAGGTCAGTGCTGACCCGCATGCCGTCCCAGAAAGGATAGTCCGTGCCGTAGAGCACCTGCGAAACGGGAATGATGGCCAGGAGCGCCTTCAGGGCGCCTTCATGGTGGCCCTGCGCGGTGTCGTAATAGAACTTCCTCAGCTCGTGCATCAAGCCGTTGGGCAGCACGCTCTTCCTGTCCTTTTCCGCTTCTTCGCGCTGGTAGCGCGACAGCAGGAACGGCGTCACGCCGCCGCTGTGGGAGAAGATCCACTTGATATCGGGAAACTTCGCTGCGCCCCCCTGGAACATCAGGCTGACCATCGTGCGCGTCGTGTCCACCGGCCCCTCGACCGCGTTGATCGAGACGTAGGGCTGGATACCCCGGCAGCACGCCGGCGTCGTGGGATGGGTGTAAACCACGGCCTTGCGGCGGTTCAACTCTTCCAGGATCGCCCAGTGCGTCGGGTCACCCAGATACTTGCCGTTATAGCTGGTCATGAGCGAGATGCCGTCGGCTTTCAGCGTGTCGAGGGAATAGCTGATCTCGGCGAGGCTGCCCTCGATATCCGCAAAAGGCAGCGAGGCCATCAGGCGGAACCGCGTGGGGCGGTCGCTGACGATCTTTGCGCCCGCCTCGTTGATATCGCGCGCGAGCTTGCGCCGGAAGGCCTCGTCGCCGAACGTGATGCCGGGCGGCGGCGGGCTGATCATGGCGGTGGCGGTCCCGCTCTTGTCCATTTCCTCGAGTGACGCCTGTACGGACCACTTTACCGGCCGGATCTTGTTTGCCTTCATTGCTGCCGTGTAGGCATCCGGGACGAAATGATGGTGCACATCGATGCGGAACGGCTTCCCGTCCGCGCCCGCACCGCCGCGTCTGGCATCCCGGCATGCAGCGCTCCCGCCCCCAACGCTGCCAGCCCGGTGAGAAAACCAGTTTCTCTCCCTTCTCGCCGCCCCGCCCCGCCGTCTGGCAGCCCGGGAGTAGCGCTCCCGCTCCCAGCGCCGCCATTCCCGTCAGAAACCCACGCCTCGTCCCGACACGTTCATCAGTTTTCATCAGCTTCTCCGTTATCACCCGCTTCACCGCGAAAGACTTTGCATCGTCTGCCCGACCAGCTGCGAACGGTCCGCGCCGGGGCGCGGGCGGAATTTCTGGACGCGCCCGTTGAAGACCTCGGCCACGTAAAGATTGCCCTCGCTGTCCACGCTCACCTGGTGAACGCCCCAGAGTCCGCCCGGGAACGGGCCGAACGTGCCCCAGCCGTTGAGGAGCCTGCCCTCGAGGTCGTACTTGAGGATCTTCTGCGTCACCCCGTCGGACACGACCATCTGCTGGTCCCGCGTCATCGCGAGGTAGTAGGGCGAGCGGATGTCGCGCCATTGGTCGAGATAGCGCCCGTTGAGATCGAAGATCTGGATGCGCGAGTTGGAGCGGTCCGAAACGAAGATCCGGCCCCGGTCCACGTCGATCGCGATGCCATGCACCAGGTTGAATTCGCCCGGTCCCCTTCCGGGCTTGCCCCACTCCATGAGGTACTTCCCGTCCTTGTCGTATTTCACCACCCGCGTGTTGACGTAGCCGTCGGTGACGTAGAAGTCGCCGTTCGGCAGGAACGCAATGTCGGTCGGGCGATGGAAGTTGTACTGACCGTTGCCGGGCTTGCCTTTCTCGCCGATCACCATCACCAGCTTCGAGCCATCGTTGGTGAACTTGAACACCTGGTGCGCGCCATCGTCCACCAGCCAGACGTGCCGGTCCCGGTCGTAGGGACTGATGGCGACGCGGTGCGGCCGCACGAACTTGTCGTCGTGCTGACGCCACGACTGCACGACATTGCCGTTGCGATCGAACACGACCACGCAATTCTGCCAGCGCGGCTTCGCGCTGGTGGCGACGCGCGTGGGAATTCCGCCGGTTCCCACCGGCTTCTCGAGCACCGGCAGCTCGCCGCGCTGGAAGATGAACACGCGGTCGGGCGATTCCGCCCATACCGCCACGACCGAGCCCCAGGTCCAGCCCTCATGCATGCGCTTCGGCCAGTTAGGGACGACCTCATAAGGCCCGGTGAGATCCTCCCCGCCCTTCTTTTGCGTGTCGCCCCTCTGCTGCGCGACCGCACAAGCCGTCAGTACGGCAAAGACAAGTAACCCGGTACTCCAACGCTCGACTCGCATGACCCCTCCCTTCGTACGCCCGCTCCTCGCCGCGAGTCACGACATTTTCACGACGACTTTCCCGAGCTGCGCGTCGCTCTCGACGTAGGCCTTGGCGGCCGGCAGATCGTGGAACGGAAATACCTTGTCGATCACGGGCACGATGCGGCCATCGGCGAAGCCGGGCAGCACGTCGCGCACGAAGCCGCGCATCGCGTCGGCGCGTTGCGCGGGCGGCAGCAGGGCGTTCGAGACGCCGAAGATCTGCAGCCGCTTGCCGTGCACCGTCTCGAGGTCAATCTCCGCGTGGTGCTGCCCGTCCACGTAGCCGATGATGGCGAGCCGCCCCTGGTTGGCGAGCGAGCGCACGAGGTCCGGGAAAGCGCTGCCGCCGACGAGATTCAACGCGAGATTGACGCCCTGGCCGCCGGTCGCCGCCAGCACCTTGTCTGCGAAACCACCGCCGGACGCCGCGATCCCGATATCGAGGCCCACGGACTTCAGCTTCTCGAGCTTGGCGGCCGAGCGCGAGATGCCGATCACCTTCGCTCCCAGGTATTTCCCGATCTGCACGGCGACAACGCCGACACCGGAGGCGGCCCCCGCCACGAGCAGGGTTTCACCGGACTTGAGCTTTCCGTAGCCGCAGATGGCCTCGTAGGCCGTGATGGACGAAATCGGAACCGTCGCCGCCTGCTCCCACGTCAACCGCTGCGGCACGAGCGCGGCCTGCGGGACGGACATCGCGACGAACTCGGCGAAGGAGCCACGCGCGCGTCCCAGCACGCGGTCGCCCGGCTTGAACGCGGTGACGCCCTCGCCCACCGATTGCACTTCGCCCGCGCAGTCCCCGCCGGCGGGGTGCGGCACGTCGACGCGATGCAGGCTGATGCTGGCGAGGATCTCGCCGCGGTTGAGCGAGGCGGCGCGCACCTTGACCAGGATCTCGCCCGCCTTGGGCTGCGGCATGGGCACTTCGCGCGGCTCGAATGCGGTCTTTCCGTTGACGGACTTGATGTAATAGCTCTTCATGTCAATGGCTCCGAAAATCTGCGACGGATTTCGCATAGCGTCCGTCGCGTAACCTGAGCGCACGCGTAACGGGCTTCGTGGCGCCGAAAGTGTGGATCACCGCCGAGTGCTTGCCGGCGCCACCGATCACCGCAATGAGGATGCTCTCAGGGCGCTGGACCATGGGCACCGGCTCATCGAGGCCGGCGGCGCCGAGGCGCTCCTTGAAGGTGACGCGCAGACGCCGCTCGATATTCTCCTTCGAGAACCGCCGCATCGGCAGCTGCGCGTGCTCGTGCAGGAACCGCTTGGCGTCGGCCTTGCTGAAACCCCCGTCCGCGACGGTCTTCGCGTGCTCCGGGCCCATGACGACGAGCGGCTGTGCCTGGTGGTAGTAGATGTCGTTCGCGCCGACGGCGATCAGGGTGCCGGCAATCGTCGTGAGGATACCCTCCGCGGTGAGGCTCTCGTGGTCGTTCACGTTGTGCGGGCACTCGGCGCCGATTACGGTGACGGCGCTCGCCTCGCGCGGCAGCCCGCGCTCGACGTGGAGCGGCTCCCAGGGGCTCGCTGCCTCATTCTCGGCGGCGAGGTAGGAGTACTTCGACGGCGCGCCGAAGGTGGACATGTCGCCGAGCGCGGGGATCGCGCCGCCGATGTTGACCAGCGCGAGCCGGATCGCGCGCCCGATGGTGGCGTTGGCCCGCCAGCCGGGGCCGAACGCATTGTGCCCCGAGTTGATGTCAAGCTCCTTCGCCACTGGGCCGTTGACGATCACGAGCGGCGCGCAAAGGTGAGTCGTCGCCTGGACGCCATAGAGATTGAACGGCTCCTCGCACAGTGCTTCGGTGGCAAGGATAAGCAGGGGGAAGTACTCGGGACGGCACCCCGCCATCACGGCATTGGCGGCGAGCCGAAGCGGCGTCGCTTCACCGTAGCGCGGCGCGATCTTCGCCACCGGCTCGTCCCACGGCCGGTCGCAATACGCGAGCATTTCCTCGACGCGCCGCGCCGTCGGCGGGACCACGGGCAGCCCGTCGCTCCAGCCGCGGCCGCGCACGAGCTCGTTGACCGCGTCGAAATCATCTTCGCACTCGAGGCTCGCGCCCGGCGTCTTCAGCAACTCCGCGAGGTTCGTCACGCAGCCCGCTCCTTGAGCAGCTTCAATACCTGGGGAATCGCGTGCGCGGCCCGCCCCTCGACCTGCTCGAGCGAGAGCCCGCCGAGCGGATGCGGGATGAGGAGCAGCGGCAGATCGGGAACGCCGAACACGCGCGCCTGGGTCTTTCCCAGCTTGAGAAAAGGTTCCGAGACGATCACGGCGGTGGCAAGGCCGCGCTTCCGGAGCTCACACATGTCGTGGACACTCCACGACGTGCATGACCCTCAGTCGGCCATCGCGGTGACGACGAAATCGGCCTGCGCTGCGAGCTGGTCGAGGATCGGGCCCGGCGCGGGCAGGCTGACGCTGTCCTTGCGCAGCGAGACCACGGATGCGACCGGCACCGCCGCCTTCACGCCCTCGGTGATGAATCGCAGCAGGTGGTCGGCGTTGCCCTTGCTGTTGTCGAGCACGCCGAAGCGCAGGCCGCTCGTGCCGGCCTTGCGGCGCTCGGCGCTTACGGCCGCCTCGGGTGCCGGCGCCTCCGGCACCACCAGTGTGATTCTTCCGCTCATCATGACTCCCTGCATTGCGTATGCGACACGCGGAATCCTAGCACTAACCACCCCCATCCCAACCTTCCCCCGTCAAGGGGGAAGGAGTGTTCTGTATTCGACAGGAAAAGATTTCCCCTCCCCCTTGACGGGGGAGGTGCGCCGAAACGTGGAGCAGGGGCCCCAATTTTGGGGATGCGACCGTGGAGGCGCACACAAGCACGCGGGCAATCGCGGCGCTGCATCCCGCTGCGGGGTCGCATCCATCGGCCAAAGCCGACGGAACCTGCTCCGCCCTCCGCGGGCGCAGGGTGGGGGTGAATTACTAGAACTCGGCCTTGGCGGGAATCACGATCTGGGTCTGGGTCACGATGGCGACGATGCCGCGGTCCGCATTGCGGATCGTGGTCTGCCACACCATCGTGGTGCGACCGATGTGAAGCGGCACCGACACCGCCCGCAGCACCGGTCCCTCCCCCGCCCGGAAGAAGTTGGTCTTCGATTCGAGCGTGCCGGTGCGGTGGCCCGGCGGCAGGTTCGCGACCGTGCCGGCCGCCCCCATCACGTCCGCGAACGCCATGAGCGCGCCGCCGTTCACTCGCCCCGTGCGGTTGATGTGCATGCGCCTGACTCGCATTTCCGCCACGACTTTTCTTTTCGTGAGCGAGACGAGCCGCACGCCGAGCGCGCGCGGCATGCCGCTTTTCAGCACCCGCGGCGCCGCCGCGAGGCCCGTGCCCAGCGTCTTCTGCGAAGAGTTGCGGTTTTTTTTCATCGGCAGTGGCGGATTATCCACGCCGCCTCCCGTCGCTGGCAACCCGCGAGCGGCGGCGCCCGCTTCGCACAGTTGACCCGGCCCCGAAGCCGCGTAAACTTCGTACCGGGATCTCATCGGGATGGATTAGACCCATTCCAGGTACACGATAGATGGCTCAGCAAGGTATCCGGATCCTTCCTCCGCCGGACCCGAACCCGGTCAAGCCGAAGTACACGCCACCACCGGGTGCTTGCGACGGGCATTGCCATATCTTCGGCCCGGCGAGCCGCTTTCCTTACGCGCCCGACCGCAGGTACACGCCCCAGGACGCGGGCCGCGAAACGCTCGCCGCGCTGCACCGCCGCCTCGGCCTCTCGCGCGCGGTCCTGGTGCAGGCGAGCTGCCACGGCACGGACAACAGCGCGATGCTCGACGCGATGGACTGGTCGAAAGGCGCGTGGCGCGGCGTCGCGATGGTGACGAAGGACGTCACCGACATGGAGTTGATGACGCTGCACGCGGCCGGCGCGCGCGGGGTGCGCTTCAACTTCGTCGCGCACCTGGGAGGCGCCCCCGACTTGAAAAACGTCGAGGCCGTGATCGCGCGCGTGACGCCGCTCGGCTGGCACATCCAGCTCCACCTCGACGCCGAGGACATCGAGACCTACCGCGGTTTCCTCAACCGCCTGCGCGTGCCGTTCATCATCGACCACATGGGGCGGGTGGAGGCGAAGCACGGCCTCGACCAGAAGCCGTTCCGCCAGCTGCTCGATCTCATGAAGAACGAGCTGGCGTGGGTCAAGGTGAGCGGGCCGGAGCGGATCTCGTCCGCGGGCAAGCCGTTCCACGACGCGATTCCCTTCGCGCGCGCGCTGATCGCCGCCGCGCCGGATCGCGTGCTGTGGGGCACCGACTTCCCGCACCCGAACGTCAAAGTAATGCCGAACGACGGCGAGCTGGTGGATCTCTTCGCAAAGACGGTCGAAGACGAGCCGACGCGGAAGAAAATCCTCGTCGACAATCCCGACCGGCTCTACTGGGCCTGACAGGAAAAGGTGTCAGGAACCTTTATCGTCGCGACGATAAAGGTTCCTGACACCTTTTCCTTATGGCTTCCTATCCTGAACTCACCGGCCGCGTGGTCGTGGTGACCGGCGGCGCGCAGGGCATCGGTGCCGCAACCGCCCGTGCCTTCGCCGCGCAGAAAGTCCCAAGTCGCGGTCCTCGACATCGACGGGGCGGGCGCGAAGAAGGTCGCCGACGCGATCGCTGGCGACGGCGGGCGCGCGATCGCAATTCACGCCGACGTGACGGACGAGGTGTCGGTCGAGCACGCCATCGCCGGCGTGACCACCGAGTTCGGCGGTCTCGATGTGCTGGTGAACTGCGCCGGCGGCTACGGCCGGCTTGCCACGGTCGAAGACATGCCGGTGGAGGAATGGGACCGCACCGTCGCGCTGAACCTGCGCAGCGTGTTCCTGGTGTCGAAAGCCGCAATCCCCCACCTCAAGAAGTCGAAGGCCGGGCGCATCATCAACGTCTCGTCCATTTCAGGACGGCAGGTAACGGTCGCCTCCTCGCCCGCCTACGGATCGGCCAAGGCCGCTGTCATCCAGCTGACGCGCTTCCTCGCGCAAAGCCTTGGCCCCGCCGGCATCACCGCCAACGCGATCGCGCCGATCACGACGTTGACGCCGCGCGTCGCGGCGCTCCGCACCGAGGCCGAGATCGAGCGCATCGCGTCGCTCGTGCCGCTGAAGCGCCTCGCCGAGCCCGAGGACCACGCCCAGGCAATGCTGTTGCTCGCCTCCGACGCCGCGTCCTACATCAACGGCATCACGCTCGACGTGAACGGCGGTCGCGATCATGATGTAACATGACCCGAAACGACGGCCCCATCCATAAGGGGCCGCAAGAGTGACTGGGGGAGTCCCGCTTGAAAGCGCCGCCGTTCGCCTACGCCCGGGCACGCAGCCTGGCCGAGGTGTTCGACCTGCTGGCGCAGGCATGGCGATGGCGCGAAGCTCCTCGCGGGCGGGCAGAGCCTGCTCGCGACGCTCAACATGCGGCTCTCCGCGCCGGAGCTGCTGATCGACATCACGAGGCTCGGCGATCTATCGGGCATTCAGGTCCGCGACGGCGTCGTGCGCATCGGCGCGCTCACCACCCACGCCGAGATCGAGCGCTCGCCGGAGATCCGAAAGCACCTGCCGCTGCTTGCGCAAGCTGCGCCGTACATCGCGCATCCTGCCATTCGCAACGTGGGCACGATCGGCGGCAGCATTGCACTGGCGGACCCGGCCGCCGAGTGGCCCGCCTGCTGCGTCGCGCTCGACGCGCAATTCGTCGATTGCAGCGGAAGTCCGGCACGCGCCGAGTCGCGGCGCGCAGATTTCTTCAAGGGGCTCTACGCGACGGCGCTGCGGCCGAATGAAGTCCTGACCCACGTCGAAATCGCAGTGCCGGGCCCGGATTAGCCGGAGCGCGTTCGTCGAGCTCGCGCAGCGGCGCGGCGATTACGCCATCGTCGGCCTCGCCGCGCAGGCCAAACGCGCGCGCGGCACCCTGTCGGACGTCCGTCTTGCGTTCCTCGGCGTTGGCACTGTACCTGTGCTCGCGCGGAAGGCGATGGCCGCGATCGAGGGCAAGCCCGCGTCGCCCGACGTCAATCGCCGCCGCGGCGAAGACGCTCGCGCAGGACCTCGACCCCGGCCCCGACCTCTATTCGTCGGCCGCCACCAAGTTGCAGCTCGCGCGCGTCCTGACCGGGCGCGCGCTTGCGGCTCTAGCGCAGTAATGTGAGGTGCCTGTCTCGTGAAGCGACGAATCCGACCCCCCACCTCAATCCTCCCCCGCAAGGGGGGAGGAAAACATGAGATGGAACAGGCTCTCGAGACGACTCTCACCGTCAACGGAACGCCCGTCACGCGGCGCATCCCGGCGCGCCAGCACCTGATCGACTTCCTGCGCGAGGAGCTGGGGCTGACCGGCTCGCACGTCGGCTGCGAGCACGGCGTGTGCGGGACGTGCACGGTGCGCGTGGACGGCAAGATCGTGCGCGGCTGCCTCATGCTCGCGGTGCAGGCCGACGGCCGGCGCGTGGACACCATCGAGGGCCTGTCGGATTCCGGCGAGCTTGCCGAACTGCAGGAAGCTTTCCATCGCCGCAACGCGCTGCAATGCGGCTACTGCACGCCCGGCATGCTGATCGCGGCGCAGGACCTGGTCAGCGAACGAGCCCGGTGCCTCGCGCGAGCGGATCCGCGAGCACCTCTCGGGCAACTACTGCCGCTGCACCGGCTACCAGGCGATCGTGGACGCGATCGAGGACGTGCTTAGAAAATGAGCTACATCGGGCAAAGTGTCCCGCGCGCGAACGCGAAGCGGCTGCTGCAGGGCCGCGGCACCTACGTGGACGACCTGCGGCTGCCGCGCCTCGCGCACGTCGCATTCTTCCGGAGCCCGCACGCCCACGCGCGCATCCGCAAGCTCGATGTCGCGGCCGCGAAGGCCATGCCGGGAGTGATCGCCGTGGTGGACGGCCGCGCGCTCGCGAAGTACTGCAAGCCGTGGGTGGGGGTGCTGGCACACCTCAAGGGCATCAAGTCCCCGCCGCAGCACGCGATTGCGATCGACCGCGCCTGCTGGCAGGGCGAAGCGGTCGCGGCAGTCGTCGCCGAGACGCGCGCGCAGGCCGAGGACGCCGCGGAGCGCATCGAGGCCGAGTGGGAGCCGCTTGCCGGCAGTGGTCGGGATGGAGGAAGCGCTTTCCGGCCGCCGAGTGATCCATCCCGATCTCGGCGACAACATCTGCTTCAAGCGCGAGCACGACACGGGCGGCGTGGACGCCGCATTCGCGAAGGCCGACCTCGTGGTCGAGGAAACCTACGATTTCGGCCGCCACACCGGCGTCACGCTCGAGCCCCGCTCGATCCTCGCCGACTACAACGCCGCCGAGCACGCGCTGACCGTCTACCACTCGACGCAGGCGCCGCACATGATGCAGGACATCTTCTCGCGCCACCTCGACATCCCCGAGGGAGCCGTGCGGGTGATCGCGAAGGACGTCGGCGGCTCCTACGGCATCAAGGTGCACGTCTATGCCGACGAGATGGCGACCGCCGCGCTCTCGGTCATGCTGCGCCGCCCGGTCAAGTTCGTCGCCGACCGGCTGGAATCGTTCCTCTCCGACATCCACGCCCGCGAGCACCGGGCGAAAGTGCGGCTCGCCTGCACCAAGGCGGGCGAGATCCTCGCCTTCGACCTCGACGACCTCACCGCGATCGGCCCCTATTCGGTCTATCCGCGCACGAGCGGCATCGAGGGCAACCAGGTGGTGAATCTCACGGGCGGGCCGTACAAGCACCAGCAGTATCGCGCAAAGATGCACGTCGTCTTCACCAACAAGAACGTCACCTGCCAGTACCGCGCCGTCGGCCACCCCATCGCGGTCGCGCTGACCGAGGGCATCGTGGACCTCGCAGCGCATAAGCTCGGCATGGACCCGGCCGAATTCCGCCGCAAGAATCTCATTCCCGACGACGCCTACCCCTACACCTTCCCTTCCGGGATCAAGTTCGAGAAGCTCTCGCACCACCAGGCGCTCGACAAGCTGCTCGAGCTGATGGACTACAAGAAGCTCCGCGCCGAGCAGGCGGCGCTGCGCAAGAAAGGCGTCTACCGCGGCATCGGGCTCGCCGCGATGATCGAGGTCACTAACCCCTCCCCCGCCTTCTACGGCGTGGGCGGCGCGCGCATCTCCTCGCAGGACGGCGCGACACTGCGCTTCGAGCCGACCGGGATGGTGACCTGCATGGTGAGCGTCACCGAGCAGGGCCAGGGCACGGAAGCCGTGTTCCAGCAGATCGCGGCCACCGCCGTCGGCGTCACGATGGACCGCGTGCGCGTCATCACGGGCGACACCGGGACGACCCCTTACGGCGGCGGCACCTGGGCGTCACGCGGTGCCGGCATCGGCGGTGAGTGCGTCCTGCAGTCCGGCAAGGAACTGCGCTCCCGCATTCTCGACGTGGCGGCCGCGATCCTGAAGACGGACAAAGCGGAGCTCGACGTCGCCGACAACGAGATCGTGAGCAAGACGAGCGGGGAGCCGCGCCTCGAGCTGTCCGAGCTCGGGCGGATCGCCTACTTCCGCCCCGACACGCTGCCGATGGATTTCCAGTCGGAGCTGATGGTGACGCGCCACTACACCCCGCGCGGCTACGGCTTCGCGTTCACGAACGGCATGCAGGCTTCGCTTGTCGAGGTGGACACCGAAACCGGCTTCGTGAAGCTCTTGAAGCACTGGTGCGTGGAGGACTGCGGGACGGTGATCAACCCGATGCTCGTGGACGAGCAGGTGCGCGGCGGCATCGTGCAGGGGATCGGCGCGGCGCTCTACGAGCACTGCCTCTACAGCGCCGAGGGGCAGCTCCTGAACGGCAACCTCGCCGATTATCTCGTGCCGATGGCGGGCGAGATGCCGGATATCGTCGTGGCGCACGTGTCCACGCCGACGAAGACTTCCGAGCTGGGCGCGAAGGGCGCGGGCGAGGCAGGAACCGCGGGCGCGCCGGGCGCCGTGATGAACGCGATCAACGACGCGCTCGCGCCCTTCAACGCGCGCGTGACCGCGCAGCCGTTCACGCCCGAGCAGATACTGAAGGCGCTCGGAAGAATCTAGCCGCCCTCGAAATTCTTCCCGAAGTCATCGGGCACGCTCGGGCCCCAGGCGTAGAGCGCGTCCTGCGGCGGCCAGTCCCGCGCATCCCAGTTCATCCCGGCGGGAATGTAGTCGATGTCGCAGAAGTATTCGGCGAGGCCCTTCCACGGATCGCGGATGTAGAAGAAGAAATTCGAGCCGAGCACGTGGCGTCCCAGGCCCCAGCCGTAGCCGTAGCCCTTGTCGAGCAGGCGGTTGGCGCCCAGGCCGATCTCGTCGACGTTCGCCACCTCGAAGCTCGCGTGGTGATAGCCCGGCCGGTCGGAGGCGAGGAACGCAAGCACGTGGTGATCGCTGCCGCCTTCGCAATGCAGGAACGCGACGACGTTCCGCGAGCGGTCCGAGAGGCGCAGGCCCAGCACCCGGGTGTAGAAATCGATCTGGCGCTCGATGTCGGGCGTGAAGCGCAAAGTGTGGCCGAGGCGCCGCGGGCGCACCGCGATGTCCCGCGGCGGGCAGCCGCGCGCGCCGAGACGGGTGTAATGACCGGGCGTGTTGATCCGCCATTCCGGCGCGCCGAGCGCGGGCGCGGCCGCCGCCGCGCGCACGTTGACGAGCACCCCGTCCGGGTCGCGCAGCCACAGGCCCTCGGCCGGATGCTCCTGCGGCGGGTCGAGCAGGCGCGCGCCTGCGTCCTCGATGCGGCGCTTCAGCCCCGTCAGGAGGTCCGCGTGCGTGCCGAAGCACAGGTGATGGAGCCTGCGGCGGGAAGCTTCGAGGAGCACCACCTGGTCCTGGTCGCGCCCGTGGCAGCGCATCGCGATGCGCCGCCCGTCCTCGCGCGCCTCCAGCCCGAAGTCCTCATAGAACTTGCGCCCGACCGCAGGATCCGGCACCGCCAGCGCAACGTGCTGCAGCGAACGTACCGTCATCGACTACCCCGCACTTTTCTGCCTTGTCAAAATATAGCAGATGGGAATGCCACCGCTGCGGTCGGGCGAATTCGCAATGCTTGACAAACGGCATCGTCCACTCATAATCGCCGGACACGCTCTCGGGCCGATTGCCTCTCGCGGGACGGTCTCGGAGCCATAATCCGTAACCGTTTCCAGGAGGGGACCATGTCAATCAATCCAAGGGGATTTCTGCAGTTCGCCGGGCGCGTGCTGGCCGCCCTCTTCGTCACGCTCGCGCTCGCCGGCGTCGCGGCCGCGCAGCAGCCGCCGATCAAGATCGGCATGAGCATGCCGCAGACCGGCACGCTCGGCGGCGGGGGTCAGGCCGCACTGCTCGCGCTGCGCATGTGGGTCGAGGATGTCAACAACAAAGGCGGGTTGCTGGGCCGCAAGATCGACTTCATCGTCTATGACGACCAGACCAATCCGGCGTTGACGCCGGGCATCTATACCAAGCTCCTCGACGTGGACAAGGTCGACCTCATCATCGCGCCCTACGGAACGGTGCCGACTGCGCCGATCATGCCGCTCGTCAAGCAGCGCGGTTTGCTGCTCATGGGTAATTTTTCGTTCCAGGTGAATCGCACCGTCAAGCACGACATGTGGTTCAACAACTCCCCCTGGAACGACGCCTCGAGCTGGTCCGACGGCTTCTTCGAGGCCGGCCTGAAGCTCGGCGCCAAGACCATCGCCTTCCTCGCCGCCGACCAGGAGTTCGCCCAGAACCTCGTCAACGGCGCCCGCGACCTGGCCTTCAAGGCCGGCCTGACGACCGTCTACAACCAGAACTATCCGCCCACCACGGTGGACTTTTCCGCCATGATCCGGGCGGTCCGCGCGGCGAAGCCCGACCTGGTGTTCGTCATGTCCTATCCGAATGACTCCGTCGCGATCGTGCGCGCCGTGAATGAGATCGGCGTGGGCGATTCGGTGAAGCTCTTCGGCGGCGGCATGGTCGGCTTGCAGTTCACGCCGAACATGGTGTCGCTGGGCAAGTCGCTGAACGGCATCGTGAACTACAACTCGTACGTGCCCGGGATGAAGTATCCCGGCATCGAGGAGTTCCTCGAGCGCTACGCGAAGCGAAGGCGGCCGAAGCCAAGGTCGATCCGCTCGGCTTCTACCTGCCGCCGTTCAACTACGCCATCGGCCAGATGCTGGAGCAGGCGATCACTGCGACGAAGAGTCTTGACCACAAGGTGCTGGCGGACTACCTGCGCAAGAACGAGTTGAAGACTATCGTCGGCCCGATCCGCTTCCGCGAGGATGGGGAGTGGGCGAACGCGCGCGTGGTGCAGGCGCAGTTCCGCGGCGTCGTGGACAAGAACATGGACCAGTTCCGTCAGCCCGGCAAGCAGGTGGTCCTGTATCCCGACGCAGTACAAGACCGGCGAGGTGATCGCGCCGTTCGAGAAGGCGCGCAAGTAGGCCGATGCAACCGATGCGCGGGACGGCGCCGGCGCGCCGTCCCTTTTTTTTGTGAGCGACGGAGAATAGACCTTGTTCTCGCTCGACCTGCTGCGCGACGCGATCGTGTTCGGCCTGCTGGTCGGCTGCTTCTACGCCGCGGTCAGCGTCGGGCTGTCGGTTGCCTTCGGCCTGCTCGACGTGCCGCACATCGCCCACCCCGCGTTCCTGGTGCTGGGGTCCTACGGCACCTACGTCCTCAACCAGCACGGCTGGGACCCCATCGTCGCCGGAATCGCGCTGATGCCGGTCTTTCTCCTGCTCGGGATGGGGGTCTACCGTTTCTACTACGAGACCTTCGAGAAGCGCGGCAGCGATGCCGGGGTGCGGGGCCTCGCGTTCTTCTTCGGCGTCGTGTTCATCATCGAAGTGGGCCTGGTGCTGTGGTTCGGCGTGGACCAGCGCCTCGTCGAAGCCGAGTACATCGGCACGAGCCTCTCCCTCGGTGACATGCGGCTGCCGCTGCGCTTGCTCGTCGCTTTCAGCGTGGCGCTCGTGCTGACAATCGGCCTTACGCTGTACCTGTCGAAGACGTTTACCGGCCGCGCGATCAAGGCGGTTGCGCAGGACGAGGCGGCGCTGCGACTGATGGGCGCGAACCCGATCCGCATCAAGCAATGGGCGTTCGGCATCGCCACCGCGGTGACGGCGCTTGCGGGGGCCCTGTTGATCATCGTCGGACCCGTGGAGCCCACCATGGACCGCGTTTACATCGGCCGCACGTTCTGCATCGTCGTGCTCGCGGGACTGGGCAGCATGTCCGGGACTCTGGTCGCGGGTCTGATACTGGGCGTTTCCGAGTCCATCGTGCTGACGCTGCTCGGCGCCTCCTGGGCGCCGGCGGTCGCCTTCGGCCTGCTGCTCATCATGCTGGGCATACGCCCGCAGGGACTGTTCGGACGATAGCGATGCGATCGAAAGCGGGAGGCTACTCGTTCTGGATCGGCGCCGCCGCCGCCCTCGGCCTGGCCGTGCTCGCCGCCGCGACGGTGAAGAACGAATACTACTTCTTCGCCGCCTACATCGTGGTCCAGTTCGTGGTGCTCGCCACCGCCTGGAACATACTCGGCGGCTACGCCGGCTATGTGAACTTCGGCACCAGCGCGTTCTTCGGCGTGGGCGCCTACATCGCGGTCATGCTGATCAAGGCCGCCGGGTTGCCGCTCGGGGTGCAGATCCTCGCGGCGGCGGCGGTCGGAGGCGCGCTGGGCTTCGGCGTGGGACTCCTGACATTGCGGTTGCGCGGCATCTTCTTCTCGATCGCGACCGTGGCGGTCACGATCATCCTCGAGACGACCGTCATCAACTGGCGCTACGTGGGCGGGGCGACCGGCATCCAGATACTGCGGCCGCCGGTGACGGAGCCGTTCGATTCGTACACCAAGATGCTGTTTGTCGCCGCTGTGCTGCTGGCGATCGTCGCCGTCGCGATCGCGCGCTACATCGAGAACTCCTGGCTTGGCCGGGGCCTGCGCGCGATCCGGGACAACGAGGAGGCCGCGGAGTGCACGGGAGTGCCCACCTTGAAGCTCAAGCTCATCGCGTGCACCGTTTCCGGCGCGCTGATGAGCGCGGCCGGCGCGCCGCTCGCGATGTACCAGAGCTTCGTCGAGCCGGCGTCGGCGTTCAACCTGACCTACTCGGTATCGGCGCTCGCGATGCCGATCATCGGCGGCACCTCGCACTGGATCGGCCCCGTGCTCGGCGCCGTCCTGCTCGGCACGGTGCAGCAGGTCGTGACGGTGACGGTCTCCTCCGAGCTGAACGTGCTCGTCGTCGGGGTGCTGCTCGTGCTGTTCGTGGTCGCCGCACCCGAGGGCATCGTCGGGCTGGCGCAAAAGCTCCGGCGCAAGCTTTCGGCCGGAAGGGGCGCCGGGCGATGACCGAGCCTCTGCTCAAGGTCGATCGCGTGTCCAAGAGCTTTGGGGGCTTCGCCGCGCTGTCGGAGGTCTCCATCGCCGTCGCGCCCGGCGAGCGCTTCGGGCTGATCGGCCCCAACGGTTCGGGCAAGACCACGCTCATCAACTGCGTGTCGGGCGCGCTGCGCAACGACGGCGGCTCGATCGCCTTCTCGGGCGAGGAGATCTCGCGGCTGCCCGCCTACCAGCGCACCCGCCGCGGCATCGCCCGCACGTTCCAGGTGCCGCGCCCCTTCTCCAGCATGCCGGTGCTCGAGAATCTGGTCGTCCCGCTCGAATTCGTCGTGCACCGGCATTCGCTGCACAAGGCGGACACCCGGGCCGAGGCGATGGAGATCCTGAAGTCGATCGGCCTCGCGGACAAGGCGGACACGCCGTCGAATCGCCTCTCGCAGGTCGAGCTGAGGAAGCTCGAGCTTGCGCGCGCCATGGCGGCGCGGCCGCGTCTGCTCATCTCGGACGAGGCGATGGCGGGGCTCTCGGGCGCCGAGGTCGGCGAGGTGCTCGACATCCTCTTCAAGCTGAACGCATCGGGCATCACCATCATCATGATCGAGCACATCATGCAGGCCGTGATGCGCTTCTCGCAGCGCGTGATCTGCCTCGACGCCGGCCGGATCATCTGCGAGGGAACGCCGTCCGAGATCGTCGCCAACCTGGACGTGCAGAGGGCCTACCTTGGCGCTTGAGCTGACCATCCGCAACGTGGATGCCGGCTACGGCGCCGTGCGCGCGCTGCACGGGGTTTCCATCGGGGTAGGAAACGCGGAAACCGTGGCCCTGCTCGGCACCAACGGCAACGGCAAGAGCACGCTCCTGAAGTGCGTCATGGGCATCGTGCGCCCCACGCAGGGCTCGGTGACGCTGGAAATCGACGGCGCGCGCCACGACCTGACGCGGCTCTCGACCGAGGAGATCGTGAACCTTGGCGTCACCATGGTGCCGGAGGGGCGGCGGCTGTTTCCCCGGCTGACCGTGGAGGAGAACCTCCTGCTGGGAGCGTTCCGGCCGCTCGCGCGCGCGGAAATCTCCCGCAACGCGGCGTTCTGCTACGAAATCTTCCCGGTCCTTCTGGAGCGCAAGCGCCAGCTGGCCGGGTCGCTCTCGGGCGGGCAGCAGCAGATGCTCGCCATCGCCCGCGCGCTCATGTCATCGCCGCGCCTCCTGGTTGTGGACGAGCCCTCGGTCGGCCTGGCGCCGATCCTCGTGTCGCACACGATCACCAAGATCCGGGAGCTCAAGGAGCGCTACGGTCTCACGGTGCTGATGGCCGAGCAGAACTTCCACCAGGCGATCCGCATCGCGGACCGCGGCTACATCATCGTGCACGGGGAGATCGTGTTCGAGGGGAAGTCGGTCGCCGAGCTCGAGCAGAACGAGCTGGTGAAGAACTACTACCTCGGCACCGGCACCTGAAATCTCCCGTCAGCGGGCCGCGCCGAGTCGGGGGCGGTCGCCTTTCGCCTTGATCGCCGCCAGCACTTTCTCGGCGGTCGCGGGCAGCGACGTGATGCGCACGCCAACCGCATTGTGGATGGCGTTGAGGATCGCCGCGGCAGTGGGCACCGAGGTTGGCTCGCCCACGCCCTTGGCGCCGAACGGCCCGGTCGGGTCGAAGCTCTCCACGATGTCCACTTCGATCTTCGGCATGTCCAGGCTCGTTGGCACGATGTAGTTGGTGAGGTTGGGGTTGATCTGACGGCCGGCATCGTCGAACAGTATTTGCTCGTGCAACGCCAGACCGATCCCCATCGAAATGCCGCCCTCGACCTGGCCCTCGACCAGCATCGGGTTGATCGGCGTGCCGCAATCGTGGGCTGCGACGATGCGGAGGATCTCCACTTCCCCGGTTTCGTCGTCGACGTCCACCTCCGCAATCTGAGTGGCGTAGACATAGGTGCTGAACGGCTTGCCCTGGCCGGTTTCCGGGTCCAACGCCACGGTAGGCGGGTTCCAGGACGCGGCTCCGATCGCCGGCTGGCCCATGTCGACCTGCGCGCGGTTCGCCACCTCGCCGATCGCCAGGCATCTCTGCGGGAAGCCCTTCACCTGGATCTTGCGGTCCCGCGCCTCGAGCTGATCGGGCTTGACCCCGAGCAGCGGCGCGGCGACCTCGAACAGGATCGCCTTCGCCTTGCCGGCGGCGAGCCGGATCGCGTTGCCCGTCACGTAAGTGGTGCGGCTCGCAATCGCGCCCATGTCCGCCGGGGTCGCATCGGTGTCGGCCGACACCACGTACACGTCATCCGTGGCGATCCCCAGTTCCTGCGCGGCGATCTGTCCGAGCACGGTAAGCGAGCCCTGTCCCGTTTCCACGGTGCCGGTGAGCACGGTCGCGGTTCCGTCCTCGTTCATTTTCACAACCGCGGCACTCGGATTGGCCGTCACCGTGTAACCGACCGGATACCACATGCAAGCGATGCCCCGCCCACGCCGCTTCATTGCCCCGCCTCCTTCCAGCCGAAGCGCTCCGCCGCCTTGAGCAGCGACTGCTTCACGACGACGCTTTGGAGCACCTGCCCCGTCGGGCTCGCCGAACCTTCGTCAAAAGCGTTCAGCAGCCGGATATCGAGGGGATCCAGACCCAATGCGGCGGCAATGTCGTCCATGTGCGACTCGTAGGCAAAACACGTTTGCGGCGCGCCAAAGCCGCGCATTGCGCCCGCCACGGTCTTGTTGGTGTAAACGGCAAACGCTTCGACGAGAAGGTTCTCGATCTTGTAGGGGCCTGACGCGAGGATGCAGGCCTTGCCGAGCGTGGTCTCGCTGAACGAGCAGTATGCCCCGCCGTCGAGAACGAGGCGCACCTTGCGCGCGAGGATCCTGCCGTCCCGGGTCACGCCGGTCTTGTAATCCATGATGAAAGGGTGTCTCGTCGTCGTCGACGTGAACTCCTCGCCGCGCGTGAACACGCCCTTCACCGGGCGGCCGGCCTTCCTGGAAAGCAATGCGAGCACCGGCTCCTGCGTGATCTCGTTCTTGCCGCCGAAGTTGCCGCCGACGATCGTGGCGATGACGTGGATGCGGCTCATCGGAAGTTTCAGCGTGCGCGCGAGGTCGGCGCGCCCGAGCGTGATCCGCCCGAGGGTGGACCAGACGGTGAGCCGGCCGTTCGGATCCCAGTCGGCGATCGCCGCGTGGGGCTCGAGCGACACGTGCTCCACCATCTGGGTGCGAAAGCGGCCCTCGAACACTCGGTCCGAGGCCGCAAAGCCTTTCTCGATGTCGCCCTTCCGGATCATCTTGGTCGCGTAGATGTTGCTGTGCGGAGGATGAACCTTCCGCGCATCGTCCTTGAGCGCTTCCAACGGATCAAGCAAGGCCGGCAGCGGCTCGTACTCGACCTTGATTTTCTCCAGCGCCTCCGTGGCGATCTGCTCGGTGACTGCGGCCACGGCCGCCACCCCGTCGCCCGCGTGGAACACCCGCTCGTCGGCGAGCAGTGGCTGGTCCTGTATCGTGGCCCCGAAGGAATTGACCGGGATCTCGCGCCCGGTGAGAACCGCGATCACGCCCGGCAGGGCTTCGGCAGCGCGGGTGTCCACGCTTTTGATCCGCGCCGAAGCGATGCCCGCGCGCTTGATCTTCGCGTGCAGCATTCCGGGGAAAGCGAGATCGTCGATGTACTGGGTCTGGCCGAGCCCGTGCATGCGCCCGTCCACCCGCTGCGCGCGCTGGCCGACGGCGGGCGTTTGCTGGCGCGCTTCCGGGACGAGCGTCTCGATCGGATACGCGACGGGCGGCACCACCGCAGGCAACCGCGCGAATTCTTCGGCGGTGCGCGGTGTCTCGAACGTCCGCTGTCGTTGCTTTTCCGCGACTTTCTTCTTGCCAGACATGGTCCCGTCCTTGCTGCTCAAAAGACCTTCTTTCTGCGCCACTGCCGCGGGCGATCGCCCGGAAACATGAGCCCGCTCGCGTCGACGCCGAGGTCGACGTAGAGCTTCGCCAGCACGATGGCGCAGCTGTAGCCCTCCAGCACCGGCAGCCTCCCAGCCCATCTCGGCCAGGCGCTTCTGCAGGAACGGCTGCAGCCAGAACGCGTCCGAGCACCCGAAGGTGATCACCTCAGCGCCGTCCTCCTCGATCGCGGCGACCGCCTCCGTGACCGCGCGCTCCACAGCCTCGGAGGGCTCGCCCCTCAGGGCCTTCTCGCGCTCGTCGGCCATCGTGCTCTCATCCGCGTGGCCCGGCCGCGCGTGATAGTAGTTCACGCAGCGGATGGACGCGCAACGGTCGGCGAACCGGTGCCGCACCACGAGATCATGGTAGTACATGTTGTGCGACTCGGCGAAATCGATGACGCTGAACTTGTTGCCGAGCATCGAGGCGACGTGCATCTGGGAAAACGCGCAGGAGCTCACGGCGATGCCGTACTTGCGCGCGATCTCCCGCGATTCCATGAAGCCCGGCTCGCCGCCGCCGAGCAGCACGATCGCGTTGTACTTGCCGCTCTCGCAGGCCTCGCGCACGATCGGCAGGCGCGCGGCCGCCACGTGGGCAAATTCCTCGCGCGTCTCGACCGCCCAGTCGCCGTAGGGCGCGACCGGTCCCCCGTGGAAGTCCCACTCGACGTCCTCCAGCAGGTGCCGGATGTTCACGTGCTTCATCCGCATGCGCTCGTCCTTCGACAGCGCGTTGGAATGGTACGGGTCCGCGAACCGGCTGCCGCGGGGCAGCTCGAACGGCTGGATGAAGAGGAACCGGTATTTCTTCTTCGGCTGCGCCAAGTCACCCCCTAGTGCATCTTCACCACGACCTTGATCGCGTCCTCGATGCGCTCTGCCGCGTAGCGGATCGCAGTCGGCACCTCCTGCAGCGGGAAACTGTGCGTGTGGAGGAGCTGCGCCGGGAACCGCTTCTGTGCCATCAGCGCCGCGGCCCTGCGGGTCGCGCTCCTGCCCTCGCCGCGGATGCCGAACACGTAGATGTTGTTGCTCACGAGGTGCGCCACGTCCACCAGCACCGGGGCGTGCGCGAAAGCCACCAGGCAGATGCGGCCGCCGCGGCTCACCATGTGCGCGGCGTCGTTCAGCGCGTTGGGCGCGCCCGAGCACTCGAGCACGTAATGCGCCCCCTTGCCGCGCGTGATGCGCATGACGGCCGCGACCACCTCCTCCCGGCTCACGTCAACGACCTCGTCGGCGCCGAGCTTGCGGCCGATCTCCAGGCGCCTGCGGTCGCGCTCGGTGCCGGTGAGCACTACAGGGCTCGCGCCGAGCGCCTTGGCAACGCCCACGCCCATCAGCCCGATCGCTCCCGGTCCGGTCACGACGACCGACTGGCCGGCGACGAGCCCTCCGAGCACGTCGAGCCCGTAGATCACGGTGCCCGCGGTAACGATGAGCGTCGCCTCCTCGTCGCTCATGTCGCGGGGCACGCGCACGAGCGTATTCACGTGGTTCACCGCGTATTCAGCGAAACCGCCGTCGGTGGTGAAACCGTTTGCGCGATGGCCCTTGTCCCGATCGCCATAGTTCATGCCGTAGTTCACGCAAGCGGTGTAGTTCCCCTCGCGGCAGCGCTCGCAGCGCCCGCACCCCGCGTGAATCTCCACGGCGACGCGGTCACCGATGTCGAATTCGTCCACGCCGGGTCCGAGCTGTGCCACCGTGCCCATGTATTCGTGCCCGGGCGTGAAGTTCTTGTTGAACGGCAGACCACCCTGAACCAGAGCCGGAGCCCCGTGGCTGATGACCTCGAGGTCGGTCCCGCACACGGCGGTCGCGCCGATGCGCACCAGCACTTCGGCCGCGCCGGGCTGCGGCACGGGCTTCTCCGCCAGGCGCAGCTCGTCGGGCCCGCCGAGGACCCATGCCTTCATCCGCGGCGGGATGCGCAGCCCGCCCACCGGCGCCGGTGCGCTCATGTCCGGTCTCCGCGCATTTCGCGCGCCGCTTGGCGCACCGCGTCGATCATCTTGGTGTAGCCGGTGCACCGGCAGAGATTGCCGGCGAGCGCGTCCCGGATCTCGGCCACCGTGGGATCCGGGTTCTCGTCGAGCAGCACCTTCGCCGCGAGGATCGCGCCCGGCCCGCAGAAACCGCACTGCAGCGCGGCGTGGTCCTCGAACGCCTTCTGCAGGGGATGGAGGCGATCGCGCGTGGCGAGTCCCTCGATGGTCACCACCTCCCGCCCGTCGGCCTGGCCCGCGAGCATCAGGCACGCGTTGACGGCCATCCCGTCGACGATCACCGTGCACGCGCCGCAGTCGCCCACGTCGCAGCCGAGCTTCGTGCCGGTCAGGTTGAAATGGGTGCGCAGCAGCACGAGCAGCGTGGTCTCCGGCGCGACCGACGCGCTGCGCGTCTCGCCGTTCACCTTGAGGGTCACTTCCATCAACGCTTCCCAGCCGCCCGGGCGAGGGCGCAGGCATTCTCCAACGCGCGCCGGGTGAGCACGGCGATGAGTTCGCGCCGATAGTCGGCCGAGGCGCGGAAATCGCTGATCGGCTTTGCCTCGCCCGCGGCGATACGCCCGGCTTCGTGCATTGTCTCGGGCGTCGCCGCGCGGCCTTCGAGGTACGCCTCCGCCTGCAGTGCGCGAATCACCTTGGGCGCAACCGCCCCGAGAGCAATGCGCGGCTCCACGAACGACGACTGGTCTTTGTCCAGCCACGAGCTGGCCGCAATGTTGACCAGCGCCAGCGCCTGACCCTTGCGCAGCCCGAACTTCTGGAACGATGCGGGCTTGCCGAGATTCTTCTTCGGGATGACGATTTCGGTCAGCAGCTCGCCGGCCTTGAGCACGGTCGTGCGCGGCCCGGTGAAGAAATCGGCGAGCGGCATCTGCCGTTTCCCCGCGGATCCCAGCACCGTCACCCGCGCTTCGAGCGCGATCAGCGTGGGGCCGCTGTCGAGCGAAGGCACCGCGGTCACGAGGTTGCCGCCGAGCGTACCCAGATTGCGCGTTTGCACGGCGCCAATGGTATGTGCCGCATCGACCAGCGCAGGAAAGAGCTCCCGGATGACCGGCGAGCGCATGATCTCGGTATGCGTGACGAGCGCGCCAATCGCCAGACCGTCGTCCCGCACCTCGATGCCCTTGAGGTCCGGAGCGCGCGAGATGTCCACCATGACGCGCGGGGTCTCCGGCGCGAGCTTGAGATCGGCCAGGAGATCGGTGCCGCCCGCGATGACCTTCGCCGAGGGGCCGTGCTCGGCCAGCAACGACACAGCGTGCCGCGCGTCCCGGGCCGCCACGAATTCGAATGCCTTCATGTACTGCTTCCGATTTCCGCCTTCCGACGATTCAAACCTTCCCTCGCCGCGATGCCTAGTCTAGACGGCGGGGACGCATTCGCGGCGGCGGATGCCGCGAGCGCTTGATCTACATCAAACCCGGGGGATGCGCGAGGGCAGTTACCGGCCGATCGCAATCCCGACCTCCGGCAGCCAGGTCGCGATCCTCGGATAAACGCGCGATCACGACGACCGTGGCGAGCAACGCGATCCAGTAGGGAATCGAGCCGCGGAAGATCTCGCCCACCGATGGCCTCCCCCGGCAGCGCAGCCTTCACCGTGAAGACGAGCATCCCGAACGGGGGCGTCAACAGCCCGCATTCGATCGCGAGGATGCCGAGGATCGCGAACGCGAGCGGTTCGAACCCGAGCGCCATTGCGACCGGCGCGAACACCGGCACGGTGAGCAGGATGATCGAGATCGAGTCGATCAGGCAGCCGAGCACGAACCAGATCGCGACCATGATCGCGAGCACGCCCAAGGACCGAGACCCGACGCGACGAAGAGCTCCTTGGCCGCCGTGGTGAAGCCGGTCATCGATAGCACCCGCGAGTAGAGCTGGGCGCAGAAGAGCAACAGGAGCAACGGGGCCGAAGTCCGGCCGACCGAGAGCACGACCTCGAACAGCTCCTTCGCCCGGAGTCCTTTCCAGAGGGCCAGCAGCAGCGCGAGCGCAGCGCCCACGCCCGCGCCCTCGGTGGGCGTGAAGAACCCCAGCCAGATGCCGCCGAGGGTTGCCGCGATCAGCGCGATCACCATCAGCGTGGAGGCGAGCGCCTCGCGGAATTCCGCGTCGCTCATCTCGATTTCCGATCGCTTGCCGCCCGACGCGGACTTCGAGCGGATGCCCACCCGTGCGGCTGCAGCCACGCGACCCCAGGATGTAAGCGCAAAAGAAGGCCACGACGACGAAGCCGGGAATGATCCCGGCGATGAAAATCTTGCCGATCGCCTGCTCGGTCAGCACGCCCCATACGATCATCAGCACCGAGGGCGGGATCAGCATGCCGAGGCACGCGCTGCCCGCGATGCAGCCGAGCGCGAACTTGCGCTCGTAGCCGTAGCGCTTCATCTCCGGGTAGGCGATCCTGGAGAATGCCGCGGCGGCGGCGATCGAGACCCCGGTCACGAACGCGAACACCGCGTTCGCGAACACCGTGGCGATCGCGAGTCGTCCCGGCAGCCAGCGAGACAGGCGATTGATAAGCGCGAAGAGATCGCGCGCCGCCCCGCACTTGGCGAGGAAGTCGCCCATCAGCATGAAGAGCGGAATGACGGCGAACACGTAGTCGCGCAGCGCCTCGTACGCGGTGTTGGCAATGAAATTCCGCACGACGTCATGTCGCCTTGCATCATGTAGATGCCAGCGACCGCCCCGAATGCCGAGCGCCACCGCGACGTGCACCCCCGCGAACACCATCGCGAGCATGATCGCAAGCAGCGCGATCATCTCTCCGGTGCCGAACATTGGCGTTCCTGTCGAATCAGAGGGGAATGCCGAGAGACCGCCGTCAGGCGATCCGCTCTTCGAGCTTGATCTCGGAGGCGGGCGGCGGAGGCGGGGCGCCGGAAACGAGCGCCCGCAAATGCTGGAGGGCGAGCAGCACGTAGTTGAACGCGGCGAGAAAGCTGCCGAGCACGACCAGGAACCGCGCTGGCCATACCGGCACGCGCAGCGCGCCCTCACCCTCGAACTCGTTCGAGGTCCACGCGTGGAGCGCGGGATCGAAGCTGCCCCAGCACACCAGGCCGAAGAACGCGATCCCCAGCAGGGCGCCGAAAACATCGCACACCCGCTGCGCGCGATTCGGAAGATGCACGTGAAGGGCGTCCACCCAGATCATGCCGCCGCTGCGGATCGCGTAGGCCGCCTGCAGCCACAGGATCATGACGATCGAGCCCGACACGATCTCGGGCGTGCCCTTCACCGGGCTGTTGAACACGACGCGGCCGATGACGTCCGCGCAGACGAGGAAGCACAGCAGGAACGCGAGAACCGCCGCGACCGTCAGCAGCGCGCGCGCGATCCAGTCATTCAGGCGCAGCAGCACTTCTTACTTGATCTGGTAGCGGACCGGCCACTTGTGGCCGTCCTTCTCGGCCTCTTCCAGGGTGAGCTTGAGCACCTGGCTCGCGGGCAGCCCCATCTTGTCGAGCTCGGTCGCCTTTTCCTGCGGCCAGTTCTTGAGCGAATTCGCCCATTCGACGCGCACCGATTCCGGCAGCGCATTCACGATCGCCCCGACCTTGCGCAGCTGCTCCAACTGCTTCGGATAGTTCTCCTCGTTCACCGTGCCGGTCAGAGCTTCGTATTCGCGCCCGACCTCGAGGATGATGTCCTGCACTTCCTTCGGCAGTTTCGCCCAGCGCGCGCGGTTCACGGTCAGGCCGTGCCAGGTGATCGCGCCGAAGCCGATCTCGGTGTAGTACTTGCCGACCTCGTAGAGCTTGAAGTTGACGTAGCCCGAAGGGAACATGATCCAGCCGTTGTAGACCCCGGTCTGCATCGAGGTATAGGCCTCCGGGAGCGACGACTGCACGGGGGTCGCGCCGGCGAACTCCAGCCACTTGAGATTCAAGCCGGCCCCGGCAAGCTTCCGGCCCTTGAGGTCCTTCACCGTCTTCCACTCGAAGGAGGTGCCGAGGTTATAGCCGTTGTCGGCGATCAGCGCGATCAGCCGCTGGTTGAACTTGTCCTCGAGCACCTTGCTCAGGTACGGAACCTTGTCGTACACCGCCCGCGCGATCTTCACGCTCTTCACCGGGCTCATCGTGCCGAAGGGCAGCATGACCTGGAAGGGATGAAGCGGCAGGTTGGATGGTTCGAACCCGAAATTGTAGCCGCCGATGTCGATGATCCCGGACTGCACGCCTTCCAGCGTGTCGGCGACCTTGACCATCGCGCCGCCGTAGCCCTCGATGAACTCGACTTTGTGCTTGGTCCGCGCGGCGACGCGCTTCGTCACCTCGGGCACGAAGAAAGTCTGCATCAGCAAGACGTAGGTGTTCGCGGGCGGATGGCCCGAAGCGATGCGCAGCTTGATGTCCTCCGCGCGCGCGGTGCCACCCGCGAACGGCGCGGCCGCAACGGCGCACGCGCCGACCGCCAGCAATAAGCGTTTCATGGAATCCCCTCCCGAGGTGAGATGAACGGATACGGCTTCCCGGCGATGTTGCGGATTCCACCTGCCAGTGTCAAGCCGCGGGGCCCGTGCTTGCGTTCCCTGCCCGGTGGGCTAGACTAGCCCCAGAAAATCAATGTCCCGGCCCCGCGCCGGTCCATCACCAGAGGAGAACCACCATGATGACCCCGCTCGCCAGGATTACGCTGGCACTCTCTCTCGTTGCGTTTCCGGTTGCCGGTGCGATCGCTCAGGCCTACCCCGCCAAAGCGATCCGCGTCGTCGTGCCGTTCGCCCCGGGCGGCACCTCCGACATCATCGGGCGCACGCTGGGGCTGCGGCTTTCCGAGGCGTGGAAGCAGCCGGTGATCATGGACAACCGCGCGGGCGTCGCAGGCAGTCTCGGCGCGTCAATCGCCGCAAAATCGCCGCCCGACGGGTACACCCTGCTGGTCGGCAACGTCGGCCCGATCGCCATCAACAACCAGATCTACACCTCGGTCACCTTGGACCCGGTCAAGGACTTCACGCCCATCACGCTGGCCGTGACGGCGCCGCAGATCGTCGTGGTGCACCCGTCCGTCCCGGCGAAGACGTTCCAGGAGTTCAACGCGCTGGTGAGGAAGCAGAAGGGCAACATGACCTACGGCTCCAGCGGGCCCGGAAGCATTTCGCACCTTTCGGCGGAGCTCTACAAGCGCATGACCAAGACCGACATGCTGCACGTCCCGTTCAAGGCCTCGGCGTTCATCACCACCGCCCTGCTGTCGGGGGAAATCGACGTCGTGTTCTCCGACATGGCGGTCGTGCTCCCGCACGTTCAGGCCGGCCGGCTGCGGGCGCTCGCGGTGACCGGACCCAAGCGGACGCCGCTGGTTCCGGAACCTGCCTACCGTTGCCGAATCGGGCGTACCGGGCTTCGTCATGACCAGTTGGTGGGGCATGTTCGGGCCGGCCGGTGTGCCTCAGCCGATCGTGACGCAGCTCAATACGGAGCTCACGCGCATCCTGCGCACCGCCGAGGTTCAGAAGACCTTCGCCACTCTCGGCGTGGACGCCGCGACGAGCACGCCCGAGGAGCTCGGAGCGCTCGTTAGATCCGAGGTGCCGAAATACGCGAAGCTCATCGCGGAGATCGGCATCCCCAAGCAATAGCGCGCGTCACTGCGCCTGCAGCCCGGCCTCCTTGACGAGCTTCGCGTAGCGCACGTTCTCGGACCGCAGCAGCTTCATGAAGACCTCCGGCGAGGAGTAATCCACCGGATCCGCCCCCTGCGTGAGGAGGCGCTGCTTGGTCTGCGCTTCGCGCAGGATCAGGTTGAGGTCGGCGGCGAGCTTGTTGACGATGGCCTTCGGCGTGCCCGCGGGCACGAACATGCCGAACCACGCCGTATGCTCGGCGGCGGGCAGTCCCGCCTCCGCGACCGTCGGCACATCCGGCAGCGCGGGAATCCGCTGCGGCGTCGTCACCGCGATCGCGCGCACGCGCCCGTCCTTCACCATCGGCACCGCCGCCGGCGCGGCGAACACGAAGAAGTGCGTGCGCCCCGCGAAGAGATCCGACCAGCCGTCGCCGAGGATCTTGTAGGGAACGTGCACGGTCTGCAGTCCCGCCGCGCGGGCGACGATCTCGCCGCCGAAATGGGCGATCGAGCCCACGCCCACGGAGGCGTAGTTGAGCTGCCCGGGCCGCGCCTTCGCGTAGGCGATGAATTCCTGCAGGGTCTTTACCGGCAGCGTGTTAGATACGCCCACGATGTTGGGGATCCCCGCCACCTGCGTGAGGGGCGCGCCGTCCTTGAACGGATCGTAGGGCGGTTTCTTCTGGAGCATCGGGGAAGTCAGGTAGGGCGACCCGAAGAGCCCAATGGTGTGGCCGTCGGGCGTCGCCTGGAGCACGATCGGCGTGCCGACGAGCCCTCCCGCGCCGGGCCGGTTATCCACCACGACCTGCATTTTGTAGTGGTCCGTCAGCGCGGCCCCGATCGTGCGCCCGAGGAAATCGCTCGCCGTGCCGGGCGGGAACGGCACCACCAGCCGGATCGGCCTGCTGGGGTATGCCTGCCTGAGCTTGTCGAAGCGGACTGCGCCGCTACGCTCGTCGCCGCCAGTAATAACGCAATGCCTGCCGCAATCGATACACGTGCGCTCTTCATGTCCCCCTCCTCCCTGTTCTGGATCGCGATTCGAGTCCATAGCGTATTGCGTCCGCATTGTGAGCGCAATTGCCGCGGCGCCGGCCGGCGGCTACAGTAGCCGGGAGGAGAATCGCCCGTGGCCGTCGTCATTCAAGAAAGCAGCGTCGCCGCCGAGCCCTTCGGTGCGGGAGTGCGCCGTCAGCACCTGCTGACAGGGGCGCGGGTGTCGGGCACGCGTGTCCTGCTGGACCGCTGGACGCTTGAGCCGGAAGCCCGGGTCGAGCTCGACGTCCCCGCGCCAGGCCTCGCCTGGTTCCAGGTGCTCGAAGGAGAAGCCAGCCTCACGCATGACGGGAGCGAGGAGCGTCTCACCCGTTCGCACATCGTGTTCCTGCCACCGCGATTCCGCGGCACGCTCGCGAGCAGAGCCGGCGCCGTCCTCCTCCACGCCGCAGTGCCGGAGGCCGCCCGCTTCGACCCGGAGCTTGCGAAGAATCCGCCGCGCCTGCGCGTGGTGGACTGGACGCGCGAACCGGTGCTCGCCTCGGAGCACGACGCGCGCAAGCGCATTTACCTCGTGACGCCGAAGCTCTTCGGCACCCGGGCGATCAAGGGCGAGATGATCATCTACCCGCCGGGAACCGAGGCCTCCAACCACCACCATGAGGGCGCCGAGCACTTCATGTACGTGACGGCGGGCCGCGGCACGGCGTGGGCGAACGAGAAACCGTTCCCGGTGAAGAAGGGCGACCTCATCTATCTACGCCGACCGCGAGCGCCACTACCTGAAGAGCGAGGGCGGAGAGGACATGGTGTTCGTCGAGTTCTTCGTGCCCGGAGAGTACCAAACCATCTGGGCGCAGGGCGCCCCGGTCTGCACGTGGCTGCCCACGGGACGCGACATCCAGGGCAGGAAGCCGATGCGCGAGATCGCCGCGCACAGCTCGGCGCTGATCGAAAGCCCCCACGACGTTTGACCATGAAGAAACCCGGCATCACCCTGTTGTTGAGCTTCGTGCTCGCCGCCGGCGCCGTGCAGGCGCAGGAGCGCTTCTCACCGTTTGTTCCGAGCGACCAGCAAAACGTCGAGCGCATGCTGAAGCTCGCGCAGCTGCGCGACGATGACGTCGTGGTGGACCTCGGCTCGGGCGACGGGCGCATCGTGCTCACCGCCGCGCGCATGAACAAGAAGCTCCGCGGCTGGGGCGTGGACATCGACGAGAAGCTCGTCATGGAATCCAACGCCGCCGCGCGCGCGCGGGGAGTCTCGGACCGGGTGCAGTTCTTCCACCTCAACGCGTTCGACGCCGATCTGAGCCAGGCCACGGTCATCGCGATGTGGCTGTGGCCGGAATTCCAGCTCCTGCTGCGGCCGATGATCCTCGCGCAGGCGCGGCCGGGCACCCGCGTCATCACCAACCTGTGGGACCTCGGCAGCTGGAGGCCCGACGAGGAGGACCTCGAGCCCCAGCGGGTATGCCTGTGGATCGTGCCCGCGCGCGTCGCGGGCTACTGGAGCTGGGAGCTCTCGTTCGGCGGACGCCAGGTCTCCTACTCCGCAATCAATGAACAGCGGTTCCAGGTCGTAGAGGGCATGGTGCGGTCGGGCAACCGCCGCGAGGTGCTGCAGGACATGAAGCTGCGCGGCGAGGACATCTCGTTCACGCTGTTGATGACGATCGAGAACGTGGGCTTCGTGCGGCACGCCTTCCGCGGCAAGGTGCGCGGCGACATTATCGTCGGCACGGCGAGCGTGTCGCTCCCGCCCCACGAGAAGACGCTGGAGCTGCCGTGGCGCGCGAGGCTCCACGGCGGAGTCGGATTACTTCGCGCCGACCGGAACGGCCGGCGTCCAGTAGAGGGCTGACGTCAGCGTTGTTCCGCCCAGTAGACGGGCGGCCGGCGGAACAGCCGTTTGGGAATGACGCCGTAGACCATCAGCACGTCGTTCACCGCCTCGCCGATCCGGAAGTCCACCGCCAGGCTGCACAGGGCGTAGGCGTCCGCCGCGGACAGACCCGCTTCCCTCCCGAGCAGATCCACCGCTTCCCGGATCGCGATCCGGAGCGCTTCGTCGATCGAGCTGCCCATTCCCATCGGGTAATGGTGAGCCGCATCCTCGGCGCGCGGCCACTTCATGTCCCTGCCGGCGCCTTCGTGCACGATGAGCTGTAGAGTCGGCGTGAGCGAGATCTCGATCGCGGTGCCGTCCACCTCGCCGTCGCCCTGGCAGGCATGGCCGTCGCCGGTGTAGAACAGGGCGCCGTCGTTGAACACCGGCAGGTAGAGCGTCGAGCCCGCGATGAGGTGCCTGAAGTCGAGATTGCCGCCGAACGCGCCGGGCGGCTTGGTGCTGACGCGCCTCAGTTGCGGCGGCGGCGCGACCGCGACGATGCCCATGAACGGCGCAAGCGGAACTTCCACGTCCTTCGAGAACAGCGCGACGCGGCGCTTCAAGTCGAGCTTGATGACCCGCTGCTCGGCCTTTGTCAGCAGATCGGGCACCGCGCCGCGGCCCGGGCCCGTGGCATTGATGCCGTACGGGACGCGGATCGCGACGTCAAGCACGCGCACTTCGAGCATGTCGCCCGGCCGCGCGCCCTCGACGTAGACCGGTCCGGTCAGGAGATGCGGCCCGGCGCCCTCGCCTCGCTTCACATTGCGGTAGATTTCGACGGCCTCGGGCAACACCTCGCGGGATGCAATGCCGGCGGCGCTGAAAAGCGCGACGGGATCCTTTTCGGTGTTGAGGCCCTGATGCGTCACCGTCTCGATGCGCACCGTCTGCCCGGATTTCACGCGCGCAACGGGTGCCCGGTCGGCAGCGATCCAGCCCCAGCTCACGGTCGCGGGGGTCGATCGCAGAATGAATTCGGGCTCGCTCATGGCCGGGTCATTCTAACCTTTGTCCTCCCCCTTTCTTGACGCTGCCGGAAACGGGGCAGAGAATTCCGCAGACGAGGAGGATCACCGATGCGCACCCGTCCACATAGCGACACCCCGCGCGCGCGCGCCGCGCCGGCGGTCAACACGCTGGCCGCTTTCCGTGCGATTCCGGCGGGCGCACCCGTCGGCGCCGAAATTCAAGGGGTCGATTTCTCCCTGCCCGTGCCCGAGGACGTGAAGGCGGCACTGCGCAAGGCCTGGGCCGATCACATGGTGCTCCTCATCCGCGGACAGCACCTCGACGACGAGCAGCTGCTGGCGACCTCCGCGATCTTCGGCCCGCCGCATGACTCCGCAGCGCGGAAGTACCATCTCGCCGCCGGCCAAGGGGTGGACGATAGCTACATGGTGTCGCGGCACCCGAGCATCACGATCATCTCCAACCTCGATGCGAACGGAAGACCGGTGCTCGACAACGGCGGCCTCGGCAGCTACGAAGTCGTCTGGCACACCGACAACTCCTACGTCGCGGTCCCGCCCGCGGGCAGCATGCTCTACGCGCTGGAAGTGCCGGTGAACGGCGGCGGAGATACGTCGTTCAACAACCAGTACCTCGCCTACGACGAGCTGCCGGACGATCTCAAGCGCGCGATCGAGGGCAAGAACCAGGTGCACGACTCGAGCCGCAACAGCGCGGGCGTGCTGCGGCCCGGCGTGAAGCTTCCCGCGAAGCCCGAGGAAGTCGAGGGCCCCACGCACCCGCTCGTGCGCGTGCATCCGGTGACCGGAAAGCGGGCGCTCTATCTCGGGCGGCGGCGCGTGTGGCCGTCGAATTACATCATCGGCATTCCCAACGAGGAAAGCGAGCGCCTGCTCGACCGCCTGTGGGCGCACGCGACGCAGCCGAAATACGCCTGGACCCACAAGTGGAAGGTCGGTGACATCCTCCTGTGGGACAACCGCTGCTGCATGCACTACCGGACCGAAGTGGACGTCGCCCAGCGGCGCGTGATGCACCGCACGACCATCAAGGGCGAAGCGCCGATAGCGCCCTGGAGCGCCGCCTCCGGCGCGTGAGCGGGTAGCAGCGGCTTTCAGCTCTTCCAGGCGAAATCGAGCTTGTGGTGCCGGCCCTGCTCGACGGTCACGCTCTTCTGCAACGCAACGCCGTTGTAGGTGGCGCTCACGGCGTACTCGCCGGCGGGTAGTTGCGCCAGCATCAGGTCGCCCTCGACCTTCGCCCGCAGCATCATCCTCCCACTGCGATCCTTGATCATGACGTCGACGTCGGCCGGTTGCCGGCCGCCGGGCGCCGTGCGCGCGAACTCCAGCTCGAGGGGATAGTAGCGAGCCACGTGCCGCAGAGCGGCCGCGTCGTCCCGCGTCTTGCCGGATGCGAGATAGGTGACAGCGCTCTCGCTCGTCGTTGCCGCCCCGGTGGTGGCCGCGGCGGGAGCCGCAGCCGCGAGAGCGGCGGTAACGAGCACAATGCCAACTGCAGTCTGGTTGAACATGGTTGGGTTCCTCTGGGTAATGGGTTAAGGGAATGCTTTCCGCCCCGCTCAGCCGAGCTCGACCGGGACAAAAATCCTCGCTTCGTCACGCTGCAGCAGGAGCGCGGCGGTCTTGCCGGCCTTCGCGATCCTGTCCCGCAGCTGCTCGACGTCCTTCACCGGCGCGTTATTCACCGACAGGATGATGTCGCCCGGCCGCACGCCCGCCTTCGCCGCGGCGCCGCCGGCGTTTTCGACCAGCACGCCCGCTTCAACGCCGGCCTGCTTCCGCTCCTCGGGCGTGAGCCCGCGCACCGCGACGCCCAGGCGGCCCTGCGGCGTTCCGGCGCCCGGCGCCCGCGCCGACTTCGTCGCTTGCAGCTCGCCCGCCGTGACGGTCATCTCGCGCGCGGCGCCCTTGCGCCACACCTCGAGCTTCACGGTCGATCCGGGCCGGATATCCGCGATGGCGGGCGGCAGCTCGTTCGAGCTCCTGATTTCCCTGCCGTCCACCTTGAGGATCACGTCGCCGGTCTCGATGCCCGCCTTCGCCGCGGGCCCGTCCTTATCGACCGCGCTGACCAGCGCGCCGGCGGGCTTCTTCAGCCCGAACGACTCGGCGAGCGGCTGGGTGACCTCCTGGATCGTCACGCCGATGCGGCCGCGCGTGACCTTGCCGTGCTGCACCAGCTGGTCCATGACGTTGGCGGCGACATCGACCGGGATCGCGAACGAGAGGCCCTGGTAGCCGCCCGTGCCGCTGTAGATCTGGGAATTGATGCCGATCACCTCGCCCTTGAGGTTGAAGAGGGGGCCGCCGGAATTGCCGGGATTGACGGCGACGTCGGTCTGGATGAACGGCACGTAGGTGCCGTCCGGCAGCGCACGCGCGGTCGCGCTCACGATGCCGGCCGTGACGGTGTTCTCGAACCCGTAGGGCGAGCCGATCGCGACGACCCATTCTCCGACCCGCACATCCTTGGCATCGCCGAGCGGCGCAACGGGCAGGTCCTTGGCGTCGATCTTGAGCACCGCGATATCGGTCTGGGGGTCGGTACCCAGGATCTTCGCCTTGAACTCCCGCTTGTCGGTGAGCTTGACGGTCACTTCGGAAGCGTCCGCCACGACGTGGGCGTTGGTGAGGATCCGGCCGTCCGGGCTCACGATGAAGCCGGAGCCCACGCCGTGCAGCGGCATCTCGCCGTGCGGCATCGGGATCTGGAAGCGGCGGAAGAAATCGTAGAACGGACTGTCGGGCCCGAACCAGGGCATCGCCTGCGCCTCGGCCCCCGCCTGGGTCGGGCGCGTCACGCTGATGTTGACGACCGCCGGCCCATGGCGCTCGGCCAGCGCCGCGAAATCGGGCATCGCCCGCAGTGCGTACGGCGCCGGGGCTGCCTCCTGCACTGCTGCCGTGGTGGAGTCGGCGCGCGCGTGCGCGACCGAGGGGTGATAGAGCTTGATGGCGCCCGCGCCGGCCGTAATGACGCCCGCCGCGATGAGCGCTGCGGTAACCGCTTTGATACGCATGATCGTCTCCTTTCGTGAAGGTTCGGACCGGGGTACTTCTCCCGGCGACGAGCATGCTAGGGAGGGCGACTTAAAACAGACTTAAGGCAGCGTGACGCGGGCCGACAGGCCCCGCCCGCCGGGCGCCTCCGCGAGTTCGACGCGCCCCCCATGTCGTGCGGCAATCGCC
The DNA here is from genome assembly GCA_963699525.1 of uncultured beta proteobacterium. Classification (GTDB taxonomy): domain Bacteria; phylum Pseudomonadota; class Gammaproteobacteria; order Burkholderiales; family SG8-41; genus SG8-41. Next base: position 435,964 of record CAVOUI010000012.1, on the reverse strand, counting down.
TTCACGATAGACAGGCCGAGGCCGCTACCGGCGCCGCCGCTGCCGGCGCGCCGGTAGAACCGGTCGAATACGCGCTCGCGCTCATCGGCCGGAATACCCGATCCATTGTCCGTTACCTCGATCACGGCCTCGCCATCGGCCATGAACGTGGAGACGTCTACCCGGCCCCGCTCCTGCGTGTAGCGCACGGCGTTGTCCACCAGGTTCGCGAGCAGCGCCCGCAGTCCTTCGCGGTCGCCCATGACGCGGGCCGGCTCCGCGCGCCCCATGCCGAGGTCGATCGCCCTGCTTTCGGCGAGCGGCATGAGCTCCGCGATCACCTGGCGCGCGAGGTCCGCGAGGTCAGTTTCCGTCGCGGGCCGCGCCAGCCGCCTCGGGTTCCTGGCGCGCGAGCGTAAGCAACTGCTCCACGACGCGCGTCGCGCGGGCAATGCCCTCTTTCACCGCTGCGAGCGCCGCCGTGCGCTCCTCGCCGGCCGCCGCCCGCTCCGCAAGCTGCACCTGGAGGTTGAGCGCGGTGAGCGGTGTCCTCAGCTCGTGCGCTGCATCGGCTACGAACCGGCGCTGGGCTTCGAGCGCCGAGCCGAGCCGGCGCAGCAAGTCGTTGAGTGCCTCCACGAGCGGGCGCACCTCCCGCGGCAGGTTCCGGTCCGCGACCGGCGACAGCGCCGATGGCGTGCGCGCCTCGACCTCCGCAGCGACCGCCTCGAGCGGGCGCAGGCCCCGTCCCACCGTGAGCCAGACGAGCAGGCCCAGCGCGGGCAGCAGCAGGAGAACCGGCGCGATCGTACGCAGCGCAGCAGCGGCGGCGAAGTGCTCGCGCACGCGCATCGGCTGGGCGACCTGGAAGACGAGCCCGCGCTGCTCGTGGCTGAATACCCGCCACGCGCCCTCGTCCGTTTCCACCGTGTCGTAACCGAGCCGCGCGCGGGCGGGCAACACCGCCTGCGGGCGGGAGAGGTAGAGCCGGACGCCATCGGGACTCCACACCTGGATCGCGAAATCGAAATCCTCGGGCGCCGGTGCCGGCGCCGCGGCTTCCCCGAACGCCTGGTCGCGCAACGAAAGCGCCATCTGGCGCAGCTGATAGTCGAACAGCTCGTCGAGCTCCGCGCGCGACTGGCGGTAGACCGCCCACGCGCCGAGGCCCACCGCGGCCAGCACGAGCCCCAGCAGGCCGAAGAGCAGCTGCCGCTTGATCGAGCCCATCACCGCTTGGCGACGCGGTAACCGACGCCGCGCACGTTCCTGATGAAATCCGCGCCGAGCTTCCTGCGCAGCGAGTGGATGTAGACCTCGACCGTGTTGCTCTCGACCTCCTCGCCCCAGCCGTAGAGCCGCTCCTCGAGCTGGGCGCGCGAGAGGATCGCCCCCGGCCGCTCCAGCAGCGCCTCGAGCAGCGCGAACTCGCGCGCCGAGAGCGCGACTTCCTTTCCGCGAAGCGTTGCCTCGCGGGTGGAAGCATTGAGCGTGAGGTCGCCGTGCTCGATGACGGCGTCCGCCCGGCCCGCGCGGCGGCGGAGCAGCGCGCGGATGCGCGCCGCCAGCTCGTCGAGGTCAAAGGGCTTCAGCACGTAGTCATCGGCGCCGGCGTCGAGCCCCTTGACGCGGTCCGCAACCGCGTCGCGTGCCGTGAGTATCAGCACCGGGACAGAGTTGCCCTTGCGGCGCAGCGCGGCGAGCACGTCGAGACCGTCCTTCCGCGGGAGCCCGAGATCGAGCACGATGAGATCGTAGACGTCATTCGCCGCGGCAAGTTCGGCGGCCGGGCCGTCCCGCACCCAGTCGACGGTGAACCCGTCCTGGCGCAGGCCCTTGCGCACGCCCTCCCCGATCATGGGATCGTCTTCGACCAGCAGCAGGCGCATCGTGCTTACATCGTAGTCCCGCGGCGGTCGGGACGGCAACGCGCCCTATGCCACCTTGACCGAGGGCAGGCCCGCCAGCGCCATCGCGAGCTCGGCTTCGTCGTATTGCTGGTCCGTTAGTTTCCCCGCGAAGTAGTCGATGTAGGCCTGCATGTCGAAGTGGCCGTGGCCGCAGAGGTTGAAAAGGATCGCGCGTGACACCCCTTCCTCCTTGCAGCGCAGCGCCTCCTCGATCGCGCCCAGCACCGCATGGTTCGCCTCCGGCGCGGGCAGGATGCCTTCCGCGCGCGCGAACTTCACCCCCGCCTCGAAGCACTGGGTCTGTTGGTAGGCGCGCGCCTCGATCAGCCCCAGCTCCTTCACGTGGCTCACGAGCGGCGCCATGCCGTGATAGCGCAGGCCCCCGGCGTGGAAGCCGGGCGGCGTGAAGGTCGAGCCCAGCGTGTGCATCTTGGCGAGCGGGGTCAAGTGCGCGGTGTCCCCGAAATCGTAGGCGTAGCGGCCGCGGGTCAGGCTCGGGCACGCTGCGGGCTCGATGGCGACGATGCGCACCTTCCTGCCGCCGCGCAGCTGCGCGCCGAGGAACGGGAAGACGATGCCGGCGAAGTTGGAGCCGCCGCCGGTGCAGCCGATGATGACATCCGGGTAGTCGTCGGCGAGCCCGAACTGCGCAATCGCCTCCTGCCCGATCACCGTCTGGTGCAGCAGCACGTGGTTCAACACCGAGCCTAACGCGTACTTGGTATCGTCGCGACTGGCGGCGACTTCCACCGCCTCCGAGATGGCGATGCCGAGGCTGCCCGGGTGCTTCTCGTTGCGAGCGAGAATGGCGCGCCCCGACTGTGTCTCCTTCGAGGGCGAGGGCACGCAGCGCGCGCCGTAGGTTTCCATGAGCGCGCGCCGGTACGGCTTCTGGTCGTAGGAGACGCGCACCATGAAGACCTGGACTTCGATGCCGAAGAGCGCGCCGGCAAACGCGAGTGCGGAGCCCCATTGTCCCGCGCCGGTCTCGGTACTGATGCGCTTGATCCCGGCTTCCTTGTTGTAGAACGCCTGCGCCACCGCGGTGTTGGGCTTGTGGCTGCCGGCGGGGCTCACGCCCTCGTACTTGTAGTAGATGCGGGCGGGCGTCCCCAGCGCCTTTTCGAGCCTGCGCGCGCGATGAAGCGCGGTCGGGCGCCACTGCTTGTAGATCTCGCGCACCGACCCCGGGATCTCCACTTCGCGCTCGGTCGTGACCTCCTGCGCGATGAGTGACATCGGGAAGAGCGGCGCGAGATCGTCCGGGCCGACCGGCTTCATCGTGCCCGGGTGCAGCACCGGCGGCGGGGGTGAAGGCAGGTCCGCCATGATGTTGTACCAGTGGCGCGGAATGCGCGATTCGTCGAGCAGGTACTTGATGGATTCCGTCATGGCCGTCTCCCGCGGCGAGAGTATTGCCGCGAGTCAGTATAACGAGCCCGGCAACTCCGACACCTTGCGCGAGATCAAGGTTTCTGGATCTCCAGCACGTTCGCATCGGCGAATACGATCGCGCCGCGCACGGGTCGATTGGGATACGCCTTCGCCACCGCGGCGCAGTATTCCGCAACCTGCGCGCCATACTCCGCGATCAGCGCCGCGCCGGCCGTCTTCTCGTCCCCGGTCTTGTAGTCGAGAACCCAGACTGCGTCCTCGAACTCGACCAGGCGATCGATGCGGCGGATGTCTCCGTCCCCGGCCGCATACGACACCTCGTTCGCCGCTCGCCGGAACTGCTTCGCATCGAAAAATCGCCTGAGGGCGGGTGCCGCCAGCACGCGGTTCGCCTGCTCCCACATCGGCGCGAATTCGCGCTCGCCGATCCCCAGCCCGCGCTGCAGCGCCGCGCGATCCGTGGGCGCGCCTGCGGTAAGTCGGTCCATCAGCGCGTGGAAATGCGTACCGTAGCTCAATCCCCGGCCCGTCGGCAGCGGGCGGCGCTCGCCGGTCGGCAGCGGTGCCGCGAGGCGCGGGTCAGGGGCCGCCACCGCGGATTCCGCTGGCGCGCGCTTCCTTCCGCGCGCGGGCCGGGAGCGCGTGAGGTCATCGCCGCAAGCAGCGGCCGCGGCAGGATCATCAGCTTGGCCGGAAACGGCAAGCACCGCCGCGCGCACGCGGTCGTACCATGACCCGGCCCGGCCCCTGCCCTCCGAACCGCTCACGATCAGCACCTGCTTCGCGCGCGTCATCGCGACGTAAAGCAGGTTCAGGTTCTCGCGCTCGGCAAGCCGCGCCTCTTCTTCCGCGATCCGCCGTTGTGCGGCGCTCTGCCCGTCCTTCCTGGGCCACAACGAGAGCGCGCGCGGCTGCTCCGCCTCCGGCGGCCAGTCGACCTGTGTTTCGTAGCCCCGGCCCGCGTCCTGCCCGGCCGCCGCGTCGAGGAGCCACACGATCGGCGCCTCGAGGCCCTTGGCGCCATGTACTGTATGGATGCGCACGGCGTTCCCCACGTCGCCGACGATACCTTCATCCGGCGCCTCTTCGGGCGGCGCCCCGCGCAGGTCCATCAACTCGTGGAGAAAGCGCGGCAGGCTCGGATAGCGCCCCGAATCGGTGTCAAGCGCGCGCTGCAGGAAAGCGTGCAGGTTGGCGAGCACGGCGCCGCGCATCGCCTCCGGCACCGCATCGTGATAGCGGCGCAGCACGTCGGCTTCAAAATAGATGCGGTCGAGCTGGTCGTGCACCGGCGCCGAGTCTGCCCGTTCGAGCCACTGCATGAGCAGATCGTGAGCGCGTTTGAGCGTCGGGCCGCAATTCCGCGCGGCGAGGCGCTGCAGGCGCTCCCACCAGGTGTCCTCATTTTCCTTGCCTTCCGCCGCGGCGATCGCGATGAGGTCCTCGTCCGCGCACGCGAACACCGGCGAGCGCAGGGCGTGGGCGAGCTTCAGGTCCGCAAACGGAGAGACCAGGAATTCCAGCAGCGCCACCATGTCCTGTGCCTCCAGCGTGTCGAGCAACCCGCCCTGGCGCGAGGTGACGAACGGAATGCCGGCGTGGCGCAGCGCGCGCTCGTAGATCTCGAGGTGCGTGCGCCGTCGCACCAGGATCATGAAGTCGCTATATTCGGCGGGCCGTGTTTCCTCCCCCTTGAGATCGGTCGCGACCTGCCATTTGCCGTGGATGGCCCGGACTTTCCAGACAAGCATCTCCGCCTCGCGCTCGCGCCGGCGATCTTCCGCATCCGCGAGCGGCTGCTCCAGCGGATTGCGCAGAGCAAGGCCGGCAGGAGCATCCGCCTCCGGCGCGGCCTCGGCTTTCGCCAGCGGCAGCACCTCCACGCGTCCGGGCTTGTCGCGGTAGTGCGCCGCGTGCGTCTCGAACCCCGTGAACCCGGGCTCGGCGGAAAACAGGCGGTTGACGACATCGATCACCGGCCGCGGACAGCGGCGGGACTCGTCCTGGGGCAGCCCGGTTGCGGCAAACTCCTCCTGGAGATAACGGGCGGCCTGCGTGAACAGCCGCGCCTCCGCGCGGCGGAAGCGATAGATCGACTGCTTGGGGTCGCCGACCATGAACACGGTGGGCCGGAGGTCGGCGGCTGCCGCGGCGGCGAGCCAGCTTTTCAGAGTCAGCCACTGCAGTGGGTTGGTGTCCTGGAACTCATCGAGCAGGATATGGCGATAGCGCGAGTCGAGCTTGTAGTGCATGTAGACCGCGTGGTCGCTGACTGTCACCAGCTCCCAGGCATGAGATTCGATGTCGGCATAATCGATGACCTGGCGCTCGCGCTTCACCCGCTCGTAGGCCTCGAGCAGCGCCACGCTGCAGGGCAGCGCCGCCTCGTTGAAGCGGTAGCTCGCCTGGTCGGCGAGTCGGGCGCGCGCTTCCAGCAGGCGGGCGCCGAGCTTGGCATGCAACTCCAGCAAGCGCGCCTCGCCGGCGGCGCCGAGGCGCTTCGCCTGCTCGTTGCTGGCCTTGCGCGATCTCAGGTCCCCTTTATCGGTCAGCACGGCTGAGCAGATCGATTCGAAACGCCGCGTTGCATCGACTTCAGCGGTTGTCAGCTGGTGGGCGAGCTGCCGGTCCTTCGACGTGTTGCGCTCGAGGAGCGTCCCATACTCCTCAATCTCTTTCCCGAATAGCGCGTCCTCCAGTAATGGGCCCATCACGTCGGCATCGGGCGCGACCGCCATTTCCGCGCGGATCCGACCGAGCGCGTAGCCGACGGCATCCTTCTGCCCGCGCGCGTAGGCCCGCCAGTCGGCGCGGCGGTGGAGAAAGCGGGTGAGCAAGCGGCGCGTGTTGTCCAGGCCGGATTCGCTGAACAGCCGGTCGAGCCCGCGCGCGGCCGAGCTCTCCCGGTCGCGCTGCACGCCGCTCGCGAAGCTCTCCCACGCCTCGTCCACGAGCGCGGACGTCTGCTCGAGCAGGTTGACGTCGCCCAGCGCGCCGGCGTCGAGCGGCGCGCGCCGCAGGAGCTGCAGAAACCAGCTGTGAAAGGTGGCGATCGTGATCGGCGGCTGCGCGGTGAGGAAGCGCTCGTAGAGGTGGCGCGCCTTCGGCAGCAGCGCTTCGATCTCCGTCTCGGGGATCGCGCGATCGCGCAGAAACTCGCGCACTTTCTCGTCGCTGTCGGTCGCGAGCTCGTGGAGCCAGTCGCGCAGCCGCGTGGCCATTTCCTGCGCGGCCTTGCGGGTGAAGGTGATCGCGAGAATCTGCGAGGGCTGGGAGCCCGCGAGCAGCAGGCGCACGATGCGCGAGACCAGCATCCAGGTCTTACCGCTGCCGGCGCACGCCTCGATCACGACGCTCGCCGCGGGATCGAGCGCGCGCGCGTTGAGCACCTGCTCGTGCGTCTCGTTCATGGCCAGAAGTTCCTGCGGCACAGCCCGCGCGCTTCGCAATATTCGCAGGCACCTTCCACACCCTGCGCGGGGAGCGGCGCGCCCGCGGCGAGCGCGTCGAACAATTCGCACAGGCGTGCCCGTACCGCGTCCGCCAGGTCCTGCACGTCCCGACCGAGCTCGACCGCCTTCACCTCCTCGCGCTCCATGGAGAGAAACAGCGCGTCGGCCACCGGCGCCCCCCACAGCAGCGCATACACCGGGAGCTGGACGTCCTCGCCCGGCAGCTCCAGCGATTTCTTCAGCTTCGCCGCTTCACGGGTCTTGTAGTCGACGACCGCGACGCCATTCGGCCCCTCGTCCACGCGATCCAGGCGCCCATGCAAGGAAAGCGTGTTGCCTTTCGGGGTCGTGATCTCGACGGCGCGCGCGACCTCGCCCGCCTTCCACGACCAGCCGGCGCTTTCCCGCTCGCGCTGCCAGTCGAGGTAAGCCGGGATCAGCGCCTTCCAGCGCGCGAGCCAGGCCTGCGCGAGATAATTGCGCGCCACCGCGGCCGCGAACTCGCGCTCGCTCAGCTCGGTCAGCTCGCGCACGGCCGCAGCGCGATCAAGGCCGCTCACCTGCGGGTGCGCGCCGTGGAACAACGTCAACACCCGGTGCACGAGACTGCCGTAGTCCTTCTTCTCGATCATCTCCTGGACGTCGTCGAGCTCGGCCAGCCCCAGCACGTAGCGCGCGTGAAACTGGTAGGGGCAGGCGACGAGCGAGTTGTAGCCGCTCGCCGAGATGCGGCGCGGCAGGAGCGCCGCAGGCGCAGGCGGCGCGGGCTTGCGCGTCGTTTCGATTGGCGCGGCCGCGCCCGTCGCGCGCACCTCGGCCTGCGCAAGCCGTCCGGCAGCCGCATCCTCCTCGAGGCTACTGCCGTATGCCAGCCGATGCACCGCCGCGAGCCGCTCGATGAACGGCGAGAGCAGATTGTGCTCGCCCCCGAGCATGCGCTGCCACGTTACAACGACCGTCCCGCACGACGCGATCAGCGCAGCGAGCTGCGCCTCCATCTCGCGCATCCGGTCGGCCCAGGTGGGCAGCGCGAGCTCCGCGCGCACGCCCTGGTTGAAGAACATCGAGACTGGGTCCGCCCCCGGCAGGTGCGCGGCATCGCAACCCAGGACCAGCACCGCGTCGAACTGGCGCAACGCCGTCGACGAGAGACTGGTGAAGACCACCGTGCTCTCGATTCCGCGGTCGCGGAATGTTGCGGCCTCGAGCTGGCGCGCGAGCCAGCGCCGCCAGTCGGCGAAGCCGACGTCGAGCGTGTCATGCGCCAGGTCCTGGCCGAGACGGTCCATCAGCTCGAGCAGCTGGACGCCCGCGCTGTCGGCCGCGAGCCCGTCGCGTGCGCCGATCTCGTCGAGGCTCGTCGCGAGCGCCGATAGCCAGCGCGCGAGCGGACGGCGGCCGCGGCCGAGCGCGCTCACGCCCTGGCGGATGCGCGCGAGTATCTGCCGCACCTCGTGGTCGCCCTGGTCCTCGGCGAGCTGGATGAAATTGGCGAGCCCGTCGATCACGCTTTCCTCGCGCACGTAGCGCTCGAGCCGCCACACCGCGCGCCGCCGCGCTTCGCGCCCCCAGTCGTGGAACACGAACGGAGATTTCAGGAGGTCGAGGAGGTCCCGGTGGTAGCAATCGCCGCCCGCCACGTCGAGCCAGCGTCCGATGGCGGTGGCGGCGCTGGTGGTCGAGAATGCCCAACCCACCTCGTCCTTTACCAGAACCTGCGCGCGCTCGAGCAGCGCGCGCGCGCGCCGCGCCACCAGCCGGTCCTGGACGACGATGGCGATGCGCCGCTTGCCGGCGAGCAGCCACTCGCGCACGGTGGCATCCACGACCTGCGCTTCCTGCTCCGCGCTCACCGCGCCGACGATGCGGAGCCTTCCGGCGAGCGCGCTCTGCGGGTGCGCGGATATTAGCGCGTGCCCGCGCGCGCGCAGCCCGTCAGCGGCCCCCTCGCGCGGCCAGGCCGCCGCGAGCGTGCGCGTCACTGCATTGCTGTCCGCTTCCGGATCGGTCTCGAACACCCGCACCGGCGCGCGCTCGGCGTAGCGTTCGAGAAACCGCGTTTCCGAAGGCGCAAGGCGGGCGAGCCCAAGCGCGTAAAGCGGCACGGACGCGGCCCCTGCAAGCCGCGCGAGCCTCAACTGGTACGCCGACTCCGCATCCGCCTCGCCGGCGACGCGGGACATGGCATGCCACAGCTCGTGCACGATCCGCGCTTCGAAAGTGAGCGATTCGCCGGAACGGGCCCGGTAAGCGTGCTCGAGCTGCCGGTTGAACCCGGCGAAGTCGGACGGAAGCGCCAGGTTGTGGCGCGTCATCTCGTCGAACAGGCCCGCCAGCTCTGCGCTCACCGCCCACAGGTCGGCGGATTGCAGCCATGCGCGCTTTCCCAGTTCCTGGTACAGCAGCGCCTCTCGCGCTGCGCGCGGCATGATCGGGGTGTTCAGCGTCGCTTGCGCCGCCCATTGCTCGAGCGTCGTAATGCGTGGCAGCAGCAACGCCGGCAGACCCGAGGCCGCCTGCAGCGCGCGCGCGACGTCGGGCGCAGCATGCGGGTCGGGGACGAGGACAACGGCGCGCGTCAGGTCCGGAAGACTCGCGCGCTCGCCTTGAACGATGGCCTCGGCCGCGTGCGCGAGCAGTGCGTGCGGTGGACACGGGATGCGTTCGATACCGGGTACAGGGGGGGCGGGCATGTGAACCGGTCCGGTAATGACGCCGTCCTGCTCCGCGGCGCGCCGCCTAATGTTACGTCGGATGCGGGGCCGGCCGGGATATCAGCCCCCCGTCCGGTCACTTCTCGAGGAGATGTTCTTTCTTTTTCACTTTTGCCCATTCATCCGCGTCGTCAGGCGCCGGCTTCTTCTCGATGATGGGCTTCCAGGCCTTGGCGAGTTCCGCGTTGACCTTGGTCCAGTGCTTCTGGTCGTCGGGCACGTCGTCCTCGGCGAAAATCGCCTCGACGGGGCACTCCGCGACGCACAGGGTGCAGTCGATGCACTCGTCGGGATCGATCACGAGCATGTTGGGGCCCTCGCGGAAGCAATCCACCGGGCATACATCAACGCAGTCGGTATACTTGCACTTGATGCACGTCTCCGTTACGACGTAAGTCATAGTATTCCCTCGGGATTTCGGCCCGGCTTGAAATTGCGCGGAGAGTCCATATTTTAGCAAAAACGACCTGACCGTGGCGGCGAGCAGGGCCAATTGCGGCCCTATGCAAAGCAGGGAAATTTCGCTAGCATTACGGGGCAAGTCTCACTGCCACACCTCCCGTGGCGTTTTCCGACTGAATCCCGAAGGTGGCGTTCACATGAGTCAGAACATCCATTACGTGACGGATGCGACGTTCGACCCCGAAGTGCTGCAATCGCAGACTCCGGTGCTGGTGGACTACTGGGCGGAGTGGTGCGGCCCGTGCAAGATGATTGCCCCTATTCTCGACGAGGTCGCCAAGGAATACGCCGGGCGCCTGAAGGTCGCGAAGCTGAACATCGACGAGAACCAGTCGACGCCGCCCAAGTACGGCATCCGCGGCATCCCCACCCTGATGCTCTTCAAGAACGGGGCCGTGGAGGCAACCAAGGTCGGCGCCCTGTCCAAATCACAATTGACGGCATTTATTGACAGCCATATCTAAAGCCCCGAGCTTTTCCCGCACGCACCCGGGCGACTCCCGCCCGGCTCCGCAGCAGGATACGGACGCCGCCGTCGTTGAGGCCGCTGCTCCCCCTGCTCTCCCCGGTTCCACTCAAAAAGGCCCGCAGTTTATGCATCTATCCGATCTGAAGAATCTCCACGTCGGCGAGCTCCTCGAGATGGCCGTCAAGAACGAGGTCGACGGCGCCAACCGCCTGCGCAAGCAGGAGCTGATCTTCGCGCTGCTCAAGAACCAGGCGAAGAAGGGAGAGAGCATCTACGGCGGCGGCACGCTCGAGGTCCTGCCCGACGGCTTCGGCTTCCTGCGCTCACCCGACACGTCCTACCTCGCGGGCACCGACGACATCTACGTCTCGCCGTCCCAGATCCGCCGCTTCAACCTGCACACGGGCGACACCATCGAGGGCGAGATCCGCACGCCCAAGGACGGCGAGCGCTACTTCGCGCTGGTCAAGGTGGACAAGGTCAACGACGAGCCGCCGGAAGCCTCCAAGCACAAGATCCTGTTCGAGAACCTCACCCCCTACCATCCGACCGAGCACCTGAAGCTCGAGCGCGACATCAAGGCCGAGGAGAACATCACGGCGCGCGTCATCGACATCATCGCGCCCATCGGCAAAGGCCAGCGCGGGCTCATCGTCTCGCCCCCCAAGGCGGGCAAGACCGTGCTCATGCAGCAGCTCGCGCATGCCATCACCGCCAACCATCCCGCCGTGGTGCTGATCGTGCTGCTGATCGACGAGCGTCCCGAGGAAGTGACCGAGATGATCCGCTCGGTCAAGGGCGAGGTCGTGTCCTCGACCTTTGACGAGCCGGCCTCGCGGCACGTGCAGGTTGCCGAGATGGTGATCGAGAAGGCGAAGCGCCTGGTCGAGCACAAGAAGGACGTCGTGATCCTGCTCGACTCGATCACGCGGCTTGCCCGCGCCTACAACACCGTGGTGCCGGCCTCCGGCAAGGTGCTGACGGGCGGCGTGGACGCGAACGCGCTGCAGCGCCCGAAGCGCTTTTTCGGCGCGGCGCGCAACATGGAGGAAGGCGGCTCGCTCACCATCCTCGCCACTGCGCTGATCGACACCGGCAGCCGGATGGACGACGTGATCTACGAGGAATTCAAGGGCACCGGCAACATGGAGATCCATCTCGACCGGCGCATGTACGAAAAACGCATCTTCCCGGCGATCAACGTCAACCGCTCCGGCACGCGCCGCGAGGAGCTGCTGATCAAGCAGGACGTGCTGCAGAAGATCTGGGTGCTGCGGAAGCTCCTCTATCCGATGGACGAGCTCGAGGCGACCGAGTTCCTGCTCGACAAAATCAGGGCTACCAAGAATAACGCCGATTTCTTTGACAGCATGAGAAGGGGCTGAGCCGTTCTTCCAAACCCGGCGAAGCGGCCTCGCCTAGCAGACGGAATAGCATAAGCGGTCACAGCGTTTACCCGGCAAAGGGAGATGCCATGCGCCGACAAATACTGATCCTGATCGCGCTGGCTCTGGCCGGCTGCACGCAACTGCCTCCCACGCCGCAGGATGTCCAGGCCAAGAAGTTCGAGGCGGTTTCGGACAAGGCGGTAATCTACGTCGTGCGGGACGTCGCGGATTTCAGCGATTTGCAGTCAGAGATCACTCTCGGCGACAAGCTGTCCCTGAAGACCTATAAAGGGACTTACTACCGCTGGGTAGTGCCGCCGGGTAAGCACACCATCAGCGGCTACGGGCAGGACATCGGCACCATTTCCGTGAATGCCGAGCGCGACCGGATCTATTACGTGGCACAGTCGGTGACGGGCAGGTTCGGAGGACCCCCGAGCTCGCAGTTCTATCTTCTCGACGAGCAGAAAGGGCGTGCCGCGGTCCTGCGCGCGGTGCTCCTGGTCCCGATGCAGCCGATGACGCAGTAGTGGCAGTTGGCCGGACGCTCCTGATACACCCGCACATGCGGCCGCCACGCGCAGCGCTGTGGATACTGGCGGTCTCCATGCTCGCACTGGCGGGCTGCGCGTCCACGCCCGAGGGCACGTCCGAGCAGGACGCCGAGGCCAAGCAGTTCATCGCCCTCCCCGGCGCGGCCACGATCTACGTCTACCGGGACGAGTTCAGGGTTGACGACATGGATATGCAGGACAGCACCCTGTATGTCGACGGCCGGCTGATCGGCGCGACGCTCCCCGGGACCTATTTCCGGTTCCACGTGCGGGCGGGCGAGCACCTGCTGCACGGCTACGGCTACGACCAGGGCACGCTGAAGATGGACACCCGCTCCGGAGAGATCTACTTCGTGGCGCTCAACGTGGCGACCGGGACTTCACGCTACACGCCGGTCACGCCCGAAACCGGCAAGCGCGACATCCTGCGCTGCTGCGCGCTGCTGGAGAACTGGGAGCCGGGCCAACGACCTCTGCGGCTGCTGCCCTCTTCGATTTGACTGCCTCCGCTTGCCAGCGGCGCCCAAATTGCGGATAATGCGCGCCTTTCTGTCGGAGCCCATGGGCCCGGAGGCCGCATGAAACCGAAGATCCATCCCGAATACCGCACCATCACCGTTACCTGCAGCTGCGGCAACACGTGGGATACGCGCTCGACGATGGGGCGCGACCTCCACGTCGAGGTGTGCTCGCAGTGCCATCCGTTCTACACCGGCAAGCAGAAGATCGTGGATACCGCAGGGCGCGTCGAGAAATTCCGCCAGAAATACGCCCGCGGCGGAAAGACCCCGGCCAAGTCCGCCCAGGCCTGAGCCGCGGTCAGTAAGCGGCGACCGCGCCGTCCGAGCGCGGGTCCGCCCCGCCCTCCAGCACGCCGTCCGCGTGGCGCACGATCGCGCCGGCGTGCCCCATGCTCTCGTCGTATTCGCCGAGCACTTCCATCACGTGGCCGCGCCGGGCGAGGTCGGAGACCACCCCGGTGGAAAAGCGCGACTCGAGCTTGAGCGAGTCGCTCGTCTGCCCCCAGGTGCGCCCGAGCAACCAGCGCGGAGCGGCGACCGCCTGCTGCGGGTCCATGCCGAACACCGCGATGCGCGTGAAGACCGCCGCCTGCGTCTGCGGCTGGCCATCCCCGCCCATGGTGCCGTAGACGAGGGTGCGCCCGTCGCGCAGGGCTGCCAGCGCCGGATTGAGCGTGTGAAAGGGCTTGCGTCCCGGTCGCAAGCTGTTCAAGGCCGCGGGATCGAGAGAAAAGCTGCAGCCGCGGTTCTGCCAGTTGATGCCGGTCTCCTCCAGCACCACTCCGGCGCCGAACTCGTGGTAGAGGCTCTGGATCGTGCTGACCATGCGCCCGGCTCCGTCCGCGACGCCGAGCCAGACCGTATCCGCAGGGCCGGTTGCCGCGCCCCAGCGCGCCGCCCTGCCGCGATCGACGTTCTCCGCGAGCTGGCGAATCTTTCCCGGCGCGAGCAGCGCCTGCGGGTCGACCGTCATGTAAGCGGGATCGGTCAGGCAGTGGTCGCGCACGGCGAACGCGCGCTTGGTCGCCTCTACCGTCAGGTGCACGTAGTCCGCGCTGAGGGCGCCGGCGCCGCCAATCTCGAGCCGATCGAGCATGCCGAGGATGAGCAGCGACACCAACCCCTGCGTCGGCGGCGGCAGGTTGTAGACCGCGCCGAGCGAGTGCGCGAGCACGAGCGGGGTCACCCGCTTCGCGCGGTGGCGGGCGAGATCGCCCGCGGCCAGCGGGCTCCCGATCGCGGCGAGATCCCTCGCGATCGCCTCCGCGAGCCGGCCGCGGTAGAAATCGTCGAGCCCGGCGCGCGCGAGGCGGTCGAGCGTGCGCGCAAGCCGCGGCTGCCGGAAGAGGCTGCCCGCGGCGGGCGCGCTGCCCCCGGCCAGGAACGATTCCCTGAAGCCCGGCTGCGCCTCGAGCTCGCCGCGCCGGGCTGCGGTCACGGAGGACTGACTCGCCGTAACCGCGATGCCGTGCTCCGCGTAGTGCATTGCGTCGGCGAGCAGGCGCTTCAGCGGAAGCCGCCCTCCCCACCTGCGCGATAGCCGGAACGCGAGATCCCATCCCGATACCGCCCCGGCAACGGTGTTCGCCGCGACCCCGCCGCGGAAGGGGATCGCGCGCGTGATGCCGCGCGCCGCATACCACTCGATGGAAGCCTCGCGCGCGGCCGCGCCGCAGGCGTCGATACCGCTCGGGGCGCGGCGGGGAACGTGGATCAGCCAGAAGGCATCCCCGCCGATCGAGTTCATGTGGGGGTAGGCGACCGCGATCGTTGCCGCCGCGGCGATCATCGCCTCGAGCGCGTTGCCGCCCTCGCGCAATACGTCGAGCGCCGACTGCGCGGCGAGCGCGTTCGGCGCCACCGCCATGCCGCGGGTGCCGCGGACCGGGTGGATCATGCCGCGATTCTACGCGACCCGCCGCGCTACCAGCCGATGGCTTTAGGCAGCCAGAGGGCGAGCTGGGGGAAGAAGAACACCAGCACGACGCCGAGCATCTGCATCGCGACGAACGGGATCACGCCCACGTACATGTGGCGCGTCGTGATCTGCGGCGGCGCCACTCCGCGCAGGAAGAACAGCGCCCAGCCGAAGGGCGGCGTGAGGAAGGAGGTCTGCAGATTCACGCAGATCAGCATCGCGAGCCACACCAGGTCCACGTTCTGCTGCGCGAACACCGGCAGGAACAGCGGCACCGCGATGTAGCTGATCTCGATCCACTCGATGAAGAAGCCGAGCACGAAGATCAGCAGCATCAGGAACCAGATGTCGGCGTTCACGCCGCCGGGCAGGAACTCGAACAGGTCGTGGATCAGATCCTCGCCCCGCAGGCCGCGGAACGCGAGCGCGAACACCTGCGCGCAGATCAGGATGAACATCACCATCGCGGTGATCTTCGTCGTGGTCTGCACGGTTTCCCTGAGCACCCGGAACGACATGCGCCCGGCGAACGCGGTGACCAGAATCGAGCCCAGCGCCCCCATCGAGGCGGCCTCGGTCGGCGCGGCGATGCCGGCGATGATCGAGCCGAGCACCGAGAGCACGAGCGGCGAGCGGCGGCAGCACCACCTTGAAGAACCGCAGCCACAGCTCGCGGCGCGGCATGCGCGTCGCGCTCGTCCTGCGGCACGGGCGGCACCATCTCCGGGCGGACGACTCCGAGGATCACGATGTAGACGCAGTAGAGCGCGGCGAGCAGCAGTCCCGGGATCACCGCGGCGGCGAACAGCGTGCCCACCGAGAGCTGCAGGATGTCGGAGAGCAGGATCAGGATCAGGCTCGGCGGGATGATCTGGCCGAGCGTGCCCGAGGCGCAGATCGCGCCGCACGCGACGCCCGGATCGTAGCCGCGCCGGAGAGCGTCGGCAGCGTCAGCAGCCCCAGCGTGATCACGGTCGCGCCGACGATGCCGGTGGTCGCGCCCATCAGCACGCCGACGCCGATGATGCCGAGCGCCATCCCGCCCCTCAGTCCGCCGGCGAGATGGCCCACCACGTCGAGCAGATCCTCGGCGAGCCGCGATTTCTCGAGCATGACGCCCATGAACACGAAGAGCGGAATGGCGAGCCACTGGTAGTTGCTCACCACGCCGTAGATGCGCGCCGGCAGCAGGTTGAAGAGCGTCGCGCCGAAGCCGAGGAAGCCGAAGACGAACCCCGCGGTGGCGAGCGTGATCGCGACCGGCACACCGGTCATCAGCAGGCCGAAGAACGCGACCAGCATCAGGATCGCGAGTACCTCGGTGCCGCTCACGGGCCGCGTCCCTTGAGCTTCTCCAGGCAGCCGAGTGCGACCGCAACGCTCTGCACGAGGAGCAGCGTGAACCCGGCGGGGATGAGCGCTTTCAGGAGAAAGCGGTAGGGCAGCCCGCCGGGGTCCTGGGACTGCTCGCTGATCACATAGGACTGCTGGACGTAATGGAGCGAGAGCCAGATGACGATGACCGAGAGCGCGAGGCAGAGCAGCGCGGAGAGCAGGTCAACGTAGAGCTTCGCGCGGGGCGAGAACCGCGCGTAGAGGATGTCGACGCGCACGTGGTCGCCGTGGCGCAGCGCGTACGACATGCCGAAGAGCACCAGCGGCACCAGCAGGTGCCACTCGAGCTCCTGCGCCCAGACCGAGCCCGTGCGGAAGAGGTAGCGCAGCAGGACGTTGGTCGCCATCAGCGCGACGATGACGAGCGCGAGCCACGACGATGCCACTCGCCCACCACGTCGACGAGGCGCTCGATGCCGGCGCGCACGCCGCTCGCGACGGCGCGCGCGCCTGCCTGCGGGCCATCAGGCGAGAATCTTGTCGTGGTAGACCTTCTCGCTGTAGCCCGGCCCAGCTCCTGTACTTGGCCTTGAAGGCCATGTAGGAATCGTGCACCTTCTTCGTGACCGGATCCTTGGCGACGGCCTCGGCGAGCACCTTCTTGGTCGCCTCGCGCAGGCTCTTCACCACCGCGTCGGGCAACGGCCGCGCGATCACGCCCTGGTTCTTGATGAGGTCCTCCATCGCCTCGGCGTTGGTGCGCTGGCACCACGCTTCGCTGATGACGTTGCACGCGGCGCAGGCGTTCTCGACGATCGCCTGCAGGTCCTTCGGCAGCTTGTCCCACGCGGCCTTGTTGATGAGCAGCTCCGACACCGTCGCGGTCTCGTGCCAGCCCGTGGTGTAGTAGTACTTCGCCGCCTTCTGCAGCCCGAGCCGCCGGTCCTGGTACGGCCCGACGAACTCGGCGGCGTCGATCACGCCGCGCTCGAGCGCCGGGAAGATCTCGCCGCCGGGCAGCAGCTTCACGTCCACGCCGAGCGTCGCGTAGACCTTGCCGGCGAGCCCCGGGATGCGCATCTTGAGCCCGTTGAAGTCCTTCACCGAATTGATCTCCTTCTTGAACCAGCCGGTCATCTGCACGCCGGTGTTGCCGCAGGGGAACGCAATCATGCCGAACGGGCGCGTACACCTCGTGCCAGAGCGGGATGCCGCCCCCGTCGTAGAGCCAGCCGTTCATGCCCTGGAAATTGAGGCCGAAGGGCACAGCGGTGAAGTACTGCGCGGCGAAGGTCTTGCCGGTCCAGAAATAGCTGTTCGCGTGGTTCATCTCGACCGTGCCCGCGCGCACCGCGTCGAAGCCCTCGAGCGCCGGGATCAGCTCGCCCGCGCCGTAGACCGAGATCTTCAGGCGGCCGTTCGACATCGCCTCGATGCGCCTCGCGAGGTCGGTCGCGCTGCCCGGTCCGTCCATGTAGAACGGCGCGCCCTTGGGGTAGGCGCTGGTCATCTTCCAGCTGAACGTCTGCTGGGCGCGGGCGATCATCGGAAAGCCGGCGATCGCGGCGCCGGTCGCGGCGACTGCGCCGCCTTTCAGGAAGTTTCTGCGGGTTCTTGCTTGCATGGCGGATCCCCCTCGGGTGGA
Source organism: uncultured beta proteobacterium (assembly GCA_963699525.1). GTDB lineage: Bacteria > Pseudomonadota > Gammaproteobacteria > Burkholderiales > SG8-41 > SG8-41. The sequence goes on along the minus strand of CAVOUI010000012.1, from coordinate 418,222 downwards.
TTAACAGGAGCGCCGGCAACGGTAATACCGAATGGCCGCGGAAAGCAACAACCGCACGGACCGATATATTTCACCCAACATTCAGTACGCGGGAAAACCGCATGATTTGACGGTCAAATGCGCGCGCAGGACAGTGGTGCGCCGTCCGCTCCGACTCGCGCATCGCGACCCGGTCTGCAACCCGGCCGACACGCACGTCGGGATCGCTGGTCCGGCGCGAGGATCCCGGCGCGCGCCGGCAGCTCGGAGCATCGCCGTGGTCAATCTACGAATGACGACTCGCGGTCCACGCTTTTCGGGCAGCAAGTGCGATAATCCCGGTCTTACAAGAATGCAAGTTCATCACCGGGCGTTCTGGAAATGATGTCGCAACGCAGCGTGCTGGTGGCGCTGCTGTGCGCCGCGTGGATACTCCCGGGCCTGATCGGCCGCGACCCGTGGAGGCCCGACGAGGCCCACACCTTCGGCGTCGTCTACGAACTCCTGCGGGGCGGCTCCTGGGTGGTGCCCGCGCTCGCCGGGGAGCCGTTCCTCGAGGAGCCGCCGCTGTTCTACCTCACTGCGGCGGCGTTCGCGAAGCTGTTCTCGTTTGCTTTGCCGCTGCACGATGCGGCGCGGCTCGCAACCGGGGCGTGGATGGCGACCATCTTCGCCTTCACCGCGGTGGCGGGCCGCGAGCTGTACGGCGTGCGCTACGGCGCGGTGTCGGCGCTGCTGCTGCTCGGCTGCTTCGGCTTCGTCGTGCGCGGCCACCAGTTGATCGCCGACGTCGCGCTCCTCGCGGGTTTCGCCATGGCCTATTACGGCTTTGCACTCGCGCTGCGCCGGCCTGCGCTCGGCGGCTTCTGGATCGGCACCGGCATCGGCGTCGGATTCCTGGCCAACGGCCTCCTCGCGCCGGCGGTGCTGGGGGCGATCGCCCTGCTGCTGCCGGCGCTCGGCCGCGATTGGCGCAGCCGCGGCTATGGCGCCGCGCTCGCCGTAGCCGGCGCCGCAGCCGCGCCGTGGCTTGCGATCTGGCCGGTCTTGCTCTACCAGCAGTCTCCGGAACTGTTCCGGTGGTGGTGGTGGACCGAGAACCTTTGGTACTACTTCGGCCGGCAGGCTACCGGGCGCACCGGGATCCTGTATTACCTCCGCATCCTGCCCTGGTACGCGTTCCCGGCGTGGCTGCTTGCGCTGTGGACGCTGTGGCGCGCCCGTGGCCCGGGCCTCCTTCGGCCGCCGGTCGTGCTGCCGGTGCTGGGCTTCGTCGTCACGCTCGGGGTGCTCTCCGCGTCATCCGAGGCGCGCGAGCTCTACGCGCTGCCGCTGCTCCCGCCTCTGGCGTTGCTCGCCGCGGGGGCGCCGGAGACGCTGCGCCGTGGCGCGGTGAACGCGTGGTACTGGTTCAGCGCCATGGCCTTCACCTTCTTCGTGGTGGTGTTCTGGTTCTACTGGAGCGGGCTCGAACTGGGAGTGCCCGCGCGGCTGCACGCGCACCTGCACCGGATCCGGCCCGGCTACACGCCGGGCTTCCGGTGGTTGCCGTTCGTCCTGGGCGTCACCTACTCGCTGCTCTGGCTGGCCGTGCTCGCCTTGTTCCGCAGGAGCGCGGTGCGGCCGGTCGTCGTGTGGGCCACGGGCGTCACGACCATGTGGGCGCTGATGGCGACGCTCTTTATCGGCTGGGCCGACAACGTGAAGAGCTATCGCTCGGTGTTCGTTCCCATGCAGCGGGCCCTGCCGGGGCGTTACGATTGCGTTTCGAGCCGCGGCCTCGGCGAGTCCCAGCGCGCGATGCTGCATTACTTTGCGGGCATTGTTTCGCAGCGCGAGGAAGTTCCCGCGCGCCGGCGCTCCTGCGAGTTTCTGCTGGTGCAAACCAGGCCGAAGGAGGACCTCGGGCTGGGCGGGACGTGGCAGCTGATCTGGGAAGGCGCGCGCCCGGGGGAAAAGGACGAGCGCTTCCGGCTCTATCGGCGCACGGCACCCGCCAAGCCGTGAGGAGCGGGCGCGACGCTTGAGGCCGGTTACCTGCAGTCGATGAACTTGACCGCCGGCTGGCCGCTCGCGCCGAACCTTTTGCGTTCGTAGGTGACCGCGCAGTACTTGACGGAATTCGGCAGGCGCCGCGAAATGACGGCCGTTGTGCCCACGTAGTTGCACGACATCCAGTAGCCGCGCGCGCTGGGAGGAAATTTCCAGAATGCGATCCGGTCCCGCTTTTGCCGGTCCTCGCTGTCGAATTTGAGCGCGACCTTCTCGGCTGGCGGTCCGTCGAAGAACGCGACGGAAGCGAGCGCGGCCGTGACTGTCGCGAGCCCCCCTTCCCAGCCTTCGGGGACCGAAGCGAGTCGCTGCTCCACCTCGATCTTCAGCGGGCAGTTGCCGGGGGCAGGGGGCTGGGCGCCGGCTCCCGGCGACGCCCATGCCAGAACCGCAACGGCAAGGCAGGCAACCCGTGTTTGCATGTGCGGCATATTACTACCCTGCACATTGAGCGGCTGTGCAGCTGTCCGCTCGAATACGCAGCGTTGAACCGGGGCGCAGCTTCCGGTTCAACGATTGTTGTGCCGCACCATTTCTCGACACCTCGTAGTTAGGGGCGTAAACTCCGTCTTCCCTGACGCCCCGGCTTTCCCTGTCGGCGTCAACAACGAACATCATTTCATTTCAAAGAGTTAAGGAGCGGACCATGGCAAGCGGGCGCGAGGTGGTGGTGCTGTCCGGCGTGCGGACGGCGATTGGAGATTACGGCGGCGGGCTGAAAGACCTGGCGCCGACCGAGCTGTCGGCGCAGGTGATCGGCGAAGCCGTCAAGCGGGCGAAAGTGGATGCCAAGGAAGTCGGAGCGTGCGTGATCGGCAACGTCATCCACACCGAGACGCGGGACATGTATTTCTCCCGTGTGGCCGCGCTCAAAGGCGGATTGCCGCAGGACTCGACCGCGCTCACCGTCAACCGCCTGTGCGGCAGCGGGCTGCAGGCCATCGTTTCCGCGTCGCAGATGATCGTGCTCGGCGACGCCGATGTCGCAGTCGGCGGCGGCGCCGAGTCGATGAGCCGCGGCGGCTACCTGATGCCGACCCTGCGCTGGGGCCAGCGCATGAGCGACGGCAGCGTGGTCGACATGATGGTCGGGGCGTTGACCGATCCCTTCGACACCGTGCACATGGGCATCACCGCCGAGAACATCGCGGAGAAATGGAAGATCTCGCGCGAGCAGCAGGACGAGTTCGCGGTTGAGAGTCACCGCCGCGCAATCCACGCGATCGAGAAAGGCTATTTCAAGGAGCAGATCCTGCCGATCGAGCTGAAGACGCGCAAGGGCACGACGGTGTTCGACCGCGACGAGCATCCGCGCGCGGACGCCACCATGGAAGGCCTCGCCAAGCTGCGCGCCGCTTTCAAGAAAGATGGCTCGGTCACTGCGGGCAACGCTTCGGGCATCAACGACGGGGCGGCCGCCGTGGTGCTGATGGAGCGCGCTGCCGCCGAGAAGAAAGGGTTGAAGCCGATGGCGCGGCTCGTCTCCTACGGCATCGCGGGGGTGGATCCGAAGATCATGGGCATCGGGCCGGTGCCGGCGTCGACCAAGGCGCTCGCCAAGGCCGGGCTCAAGATCGAGCAGATGGACGTGATCGAGTCGAACGAGGCGTTCGCGGTGCAGGCGCTCGCCGTCAGCTGCGATCTCAAGCTCGACCCCAAGAAGACCAACCCCAACGGCGGCGCGGTGGCCCTCGGTCACCCGATCGGCGCGACCGGTGCGGTGCTCACGGTCAAGGCGCTCTACGAACTGAAGCGCATCGGCGGCAAGTACGCGCTGGTGACGATGTGCATCGGCGGCGGCCAGGGCATTGCCGCCGTTTTCGAGCGGCTGCACTAGAATCAGTGGATCTCCGTCAGTATTCGCCGTCGCGGCCGCAAGTCCTGGCCGCGATGGCGACGCTGAATTACCAGCCCTTCATCCTCTCCGACGACGTCCAGACCGGCGTCGCCTACAGCTGGCTCCACAGCGCCGACCCGCGCGACGACCGCTTCTGGAAATTCGTGTTCCGCCGCGACCGGCTGCCTGCCGACATCTGGGAGAAGGCCGCCGACGCCAACGGTCGGCTGCGCGCGATGTACGACGACTTTGTCGCCGAAATCGCGCGCCGCTACCCCGGGGGCTCGCTCCTCGACGTCGCCTGCAACAACGGCTATTTCCCGGTGCGCGCCGAGCAGCTCGGGATGCGCGGCTGCGCCGGAATGGACCGCAGGTCCCATCACTGGGCGGCGATCAAGGTCCTGAACAACATTACCGGCACCTCCGTCCGGTTCGTCAACCAGGGCTATTCCCCGGTCACGCACGGGGCGAAGGTGGGCCGGCGCTACGACGTCGTCGTCGCGAGCGCGATCATGTGCCATCTTCCCGACCCGCTGCACTTCCTCGCGTTTCTGGGCTCGATCGCGAAGGAAGCGGTGTTCTTCTGGGGGCAGATGGTCGATAGCGACGATTACCTGATCGCCTATAACGAGCCCAACCGCTTCGCGTTCACCAACAAGCAGTTTCCCTACGGCTTCGACGACAACACGCGGCTCTCGCGCGGGCTCTTCCGCCGCTCCGCCGAGCTGATGGGATTCGGCAATATCGTCGAGCTTCCCTACCGGGACACCTGGCTCCCGGCCCAGTGGTACGCGCCGCACAAGGCCTGGCTCTGCATGCGCGCATGACGCCGGATCACGTCCCCCGGCGCAGGCGTGCGAGCTCGGCGAGGCACAGGTGGGTGAAGGCGAGCCCCGAGAGTATCGGCGCCAGCAGGTTGACCACGGGGACGTAATAGAGCGCCGCGAGCACGAGCCCCAGCGCATAGAGCCTGCCGCCGGACGCGCGCAACACCGCGCGGTATTCCGCGGCGCTGGCGTGCTCCGCCAGCGCGTCGTAGCGGAACATGCGCTGATTGAACAGCGCCGAAATGAGCGCGGGAAGCAGCAGCGCCCCGATGCCTGTCAACCACAGCGGCAGGGAGAGCAGCCACAGGACCCCGAACAGGATGATCGAGGTGATCGCGTTCCAGGCGCTGCCTGCCACGGTCCCGCCCCTGCGCCGCTCGAGCCGCGGGAAGCCGCGCTCCGCGACCAGCGGCACGATCACCGGCATGGCGAGGAGCTCGGTCACCAGCACCGCCACGACCAGCATCAGCGGAGCAAGCAGCGCAAACGCGGCAATGCCGCTCGCCCAGATGAGGACCGAGGCGAGTCCCCAATCGCGCAGCCACGCCAGCCAGGAGGTCGTGGCAATCCACTCCGCCACCCAGCGCGCCCAGTCGTCGGCGAAGGCCCACACGAGCGCCGCCCATGCAACGATGGCGACGAGCGGCGGCACCAACGCCAGCGCGAGCACGCGCGGCTCGCGCAGGTCGCGAGCCGCGGCGGTAAGAGCGGCGAACACCGGATGCATGCGCGCCTATTCTAAGGGTGGGCAAACTCGAAGCGGGTAAAATGCCCGCACGTCGAAACGCGCCACGCGCCGACAGGAATGCCGCCCGCCCGCTCCGCCCTTCCCGCCTGGCAGAAGCTTGCCGAGCACCAGCGCGCCCAATCCCGCGTGCACCTGCGCGAGCTCTTCGGCCGCGACCCCGGGCGCTTCGGAAAATTCAGCCTCGCCCATGACGGGATGCTGCTCGATTACTCGAAGCAGCGCGTCACGGAAGAGACGATGCGGCTGCTCGCGGAGCTTGCGCGCGAGTGCGATCTCGAGTCATGGCGCTCCCGCATGCTCGCCGGGGAACGCATCAACCAGACCGAGGACCGCCCGGCCCTGCACGTCGCGCTGCGCGCGGCGACGCCCCTCCGCGTCGAGAAGCGGGACATAACGCGCGAGGTGGCGGCCGTGCTCGCGGATATGGGACGCTTCGCGCGGGGGGTTCGCACCGGCCGCATCCGGAGCGCAAGCGCGCGTGCATTCACCGACGTGGTGAACCTGGGCATCGGCGGATCGGACCTGGGTCCGCGCCTCGCCTGCGATGCGCTGCGCCACTTCGCGAAGGCGGGGCCGCGGGCGCACTTCGTATCCAACGTGGACGGAGCGGCGATCGCGGACACCCTCGACCGCCTCGCGCCCGCGACCACGCTCGTCGTCATTTCGTCCAAGACCTTCGGCACCCAGGAGACGCTCGCCAACGCGGCGACCGCTCGCGCGTGGCTGGAGAAGAAGCTCAAGAGCAAGGCGGCACGCCACTTGTGCGCGGTCACCGCGAACCCCGAGCGCGCGGCCGCCTTCGGCGTGCCCGCCGACCGCATCTTCCGCACCTGGGACTGGGTGGGCGGGCGCTATTCGCTGTGCTCGGCGGTGGGACTGCCCGTCGCGCTCGCGCTCGGCATGGAACGCTTCGACGCGCTGCGCGCGGGCGCCCGCGCGATGGACGAGCATTTCGCCCGCGCGCCGCTGGAAAAGAACCTGCCGGTGACGATGGGGCTGCTCGACATCTGGAACGTCAACTTCCTCGGCTGCAGTTCCCGCGCGGTGCTGCCGTACGATGAGCGGTTGAGGTGGCTCCCGGCCTACCTCCAGCAGCTCGAGATGGAATCGTGCGGCAAATCGGCCACGCGCGAGGGTGCGCGGGCCGGTCACGCGACGGCGCCCGTCACCTGGGGCAGCGCGGGTACTGACGGCCAGCACGCCTATTTCCAGCTGCTGCATCAGGGCACGGCCGTGGTGCCGGCGGATTTCATCGCCTGCTGCCGGCCGCATCACCGGTTGCGAGGCCACCATCGGGCGTTGCTCTCCAACTTTTTCGCGCAGACCGAAGCGCTCGCGCTGGGCATGAATGCGGAGGAAGCAGCAGCGGCCATGCGCGCGCAGCGGCTGCCGGAGTCCACTATCGCGCGACTGCCTGCCCCACCGCGTGTTCGACGGCAACCGTCCCTCCACCTCGATCCTGCTCGACGAGCTCACCCCTCGCGCGCTGGGCGCGCTGATCGCGCTCTACGAGCACAAGGTATTCGTGCAATCGGTGATCTGGGATGTGAACGCGTTCGACCAGTGGGGCGTGGAACTCGGCAAGAGCCTCGCCGGGCGCATCCTGCCCGAGCTCGAAGGCAGGGCGCCCGTCGCGGGCCATGACGGGTCGACCAACGGGTTGATCAACCACACCCTGCGGCTCCAATCTACCAACCGACGGAGGAAATCGTGAACGACGAAACGCTGAACATGAGCATCCGCAAGTTCCTGAAGACGGTGGGCGTGAACTCCCAGCTCGCCATCGAGAAGGCGGTGCAGAAGGCGGTCGCGGACGGCCGCCTGAAGGGCAAGGAGTCCTTTCCCGCGGCGGTGACGCTCACGGTCGGAAAGCTGAACCTCGAGGTGAAATTCGACGGCGAGATCCGCCTCGAGTAGCGCCTCAGAGCTTGAAGAGGTGCTCGCGGTAGTACTTGAGCTCCTCGATCGATTCGTAAATGTCGGCGAGGGCCTCGTGCTTGCCGTGCTTCACGAGCCCCGCCATGATCTCCGGCTTCCAGCGCTTCGCCAGCTCCTTCAGCGTGCTCACATCGAGATTGCGATACAGGAAATACGCCTCGAGCTGCGGCATGTAGCGCGCGAGGAAGCGGCGGTCCTGGTGCACCGAGTTGCCGCACATCGGGGACGCCTTCGGCGGCACGTGCTCGGCGAGAAACGCGAGCAGGCGGCCCTCGACCTGCCCTTCGGAGTGCGTCGCGACCTTCACCTTCTCCGTGAGCCCGCTCTTCGCGTGCGTGGACCGGTTCCAGTCGTCCATCGCCGCGAGCACCGAGTCGGGCTGGTGCACGACCAGGACCGGACCCTCGGCGACGGTATTCAACCGCGCATCGGTCACGACCAACGCAACCTCGAGGATCCGGTCCGAGTCGGGATCGAGCCCGCTCATTTCCATGTCGATCCAGATGAGATGGTTCGCGTCCTGTGCCATGCGGGTTATTTGGGACGGTGGCGCAATTCGGCGATAATTGTGTCATAGATCGTATAGCCCCGTCAGAGCCGCATGTCCGCATCGAACGCCTTCGGCATCGTCTTCCTCGCCGCGCTCGCGCTCGCCACCGCAACGCGCCTCTGGCTCGCCTCGCGCCACGTGAATTACGTCAACGCGCACCGCGACCGTGTGCCCGATGCGTTCGCCGCCGAGATCGGACTCGATGCGCACCGAAAGGCCGCCGATTACACCTGCGCCAAGACGCGCTTCGCGATGGTCGAGATCGTGTTCGGAGCCGCCGTTCTCCTCGTCCTCACGTTCGGCGGCGCGCTGCAGTGGCTGCACGAAGTGTCCTCGGCATGGCTGCCGGAAGGCGTCGGGCGCGGGCTGCTGCTCCTCGTTCTCGTCGGGGCGCTGATGACGGTGCTCGAGCTGCCGTTCGGCCTCTATCGCACTTTCGTCATCGAGTCCCGCTTCGGCTTCAACAAGATGACGCCGGGGCTCTATGTTCTCGATTTCGCAAAGAGCATCGCGCTCGCGCTCGCCTTTGGACTGCCGCTCGGAGCAATCGTGCTGTGGCTGATGGAGCGGGCGGGCGGATACTGGTGGCTCTACGCCTGGCTCACGTGGATCGCGTTCAATCTCTTCATGGTGGCGGTCTATCCGACCTGGATCGCGCCCCTCTTCAATCGCTTCTCGCCGATGCAGGACCCGGAGCTGAAGGAACGCGTGGAGCGCCTGATGTCGCGCTGCGGATTCAAGGTGAAGGGGCTGATGGTGATGGACGGCTCGCGCCGCAGCACGCACGGCAACGCCTACTTCACCGGGTTCGGAACCTCGAAGCGCATCGTGTTTTTCGACACGCTGCTCGCGCGCCTCAACGCGGGCGAAGTCGAGGCGGTGCTGGCGCACGAACTCGGCCACTTCAAGCTGCGCCACGTCGTGAAGCGGATGGCGTGGCTCGCCGTGGCGAGCCTCTTCACCCTGTGGCTGCTGGGCTGGATCATGCAGGCACCCTGGTTCTACCACGGGCTCGGCGTGCGAACGCCGTCCACCGCAATGGCGCTGATTCTCTTTGCGATCGTGCTGCCCCAATTCACCATCCTGCTGCAGCCGCTCGGCGCGCTGCTGTCGCGCCGGCACGAGTTCGAGGCCGACCGTTACGCAGCCGAGCACGCCTCGGCGCGCGACCTCGTCTCTGCGCTGACCAAGCTCTACCGCGACAACGCCGCGACGCTGACGCCCGATCCGCTGCACTCGGTGTTCTACGATTCCCACCCGCCCGCGGTCGCGCGCATCGCCCGTCTGCAGAAAGCGTGAGGATCCCATGACCAAGACTGTTGCCGATCTCGCCTCGGGTAAGTGCAAGCCGTGCGAGGGGGGCGTCGCACCGCTCCGGGAGCAGGAGATTCGCAACCTTCTGAAGCTACTCGACGGCTGGGCGTACGAAAGCGGCCGGATCGTCAAAACCTACGCCTTCAAGAACCATTACCAGGCGATGGCCTTTGCGAACGCCGTCGCCTGGATCTCCCACCGCGAGGACCATCACCCGGACATGACGGTCGGCTACGACCATTGCCGCGTCGAATACGTGACGCATGCGATCGACGGGCTCTCCGAGAACGATTTCATTTGCGCTGCCAAGCTCGACCGGCTGTTCGAACTCTGACGTGATCCGGCGGGCATCCCAGCGGAACGCGCGTCCCTCGTTACCGGTCACCCGCCGCGCCCCATCGCATCCGCTGGAAGGACAGGTCGTCGCGAGCTTCGGGCGGCGCTACCTCGTCGAGCTCGCCGACGGCTCCACGCTCGATTGCGTGACGCGGGGAAAGCGCGGAGCCGTCGCGTGCGGAGACCGGGTGACCGTCGCCCGCGGAGGCGCCGGCAAGGGCGTGATCGAGGCGGTGGGCAAGCGCACGACCCTGCTCTACCGCTCCGACGCGGCGCGCGAGAAGCTCGTCGCCGCCAACGTCACACAGGTCGTCATCGTGGTCGCGCCCGTGCCCGCTTGGAGCGAAGACCTCGTGAACCGGTGCATCGTTGCGGCGGAGCACGGCGGCATCTCCGTACTCATCGCATTGAACAAGTCGGACCTGCCTCAGGCGAAGGCGGCGCTCGCCGCACTGGAGCTCTACCGCAAGCTCGGCTACCGGGTGGTGGCGTTGTCGGCCAAGCGCGACCTCGACGCCCTCGTGCCGCACCTGAAGGGCAGGACGAGCGTCCTCGTCGGCCAGTCCGGGATGGGCAAGTCGACCATCATCAACGGCCTCATTCCCGCCGCCGCAGTGCGCGTCGCCGAGATTTCAGCCGCTCTCGATTCCGGGCGCCATACCACCACTCACACGCGCCTCTACCACCTCGACGCCTCGAGCCACATCATCGATTCGCCGGGCATGCAGGTCTTCGGACTGCACCACGTGGACGAGGACGCGCTGGCGGAGGCCTTCGTCGAGTTCCGGCCGTGGCTCGGCCACTGCCGCTTCCGCGACTGCCGCCACCTGTCCGAGCCCGGCTGCGCCGTCGCCGCGGCCTGCAAGCGGGGGGAAATCAACGAGCGGCGGCTGGCGTCCTACCGCGGGTTGCTGCGGGAACGGTCCTGAACGCGGCTGTTGCACGCGCCGGCCCGCATCAAGCAGGACGGTGCAGGTCGGGCAATTCCCGCGTGAAGATGCGCCGGCCGCGCTTGAAGCCCATCAGGGGCTGCGCCACGGTCGCGACCACTTCGGCCGGAGAATTCGCGTTCCACACGATGAGGTCGGCCGGGTTGCCAATGGCGATGCCGTAGTCGCGCTTGCGCAGGATGCGCGCGGGGCGATCGGTCAGCATCGCAAAGCACTCGGAGAGGTCCTCCACGGTGCCGCGCTGCACGATGTTCGCGTACAGGTTCGCGATCCGAACCAGCGAGCTGTCACCGTAGGGCGTGAACGGGTTCAGCACGTTGTTGGTCGCAATGGAGCAGTTCGCCCCCTGTGCGATGAGCGCGTTGGCGTCCGCGACGCCGCGGATGACGCTGTGCTCCAGGTGGCGCCCGCTGGTATAGAGGTCGGTCGCCGGCAGCACCGTCACCGCGACGCCGGAACCGGCGAGCCGCCGCCCGAGCGCCTCCAACTCCGCCAGCGGCAGGCACGAATACTTGTTGCCGTGGCCGATCGCCACGCGCCCGCCCCAGCCCAGGCGGTCCGTCAGGTCGCAGATCTGCCAGATCATCATGTCGTGCGTCGTATAGCCGCCGTCACCGTGGATGTCGACGTCCACGTCGAACTCCTTTGCCAGTGCGAAGATGCGCTCGATCTGCCCGGGCCCGTCGACGTCATAGCGCGGCGCGCCTCCGACCACCCGCGCCCCGCGTTTCAGAGCCGCCACGACATTCGCCTCCGCCCCCGCGACGTGGGTCCAGCCTTCCTGGAGAAAGACGCAGAGCTGGAGGTCGATCGCCCAGGCGTAATCCTTCGTCAGGCGCTCGATCGCTTCGTAGCCGCGCAGGCCCACATTGGGGTCCACCTCGACGTGCGTCCGCATGTGCGTGACGCCGTTCAACACGCATTGCTCGAGCGTCGCGCTGGCGCGCGCGTAGACGTCCTCGACCGTAAACGTATGCTTGATTGCGGAGGTCCGCTTCATGTGGTCGGTCGCACGGCGATCCGCCAGCGGCGCGACGCGGTCGAGGATCCTCGACTTGTCCAGGTGGAAATGGCTCTCCACCAGTCCCGGCGACACGAAACGCCCGCGGGCATCCACGGTTTCCCCGTCGCCCGAGACGCGGCGCTCGATGGCGGCGATGCGCCCGCCGGCGACCGCGATGTCAACGGTTGCGCCCGCAGCACCGCCATTCGCCAGCCGCGCATTGCGCAAGATAAGATCGAACGTCACGTCAGCACTCCTCTACGAGTCATCAACCGCGAGTTTACGTCACGCCCGCGCATCGTCCCCAGGCAACGCGCCGGGTCCCGGCCGTGTCTGGCACGGGTTCGCCCATTGAGATATGGTAGCGGCCGCGGGGGGAGGCATTGTGCATGGGTAACAGTTTCACGGGGCTTCTCGTGATCGGGCTCGCTGTCCTGGGCGGAGGCAGCGCCGTCGCGCAATCCTATCCGGCAAAGCCGATCCGCATCGTCGTGCCGTTCCCGCCGGCGGGCGCGGCCGACATCCTCGCCCGTTCGATCGGCCAGGAACTCACCCGGACTTGGGGCCAGCAGATCGTCGTGGACAATCGCGCCGGCGCGGGCGGCAACATCGGCGCCGAGCTCGTCGCAAGAAGCGCGCCCGACGGATATACGCTGCTCCTCGCGGCCGCCACAACGCACGCGACGAGCGTGTCGCTCTATTCGAGGCTGCCCTACAACCTGGAGAAGGACCTCGCGCCGGTCACGCTCGCGGCGAACATCTCCCACATACTGCTCACCCACCCTTCTCTCCCGGCTCAAACGGTGAAGGAGCTGGTGGCGCTCGCCAGGTCGCGCCCCGGCGCAATCAACTGGGGCCTGCAGGGCAACGGGACGCTGTCGCATCTCGAAACGGAGCTCTTCAAGGAGCTCGCCGGCGTGCAGGTGCAGCTGGTGCCGTACAAGGGCAGCGCCCCGGGCTTGACCGATCTCATCGCCGGCAATATCCAGGTCTTCTTCGACAGCGTCCCGCCCGCGCTGCCGCACGTTCAGGCCGGGAAGCTCCGCGGCATTGCGGTTGCGGGCTCCAGACGCTCGCCGGCCGTTCCGGAACTACCCACCATCGGGGAAACGCTCAAGGGATTCGAAGCCGACAACTGGTTCGGCGTGATGGCGCCGGCCGGCACGCCGCCTGAAATCGTAGCTCGGCTCAACGCCGAGATCGTGAAGATTCTTTCGAACCCGGAAATGCGGAAGCTGATGCTCGCGCGCGGCGCCGTGCTGCATCCGAGCACCCCCGCCGAATTCGGGGCCGCGATCAAGTCGGATATCGAGAAATGGGGCGGGGTGGTGAAGCGGTCCGGCGCGCGCATCGAATAGGCCGCCACGGCCGTTCGTGAAAATCGCATGAGAGAAGCGGATCAGGACGCGGTCAGCCGGGTTGACGAGGGCCGGCTATGGCGGCGCCTCATGGAGATGGCGCGGATCGGTGCCATTCCCGGCGGCGGCGTCAACCGCGCGGCGTTCTCCAGGGACGATATTGCGGCCCGGAAGCTCCTGATCTCCTGGGCGCGAGCGCGCAATTTCTCCGTGGCGATGGACGCGATCGGCAATCTCTTCATCCGGCGCGCCGGCAGCGACCCGCGCGCGGCGCCGGTCATGACCGGCAGCCACATGGACAGCCAGCCGCGCGGCGGGCGCTTCGACGGCATCTACGGCGTGCTCGCCGGCCTCGAAGCGCTGGAAGCCATCGAGCAGTCGGGCGTAAAGACGCGGCGCCCCGTCGAGCTTGTCGCGTGGAGCAACGAGGAAGGCGGGCGCTTCTCTCCCTGCACCATGGGCTCGGCGGTTTACACCGGGGCAAAGCGCCTCGCCGAATTCCTGGAGGTGAAGGACAACGAGGGCATCGCATTGAAGGAGGCGCTGGCGGAAACGCTTGCCGCCACGCCCACCGCCGAAAAGCGCGAGCTGAACGCGCCTGCCGCGGCCTACATCGAGGCGCACATCGAGCAGGGGCCGCTCCTCGAGCAGGAGGGAAAAACCATCGGCGTCGTCACCGGCATCCAGGGCCTGCGCTGGTTCAACGTCGAGGTGTTCGGCGAGACCGCGCACGCCGGCACGACGCCGCTCGAGTCGCGCAGGGACGCGCTGCGCGAGGCGATTGCCGCGATCAACGCGCTACACGCGTTGGCACGCGATGCGGGCGACGCGGTGCGCTTCACGATCGGGCGCATGCTCGTCACGCCGAACTCGCCCAATTCGGTGCCGAGCCACGTCCTGTTTTCGGTCGACGTGCGCCATCCCGACGCGGCGACGATCGCGCGGCTCGGCGAGGCGATCGAGCCGGCGGTGCGCGCCGCCGTGAAGCGCTGTTCGGTCAGGGTCACGCCCACGCTCCAGGACGATCCGTGCGCGTTCGACCCCGCGGTGGTGGATTGCGTGGAGCGCGCTGCTCAGGCGCTGAAGCTCGCGCATCGGCGCATGGCCTCGGGCGCGAGCCACGACGCGATGTACCTGGCGCGCGTGTGCCCAACCGGCATGATCTTCGTGCCGTGCGAGAAGGGAATCAGCCACAACGAGGCCGAGAACGCCCGGCCCGGGGATCTTGCCGCCGGCGCCCGCGTGCTCACCGCCGCACTGCTGGAGCTCGCGAACCGGCCAGCCGCTACTTCCGGGGATAGGTGACCGCGGTTATTTCGACCTCGGTATCACCCGCCGGGCGGCGCCACTTGACCGTGTCGCCGATTTTCGCCCCGATCATGGCCTTTGCAAGGGGCGATGCCCAGCTGATCCGGCCGGCCGCGACGTCGGCCTCGTCGTCGCCGACCAGCGTGAAACGGTGCTCCTTCCCGTCCTCGTCGAGTATCGTCACCGTGGCCCCAAAGTGCACCGCGTCGCGCGGCTGGCCGAGCGGATCGACAACCTCGGCGCGCTCCAGCTGGGCGTTGACGTAGCGCTGGTCGCGCTCGACTTCGCGCAGCTTCTGCTTGGCGCCCGAGTCGTCGGCCGATTGCGCGGCGAGCGTCTCGTGCAGCGCCTGCAACTCGCGCGACCGCGCCTGCAGCTGCTCCAGCCCGTGGGGCGTGACGTAGTTCGGGTGCACGGGCAGCGGGCGCTCCGGCAATTCGCCCGCCGCCAGATCGTCGACGCTTTCCTTGGTGAAGGCTCGACTCATTGTCCACGCAGTAATGGAGGGAAAATCGCCGAACTCACCAGCATCGGTACCGTTTGATGTCCGGTGGAATTCGGTGGGTTAACCGGGCGCAACGCGTCCCGGTTAACGCTACTTATACCGGCACTCCGCGCGCGAAGCAACAGCCGCGATCCCGGCCCGGCTTCCCGCGACGCGCGGCCGCGCGCCGGCTCTCAATACCCGAGGAATGCCGTCAGGTCGTCCTTGCGCGCGATGGTGTCCTGGTAGCCGAGCCGGATCAGCGCCCGGCAGTATGACCGCTCGAACAGGAGGTAGGACATCAGGTTCGCGCCGCTGCGCCGCAGCCCCCCCACCATGAAGAGCAGCGCGCGGATCGTATGCGGCAGCTCGTCCGCGTGCGTCACCGCGATGCGCTCCGGTTCCTCGCTCGGCGTGATGACGCGGAAGTCGACGTGGTGCAGAGGGTAGTGGCTGCTCTCGAGCATTTCCAGGGGGATCATCTTGATCGTGCGGTTGATCCGCTGCAGCCGCTCGAGATCCACCTCCAGGCTGTCGAGAAAAATGCTGTTCAGCGCGTGCCCCGCGATCTGAGCGAGGGAGGGGTGCGTCTCGCTCCCGACGCGCTCCGCGCGCTGCTCCTCCTGGCGGCCCACGCCGATCACAAGCAGCCGGTCCGCACCGAGGTGGAGGGCCGGGCTGACGGGTGCGATCTGGCGCATCGAGCCGTCGCCGAAGTACTCGCGGTTGATGTGCACCGGGGGAAATATGAACGGGAGCGCGCTGGAGGCGAGCAGGTGATCGAGAGTAATCGGCATCGGCACGCCGACGCGGCGCGCGCGCGCCCACGGCTGCAGGCCGGGACCGCCCTGGAAGAACGTGACCGACTGGCCGGAGGTATAGCCCGAGCAGGTGACGCTGAAAGCGTCGAGATGGCCGCCGTCGATCGCGCGCTGGATCGCCGCAAAGTCGAGATAGCGCCCGAGCAGCTCGGAGAGCGGCGTGTTGTCGAGCAGCGAGACCGGGCGGCGGCTGAACACGCCGCCGGTCATGGCGGTGACAATCCAGTGGGCGCTGTTGCCGAATGCGCCCCACGGGTCCGCGCGGTAGACGTGGTGCGCGCGGAAGTTCTTCCACACCATCATCAGCCGCCGCACGCCGCGCCGGAAGTCGTGCGCATCCATCGCCAGCACCGCCGCGTTGATTGCGCCTGCGGAGGTGCCGCAGATGATCGGGAACGGGGAATGCGCGTCGTCCGGCAGCAGCTCGGTCAGCGCCCGCAGGACCCCGACCTGGTAGGCGGCGCGCGCGCCGCCGCCGGTCATGATCAGCCCGACTTTCGGCCGCTTGCCGCTCACCGCGTCCGGAGCATGCGGCAAAGGTTGTAGAGCATGCCCGCCGTCGCGCCCCAGATGTAGCGCCCCTCGAACGGGATCGCCAGGTAGTGCCGGTGGCGGCCGCGGAAGCGGAACTGGCGGCGCTGGTAGCTCGCGGCGTCGAGAAAGTGCTCGAGCGGCGCTTCGAACACCGCCGCGACCTCGAAGGGGTCGGGATGGAGCGTAAAGGGCGGCTCGATCCAGCCCACCACCGGCGTAATGCGGAAGCCCGAGGGGATCTCATAGTCGGGCAGCCGGCCGAGCACCGCGATCGATGCGGACGCGAGTCCGATCTCCTCCTGGGTCTCGCGGAGCGCCGTCTCCTCGCGGCTCGCGTCGCCCCCCTCCACGCGCCCACCGGGAAAGCTGATCTGCCCGGCGTGATCGTCGAGGTGCGCCGTGCGCTGCGTGAACAGCACCTGCACCCGGCCCGCGCGATGAATGAGGGGCACCAGCACCGCGGCTTCGGTGACACGCGTGCCTTCTCCCAAGGCGATCGTGTGGAGATCGTCGGGCTCCGGCAGCGGTGCAGGACCGGCAAGCCGTGCCGCGACCACCTCGCGCGTGAGCCGGAATAATTCGAGGGTGTCCTCTGTTGACCTGGACGAAGCCACGCGGACGCACCGTAACCTGTTATGCCTGCACGGATTCTACCCGTGCGCTGGTGCAGTCGCCACGACCCGCAGATACGTTCGCGGGTTGTGAGCGGGCGCGTCGAGGCTTAGACTACACAGCGGAATTTGCCAACCAACAGGAGAAATTCATGAAGATTCGAGGCGTTCTTGTGGCACTCGGCCGCGACGTAAAAAAACCCCGCCCATGAGGCGGGGTTTTTCTGGGTGCCCGGCGCAGCTCACATCTTCTTCATCTTGACGGGGAGGTAGGGCTCCGCGCACTTGATGATATCGGTATTCGTCGATTGCTCAAGGCAGTGCCGCGCGTCCTCCTTGACAGTGGCTTGCCCCGGCCCCTGCACGATCGCTATTTCCTTCTGAGGCGCGGGCTTCGTTTCCTCCTTGGCTCCGGCCGGTGGAGCGGCTGCGGGCGTCTCGGCTTGCGTTTGGCCAAGAGCGGCCCCGGAAATCAGCAAGGCTATTGCGGCTGGGATCACGATACGGTTCATGATTCAGCTCCTTTCAGCAAAACCCTAAATTAATCAATTGCATAGCAGAGCATCTTCGGCCAGTTCCCCGATCGGACTTGAAACTCTACGCCGAATCAATGCGTTAGTCACTTCCCGGATTGGCGTTTTTGCAACGGTCCTCAACTCCTGCCGACCATCTTCTCCGGACGCACCCACTGGTCGAACTGCGTCGCCGTGACGAATCCGAGCTTCACCGCCGCCTCCTTCAGAGTCGTGCCCTCCCGGTGCGCCTTCTTCGCGATCGACGCCGCCTTCTCGTAACCGATGTGGGGGTTGAGCGCGGTCACCAGCATCAGCGAATCGCGCATCAGTTGCTCGATGCGCTTGCGGTTCGCCTCGATGCCCGTTGCGCAGTGCTCGTTGAAGTTCTCGCAGGCGCGGGCGAGCAGCCGCGCGCTGTGCAGGAAATTCCGGATGACGAGCGGGCGGAAGACGTTCAGCTCGAAGTTGCCGGAAGCTCCGCCGACGTTGATCGCAACATCGTTGCCGAGCACCTGGCAGCACACCATCGTCATCGACTCGGACTGGGTCGGATTGACCTTCCCCGGCATGATGGAGCTGCCGGGCTCGTTCTCCGGGAGGAGCAGCTCCCCGATGCCGCTGCGCGGACCCGACGCGAGCCAGCGCACATCGTTCGCGATCTTCATGAGGGACGCGGCGAGCGTTTTCAGGGCTCCATGCGCGTGCACTATTGCATCGCACGAGGCGAGCGCCTCGAACTTGTTGGGGGCGGTGACGAACGGCAGCTTCGTCAGGCGCGCCAGCTCGGCCGCGACCTTCTCCGCGAATTCGGGGTGGGAATTGAGGCCGGTGCCGACCGCGGTGCCGCCGAGCGCGAGCTCCCGCAGGTGCGGCAGCGCCGCATCCAGGTGCGCGAGCCCGTGGTCGAGCTGCGAGACGTAGCCCGAGAATTCCTGCCCGAGCGTAAGCGGCGTCGCGTCCTGAAGATGGGTGCGACCGATCTTGACGATTTTCGCGAACGACGCGGCCTTTCGCGCGAGCGTGCCGCGCAGCTTCTTCAGCGCCGGCTTGAGGTCGCGCTCGAGCGCGATCACCGCCGCGACGTGCATCGCCGTGGGAAACGTGTCGTTGGAGGATTGCCCCTGGTTGACGTCGTCGTTGGGGTGCACCCGGCGTCTGCCCCCGCGGCTGCCACCGAGCAGCTCGGAGGCGCGATTTGCGAGCACCTCGTTGACATTCATGTTGGTCTGGGTGCCCGACCCGGTCTGCCAGACGACCAGCGGAAAATGATCGTCCCACCGGCCGGAGAGCGCTTCGTCCGCCGCCTTCACGATCGCCGCGGCCTTCCGTCCGTCGAGAATGCCGAGCGCCCTGTTTACGAGCGCGGCCGCTTTCTTGACCAGCACCTGCGCGTGCACCACCTCGAGGGGCATGCGCTCGCCGGGAAAGCGGAAGTGCTGGAGGCTCCTCTGCGTCTGTGCCCCCCACAACCGGTCGGCCGGCACCGCGACCGCCCCCATGGTGTCGCGCTCGATACGGGATTTCGGCCGGGCCATGCGATCTCGCTCTAGATCAGCTTCGCCTGCTCGCCCCGCTGCGCCGCCGCGTCGACCACCGTGAGCGCCGTCATGTTGACGATGCGGCGCACCGTGGCGGAGGGCGTGAGGATGTGCACCGGGCGCGCGACGCCGAGCAGCATCGGGCCCACCGTGATGCCGTCGCCGGCCGCGGTCTTGAGGAGGTTGAACGCGATGTTGGCAGCGTCCAGCGTCGGCATCACCAGCAGGTTTGCCTCCCCCTTCAGCCGTGCGTTGGGGAACACCCGGTCGCGGATTTCCTGCGACAGCGCCGCGTCTCCCTGCATCTCGCCCTCGACCTCGAGTCCCGGGGCGATGCTCTCGATCAGCCCCAGCGCGCGGCGCATTTTCGCGGCCGTCGGCGTGTTGGCGGTGCCGAAGCTCGAATGCGACAGCAGCGCGACCTTGGGCGTGATGCCGAAGCGCCGGATCTCCTCGGCGGCGAGCACCGTCATCTCCGCGATCTGCTCGGCGGTCGGGTCGTAATTGACGTAGGTATCGCAGATGAACACAGTGCGATGCGGAAGCAGCAGCGTGTTCATCGCCGCGTAGTTCTTCGCGCCGCGGCCGAGCCCGATGACCTCGTCGATGAAGCGCAGATGATTACGGTAGTGCCCGACGACGCCGCACAGCATCGCGTCCACCGCCCCCTTGTGCAGGAGCATGGCGCCGATCAGGGTGGTGCGGCGGCGCAATTCGAGCCGGGCGATCTGGGGGGTAATGCCCTTGCGCTCCGCGAGCTTGTGATAGGCCATGGAGTACTCGCGGTAGCGTGGATCGTTGTTGGGATCCACGAGGTCGAAATCCTTGTCCACCTTGAGCCTCAGGCCGAGCCGTCCGAGGCGCGCCCGCACGACTTCGCGGCGCCCGACGAGCGTCGGGCGCGCCATGCGCTCGTCCACCACCACCTGCGTGGCGCGCAGCACGCGCTCGTCCTCGCCCTCGGTGTAGACCACCCGCTTGGGAGAGGCCTTCGCCGCCTCGAACACCGGTTTCATGATGAGGCCGGACTGGTAGACGAACTGGTTCAGGCGCTCGCGGTAGGCGTCGAAGTCCGCGATCGGACGCGTCGCGACGCCGCTCGCCATCGCGGCCCGCGCCACCGCCGGAGCGATTTTCCCGATCAGGCGCGGGTCGAACGGCCGCGGAATGAGGTAGTCGGGGCCGAAGGCGATGTGCTGGTCGCCGTAGGCGCGGGCGACGATGTCCGATTGCTCGGCCTGGGCGAGCTGCGCGATCGCCGTCACCGCAGCGAGCTCCATCTCGCGCGTGATCGTGCTCGCGCCGACATCGAGCGCACCGCGGAAGATGAAGGGGAAGCACAGCACGTTGTTGACCTGGTTCGGATAGTCGGAGCGGCCCGTCGCGATCACCGCGTCGGGCTTCGCTCGCTTCGCTTGCTTCCGGACGGATCTCGGGCTCGGGATTGGCGAGCGCGAGGATCAGGGGGCGCGCGGCCATGCGCTTCACCATCTCCGGCTTCAGCACCCCGCCCGCGGAGAGGCCGAGAAAAACGTCCGCACCGTCGATCACCTCGCCGAGGGTGCGCGCGCGGGTCTCGACGGCGAAGCGCTCCTTCTCGGGGTCCATCTCCTCCTTGCGCCCCCGGTAGACGACGCCCTTGATATCCGTCACGACGATGTTCGAGCGCGGCAGCCCCATGTCCACCAGGAGGTTCAGGCAGGCGATCGCCGCCGCGCCAGCCCCGGAAACGACGAGCTTCACCTGCCCGATGTCCTTGCCGACCACCTTGAGGCCGTTCAATATCGCCGCGCCGACGATGATGGCCGTGCCGTGCTGGTCGTCGTGAAACACCGGGATCTTCATGCGGGCGCGCAGTTTCCGCTCCACGATGAAGCACTCGGGCGCCTTGATGTCCTCGAGATTGATGCCGCCGAAGGTGGGCTCGAGGCTCGCGATGATGTCGACCAGCTTTTCGGGATCGCGCTCGTTCACCTCGATGTCGAAGACGTCGATGCCCGCAAATTTGCGGAACAGCACGGCCTTGCCTTCCATCACCGGCTTCGCGGCAAGCGGGCCGATCGCGCCAAGCCCCAGCACCGCGGTGCCGTTGGTAATCACCGCCACCAGGTTGCCGCGGGCAGTTAGGTTGCGCGCCTCGCCCGGGTCGGCGACGATCTCCTCGCAGGCAATCGCGACCCCCGGCGTATAGGCGAGCGCGAGGTCGCGCTGGTTGACGAGGCCCTTGGTGGGAGCGATCGAGATCTTGCCGGGTGATGGCAGCCGATGGTAATCGAGCGCGGCTTTGCGGAGATCCTCGTCCATGGTCGGGCCAGAAGATGATGGCGCGTGTTGAGAGGCGCGCCCGCGACGCTCCAACACGCGCAGCTAAACCGGCGCGCAGCGTCCGGATTTAGCGAAAATTATACGCGCACCGGCCCGGAACCCCTGCCCCGGGCCGCCCCGCACCCGCCCGTTATAGAATCCTTCGCCATGGCCGACATCGCCAGCAGGCCGCGCGCCGAGCTCTATCCGGAGATCGAGCCCTACAGCACGGGGATGCTGAAGCTCGACGGCGTGCACTCGATGTACTGGGAGCAGTCGGGCAATCCGGAAGGCGCGCCGGTGCTGTTCCTGCACGGCGGCCCGGGCGCCGGCGCCTCGCCCGCCCACCGGCGCTTCTTCGATCCCGCGCACTACCGCATCGTCATCTTCGACCAGCGCGGGGCGGGACGCTCGACGCCGCTCGGGGAGCTGCGCGAGAACACGACGCCCCATCTCATCGCCGACATCGAGCGGCTGCGCGGCCATCTCGGGATCGGGCGCTGGCTCGTCTTCGGCGGCTCGTGGGGCAGCACGCTCGCGCTCGCCTACGGCGAAGCGCATCCCGAGCGCTGCGCCGGGTTCATCCTGCGCGGCGTCTTCCTCTGCCGCAGGAGCGAGATCGACTGGTTCCTCTACGGCCTGCGCACGCTCTTTCCCGAGGCGTGGCGGGCCTTCGCCGGGGTCATCCCGCCGGCCGAGCGTGGCGATCTCCTCGCCGCCTACTACCGGCGCCTGGCCGATCCCGATCCTGCGGTGCACGTGCCGGCGGCGCGCGCCTGGAGCACCTATGAGGGTGCGTGCTCCACGCTGCTGCCGAGCCCCGAGACGGTCGCGCATTTCGCGGGAGACGTCGTCTCGCTCGGGCTCGCGCGCATCGAGGCGCACTATTTCAGCCACGGCATTTTCCTGCCCGAGAATTCGCTGCTCGAGAATCTGCACCGCCTGCGCCACCTGCCGTGCGCAATCGTGCAAGGACGCTATGACGCGGTGTGCCCGATCGTCACCGCCGACGAAGTGCACCGCGCGTGGCCCGAGTCCGAGTACTTCATCGTGGCCGACGCCGGCCACTCGGCCTGGGAGCCCGGCATCAGCGCCGAGCTGGTGCGTGCCACCGAGCGATTCAAGACGCGGCGGTAAGGCCGGAGGCCCCCCGCTCTGACCTACGGCAGCAGTACCGTAGATCCAGTCGTCTTGCGGCCCTCGAGATCGCGCTGCGCCTGCGCCGCCTCGCGCAGCGGATAGGTCTGGTTGATCGCGATCTTGACCTTGCCGCTTTTCACCACCGCGAACAGTTCCCGCGCCCCGCTCAAGAGCGCCTCGCGTGACGCAGCGTAGGTGTTGAGCGTCGGGCGCGTGAGAAAGAGCGACCCCTTCTGGGCGAGCACCCCGGGATTGAACTGCGTCACCGCCCCGGAAGCGTTGCCGAAGCTCGCCATCAGGCCTAGAGGGGCGAGGCAGTCGAGCGAGTCCATGAACGTATCCTTGCCGATGCCGTCATAGACCACCGGCACGCCCTTGCCCCCGGTGATCGCCTTCACGCGCTCCGGAAACTTCTCGCGCGAAAGGACGATGACGTGCTTGCATCCGGCCTTTTTCGCAAGCGCGGCCTTCTCGTCCGATCCGACGGTGCCGATCACGGTGGCGCCGAGCGCTTTTGCCCACTGGCATAGAATCTGGCCGACGCCGCCGGCTGCCGCATGCATGAGGATCGTGTCGCCCTTCTTCACGCGGTAGGTGCGGCGGAGCAGGTACTGCGCGGTGAGGCCCTTCAGCATCATCGCCGCCGCCGTCCGGTCTTCGATCCCGGCGGGAAGCTTCACAAGCCGGTCGGCGGGGCGCAGCAGCACCTCGGCGTAAGCGCCGACCGGGCCCGAATAGGCAACACGATCGCCGGCCTTGAACTCCTTCACTTTGGGTCCCACCGCCTCGACGACTCCGGCGCCCTCAGATCCTGGGGTGAACGGAAGCGGCATCTGGTAGAGGCCGCTGCGCTGATAGGTGTCCACGAAGTTGAGGCCCACGGCGGTATTGCGTACCAGGACCTGGCCCTCCCCGGGCGCACTGACCTGGACCTGCTCCCAGCGCAGCTTGTCCGCGCCGCCGTATTCGTAGACTCGCATTGCGTGAGGCATGGGCATTCTCCTTGCGATTGGGCCGTGATCGAAGCGCGAGATTAAACCATATTTCGCCCCTACCGTGCGCGCAGCACCCGCGCCGCGCGCGCGACATCGCGCTGCTTGACCCAGAACATCGCCCCGAAGCGCCCCTGGCCGGCGGTGACCGCGTCCATCGCCACCATGTTGATCCCGGCCTTGGCGAGCTTGTCGCAGAGCGCGGCGCACGCTCCCTTCTTGTCAGTGCCCTGCGCGAGGAACACGGTCTTCTTCTTGCTCACCCTCATGCCCAGCTTGCGGGCGGCAACCGTGAACTTGGCAATGTTGTGCGGAATGAAATCCACCTGCGCGCCCCCGGCATGGGGAAACCCGGTGAACGCGAGCAGGTTGACGCCGTGCGCGGCAAGCGCGGAGAGCAACCGCGCGCCCTGGCCGGCGCGGTTCGGCGTTTTCATGCTGAAGTAGGCGGTCCTGCGTACCGATGTGGCCATCATTGCCTCCTTTGCGTGTGAGTATCCGGCAAGGTTGCCCGCCAATTGAAGGGCAGCGAACGGCCCATTCCAATCGGCGGACCTGATCCGGCGCGAAGCGTCCGGAATCAGGAATAAGTATGCGCTCCCCGATACATGAAATCACGCGGCTTGCGGCACAACCCAGGCGGCATTAGCATGCGGCTGTTACTTGCCGGAGCGGACCATGGACTTGCCCGAAGCCAAGCGCATTGCCGTCGTTCCCACCGGGGCTGCGTTGGGCGCCGACGTGGCGGGCGTGGACCTGTCGAAACCGCTTACTGCCGCCGCGTTCAAGGCAATCGAGGCCGCGTGGCACGAGCATCTCGTCCTGCGGTTCCGGGGCCAGCGGCTCGACGACCCGGGCCTGCTCGATTTCGCCCGCCGTTTCGGAGACCTCGACAAGGCGCCGGTCCATGCCGTGGGCGACGCCGATCAAGACCCCTATCCCGAGATCACCGTCATGTCGAATATCAAGGTGGACGGAAGACCGATCGGCAATCTCGGGCATTACGAGGCGGAGTGGCACACCGACATGTCGTACAACGAGACGACCCCCATCGGCAGCCTGCTCTACGCGCTCGAGGTGCCGCCCGCGGGCGGCGATACCGGCTTCAGCAACATGTACCGCGCGTTCGAGACGCTTCCGGCGGAACTGAAGCGCGCGATCATCGGAAGATCCTGCAAGCATGACTCGAGCCGCAACAGCGTCGGCGATCTGCGCAAGGGATTTAACGACGTGACCGATCCACGCGAGGCGCCCGGCGCGGTGCACCCCATCGTCCGCACCCACCCGGCGACGCGCCGCAACGCGCTCTTCCTCGGGCGTCGCCGCAACGCTTACATCGTGGGGCTGCCGCTCGCCGAGAGCGAAGACCTGCTCAACCGGCTATGGGCGCATGCGAGCAAACCGGAGATCGCGTGGTATCAGAAGTGGAAGGTGGGCGATCTCATCATGTGGGATAACCGCTGCGCCATGCACCGACGGGATGCGTTCGACCCCAATTCCCGGAGGTTGATGCACCGCACCCAGATCCAGGGCGACCGGCCCTTTTTTGACCGCGCGACTCTGGCGGCATAGCCCCAGCCGCACCACGACCCGAGGGCGGGCAGGATGCCCGCCCTTATTTTTTGCCTTCCGGCATCCCCTTGGGTGCGGCAGCGGCGAGCGATTCCAGCGCCGCCTTCTGCATCTCAAGCGTCTTGACCGTCATCTGCAGAAAGCCCACCTGCATCGTGAGCCAGTTTTCCACCGCCTTCAGTTCCGAGATTTTCTTCTCGATCTCGCCCACGTTGACGGTCGGCATCGCCATGCCCGGCATGGGATACGACATCGGGTTCCACATCTTCTGCATGAATTCGAGCCAGTCGGCCGGCAATTCCGGTTGCTGCGCCATCATGCGCTCCTCTCTTGCGGTCCGCCCGCGATCATAACCGCGATTCGCAAGTCAAGCCTCGCCAGGCAAGGGCGCGACGCGGATCTTCGTTCCCTGCTTCACTTGCTTCAGCTGGCGCGGATCGCCGTCGATCGTCCCCAGCACGTTGCACCGGGTGACCAACCGGCACTCGTCGCCTTTCGATACGGGGGTGCGGCCGAACGGCAGCGCGAGCGATCTACCCTCCACCCAGAAGCACACTGTGCCAGCATCCACCACCTGCCGGGCGTCGGATTCGAGCGCGGCCTTGACGGGCACCTCGAAATAGACCTCCTCGCCCCAGGTACTTGCGCTGGCGTCGCACGGCAACACGGCAAGGAGCGCCCTTGCCGTCGGCGTGTCGCGTAAGTTAGCGGTCACTTCGCCGCCCTGCCAAGCGATTCGAATCCGCGCCATTGCCTGCGGATCCGGGGTGCTCAGTCGAAAGCGGAGGGCAGGACGATCGGGTAGCTGGCCGGGGTGGATGCGGCTCGCACTGCGGCCGGGGAAGCCGCGCGCCGCGGCGCAGGAGCGACCACCTGCTGGAGGCGGTAGCGCTCGCTCAGCACCTTGCGCGTGTACTGGTCCTCCTCGTCGGCCAGCGCGCCGGCATACATCTGCAGCGCGATGCCGAGATTCCCGGTCCGGCGCAGGTATTCCTTCAGGATACTGGCGCCGACGTGGATATTGGCTTCGGGTTCGAACACCGCCTCTTCGCCCCCGAACACCTCGAGCTTGTCCCCGTGGTATTTCGGGATGATCTGCATCAGTCCCTTCGCGCCCGCGCGGCTCTCCGCAATCGGGTTGAAGCGCGACTCGATGGCGATGACCGCTATGATCAGCAGGGGATCGAGCTGGAGCTGGCTCCCGGCGCGGTGCGCCAGCGTGACGAGGTCAAAGGCCGCGTCCTGGGATACGAAGTAGCGCCTGGCCACGAAATCGGACAGGGCTCGATAATGGGCCACCTCGGCCTGCATGAGGGCCGTGTCCGTGACCGCCCGGCGCGGAACCTCGGTTACGACGGGGGCCGGCATCACCCTGTACGCGGCGGCCTCCGGCAATTCAGGCCGACCCACGCTACGGTGGTCGAGCAGGATAAGGGTCAGCGCCGCGATACTAGCGGCCAGGACCAGGGTCGAAACTACCCTCCGGCTCCAAACCCCCCCGTCGATGCAGGGCAGGACCCCGTTTGCAGCCAAGCCGTATTTGCCTGTACGCATGGTTGTCGCCTTTCCCCTGTTATTGGACATGAAGCGCGCCGGCCAGGATCTGCTACGGCGCGGCAATGGAGCCCCTCGCTTCTGACCAAGCCAACTCATGGCCACAATATGTAGTGGGATACGCTGGGGGAGTGCCTAATTCTAGTATTCGGGGTATCCCGGCGCAATCCGATGCCGCGACCCCTGCCCGCCCCAACCCGAGCCCACTAATGCTGCTATGCAACACCGCAAATTCTCCTATCTTTACACATCCTTGTCAATAGTTTAGTTCTACCACTCCAATACATTGCTGCAACGCAACTAAAACCCCATATCACTCCTATCTCGGTAACTTTGGACCCCAGAGATGCAATTCTAATGCCTGCGGACCCCCCCTTAGGGCGGGGGGTGGGGGTCCACTTTGGGTGGTCGACCCCCTTATTTTGAGCCAGAGGGCACGGGATGATCGGGAAACCGGCGTTTGAACTCGGAGAGCATCTCCTCGGCCTCGGCCACCCGCCCCTGCTTCCTCAGCTCCTCGATATGCGCGAGCCATTTCTCGGGCGGCTCCTTTTCGAACCCGCGCCATACTGGCGGCCGAGCCTGCTCGACGTACCTCGGCATGGCGCCCCCTGCAACCGGTTTGGCCGGGGGGGCATCCGCCGTCGAACGCGCCGCCTGCGGCTCGCTTGGCGTGGCTGGGGACGCTGCCACCTTCCCCGCTGCGACCGTATCTGCCTTCGCCGAGGCCGCACGCTCTTCGTCCACCCCCGGGGGGATGGTGTCTGCACGGGCGGCGACATTGGCTTGCCGGCACGCTCCCATCCTCGCCAGGGTCGTCAGCTTCCTCGATACGACGACGCCCCTCTTCCAGGGCCTCGCGCTCCAACTTCAGCAGGGTCCCCTCGTCTCGCATCATCAGCATGGGCCGCTCTTCTCTCACCAGAACGACGAGGGACACGGTCACCACGAGGACCGCAGCGATCGAGACCGGAACATGCCAGCGGCGCAGCTTCGGGCCAATCGAGCGGGGACGCGCGCCGGCCTCCCGCCTCGCCGCGGCGAGGATGGCCGCATCGAGGTGCGCCGGCGGCGTTTCACCCGCGGCCTCGCGGTAGAGGCGCTCGATCCCGGGGTCGCGTTCAGCGTCCCCATTCAAGCCGCCCATATTGCGCCCGTTCACCGTCATTCCTGTACGCCCTTCCTCAGTCGCGCCATTGCGTAGCGCAGCCGGCTCTTCGCAGTCTCGCGGTTGACGCCGGTCGCCTGCGCGATCTCCTCCACGCTCATCCCGCCCTCCTGCTGCATCAGGAACGCCTCGCGCTGCGTCTCGGGCAACTCCGCGATCAGTTGTATCAGCCGTTCGGCCTGCCGCTTCGCGTCCAGTGCCTCGTCCTGCGGCCGCTCGCGCTCGTCGGGCGGATCCGCCGCCTCGTTTCCAGCCTCTTCCTCGAGAGACGTGATCGTGGCGCGGCCCGTTCTGCGGTAATGATCGATCAGCCGGTTATGCGCCAGCCGGTAGAGATAGGTCGTGAACCGGGCCTGGACCGTATAGGTGAGCCGCGCCCGTATGAGATTCATCCACACGTCCTGGAACAGCTCCTCAGCCGCCGCCGCGTCCCGGCACTGCCGCAGCAGGTAGCGATAGAGCCCGCCCTTGTGGCGCGTGTAGAGCGCCTCGAACGCACCCGCGTCCCCGTCTCGATAATGCAGCATGAGCTCTTCATCGGTGCTCTCCGTGCGCGCGGCCATAGCGGTTTGCGAGTATGCGCGGGGTCGCGCACAGCAGCAATCCGCCAATAGCTTAAACGCAGCGGCCGCCCGGACAGGGTCAGCTTGAACCCCCCGCGTGCACCCGTTTATACTCGGCTGACCCCCCAGTCACGCCTGCGAAATGAGGGCCGGAGGATTCCGCCATGGCCAAGTTTTCCCCCGAATCAATCCGCACCATTGCCCTGACCGGCCATGGCGGCTCCGGCAAGACCACGCTCGCCGAGACGCTGCTTGGGAAGGCCGGGGCAATCGCCACCATGGGAACGGTGGAAAAGGGCACCACTGTCTGCGACTTCGATCCCCTCGAGAAGCAGTTCCAGCATTCGCTGAACGCCTCCGTCGTGCACCTGCAGCACCGGGACACTCGCATCCACGTCATCGACACCCCGGGCCTGCCGGATTTCATCGGCCGCGCCATCGGGGCGTTGCCCGCGGTGGAAACGGCCGTCGTCGTGGTGAATGCCCAGAACGGTGTCGAGATGATCACGAGCCGCATGATGCAGTGGGCGCGCAAGCGCGACCTCTGCCGCATGGTGGTCGTGAACAAGATCGACGCCGAGAACGTCGACCTGCCGGGGGTGCTCGGCAAGCTCCAGGCCGCCTTCGGCCGCGAGTGCCTCCCGATCAACCTGCCCGCAGACGGGGGCAAGCGGGTGGTGGACTGCTTCTTCAATCCGTCCGGGGCGGCGGATTTCTCCTCGGTCGAGGAAGCGCACAGCGCGCTGGTGGACCAGGTCGTCGAGGTCGACGAGGAGCTGATGGCGAAATACCTCGAGAAGGGCGAGGTGGCGCCGGAGGAACTGCACGCGCCGTTCGAGAAAGCCCTGCGCGACGGGCATCTCATCCCGGTATGCTTCGCTTCCGCGCGCACCGGTGCCGGCGTCGCGGAGCTGCTCGACGTCATCGTCAAGCTCCTGCCCAACCCCACGGAGGGCAACGCGCCCCAGCTCGTCAAGGGCACGGGCGACAAGGCGCAGCCGGTGCGCGCCGAGCCCGACCCGAAGAAGCACGTGGTCGCGCATGTCTTCAAGGTGATGATCGATCCCTACGTCGGCAAGGTGGGGGTGTTCCGCGTGCACCAGGGGACGATCACCAAGGACTCCCAGCTCTTCATCGGCGAGGGCCGCAAGGCGTTCAAGGTCGGCCACGCCTATCTGCTGCAGGGGAAGGACTTCGTGGAGACCGAAGCGCTCGTCCCGGGCGACATCGGCGCCATCGCCAAGGTGGACGAGATCCATTTCGACGCGGTGCTGCACGATTCGCACAACGAGGACCAGATCCACCTCGTCCCGCTCGAGTTCCCGACGCCCATGCACTCGCTCGCGATCGAGGCGAAACGCCGGGGGGACGAGCAGAAGATCTCGGACGCGTTGCACAAGCTCTCCGCTGAGGACCCCACCTTCAGGGTCGAGCACAACGCCACCCTCAACCAGACCGTCATCAGCGGGCTGGGCGACCTGCACATGCGCTACATCCTCGAGCGCATGACCAAGCAATACAACGTCGAAGTCTCGACCAAGCCGCCGCGCATTCCCTACCGCGAAACCATAACCGCGCGGGCCGAAGGCCACCACCGGCACAAGAAGCAGACCGGCGGCGCGGGCCAGTTCGGCGAAGTGTTCCTCAAGGTCGAGCCCCTGAGGCGCGGCTCGGGGTTCGAGTTCGTCGACCAGGTGAAGGGCGGCGCGATCCCCGGCCAGTTCATACCCGCGGTGGAAAAGGGCGTGCGCCAGGTTCTGGACTCGGGGCCGGTGGCGGGCTACCCGGTGCACGACGTGCGGGTCATCGTCTACGACGGCAAGTACCATGACGTCGACTCCAAGGAGGTCGCGTTCATCGCGGCGGGCAAGCGCGCATTCATGGATGCGATCAGCAAGGCGCGGGCGATCGTCCTCGAGCCCATCGTCAACATCGAGATCACCGCGCCGGAAGCGAGCATGGGCGACATCGCCGGCGACCTCTCCGCGAAGCGCGGCCAGCTCTCCGGCACCGACTCGCTCGCGCCCGGCACGCTCGTGATCAAGGGCCAGGCGCCGCTGTCGGAACTCGGGAACTACCAGGCACGGCTGAAATCGGTCACCGCGGGCCAGGGCTCGTACTCCATCGAGTTCGCGCGCTACGAGCCGGTGCCGCCTGGCATCCAGAAGTCGCTCGCCGAGCAGCACGCCAAGACCGCGCACGCCGAGGAGCAGTAGCGCGCCGAAGCGCGGAACCCGCCGCGCCCAAGGTAGATCCTCGCCATGGATGAGATCGTTCTCCGCGGGATGGCCAAATGGCCGAACGTCCCCGCGGTCTACGGGTGGCTCTCCCTCGACCGGCGCGGGCAGTGGCTGATCAAGGGCGAGCGGATCTCGAATGCCCTCGTGACCGAGTTCATCGGGCGCAACTTCACCCGCGACGAGCGTGGCTGCTGGTATTTCCAGAACGGCCCGCAGCGCGTCTTCGTCGACCTTGACTACACGCCGCGCGTCTACCGCGTGGTCAACCCCGACGGCGCTCCCCTCGCACTCGAGGCCAGCACAGGGAGGCACGGTATCCGCGATCCACGGTGCCTGGATCGACGAGACCGGCGCGGCGCTGCTCGATACCGAACACGGCATCGGCGCGGTCCATGACCGGGATCTCGACCGGTTGCTGCCGCACTTCACCGGCGCGGGCGGCGCGGCGCTGACCGAGGATGCGCTCGACGAGCTGATGAGCCAGCTGCAGCAGGGTCGCGCGGCGCCTCTGTGGTTGAAATTTCGAGGCGCCGGCGTGAAAGTCGAACCGATCCGGTCGGGGACGGTCGCGCAGCGCTTCGGTTTCCACGCCCGGCCCGAGCCGCCTGCGGGCGAGGAAGTGTGCCGTTGATGCGGCCGCTCGGTGATTTTCCCGCCGAGGCGCGCCGCAGCATCCGCGGCGTGTTCTGCGACATCGACGACACGCTCACCACCGGCGGCAGGCTGACCGCGGACGCGTATGCGGCGATGGAGCGCCTCGAGCGCGCCGGACTCCAGGTCGTCCCCATCACCGGGCGCCCCGCCGGCTGGTGCGACCACATCGCGCGGATGTGGCCCATTGCCGCCGTGGTGGGCGAAAACGGCGCGTTCTATTTCCGCTACGACCGCGCCGCGCGAGCGATGAGGCGGGCGTTCGCAGACGACGCCCCGACACGCGCGGCGAACCGGGAGCGGCTGCGGGAAATCGGCGCGGAGATCGTGCGGGCGGTCCCGGGCTGCGCCATCGCCGCCGACCAGCACTACCGGGAAACCGACCTCGCAATCGACTATTGTGAAGACGTGGCGCGGCTGCCGCGCGAGTCAGTGGACCGCATCGTGGCGCTGATGCAGGCGCGCGGGCTCACGGCCAAGGTGAGCTCCATTCACGTCAACGGCTGGTTTGGCACCTACGACAAGCTCGCCGCAACGCGCCGGCTCATGCGCGAAGAGTTCCGGACGGACCTCGATCACGAGCGGGGATCCTACCTGTTTGTCGGCGACTCACCCAACGACGCGCCGATGTTCGAATTCTTCCCGCACTCGGTCGGCGTCGCCAATATCCGCGAGTTTGCCGGCCGCCTGGCGCATGAGCCGAAATTCGTCACTACGGCCAGCGCCGGCGCCGGTTTTCGCGAAGTCACCAATTTTCTCCTGGCCGTGCGCTAGACTTGAGTCATGATCGATCTTCGCAGCGACACCGTTACCCGCCCCACCGAAGCGATGCTCGAGTCCATGCGCGAGGCGACCTTTGGCGACGACTCGCGCGACGGCGACGAGACGGTTGGGAAGCTCGAGGAGCTCGCCGCCGAACGCACTGGCAAGGAAGCCGGCGCCTTCATGCCGAGCGGCACCATGGCGAACCTCGTCGCGATGCTGAGTCACGCGCAGCGCGGGGGCGAGGTGCTGCTGGAAGACGGATCGCACACGCTGAACGCCGAGCTTGGCGGTATCGCGGGCGTCGCGGGGCTCTTCTACCGCGGCATCCCCGGCCGGCGCGGCGCGATGGACGTGGACGCTCTCCGCGAGGCGATCCGGCCCTACACGCGCCATCACATGGGAACGGCGCTCGTCTGGATGGAGAACACCCACAACCGCTCCGGCGGCGCGGTGCTGCCGCTCGCGCACATGCAGGCGGTGCATGGCCTCGCCCGCGACCGGGGCGTCCCGGTGCATCTCGACGGCGCGCGCATTTTCAACGCGGCAATCGCGTTGCGCGTTCCGCCCAGCGAAATCGCCCGGCATTCCGATTCAGTGTGCTTCTGCGTGTCCAAGGGACTGTCGGCGCCGGTGGGCTCGATACTGTGCGGAAGCCGCGAGTTCATCGAGCGCGCCCGGGGCTTGCGCCGCATGGTGGGCGGCAACATGCGCCAGGCCGGCCCCCTCGCCGCGGCCGGCATCGTCGCGATCGAAACCATGGTGGCGCGCCTCGTCGAGGATCACCAGACTGCCCGCAGACTCGCGGAGGGTTTTCACCGCATCGACCCGAGCCTGTGCGATCCGAAGGACGTGGAGACGAACCTCGTGCGCGTGGACGTGAGGAAGAGCGGCCGCCGCGCCGCGCAGTGGTCGGCCGACCTGAAGGCGAAGGGCGTGCTGGTTGCGCCCGCAGACACTCACGTCCTGCGCTTCGTCACGCACCGCCACGTCTCCGCCCCCGACGTGGACGCCGCGGTGAGCGCCTTCGCGGCTCTCTGGACGTAGCCCGGCTCACCTCACAGGATCGTCGAATGGCGCAGGCTCGCAGTGCGGCGAGCCGGGAACCGGCTACCGGACCCTCTTCGCGGGGTAATGCTCGTCGATCTGGTCCTGAAAGAAGCTTCCGGGAGAAGGGGCGTTCATGAAGCGGCGGTGGACTTCCGGCGACACACCCGAGTACTGCACGATCGAGCCGCTCGTGAACTCGATCTCCATCAATTGCTTCCCCGCGTCGTAGCCGATTGAGCGGATGTTGGACGCGTTGACGCGCTTGCGGTCCATCACTTGAGGGCTTCGGCGACGATGTCGGCGAGGAGTCTGTCCACCGCGGCGAGGGCCTTCGCCGAAGGTCCCGAGCCGGGCGCCTCGATGCGCCGGTAGGCGACGTAGACCCTCTCCTTTTCCTTCGGCAGCGTGTAGATCGCGATCGAATAGGGGCAGAACGCAATATTGCGCGGGTCGGCCTCCATCGTGGCGCGCGAGACCGCTGCGCTGCAGAACTCGAGCAATTCCGCGTTGGCGTAGACCTGGCGCGCGGCGCCGATGTCCTTGCCGGTGCGCTCGAGCATGGCGCCGATGCGAGCCGTGTAGTTGAGCACGAGCCCGCGATTCTCGATGGCGAGAAGCACGCGCTCCTTCACCTCCTGGAACCCGCCTTTCGTCGAGCGGACGACGACGTCCGCTGACGCAGCGAATGCAGCGTTAGACAGCGCCGTCGCAGCGACAATGGCCAGCGCCGGTATCCAGCGTGCTTTCATTTTGCTCTCCCGCGATGGACGGGCACGCGTCGCGCGCCCCGGACGAGGGATTTTACGGCCTGGGTTCGAGGGAGTGTTGTGCTAGATCAATCAGGGCTTGGGGCCCATCGGAAAGGGCCAAGCCCCGGGGATCACCACCGGGCGCGGGGCTGCGGGGGCCCGGGCGGCCGGCTTGCGCTTGCCCGGGGCCCGCTTCGCGCCGCGCCGGGACGGCTTTCGTTTCGCCGCCCGCTTCTTTCCGGTTCGCTTCTTCGCTTTCGCCATCGTATCCTCCAGTCGGTTGCCTGGGTGGCGAATCCCGCGGCCTCCTAGTGACGGGCCGCGTGGGTCTTGCTTTCCAGGTCCCGGTAGAGCATCTCCGGGTCGAGCTTGATGCCCCCGGCCCAGATCACCGCGTTCGACACCGGGTCGATCGCGACGCGGGCGAAGGTATCCGCGTCGGAGATCGCGAGGTAGGTCTCGGTGAGCACCAGGGCGCCGAGGTCGACGCTGCCTTCCAGCCCGTCGTCGAAACGGAGCCAGAGGGTGTAATTGCCCTCGGCGCGGCACTCGGTGATGGTGTGCATCATGCTCCGTCTACGTCTGCGGTAACGCCGGTTCAGCAGGCTGGAACCCAAAGCGCCTCCCAGTTGGTTGTGAAGGTAACGTCCGTCCTCCGGTATCCTCCCCTGCCGCGTCAGTCCCAGCTCAAGGCCCCGCCGGTCTGGTACTCGAGGACGCGGGTTTCGAAGAAATTGCGCTCCTTCTTGAGATCGATCATCTCCGCCATCCACGGAAACGGATTGCCTGCGCCTTCGAACAGCGGATCGAGGCCGATCTGCTGGCAGCGGCGATTCGCGATGAAACGCAGGTATTCCTTGAACATCGCCGAATTGAGGCCGAGCACGCCGCGCGGCATGGTGTCCTCGGCATAGCGAAACTCGAGCTCGACGCCCCTCGTGAAGATCTCGCGCAGCTCATCGCGGAACTCCGGCGTCCACAGGTGGGGGTTTTCCATCTTGATCGTGTTGATGAGATCGATGCCGAAATTGCAGTGCATGGACTCATCGCGCAGGATGTACTGGTATTGCTCGGCCGAGCCCGTCATCTTGTTCTGCCGCCCGAGCGAGAGAATCTGCGTGAAGCCGACGTAGAAGAAGAGCCCCTCCATCAGGCACGCGAACACGATGAGGCTCTTCAGGAGCTTCTGGTCGGCTTCCGGCGTGCCGGTCCGGAACGAGGGATCGGTCAGGGTGTCGATGAACGGGATCAGGAACTCGTCCTTGTCGCAGATCGAGGGAATCTCGTGGTAGGCGTTGAAGATCTCGGCTTCGTCCAGCTGCAGGCTCTCCACGATGTACTGGTAGGCATGGGTGTGGATCGCCTCTTCGAACGCCTGCCGCAGCAGGTACTGCCGGCACTCGGGCGCGGTGATGTGGCGGTAGGTCCCGAGCACGATGTTGTTCGCCGCGAGCGAATCCGCCGTGACGAAAAAGCCGAGGTTGCGCTTGACGATGCGCCGCTCGTCCTCGGTCAGGCCGTTCGGGTCCTTCCACAGCGCGATGTCGCGGCTCATCTGGATTTCCTGAGGCATCCAGTGGTTGGCGCAGGCGGAGAGGTACTTCTCCCAGGCCCACTTGTACTTGAACGGCACCAGCTGGTTGACGTCGGTCTGGCCGTTGATGACGCGCTTGTCGGCAACGTTGACGCGCCGCAGCGCCGACTCGCCCGAAGCGGGCTGCGGCGTGCCTGCCCGCGACGGCAGTTCGAGCCCGGCGCCGCCCGTGACCGATTGTTGTTTTTCGAATTGCAGCATTACCGGTCTCCTTACTGGCAGGACTCGCAGTCGGGGTCGTCGATCTTGCAGAACTTGGGTTCCTCGGCCACGAGCCCGCCGTCGGAAGACACGGCGTTCAGCTGCCCGGTCGAGACCGTGGATTTCTCGGCCGAGGTCGCGCCCAGCGTGCGCAGGTAATAAGTGGTCTTCAGCCCCCGTATCCACGCGAGCTTGTAGGTCTCGTCGAGCCGCTTGCCGGAGGCGCCCGCCATGTAGATGTTCAGCGACTGCGACTGGTCCACCCATTTCTGCCGGCGCGCCGCGCACTCGACCAGCCACCTCGGCTCGACCTCGAACGCCGTGGCGTAGAGCGTGCGGACCTCCGGCGGAATGCGGTCGATCTTGGCGAGCGAGCCGTCGAAGTACTTGAGGTCGGCGATCATGACCTCGTCCCACAGGTTGAGTTTCTTCAGGTCGCGCACCAGGAACTCGTTCACCACGGTGAACTCGCCCGACAGGTTCGACTTGACGTAGAGATTCTGGTACGTGGGCTCGATACACTGCGACAGGCCCGTGATGTTCGCGATCGTGGCGGTGGGGGCGATCGCGAGGCAGTTGGAGTTGCGCATGCCGACCTGCTGGATGCGCCTCCTCAGGCCCGCCCAGTCGAGCGTGGTGGTCATGTCGCACTCGACGTAGCCGCCGCGCTCCTCCGCAAGCGTCTTGAGGGTGTCGAACGGCAGGATGCCGCGGTCCCACAGCGAGCCTTTGAAGGTCGAGTAGGCACCGCGCTCCTCGGCGAGATCGGTCGAAGCGCGGAAGGCGCTCCACGCAATCGCCTCCATCGAGCGGTCGGCGAACTCCACCGCCGGCTGCGAGCCGTAGGGTATCCGCAGCACGTGCAGGCAGTCCTGGAAGCCCATGATGCCCAGGCCCACCGGCCGGTGCTTGAAGTTGGAGTTGCGCGCCTTGTTGACCGAGTAGAAGTTGAGATCGATCACGTTGTCGAGCATGCGCATGGCGGTGCCGACCGTGCGGCCGAGCTTCTCCATGTCCATGCGCCCGGTCGAGACATCGAGGTGCGCCAGCATGTTGATCGAGCCGAGATTGCAGACCGCGATCTCGTCCGGTCCGGTGTTGAGCGTGATCTCGGTGCAGAGATTGGAGCTGTGCACGACGCCCACGTGC
Organism: uncultured beta proteobacterium; assembly: GCA_963699525.1. GTDB lineage: Bacteria > Pseudomonadota > Gammaproteobacteria > Burkholderiales > SG8-41 > SG8-41. Next base: position 381,830 of record CAVOUI010000012.1, on the reverse strand, counting down.
TGTTGCGGCGAGCGCAGGTTGCAGGGATCCTTGAAGGTCAACCAGGGATGCCCGGTCTCGAACAGCATCGTCAGCATCTTGCGCCACAGCTGCACGGCCGGAATGCGCTTGCAGGGCTTGATCTCGCCGCGCACGGCGCGCTCCTCGTACTCGAGGTAGGTCTTCTCGAACGCGCGCCCGTACTGGTCGTGCAGGTCGGGCACGTCGGAGGGCGAGAACAGCGTCCAGTCGGCGCCCTCCATCACGCGCTTCATGAAGAGGTCCGGCACCCAGTTGGCGGTGTTCATGTCGTGGGTGCGGCGGCGGTCGTCGCCCGTGTTCTTGCGCAGCTCCAGGAATTCCTCGATGTCGAGATGCCAGGTCTCGAGGTAGGAGCACACCGCCCCTTTTCGCTTGCCGCCCTGGTTGACCGCGACGGCGGTGTCGTTCACGACCTTGAGGAAGGGCACGACACCCTGGCTCTTGCCGTTCGTGCCCTTGATGTGCGAGCCCAGGGCCCGCACCGGCGTCCAGTCGTTGCCGAGGCCGCCGGCAAACTTCTGCAGGAGGGCGTTTTCCTTGATCGCCTCGTAGATGCCGTCGAGGTCGTCGGAAACCGTGGTGAGGTAGCAGCTTGCGAGCTGGGAGCGGCGCGTGCCGGAATTGAACAGCGTCGGCGTCGAGCTCATGAAATCGAAGGACGACAGCACGTTGTAGAACTCGATCGCGCGCGCCTCGCGCTGGTCCTCGGGCTCGTTCAACGCCAGACCCATCGCCACCCGCATGAAGAAGATCTGCGGCAGCTCGATGCGGCGCCCGCGCACGTGCAGGAAATAGCGGTCGTAGAGGATCTGCAGCCCGAGATACGCGAACTTGAGGTCGCGGCTCGCGTCGAGCGCCGCGCCGAGGCACTTGAGATCGTAGCGGGCAAGACGCTCGTCGAGCAGCTCCGCTTCGATCCCCTGGCGGACGAATTCCGGCAGGTACGCCGCGTAGCGCGCCGGCATCTCGGCCTGCGTCGCCTCCACGCCGAGGGTCTCGAGCCGCAGCGAGTGCAGCAGCAGGCGCGCGGTGACGTAGCTGTACCCGGGGTCCTGCTCGATCAGCGCGCGCGCGGCGAGGATGAGCGACTTCCGCACTTCCTCCACCGGCACGCCGTCGTAGAGGTCGCGCCGCATGGCGGCGAGCACGGGCTCGGCGGTGACCTCGCGCCCGAGCCCCTCGCACGCCTCGCGCACGAGGGCGGTAACGCGGTCGAAGTCGAGCGGCCGCAGGCGGCCGCCCTCCTTCACGTTGAGCGCCGCCTGCGGCGCGTGCGCCGCCTCAGCCTGCGCCTCGCGCTCGCGCGCCCGCGCCTTCGCGCGCTCCTCGCGATAGATGACGTAGGCACGCGCGACGTTGTGCTCGCCCGCGCGCATGAGCGCCAGCTCAACCTGGTCCTGGATGTCCTCGATGTGGAAGGTGCCGCCGGAGGGCTGGCGGCGCAGGAGCGCCGCCACCGCGGCCTCGGTGAGCGCCGCCACCTGCTCGCGCACGCGCGCGGATGCGGCACCGGTGCCTCCGTTCACGGCGATGAACGCCTTGGTCATCGCAATGGAAATCTTTGCCGGCTCGAACCCCACGACCGAGCCGTTGCGGCGGATCACCTTGTATTGGGCATAGCGGGCTTCGTCCGGAGTTGAAGCCTCATCCAGATTGGATTGCGCAACGGGGGATGTGAGAGCCCTTTCAGTGACCAGCTGCATGCCATAACTCCTTGAGTATTAACTTTTTTGACCCAAGAGGTGGGCACCTCCCCCGCTCCCAAGCCTTAAAACCGCTTAGAACCACTATATGTTGTGGTTCATGGCGAGTTTTGAACAAATTCTAGTAGGCTGATTTCATGAAAGCAATAGCAGTCATGACTTTTTTGTTAAATGCTCGTTTCTACTGGAAAAATGCCGGGCAAGGTGATGAAAAAGCAGGCAAAACTGCTCAGAAATTGAGCAATGACCCGCCCTGCCAACAAACACGGGCATTGCGACAAATACGGGTTGTGGATAAGCCGTCCTGAAGAGGGACGTGAGGCGCGCTTTTTGGCTCCGCGCGCTAGGGCGTACGCGGGCGGCCCGCTCAGCGCGGGGCAGGAACGAGGATCAGGCGAACAGCGAGAATCTTTGCGTCATCGCACGGTAGCGCGCCCAGTCGAAGTGCGGCCCGGGATCGCTCTTCCTCCCCGGGGCGATATCGCTATGGCCGACGATATCCCGGATTGGGTAGCGCGCCTGCAATGCGCGCGTGAGCCGGGCAAGCTGCCGGTATTGGGCGGCCGTGAACGGCGCCTCGCCCGTGCCCTCGAGCTCGACTCCGATGGAAAAGTCGTTGCACCGCGCGCGCCCTCTCCAGCGCGACTCGCCCGCATGCCACGCCCGCCGGCCGCACGGCACGAACTGGAACAGCGCCCCGTCGCGGCGGATCAGGAAGTGCGCGGATACCCGCATGCCCGCGATCGTCGCGTAGTACGGATGCGCGGCGGGATCGAGCCGGTTGGTGAAGAGCTCCACGATGCCCGGCCCGCCGAATGTCCCCGGCGGCAGGCTGATGTGGTGAATGACGAGGAGCGTGATCGCGCGGCCCGCGGGCCGTGCGTCGCAATTGGGCGAACGAATGAGCCGCGCGCCCTGCGCGTATCCTCTGGAATTGACGCGTACCCTCACGAGAAAACGCCGGCGCCTTCGCTTGCGTGGGTCGTGGATCGCGGATCGCGACCCGAAGGTCGCCGGGCCCTGGATCTTTCCTTAGGGGATCGGTCCACGACCCGCAATCCACCACTTGCGATCAGGTCTTGGAATCGAGCTCATCCGTGATTCCGAGCCGCTCCATTCGATAGCGCAACGCGCGGAACGTGACGCCCAGGAGCTTCGCTGCCGCAGTGCGGTTGTAATGCGTCTGCTCGAGAGCGTCGAGGATCGCCTTGCGCTCCACGGTATCGAGCCGCTCCTGCAGCGGCAGGCCTACAAGCCCGTCGTCCGCCGCCTCCGGCCCGGCGCGCGTGGGCGCGAGCTGCAGGTCCTCGGCCTGAATCTCGCCCCCGGCGGTCAGCGCCAGCGCGCGCTCCAGCACGTTCTCGAGCTCGCGCACGTTGCCCGGGAAGTCATATTCGCACAGCCGCTCAAGCGCGGCCGCCGACAGGCGCGCGCTCTTGCCGCCCGCCGCAGCAGCTTGCCGCGCGAGCATCACCTCGGTCAGGAGCGGGATGTCCTCGCGCATCTCGCGCAGCGCCGGCATTTTCAGTTCGATGACGTTCAGCCGGTAGAACAGGTCCTGCCGGAACCTGCCGTTCTGAACTTCCTCCGCGAGATTGCGGTGCGTCGCGCTGATGATGCGCACGTCGGCGGACTCCTCGCTGGTCGATCCGACCTTCCTCACCTTCTTCTCCTGTATCGCGCGGAGAAGCTTGACCTGCATCGGCACGGGTAGCTCGGCCACCTCGTCGAGGAACAGCGTCCCGCCATCCGCGGCCTGGAAGAAGCCCTCGCGGTCCGCGGCGGCGCCGGTGAAGGCCCCCTTCCGGTAGCCGAAGAACTCGCTCTCCATCAGGTTCTCGGGAATCGCGCCGCAGTTGACCGGGACGAACGGGCCGTCACTGCGCGGGCCCTGCTGGTGCACCAGGCGCGCCGCGAGCTCCTTGCCGCTGCCCGATTCGCCGCTGATATGGATCGGCGCCTGGGTGCGCGCGAGACGCTCGATCATCGAGCGCACCGCCTGCATCGGCTCCGAGCGCCCGATCAGCTGCGGCGCGCCCGGCGCGGCCTCATCGTCCTGCGCGCGCCGCTGGACCGGGCGCGGGAGCTTCAGGGCGGAGCGCACCAGCGTGCGCAACTGGTCGAGCGACACCGGCTTCGCAAGATAGTCGAAGGCGCCGGCCTTCAGCGCGGCCACGGCGTTCTCGGTGCTGCCGTGCGCCGTGATCACGGCCACCGGCAGGCTGGGATGGTGCTTCGCGACGTATTCGACGACCGTGAGCCCGTCGCCGTCGGGCAGCCGCATGTCCGTCAGGCAAAGGTCGTAGCTGTTCTGGGCGAGCAGCGCGTAGGCCTCCGAGGTGCTTGCAGCGCAATGGGCCTCAAGTCCCATGCGCGTGAGCGTCAGGCCGAGCAGCTCGCGGATATCCGCTTCGTCGTCGACCACCAGGACTTGGGATTTCGTGCTCATCTCGACACCTAGCCGGCCCAGCAGCGCACGGTAAACTGCGCCCCCCGCGGTGTTTCGACGTAATCGAGCGTTGCGCCGTTCGCCTCGCACACCTCGCGGGCGATGTAGAGGCCGAGCCCGGTGCCGCCTGCGGCGGTAGTGAAAAACGGCTCGAACAGCTGCGTCCGCGCCTCGGGAGCGACACCCGGGCCGTCGTCCACCACGTCCAATCTTACAACACTGCCCGAGCGCTCCAGGAAGAACCGGATCACGATGCTCGCGGGGCCGCGCCGGCAGTGACGCAGCGCGTTGCGGCACAGGTTCCACATCACCTGGTTCAAGTGGCTGCGGTCGAACAGCACGTCGGGGTCCGCTCCCGGCTCGATGCGGAACACGCCAGGGTCGATTTTCTCGATCTGGGAGAACTGCTCGACGAATCCGGAGAGAAACGCGGCGAGCCGGAAGCGCTCGCGATGGGCGCGCTCGCCGCGGTTCAGGCGCAGCACGTCGTTCACCACGCGATCGAGGCGCGCGCTGTTCTCGTTGATGATGCTGATCAGCCGCGCCGCGGTCTCGTCCATTCCGGGCTCCTCCCGCAGGAGCTGCGCGGCATGGCTGATTGCGCCGAGAGGATTCCGGATTTCGTGCGCGATGTTGGCGGTCAACCGCCCGAGCGAGGCGAGCTTCAGCTGGCGCGCCTGCGCCTGCACCCGCGTCTGGTCCTCGATGAAGATCACGGCACCGAGCTCGCGGTTCGCGCCGATCGGCACGAAGCGCGCGCTCTCACTCGCGCTGACGGGCGTGCCGGCGCCGCTGTCCACACCCGCCCGGTTGCGCCATTGCTCGTACTGCGCCGCAAGCGCAGGCGCGTACTCGGCCAGCATGGCGTCGCTTCCGGCCGGCAGCGGTCCGAGCAGGCGCTCGGCCTGCGCGTTGAACTGGCGGATCATCCCGTGCCCATCCACCACCAGCACGCCGTCCGGCATATCGCGGATCACGAGCTGGTTCACCTGCTCCAGGTTGGCGAGGTCGATCTCGCGCTTCGCGGCGAGCCGCTCGCTCGCCACGGCGTACTGGGCGAGCGTGTGCGCGAGCCAAGCGATCGCGAAGAAGGCGCCGGAGAGCAGCCCGGCCTGCACGAACTGGGAGTCGGGGGCGTCGAGCTTGAGCGTCGAGTAGGTGTGCTCGAGCAGCACCCCGATGCTCGCGAGCGCGGCGAAGAAAAGCGTCAACCGCCCGCGGCTGATCAGGCCCGCGCCGGCCAGCGTGGTGAGCAGCAGCAGCCCCAGGCCGCTGGAGATGCCGCTGCTCGCGTAGATGAGCAGCACGATGAAGACGACGTCGGCGGCCACCTGCAGCGTCAGTTGCAGGTTGAAATGCCGGCGCGCGCTGATCAGCACGAAGCAGGCGATGCTGAAGATCACGTAGGCGACATCGGTCGCGACGAACAGCGCCAGGTCGCGGGAGCCGAACCAGAGGTTGGAGCCCCAGATCGCGACGCTCAGCAGGAGCAGCAGCGCGACGAGCAGGCGATAGACGTTGAAGTAGAAGAGCGAGCGCCAGAACTGCTCGGAAGGCGCCCCGGGGCGCAGGGCCCCCCCCGGCGCCTCCCACGGCAGAGCGTGCTGGCCGCCGGCCTCGCTCATCCGGCTCCGCGCTCCGCCTCGCCCGCCCGCTGGTGCTCCGGGGAGCAGTAGAACCGGCCCTGGCTGGCAATACTCTCGCTGCGTGGGAGGTGCACCCCGCAGCGCGCGCACGGCACCATGGTCTCCGTACCCGCGGAAGGCGTGCTGTCCCCGGCTTGGTCGACGCGACGGCGGTAACTCTTCAGGATCCAGTAGACGATGAGCAGGCCGAGAACGACCAGGATGATCTTCGCCAAATTAGACTCCGCCCGTGGCCAGGAATCCAAGACCCGCGGCCGGGGTCCCCTGCGCGCGGGATGTGCGGCTTAGTGTGCCCTAACCCCCGTCAGGCGTCGAGCGAGAAGGTCCCGGTCCGCACCCGAGCGGAGCGGGAAAAAATGGTCGGGGTGAGAGGATTTGAACCTCCGACACCTGCGTCCCGAACGCAGTGCGCTACCAGGCTGCGCTACACCCCGATTTCAAGCGATCAGCGGTTAGCCGTCAGCCGGCGCCCCGCAGAAAAAAACACGCGGCCGGGCCGCGCATGGGCTGGTGCTGAAAGCTGACCGCTGAAGATTGTCAGCTAGAAGCTCCGCGTTACCGCGAAGTTTGCCAATTCTAGCAAATATTCGCGCTGCCTTGAATGCGGCAGGCACGCCAGCGCTTCGCCCGCGGCACGCGACTCCCGCCGCGCCTGCTCACGGGCGTAGTCGAGCGCGCCGGTTGAGCGGATTGCCTCGATCACCGCGGCGAGCTCACCGCGCCCGCCGTGCTCGATGGCGTGCCGCACCAGCCGCGCCTGCTCGGCGCTGCCGTGCTGGATGGCGTGGATCAACGGCAGCGTGGGCTTGCCTTCGGCGAGATCGTCGCCCAGGTTCTTGCCGATCACCGCCTGCTCGCCGGAGTAATCCAGCACATCGTCGACCAGCTGGAAGGCAGTGCCAAGGCGCATCCCGTAGGTCGCGACCGCGTCCTCCGGTTCGCGCGGCGCGCCGCCCAGGATCGCCCCCAGGCGCGTGGCGGCCTCGAACAGCTTCGCGGTCTTGCAGCGGATCACGTCGAGGTAGTCGGATTCGCCGATGTCGGGATTGTGGCAGCTCATGAGCTGCATGACCTCGCCCTCGGCGATCACGTTGGTCGCGTCCGCAAGCACCTGGAGCACGCGGATGTTGTCCACTTCCACCATCATCTGGAACGCGCGCGAATAGACGAAATCCCCGACCAGCACCGCCGCGGAATTGCCGAACAGCGCGTTGGCGGTGGAGCGCCCGCGCCGAAGGTCGGACTCGTCCACGACGTCATCGTGCAGCAGCGTCGCGGTATGGATGAACTCCACCACCGCGGCGAGCTCGTGGCAGTAGCGCCCGCGGGCCCCGAACGCCCCGGCCGAGAGCAGCAGCAGCAGCGGGCGCAGGCGCTTGCCGCCGCTGCCGATGATGTATTCCGCGACCTGGCGGATCAATGCCACGTTGGAACCGAGGCGGGCGCGGATGACATCGTCCACGGCGTGCAGGTCCGCCTCCATGAAGCCGCGAATCGCCTTCAGTGTCACCGCCCGGGGGCCCTCGAAAAGAGGGGGGCATGATACCAGAGCCTATCTCAACGATAGGCTCTTATTTTCTTTGACTAATCAGCGGGCTTTTTGTAGAATGCGCGCCTTTCCCAGTGGCAGGCGGAACGTTTCATGTACGCAGTTATCCAGACCGGCGGCAAGCAGTACCGGGTCACCGCTGGCGAGAAGCTGAAGATCGAGAGAATTGCCGGGGAGGTCGGGCAGGAGATTACGCTCGACCGGGTGCTGCTCGTGGCCGATGGCGAAGCGCTCAAGATGGGCGCGCCGCTCGTTGCCGGGGCGCGCGTCAAGGCGAAGGTGCTGAAGCACGGGCGTGGCGAGAAGGTCCGCATCTTCAAGCTGAATCGCCGCAAGCATTACCGCAGGACCCAGGGACACCGCCAGAACTACACCGAGATCGAGATCCTCGGCATCGCATAGGAAGTAACGAGGGGATACTCCCCTCGTGCACCCCTACTCCAGTTTAAAGACAGGAACAGGATATGGCACACAAAAAGGCAGGCGGCAGCTCGCGCAACGGGCGCGACTCGCAATCGAAGCGGCTCGGCGTGAAGCGCTACGGCGGCGAGCACGTCAACGCGGGCGCGATCATCGTGCGCCAGCGCGGCACGCAGGTGCACCCCGGCGCACACGTCGGCATGGGACGCGACCATACGCTGTTCGCCCGGGTGACGGGGCGCGTCGCGTTCGCCCAGAAGGGGCCGGATTGCCGCACGACGGTGAGCATCGTTCCCGCATAAGCGCGACCGACGCCCGCCGCAAGCCCTGTCCAGCGACAGGGCTTTTTTGTTTGTGGCGGCCCGCACAGCATGAAATTTGTCGACGAAGCCATCATCGAGGTCCACGCCGGTAAGGGCGGAGACGGCGTGGCGAGCTTCAGACGCGAGAAGTACGTCCCGCGCGGTGGCCCGGATGGCGGCGACGGCGGGCGCGGCGGCAGCCTCTACGCCAACGCCGACCGCAACCTCAACACATTGATCGACTACCGCTACGCCCGCATCCACCGCGCGCGCGACGGCGAGAGCGGCCGCGGAGCGGACCAGTACGGAAAATCGGCTTCCGACGTCGAGCTGCGCGTGCCGGTCGGGACCGTCGTAACCGATCTCGAGACAGGAGAAGTCGTCGCCGACCTCGACCGCGACGGTGCGCGCGCCCTGCTCGCGCAGGGCGGGACGGGCGGGCTCGGCAACCTGCATTTCAAGTCGAGCGTCAACCGCGCGCCGCGTCAGTTCACGCGCGGCACCACGGGTGAGCGGCGGCGCCTGAAGCTCGAGTTGCGGCTCCTCGCCGACGTCGGGCTCTTCGGCATGCCCAATGCCGGAAAGTCCACGCTGATACGCGCCGTGTCCGCCGCGCGCCCGAAGGTCGCGGACTATCCGTTCACGACGCTCACTCCCTCCCTCGGCGTGGTGCGGGCGGACGTCAATCGCAGCTTCGTGCTCGCCGACATCCCCGGGCTGATCGAGGGCGCCGCCGAGGGCGCGGGGCTCGGACACCAGTTCCTCCGCCACCTCTCGCGCACGCGGCTGCTGCTGCACCTCGTGGACATCGCGCCCCCTGACCCGGACGCCGATCCCGCGCGCGATGCCCGGGCGATCACGCAGGAGCTCAAAAAGTACGACGTGGCGCTCTACCGCAAGCCGCGCTGGCTGGTCCTGAACCAGATCGACAAGATCCCGGCCGGGGAACGCGAGCGCGCCGTCCAGCGCTTCCTCAGGAATTTTCGCTGGCGCGGCAAAACCCTTATCATTTCGGCGCTCACCGGCGAGGGATGCCGCGAGCTCGTCTTCGCTGTGATGAAGTATCTGGAGCAGGAATCAGGAGCCCGGGATGGCGTCCGTCGTCGCAGGCGCTAAGCGCATCGTCGTCAAGGTCGGCTCGAGCCTCGTCACCAACGAGGGCCGCGGGCTCGATCCCGACGCGCTCACGCGCTGGGCCGGCCAGATCGCGGAGTTGAGGCGCATGGGCCGCGAGGCGGTGCTGGTATCCAGCGGGGCGATTGCGGCGGGCATGCAGCGCCTCGGATGGAAGCGGCGCCCGCACGCGCTGCACGAGCTGCAGGCCGCGGCCGCCGTCGGCCAGATGGGGCTCATCCAGATGTACGAATCGTGCTTCCGCCAGCACGATCTCCTCACCTCCCAGGTTCTCCTTACGCACGAGGACCTCGCCGACCGCAAGCGTTACCTCAACGCCCGCTCGACGCTGCGCACGCTCCTCGGGCTCGGCGTCATCCCGATCATCAACGAGAACGACACGGTCGCAGCCGACGAGATCCGGTTCGGGGACAACGACACGCTGGCGGCCCTGGTGACCAACCTGATCGAGGCGGACGCGCTCGTGATCCTCACCGACCAGGAGGGCCTCTTCGACGGGGACCCGCGCCGGGGCGCGGCAAGACTGGTCGCGGAGGGGCGCGCCGGCGACCCCGCCCTCGAAGCAATGGCCGGCGGCACCGGCAGCGCCATCGCGCTCGGGGGCATGCTGACCAAGGTGCTTGCCGCGAAGCGCGCGGCCCGCAGCGGCGCTCACACTGTGATCGCCTCCGGGCGCGAGAACGATGTCCTGCCGCGCCTCGCGCGCGGCGAGCCGATCGGCACGCAGCTTGTGGCGGAGCGCGCGACGCTCGCGGCGCGCAAGCAATGGCTCGCCGACCAGCTGCAGGTGCGCGGGAGCCTCACGCTCGATGCCGGCGCGGTCAAGGCCCTCACCGTGCAGGGCAAGAGCCTGCTGCCGATCGGCGTCTCCGAGGTCACCGGCGAATTCGACCGCGGCGAGGCGGTGAGCTGCCTCGACGAGTCGCGGCGCGAAGTCGCGCGCGGGCTCGTCAACTACAGCTCGGCGGAAACCCGCCGCATCCTGCGCGCGCCCTCGAGCGAGATTGAGGCGAGGCTTGGCTACGTGGACGAGCCCGAGCTCATTCACCGCGACAACCTGGTGCTGGTGTAGCTACGCGCGTGGCGTGCGGGAAGCCCTGAGCGCGGCCCGCAGGGCGCTTAGGGCGCGTAGATGTAATCGCGTGTCTTGGGCAGGTCGAGCGCGCCGCCGGGAAGCGCCTTGCCCGCGAGCACCTGGTAGATCGACATCCAGCCGCGCTCGAAGCCGAGCGCCGAGCCTGCCATGTAGATGCGCCAGATCCGGTAGATCCTCTCGCCCACCGCTGCAACCGCCGCGGCGCGGCTGGCTTCCAGGCGCTCGACCCACTGCCACAGCGTCCTCGCGTAATGCGGCCGCAGGCTCTCCACGTCCCAGGACTCGAGGCCCTGCGTCGACAGCGCCTCCAGCACGACCGAGATATGGGTGAGCTCCCCGCCCGGGAACACGTAACGGTCGACGAATTCGCCGATGTCGCTGCCCAGCTCGCGCTGGCCCGGGACAGTGTTAGTGATGCCGTGATTCAGCAGCAGTCCGCCCGGCCGCAGCAGCCGCGCGATCTTGCCGAAGTACGCCGCCAGGTTGTCGCGCCCCACGTGCTCGAACATGCCGACGCTCGCGATCTTGTCGAACGGCCGCTCCTCCGGCACGTCGCGGTAGTCGAGGAGGCGCACTTCGCACCGACCTTCCAACCCCAGCTCGCGGATCCGGGCGCGCGCGTAGTCGTGCTGGTTGCGGCTCAACGTAATGCCGAGCGCCTGCGCGCCATAGTGCTCGGCCGCCCACATCACCAGGGCGCCCCACCCGCATCCGATATCGAGGAAGCGCTCGCCCGAGGTGAGCCGCAGCTTCCTGCAGATGTGGTCGAGCTTCTGTTCCTGGGCAATCTCCAGCGTGTCGTCCGCCCGCCGGAAGTAGGCGCAGGAGTAGACGCGCCGCGGATCGAGCCAGAGACCGAAGAAATCGTCGCCGACGTCATAGTGGCTTCGGACCGCCTTGCTGTCGAAGAGCCGAGTATGCCGCACCCAGCGCGCGAGCCGCCGCGTAGGCCGTGGACTCGCGCCGTCCGTCGCTCCCCCGAGCGCCGCGCCCAGGCCGACTACGTCCCGGATCGGCCCGTCAACGTCGATCTGCTGCTCAACGTAGCGCGCCGCGAGCCCGCCGGCGCTGGGCCGCGCGAGCGCGGCAAGCGCCAGCGGATTTCTCACGGTAATCGTCACTTGCGGGTGCGCGGCGCCGGTGGCCGCGCCGTTCCACAGCCGCACGGCGAGCGGAAGGCCGCTTTCCTCGATGCGGCGGCCGATGCTGGCGAGTGTCCGGGAGTCCTGCATACGCCCGGCGAGAATAGCACAAGCCCGGCGGAGCGGAGCGTCGGCGCCGCGGGGTGTGTCAGCCCGCGAGATCGTTGACGAGCGAGCCGCGGACCGCGGGATCGACCGCGCCGATCGAGTGGCGGTATTCGGGATGGTCGACCCCTACGGCGAGGGGAGCGCCCTGCTTCAGGGCCTGCACCATCCCGGGCTCGAGCTCAAAGCGCAGAAAATGCACTGCGGAGGTCTTTTCCGCGGTGTCGCGCTCGAGGTCCTCGTCGGCGATGGCATAAACCCGGGCGTGACCCGCGGCCTGCACCCAGACCCGGTCTTCGATGCCGATCAGCCGGGCGAGCATGCGATGGCGCTCCTCCACGTCGGGGTATTCGATCATGAGCGTCGCCTTCCAGTTGCCGCCATCGGGGATGAGCGGGTTGTAGGCATCGAGCTCTCCCTGGATGCCCGACTCCTCGAAGGTGCGCTCGACGCGCAGCATTTCCTGGACCTGGTAGCGAATCGTCAGCTCGTCCTCGAAAATGAGCGTCAGGTGCGGGCCCAGATGGAGCGTGCGGTTCTTCTTGTGCGCCATGACCCGGGCGCGAAATTGCGGCCGCGCCTTCGCATAGGCTTCGAGGGTCATCAGGCTCTCGCGGGTGATATGTGCCATAGGTTCGTTTCCCATTTCTACAGTCCGTACGCAAGGCGAACCAGCGTGAGCGGATGCTGCTTCTGCGCCGTTGCCTCGCCCATCCCCTGCAGGATATGACGGCCCGCGATGGCGCAGTCGGAGCTCACGTAGTCGGGCCCCGCCTCCGCCATCTGGCGGAATACCGGACGGCCGATCTTCATCGAGTTCTCGAAGTACTCCGCCTTGACGCCCCAGGTGCCGTCGTGGCCGGCGCAACGTTCCACCGTGGTGACCCGCGTGCCGGGAATCATCTCGAGCAGCTCTCGGGTCTTCTGCCCCATGTTCTGCACGCGGAGGTGGCACGGCACGTGGTAGGAGACCTTGCCCAGCGGCCGCTTGAAATCGGTCTTCAGCAGAGCGTCCTTGTGCCGCAGCACCAGATACTCGAAGGGGTCAAACATCGCCTCCGCCACCGCCTTCACGTCGGCGTCATCCGGAAACATGAGCGGCAGCTCCTGCTTGAACATGAGCGTGCACGACGGCACCGGGGTGAGAATCGCATAGCCCTCGCGCGCCAGCCGCGCGAGCGCGGGAATATTGGTTTCCTTGTTGCGCGCCACCGCCTCGAGATCGCCCAGCTCGAGCTTGGGCATGCCGCAGCACGCCTCCTTCTCGAGGAGTCTCGCCGGCACCTCGTTGTGCGCGAGCAGCTTGAGCAGGTCGTGCCCGATGCCCGGCTCGTTGAAGTTTACGTAGCACGTGGAGAAGACGGCGACCTTGCCCGGCGTGTTCTTCCCGTCGCGCACCGCGAATGATGCGTCGGCCCGCGCGCTTTCGCGGAACCTCGTGCTCGCGTACTCGGGCAACTGGCGCTGCCGGTGCACCCCCAGCGTTTTTTCCATGAGCCCGCGGACGACTCCCGACTTGTTGGCTGCGTTCACGAATTGGACGACGACCGGGATCGTGGCGAGCCGGCCCATGGCGTCGGTGCTGGACAACAGCTTGTCGCGAAATTTCGCGCCCGCTTTGCGGAACCTGACCGCCTTGGCGCGCAGCATGAGGTGCGGAAAATCCACGTTCCACGCGTGCGGCGGCACATACGGGCACTTGGTCATGTAGCACATGTCGCAGAGGTAGCACTGGTCCACGACCTTGGCAAAGTCCTGCTTGCTCACGCCGTCGACCTCCAGGGTCGGGCTGGCGTCCACCAGGTCGAAGAGGGTCGGAAACGCGGTGCAGAGGTTCACGCAACGGCGGCAGCCGTGGCAGATCTCGAACACGCGCTCGAGCTCCTTGTCGAGCTTTGCCTCGTCGTAGAAATCCGCGGATCTCCAGTCGAGGGGATGCCGGGTGGGGGCCTCAAGGCTGCCTTCGCGTACGGTCATAGGTCACGCAAGCAAATGAAGATCAAAAAAAGCGGAAGGCATGCTCCGCCTTCCGCCTTCGGGCCTGGTGCTCCGGTCAGTCAGCCAGTCCGTCCAGCGCCTTCTGGAAGCGGTTGGCGTGCGAGCGCTCCGCCTTGGCAAGCGTTTCGAACCAGTCCGCGATCTCGCTGAAGCCCTCGGAGCGCGCGGCCTTCGCCATGCCCGGGTACATGTCGGTGTACTCGTGCGTCTCGCCCGCGATCGCCGCCTTCAGATTATCGCGCGTCCGGCCGATCGGCAGATTGGTCGCCGGGTCGCCGCAGGCTTCGAGATACTCCAGATGGCCATGGGCATGCCCCGTCTCACCCTCCGCCGTGGAACGAAACACGGCGGAAATGTCGTTCTGACCTTCGACGTCGGCCTTCGCAGCGAAGTAAAGGTAACGGCGATTCGCTTGCGATTCACCAGCAAATGCGTCTTTCAAGTTCTGATGTGTCTTCGATCCCTTGAGTTGCATGAATATCTCCTTAGAAACAAAATCTTAATTACACACTGCGGCGGTGGAAGTGCTTGCTCACCGTAAACCGGGCAAAGAGACTAATTAGAACAAGTCTAATCAGTGAACTAAGTGTAAGAGGTCGCGGCGCCTGCTGTCAATAGCCGAGGACTCCGGACGCCCGCTGCCGAAATGTCGGGCTAAGCCTCGATCTTGGAGTTCGCTAGGGTGCGGAAGGACCTATCCCGGCGTTCCCGCGCCGGCCGGCCGGGGACGTTCGCGTCGCGTGCCGCGTGCCGCGCCCCGGGGACGGCGTCTGAGATAGGGTGCCAGCTCCTCCAGCGCCCTCTGGTAGACCTCGCGCTTGAACTCGATCACCGCTTCCATCGGCATCCAGTAGTCGCTCCAGCGCCAGGCATCGAATTCGGGCTTGCTGGATGCGCGCAGCCGCACGTCGCAGTCGCGCCCGACCAGCCGCAGCAGGAACCAGATCTGCTTCTGGCCGCGGTAATGGCCGCGCCACTCGCGCCGCAGCCAGCGCTCCGGCACCTCATAACGCAGCCATTCGCGCGTGCGCCCGAGCAGCCATACGTGTTGCGGGGCGAGCCCGACTTCTTCCTGCAGCTCGCGATACATGGCCGCCTCCGGCGTCTCCCCGGGCTTGATACCGCCCTGCGGAAACTGCCAGGCGTGCTCTTTCACCCGCTTGCCCCAGAAAACCTCGTTTTTCCAGTTACATAGGACTATGCCGACGTTCGGGCGATATCCGTCGCGGTCAATCATGGAAATCCCCTGAAGCCGTGGGTCCTCAAGATTTTTTCACAATTCCCAGGCAAGCGATACCCCGTCCCGGGGGCAGCGAGAAGCGCGCGACACATCACGCGTTCCCGGATATATAGAGCCGCTCCGCGTCGTAGCGGTTCATCCTGCGCAGCCCGCTCACGAAGCGACCGAACTCGAGCGCATAGCGCGCCTCGAGGCCGGCGGCGCTGCGCTCGAGCTCATCCCACCGCAGGGCGGACGGGGGGTCGCATAACCCGAACACGATGACGTTGCCCGGCTTCTCCGCCGGCAGGCACAGGGTGCCGCCGGGAAACGCGCCCTCCACGCGCGCGAGATAGTCGTCGAATCGCCGGTCCGATCCCCACAGGTTCACCACCAGCACTCCGCCTGTCTCGAGCCGCCGGCGGCAGCCGCTATAGAACGCTGCCGTCGCGAGTTCCACGACCTGCGACTCGCCGTCATAGCCATCGACCAGGATCGCGTCGAAGCCGCCCGTGTCTGCGCTGACGAACTCCGCCGCGTCGCACACCCGCACGACGAGGCGCGCGTCCGGGGCGGGCAGCCCGAACAGGCGCCGCGCGACCGCCACCACCTGCGGATTGATCTCGAGCACCTCGATCACCGCGTCCGGAAACTGGTGGTAGACGAACTTCGCGAGGGAGCCGCCGCCGAGGCCCACCATCAGGACGCGGCGCGGCGGCGGGCGGAACAGCAGGAATGCCATCATGCTGCGGGTATAGGCGAGCTCGAGGTCGTTCGGGCGCGCGAGCCGCATCGAGCTCTGGATCGTGTCGCTGCCGATGTGCAGCGACCGCACCCCGAAGCGCTCGGTCACGTACACTGAATCGGCGCCCTGAGCGGGCCTGAGCAGACGCCAGCGCGCGAAAAAGTTCATGCCGTTGCGTGGTATCGGGCCGGGCAGCGTTCGGTAGAATAGCGGCTTTCCTCGCCCCGCGACAATCATGCGCGTCTCGCAGTTTTTCCTCTCGACGCACCGGGAAACACCGGCCGAGGCCGAGGTAGTGAGCCACCGGCTGATGCTGCGCGCCGGACTGATCCGCAGCCTCGCGCGCGGAATCTACACCTGGATGCCGCTCGGGCTGCGCGTGCTGCGCAAGGTGGAGGCCATCGTGCGCGAGGAGATGAACGCAGCCGGCGCGATCGAGCTCGTGATGCCCGCGGTGCAGCCGGCCGAGCTCTGGCAGGAGTCGGGGCGCTGGGAGGAGTTCGGGCCCGAGCTCCTGCGCCTCAAGGATCGCCACCAGCGCGACTACTGCATCGGACCCACCCACGAGGAGGTGGTGAGCGACCTCGTGCGCCAGGAAGTGAAGAGCTACCGCCAGCTGCCCTTGAACCTTTACCAGATCCAGACCAAGTTCCGCGACGAGATCCGGCCGCGCTTCGGCGTCATGCGGGCCCGGGAATTCGTGATGAAGGACGCCTATTCCTTTCACGCCGACGCGGAGAGCCTCGCGCAGACCTACCGTGGCATGGTCGACTGCTACTCTCGCATATTCACCCGGTTGGGCCTCAAGTTCCGCGCGGTCGCGGCCGACACCGGCGCCATCGGCGGCACCGGCTCCCACGAGTTCCACGTGCTCGCCGATTCCGGCGAGGACGCGATCGCCTACTGCCCGGAATCGGACTACGCCGCCAACGTGGAGCTCGCCGAGGCGCTTTCCCCGGGGCCGCGCGGAAAGCCCACCGCGGCGCTTGCGCGGGTGCACACGCCGGGCGTGAAGACCATCGCCGAGCTGTGCGCGTTCCTCGGCATCGCTCCGGAGCGCACCGTGAAGGCGGTGGTGGTAGATGGCGTTGACGGCAGCCCGGTGCTGCTGCTGGTGCGCGGGGATCACGAGCTGAATATCCACAAGGCGGCGAAGCTCGAGCAGCTGAGGAAGCCGGTCGTTTTTTCCGCGGTGGAGAGCATCCGGTCGCTGTTTGGAGCCGGACCCGGCTCGCTGGGGCCGGTCGGCTTCAAGGGCCTCGTCATCGCCGACCGCACGGTCGCTGCGATGGCCGACATGGTCGTCGGCGCGAACCAGGATGACCATCATTACACCGGCGCCAACATCGGCCGCGACCTCCCGGAACCGGTGCTAGCGGACATTCGCAACGTCGTGGCGGGGGACGCGAGCCCCGACGGCAAGGGCCGGCTCGAGATCCTCCGCGGCATCGAGGTCGGACACGTGTTTCAGCTGCGCGACAAGTACTCGAAGGCGCTCAACCTCTCGTTTCTCGACGCGGCGGGCAAGTCCCGGTTGATGGAGATGGGCTGCTACGGCATCGGCGTCACCCGCATCGTCGCCGCCGCGATCGAGCAGAACCACGACGAGCGCGGCATCCTCTTTCCGCGCGCGATGGCGCCGTTCGAGCTCGCGCTGGTGCCGATCGGCGCGGGCAAGAATGCTCAGGTGCGCGCGACCGCGGAAGCGCTATACCGCGATCTTTCCACCGTGGGCATCGACGTGCTGCTCGACGACCGCGATGAGCGCCCCGGCGTTGCGTTTGCGGACATGGAGTTGATCGGCATCCCCCACCGCGTCGTCGTCGGCGAGCGCGGGCTCAAGGCGGGCCAGGTCGAATACCAGGGGCGGCGCGACCCCAAGGCGCAACCTATTGCCTTGCAAGACGCCTTAAAATACATACAATCAAGGGTGTGCGCAGACTAGTTCGTCTGTTAATGCTGGGGTGGGCGCTCGCTTTGGCGCTTCCGGGGGCGGCCGGCGCAGGTACGCAGGACTACGAACCCCTCTCGACCAGCGTTCGCGCCACGCTCAATCGATCGATCGCGGACGAGGCCACGCCCTTCCTCGCCTTCAATACCGAGGCCGAGGCGCGGCACTGGCTCGCGGCGATGTCGAACCGGCTCGCCTCGCGCATTTCCGACCGCCTGCAGCGCGAGGAATTCCTGGTATCCGTGCACTACGAGGCGAAGCGCGCCGGCCTCGACCCGCAGCTCGTGCTGGGCGTGATCCAGGTCGAGAGCAATTTCCGCAAGTACGCGGTCTCGCGCGCCGGCGCGATGGGCTACATGCAGGTGATGCCGTTCTGGGTTCGGCTGATCGGCCGCACCGACGATAACCTCTTCCACCTGCGCACCAACCTGCGCTTCGGCTGCGTGATCCTGCGCCACTACCTCGACCAGGAGAAGGGGGATCTCTTCCGCGCGCTCGGGCGCTACAACGGCAGCCTCGGCAGGCCCGGCTATCCCACCCTCGTCGTGCACGCCTGGCAGCGCGACTGGCACTACACCACGCAGACGACGGTGTCCGCGCCGACCGACTCCCGCAGCTGAGCGGCTGACGCGTTAAGCCCTCGCTCCTCCATCCCTTGCTCTCCCCCCTCTTCCGTGCGCAGAGGGGAGCAGCGGCCGGATCTCAGCTCAGACGCACGACGGTCGCGGCGGATCGCTGATCGCCTATCCCTGATGGCTCGCTGCCGGCCGTAGCGCGGCGGAACATCTCCTCGAGCGAGAGCCCGAGATTCGCTTCGAACCCGCCCGTGATTTCGAGCGCGAGGCGATCGAGCTCCTGGCCCGACTGGCGCGCCGGGAGCTTGGCGCCGGGCCTGAAAACGAGCAAACGATAGACGTCGGATACGGTGATCTCGGCGGCGTCCTTGATCATTGCCCAGCCGTTCGCCACCCTCCCCGTCCAGCGCGCGGCGCTCATTGCATCGAGCGCGGCCTCGATGCGGTCGAGGGGGAGCTTCACCACGCCATGCAGGTGCATCGCGGTGACAACCTCTCCTCGGCGGTGCGCTTCCCACAGCACCCGCAGAATCTGCAGCGCGTCGAGGAACTGCATGCCAGGAACGGGGTCGACCTGCGCGGCGCGCTCCCGCCAATCGGGCATCACTGCCGCAGTGACTGCTCCAAGCAGGACGACCACCCACGAGAGATAGATCCACAGCAGGAAGATGGGCACGCTCGCGAATGCGCCGTACACCAGCTTGTAGGTCGGGAATTGAGCGATGTAGGACGCGAAGCCGTGCTTCATTGCCTCGAACGCGAGCGCGGCGAGCACGCCGCCCGTGAGCGCGTCGCGCACCAGCACGCGCCGGTTCGGTATGGTGATGTAGGCGAGCGTAAAGGCAGCCGCGGTGAGGAGAATCGGGACGACATCGAGCATCACCTCCGCCGCGATCGGCACAGTCCTTCACCAGCCCGAGCGACTGGCTGACCAGCCAGGACGTGAGCGAGAGGCTCGCCCCGACGAGGAGCGGCCCCACGGTCAGCAGCGCCCAATAGATGAAGACGCGCTGTACCGTGCTGCGCGGGCGCGGCACGCGCCAGATCTGGTTGAACGCGCGGTCGATCGTCAGCAGCACGATGATCGCGGTCACGAACAGGAAGGCGATGCCGACGGCGGTGAGCCGCGCGGCATTTGTCCGCAAACTGTTCCGCGTATCCGGCGAGCGCCGCGGCCGATTCCGGAAGCATGTAGCGCACCAGGAACCGCTCGACATGCTGCAACAACTCGCGGAAAACCGGAAACGCCGAGATCAGCGTCAGCGCCACCGTGACGATCGGCACGACGGCAAGGAGCACGGTGAAAGTCAGACTCGAGGCGATCTGAACGCAGCGCTCCTCGCGAAAGCGCCGCCATACAAGGCGCGCGAAAACGAACAGTGACGGGGTCTTACTGGGTTTCGGCACTGCGCTGCCTCGGCACGGGACCGGATCGGATTTATATAATACTCTTACACCATGAGCGAAGTTCTCGTCCTCTACTACAGCCACACCGGCACCGTGCGCGAGATGGCGCAGCTCGTCGCGCGCGGCGTGGAGGGCGTCGCGGGCTGCGCCGCACGCCTGCGTACCGTTCCGCGGGTGACCACCACGGCGGGCGCCGCGGGGCCCGTCGTCCCGGAATCGGGAGCGCCGTACGCGGAGCTCAAGGACCTCCAGGAATGCAT
Source organism: uncultured beta proteobacterium (assembly GCA_963699525.1). Lineage (GTDB taxonomy): Bacteria > Pseudomonadota > Gammaproteobacteria > Burkholderiales > SG8-41 > SG8-41. The sequence goes on along the minus strand of CAVOUI010000012.1, from coordinate 362,108 downwards.
CGGTATCGCCCTCGGCTCGCCTACGCGTTTCGGCAACATGGCGGCCCCGATGAAGTATTTCTGGGATTCCACCGGCGAGCTGTGGTTGAAGGGCGCGCTGGCGGGCAAGCCCGCTGCGCTCTTCACATCGACCGGGAGCCTGCATGGCGGCCAGGAATCAACGCTCCTGTCGATGATGCTGCCGCTCCTCCATCACGGCATGCTGATCGTGGGGCTTCCCTACACGGAACCGGAGCTGTTCGCGACCCGCAGCGGCGGCACGCCCTACGGCGCGAGCCACCACGCCGGCGCGGCCGGGGAGCTCCCCATCACCGAGCACGAGCGCAGGCTCTGCATCGCGCTTGGCCGCCGGCTCGCCGACGTTGCGCTCAGGCTCGCCCGTCCGGGCTAGCCGGCCATCAGGGATAGGGCGCCATCGGCTTGCCGGTGGTGAGGAGGTGGTGCAGCGCGTAGACCCAGCCGCGCATGCGGTGGTAGTTCCGGTAGTGGCTGTACTGCGGCATCCGGATCGTGTCGGCCAGCTCGTCGCGGCTCTTGCCCTGCGCGATGCCGGCCTTGACCTCTCTCAGGAAATCCTCGTGCAACTGCGCGTACTCGAGCAGGTCCTCGCGCGTCGAAACGTCACCGTGGCCGCCGATGAAGGTGTCCACGTCGAATGCGGCGGCTTGCCTCAGCAGCGCGATCCAGTTCTCGACCGAGGGCGTGAAGGAATAGTTCGACCAGTTCCGGCGTGCGAACGGTCCGCCGAGAAACAGCGTTCGCGCGTGCGGGAAATGGATCAGCGTGTCGCCGGGGTTCTGCCCCGGGCCGAGGTGGATCAGCTCGGCCGTGCGGCCGCCGAGCTGAAGGGTGAGGCGCGAGTCGAAGGTGACCTCGGGGAGCACCATTTGCAGCTCGCCCGGGTCGAGGTTGTAACGCTTGAAGTAGGCCTGCCGGCGCTCCACTTCATCCTTGTAGTACTTGCTCATCATGCCGCGCGTATCCCGGTGCGAGACGATGGTCGCGCCCTCGGCCTTGAATACGGGATTGCCGAGGAAATGGTCGCCGTGCGCGTGCGTCACCACCACCCACTTCACCGGCCGGTCGGTGATCTTGCGGATCAGGCCGAGGAGCCTCCGTGCGTCCGCCGGATGCTGCTGGGTGTCGACCACCATCACCCCCTCGTCGGTGACCATGAAGAGGGCGTTGGAGGAGCCGTCGTTCCAGAAGAAATAGAGGTCGGGCGCAATTTGCTTCAGCTGCGCCGGCTGCGGCTTCGCGCCGCCCTTCAGCGCTTCCGGAGCGAGCTTGCCAAGCTCGGATGCATACTGCGCGTGAGCCGCGCCCGCGGACAGCGCGGCGGCAAGCAGCAGCGCCGTCAATGGCTTCGAACGTGTCATGTCCTTCTCCTCCCGTGGTTCACCTGCCGCGCGGAGTGCCAGTTCCCCCGCAGCACCACCCGATCCCGAATTCCGCCCTAGCCTAGACCTGCGGATTGAGCCGCTCCAGCTTCGAGTGCAGCTTGTTCAAGGCGTTGATGTAAGCCTTGGCCGAAGCGACAACGATGTCGGTGTCCGCTCCCTGGCCATTGACGATGCGCCCTTCCTTGGCGAGGCGCACCGTCACCTCGCCCTGCGCGTCGGTGCCGGTGGTGATGTTGTTGACCGAGTAGAGCAGGAGCTCGGCTTCGCTCCGCACGATCGATTCGATGGCCTTGAATGAAGCGTCCACCGGGCCGCTTCCCCGCGCCTCGGCCTTACGCTCGCGGCCGTTCTCGGTCATGACGACCTTGGCATAGGGCGGCTCGCCGGTCTCGGAATGGGCGGTGAGCGAAACCAGGTGGAAGTGCTCGCTCTCGATGTGGTTGGCCGCCTCCTCGCTGATGAGCGCCTGCAGGTCTTCGTCAAAGATCTCGTGCTTCTTGTCGGCCAGCTCCTTGAAGCGCTTGAACGCGGCATTCAACGCCTCTTCCGACTCGATCACGATGCCGAGCTCGGTCAGCCGTGCCTTGAACGCGTTGCGCCCGCTGTGCTTGCCGAGCACCAGCTTGTTGGCGTGCCAGCCGACGTCCTGCGCGCGCATGATTTCGTAGGTGTCGCGGCTCTTCAGCACGCCGTCCTGGTGGATGCCGGCCTCGTGCGCGAACGCATTCGCGCCGACGACCGCCTTGTTGGGCTGCACCGGGAACCCGGTGATGCCGGCGACGAGACGGCTCGCCGGCACGATCTGTGTCGCGTCGATCCCCGTCTCGCACGGGAACATGTCCTGGCGCGTGCGCACCGCCATCACGATCTCCTCCAGCGCCGCGTTCCCCGCGCGCTCGCCCAGGCCGTTCACCGTGCACTCGACCTGCCGCGCGCCGTTCAGCACCGCGGCGAGCGAGTTGGCGACCGCCAGCCCGAGGTCATTGTGGCAGTGCACCGACCACACCACCTTGTCCGAATTGGGGATGCGCTCGCGCAGCTCGCGAATCAGCCTGCCGAAATGCTCCGGCAGGGTGTAGCCGACGGTGTCCGGGATGTTGATCGTAGTGGCGCCGGCCTTGATCACCCGCTCGAGGATGCGGCAGAGAAAGTCGATGTCGGAGCGGCCGGCGTCCTCGGGCGAGAACTCCACGTTGTCGGTGTATTCGCGCGCCCACTTCACGGCGCGCACCGCCTGCTCGATCACCTGGGAGGGCTCCATGCGCAGCTTCTTTTCCATGTGGATGGGCGAGGTCGCGATGAAGGTGTGCACGCGCGGGCTCTTCGCTCCTCGCACCGCCTCGCCGCAGCGCCGGACGTCCGACTCATTGGCGCGGGCGAGCCCGCACACCGTGCTGCCGCTGACGATGGAGGCGACCGCGCGCACCGCGTCGAAATCGCCGTCGCTCGCGGCGGGGAATCCCGCCTCGATCACGTCGACGCGCATGCGCTCGAGCTGGCGCGCGATGCGCAGCTTTTCCTCCTTCGTCATCGAGGCGCCCGGGCTTTGCTCGCCGTCGCGCATCGTCGTGTCGAAAATGATGAGCTTCTCTTTGGCCATGTGTGTCTCCGGTGCTTCTACGCCACCCGGCCCCGCCGCGGGGCCCGGGAACGCGCTGGATGGATTATCCCGCCGCGGTTTGCGCCGCGCCGGACCAACAACAAATTGTGGGAATGGGGTGTGCGCGCCTTACGGGCGCAGCAGCAGGCCGGCCAGCAGACCGCTGGCGCGGAGGGTAAGCGTGTTCGTCCGGATTGAGCAAACCATGGCGGCGGAATATAGCCGCTTTGCGACAACGATGCAACTCACGCGCCCGCCGGGGGCGGGGGCGGTGCCCGGCCGTGCCCTTTCCGCTTCATGAACTCGTAGGCCCAGATGACGTAACCCGAGAGGCCGTAGCCCAGGAACAACAGGAACAGCATCTCCGGCAAAGTGCTGGAAACCATGAACAGCGCCACCAGGCCGAACGTGATGCCGACCACCACCGAGAACGACACGCTCTTCCGCAGGTTGATGTCCTTGCCGCTGTAGAACTTGAGGTTGCTCACCATGGTGAGGCCGGCCCCCATCGTGAGCGCCCAGGCGAGCCACTTCACGTCACGCCCGTGAATCTGGTATTCGTTCAGCGCCCAAACCAGCCCCGCGACGACGCACGCGGCGGAGGGGCTCGGCAGGCCCTGGAAGAAGCGCTTGTCCGCGATATCGAGCGTCGTGTTGAAGCGCGCCAGCCGCAGCGCCGCGCACGCGCAGTAAATGAAGGCGGCGATCCAGCCGAGCTTGGTGGTCAACCACGGTCCGAGCCATGCCACGGTCTGCGCATCGGCGAAGTCCTTGAGCGCCCACACGTAGACCACCAGCGCCGGCGCGACACCGAAGGACACCATGTCGGCGAGGCTGTCGTACTCGGCTCCGAAGGCGCTCTGGGTGCGCGTCAGGCGCGCGACCCGGCCGTCGAGGCCGTCAAACACCATTGCGACGAAGATCGCCAACGCCGCCTGCTCGAAGCGGCCATTCATGGCCTGCACGATCGAGTAGAAGCCGGCGAAGAGGGCAACCGTCGTGAAGAGGTTGGGCAGCCAGTAGATGCCGCGCCGTGCGAAGCGCGACCGGATGAAGAGCTTGTGTTCGCGCGGCTCCACCATCACGGCAGCATCGCCAGCACGCTTGCGGTGGCGTGGACCTTGTCGCCAACGGCCGCGACCGGCCGCGATTCCGGCGGCAGGTAGACGTCCACGCGCGATCCGAAGCGGATGAACCCGTAGCGCTCGCCGCGCGCGAGGCGCTGTCCGGGCCCGACATAGCACAGGATGCGGCGCGCAATGAGCCCCGCGATCTGGACGCAGGTGACGTCCGCGCCGCTCGGAGTCCGGATCCACAGCGCGTTGCGTTCGTTCTCGAGCGACGATTTCGACAGCTCGGCGTTGAAGAACTTGCCGGGATGGTGCCACGCATCGCGGATTTCGCCGTCCACCGGGCTGCGGTTGGAATGCACGTTGAACACGTTCATGAAGACGCTCATCTTGAGCGCGTCGCGGTCGAGATAGGGATCGCGCGCGCGCTCGACCTCGACGATCCTGCCGTCGGCCGGCGAGAGCACCGCCTTCGCCGCTCCCGGGACCGCGCGCGGCGGATCGCGGAAGAACTGCACCATGAAGGCGACGACCCCCCACAGCGGGAGTGCCCACCACGCTCCGGCAAGCCATTGCACTCCCAGCGCGGCCGCAACGGACGCGGCAATGAACGGCCACCCTTCCCGCGCGATGATCGGGTGGGGGTAGTTTGGCGCGGCGGCCGGCGGCAGCGCCGCGGCGTCAGGCGCGCCGGGCAGGGTCTTCGACTCGTCATTCATCACGCGTCACCCGCCACGGATCACTAGTTCTTGGACTGGTCCACCAGCCGGTTCTTCTTGATCCACGGCATCATGTCGCGCAGCCGCGCGCCCACGACTTCGACCGAATGGCTCGCGGCCATGCGTCGCATCGCCTTCATCGTCGGAGCATTGGCCTGGTTTTCGAGGATGAACTCCTTGGCGAACTGCCCGGTCTGGATCTCGTGCAGGATCTTCTTCATCTCGGCGCGCACTTGCTCGTTGATGATACGCGGCCCGCGCGTGAAATCGCCGTACTCGGCGGTATTCGACACCGAGTAGCGCATGTTGGCGATGCCGCCCTCGTAGATCAGGTCGACGATCAGCTTTACCTCGTGCAGGCACTCGAAATACGCCATCTCGGGGGCGTAGCCGGCCTCGATCAGGGTATCGTAGCCGGCCTGGATCAGGGCCGTGAGACCGCCGCACAGCACTACCTGCTCCCCGAAGAGATCGGTTTCGCACTCCTCGCGGAAGGTCGTCTCGATCACGCCCGCGCGCGCCGCCCCGATCGCCGCGGCGTAGGACAGCGCGACATCGCGCGCCTTCTTGCCCGGGTCCTGATAGACCGCGATCAGCGAGGGCACGCCGCCGCCCTGGGTGTAGGTCGAGCGCACGAGATGGCCCGGGCCCTTCGGCGCGATCATGATGACATCGAGATCGGCGCGGGGCTCGATCTGCTTGAAGTGGATGTTGAATCCGTGGGCAAACGCGAGCGTTGCGCCCTTCTTGATGTGGGGCTCGATCTCCTCGCGGTAGACGCGGGCGTGATGCTCGTCGGGAAGGAGAATCATGACGACGTCCGCACTTTTCACCGCGTCACCGACGGCCTTGACCGGCAAGCCGGCGTTCTTCGCCTTCGTCCAGGAGGCTCCGCCCTTGCGCACGCCCACGCTGACTCGTACGCCGGAGTCGCGCAGGTTGTTGGCGTGTGCATGGCCCTGCGAGCCGTAGCCGATGATGGCCACGTGCTTGCGCTTGATGAGCGAGAGATCGGCGTCTTTGTCGTAGTAGATCTTCATCTTTTCCTCTATGTGAAGGGGGAAGGAGGAAGGGGGAAGGGAAACGGTGCTGGGCCAAGAACCACGGCTCCCGCCCTTCCCGCATCCCCCCTGCTCTAGACGGTCAGCACCCGCTCGCCGCGACCGATGCCGGAGGCGCCGGTGCGCACGGTCTCCAGTATCGCGCCGCGCTCCAGTGCCTTGAGGAAGGCGTCGAGCTCGGAGCCGGTGCCCGTCAACTCGATGGTGTAGTCCCGATCGGTCACGTCGATGATGCGGCCGCGGAAGATGTCCGCCATGCGCTTCATCTCCTCGCGGTCCTTGCCCACCGCGCGCACCTTGACCAGCATCAGCTCCCGCTCGATGTGCTCGCCGTCGGAGAGGTCGATCACCTTGACGACGTCGATCAGCTTGTTCAGCTGCTTCGTGATCTGCTCGATCACCTCGTCGGAGCCCGCGGTGACGACGGTCATGCGGGAGAGCGTCGGGTCCTCGGTCGGCGCAACCGTCAGCGACTCGATGTTGTAGCCGCGCGCCGAGAACAGGCCCGCGACGCGCGACAGCGCGCCGGCCTCGTTCTCGAGCAGCACGGAGATGATGTGCCTCATACCAGGATCATTTCCGAGAGCCCCTTGCCGCCCGGCACCATCGGAAACACGTTTTCGGTCTGGTCGGTGACGAAGTCCATGAACACGAGCTCATCCTTGCGCGCGAACGCGTCCCGCAGCACCGGCTCCACGTCCTCCGGCTTCTCGATCTTCACGCCAACGTGGCCGTAGGACTCTGCGAGCTTCACGAAATCCGGCAGCGCGTCCATGTAGGACTCGGCGTAGCGGTTGCCGTGGAAGAACTCCTGCCACTGCCGCACCATGCCCATGTACTTGTTGTTGAGGTTCACGACCTTGATCGGGAGCCGGTACTGCTTGCAGGTCGAGAGCTCCTGGATGCACATCTGCACGCTCGCCTCGCCGGTGACGCAGGCGACCGGTGCGCCGGGGTGCGCGAGCTGCACGCCCATCGCCGCGGGCAGCCCGAAGCCCATGGTGCCCAGGCCGCCGGAGTTGATCCAGCGCCGCGGCTGGTCGAACTTGTAGAACTGCGCCGCCCACATCTGGTGCTGGCCCACGTCGGAGGTGACGAAGGCCTCGCCGCGCGTCACCTCGTAGAGCTTTTCGATCACGTACTGGGGCTTGATGATCGGGCTCGACCGGTCGTACTTGAGGCAGTCGCGCGAGCGCCACAGCTCGATCTGCGTCCACCAGGCCTTCAGTGCCTCGCGGTCGGGCTGATCCTTCGCGGCGCCGACGTACTTGAGGAGGTCACTCAACACCTCGCGCACGTTGCCGACGATCGGGATGTCCACCTTCACGCGCTTGGAGATGGACGACGGGTCGATGTCGACGTGGATGATGGTGCGGGCCTCCGCGAAAAAATGCTTGGGATTGCCGATTACGCGATCGTCGAACCGCGCACCGATCGCGAGCAGCACGTCGCAGTGCTGCATGGCCATGTTGGCCTCGTAGGTTCCGTGCATGCCGAGCATGCCGAGAAACTGGCGGTCGGTCGCGGGATACGCGCCAAGCCCCATCAGGGTATTCGTGCAGGGGAAACCGAGCAGCCGCACCAGCTGCGTGAGCTCCTCCGCGGCGCCGCCCTGGACCACGCCGCCGCCGGTGTAGATCATCGGGCGCTTCGCCTTCATCAGCGTCTGGATCGACTTCTTGATCTGGCCGATGTGTCCCTTGACGACCGGATTGTAGGAACGCATCTCGATCGTTTGCGGATAATGGAATTCAGCCTTGGCCGTCGTCACGTCCTTGGGAATGTCCACCACGACCGGCCCGGGGCGGCCGGTCGCCGCGATGTAGAACGCCTTCTTCATGGTGAGGGCGATGTCCTTCACGTCCTTCACCAGGAAGTTGTGCTTCACGCACGGACGCGTGATGCCCACGGTGTCGCATTCCTGGAACGCGTCGAGCCCGATGGCGTACGTCGGCACCTGGCCGGTGATCACCACCTGCGGGATCGAATCCATGTAGGCGGTGGCAATGCCGGTGACCGCGTTGGTGACGCCCGGACCGGAGGTGACGAGCGAGACGCCCACCTTGTCGGTGGAGCGCGCGTAGCCGTCGGCGGCATGCACCGCGCCTTGCTCGTGCCGCACGAGGATGTGCTTGACCCGGTCCTGCTTGAACAGCTCGTCGTAGATGAAGAGCACGGCGCCGCCGGGGTAGCCGAATACGTATTCGACCCCCTCCTCCTGAAGACAGCGGATGACGATCTCCGCGCCGGTGAGTTCCATGGCAATCGCTCGAGGACAAGCGGAAACGTGTAACGTTACCGGTTGCTGCCCGACCGGTCAAGCAAAATATCCCTTTAAACAGCAGGATAGAGCGAGGTTCGGGGCGCGGGTGCATTGCTTGCGCCACGTCCGCGATTTGCTAAGATGCCCCGGACCCGGCGCAGGAATTCGCCCGATGCGCGTCGCCGGCTGCGCCCGGGCAGCCGGCCGTTCCAGGCAAGGCGGGACCACTGGCCACTCAGAGAGAACTTTCGGATTTCCTCGCCGAAGTCGAGCGCCGCGCGTACAAGCAGGCGCTGTTCGCAGTTCGGGATGACTCCATCGCGCTGGACATCGTGCAGGACGCCATGCTCAAGCTCACTGAACGCTACTGCGCGCGCCCGTTGGCCGAACTGCCTTTGCTCTTCCAGCGCATCCTCCAGAACACGATCCGGGACCACTTCCGCCGCCAGAAGGTGCGCTCGATGTGGACGCTGCCGATTTCCAGCCTGTTCAAGGGGGATCCTGACGACGACACGGATCCCCTGGAAACGCTGGAGGCGAACGATGACTCGCGATTCTCGGAGCCACCGGCCCAGCAGGTGGAACGCTCACAAGTGCTTGCTTTTATTGAGAAAGCACTGGAGAAGCTGCCCGCACGTCAACGCCAGGCCTTCCTGCTGCGTTATTGGGAGGAGCTGGACGTCACGGCAGCGGCAAAGATCATGGGTTGCTCCGAGGGAAGCGTGAAAACGCACTGCTCGCGGGCAACCCACGCGCTCGCCGTGATATTGGGGAAGCAGGGAATCAAACTATGAACCCGTCGGAACAGGAACTGGCGCAGAAGCTCGTCCGCTACCTGGACGACGGCCTGGATCGGATCGAGCCTCGCGTGCGTGAGCGGCTCGCCGCGGCGCGCATGAACGCGCTGGCGAATTACCGCGCGCAACCCGCGCTCGGACTGGCCGGGTCCGGCAACGTGATGACCTGGATCACCGGGCACGCCCGCCTGACGTTCGCCGCGGCAGCGCTCGTGGTGGCGACGGCGGGATTCGTCTACTGGCAGAGCGCGCGGCAGAGCAACGGGCTTGCCGAGCTCGATGCCTATCTTCTGACCGACGAGCTGCCGATCAACGCCTACCTCGACAAGGGCTTCGATTCATGGCTCAAACGCTCGTCGCGCTGATCGTCGGGCTGTGTCTCGCGCTGCCGGCCGCTGCGGCGCAAGTCAAGGCGGAAACGAAAAAGCCCGTCAGGCCCGCGTGGTCCGAGTTGAAGTCCGAGCAGCAGAAGATCCTCGCGCCGCTCGCGCCGGAGTGGGAAAGCATCGATGCGCCGCGGCGCAAGAAGTGGGTCGAGATTGCCGACCGGTATCCCAAGATGAAGCCGCAGGAGCAGCAGCGGCTGCAGAAGCGGATGGTCGACTGGGCGAAGCTCACGCCCGCCGAGCGGTCGGCAGCGCGCGACAAGTACCAGGCACTGAAGAAGCTGCCGCCGGACAAGCGAAAAGAGGTTGCGGCCCAGTGGCAGAACTATCAGCGCTCGCTCGCGCAGCAACCCTACTTTTCGCCGTCCGACCCGCCGGCGCCGCCCGATCCGCAGACGGCTGAGGAGGCGACCTCGGTCGCAACCCCGGCGCGCCCCGGCACCCAGCCCCCGGGCACCGCCACCGCAGGGTCTCCCGCGCCGGCCGCGCAGTAGTCGCCGGCATCATGCGCTTCGCCGGCGAGCGCAGCCCAACCCTTGCCGCGCCTTCCGCGGGCCTTGCGCGACGCGCCATCGCCCTCGCGTACGAGGCGATCCTGCTCTCCGCCGTGCTGCTGGTCGCTGCCGCGCCTTTCGTCGTGATCGCGCAGGCCGCCGGCGCCTCGGTGGCGCGGCCCCTGTTCCAGACCTATCTCGGCCTGGTCGCTGCGATCTACTTTATCGGGCAGTGGAGCCGCGGCGGCCAGACGCTCCCGCTCAAGACCTGGCGCATGCGCATCGTCACGCGCGCGGGCGCCCCGCTCGGCCTCCGTCGCGCCGTTTTCCGCTTCGCGTTCGCGCTCGCGGGCTGCACGCTGGCGGGCGCGGGGTTCCTGTGGGCTCTGGTGGACCGCGACGGCCTGTTCCTGCACGACCGCCTCGCCGGCACCAAGATCATCTTCGTTCCTGCCACCACATCAGCGCGATAGCGACTGAGAGAAAGATCGCGGTCGGCATGACCGCGGTCGCGAGCGGCGGCCAGCTGCTCAACAGGCCGAGGTGTGAGAACAGGCGGTTCATCAAGTAGAACACGAGGCCCAGCATGATACCGGTGAAGATCTTGGCGCCGATCCCCGCCTGCCGGCTCTGGAGGTGCGCGAACGGCAGCGCCAGCACCATCATCACGACCACCGCGAAGGGATTGACGAACTTGGCCCACAGTGCGATCTCGTAGCGCAGCGCCTTCTGCCGGTTCTCCTTCAGGTGCTGGGAATAGGAATAGAGGTTCCACGCCGACATCTGCTCGGGCTTGACGAGCAGCACCGCGATCAAGTCCGGATCGAGCACGGATTGCCACTCGAGCTCCGGGATTTCCCGCACCGAGGTCCGCATCTCGTCGAACTGGGTCTGGATGACGTCCTGCAGCAGCCAGCGGCGCCCGTTCTGGTAGCGCCCGCGCTGGGCATAGCTGACGGAGGCGAGCCGGGACCGCTCGTCGAACTCGAAGATGCGCACCCCCCGTAGCGTCGAATCGGGCAGCACCTCGATCACGTTGATGAAGCGCCGGTCATCCTTGATCCACAGGCCGGAGCGGAATTCCCGCGCCACCACTCCCGTGATCGCCTGCGAACGAATGCGCTGCGCCAGCTGCTCGGCAGGCGGCGCGATGAATTCGCCGAACGCGAAGGTGAGCACGGCGAAGCCGAGGCCGATCGAGGCGAGTGTCCCCGCGAAGCGCGCCGTGGATACGCCGGAGGTCCGCATCACCGTGTACTCGGAGCCCGCCACAAGTCGCGCGAGCGCAAACAGGGTGCCGATCAGCGCGGCGACCGGAAACAGCGCATAGGCGTGATCCGGCACCGACAGCAGCACGTGGACCAGGATCCGGCGCATGTTGTAGGTGCCGCGCCCGAGATCCTTGATCTGATCGATCAGGTCGAAGAACGCGAACAGCATCAGGAGCGCAGCGGTCACCAGCGCGGTCGCCGCCACGATTTCCGTCGCGAGGTAGCGTCGCAGCGTCCTCATCGCGCCAGCCGGAACAGCGAGAACACCATCAGGCGCCGGTAGAAAAGTGCGAGCAGGAGCAGCAGCATGAGGGCATGCACGCCCAGCAGTCCCAGCGCCGGCGAAATGCGCGACTGCGCGATGGAGGCCTGGGTGAACGAGATCAGGTTGCTGTAGGTCATGTAGATCAGCAGCGCCAGGACGAGGTTCATCGAGCGGCCCGCGCGCGGATTGACGAACGACAGCGGGATTGCCAGCAGCGAGAGAATCAGCGTCGCGGCCGGCACGCCCACTCGCCATGACAGCTCGGCCAGATTGCGCGGCGTCGGCTCGCGCAACAGGTCGAGGGTGGCGCGCGACTTGGTCGTAGGCGCGGTCGGCGCGCGCGACTCCGCGGTCTCGATGCGCATCGCGTAGCGCTCGAACTCGTAGATCTTGTATTCCTTCGAGCCCGCCTCGCCCTCGTAGCGCAGGCCGTTCAACAGGACCAGGAAGCGGTCGCCGTTCTCGGCGGTCTCCTGGAAGCCGCGTGCCGCCACCATGACACCCTCCCGTCCGTGCTGCGTGGAGCTCACGAACACGTTGGCGACGAGGTTGCGCTCGCCAGCGACTTCCTCCACGAAGTACACGCGCTCCGCACGGCGCGACTCAAGGAATACGCCGGGAGAGATCGATGTCACGTCGCTGCGGCTGTCCATCTGGCGGCGGACTTCATCGCTGTTCCCGGCCGCCCAGGGTGAGAGCACCAGCGAGAGCAGCGCGATCACGAGCACCACCGGGGCCGCGAACAGCAGCACCGGCCGTATCCACTGCGTAAGGCTCAGGCCCGAGGAAAACCAGACGATCATCTCGGAATCGCGGTAGCTGCGCGTGAGCGTCATCAGCACGGCGATGAAGAGCGTCAACGACAGCAGCACCGGCAGGTAATTGATCATGGCGAAGCCGAGCAGCGCCACCATGCCGGAGGACGTGATGACGCCGGCCGCCGCCTGCCCGAGAAGGCGCACCAGCAACATACTGATGACGATGCCGACGAGGACGAAGAACACCGCGGCCGCCGCGGCCACCAGCTCGCGCAGAAGCGCCGTCCGGAAGATCATTCTCTAGCGCCGCTCCGACTTGCTAGAATGCGCAGTGAATCAGGGCTCTAACACGAAAGCGAGCGGACGATGGAATTTAGCATAAAAAGCGGCGCGCCGCAGACCGGGCCGAACGGTTGCGTGGTGGCCGGCGTGTTCGAAGCAAGCCGGCTCTCCGGCACGGCCGCGGCCCTCGACTCCGCGTCCCGGGGATACCTCGCCCGGATCGTGCGCCGCGGCGATATGCGGGGCAGGCTCGGCTCGACGCTGCTGCTGCACGAAGTGCCGGGCGCGGGCGGAAGGGTCCTGCTGGTGGGGCTCGGGCGTGCGTCCGAGTTCCGCGACAGGCAGTACCGCGAAGCGGTCGCCGCGGCGCTCGTCGCGCTGCACGGCACGGGCGCCGAGGAGGCCGCGCTCCATCTCACCGAACTGGCGGTCGGCGGCCGCGACGCGCAATGGAAGGTGGCGCATGCGGTGGCGGTGGCAGGCGCATCCGGCTATCGCTTCACGCGCATGAAGAGCAAGGGCGAGGAGGAGCCCCGAACGCTGCGGCGCCTGGCCCTCTCCGTCGACCGAGCCGCGCGCAAAAAGGCTGCCGCCGGACTCGAGCAGGGCCTCGCGCTGACGCACGGCGTCGCCCTCGCTCGGGACCTCGGCAACCTCCCGCCCAACGTGTGCACGCCCTCCCATCTTGCCGACGAGGCGCGCGAGCTCGCGCGGCGCTATCGCATGAAGCTGACCGTGCTCGGGCGCGAGGACATGGAGCGCCTCGGCATGCGCACGCTGCTGGCGGTGGCGCAAGGCAGCGCCGAGCCGCCGCGCTTCATCACCCTCGAGTACCGCGGCGGGCCCAGAAGCCAGCAGCCGATCGCGCTTGTCGGCAAGGGCATCACCTTCGACACCGGCGGCATCTCGATCAAGCCCGCCGCGGAAATGGACGAAATGAAGTTCGACATGTGCGGGGCGGCCGCCGTCCTCGGCGCGCTCAAGTCCGCAGGCGAGATGCGGCTGCCGGTGAACCTGGTCGGCGCGATCCCCTCCACCGAGAACATGCCGGGCGGCCGCGCGAGCCGCCCCGGGGACATCGTGAAGAGCCTGTCGGGACAGACGGTCGAGATCCTCAATACGGACGCCGAGGGCCGCCTCATCCTGTGCGACGCGCTGACCTACGTCGAGCGCTTCAAGCCGGCGGCGGTCATCGACATCGCGACGCTGACGGGCGCCTGCGTCATCGCGCTCGGGCACGTCGCGACCGGACTTTTCGCCAACGACGAGGCGCTCGCCCGCGAGCTCACCGCGGCGGGGGACGCCGCGTGCGACCGGGTCTGGCGCCTGCCGCTGTGGGAGGACTACCAGGAGCAGCTGAAGAGCAATTTCGCGGACTTCGCCAACATCGGCGGGCGTCCCGCCGGGGCGGTGACGGCGGCGTGCTTTCTCGCGCGCTTCACGAAGAAATACAAGTGGGCGCATCTCGATATCGCGGGCACGGCGTGGAAGAGCGGGAAGGAGAAGGGCGCGACGGGACGCCCGGTGCCGCTCCTGACGCAGTTCCTCGTGAATCGCGCTCGCCGCGGCAAGTAGAGGCTCATGACGCAGATCGATTTTTACACGCACGTCGAGGACAAGCTCAAGACCGCGTGTCAGCTCGCCGGCAAGGCGTTCGCGCACGGGCTCAAGGTCACGGTGTTCTGCGCCGACCGCGAGGCCGCGCAGCGTTTCGACCGCGCGCTGTGGATGACACCCGCGATCGGGTTCGTGCCCCATTGCGCGCCCGACGATCCGCTCTCCGGGGAGACGCCGGTGATCGTCGATTGCCGCGGCGAGCGCTTGCTGAACGACGAGGTCCTGCTCAACCTGCGCCCCGAGTGGCCGCCGTTCTTCAGCCGCTTCCGGCGCCTGATCGAGATCGTCGGCCTGGACGAGCAGGACCGCGTGGAGGCGCGGGAGCGCTTCCGCTTCTACCGCGACCGCGGCTACGAGATACGCACCCACGACCTCAGCCGGACCGGTGAGCGGTCACCGCTCTGATGGCCGAGCCAGCTGACCGCAAGGATGACGGCGAGGAGCTGCTCAAGCGCGCCGATGCCCTGCTCGCGCGGATGCGCGGGTCGGGGACGCCCGCAGCTGCGCCCGGGACGCGCGAGGTCCCCACGCTGACCGAGGCGGTTGCGCCGCAGGGCGCGGATCCCGGCATTCCCACGCTGACCGAGGTCATCCCCGCCGAACGGCTGCCCGCCGTGACGCCCGCTTCCGGCGAGATCATCTCGCGCGTGCAGGCCCAGAACCTCGAGCACAGCCTGTACCAGAAGCTGAAGCGCGACCTCGACCAGCAGATCACCAAGATCATGCAGGAGCGCTTCATGCCGGACATTGGCAACGCGCTCGACGCGGCCCTCGCCAAGATCAGCCAGGAGATCAAGGCCGACATCAACGGCATGGTGCGCGCGTCGATCGATGACACGCTGCGCGCGCAGCTGAAGAACCTGCGCGTCGCGGTGGATGCCCGGACCGCTCTGCAGGACGCGGCGGCGGCGTCCGCCATGGCGTCCGCTTACCCCGACTCCTCCTCCGCCGCGACGGCGCTCGCCAAGAGCTTCGAGCCGGCGGCGATCGAGTCCCGGTGGTACGCCGCCTGGGAAAAAAGCGGCTACTTCAGGGCGAGCCTCGACGAGGCCAATCCGCGTCGCTACTGCATCCTGCTGCCGCCGCCCAACGTCACCGGCACGCTCCACATGGGGCATGCCTTCCAGCACACGCTGATGGACGCGCTCACGCGTTACCACCGCATGCGCGGCTACAGCGCGCTGTGGCAGCCGGGGACCGACCACGCCGGCATCGCGACCCAGATCGTCGTCGAGCGGCAGCTCGAAGCCGAGGGAACGTCGCGGCGGGAACTCGGCCGCGAGCGCTTCATCGAGCGCGTCTGGCGCTGGAAGGAGGAATCAGGCTCTACCATCACGCGCCAGATGCGCCGGCTCGGCGCCTCCTGCGACTGGGGGCGCGAGCGCTTCACCATGGACGACGGGCTGTCCGCCGTGGTGACGGAGGTGTTCGTGCGCCTGCACGAGCAGGGACTCATCTACCGCGGCAACCGACTCGTCAACTGGGACCCGGTGCTGAAGAGCGCAGTGTCCGACCTTGAGGTCGAATCCGAGGAGGAAAACGGAACGTTGTGGCACATCCGCTACCCGCTTGCCTCCGCCGCCGACTTTCTGATCGTCGCCACCACGCGGCCGGAAACCATGCTGGGCGACGTCGCCGTCGCGGTACACCCCGGCGATCTCCGCTACCAGGCGTACATCGGACAGCAAGTGCTCCTGCCCCTCACCGGCCGCAAGATACCGATAATCGCGGACGAGGCAGTTGACCCGGAATTCGGCACAGGCTGCGTCAAGATCACGCCGGCGCACGATTTCAACGACTTCCAGATCGGGGGACGGCACAGCCTCGAGCTCAGGGTGATTTTCACGCCGGACGCACGTATCAACGACAACGCGCCCGCGGCCTACCGCGGTCTCGACCGCTTCGAGGCGCGCACGAAGGTTCTCGCAGATCTCAAGGACCAGGGGCTGATCGCGGAGGCGGTGCCGCACAAGCTCAAGGTGCCGCGCTGCGGGCGCACCGGCGCGGTGGTCGAGCCGATGCTGACGGACCAGTGGTTCGTGAAGATGGACGCGCTCGCGCAAGCGGGCCTCGACGCGGTGGCGCGCGGCGAGGTGCGCTTCGTGCCGGAGAACTGGACCGCCACCTACAACGACTGGCTCACCCGCATCCAGGACTGGTGCATCTCGCGCCAGCTGTGGTGGGGGCACCGCATCCCCGCCTGGTACGACAGCGAAGGCAATATCTTCGTCGCGCGCACGAAGCAGGAGGCGCAGGCCCGGCACCGCCAGGCGATGCTCGAGCGCGTGCGCGGCGGCGGCAAGATCACCTCCTCCGACCTGCAGCAGGACGAGGACGTGCTCGATACCTGGTTCTCCTCCGCCCTGTGGCCGTTCTCGACCCTCGGCTGGCCCGCGGACAACCCGGCGCTGCGCATGTATCTCCCCTCCTCGGTGCTGGTCACCGGCTTCGACATCATCTTCTTCTGGGTCGCCCGCATGGTGATGATGACGCTGCCCTTCACCGGCAAGCCGCCGTTTCGCGAGGTCTACATCACGGGACTCGTGCGCGACGCCGAGGGCCAGAAGATGTCGAAATCCAAGGGCAACATCCTCGACCCCCTCGACATCGTGGACGGCATCGGGCTCGAGGCGCTCCTCGAGAAGCGCACCGCGAGCCTCATGGACCCGCGGCAGGCCGAGGGCATCGCGGAGGCGACCCGCCGCCATTTCCCGAAGGGCATCCCCGCGTTCGGCACCGACGCGCTCCGGTTCACGTTCGCGAGCCTCGCTTCCCACGGGCGCGACATCAAGTTCGATCTCTCGCGCTGCGACGGCTACCGCAATTTCTGCAACAAGCTGTGGAACGCGGCACGCTTCGTGCTGATGAACTGCGCGGGGCGCGACACCGGGATCGACGAGACGCTGCCGGTCGAGCTCTCGGTCGCCGACCGCTGGATCGCGAGCCGGCTGCAGCGCGCCGAGGCCGAGGCCCACCGGGCGTTCCGCGAGTACCGCTTCGACAACCTCGCGCGCGCGATCTACGAGCTGACGTGGGACGAGTACTGCGACTGGTACGTCGAGCTCGCCAAGGTGCAGCTCGCCGTGGGGGGCGAGGCGCGCAGCCGCGGGACGCGCCGCACGCTCGCGCGCGTGCTCGAGACGATCCTGCGCCTCGCGCACCCGGTCATCCCGTTCATCACCGAGGAGCTGTGGCAGAAGGCGGCGCCGCTCGCCGGAAAGCACGGCCCCTCGATCATGCTCGCCCCCTATCCGGAGCCGCAGCCGGAGCGAATCGACGAGGCCGCGGAACGGGAGATCGCGCTGCTGAAGGACCTGACCAACGCCTGCCGCACGCTGCGCGCCGAGATGAACGTCGCGCCGTCGCAGAAGCTGCCGCTCCTCATCCAGGGCGACCGCGCCCGGCTCGAGCCGTTCGCGCCCTACCTCGTCGCGCTGGCTCGCTTGAGCGAAGTGGTCGTCGTCGAGGGCGCGCTGCCCGCGGCGGGCGCGCCGGTCTCCATCGTCGGCGAATACCGCCTGATGCTGAAGATCGAAGTCAACATGTCCGCCGAGCGCGAGCGGCTGCACAAGGAGCGGCTGCGGCTCGAGGCCGAGATCGCGAAATGCGAGGGGAAGCTCGCCAGCCCGGGCTTCGTCGAACGCGCCCCGCCGCTGATCGTCGCGCAGGAAAAGGAGCGGCTCGCCCGCTTCCGCGCCATGCTCGAGAAGGTGAACGAGCAGCTGCAGCAGCTCGCCTGACGGCGGACGCCCCCTCCCGCTAATACGAGGTGTAGCTGTACGCGAAGGGCACCGTGCGCCCGACGAGGCCTTCCAGCATGACCAGTTCCGCGTCGGTGTGATTGATCACCGGCGCCTGCTCGATCCGGCGCGGCATGCCCTTGGGGTAGATGTAACGCGGCTCGTCGTGGTGCCGCGTGCGCACCGTTTCCGCCGCCGCGGAGTCGTCCACCGGCGTCAGCTCCGCCTCCCCGTAACAGGTGCAAACATAGGTGCGCGTGTCGTCGATCTCGACGTAGACAGCGGTGCCGCGGATGCCGATCGTCGCCGTCAGCGTCTGGATTCTCTTCTCCTTGCCCGGCTCGAAGACCGAGAGCAGCGCGCCCGTCACGACGCGCAGGCTCGCCACCAGCACGCTCGACTTGTCCCCGCTCAACTCGATCCGCGATTGCGCCCGCACCATGAACGCATCGCGCCCGATCACGACGACGAGCTCCGCGTCGCGCCCGGTGGTGATGACGTCTCCAGGCTTTACTTCCATGCCGCGCTGGGCCGGCTTGCCGTTGACGCGCGCGTCGCCCCGTACGCGGGCAACGCCCGGCTCCACGGCGCCCAGCGCGAGCGCGCGCCGCAGCTGCGCCATTCCCGAAGCCAGCGCGACGCCGCTCGCCGCCATGCGCTTGAGCCATGCTCGCCGTGACACCCCCGCCATCGCCCGCTCCGAAAAGAAAGAGGCCGGTCGCCCGGCCTCCAATCTACCACGCCCTTTCCGTAGTGACGCGCGGCTATATTCTCCAGCCGTAGGCGATGCCGAGCGAGTTCTGGTACATCTTGATCGTCTCGGTGCCCGCGGGCAGGCCGCCGGTGAAATTGTTGAAGAACGAGGACCCGGTCACCGATTTGTCGAACGCGTGCATGTAGAACATGGTGAGCTCCCCGCCGGTCTTCCTCTTGTAGGTGAAGCCGAGCGCCACGTGATCCTGCACGACCCCGGGCGCGAGGATGTTGATGGTCACGTCCTGGGCACGGATCGGGTTGTCGTTATGGCTGTAGCCGGCGCGCAGCGTGAGCTCGCTGTCGTACTGATACTCGAAGCCGACCTTGTAGGCGTTCACGTTTTGCCAGCCGAATCCCGCGCCGTTGCTGCCGCCGAGGCAGTAGCTCATGTTGCCGCCCGCGCACTGGAGAAGGTCCGCGCTCGGGTTGCCCACCGAGGGAATGTCGTTGTAGTTGATGCGCCGGTAATCGGCGAGGAGCGTGAGCTTGGGCGTCGCCTTGAATGCAATGCCCGACGTTGTAGTTCTCGGGCATGTCGAAACCGCCCTCCTCGGCGAAGAGCCCCTTGTAGTCGTTGAACTTGGACATGTAGATCTTGGTCGAGTACGCCGCGCCGACCGTGACCGTGTCGCTCAACTGCCCGAACCACCCGATCCTGACGCCCCACCCGTAGGCCGTGTCGTATCCGTTGTTGGTGACATTCGTGGGTGAAGTCGAGAACCCGCGCGAAGCCCTGCAGCCCTTCTGCCTTGAAACGCTGAACGCCAAATAGGGGCGAGATGCCGATGCCCTGGCTGGGAGTCAGCTTGTAGGCGAACGTTGGCGCGATGACGAGCTGCGCCAGGTCGACACCCAGCTTGCCGGTTCCGCACAGCAGGTTGTACGGGCCGGCGTTCGGGAGAGGGGTCGCAAAACCGGCGCAGGCGCTCGCGGCGGGAATCTGGCCGCCCGGATAGTTGGTGTTCATGCCGCCGTTCCCGTAGACGGTGACACCCAACGACATGTTGGGGTTGATCATCTTGTTGTAGCCGAATTCCGGGATCAGGAAGTAATCGCTGTCGCTGTCGGCCGAGCCGTCGATGGGACCGAGCAGCGGGCTGCTGCCGCTACGGGAGGCGCTGCGCTTCGGGCTGAAGAGATCCACGCCGAAATCGATCCGGTCGCCGACGAACACCATCGCGGCGGGATTGTTCGCGCCGCCGAACGCGTCAGAGGCCATCGCGGTGCCGGTGCCCGCCCTGCCCTTGGCCTTGATACCGTAGCCGTCCGCGAAATAGCCGTCGGTGGCGGACGCCAGGCCCGGCGCGAAGGCTGCTGCGAGCGCCGCGCAGATTGCAAGCTTTCTCATGTCGTTCCCCTCTCCTGTTGCCGCAGTTAGATGAACAGGCTCACGTCGGCGTCCCGCGCCATCGGCAGGAACGTCGCCGCGCCCACGTACTCCTTGACCTCCGGGATGAAATCGTCGTGCGAGAAGCCGAAGAGATCGACGGTCATCTGGCAACCGATCAGATTCACGCCCCCTTCGATGCACGCCGAGCGCAGCTCCGGTATCGACGCCACGCCCTTGTTGTGGATCGTCTGCTTCATCAGCGAGGTGGCGAGCGACTCGAAGCCGGGAATGCCCGCCTCGATCACGTTCGGGATGTTCCAGTTGATGCCGCGGAACCACTCGGGCCCGAACGGCATCTTCATCGGCATCCCGGGGTTTCCCAGCGGGCTCACCTTGAGGTGGCTCAGGTCCTTGCGCAGGAGCTGGAGGCCGTAGAACGTGAAGAACACCGACACTTCCCAGCCCAGGGCGGCCGCGGTCGAGGACAGGATAAAGGGCGGGTAGGCCCAGTCGAGCGTGCCCTTGGTCGCGATGATCGTCATCGAGGGGGTCTTCTTCTCGCGCAGCTCCGCGAGCTTCTCCTCGAGCTTCTGCGGCAGCAGTTCGTCGAGCCGGCGCTTGATCAACTCATCGAGCAATGCGGTGTCCGGGGTCACGCCCATGGTGAGGCTCCTATTTGAGGCGGTTGATGACGAACCAAGCCCTTCGCATCGAGCACCGTCGTGGTCACCGGGACCCCTGTTTCCGAGGTGGAAGACCGGGCGGGCGCTTCGCTCCCGGCTGTGCGCCCACCTGAATATTAGTAAGTCTTAATATTAGAGAAATTTGATACTCCAATCCCGCAGCTGTCAAGAAAAATCGCGCCTCGCCCGGGGCTGCCCGGTCGCCGACTCCCGGCACGCTGCGGCTCGGGGAGCGCACGAGTTTTGTTGCCCGTCACCGCCCCTTCCCCTAGAATCGCGCTGACGCTCGCGCCCACAAGCGTGCCCGGACGCGCCGTCTTCCCGATCCATAAACAAAATATATAGCTCCATTACATTCTCAAGGTCTTGATCCACATCAACGCTTTCGAGGAAACGCGTCGTGAAACCTGCTGAATTGCAGAGGAAGGCCGGGCGGGCCACCTTGCTGCTCAAGGCGATGGCGAATTCGTCGCGCCTGCTGATCCTCTGCCAGCTCGCGGATGGAGAGAAATCCGTGGGCGAGCTGGAGCGCCGGGTCGGCCTGAGCCAGTCGGGTCTGTCCCAGCACCTGGCGCTGCTGCGGCGGAAGGGAATCGTGGCGACGCGCCGCGAAGCGCAGTCCATCTACTACTCGCTGGCGAGCCAGGAAGCGGCGGCGGTCATGGCAACCCTCTACCGGGCGTTCTGTGCCAAAGCCACGACGAAGCCGCGCGCCGCGCGGTTGCGGGAGAGGTTTGTCTGACGGACATCCCCGCGCGCCCGGATTATTCGAGCGGCCTGCGGCCATGAACGCGCCGCGCACCGAGGTCAAGACCACGACGTGCTACATGTGCGCGTGCCGCTGCGGCATCCGCGTGCACCTGCAGGACGGCGCGGTGCGCTACATCGACGGCAATCCCGAGCACCCGCTCAACAAGGGGGTGATCTGCGCCAAGGGTGCAAGCGGGATCATGAAGCAATACTCTCCCGCGCGCCTTACGCGGCCCCTGCGGCGGCGCGCCGGCGCCGAGCGCGGTGCGGGCGAGTTCGAGCCGATCTCCTGGGACGAAGCGTTCGAAATCCTGGAGAAACGCCTGGCGAAGATCCGCGCCACGGACCCGAAGCAATTCGCGCTCTTCACCGGGCGCGACCAGATGCAGGCATTGACCGGGCTGTTCGCGCGTCAGTTTGGCACGCCCAATTACGCCGCCCACGGCGGGTTCTGCTCCGTGAACATGGCCGCGGGCATGATCTACACCATCGGCGGCTCGTTCTGGGAGTTCGGCGGCCCCGATCTCGATCGCGCGCGGCTTTTCGTCATGCTCGGCACCGCCGAGGACCACCACTCCAATCCGCTCAAGATTGCGATCTCGGCGTTCAAGCGCCGCGGCGGGCGGTTCGTGTCGGTCAATCCCGTGCGCACGGGCTATTCCGCGATCGCCGACGAGTGGGTGCCGATCCGCCCCGGCACCGACGGCGCGTTCCTGCTGGCGGTGGTGAACGAGATCATTGCCCAAGGCCTCTACGACCGCGCTTTCGTCGCGCGCTACAGCAACGGCGGGCACCTGGTGATATGCGATCCGGGCTCGGCGCGCAACGGGCTGCTCGCGCGCACGCCGGGAGTCGCGGAAACCGATACCGACTACCCGCCGGCGCAGTTGTGGTGGGATCGGCATTCCAACCGCGCGGTGCTCACCCACACCGAGGGCGCGGATCCCTACCTGTTCGGCGAGTTCCGGCTGGAGGACGGCACCGTCGTCAAGCCCGCATTCCAGCTGCTCGCCGATCGCGTCCGGCAGTACACGCCCGAATGGGCCGAGGGCATCACCGGCATCCCGGTGGCGACCATCCGGCGCCTGGCGCACGAGATGGGTGTCGTCGCGCGGGACGAGCGCATCGAGCTGCCGATTGCGTGGACCGATTGCTGGGGGTCGGAGCACCAGACCGTGACCGGAAACCCGGTCGCGTTCCACGCCATGCGCGGGCTCGCCGCGCATTCGAACGGCTTTCACACGGTGCGCGCCCTCGCCATCCTGATGAGCCTGCTCGGCACCATCGATCGTCCGGGCGGATTCCGCCACCGGGCGCCGTTCCCGCGCGCCATCCCGCCCGCCGCCAAGACGCCGAATTCGCCCGCGGCGGTGCGGCCGAATACGCCGCTTCCGGGGCTGGCGCTGGGCTGGCCGGCGGCGCCCGAGCACCTGTTCGTCGCCGAAGACGGCACGCCCGCGCGCATCGACAAGGGGTTCTCCTGGGAATTCCCGCTCTCGGTGCACGGCTTGATGCACAACGTGATCGCGAACGCCTGGCGCGGCGACCCGTACCGGCTCGACACGCTGATGATCTTCATGGCGAACATGGCGTGGAACTCGTCCATGAATACGGTCGAGACGCGCCGTATGCTGAACGACCGCGGCGAGGATGGCGAGTACCGGATTCCCTTCCTCGTCGTGTGCGACGCATTCCAGTCGGAGATGACCGCGTTTGCGGACCTGGTGCTTCCCGACACCACTTACCTCGAGCGGCACGACGTGATGTCGCTCCTCGACCGGCCGATTTCCGAATTCAGCGGTCCCATGGACGCCGTGCGCGTTCCGGTCGTGCCGCCCAAGGGCGAGTGCAAGCCGTTCCAGGAGGTGCTACTGGAGCTTGCGGGCCGGCTCAAGCTCCCGGCCTTCACCCACCCCGACGGCGCGCGCAGGTTCCGCGACTACCCGGACTTCATCGTCAATTACGAGACCGAGCCGGGATCCGGAATCGGCTTTCTCGCGGGCTGGCGCGGTCGCGGCGGCGAAAAATCGCTGCGCGGCGAGCCCAACCCGAAGCAGTGGGAGCGCTATACGGCGAACAACTGCGTATTTCGCCTCGAGCTGCCGCCGTCCTACCAGTACATGCGCAACTGGAACCGCGGCTACATGGAGTGGGCGCAGCGCGCACGGATACGCCGCTACGGCGATCCGGTGATCATCCACCTGTACTCCGAAGTGCTGCAGCGCTTCCGGCTCGCGGCGCAGGGCAAGCGCCCGGGCCGGCAGCCGCCGGAGCACCTGCGCAAGCGCGTGGCGGACTATTTCGATCCGCTGCCGTTTTACTATTCCCCGCTCGAGGTTCAGGCGACCGACACCGGCAAGTATCCGCTCGCAGCGATCACGCAGCGGCCGATGGCGATGTATCACTCCTGGGACTCGCAGAATGCCTGGTTGCGGCAGATCCACGCCCACAACTTCCTGTTCGTGAACCCGGCGCTGGCGCGTGCCGAGGGCATCGGCGACGGCGACTGGATCTGGGTCGAGTCCCAGTGGGGCAAGGTGCGCTGCATGTGCCGTTACAGCGAGGCGGTCGAGCCGGGTACCGTCTGGACCTGGAACGCGATCGGCAAGGCGCCCGGGGCCTGGAACCTCGCGCCCGATGCGAACGAATCGCGGCTGGGGTTTCTTCTCAATCACCTGATTGCGGATGAGCTGCCCGGCGCGAACGGTGGCGCGCGCATGTCGAACTCGGATCCGGTCACCGGCCAGGCGGGCTGGTACGACGTGCGGGTGCGCATTTATCCGGCGGCGGCGGGCGAAGCGCGCACGAGTTGGCCGGAATTCGCGGCGATGCGGCCATTGCCGGGCGTTGCGGGCGAGCCGCCCGAGCGACTGGTTTACGTCGCCGGCAAGGGGCTCCGCACATGACGCAGCTTGCGCTGGTCATAGACCTCAACGTCTGCGTGGGCTGCCACGCCTGCGTGACGAGCTGCAAGGAGTGGAACACTTCGGGCGATGCCGGTGCGCTCGCGGACTTGAATCCCTACGGCAGGGACCCCACCGGCACCTTCCTCAACCGGGTGCAGACCTTCGAGGTGGGCGACTACCCGAACACGCAAACGGTGCACTTCCCGAAGTCCTGCCTGCATTGCGAGGATCCCCCGTGCGTGCCGGTGTGCCCGACCGGCGCCTCCTACAAGCGCGCCGAGGACGGCATCGTGCTGGTGGATTACGACAAGTGCATCGGCTGCAAGTACTGCGCCTGGGCCTGCCCCTACGGCGTGCGCGAGCTCGACGGGCACGAGAAGGTGATGAAGAAGTGCACGCTGTGCGTGGACCGGATCCACGACCCGTCCCTGCCGGAGCGCGAGCGCAAGCCCGCCTGCGTGCTCGCCTGCCCGACGAACGCCCGCCTCTTCGGGGACATCCACGACCCGCAGTCCGAAGTGTCCGTAGCGATTCGCGAGAACGGCGGCTACGCACTCATGCCGGAATGGGGCACGCACCCGGCGAATCACTACCTGCCGCGCCGCCGAATCGAGTTCAAGGTGCGCCCGGAGGACTTGCAGCGCTTCGACAATCCGCTCAAGGTCGACGGCCTGCTGCCCAAGCCCGCGACCGCCGAACCGGCGCTCGACGATGTCACGACCTGGTGAGTGAACCGTGCACCCGGCCTGGTCGGTCATTCTCCTCACGACGCTGCTGGGAGCGGGACAAGGCCTGTTTCTTGCGCTCGTCGCAGTGGATGCGCTGGGCGCCGCGCCGACCTCTTTCCTCGTTTCGGGATCGATAATTGCGATCGCTGCTGCTCGCCGCTGGATTGCTGGCGTCGTTCTTTCACCTCGGCCGGCCCGCGCGCGCCTGGCGCTCGGCAGCGAAATGGCGCACTTCGTGGCTGTCGCGCGAAACCATCGTGCTGCCCGCGTTCATGGCGGCGGTGTTCGCCTACGGCGCGGTGCACCAGTTCGCGCCGGGCGAGCGGGCGCTCGCGCTGGAAGTGGGCACCGTGGGTGTTGCGCTTTGCCTCGCGCTCTTCGTGTGCACCGGGATGATCTACGCTTGCCTCGAGTTCCTCCAGGAGTGGCATACCGCGCTCACGCCGCTCAACTACTTCCTGCTCGGCACCGCCTCCGGTTTCACGCTGGCCGCCGCGCTCGCGGCGCTCGACACGCCGCGCTACGCCGGCCAGCTGGCGATTTCCGCGCTCGTCATCGGCGCGCTCGCCTACCTCGTCCGGCTCGCCGCGCTCGCCCGCAATGCGCGGCTGCGGCCCAAATCCACGCTGGCCACGGCAATCGGCGTCAAGCATCCGAAAATCGTCCAGAAGGCGCAGGGATTCATGGGCGGCTCGTTCAACACGCGCGAGTTCTTTCACGGCCGTACGCGGGAAACCGTGCGCGCGGTGCGCTGGGCCTTCCTCGCGCTGGTGTTCCCGGCGCCGGCGCTGCTGCTCGCCTGGGGCGGTGAGTCAGCGGCCGCGCTCACCGCCGCTTTCGTCCTGCAGTACGCGGGACTCCTCGCCGAGCGCTGGTATTTCTTCGCTGAAGCGAACCACCCGCAGAACCTGTACTACCAGGCGATCGCGTAATCGCCTAGCCGTGCCCGATCACCGTGCTGCTTGGCGCATGCGCTGCAGGCGGTTCAACGCCTCGCCGCGATCGAGCACCCCGCGTACGGCCTCGGCAGCGCTTTGAAGCGATGCGCGGCGCCCGAGGTGCCACAGGCACAGTGCGGCGCCGTAGATCAGGCTATCGCGCGTGGGGCCGGGCTCGCCGGCAAGCGCCGCCAGGCCGGCCGCGGCCGCCGCTTGAGCGATGGTGGCAGGTTCGAACACCGGTCCGGCTTCGTCGTCTTCCGTCGCGCCGTCCGCCGCCGCTCCGGGAATGCGCGGCGCGCGCACGGTCTGCTCGATCCCCAGCTCGGCGGGCTTGAATTCCGTGGAAGTCTCCTCGCCCCGGTCGTGATAGTGAAACACCTTCCCGGTCTGCGACAGCGAAGGAATCACGCCGCCCTCGACGCCGCGCACGATGAGGGCCGAGTCGAAGCCCGCATGGCGCGCCAGCAGCGCATAGATGCGAGGATAGGGTTTGTGCACGTAGCCGGTGACGAGATGCGTCTTCAGCCGGCCGCGCACCGGCCCGGCCAGTACCTCGGCCGTGGTCAGCGCGGGGCGTTTGACGATAAGCGTGCGCAGAGCAGCGAGACGGTGGAGCTTGGGGCAGAACGCCTTCTGGTCCGTGTAGGCCCAGCCGATGAGGGGATCGCCCAGGCGCGCGGCGGCTTCTTCGGGCCCGAGGTCGACCGGCACGCCGGCGGCATCCAGCACCTGGCGGTGCGTGACGCCGTACTTGGGGCCCATGCTCTGCACGCCGTGCGTCACCGCCGCGAGGCCGCAGGCGGCGAGCACGGGCGGCAGGAAAGGCGAGGCCGGCAGCGTGCGATTGAATCCGTCATAGGGATCGGCGATGTCCACCACCTCGTCCACCGGCGCGGTGGCGCGGTGGGTCGCTTCGCGGATGGCTTCGAGCACGCCGCGATTCTCGTCGTCCGTTTCGCGCTTCATGCGCAGCGCGATCAGGAATACCCCGGCCTGCACCGGATCCACCTGGCCATCGAGCACCAGGCGCATGCCGGCGCAAGCCTCCTCGCGCGAGATGTCCTTGCTCAGTTCGGGGCCGGTCGCGATGCGCTTGAGGATGGAGCGCATCAGGGCCGCGGGATCGGCGGGCATCGTCCGAACGCGGGAGCTCACGGCGTCCCCGCCTCGGGCAAGCCGACGAGAATACGGTCGCCTTCCAGCCGCACCGGATAGGTCCTGAGGTTGGCCTCGGCCGGTTCTTCCAGCACCTCGCCGGTGCAAACGTTGAAGCGGCTGCCGTGCAGCGGGCATTTCACCCACGCGCCCTTGAGGAAACCCCTCGACAGCGAAGCCTCCTCGTGGGTGCAGGTGTCGTCGGCGGCGCAGAAACGCCCCTCCACGTTTGCCAGCAGGATGCGCCGGCCCTGAATATCGAGGCGCTTCATGGTTCCCGGCGCGAGCTCGGCGGTCTTCCCTACCTCGATGAAATCGCCGGGCATGCCGCCTCGCTGAAGTCCCGTGCCGCTCTCACGCCGCGGACTCGAACCACTTGAGCTGGTCGCGCAACCTCACCACCTCGCCGATGATGATCAGCGTCGGCGCCGTGACCTTGCTCCGGCGCACCATCTCCGGCAGCGTGTCGAGATTGCCCGTCAGCACGCGCTGCTGCGGCGTGGTGCCCTGCTGGATGAGCGCGGCCGGTGTCGCGGCCGGCAAGCCGTGCGCAACCAGCTGGCGGCACAGCACGTCGATGCCCAGCAATCCCATGTAGACCACGACGGTCTGGCGCGGCTGCGCGAGCGCACGCCAGTTGAGATTCATGCTGCCGTCCTGCAGGTGGCCGGTGACGAACAGCACCGACTGGGAATAATCGCGGTGCGTCAGCGGAATGCCGGCGTAGGACGCACAGCCCGCGGCGGCGGTGATGCCGGGGACCACCTGAAAGGGAATGCCTTCGGCTGCGAGCGTGGCGATCTCCTCGCCGCCGCGTCCGAAGATGAACGGATCGCCCCCCTTGAGCCGCACGACACGCTTGCCTTCCCGCGCCAGGCGTATCAGGAGATGATTGATGTCCTCCTGCGGCAGCGCGTGGCTCGCGCGTTCCTTGCCGGCATAGATACGCTCGGCTTCGAGCCGGACCAGATCGAGAACGGGCTGCGACACCAGGCGATCGTACACCACCACATCGGCCTGCTGCATGAGGCGCAGCGCGCGAAACGTGAGCAGATCCGGGTCGCCCGGCCCGGCGCCGATGAGGGACACCTCGCCGCCGCTGAAGGCGAGGCGCGTGTCGCCGAGCGTCTCCTCCAGGGCGGTGCGGGCCTCATCGTCGCGACCGCTGAAGACCAGCTCGGCGATCGGGCCCTGCAGCACGCGTTCCCAGAAGCGCCGCCGCTCGGATGGCCGGAAGCGCGCCTTCACCTGCTCGCGAAACGCCGCCGCGAGCGCGGCGAGGCGGCCGTAGCCAGCCGGAATCAGGCTCTCCAGGCGCGCGCGTAACAGGCGCGCGAGCACCGGGGAAGCCCCGCCGCTCGAAACCGCCACGATGACCGGCGCGCGCTCGACGATGGACGGCATGATGAACGAGCAGAGTGCCGGACGATCGACCACGTTCACCGGGATGCGCCGCGCCCGGGCGGCGGCGGCTACCGCGCGATTGACGGCATCGTCGTCGGTGGCGGCGATCACCAGGGCATACCCGGCGACGTCCCCATCGCGAAAGTGCGCCGCGCGGTGCGCGATCCGCGCTGCGGCGACATCGGCATCGAACGCCCTGCCCAGCTCCGGCGCCTGGATCGTGACGCGTGCGCCCGCGCGCAGCAGCTGCGCGCACTTGCGCGCGGCCACCGCGCCGCCGCCCACCACCAGGCAAGGCTCCCCGCGGATGTCGAGAAAGATCGGCAGAAAATCCATGGCGTTCCACGTTCACGATGGGGCGCATCGTCTTCGATATAATACCTTTATCGATGAGCGAAACGCATCCGCACGCGCATGCCGCAGCTGCTCACACTGACGCGTGCGGCGCGCCTGGTCGGTGTCAGCCGCGGCGCGCTGCAGAGCAAGATCAGGAGCGGCGAGCTGGCCGCGTTCGAGGGCATGGTAGCGGCGGAAGACCTGCTGCGCGCCTATCCCGAACTCAAGCTGGAAGACCACGCCGCGCTCGAGCGGTTCGAACGGATCAAGGACGCCGCCTTCGCCCGGCGCGTGCGCGAGCGCTTGCTGCCCAGTTCCGAGGTATTGATCGCGCGCCTGACCGAAATGAGCCGCGAGCGGGCGCAGGCCCAGTCGCAGCTCGAGTATTACCGCGCGCTGGTGGAGCAATTGCAGGCGAAGCTGCGCGAGATCGGCGATGCGGTGGCGCCGCAGGCCGCCGCGGCCCGGCTGCTCGACTGGCTGACGCACCGTCTGCAGGCCGGCCCGCAAGGCGCAGAGCCGCAGCCGCTGCTGGTACACGAGAGTTTCCTGAGGATCATGACGGCGCACGTCCAGGTCAAGCCGAGCGGGCGGGAGTTCTTCGTCGACGGCAACGATAGCCTGCTCGAGGCGGCGCTGCGCGCAGGGCTGTCGCTCGACTATGGCTGCAGCATCGGCAGCTGCGGCAAGTGCAAGGCCCGGATCCTGTCGGGCGAGGTGCAGAAGACGCGGCATTCCGACTACCCTCTCACGGCGGCCGAGAAGCACGCCGGTGTCGTGCTGATGTGCTGCAACACCGCCGTCGTCGACCTCGTGATCGAGGCCCGCGAGGCGCATGGCGCCGCCGACATGCCGCTGCAGAGCATCGAAGCCAAGGTCAAGGCGGTCGAGCCGCTCGCCGACGACATGCGGCTGCTGCATCTGCAGACTCCGCGCACGAACCGGTTGCGCTTTCTGGCCGGCCAGTCCGTGTCGCTGTCGCTCGCCGACGGCGCCGCGGCATCGGTCCCTGTGGCGAGCTGCCCCTGCGACGACCGCAACCTGCAATTCCACATACGGCGGCGCGCAGGCGACGCCTTCGCCGAGCGCGTGTTCGGCGGGCTGCGGGGCGGGGACACGGTGCGCGTCGACGGGCCGCGCGGGGCGTTCGTGCTGAACGAGGCATCGCATCGCCCGCTCATCTTCATTGCCGGCGAGACCGGATTTGCGCCCGTCAAGAGCCTGATCGAGCACGCCATGGCGCTCGATGCGGCCGAGGCGCTGCACCTGTACTGGATCGCCTCCGGCACCGGCCATTACCTCGACAATCTCTGCCGTTCCTGGAGCGACGCCCTCGACAACTTCCGCTACACACCATTGACGGCGGACGGCACCCTGGCGGAAGAAGCCGTCGTGCAGCGCGCCCTGCGGCAGGTGCTGCAGGATCATCCCCAACTGGGGGATCACGATATCTACGTGGCGGGTCCCGAACCTTTGGCGAACGCGGCCGAGTACCTGCTGCTGGAGAGCGGGCTGCCGCGCGCGCAACTGTCGGTCAGCGCCTTGGGGGCCTGACCCCATTGACGTAGATCAAGACGGCCCCGTCCGGCGCCGCTAGGATGGCGCAAGGAATCGGCGGTGATGGAACGGCCCGCATTCGAAAGCGCCCGCGCGGTGCTCGACTCGGTCAAGGCGCCCGATGCGCGCAAGGCGGCGCAGACGTTTGTCGCCCGGACGGGCCGCGACGCCGCGTTCCAGCTCGAGGCCTGCGTGCACTGCGGCCAGTGCGCCGAGGCCTGCCACTTCTATCTCGTCACCGGCGATCCGCGCTACACGCCGGTCTACAAGCTGTGGCCGATGCGCAAGGCCTACCGGCGCGAGCGGGCGCCGTTCGCCTCGCTGAAGCGGCTGCTCGGGCTCGCGCCACCCGCGCCCACGGCGCAGGAGCTGGCGGATTGGTCCGAGCTGCTCTACGACTCCTGCAACCTGTGCGGCCGCTGCACGCTCGCCTGTCCGATGGGCATCGATATCGCCGGCCTGGTGCGCCAGGCGCGCGAAGGCATGTCGGCGGCCGGATTTGCGCCGGCCGACCTCTATGACGCCGCCGAGCGCGCGCTCGAAGTCGGCAGCCCGATGGGTGTGCGCTGGCCGGCGCTCAAGCGCCAGATCGAATTGCAGGAGCGCGAAACCGGGCTCGAGATCCCGGTGGACGTCGAAGGCGCGGACTACCTGCTCGTGCTCTCGTCGATGGAAATCATCGGCTATCCGGAAATCCTCGGCGCGCTGGCGCGCATCTTCCGCCAGGCGGGTCTGTCCTGGACCCTTCCCAGCGCCGGGTTCGAGGCGACCAACGTCGGGGTGCAGATCGGCTCGCGCGAGATCGCGGCGGCGCTGCTGTCGCGCATCGTCGACGCGGCCGAGCGGCTGAAGGTGAAGTACGTCGTCAGCCCGGAATGCGGCCACGCCTACTCGGCATTGCGCTGGGAAGGCCCCAACCTGCTCGGCCGGCCCTATTCGTTCAAGGTGGTGCAGATCACCGAGCTGCTCGACCAGCTCGTGCGCGAGGGCCGGCTGCGCACGCGCGGCAAGGACGCCCGCCGGCTCACGTTCCACGATCCGTGCCAGATCGTGCGGCGCGGCGGCGTGACCCGGGCGCCGCGCCGGCTCATGGATACGGTGAGCGGGAACTTCGTCGAGATGCCCGCGTCGGGGGCGGCCACCTTCTGCTGCGGGGGCGGCGGAGGCGTGAGCGCAATCCACCGCGCGGAGAAGCTCCGGTTCGCCGCCTTCGAGCGCAAGAAACGCCAGGTGGACGCCACGGGCGCCGAGGCGCTCGTCACGTGCTGCAGCAACTGCCGCAACGTGCTCGAAGAGGCGATGGAGCAGTACGGCATGACGCTGCCGGTGCTCGGCCTGACCGAGCTGATCGCGCAGTATCTCGAACCCGGAGAGCGTCAGCCGTGACGCCCATGGAACTCCTGGAATTCGCGCGCGGACCCGCGTTGTGGGCCTCGCTGGCGGTCCTCATCCTGGGGAGCGTGTGGCGGGTCGCGGTGATCTGGCGGCTCGGCGCCGCGCCGGACCTGTCCGAGCCGCGTAGTACCCGGCTGATCGCCGGTGCGATGCGCAGCATCTTCGGGCGGATGCTACCCCGGAAAGAATTCGGCCGCGGCCGGCTCGGCGCCCTCAACGGCTATCTCTATCACGTCGGCCTGGCCGTTATCGTGTTCGGCTACCTTCCGCACCTGCACTTCATCGAGCGCCTCACCGGCCTGGCGTGGCCGCCGCTGCCCGGGCCGGTGGTGTATTTCGCGGTCGGGATCACCTTCGTAGCGCTGTTCCTCGCGCTGCTCGAGCGTCTCATGGACCCGGTGCGGCGTTTGCTGTCCGGCTTTGACGACTACTTCAGCTGGTTCGTCGTAATCCTGCCCTGCGCCACCGGGATGATCGCGATCAACGTGTCGTACCCGCCGGGTGCCGCGCCCGCGCCGCCGCTCGACCCGCTGCCGCTCGCGATCCACCTGCTCAGCGTGGAACTGCTCTTCGTCTGGCTGCCGTTCGGCAAGCTGGCGCACACGTTCCTGGTATTTGCATCGCGCGGGTTGACCGGCGCTGCGCTCGAGCGCAAGGGCGCCGCCGTGTGAGGCGCGCGCCTGCGAGCCTGCCGCTCTTACCCAGCGGACAGGCCCGCCGTCCTGCCCATGCATCACGTGCCGGAGGCGGCGCCGGATTTTCTCCGGTTCTTTCCCAGGCCATGCTCGACTGCCATCACCGCGGCCTCGACGCGCGAGTGCATCCCGAGCTTGCGCAGAATCGCCTTCACATGCAGTTTGACGGTGCCCTCCGTGATATCGAGTGCGCGCGCGATCAGCTTGTTGCTGGAGCCGTCGGCGACGCATTCGAGGATCTCCAGCTCGCGCGGCGTGAGCTCGGCGAACGGAGCCGCCCGACGCGGCGTCTCGCGCTTCGTGCCGGCGTCGCTGCGCACGAGGCGCGCCAGCGTTCCGACCAGTTCGCGGGCCACGACGTTGTCGCCGCGCAAGGCCGCCTCGAGCGCGGGCATCAGCTCCTCCGGCTCGATGTCCTTCAACAGGTAACCCTGGGCGCCGCCGCGCAGCGCCGCGCTCAGGTCGGCGTCCTCGCGGCTCATGGTGAGCATCACGACGGGTGTGGCGACGCCGCTCGCGCGCAGTTTTTTCAACGTCTCGATGCCGTTCATGCCCGGCATTTTCACATCGAGCAGAATGATGTCGGCGGCGAGCTCGCGCGCGCGCCGCACGCCCTCCTCGCCCGAGCTGACCGAGGCCACCACCTGGACGCCGCGGCTCTGCAGCAGCGCCTCGATGCCGCGGCGCACCAGCGCGTGATCGTCGATCAGCAGCACTCGCATGCCGGCCTCGCTCAGCCGCGCGCCGCGGCGACCGGCGGCGCGTTGAAGATCAGGACGATCCGCGTGCCCTCACCCGGCTCGCTCTCGATCACGATCTGGCCCGGCAGCCGCTGGGCGCGCTCCCGCATGACCGCAAGGCCCGCATGCTCGCCGGGCGTGCTTTCGGCGACGCCGGTCATGCCCAGGCCGTCGTCTTCGATCAGCACGGTGTA
Source organism: uncultured beta proteobacterium (assembly GCA_963699525.1). Classification (GTDB taxonomy): domain Bacteria; phylum Pseudomonadota; class Gammaproteobacteria; order Burkholderiales; family SG8-41; genus SG8-41. The sequence goes on along the minus strand of CAVOUI010000012.1, from coordinate 328,812 downwards.
GAGATCGCCCTCGTTGTTGAGCAGGACGCGCACATTGCGCGCGCCGCTGTGCTTGCGGATGTTGGTAAGCGCCTCCTGGATGATGTAATAGACCTGGATCTCCTGCGCCGGGCTGAGCGCCAACGACTGGCACTCGTTCTGGAAAAAAACCGCGATGCCGGTCTCCCGGCGGAAGCGTTCGACCAGGCTGGCGACCGTCTGCGCAAAGCCCGCCTCGTCGATCTTCAGCCGGTAGTTGGCGAGCAGGCCGCGCAGATCGGCGTTGGCCTGAGTCATCGCCCGGCGCAGGGCATTCGCTTCGTACTGCGCGGCGCCGAAGTCCTTGCGCGCCAGGGATTCGCTCAGAATCTTCAGCTGCAGCCGCATGCCGATGAGCGACTGGGCGAGCGAGTCATGCAGCTCGTTGCCGATAATATTGCGCTCATCCATGATGGCCAGGCGGCGCGCTTCACCCTCCAGTCGCGCCTTCTCGAGCGCGAGGCCGAGGTGGCGGCCCACGCTCATCAGCAGATCGCGTATGTCCTCGCCCATGGCCGCGAGCGGGCGGTCGAGAAACAGGTTGTATACGCCCAGAATGCGGTCCTGATACTGCGCCGGCACCACTACGAACTCCGTGCAATCGGGCTCGAGCATCGACCCGCCGATGAGCTGCGCGCACGGCACGGTGCCGCTTTGGACGCGCAGGCCGCCCTCGGTCGCGGCCAGGCCGCAGGGGCAGCGGCCCACCGGCATCAGCCGGTCGCGCTCGACCACGTCGGGCGCGAGACCGCGACTGGCGATGAGCCGGGTGTGACCTTCCCCGGACGCGAGCCGCACGCTGGCCGCGCGCGCATCGACCAGCTCGATGAAGGTGTCGAGAAATCCATCGAGCACCTGCTCGAGGCTGCCGGGCTGGCTCAGGCAGGTGGCGATTTCGTACAGGATGTCGAGCGACTGCGTCTTGCGCGCGAGGCGCACCGCCTGCGCCTGCGAACCGGTGCGGTCCCGGCGCTCGGCGTCATCGGCTGTTGCGCCGGGGCGCGGCGGAGCGCGTTTGGCCATACGGTATCCTGGGTCGCGGCAGCAGAATCGGACGCAGTTCAGGCTAACGCCCCGGCGCGACCCTGTCCAGCGCGAAGGCTCAGCGCGCCGGCCCCGGCGGCTTGTGCGAGGGATCGTTGGGGTTGATGAAGATAAAGCGCAACTCGCCGGGGTTGATCTCGACGTAGTCGAGCGTCGCGCCGGTCAGCAGCTCGACGCAGCCGGGCGAGATCAGCACCTTGATGTCGCCCGCCGCGACCTCCAGGTCGCCTTCGGCCTTGTCGTCGAAGCCCATGCCGTATTCGATCGCTCCCTTGTCCCCCAGGCGGGCGGCCAGCCGCAGGTAGACCGGCTGCGCGTTCGCCTGCTGCTGCGCCGACTTGCGTATCTGCTCGGCGGCCTCCGGCGTGATGATGATCATGGATGCATCCCGGCGCCCGGCGCTCAGCCGGTGCTCCACGCGCGGGGTTTGCGCATGCCGGAGATCTTGCAGGCCTGCTTGACGTAGCCGTAGGGGAAGAGCACAAACAGGTCGTTGCGCCCCGCCTTGTCCGCGCCCTTGTATTCGGCCAGGTGCTTCATGACATGACGCGCATCCGGCGCGATGTGGTGTCGCTCGTAGTACTCGCGGATGAAGCGGATCACTATCCAGTGCTCGTTGGACAGGACGATGCCCTCCTGGCGCGCCAGCTCCTCGGCGACCCGCTCGGTCCACAGCGACGGATCGATCAGGTAGCCTTCGAAGTCGACCGCCAGCGTGCTTCCTTCCACCTCAAGCGGCATGGTTGCAGCTCCTCACGAAATCGACAAAGCGGCGCGCCCAGTGGTTGCCCGCGACATCCCGCAGGTGCGCATACGACGCCAGCAGGTTCTTGTGCACGATCCCGTCGTGCCGGCCGTCGATGCCATGGCCGCGCTCGACGTCGTAGGCGAACTCGACACCGGGGGAAAGGTTCTCGACGCTCGAATAGTGAAACTCGTGCGCGCGAATCGGCGGCGCGTCCCGCGCAGGCGCCTGCGGCCAGGGGCCGCGGCCGGTTTCACGCAGGTGCACGTATCCGCGCCCGACCGGGCGGGCGTGCATCACGATGTCTGCCGGGAGGGCGCCGACCATTTCGGCGCGGCGCCCGTTCCATTCGATGCCGCGCGCGAGGTACATGAGTCCTCCGCACTCGGCGTAGGCCGGCAGCCCGCCTTCGATCGCCTGGCGCACCTCGGCGCGCAGCTCCGCGTTCGCGGCGAGCGCGTCCATGTGCGTCTCGGGAAACCCGCCGCCAATGAACAGGCCGTCCACCTGCGGCAGCCGCTTGTCGCGCAGGGCGTCGAAGGCTACGAGCTGCGCGCCGGCGGCGCCCAGTGCCTCTAAGATCGCCCGGGTAGTAGAAACCGAACGCCGCGTCGCGCGCGATGGCCACGCGCACCGGCGGGCCGCCCGGACGCGCCGGGGCGCCGCCGATCGAGGTCAGGGCGCGAGGCCAGGGCGGCGCTTCGTGCGCAACGGCGAGCAGGCGATCGAGGTCCACCTGGGCGGTAACTGCTTGCGCAATCTCGTCCACGCACGCACGCGCGTCGCGCGCCTCGTTGCTCGGGATGAGGCCGAGATGACGTTCCACGATGCTCAAGCGCTCGTCGTGCTGCACCGCGCCGAGCACCGGAACGCCGGTGTAGTGGGTGATCACGGCGCGCAGCTTGGCTTCGTGGCGCGAACCCCCGAGCTGATTCAGGATCACGCCGGCGATGCGGATGTTCCGGTCGAACGCCTGGTAGCCGAGGATGAGCGGCGCGACACCGCGCGTCATCCCGCGCGCGTCGATCACCAGCACCACCGGTGCGCCGATCAGCGCGGCGAGCGCGGCGTTGCTGTTGCTGCCGTGAAGGTCGAGTCCGTCGTACAGGCCCTTGTTGCCCTCGACGATGCCGAGCGAGGCACCCTGCATGCGCCGCGCGACCTCGGCGCGGATCTCCTCCGCGCCGCTCAGGTAGGGGTCGAGGTTGTAGCAGGGCCGCCCGGCGGCGAGCCCCAGCCACAGGGGATCAATGTAGTCGGGCCCCTTCTTGAACGGCTGCACCGTTTCGCCCCGCGCTCGCAGGGCGGCGCACAGCCCGATGCACACCGTGGTCTTGCCCGAGGACTTGTGGGCCGCGGAGACGAAAAGACGGTTCACGCAGTGGCCGAGTTGACGTCGCTGTCCGCCAGACTCTGCGGCAGGAAGGGCAACACCTTGACGGCTACGGCGGTGAGCGCCAGCGCCAGCGCCATGCCGCCCACGCCGAGCATGACTTCCGGCAGGCTCGGGGTGTAAGCCGCGACCACGCCGTCGAAAAAGCTGCTGGTGACTTCCTTTTCCGGGAACATCAGTTGCGGGTAGGCCTGGCCGCCGATGATGAGGACGTAGAGCTGCACCAGACCGCCGAGAATCACGCAGACCGCCCCCGTCGCGATGGCGCGGCGCGACCGGCTCACCGCGGGACTGAACAACAGCACCAGGGGCAGGATGCTGCCGATCAGGATCTGGCCCAGCCAGAACAGCGCAGGGTAGATGCCGCCGTCCCAGAGCACGAAGCGCTCGACCTCGTGCTGGCGCGCGATATAGAGGTTGGTCAAGTGATAGACCACGACGAAGTACAGGACTGCGGCGACGAACACGCCGAGGAGGTTCTTGAGCCGGTTCAGCACCACGTCGCCCAACGCGCGGCCGCTCCCGCGGCACGCGGCCATCAGCACCAGCACGAAGATCGCCAGCCCGAAGGAGAACGACATGATGATGAACATCGGCGCCAGCAGCGCGCTGTTGTAGGGCTCGCGGCCCACCAGGAAGCCGAAGATCGATCCGGTGCCGGTGGTAAGGACCAGCCGCCAGAGGAACGCGAGCACGCCCGCGCGCCGGGTGTAGCCGTTCATGCGCCGCTCGAACAGGGTCCACAGGTAGAGCGCCACGATGGCGAAGAAACCGACGTAGAGGAAGATATTCCAGGCGAAGATCGACTTGAAGTTGTAGTGCGTCATCGCCACGATCAGGCGTTCGGGCCGCCCGAGGTCGAGCACCAGCACCGCGAGCCCCCCGGCGAGCAGGGTGACCGCGAGGAGCCCCGACAGCCGCGCCAGCGGCTTGTAGAGGTCCCGGCCGAACACCGAGGCGATCGAGGCGACGTTGAGCACCCCCGAAGCGGCGACGATCAGGAACACCGCGATCACGTGGGGCGTGCCCCACACGATGCGGTTGCTCATCCCGGTGACGTAGTGGCCGTTGTGCTCCATGTACCAGGCGGCGCCCAGGCCCGCAAGGATCAAGGCGCCGAGCGCGCCCAGCAGCGCGTAGTAGCCGCCGCTGTCGCCCTCGATTTCGCGGTAATGCACGCGCGCCATACGCTACAGCCCCTGGTAACGCACGCCGGTGTTGAGGGCGAGATCGGCGCGCACCTGGGTCGAGGGCTCGGCGCGCAGGCGCCGGTAGATCTCCGCGGAGGCGTCGCTGAGATCGCCGAACACCATCGCCTTGCCGCCGTCCCGGTTGCAGGCCTCGACGCAGGCCGGGGTCTCGCCGCGATCGACGCGGTGCACGCACAGCGTGCAGGCTTCCACCGTGCCCTTGCCGCGCGGGACGTCCGCCTTCTGGCCGCTCACCGCCTCGTGGACGAAGGAGCGCGCGCCGTAGGGGCAGGCCATGACGCAGTAGCGGCAGCCGATGCAGGTATGCTTGTCGACCAGCACGATGCCGTCGTCGCGCCTGAAGGAAGCGCCGGTCGGGCACACGTCCACGCACGGCGGGTGCTCGCAGTGCTGGCACATGAGCGGCAAGGTCTGCGCGTAGCCGGTGCGCTTGTCGCGCAGGCTCACCTTGCGGATCCACTGCGCATCGGTCCTGGGCCGGCCGTGGCCGGTCACGCCGTTCTCTTCGTGACAGGCGGTGACGCACGCGTCGCAATCCGCGCACTTCGTGATGTCGATCAGGAGCCCCCAGCGCTGCAGCGCGGAGGCGGCCTCCTCGGGCGAGCGCGCCTGCGCGAGCTCGATCAGCCTGAAGGCCGGCGCGAGCGCCGCGCCCGCGGCGACGGCGGCGCCCCAACCCAGAAACTGGCGGCGGTCCGGGCTCATCGAGGAGCCCTGGCAACCCGGTCCTGGCGGACCGGTGTATGGCACTCGAAGCAGTCGATGCTCACCGAGGCGTAGGCGTGGCAGCTCGAGCAGAAGCCGTCCTTGCCGAGCACGCTGCCGGTCTCGCGGCTGGCATGGCAGTCGACGCAGTTCTTGAGGCTGAAGCGGGACTCACGGATGCCCTGGCGCAGGGTCCGATCGCGCTGGTGCAGCAGCATCTTCATGTGGTCGCGGCGCATCTCCGCGGTGGGCGCCACGCAGGCTTCGCCCTTCTCGATCTTGACGACGGGCACGGCGACGCGCCCGGCTCGCACCTCCTCCGCGTCCGCGTAGCCGGCAAGCGTCAGCACGACGGCCAGCAGGGCGAGGGCGAACCGCATCATTCTCCTTCCCCCGCGCTCAGTGATCGCCCATGCCCATCTTGATGTAGCCGGTGGGGCAGACGTCGGCGCAGATGTGGCAGCCGATGCACAGGTCGTAGTCGGTGTAGACGTAGCGGCCCAGGGTGGCCTCGGACTTGGGGGTGCGCTTGACCGCAGTCTGCGGGCAATAGATGACGCAGTTGTCGCATTCGAAGCACATGCCGCAGCTCATGCAGCGCTTCGCCTCGGCCACCGCCTGCTGGTCGGTCAGCCCGACCATGCGCTCGGCGAAGTGGCCGAGCACTTCCTCGGCCGAGGGACCGATTTCGGTGCGCTTGATGCGCTCCTGGTACGGAAAGTGACCGAGGAACAGCTCCTGCGACTGGCATACCTCCGAGCCGCTGCGGTCTTCGTAGTTGTGGATGGCGAAGCCACCGACCGCCTTCCCCGTTTCCGACGTGCCGCGCAGGCCGCGATCGATTTCGCGCAGCTCCGGCTGCACAACCGGCTGGAACGGCTTGGGCTCGAGATTCACCTCGCGCAGCTTGTCGAGCAGGTTGAAGTGGTGCACATCGACCTTCGGCCGCTTGGGCATCTCCTTCCCGTTGAGGTAGCGGTCGATGCTGTCGGCGGCGATCGACCCCTGGCCGATCACCGTGGTGAGCAGGTGCGGACGGATGATGTCGCCGCAGGCGAACACGCCGGGGCGGTTCGGCAGCTGGTAGTACTTGTCGGCCGCGATCTGGCCCTTGCCGTTGTCCAGCTCTGCCATTCCCGCGAGGTCGCCCGCCTGCCCGATGGCGACGACGATCAGATCGGCCTCGACATCCATCTCGGTGCCGGGCTTTTCCGTAAACTTGGCCTTGTCCCACTGGACCTCGATCAGGCGCAGCGCCTTGGCACGGCCGCTCCTCTCGTCGACGATCACCTTCTTGGGCAGGAGGTTTCCCCGGATCTTCACGCCCTCGCGCTGCGCATCCTCGATCTCGTGCTTGGCCGCGTTCATCTGCTCGACCGGCTGCATCGAGGTGAGCATCACGTCGGCGCCCTGGCGCGCGGCAAGCGTCGAGACGTCGTGCGCCGTATGGCCCATGACCACGATCTCCGGGCGCTCGGTTTCCTTGACGTCCTCGATGTAGCCCAGGCGCCGCGCCACGGACACCACGTCCACCGAGGTGTCGCCGCCGCCGACCACCACCACGCGGCCGGCGACCGCCTTGAGGCGCCCCTGGTTGAACGCGTCGAGGAACGCGACTCCGCTGATGACGTTGGGCGCATCGGCGCCGGGTACCGACAGCGGCCGCCCGGCCTTGCAGCCGATAGCGATCAGCACCGCGTCGTAATCCCTTTCCAGGTCCTTCAGCTGCACGTCCTTGCCGATGCGCGTGTTCAGCCGCAGTTCGACGCCCATGGCGATGATGCGGTTGATTTCGCCGTCCAGGTGCGTGCGCGGCAGGCGGTAGCCCGGCACGCCGTACTTCGCCATGCCGCCCAGCTCGGGGTGATCGTCGAACAGCGTCACGGCGTGCCCCTTGCGGCGCAGCTGGTAGGCCGCCGACAGGCCCGCCGGCCCGCCGCCCACGATCGCGACGCGCTTGCCGGTGTCGGGCCCCGCCCGGAACGCGAAGCTATGATTCAGCGCGAAGTCGCCGATGTACTGCTCGACGGCATTGATGCCGACGGTGTCCTCCACCTTGTTGCGATTGCAGCCCGCCTGGCACGGCGCCGGACACACCCGGCCCATCATCGAGGGAAACGGATTGGCATCGGTCGAGCGCCGGAACGCGTATTCCTGCATGCTGGTGCCCTTGGGCGGCTTCTCCACCCCGCGCACGATGTTGAGCCAGCCGCGGATGTCCTCGCCCGACGGGCAGCTCGCCTGGCACGGCGGTGTCTTGTGCACGTAGGTCGGGCACTTGTCGGACTCATCGCCGGCGAAAATCTGCTCCTGGAACGAACCCCACTCGTGGTCGCCGTCCTTGAACTTGCGGAAGGTGTGCCCGCTCTTGGCTTCGGGCTTGCTCGCTGGCGCTGACATGGCTATCTCCGGTTGAAACGATTCATGACTTCGGCCCGAGCACGATGGCGTTGCTCACCAGCCCGTGCACGCTGCCGATCATGTCCATCGGGTGCTTGTAGTAGGGCAACACCTTCGTGAACTGGCTCTTGCAGATCGCGCAGATCGCGGCCAGGTAGTTGACCCCGTGCTCCTCCACCACCTGCTGCAGCGCCTGCATGCGCGGCGCGCGCCCTTGACGCGCAGCTCGATCAGGTCGTCGGTCAGCAGCCCCCCGCCGCCGCCGCAGCAGAAGGTGGCCTCGCCGATGGTTTCCGGCGCCATGTCGACGAACTTGTCCACGCAGGCGCGGATGATCTCGCGCGGGATCTGGAACTGCCCGCCCGGCTCGCTGCCCATGCGCGAGCCGCGCGAAACATTGCACGAATCGTGGAAGGTCACGACCTTGTCCGCGTTCGCGCTCTTGTCGAGCGTGAGGGCGCCGCGACGGATGAGATCGTAGGTCACCTCGCAGATGTGCTGCGGCGCGGGGTAGCGCGGATCGAGGAAGTCGAACGGCCCGATGAGCGTGTTCCAGAAACTGTAGGCGACACGCCAGGCATGGCCGCACTCGCCTACCACGATGCGTTTCACGCCAAGATCGAGCGCCGCCTCGCGGATGCGTTCGGCCACCTTCTGCAGGTTGTCGTGATTGCCGATGAAGAGCGAGAAGTTGGCCGCCTCGGAGGCGTGCGAAGAGAGCGTCCACGAGATGCCGGCGGCATGGAACACCTTGGCGTAGCCGATCAACCCGTCGATGTGCGGCTCGGCGAAGAAGTCGGCGCTGGGCGTGACGAGCAGCACCTCGGCGCCCTTCTGGTCGAGCGGGAACTTGACGTCCGCCCCGGTCGCTTCCTTAACGTCCTCTTCCAGGCCGTCGAGCGTGTTGCGCAATGCGGGCCCGGGCAGGCCGAGGTTGTTTCCGATCTTGTGAACCTTGCCGATGATCTCGTTGGAGTACTTCTGGCCCAGGCCCACGCTGTCCATGACGTCGCGCGCCGCCATCGTGATCTCGGCGGTATCGATGCCGTAGGGGCAGAACACCGAGCAGCGCCGGCACTCCGAGCACTGGTGGAAATACGCGTACCAGTCGTCGAGCACTTCCTTCGTCATGTCGCGCGCGCCCACGAGCTTCGGGAAGTGCTTGCCGGCGAAGGTGTAGTAGCGCCGGTACACCGAGCGCAGCAGGTCCTGGCGCGCCACCGGCATGTTCTTCGGGTCGGCGGTGCCAAGGTAGTAGTGGCACTTGTCGGTGCAGGCGCCGCACTTCACGCACGAGTCGAGGAACACCTGCAGCGCGCGCGACTGCGACACCAACTCGCCGAGCTTCGTCACCGCGACCTTTTCCCAACCCGGCACCAGCTCGCCGGGAAAGCCGAGCGGCTTCTGGTGGTCGGGCTTGGCCACGAACGGCTTGCTGTGCGCCATGGTGCCCTCGCGCAGCGGCGGAATCACCGGATATTCGGTGAGCGGCGGGGTCTCGAAAGCGGCCATTCAGCCTCCGCGCGCCCGATTGACGTGGACGATCTGTGCCGACCAGCCGGCCGCGTGCCGCTGCTCGCGCGCGTTGTCGACCTGGTTCAGGCTCGGGCTGAAGAACACTCCCGGCGCGTGCAGCAGCTTGCTCACGGGGAAAACCATCATCAGCGCCGCGACGAGCGCGAGATGGACGAGCAGCACCGGGTCGGCCGGAAGCTCCTGCCAGTCGAACACCATCAGGCCGAGGAAAAACGCCTTGAGCGCGACGATGTCGGTGTGCGCGAGGTACTTCATCGCGAGCCCGCTCGCGGCGATGGCAACGATGAGCGCGAGCATCAGATGGTCAGAAGGACCGCTGATGTAGCGCACGCGATCGACGAGAAAGCGCCGCGCCCAGAGCCCCGCGAGGCCGGCAAGCATGGCGAATCCGGCGTACACCCCGAACGGCTGGATGAGGGCGACCCAGCCCCAGACCGGCTCGGTGAAATAGCGCAGATGGCGCGCGAGCACCGCCGCGAGCGCAACGTGGAAGACCCAGCCGAAGAGCCAGATCCACTTGTTGGAGCGGAACAGGCTCCTGAAGAGCGTGACCTCTACGAGCATGCGCAGCGCGACGCCGCGGCGCGTCGTCGGCGCCGGCGGTATCGGGATCTTCAGGGGCTGCGGCGTGCGCGCGTAGATCAGGCACTTGTAGGCCACGCCGCCGACGAGCGCCGCGGTGGCGAGGTAAAAGAGCAGGGCGTAGAGGACGGTCAGCGCCGACAACGGTCGCTCCCGGTCCCGGCAAAGCGCGTGCTACACGCAGCCGGTCGGCTTGGGCAGTCCCGCGTACTTGCAGGCCTGCTTGGCGGGGCCGTAGGGGTAGAGCTCATACAGGTACTTGCTGTTGCCCTTGTCCGCGCCGAGCTTCTTGCCGATAGCCTTGGTCAGCACGCGAACCGCCGGGGCGATCTGATACTCGTCGTAATACTCGCGCAGGAAATTGATCACTTCCCAGTGGGCGTCGGTCAGCTCGCAATTGTCGACGTGCGCCATTTCCCTGGCCACGTCCTCGGACCAGTCCGAGCGGTCTGCCAGGTAGCCTTCCTCGTCGGTTTCCAGAACTTTGCCTTTCACTTCGATGCTCATGTCGTGTCTTCCTCTTGGATTCAAAGCCAGGACTGCACGGCGTTGTGTTCCACCACGAGGTCCACGAACCCCCCGTAGTCCACCAGGCGAACGCCGTCCATCACCCGGTTTTGCATGCCTCGCGCCTCGACGTCCGCCTGGAGCGCACAGATCGACACGCTCTTCATGGCCTCCTGCACCTGCTTCGAGACGGCCGTGTCCCGGGCCGCCGCGTAGACGCCGTCCTCGATCAGCAGCACCACGGCTCCCTGCCGCGCAAACCTGAGACAGGTTTCAAACGCGTTGTGATCGAACGGCGACTTGTTGACAGTGTGCAGCATGGGTCTCGCCCTCAGAAGCTCAGGATCACGTCCTGGCCTTCCATGATCTCGGCCATGCGTTGCGCGCTCACCACCTCGACCGGCACCACCAGGTCAGCCGCGGTGAGGCCGCGCGCCTGGAGCGCTTCCTGCTCGACGTAGAGCTGGGTCACGTCGTAGTCCTCGAGCGCGCGGAAGGTCGGCGAGAAGTTCTTCATCTCCAGGCGCTTGGTATCCTGGCCCTTGGTGAGCTGGTAGACGCCGTCGCCCACAAAGGCGAGGCTCACGTCCTGCTCGAATGCCGCGCCGATCAGCACCACTTCGAGCGACTCGAGCGCATAGATCGTTCCGTAGGGCGCCTTGCGGTTCACATACAGAAATTTCTTGGCGACGCCGCCCCGGGATTCCTCAGCCATGCCCTCTTCTCCTCAGCCGCCGAACACCACGAAGCGGTCGGCCTGGATGCCGGCTTCGATCAACTGGCCCAGGCCCGAAATGCGGAACCCCGGCGCGATGTTGTCGGCGTCCTTGCCGTGGCGCTTGGCCTCGGCTGCGTCCATCAGGCCGCGGCGCTGCGCGGCGGCGATGCACACCACGAGGTCGAGCTTGTGCCGCGCGGCCAGCTCGCTCCAGCGCTTGACGATGTTGCGCTCGTCCTGCGGCGGCACGGTGAGCCGCGTGCCGTTGTTCACGCCGTCGTGATAGAAAAACACGCGGTAAATCTCGTGCCCCTTCGCCAGCGCCGCCTTGACGAACTGGTAAGCCGTGTCCGAAGCCTCGTGGGTATACGGCCCTTCATTGACCAGGATGCCGAACTTCATGCCCGCCGCTCAGAAGCGGATGTGGGCCGAGGCGTTGAGGCTGTTGCGCGCTCCGCGCCAGTTGTCGATGTGGTACTTGGTGAACGGCAGCCCCGTCAGCTCGAAGAACCGCGGCCAGCCGATGCGCTCCACCCAGTCGCCGACGCGCTCCCAGTCGCGCGCATCCTTCTTGTAGGTGTAGAGGATCTTCTTCACCACCGCGGCGACCTCGGGCCAGCGCGGCGGGTTGTTGGGAAGCCCCGCCGCGACCAGCTTCTGGAACATCGGCTTGGAGCGGGCGTTGGAGTTCTTGCCGCCCACCCAGATGGCGAGCTTCGAGTGCACCGGATCATTGATCTGCATCGGCGGGCACGGCGGATAGCAGGCGCCGCAGCAGATGCACTTCTTCTCGTCCACCTCGAGCGAAGGCTTGCCGTTCACCATCGCCGGGCGGATGGCCGCCACCGGGCAGCGCGCCACGACCGAGGGGCGCTCGCAGACGTTGGCGACCAGATCGTGGTTGATCTTCGGCGGCTTGGTGTGCTGGACGTTGATCGCGATGTCGCCCTGGCCGCCGCAGTTGATCTGGCAGCAGGAGGTCGTGATGTGCACGCGGTTCGGCATCTCCTCCTTGATGAACTCCTCGTAGAGCTCGTCCATCAGCGACTTCACCACCCCGGAGGCGTCGGTGCCCGGGATATCGCAGTGGAGCCAGCCCTGCGTGTGCGAGATCATGGTCACGGAATTGCCGGTGCCGCCGACCGGGTAGCCCGCGTCGTTGAAGGCCTGGATCAGCGGGCCGACCTTCTCCCACTTGGAAACCATGACCTCCATGTTCGAGCGGATGGTGAAGCGCACGTAGCCTTCGCCATATTTGTCGATGATGTCGCACAGGAGATTGATCTCGTAGGGCCCGAGCTGGCGCTGGGTGCCGACGCGCACCGTCCAGATCTCGTCTCCCGAGTAGGCCACATGGTGCAGCACGCCCGGGCGTGGCCGGTCGTGGTACTTCCAGTGGCCGAAGTTCTTCACCATCAGCGGGTGCATGTACTGCATGCCGTCGGGGCATCCGCTCTCGATCGGCGCGCGCATCTGCTTCTTTTCCGCCGCCGGGGCCGCCTGCTGTGCCATTGCGATCTCCTCTGTTCCGGTCCTAGGCCGCCGCCTGCTGCTTGCCCTTGCGCTCGATCCACTTCTGCGCTTCCTGGTCCCAGTCGTCCATGCGCACGTAGGAGCTGGTGCGGGGGTGGCTGATCATGTTGGGGTCGACCTCCACGCCGATGCCTTCCAGGAATGCGGCGAGGCCGATGCGCTCGATCATCTCGCCGCAGCGCTCGTGCTCCAGGCCGTTCTCGGCCCAGAAATCGATGACGGTGGCGGCCAGCTCGCGCAGCTTTGCAAAATCCTCGTCGGTCTCCATCTTCATGAACGGCACGATGACCGTTCCCATGATGTCGCCGATCTTGAGGGTGCGCTTGCCGCCGATCAGGACCGTGACGCCGCGGTCCTTGCCGGGCTTCAACGCCTTGGTCATGACGTTGATGCAATGCATGCAGCGCACGCAGCTCTTGTTGTCGACCTCGAGGGTGTCGTCGTCGTTGAGCGAGAGCGCCCGGGTCGGGCAGCGCGCGATGACGTTGTCGATGGTGTACTTGCGCCCATGGCTTTCGATATACGCCTTGACGCCCTTCGGGTCGACCTGCATGTCGTCGCGCCAGGTGCCGATCACGGCGAAATCCGCGCGCTGGATCGAGTTCATGCAGTCGTTCGGGCAGCCCGAGACCTTGAACTTGAACTTGTAGGGCAGCGCCGGGCGGTGCATGTCGTCGATGAAGTTGTTGACCAGCGTGCGGTGGATCCGCATCTCGTTGGTGCACGACTGCTCGCAGCGCGCCGCGCCGACGCACGACATCGCGGTGCGCACGCAGGGGCCCGCTCCGCCGAGGTCGAAGCCGTACTCATTGATCTCGTCGAAGAAATGCTGCGTGTTCTCGGTCGAGGCGCCGATGAACATGATGTTGCCGGTCTGGCCATGAAACGCGATCAGCCCGGAACCCCACTTTCTCCACGAGCTGGAAAGCTGGCGCAGCAGCCGGGTCGTGTAGTGGTTGCCCGCCGGCGGCTGCACGCGCAGCGTATGGAACTCCTTGGACTCGGGGAACATGGCTGCGACTTCCGAGAAGCGCGGGATGATGCCGCCGCCATAGCCGAACACCGACACCGTGCCGCCCTTCCAGTAGCCGAGGCGCGTCTTGTAGGAGTGCTCGAGCTGGCCGAGCAGGTCGACCATCATGTTGTTCTCGTGCGCCAGGCGCTTCAAGCCGGTGACGAAGCTCGGCCACGGACCCGACTCGAGCTGGTCGAGCATGGGCGTCGGATGAAACGCCTTGGTAGACTTTTTTTCCTTGGGCAGGTAGGTACTGTGCCGTTCGGGGTTCTTGGGCGGCTTCTGCGCTTCGGACATGGACGGGCCTCCAGAGAGTGCAACCAAGCAACGATAACAGACAAGTGTAACGACGGGCATTTACGCCCCGTCAGGGGTCATTGGAGATAGCCGTACCCGGGGGTATCCCCCTTTGGGGATAGACGCGGCACCGACTGCTTGATAAATGGTATGGATGTCAACAAGTTGTATCGTTATCCGGGGTCGGTCCGCGCGGCAACGCGACAGTTCTAATGGCGGCGACAATGAGTTACGTTCCCGCTACCGGCCCCAGCCGCGTCCATGAGCGCCGCCTTATCCGTCATCTGCGAGCAGCCCTTTGCGCCCGAGCGCACGCCGGCGTACGCGCGCTGGCGCGAGCGCAAGCTCGCAGGCTATCCGCGCCGCGCCGAGGACCTGATCGTCGAGGTGCGCGATCCGCGCAACCTCAGCGAAGCCGAGGTCCGGAAAATCCAGCGCGTCTGCCGCGCAGCGAACATGGCCGTCTATGCCAGTCCGCTCGCCGGCCTCGCCGACAAGGACATTGCGCTCCGCCTGGGCGCGCGCCTGGGCTTGACGCGCCTGCATGCGAACCCGCTCGCGGACGAGGACGGCATCAGCTCGCTCGAGACGACGCCGGAAAAAGCGGCAGCGGGCTTCATTCCCTACTCCAACCGGCGCCTGCTGTGGCACACCGACGGCTACTACAACCTCCCCGGCGAGCGCATCCACGCATTCATCCTGCACTGCGTGCGGCCCGCCGCGGCGGGTGGCGAGAACCGCCTGCTCGATCCGGAGATCGCCTACATCCTGCTGCGCGATGCCGACCCCGAGTATGTGAGGGCGCTCTCGGCGCCCGATGCGATGACGATTCCCGCGCATGCTGCGGATGGCGTCGAGCTGCGGCCGGCGCAGACCGGCCCGGTGTTCTCGGTCCACGCCGGCGCGCTGCACATGCGCTACACCGCGCGCACGCGCAGCATCGAATGGCGGCCGGACCCGACGACACGCGCCGCGGTGCAGTTTCTCAATCGCGTGCTCGAAGCCGATTCGCCGTACGTGTTTTCGCTGCGGCTCGCCGGCGGCCAGGGCCTCGTCTGCAACAACGTGCTGCACGATCGCAGCGCCTTTACCGACGATCCCGCGCCTGGCCGGGGACGGCTCGTCTATCGCGCGCGGTATCTCGACCGCATCGCCGAGGGCGCCGCGCGCTGACGCGGCCCCGCTCGCGGGAGGCCGGCACCGGATGAAATACATCCCCCTCAAGTACATCAAGGAAGATCCCGCCGTCGGCAACGCCGACAGCAGCGAGGACGCCAGAGAATCGACCGGCATGCTCGAGCGCCTGGTCTCCGACCTGCGCGGCCAGCTCGCGGAGCTATCTCCCGATGCCGAGACGCTGCGGCGTGCCGACCTGCTGCTGCAGCTCGGCCGCGCCCTGGTGCGCCTCGAGAATCGGCTCGAAGCCTGGGCGGCGGCGCGCGCGGCGTTCGACCTGTACCTCGCCGAGCAGGCCTGGGAAGGCGCGGCCCAGGCTTGCGACATCCTGTTCCTCTGCGATCAGCCGCTGTCGCTTGCCGCGCTCGGTCAGGGGGTCTGGCTCGCGGTCACCTACCCGGTCGATCCGGAGCTGAGCGTCGCGCTGCTGCAGCACGTGGTCGATGAGACGCCACCCGACGCCGACGGCGCCGCGGTCGCTGCGGTCACTGCCCACTACCTCGTCGACCTGCGCGCCCGGGAGCCGCAGCGCGAGCACCTCCTCCTCTACACCAACCAGGTGCTCGCCACGGTGGCGCGCCGGCACAGCGGCGTCGAAAGCCAGGAGGACTTCAACCGCTGGATCGAGGATATGGAGCTCAACGACCCGGCGCTGTTCCTGCCGCGCCTGCGCAATATCGTCGATGTGCTGGTGCAGGAGGACTGGTGGTTCGACCGCGCGGCCCTGCAGGCCGCCTTGCCGGTGGATTGAGCGCGATGCTTCGGGAAGACGACAGCGCAGTGGAGCCCTCTTCCGGCGATATCGTGGACGCGGTATTCGCGATCTCCTGCCGTACCCTGCCGGTCGATCATGCCTACGCGCTGTCGCAGGCGGTCCAGGCGGCGCTGCCCTGGTTTGCCGCCGAGCCGCGCGCCGGGCTGCACATCATCCGCGCCGCGGAATCCGGCAGCGGCTGGATGCGTCCGGAAGGCCCGGACATGCTGCTGCATCTGTCACAGCGCACCCGGCTCGTGCTGCGCCTGCCGCAGCACCGGCTGGAGGCCGCCGCGGCCCTGCTGGGCCGCACCCTGGATGTCGCCGGCCATGCGCTGCG
Organism: uncultured beta proteobacterium; assembly: GCA_963699525.1. Lineage (GTDB taxonomy): Bacteria > Pseudomonadota > Gammaproteobacteria > Burkholderiales > SG8-41 > SG8-41. The sequence continues at coordinate 312,838 of CAVOUI010000012.1, read as the reverse complement.
CGTGGACCGGCTTTCCGCGCGGCCGCTGTCGCGGATCACGACCCTCATTTCGCACTGCGTCCTGCTGGCCGGATGCGACGGTGAATCCGAATTCAGGCTGGCCGCTACCGAACAGCTCGACGCGCTCGACATCGAGCCCGAGGAGATGCTCTGCGGGTTGATGACCCCGATCGCAACGCCGGGGAGCACGCTTCAAACCCGCAGCCTGATGCTCGCCGGCTTAACGCGCAGCCAATCGGTGCTGCTGCAGCAACAGGGCCTGGGCGCCGGGCGCAAGCTTGGTTGCGGGCTGTTCATTCCCCACAAGGCGATTGGCGACCTGCGCTCGCGGCCGGATTAGGGTGCAAGGCGCAGGAACTGACCAGGCTAGACCGAACGTGTCCGCCGCAGCCAGACATCAAAACGGACCCGCGGAGGCGCTAGTGCCCCTCCGGCGCGCCCTGCCACAACATTTCGTAGCCCAGCTCCTTGGTATCGGAGCACATCTTCGCCAGCGCCTCGAACTTGTTGGCGAAGGTCCGGTCGGCGTGCGATTTCTCGTGTTCCTCGAACGAGCGCCAGTAGGTGACGATGACGTAATGCTCGTCCGCGGTGCGCGACGCGCTGAGCGATCCCTGGTCCGAAACGAATCCGGAGAACCTGAACACCTGGCCGGCGATGAACCCGCCCTTCTCGCCGCCGTAGGTCTCCTTGACGACGTTGCACATCTCGCCCACGGCCAGTTCCACTTCCTCGAACTTGACGCCCGGCTTGAGCGTGACAGTATTGAACAGCATCTTGGCGCCGAACGGCAGCGTAATGGGGTCGAACATGGGATTTTCTCCAGGAACATCCGGCGATCGCCGGATCAATGGACCGTATTTTGCCCGCGTTTCAACGCGGGCGCAGCATGACGATCACGACAGGGGGAACCATGGCGTATGAAGTGAAAGGGAAAGTACTCGCAGGCGACGGATAACGGCTTTCTGGCGTCGCCGGAGGACTGGGACAAGGACGTCGCCGAGGCGATCGCGGCTGCGGAGGGCCTCACCCTCACTGCGGACCACTGGGACGTGATCGAATACCTGCGCGACGCCTACTTCAACCACAACGGCGAGCAGCCGAACAACCGCGCGATCCTCAAGGCGATGCAGGAAAAATGGGTGGGCCGCAAGGTCGACAACAAGACCTTGTTCGATCTCTACCCGGGCAACCCCTCCAAGCAGGCCGGCAAGATCGCGGGGCTCCCGGAGAGCCTGCGCAAGGGCGGCTACTAGCGCGCCCTTCAATCGTAGTGCTTGTGCTGGGAGCGCCGCGCGCCGCTGCGCTGGACCACGCCGCCGCGCAGGGTGTAGGGGGGAAGGAGCTCGAAGGCGCCGTACTTCGGATTGAGGGGCTTCAGGAAGCGGCGCTCGCCGTCGATGACGAGCTGCCGGAAAAAGACGTCACCCGCATACTCGACGACGACGTACGACCCGTCGTGCGGAGCGTGGCCGGGATCGACGATGATCACGCAGCCATCCGGAAATTCGGGTTCCATGCTGTCGCCGAGCACGCGCAAGGCGTAGGGCTCGAGCGCACTGCAACCATTCTGAGCCATCTTCATTTCTCCAGCATGCGCTCTCACGTATCAGGCTGCGGCATCGGCAGGCCCGCCAGCTTGCACACCTCGCGCACCGGATCGGCCGGGAACAGGCGGTAGATGTGCTTCTCGTAGGCCTTGCGGTCGCGAAAGCGCTCGCCCTGGCGCTTTCCCAGCTCCAAGACCATCCGGTGCATGGTCGGAAGGCTCCGGGTCTGCTCGTAGTAGTCGCGAAAGTACCAGATCAACTCCCAATGATCCACGTAGAGCTCGATCCCGTCGTGCCGCGCCAGCGCGCGGGCGAAGTCCTCGCTCCAGTCGTCGAGGTCGAGCAAATACCCCTGCTCGTCGGTCTCGATGATCCTGCCGTTGACCTCGAACCGCATATCCGGGCCCGGCTCACGCGAAGCAGATCCATGTGGTGGCGAGGTACTTGACGCCCTCTTGCAGCATGACGCCGCGATGAACATGAGTCCAGAACGGCGGAAAAAGAATCAGCTTGCCCTGCACCGGCCGGATCGTAACTTCCTGCAGCGGAAACTCGGTCTCACCGCCCGGTCCCGGCACATCGTTCAAGTACCAGATCGCGACCAGCTGGCGCTCGCTGAACGGTCCCGGTCCGGAATCCACGTGCCAATGGTAATACTCTCCGGGAAGCGTGCGCTGAAGGTTGTAGCCGAGGTCCTTGAAGGAGTTGGCGGCAAAAAACGGGAACTCGCGGGCGAACTCATTAAACGTCGACACGAGCTGCCGCGAAAGCGCCTGGTCGAGGTCGCGCCAGTCCTCGCGCCCGCTGATGCGCAGGTCGGTCGAGCGCTTCACCTCCGGCGCCGCCTCCCCCGCCTGGCCGATGCGGCCGGGAACCTGCTGATCGGCGCGGGCTTCAAAGCGCCGGATCGCCTCGAGGCACACGTCGGCCGGGAGCGCCTGCGTCACCTCGTAGATGAAGCTCAGGGGCTTGACTTCGCAGATACGCCCGCCGGAAAACGTCATGATCTAGGTGTAAAGCACTTGGGTGTTCTGCATCTCCCCCGAGGTGTCGATGTCCACCCCGATCGCACCGGGCATGCGCAGCGCGATGTATCCCGCCATCAGCATGGCGGTCGCCTGGTTCTCCTGCATGATGCTGGTCAACAGCTTTTCGGCGACGATCTGGCAGCGCTGCATCGCATCAGGCCGCTCCACGAACTGGCGGCTCATCTGCCAGCCCCGGTCCATGTCGCGATCGAGCCTGGCGTGAAACTCGGCCGCCTCCCGCAGCAGCGCCTCCGGCACCTCGACGGCATAGACCTGCTCGCCGATGACGACTTTGAAACGCATGCCTTTCCTCGACACTCTGCGACGCACGGCGCGGGTTCCGGCAAGCGTAGCGCGGCGCAAAGAGCGGGACAAGCCCGGCCGGGCATCGGGAATTTGAAATTGCTTGCCATATTCCTTACCATGCGGCCCTTGGCGCGACAGGAGCAGCGCGAATGAGCAACGCCTACTACGAAGCCATCGACCGCATGGAGAAAAGCGGAGTCGATCCCGAATACATCAACGGCTGGGCCTGCGGCTACTTGCACAATCCCAAGCGCGAGGAGCAGCGGGTCAACGAAGCCTACGAAGCCGGCTACGCGCACGGTCTCAAACGGGACGTGAGCGGCTTCCAGGCGTGGATCAGGAAGTAGCCGGCGGCGCGCCGGAGTCTTTCTCGGCCAGCGCGCGCCATTTTGCGGCCTGCGCGGCGTCGCGCTCGACGCCCACGCCCTTCTCGTACATCATCGCGAGCGTCGACTGCGATCCGGCCAGGCCCTGATCGGCGGCCAGCTTGAACCACCGGGCGGCCTCGGCGGGATCGGCCTTGGTGCATTCGCCCTGGAAGTACATGAAGCCCAGGCCGTGCTGCGCGAGGGCAAAGCCCTGCTCGGCGGCGGCGCGCATCCAGCGGACCGCGCTCGCGCAATTTTTCACTACGCCCAGGCCCACCTGGGCCATGACCGCGACGCGGTATTGCGCCCGGGGATCGCCCTGTTCCGCAAGCGGCCGCAGCAGCTGCATGGCCCGCGCGAATTCCTTCGCTTCGAAGGCAGCGATCCCGCTCGCCAGCTCCATGTCCAGTCCTGACATGCCCGTCTCCCGGGCGTATTATCCCCGAAAAACGCGCAGCAACCGGCACCCATGGCCATCATCAGCAGCCGCCCTTCGGTGGCGCTCGTCAAGACCCGCTGGCGCAAGAAGGGCGCGCCGCGCACGCTCGCCGATCGCGCGGGCGTCATCGGCGCGAATATCTGGAAAATCGCGCTCGAGATCTTCAGGCACATGGAAAAGGAAGAGTTCCGCTTCGGCTCGGACCGCCTGGTGACCGACGTGATGGCCGAGTTCATCGCCTTTCTGGTCCAGCTCGTTGACCGCGCGGTGTACGGCAGGCTGAGCGATGCCGATCGCGCCGTCCTCGTCGGCGAGGTGGCCCGCCACCTGGCGGCAACCATGGAAAACAATCAGCTCGACCTGCTCGGGCCCGGAGATTACCGCAAGCCGTTCATCGACCTGCTCAACGCCCGCTTCGAGGACTACGCCGGCTTCGACTACCCCGGGGGAGAGCCGGGCTTTCCCTGCCTGCGCTATTTCGCCGCCAAGGTGTCCGATGCCATGGCGGGCAGCGGCAACAAGTGGGTGATCGAGCAGATCATGGATATCGAAGCGCCGGAAATGGTGCGCCTCATCAGGAAACTGGTCGATCAAACGGTGCCTGCGGCACCATCCTAGCCGGCGATGTCTGCGCCGGCGTGCGCCGACGCGCCTTCGAGCAGCGCAGCCAAGGCGGTGCTACGGGCGGCGGGGTCGAGCGCAAGCAGTCCCCGGGCCGTCGCCAGCCAGCGCTTCTTTCCGTCGCCCACCACGTCCCACAGCCGGTCCTGGGCGCCGCAGCGCAGAAAATGCTCGTACGCCGCCAGTGCCTGCGGGAAAAGCTGGCGGCGCGCGCCATCGAACGTGGCGAAATAGAAATGCAGCGCCGGCAGATTGGCACGCTGCAGCAGCTCCGGGAGCGTAGAGAGGCAGTCAGCAAGAAGATCGCGCACCGCGCGCGCGATCATCTCGCTGCGGGTGTGCGCGACCGAGACCACCATGTCAAGCCAGCGGTCGCCGAGCAGCTCACCCGCCATCGCTTCGCCGAGCTCGTGCAGGATCATGGTCTCCGCCTCATTGTCGGCCATGCGCTGCAGGGCGGCTTCGGTGTCGGCGATGAAATCATAGCTCGCCAGCGCGCGCGCCATGGCGTTGCCCTGCTTGCGCCACCGCCATTCCTCGATTCGCTCCCACAGGTAGCGGCGCACCGATTCCAGGCGCAGAAAGATGGTGCGCCCCTGCAGCATCGCCGGTGGCGCGGCCAATTCGCGCGCGTACTCGCAGGAGGAGACCACGATCGTGTAGCCGGCCCGCTCCTCGACGCGCGCCAGCCGGCCGAGGAAGAAGACCGGCTTCTGGAAGCTTCCGTAGCCGGCGCTATACACGTAGCCCTGCGGCAGCAATTCGCCGCTCGCGGCTTCGGCATCGAACGGATCCAGCGCGCCGCGCGCGAGCGGGAGCGGCGCGAACTCCTCCGTCTCGATTTCGCGCCACTGCTGCTCGCGACTCTGCAACCAGTCGCCGAGATCGTCCCGGGGCAGATCGCGCGCAAACGGGAGCTCGTTCTCCCAGCGATAGTACTCGCGCATCTTGAGCAGGAAGGTGCACATTCCGTATTCGCCGGCGTGGCGCGCGTCGGAGATGTCGCAGTTACGCTGCACCGCGCTCGCGAGCTGGGGAAAATTGCGCATCGCCGTACCGGAAAGTTATATACTCAGTTTAGCATTGCGCGCCGCGTCCGCTGAAATGGCCCGAGCAACATTTCCCAAGCCGCATGTCACCCTGGATATGAAGGGCGCGGCCTGCCCGGGGCCTTTGCTGGGCGCGAGGAGGGTTCTCGACGAGCTCCTTGCGGGCGAAGTGATGTTGCTGATTTCCGATTGCCCGGCAACCAAGGACGACCTCTTTTCCTGGCCCAATTACGCCGATGTCGAGATCCTCAAGACCCGGAAGATGGCGCAAGGCGGGACCGGATACTACATTCGCAAGGGCAAGGGACGGCGGGTTTCTCCCCACGCCGTGCTCGACATTCGCGGCGCCACCTGCCCCGGACCCATCGTGGAGGCGAAAAAGCTTCTGAACGGGATGCGCAAGGGCGAGGTGCTGCAGCTCGTCAGCGACTGTCCCGGCATCCGGGCGGACGTGCGCAGCTGGGTGAAGGCGACCGGCCTGGAACTCGCCGATACCCGGGAAAATGCGCCTGGCGAATACCAGTTCTACATCCGCAAGCGCTGATGCAAGACTCACCGCCCCGTGGAGGCTAGACCATGACGAGCCTGATGGATGCGATTACCGGCGCCGGAAGCGGTGCCAAAAAGGACCCGCGTTTCCCTCACGCGTCGGAGGGCTGGACGCCGTCGGCCGCGCTGGAGGCGGCGCGCACGGAAAGCCTGGAGCTCGGCGCGGACCACTGGGAAGCGCTGCGGGCCCTGCAGGAGTACTTCGCCAAGCACGAAGCAACCGCCGTCAATCTGCGCATGCTGCACGACGCGCTCGACGAAAGGTTTCATCGCCAGGGAGGCATCAAATACCTGTATCGGCTCTTTCCCGGCGGGCCGGTGGCGCAGGGCTGCCGCCTCGCCGGGCTCAAGGTCCCGGCGGGCGCCATCGACAAGAGCTTCGGCAGCGTCGCCTAGACGTCCGCCGGAATCACGCCAGCGCCGTGGGCCGTCCTGCGCCGCGGCGCCTAGCGCTTCTTCATGAAGAAGATGAACTCGTTTTCCACCGTCTCGGAGGAGAGCAGCGAGTTGCCGGTCTGCTTGGAGAACGCCGCGAAATCCTTGACCGATCCGGGATCGGTCGCCACGATCTTGAGAACCTGGCCGGAAGCCAGGTCCGTCAGCGCCTTCTTGGCGCGCAGGATCGGTAGCGGGCAGTTCAACCCGCGCGCATCGAGCTCCTTGTCGAAATTCATCGCCATCCTCGCCCTGCAGGGAGTCGCAGTTTAACCCATTTGGGGCCGATGCGCCGCCGTATCAGAACACGGCGATGTTGCGCTCGAGCAGCAGCTGGGACAGCCGCACATTCGCCTTCACCAGCCGGTCGACCAGGAGCTCGAGGAACGCCCCGTGGAAATGATGCCGGCACAGCTCGGAAGCCCGCGCCAGCGTCTCCGCCCGGATCTCGATCACGGCGATGTCCGAGAGCGCGACCACGCTCGCCGAGCGCTGGAACTTCTGCTTGCCCAGGTACGCCATCTCTCCGAAGCACTCGCCCGCGGAGAGGACGTTCAGCAGCCGCTCCTGCTTCATCACCCGGACCTCCCCGGAGATGATGATGAAGAACGACGAGCCGATGTCGTTCTCGCGTATCAGCACGGTGTCGCGCGGGTGGCGGAGCCAGCTGGCGATGCGCAGCACTTCCCACAGCTCGACATCGCTGAACTGGCGGAAGAACTCGAGGCCGCGCAGCGTATCGAACTTCCCGCTCTCCGCGAAGCCCTGCCCGGGCTTCTCCTCGGTGCCGAGGGCGGTGGCGAGATCGTGCGCGAACTCGTCCCACGTCTGGTAACGGCGCTCGGTGTCCTTCTGCAGGGCGCGCCGCACGATCGCGTCGATGCGCGGCGGAATGTCCGGGCGGACCTCGATCGGCGAGGGCGGCTCGATGTTGATGATCTGGTAGATCATGCTGTAGTTGTTCGCGCCCTGGAACGGCAGCCGCCCGGTGAGGAGCTGATACATCACGACGCCGAGCGAGAAGATGTCGGTCTGGTAGGTGAGACTCTGCTCCTTCACCTGCTCCGGCGACATGTAGGCCGGCGAGCCGATGCCGCTCACCTGCGTCGTCTCCCCGGCCTGCGTCAGCGCCGCTCCGAAATCGGAGATCTTGATGTCGGATTCCCCGGCAAGCAGGATGTTCGCAGGCTTGATGTCGCGGTGGATAACGCCCTGGTTGGACGCGTACTCGAGCGCCTTCGCGCACTTGTAGATGATCTCGACGATGCGCCGCATCGGAAGCAGGCTGTCGTGCTGCGTGTACTGCTCGAGCGTCGTCCCGTCCACATACTCCATCACGATGTAGCTCGTGTCCTCGCCGGCCACCGCGTCGTAGATGGCGGCGATGTGGGGGTGGGAGAGCTTGCCGGCAAGGGAAGCCTCGGTGACGAAGAGCTTGCGGTAGCGCCTGCCGTACTCCTGGTCGCCGAGCGCTTCGGGGAACACCACCTTGATCGCGACCTGGCGGCTCTGGAACGGGTCGTACGCCCGGTAGACGGCGCTGGTCGCGCCCTTCCCGATTTCGCTGATGATCTCGTATTTCCCGATCTTCTGCGGCAACGGCGCGAGGGCGGAATGGATCGACGGGCGCGTGATCTCCATGCCGCAAGATACCACATCGGACCGCATCACCCGCCGAACGCGAGCCGCACCGCGATGCCGAGCGCAGCCATCACGAGCACCAGCTCCACCAGGCCGCGATGCAGCCGGAACGCCAACACCGCCGCGGCAAGCGCCAGCGCGGAAACCTTGAGATCGATTGCCCAGGGATCGAAGGCGTACCAGCGCAGCGCTCCCGCGCGCACCTCCTCGACGTCCCCGAACAGGACGTGCAGCGCGAACCACACCGTGAGATTGAGGATGACGCCGACCACCGCGGCCGTGATCGCGGCGAGCGCGCCGGAGAGACGTTGATTGGAGCGCAGCTGCTCGATGAACGGGGCGCCGGCGAAGATCAGCAGCATCGGCGGCACGAACGTGACCCACGTGGTCAGCGCCGAGCCGATCACGCCGGCGGCGACCGGCGAGAACGGCGCGGCGTCGCGATACGCGCCGAGGAAACCCACGAACTGCGTCACCTTGATGAGCGGTCCCGGCAGGGTTTCCGCGAGCCCGAGGCCGTCCACCATCTCCGGCGCGCTCATCCAGCGGTAGGTCTCGACCGCTTCCTGCGCCATGTAGGCAAGCAGCGCATAGGCGCCGCCGAAGCTCACCACCGCGAGCTTCGAGAAGAAGATGCCGATATCCACGAGCACGTGGTCCGAGCCGAGCACCAGGGCGGCGAGCGCGACCGGTGTCCACCACAGCACGAGCCCCACCACGGTGGCCGTCGCAGCCTGGCGCCAGCGGCCGGCGGGAGGCGCGGCGTGATCCTCCGTGCCGGCTTTCAGCCCGAGCAAGGCGGGCGCTGACTGCGCAACGAGGTAGCCGGCGGCGCCCGCGGCGGCCACGATCAGCGGAAACGGCAGGTCGAGGAAGTAGATGCCGACGAAGGCGAGTCCCGCGAGACCGATCAGCAGGCGCGTTTTCAGCGAGCGGCGGCCGATGCGGATCAACGCCTCGACCACGATCACCAGCACGGCCGCCTTGATGCCGAACAGCGCGCCGTCCACGACCGGGACGCCGCGCCCGAGCACGTAGAGCAGGCTGAAGGCGAGCATCACCAGCGCGCCCGGCAGCACGAAGAGGATCCCGGCGGCGAGTCCGCCGCGCGTGCCGTGCAGGAGCCACCCGACGTAGGTCGCGAGCTTCTGCGCCTCCGGGCCCGGCAGCAGCATGCAGAAGTTGAGCGCATGCAGGTAGCGCTGCTCCTCGACCCAGCGCTTCTCGTCCACCAGGATGCGGTGCATCAGCGCGATCTGGCCGGCCGGGCCGCCGAAACCGATGCAGCCGATCTTGAACCAGACGCGCAGCGCCTCGCCGAAGGAGACGGCGTTATGGGACGGGGTTCCGGCCGGTGTCGCCTCGCTCAACTCGCCTCCCTGGCTTGCCCTGCCAGGCCAGCATCCAGAGGACGGCCGCAGCGGATAAGCACGTCAATATTACGCCGGGCCACAGACCCGGCGGCTCGTAGCGGAGCGTGACGGCGTGCCGGCCGGCTGGAACCGCCACTGCCCGGTGGCGGCCGTCCGCGCGCAGGAGCGCCGCCGGATGGCCGTCGAGCGTTGCGCGCCAGCCGCGCGCATGCGTGGAACGCACCAGCAGCCATCCGGGGCCGTCGCTTTCCACTTCGTAGCGCTCCTCATCCGGGAGCAGCGAAATAGTGAGCGCGCCCGCCGTGCTGCATGCCGCCGCGGGCAACACGCCGGGATCCTCGAAGGCGACGTCGCGATTGGAATCCCAAGTCGCGGCGTGAGGCGCCAGCGCGGCATCGAGCCGCGTCGCAGCACGGTGCGCGCGGCACGCCACGACCACCCGCGGCCAGGGGTGCTTCAACGCGTAAACATGAAGGGTCAGCCCGGTCAGTCCGACCGGCACGGTCCTGCGCAATTCGAGGTCCGGGTGCTCCAGGAGGTCGAAGCTCAGAATGCGGCTCACGGCCGCGTGACGGAGCAGAGGCAGGAACTGCGTGACGTCGCCCCTATCGTACCCGGTCCATCCGAGCGACGAATAGAGCGGAGAGAGGCGCGTGCGATCCTGCGATCCCGCGGTCTCCACGCGGCTCATGACGTTGAGATACGGCTCGAGCTGCTGGCGCATCGCGTAAGTCATCGAGAGGTCGGTATCGGGCTGGCGCGTATTCAGCCAAGTGAGGAAACTCCGGCTGAGGCTGAGGGGAACCGCGAACACCCGTCCGCCGCCCAGGTCATCGAGGCGCTCGGCCGAGATTCCTGGAAGCACCCGGAATACCAGCGGGTTCGACTGGCGGTTGATGCCGACCCCAGCACGCGCGAGGTCCACCGCCACCACCAGCGCGACCAGCAGCGCCGCGAGCTGGGGGCGCAGCCGCGCCCGCTGCACCGCGATCGCAAGCCCCACGCCCAGCAACCCGGTCACCGCGCACCGGCCGGCGTCCCCGGGGAGAATCGCCGCCAGCTCCTTGCTCGCGGCCGCGTCGAGTTGAAGCAGCCCGGCGACGTTGTCCGTGGCGAGCCAGCTCGCGGTGGCAATCGCCCCCGCGACAAGCGCGCCGATGCCGCCCACCAGGGCAAAGATGTTCCAGCCTCCGCCGCCCGCGAGCCGGTCCGCGCCACGCCCGGCGAGCAGCGCCACCGCGAAGTGGACCACGAAAAGAGCCTTGCTCGGCGTGCGAAACGCATTGGCAAGCGGGAGACCGTTTAGCAGGGTCCACAGTCCGCCCGTCGGTCCCAGCGCGAGCCAGCTGCCGAGGATTGCCAGGACGACGAGCACGATGCGCTCGCGTCGGGGCGCCGTCGCCGCCCCCGCGACCGCGAGCGCGAAAACCAGGGCGCCCAGATAGATGCTGAGGAAATAGGGCGTGCCGTCCCTGAAGACGGCGCCGCCCCACCACGTCTCGATCGGACGGGCAAGCGAGCCGAACAGGTTCGGCACCAGGAACTGGAACAGCGCGAGCGGCGGCAGCGCCAGGCTGCCCGCCTCATCCAGGGAAAATCCCGCCCCGCGCTGGGTTTCCGGGAGCACCCCCAGCGTAATCGCGACGGGGACGCCCGCCAGCCCGACCCCCAGAACCAGAGCCGCTCCAAGCCGCAACGCCGCCGCATTGGCAGCGGCGGGCGGCTGTCCTGCGGGGGCGTCGCGAAAGAGCGCGAGCAGCACGCCCAGCGCAACGCCCTGCGCGACGATCTCCAGCGCCAGCGTCGCGAGGCTCGCCGCGAGCACCAGGGCGACGCCGGCAATCCAGCGCCCGCCGCTTGCCCCCGCACGCTCGCACGCGAGCACGAGGAGCGGCGCCAGTGCGAGCGCCTGCAGGAACGTGTAGAGATTGAGGGTGGACAGCGCGAAGCCGCCGATTGCGTACACCGTGCCGCAGACGAAAGCCCCGGGCCGCGACATGCCGCGCGTGCGGCCCAGCGCATAGGCGCCGAGCGCGGCGAGCGGCAGGTGCAGCGTGAGCAGCCACGACACGAACTCGGGGCTCGAATCGAGCACGTGCAGGAGGTCGAGCGGGTAAAACGAAGGCATCATGAACTCGCCTTCGTGCACGTAGGGATTCCAGAACGGAAGCCGCCCCGCCGCCAGCTCGCTCGCCTGAAACTGGCGCAGCGGCAGGAACGAAAGGGAGATGTCCCGGAAGTAGTAGGTCCACTGCGGGAGCACGGCACCCGGATCGGGTAGGAGCGCGACCCCGACCAGTCCCAGCAGCCACAACGCGGCCTGCAAGCGGCCGCGAGCAACCGTCATCCGAACCCCCCTTTGCCCGCCCGCCACCGCGCGGGCTCACCTGCGTGCCGCTTACTTCTTGCCCGCCTCGCGCCGAATTTCCTCGTCCAGCTTGCGCAGCTCCCGCAAGCGCGACTCGGCGCTCGATACCTGGTAGAAGTCCCCGCCGCCGCTCTTCAGGCCGATCCGCAGCTGCTCGATCGCGGCCGTGAGGTTCCCCATCCGGATATAGGCCTCCGCCTGGGCCCGATGCTGGGCGAGCGGGTTGTTGAGCGCCGCGTAGGCGCGTGCCTGCAGCTGGTACAGGCGGTAGTCGTCCGTGATCACGAGCAGCCGCGCCTCCACCAGCTTGAGCGCGTCCGCGGGCCGGTTCGTCTCGAGCAGCGCGTTGGCGTAGCCGTAGACCAGGGCGCGGTAAGAGGAATAGGTCTTCAACGCATCCCGGTAGCAGGGAAGCGACTTCTCCGCGCCGCCGGAGTCATGCTCGAACTCGCAATTCAGCGTTTCCACGATCGCGTTGGCGGGCACGAGCTTGCGCAGGGCCACGATCTCGCCCTGCGCCCGCGGGTAGCTCCGGATGCGCATCAGACTCGCGGCGAGCCCGTAGCGGCTCGCGGCCTCGCTCAGGAACTTGCGCTCGGCGAGGCTCTGCTCGAAAAAGGCGACGGCGTCGCGCGGCGCGTCGAGCTGCGCCCGGAGCTTCGCGCGGATCAGCTGGAATTCGATGCTGTCCGGGACCTGCCGGTAGCCCAACTCCTCCGTCCGGCTCTGCATGTCGGCGATACGCTCGTAGGTGAGCGGGTGCGTGCGCAGGTAGGACGGCGCGCCGGACTCGTAGACGCGCGTCGCGCGCTGCAGCCGCTCGAAGAAACTCGCCATTCCCGCGCGGATCGAACCCCGCCTTGTCGAGGAGCTGCAAGCCGAATCGGTCGGCCTCGCGCTCGTTGTCGCGAGAAAAGTTGAGCTGGCTCTGGACGGCGCCCGCTTGGCCGAACGCAATAGCGGCTTCCGTCGCCTGCGTACTCACGCGCGAGAGCAGCAGCGCTGCCGCAATCGTCCCGAGCGTGGCGAGGCTGCTCTGTTGCTGTTGCTGCAACATGCGCGCGATATGCCGCTGGGTGACGTGCGAGATTTCGTGGCCCACCACGCCCGCCAGCTCGGACTCCGCCTGCGCAGCCAGGAGAAGTCCGGTATTGACGCCAATGAATCCGCCGGGCAGCGCGAAGGCGTTGATCTGGCGGTCGTTGATCAGGAAGAATTCGAAAGTCCGCGCGGCGTCCGAGGAGTTCGAAGCGAGGCGGTTGCCCAGCGTATTGATGTAGTCGGTCGCCTCCGCGTCATCGTAATAGTCGCGGTCGGCGCGGATCTGGCGCATGATGGCTTCGCCCAGCCGCCGCTCCTGCAGGGGCGTGAAGCCCGCCTGCGCGACGTCGCCGAGGTCGGGCAGCCCCTGGGCGAGAGCGCCCGGGACGGCAACCAGCAGCACGGCAAGCAGGGCGCGCATCCGCATAGTGATATGATAATTCGGGCGGGCTGGAGTTCCTAACGGGAACGCCGCGCTTCACGCTGCAATCCGGGCTTTGAAGAAACTCACGCATTTCGACGCGCGCGGACAGGCGCACATGGTCGACGTCGCCGGCAAGGGCGCGACGCACCGCGTTGCGCGCGCCGCCGGCCGCATCCGCATGCTGCCCGCGACGCTGAAGAGAATCGCCGCCGGGACCGCGGCGAAAGGCGACGTGCTCGGGGTCGCGCGCATCGCCGCGATACAGGCTGCGAAGCGCACGGCGGACCTGATCCCGCTCTGCCATCCGCTGGCGCTTACCCACGTGAGCGTGGACTTCACCCTGGAGCGCAAGGCCGGCGCAGTGCGGTGCGAGGCAACCGTGGCCACGACCGGGCATACGGGAGTGGAGATGGAGGCGCTCACCGCGGTTGCTGCGGGCCTGCTCACGATCTACGACATGTGCAAGTCCGCCGACCGCGGCATGCGCCTCGAGAATATCGGCCTGCTGGAGAAAAAGGGCGGTAAATCAGGTCACTGGGTCGCCACGCCGCGCTGAACCCGCGCCGCGACATTTTTTCAGCTTTACTTATGGACCGATAAGGAGTGCGCGGTGGACGGCACGGAGGAACTCGCACTAATATTTCAGTTTGATTTCCAATAGGCAGGCGGCGACCCGCCCGCCTGGAGTTCCAACCGAGGAGAAGAGATCGCTTATGAGTATCCTGCGCAGAAATTTCCTGAAACTGACCGGCGGAACCGGCGCGCTCGCCGTCGCCTGGGCCGCGGGCCTGATCGCAAGCGGCCAGGCGCGAGCCGCGACCTGGAACAAGGCGGGCTTCGAGGCCAAGACGCTGGCCGACGTCATGAAGAGCCTCGGCGCGACCGGCGCCACGGAAAGCAAGGACATCATCATCACCGCGCCGGACATCGCCGAAAACGGCGCCGTGGTTCCAGTCGCGGTCACGAGCAAGCTGCCCGGTACCCAGCAGATTTCGATCGTGGCCGAGAAGAATCCGTTTCCGCTCGCCGCAACGTTCGACGTGTCCGGCGGAGGCGAAGGCTACGTGTCGGCCCGCATCAAGATGGGGCAGACTTCCAACGTGTGGGCGGTGGTCAAGGCGGACGGAAAGTACTACACCGCGAAGAAGGAAGTGAAAATCACCGTCGGCGGCTGCGGCTGACGCGGGCGCGCAACAAGAAGAGGATGGCATCATGGCTGAACCGATGAAAATCCGCGCGACGCTCCAGGGCGACGTCGCCGACGTGCGGATCCTGATGATGCACCCCATGGAAACCGGGCAGCGCAAGGACGCGAAAGGGGAAGTCGTGCCGCTGCACTTCATTCAGAGCGTGGTGGTCACCCACAACGGCAAGACGGTGCTCGACACCCAATGGAGCCAGGCGGTTTCGCGCAACCCCTTCCTGGGGCTGCGCATCAAGGGCGCGAAGGCCGGCGACAAGATCGGCGTCACCTGGATCGACAACAAGGGCGACAAGCGCACGGACGAAGCAACGGTGGCGCCGGCTTCCTGACCGGGGTCGCGCGCTAGCAACAGGAGGAGGAGAACATGCCGACAACGCGCGCAGGGATCGCCGCGATCGCACTCGCGTGCCTCGCTTGGCCGGGCGCGGCCTACACGCAGTCCGACTCGCTCGAGGTCGGGCGCAAGATGCTCGCCGAGGACAACCCGGGCGAGCTCTGGGTGGAGCGCGGCAAGCGCGTCTTCGCCGAGCCACGCGGACCCAAGCGCGCCTCGCTCGAACAGTGCGATTTCGGTCTCGGGCCGGGAAAACTCGAGGGCGCGTACGCCGCAGCTGCCGCGCTACTTCTCCGACACTGACAAGGTCCAGGACCTCGAGTCGCGGCTCGTGACCTGCATGGTCAACCTCCAGGGCTTCAAGAGCGAAGACCTGGCCAAAACGGCGATGGGCAATCTCGACCAAATGTCCGATATGGAGGCACTGGCCGCCTACATCGCCTCCCGCTCGAACGGGATGAAAATGAACGTCCGCTTGAGCCATCAAAAGGAGTACGACCTGTACAAGGCGGGCGAGTACATCTTCTTCCGGCGTAACGGGCCAACCGATTTTGCCTGCGTGACCTGTCACGGCGACAACGGGAAGCGTATCCGGCTGCAGGACCTGCCCAACATGATGGATCCGAAGCAGATGCAGGAAACCGTCTCGACTTGGCCCGCTTATCTCGGTACGCAAAGCAACCTGCGCACGATGCAGTGGCGGCTGAAGATTTGCTACTGGCAGATGCGCCTGCCCGACCTCCCCTACCTGTCCGATCTCTCGATCGCCATCACCAGCTATCTCAATTACCAGGGTAACGGTGCGGTGATCCAGGTTCCCGGCGTCAAGCGCTAGCGGACGGAGGAGGACACAATGCGCAAGTCGAATTGGTTGGCAGTTTCGGTATCGTTCGCTCCGATGCTGATCGTCGCGGGCTGCGCGAGCTTCCCGGACGAGGCAACGACGCGCCAGCAGGGGGAAAAACTGGTGAGCGAGGCGTATTCCCGCACCTCACCGGCATTCTCCGGGCGCGTGGTTCAGGATGAATCCCAGCGGATCTGCAGCAAGATCGGCGCCGCGAAGCTCTCCCAGCAGGAGGCTGCGGAGGTGGTCAGGCTCGCCCGCGCCTCGATCAAGTATCCCGCGTCCGGCAAGCTCGCTCGGCGACTGGAAGATGGGCGCAAAGCTCGCTTACGACGGCCAAGGGGGCCGCATCCTCGGCGGCAAGCTCGAGACGAGCAAGGTCAACGGCGGTCTCTGCTCGAATTGCCATGCCCTCGACCCCAAGGAATTCAACGTGGGCAACATTGGCCCCAGCCTGACCGGTTACGGCGCGCAACGCGGCAATTCGGAAGCGGTGGCGAAGCTTACCTACGAGAGGATTTACGACGGCTGGGCCTTCGCGCCCTGCTCCAACATGCCGCGACTCGGGGCGAATGGCCATCTCACGCCGGAGCAGATCACGGACCTCGTGGCGTATCTCATCGACCCGCAGTCGCCTGTCAACAAGCGATAAGACGGACGCCGGCGCGCCGTCTTATCTGCGCGCGCTGGAACGGACGAACGGATTGCCGTTCAACGCGCGCTCCGGACACGATCCCGCTCCATGTCGATCTCGCGGCGTGAATTCCTGCAGATGCTGGCGGTCGCGGCGGCACAGGGCATGCCGCTTGGGGGGCGCGCGGCGGAGACGCAACGCGGAGATTCCCTCTACGACCTGCCGGGACCGCGCGGCAATGTCACCCTCCTCCACTTCACCGACTGCCACGCGCAGCTGCTGCCGATTCACTTCCGGGAGCCCGACGTCAACATCGGCATCGCCGGCGCGCTCGGCAAGCCGCCGCACCTCGTCGGCGAGGCGCTGCTCAGGCATTTCCGGATCGCGCCCAAGACGCGGCTCGCCCACGCCTATACCTATCTCGATTTCACGGCCGCCGCGCGCAGGTTCGGGGCGGTCGGGGGGTTCGCCCACCTCGCCGCGCTGGTGAAGCGGTTGCGCGCGCAACGCCCGGGCGCGCTGCTGCTCGACGGCGGCGACACCTGGCAGGGCTCGGCCACCTCGTTGTGGACCGGCGCCCAGGACATGATCGATGCCAGCCGGTTGCTCGGCGTCGACATCATGACCGGCCACTGGGAATTCACCTACGGCGCCGCGCGGGTGGAGCAGGTGGTGAAAAGGGATCTCGCCGGGAAAACCGAGTTCGTCGCGCAGAACGTCAGGACGACGGATTTCGGCGACCCGGTGTTCAAGTCGCACGTGCTGCGCGAGGTAAACGGCGTGCCGGTCGCAGTCATCGGCCAGGCGTTTCCGTACACGCCGATCGCCAATCCGCGCTATTTCGTGCCGGAATGGACCTTCGGCATCCAGGAAGAGAGCCTGCAGAAGGTGGTCGACGACGCGCGGGCGAAGGGCGCGCAGGCAGTGGTGCTGCTGTCGCACAACGGCATGGACGTGGACCTGAAGCTCGCCTCGCGCGTGACCGGAATCGACGTGATCCTCGGGGGGCACACGCACGACGCCGTGCCCGAGCCGGTACCGGTGAAGAACCGCGCCGGCACGACCCTCGTCACCAATGCCGGATCGAACGGCAAGTTCCTCGCCGTGGTCGATCTCGACGTCGGGGACCGGCGCGTGCGCGATATTCGCTACCGCCTGCTGCCGGTCTTCGCGAACCTCCTCGAGCCCGACGCGGAAATGGCGGCGCTGATCCGCCGCGTGCGGGCGCCCTACGCGGAGCGCCTCAGCGAAAAGCTCGCCGTCACCGAGGGGCTGCTCTACCGGCGCGGCAACTTCGTCGGCACCTTCGACCAGGTGATCCTCGACGCGCTGATGGAGGTCAAGGGCGCCGAGATCGCCTTCTCGCCCGGATTCCGCTGGGGCACGACGATACTTCCCGGGGAAGCGATCACGCTCGAGCACGTGATGGACCAGACCGCCGTGACTTACCCCTACACCACCGTCACGGAGATGACCGGGGAAGCCATCAAGAACGTCCTCGAGGACGTGTGCGACAACCTGTTCAATCCCGACCCCTACTACCAGCAGGGGGGCGACATGGTGCGCGTGGGCGGAATGCGTTACCGGTGTGATCCGACGCAGAGAATCGGGGGCCGCATCAGCGGCATGACGCTCGCCGGCAAGTCGATCGAGGCGGCGAAGCGCTACAAGGTTGCGAGCTGGGCGCCGGTCGCGGAAGGCGCGAGCGGCGAGCCGGTGTGGGACGTGCTCACGCGCTACCTGCGCGCGAAAAAGGTCGTCCCCCCCGTCACGCCCAATCGCCCGGCGCTCGCGGGCGTGCAGGGCAATCCGGGGCTCGCGGCAGCGACCGACTAGCGGGCAGCCACGCGCGTTTCCACGCGCAGCATCTGGTCGCGCTCCGCGAACCACTCGCGCGCATACTCGCAGCCCCGGTAGTCGTCGAAGTAGGGGCCGCCGAGGGTGTAATGCACCAGGGCGGCGTCCCGGCGCGGGGGGTTGTAGCCGACGAGATGGTTCCAGCGCTCGGGCAGCGCGCCGATGAGGTCGTCGTTTCCGAGCCACTTGAACTGGTGCAGCTCGAGCCCCGATGCACGGTTGACGTACTCCGGGGTCAGCGCCCGGCAACGGGCATTGTTGAACAGCATCACGCTCGACCAGTTCTTCTTCTCGTACTTGCTCTGCGGCTCGCCCAGGAACTTCACCGTTTCCTTCGGCACGTGGTTGTGCTTCACCACCATCACCGCGTAGCGGTCGTCCCGCAGCTTCCAGAGGTTGGCGATGTCCTCGAGCATCAGCATGTCGCAGTCCATGAACACCGACCAGCCGGCGTAACCCGAAAGGTGCGGCGTCAGGAAACGCGAAAACGAAAAATCCGTGCTCTGCAGCGGATGGCGCTCGCGCGTGAGCACGCCCTTCAGCTGGGACAGCCTGAGCGGCGTGACCGAAACCGGCTGCGATGCGCGCGCCTGGATGCTGTATGCGAGGACGCTGTAGGCGACCGCTTCCCGCGGGTCGTAGCCGATGAAGACGTGGATCATCTCGAACGGAAGCTTTCCCGCGAAGCATATCACGCGGCCTGCGCCCGTCCTATCGGCGGAGACCCGGCGCCGAAGAGTTACGCGCACGCACATCGGGTGACAAACGGCCGTGACGGGCAGGCCGGGCCTGGGCTACACTCGCGGTCAATCGAAAATCGGGAGTGACATTGACGAACCGGAACGTTTCGCTGCTCTTCGGCCTCTTCACCCTGTCCGGCTTCACCGGGCTCATCTACGAATCCGTCTGGTCGCACTACCTGAAGCTCTTCCTCGGCTCCGCCGCGTTCGCGCAGTCGTTCGTGCTGGCTGCGTTCATGGGCGGGATGGCGCTCGGCGCCTGGATCGCGAGCCGCACGACGCGGAGAATCGGCAACCTGCTTGCCGTCTACGGCTGGATCGAGGCGGGGATCGGCCTCGCGGCCCTCGTGTTTCACGAGGTGTTCGAGTGGCTCACCCAGGCTTCGCTCGACTCCGTCATCCCGGCGCTCGGCTCGCCGCTTTCCGTGGAGATCTACAAGTACACCCTGTGCGGCCTGCTGATCGTCCCGCAGACGGTGCTGCTGGGGATGACGTTTCCGCTCATGAGCGGGTCGGTGATCCGGCGCAGCCCCGAGGCGAGCGGCCACCACCTGGCGATGCTCTATTTCACCAACTCGATCGGCGCCGCGGCCGGCGCGCTGGCGGCGGCGTTCTTCCTCCTCGGCTGGATCGGCATGCCGGGCACCATGCGCGCGGCCGGCGTGCTGAACCTCGTCCTGGCCGCGGTTGTGCTCTCGCTCGCGCGGGCCGGCGAGCCGCGTGCGCCCGCGGCCGCTCCGGTCGCCGGCGCGGTCCCCGCCAGCACCTACCTGGTCAGGCTGTTCCTCGCCGGGGCATTCATCACCGGGGCGTCCTCGTTCATCTACGAGATCGCGTGGATCCGGATGCTCTCGCTCGTGCTCTCGTCCTCGTTCCAGGCGTTCGAGCTGATGCTCTCCGCGTTCATCACCGGGCTTGCGCTCGGCGGATTGTGGATCCGCCGCCGCATCGACCGCATCGCCGACCCGGTGCGCTTCGCGGGCCTGGTGCAGCTCGCCATGGGGCTCGCGGCGCTTGCCACCATCTTCGTCTACCACGCCAGCTTCGACTGGATGGCGTGGGTGCTGCGCGTGCTCCAGCGCAACGAAGAGAGCTACCCGTTCTTCAACCTGTTCAGCCACGCCATCGCCTTCGCTGTCATGCTGCCGGCGACCTTCCTCGCCGGCATGACCCTGCCCCTCTTCACGCACGTCCTGCTGCGCGGCGGGCACGGCGAGCGCGCCATCGGCCAGATCTACTCCGCCAACACGCTCGGCGCGATCGCGGGAGTGCTGCTCGCCGTGCACGTGCTCATTCCTGAAGCCGGCATGAAGCTCGCGCTGGTGCTCGGCGCGGCGGCGGATATCCTGCTCGGGGCATGGCTGCTGCGCTACTCGCAGGCGGCATTCCGGCGCGCCCACGCGTTCGCGGCCTTGATTTTCGGAATGCTCGCGGCGACCGCGACCGCTCGCGCAAACGTGCTCGAGCCCGACCGGCTCTCCTCCGGCGTATTCCGCTACGGCCTCGCGACGCTCGCGGACAGCGAGGTCTTCTTCTATCGTGACGGCAAGACGGCATCGGTCGCGGTGCGGCGCCACACCAATAACTCGGTCGGGATCATTACCAACGGCAAGCCGGACGCCGCCATCCAGATGGACCCGGACCGCCCGCCGACCGGCGACGAGTACACGATGGTCATAGCCGCCGCGCTGCCGCTGCTGATCAAGCCTGACGCGACGCGCTTCGCCAATATCGGATTCGGCTCGGGCCTCACGGCCGAGACGCTGCTCTCGCACAGCGCGCCGCGCGAGGTGGACACGATCGAGATCGAGCCGGCGATGGTATCCGGGGCGCGCTCCTTCATCCCGCGCGTCATCCGTCCCTACCGCGACCCGCGCAGCGGCATTGCCATCGAGGATGCCAAGAGCTTCTTCGCGCGCCACGGCAAGCGCTACGACGTGATCATCTCGGAGCCTTCGAACCCCTGGGTCAACGGCGTGGCCGGCCTGTTCACGACCGAGTGGTACCGGGACATCAAGCGCTATCTCGCGCCGGGCGGCCTTCTCGTGCAGTGGCTGCAGACCTACGAGTTCAACGACCGGCTGCTCGGATCGATACTGGCGGCGCTGGGCGAGAACTTTGCGGACTACGAGATCTACGAGATGAACGGCGTGGACCTGATCGTGGTCGCCGTCGCCGAAGGCAAGGTACCGCGCCCCGGCCCGCTGCCGGCCAAGGAAGCGGGTTTCATGGAACAGCTGAAGCGCCTCGGCATCACGCGCGCGGAAGAGATTGCGGCCCTGAGCGTCGGCACCAAGAGCGGGATCGCGCCGTTGTTCGCGCCGCTCGCGGTCCGCGTCAACTCGGACTACTACCCGTTCGTCCAGCTCGAAGCACCCCGCGCGCGCTTCAACGGCAGCATTGCGACCGCGATTCCCACTCTCCTGTTATCGCCGTTGCCCATCTTCGAAATGGCCACCGGGTCGCCCGTGACCTACCTGCAGGAGCCGGTGCCTGGATACGTTCCGTCCCTCAACCTCCGCACCCGGTCCGTAGCGCTCGCGATCGCGCGCGGGCTTCTCGAGCGATCGGCGGAGCCCCTCCAGAACGGGGACCCGGCGGTGATGACCCTGTTGCTCGCATTGAAGCGCCCCGGCGCGCTGTGCGGCCCCGTGCCGTCGAAAGCGGCCATCGAGCAGCTGCACCGCGCCGCCGAGTTGACGCTTGTCCAAGCTCGCGCCGGAGCCGCGCCGCGCGCTGTGGATCGAACGGCGTTGGATCGATTGCGCTCGCGCCAAGCTCGCGCCCAGCGTGCGCGAGCGGCTGGATCTCTACGCGGCGATCGCGGCGCGCGACGCGCCCGCCATGCTCAAGCTTGCGCGCGCGCTGCTCCAGCAGGGCGGAACGCGCAACGGCGGAGACGACTGGGGACGCTACCTGCTCCTCACCGCCATGCTCGGCGCGCAGGCCTCCGGTGAACATAGGGAAGCGGAGCGGCTCTGGCGCGAATATGGAACCGCGCTCTATCGCGGCGGCGTGATTCCACCGCACGTAAGCTACATCACCAACCTGAACTGACCGCCTGGGCGCAATCCGGAGCCGCGCGGCTCAACCGCGCGGCGCCTTTGCCGCCCCGGGCAAGGGCTCGTCGCACGCGTCCGTCCGCGGCTTGGGCTTGGCCGGTGGCAGCAATCCGCTGCCGGGAGAGTCAAGGCTGCTGAGCCGGTGGTCGGCGCCCCTGAAGCCCAGCTTGCTGGCGAGCCGGTACTGCGCCCTCGCCTCGTCCAGGCAGCCCAGGTTCTCCAGCGCCACGCCGAGATGGTGGCGCGCGGTCCCGGATTTCGCGCGCAGAGCGATGGCGCGGCCGAGGTGCGGCAGCGCCTGCCGGTACTCCTCCTGCTGCAGGTGGATCGAGGCGCGCGCCATGTGGCAGTCGTAGGTATCCGGATACTCCGCAAGGCAACGATCGGCGACCTCGGCCGCCTCGCCAGCGCGGTCCCGGTAGAGATACTCCCGGCCAAGGTTGTAGAGCGTCCTCGAGCCGCCCGGCACGGCCCGCCGGGGCAATTTCGCGGCGGCGTCCTCCCACAGCGCAAGGCTGCTCGAGAATACGCGCAGCCGGTCATGGGCCTGGTAAAACAGAAGCGGCAGGACCAGCAGCGCCACTGCAGCGACGGCGCGGCCGGGCAGCCGGGCGAGCCCCGACGCGAGAAGCACCATCAGGCCCGGCGCCCACAGGTAGCTGCGGTAGAGGACGAACGGTTCCTGGAAGCGGATCGTGGCGAACTCGGGCAGGAACAGGATCCACGGGTACAGCAATCCGAACCCCGCGACGCGCGCCATCCCTTTCCCGCGCATCAGCCACCAGCCCAGTACTCCGTAGGCGACGAAACCCACAACTGCGAGAAGTGACCATGCGAGCGGCCACGCGCCGGCGAAATCCACTCGGAGGTCGATAGACAGTGCGGCGCTGTCCGGGTAGATCCACAGCGCGAGATAGCGGAAGTAGAGCCCCGCCTGCGTCACGGCGCTTTCGAGCCAGGGTGACCCCAGCAGCGTGGATGCGCCGGCCTGCTCGATCTGCGCCGACACCACCGCGAAATCCGGCTCGTACGGGGTGCCAATCTTGCCTTTCACCAGCAGGGTCACGAGCACGGCGGCCGGCACACAGCACGCGAGATAGAGGGCGGCATGGCGGAGCGCGAATCGCCGTTCCGCCGCGACGACGATGCCCGCAACCACGGCTGCGGCCGGAACCATGACAGCGGTTTCCCGGGACAGCACGGCGAGGGAATACGCCAGCGCGGCCGTAAGCGCGTCGGCATGGCTGCGGCGCGCGAGCCCGCGGCTGTAGAAGATGATCGAGACCATGGAGAACAGCGTCGCGAACACCGACATGCGCTGAATCAGGTAGCCGGCGCCATACACCGCCACCGGATGGACGGCGAATGCGGCGGCGGCGACGAATGCCGGGGCATGCGCCTGCAGGCCCGACACTGCCGGCGCGCCGGCGCGCCGGGTTGCGTATTGCTGCAGGTCAAAGATCAGCTTGTAGAGCGCGAGCGAGCAGACAACGTGGAACGCAAGGCCGACGATGCGATGGGCCTCCATCGTTCCCCAGATGACCTGGACGATGGCGAGCGAGAAATAGGGAGGGACCCTCAGCTCGAGGCCGAGCGGGTGCGTCGCGTAATAGGAGAACAGCCGGCCTGAAAAGAAGCCAAGGTCGTCGAACACCGGCGGGTTGGCGAGGAACGGCAGATAGAGGGCGCCGGCCAGGCCGGCGATGAGCCCGACGCCGATCAGGACCGGAAACCGCTTCAACGCGCTCACCATCCGCCCGCACGATATCAGGAAAAAAAAGAGGCACCCCGAAGGGTACCTCTTTGTGCAGCCCGTTGCTTCTGGTTACACGCCGCGGCAGGAGCCGGGCAGGTACTTCTTGTCGACGGTGGAGCCGGTGCTGCCGCAGATCCAGCCGAACAGGCCAACGCCCATGTCGGTCGCGGAAGCTGGCCGGCGTGTTGGCCTTGGACAGCGGAATCAGCGTCACGGTCTTGGTGTTGACGTCCGTGCTGACGCCCTGGATCGTCGCCATCACCACGCCGTTCGCATCGGTGGTCAGGCCCGCCACGTACTTCGTGACGATGGGCGTGCCACCACCACCCAGTTCGCCGCAGCCCCACTGGTTCGCAGCGGGCGGCGTGCCGCCGGTCTGATACACCTCGGTAATGGTCGTGCGGCAGGCGCTCATCGCCAGGATCACCTCGGACATCTTCGCCCGCACGGTGTAGTCCTGATACGCCGGCAGCGCAACCGCTGCCAGAATGCCGATGATCGCGACCACGATCATCAGTTCGATGAGCGTGAAGCCCTTCTGAACGTAACGCATTTGCTGCTCCTTTCTCGAGTTAACCCTATAAAAAAACAAGCAATTTTCATTGCTCGCAGTCAGCGTTTTAGCAATTGTCGTGCCAATCCGGGTTCGGTCCCGACGGGCGTGACTTTCGGCCGGACCGGCTGCGCGGAAGCGGAATTTTGACCGCGGATCTGGCAGCCTTCCATTCAACCGGCAAACCAGAGCAGTCAATAAGTGACAAAAAACGTCAACCGGTATTGCACCACGCGCGCCACATCTGCCGGTACGCGTTTTCCAGGTCGCGCACGAAGCGCTTCTCGTCCATGAGCGGCGAGGCACGCAAGCGATCGCGCAGCGTCTTGCGCAGTCCAGCCAGGATCCCATCAGCGCCGGCAAATTCGACCGCCAGCCGCACGTAGTCCTCGGGACCCGTGGCGATCCACTCCGCAAGTCCTGCGGTCGTCAGGATGCTCGCGGTGCTGCGCGACGACGGCCGGGTTCCGGGCGCGGTCACGACCGGGACCCCCATCCACAATGCATCGAGGCTGGTGGTGCCGCCGCTGTAGGGCGTCGCGTCCAGCGCAATGTCCACGGAGTTGAACCCGTTGAAATAGTCCTGCAGGGAGACGTACGGAAGGACCGTGATCCTGCCACGCTCGCCTCCCGCCCCCACGAGATCCGTAACCAGCTCATCCCGGGCCCGCCCTTCCGCAATGCCGAAGATCACCATGCGGGAACCGGGCAGGCGCTGGAGAATCCCGGACCAGAGGCGGCGTGTCTCGGGGGAGATCTTGAGCGCCTGGTTGAAGGAGCCGAACGTCACGTGACCGTTACGCGTGAGCGGGGGCACCTCCGCGCACGCGACTGACACGAAGGGGCGGTAACACCACTGGCTGTGCGGCAGCCGGATGAGGGTCTCGGTGTGGTAGCGGTCCGTGAGGCCCGTGGGATCGGCGTGGCGGTCGGTTATCCGATAGCGGATGCGCGACATCCCCGTGGTGTTGAGGTAGCCGAGCCAGGTGGCCTGGACCGGCGCCGGCTGCTCCGCGAACACCGCGAGTTGTGGAATGCCCGAGTGCCCGCCCAGATCGACCAGGATGTCGATGCGATCGCGGTTGATTGCGTCGGCCACTCCGGATGCCGGGAGCGCGGAAACGTCCCGCCAGTGGTCAGCGCGCGCCGTGAGCTCCCGCGTGTAGCCGTCCGCCCGGCCGCCCGTCGAGTAGCAATAGACCTCGAAGGCAGAGCGGTCGTGCCGCTCGACCACGGGGAGCGTGAACAGCGTGACGACGTGATAGCAGAAATCCCCCGATACGTAGCCCACGCGCAGGCGCCGCTCCGGGTCACGCGCGTTGCGGTACGGCTCGAATCGCGGAGGATAGGCCTGCTCGATGCGGGCCCCGAACGCCGCGTGCCTTGCGAAGAGCGCATCGTCCGCGATGCTCCCGGAGCTGTTGAGCGCGAAGAGCTCGGCCGACTCGAGGTCGAGATCGCCGGGGAGCCGCTCGCGTGCCGCGCGATAGAGCGCAAGCGCCTCGTCCGTGCGGCACTGCCCAAGCAGAACGCTGCCCAGCATGCGGCAGGCGCGCGCGTGTCCCGGCTCCGAAGCGAGCGCGCCGCGAAACGCAGCCTCCGCTTCGGCGACCCTCATGAGCCTCTTCAGGACGCTGCCGTAGTTGTAGAGCGCGTCCGCCCAGCCCGGGCGCTGCGCAAGCACCGCTTCCAGCTCCGCCGCGGCGGCGGCAAGGTCGCCACGCGCCTCGTGCACTTCGGACAATCGCGCGTGCGCGTCCACGGAATCGGGATCGCGCTTCAGGACCGCGCGCAAGGGCGCTTCGGCCTCCCCCGGTCTGCCGCGCGCGAGCAGCAACGTCCCCAAGGCAAGATTGGCGTCGGCATTTTCCGGATCGATCGCAAGGGCGCGCTTCAGCGCGCCCTGCGCTTCGTCGAGCCGCCCCTGCTTGAGCAGCACGCCCGCGTAGAGGTACAGCGCGCCGAAGTCATCCGGCCTGAGCCGCATCGCGGCCTCCAGTGCCGCCGCCGCCGCGCCGAGATTTCCCTGCGACTCCAGCACGCGCGAGAGCACCACCTGCGCTTCCGGGAACCCGGGGCGGTTCTGCAGCGCCTGCCGCAGCATCCGCTCCGATTCCTCCGGGACGCCGCGCGTGTAGAGGAGCTTGCCGAGGTTGTAGGCTGCGAAGGGTTCCGCCGGGTCGATCGCGAGCGCCGCCCGGTAGGAGGCAATCGCCGCCTCGGCCGCGCCGGCCGCCTCGAGCCCGATGCCAAGATTCAAATGCGCCCGGGCATAGTCCGGCGCCGCCCGCACCGCTTCGCGGTAGCGCTCGCAGGCCTCCCTTACATTGCCGGCGTCCTCGGCACGATTGCCCTCGGCGATCAACCGGTCCGCGGCTTCACGGGGTGCGGCATCGGACGGGGAACGCGGCGCGGCAGGCGCTTCACCCGTGCCCAGAAGCCGGTTCAGGAGTCTGCGTACCTCCATCAACCGCGCGGCGCTTTGTCGAGCGTGATCAGGATGGCGAGCTCGTAGGTCCAGGAATCGACGAACTCAGGCGGATAGCCCGCCTCCGCAAGGGCCCACCGGAACTGGTTGCCGAGCCGCGCCCGCTTGTAGACGTTGAGCGGATGCGTGCGTGCGAACTTTCCGGCGCGGGCAAAGATCGCGTCGTGTGTGTTTCTCAGTCGCTCTGCCGCCTTCCGCGTGCGGGATTCGAGCGCCGCCGGGGGGACGCGTTTGACAAGTTCAGCGGCGATTGCGGCCGCGAGCTCGTCGACCTCCCGCGTGCTGAACCAGTCGAAGATTCCCATGAACGCGTCTCAGCGAACCTGGATCACGCCGGAAGCAGCCGGCAACGGCCGCCGCGGCCTACGCCGCCGGCGGAGGAACATAGCCGGGAATCTGGGCGACGTCGACCTCGTCGATCTGGTCCGGGTCGAGAAACTCGCGCGCGTATTTCTCGTACACCTTTTCCCACATGAAGATGTCGAAGAGGTCGGGGTCGATGTGGCCGTTCAGCTTGAACTTGCCGAGGATGGCGAGCGACTCGGTCAGCGTCTTGCCCTTCTTGTACGGACGGTCCTTGGCGGTCAGCGCCTCGAAGATGTCGGCAATCCCCATGCAGCGCGCCTGCACCGACATTTGCTCGCGCTTCAGCCCCCGCGGGTAGCCCTTGCCGTCCATGCGCTCATGGTGGCCGCCGGCGTACTCGGGCACATTCTTCAGGTGCCGCGGCCACGGCAGCGACTCCAGCATCTGGATGGTGACCTCGATGTGGTGGTTGATGATCTGGCGCTCTTCCGCGGTGAGGGTGCCGGAGCGGATCGTGAGGTTCCGCACCTCCTCCTCGCTCAGGAAATCGGCGTGCTCGCCCTCGCCGTTGCGCCAGCGGTAGCGCTTGGCGATCGCTTTCACCCGCGCGATGTCCTCGTCCTTCATCGCTTCGCTGCCGATGTTGGCGTGGCGCAGGAAATCGCGGTCGCTCTCGATCTCGCGGAGGCCCGCGCCGAGCTGCGCGTCGCCGACCACGTCCCGGCGCCCGGGCGCAAGTTTCTCCAGACGGCCCTTGAGCAGCGCGATTTCCGCATCGCGCTTCACCACCTCGAAGCGCGTGTCGATGAGGGCGACGCGGTCGAAGATGGTCTGGAGCTTGGTCGCCTTGTCCACGACGTGCACCGGCGTCGTGACCTTGCCGCAGTCGTGCAGCAATCCCGCGATCTTGAGCTCGTAGCGGTCGCGCTCCGTCATCGTGAATTCCCGGAGGGGCCCGACCTTGCACCGGTCCACCGCCTCCGCAAGCATCATGGTGAGCATCGGCACGCGCTGGCAGTGCCCCCCGGTATAGGGCGACTTGTCGTCGATCGCGGCGTTGATGAGGGTGATGAACGACTCGAACAGGTTCTCCAGGTGGTTGATCAGCAGGCGGTTGGTGAGCGCGATCGCAGCCTGAGAGGCGAGCGACTCGGCCAGGTGCTGGTCGGTATCGGAAAACGCCACCACCTCGCCGGTGCCCGGGTCCTTGGCGTTGATCAGCTGCAGCACACCGATGATCAGTCCCTCGTGGTTCTTCATCGGCATGGTCAGGAACGACTTCGAGCGATAGCCGGTCTTCTTGTCGAAATTCTGGGTGCCGGTGAAGTCGAAGCCGGCCTCGGTGTAGGCGTCGGCGATGTTGACGGACCGGTCCTGGTGCACCGCGTAGGCAGCCACCATGGACTGGACCGGCTTGCCGTCCTTGTCGAAGAGGTTAATGGGGTAGAAGGGGATCTCGACCCCGGTGGTGCCCCCCATCGCGATGCCGAGCGTGTCGTTGCGGAAGATCTCGAACTTGAGGGTCTGTTCCTCCGTCATCCGGTAGAGCGTGCCGCCGTCGGCGTGCGTGATGTCCTTCGCCGCGATGAGGATGCGCTCGAGCAGCTTGTTGATGTCCCTCTCCTGCGAGAGGGCAATGCCGATGTGGCTGAGCTCCTCGAGGCGCTTGAGCAGATCGTCCGCGCCCCGGGCGCGGCCGGCTTCCTCGATCATCCCGTGCGCTACTTGATGCACACCGCCCGCACCTGCTGGATGTCCGTGATCCCCTGCAGCACCTTCTCGATGCCGTCCTGCTTGAGGGTGCGCATGCCGTCCTCGAGTGCGGTCACGAGCATGTCCGACACCCGCGAGTGCTCCTGGATGTGCTTCTTGATGCGGTCGGTGCCGATCAGCAGCTCGTGCAGGCCCAACCGGCCCTTGTAGCCGGTGTTGTTGCAGACGTCGCAGCCCTTGGCGGTGTGGAGGATGAGCTCGCCCCGGTCGTTGCCGAATTCCTTCACCCATTCTTCATACACCTTCGCGCGCGCTGCCTTGGGGTCCTTCTTCCATGTCCCCGTGTTCTGCAGCTCGAGCGTGTACTCCTCCAGCAGCGCGTGGATTTCCTCATTGGTCGCGACGTGCGGTTCCTTGCACTTGCAGAGCCGCCGGGCGAGGCGCTGCGCGAGCACTCCGAGCAGCGCATCGGCGAAGTTGAACGGGTCCATCCCCATGTCGAGCAGCCGCACGATCGACTCCGGCGCGCTGTTCGTGTGCAGGGTCGCGAACACCAGGTGGCCCGTGAGCGAGGCCTCGATGCCGGTCGAGACCGTCTCCTTGTCGCGCATTTCCCCCACCATGATCACGTCCGGATCGGCGCGCAGGAACGCCCGCATGGCGATGGCGAAGGTCAAACCCGCCTTGGGGTTCATCTGCACCTGCCGCAGGCCCTTCTGCGTGATTTCGACCGGGTCCTCGGCCGTCCAGATCTTCATCTCCGGCGTGTTGAGGTAGCCCAGCACCGAATGCAGCGTCGTGGTCTTGCCCGAGCCGGTCGGCCCGCACACGAAGAACAGGCCATAGGGCTTGTCGATTTCCTGCTTGCACAGCCGCAGGTTGCGCTTGGAGAAGCCCATCTTGTCGAGCGGCATCGGCTCGCCGGCCGAGAGAATCCGCATCACGATGTCTTCCACGCCGCCCTGCGTCGGGATGGTGGCGACGCGCAGCTCGATGTCGAGCGGGCCGAACTTCTTGAACTTGATCTTGCCGTCCTGGGGCTTCCTGCGCTCGGAGATGTCCAGGTCGCACATGATCTTCAGGCGCGCGGCGATCGCGTTACGGTAGCTGCCCGGCACCGAGATGTAAGTCATGAGCTCGCCGTCCTTGCGGAAGCGGATATCGGTCTTGGACTTCCCCGGGTAGGGTTCGATATGGATATCCGAGGCGCCCTGCTGGTAGGCGTCGATGATCACCTTGTTGACGAGCTTCACCACCTCGTTGTCGGCGGCGGCCGACGCCACGTCCTCCGCGCCTTCGACCGGTGCGCCATCCTCGTCGTCGAGCGTGCCGAGTATGTCGCCGATGTCCCCGGGGTCGCCCCCGAACCCGCCGCCGCCGAAGAGCTGGTCGAGCGTCTGGTCGAATTCCCGGTTCGTCGTGACCTTGTAGACGATCTTGCTCTTGGGGTAGATGTTGTTGACCATCTTCGAAGCCTTGATCCGCTCGGGATCCGTGGCCACGATGACGATACCGTCCTTGCTGTCCTCGACCGGGGCCCAGTGATTGGTCTTGCAGAAGTCGCGGCTCATGTTCTTGATGAGGTCCGGCGACTTGATGCGGTCCCCCTTGTACGGCTCGTAGGGCACGCCGAAATAGGCCGCGAGCGCCTCGCCCAGCGCGGGAAGCTTGACCTTGAACTCCTCGATCAGCACCGTCTCCATGTCGAGGTTCTTCCTCCGCGCCGAGCGCTGCGCGAGCTCGAGCTCTTCCCCCGAGATCACCGCGTTGGTGACGAGCCCGTCGTACTTGGTGCGCACCTGCATCATCGAGCCCTGGCGCTGGCGGAACGCGATCGCCAGCGTTTCGCATAGCTGCACCACGCCTTCCTCCATCGCCGGCGGGAAGGTCGGGCCGCCCTTGTGGTTGATGATCTGCACCACGCCGATCAGCTCCTTGCCCTTGCCCTCGGTCACCGGAGCGACCAGCATCTGCTTGGTCCGGTAGCCCGTCTTGGCGTCGACCGCCTTGAGGAAATTCAGCTGCGGGCTGTAGGACTTTCAGCTCCACGTCGTCGTAGACGTCGCGGATGTTGACCACGCGCTTGTTGCTGGCGACGAAGCCCGCGATCGACTGCTCGTTCACCGGCAGCTTGATGTCCTTGAAGGAATTGAGGCCGGTCTTGACCTTGGAGACGATCGAGCCCCGGTCCTCGCTCGCGAGGTAGATCGTCAGCCGGTCGGCGTGGAAGAGACTGCACAGCTCCTGCGACAGCTCGAGGATGATCTCGTCGATGTTCTTCGTCGCATGGATCTTGTTGGTGACGGCCTGCAGCTTCTGCTGGAAATTCAGCTTGTCCGTTAGGCTGTCGTGGCTCGCCGGCTTGCTCTGGAGTACGGTGCTCATACGGCCCCCCATACGCTCGAGATTGACTCGTCCGCAGCGACTTCCCGATTCAAGCTCCACCCCGCGGAACGCCGGATTGCCGTTGCTCCGGCCCCCCGAGCGGAACCTCGAAGATACAGCGAGAATCGTGCCAGTACAGCGGCACTATTCATCATTTGAGGCTCTCCCACCGTTCGGGGCGCCCAGTGAGTTGCGGCTTTCGCAACGTCGCATTTCGCAGCACCGCGGACGGAGATGCGCATAGCGCCCGGCAGACGGCGGAAGCGCCCGATCGGGCGCCCTGCAGGGCACGGTTACTTGGTTTCAAAGGTCCAGGCACCATCCCAGTCCGCCGCAGGCGGATGGGCGCGAAGATGCGCGATGCGCTCGATGAACAACGCATAGACGTCGCTGTCCGGCGCGATCTTGCGCAAATTGAGCAGCTGCAGTTCGGCGCGGTCCCAATCCTGTTGGCGATAGAGTCTAAGGGCCTGATTCCACAAGTCTACTTCATCCAGCCTGGATGGGTCCACCTGCCCTTCCAGGCCGAGCGGCTGGTAGATCGCAACCGGCTCGTCCTTGCCCTTCACGCGCACCCGGTCGATCTCGCGCAGGACGAAGCCGGTTAGCAGCCGGCGCGTGCCCTCGCCGATCATAATATCAGCCCCGTACTGTTTTGTGACGCCCTCGAGCCGCGACGCGATGTTCACCGCATCGCCCATCACGGTGTAGGCCTTGCGGATCTTCGACCCCATGTCGCCGACCCGCATGATTCCCGAGTTCACGCCGATGCCGATTCTGAACGTGGGCCAGTTCTTGGCCTTGAATGTCTCGTTGAGCGCCCTCGCCTCGCTCTGCATGTCCAGCGCCGCCAGCACCGCATTGCGCGCGTGCTGCGGATCGGCAACCGGTGCGCCCCAGAACGCCATGATCGCGTCGCCGATGTACTTGTCCAGCGTGCCGCGGTGCCGCTCGCGGATCACCAGGCTCATGCGGGTGAGGTATTCGTTGACGTAGGCCGAGAGATCCTGGGGCGTCAGGCTTTCGGAGATGGTGGTAAATCCGCGCACATCGGAAAACAACACCGTCAGTTCCTGCTCGCGCGGCGCCATGTTGAACCGCTCCGGGTTGCGCGCCATTTCGTCCACCAGCTCGGGCGGGACGTACTGCCCGAACAGGCCCGTGATCTGGCGCATGCCACGCGCCTCGACGAAGAAGCCGTAGGCCATGTTGAGCGTGAACAGCACCAGGATCAGGACGAGCCCGGAGGCGAGCGGCAGCACCAGATCGGCGCGCTGGTAGACCAGGACGTTGGTCGCCAGCACCGCCGCCAGCACCGCCACCGTCGTGAGCGTGGACGCGAGGGGATTCAGCAGCGGCAGCAGCAGTGCCATCGCCAATCCCGCCGCGAGCAGCAGAACAAATTCCGCTCCCACCACGTACGGCGGCCGCTGCTTGATGCTGCCGTCGAGCATGCCCGAGATCATGTTGGCATGCACCTCGACCCCCGGATAGACCGGGTCGACCGGGGTCGCCCTCAGGTCGAGCAGACCCGGGGCCGTCGTGCCGACCAGCACGATCTTGCCCTTCAGGTCCGCCGACGCCGCGCGGTCGTTCATCACGTCGACGACGGAAATGTACCGGAAGCTGCCCTGGCGCCCGCGGTAGGGCACGAGCGCGCTCGCGGTGGCGTCCAGCGGGATGCGCAGCGGCCCGACTTCGAGCCACTCGAGTGCCTGGTAGTTCTCCGAGGAATATGCCGGGTCGGGGCGCACCGGCTTCAGCGGCGGCGAGCCGAGCAGCACGCGCACCATTGCCAGCGACAGCGGCTCGTAGTACGCGCCGCCGTACTCGGCCAGCATCGGCACCCGGCGCACGATCCCGTCATCATCCGTCCAGGGATTGAAGTGGCCGGCACCGGCCGCGGACTGCTGCAAGATCTCGAGGTTCGACGTGTAGCCGGACCACGTCGTCGCGCGAACCGGATCGGCGGCAAACGCGTCCCGCGTGAAAACCGGCGGCGGCAGCAGGCCTTTCCTGGGCGCCCGCGCCGGATCGTCGCTCGAAAACGAGTAGCCGAGCACGACCGGCCGCCCCCTCATCTTGCGCGCGAGGATGCCGTCGTACTCGAGCTCCGGCCGGAGCTGCCTGAGTACGGCTTGGTATTGCGGCACGTCCCGCAGTTCTTTCTCGCCGACACGATCGAGCACCCGGATGCCGGAGGACTCGTCGCGCTCGGCGAACACCACGTCGAAGCCGACGATCGCCACCTCGTGCCGGTCGAACAGCTTGTCGAGCAGCAGCGCGAGGCGGTCGCGCGGCCACGGCCAGCGGCCTTCGCCCCCCTGCTCCCGCTCCTGCAGGCTCTTCTCGTCGATGTCCAGTATGACGATGCGCGGGTCAACGGTGCCCGGCATGGTGAGCCGCAGCCGGGTGTCGTAGACGATCGCCTCGAGGTTTGACAGCAGCGGCAGCGGCCACAGCCCGACCGCGTGCGCGAGGAATACCACCACGACGACGAGGCCGATGATGAACCGCGCCAGGTGCTTTCGTATTGCCGCCAGCACTCCGCTTCCGCCTCAGTGCCCGATTTCCGCGAAAGCGCGCGCGATCCCGACGGCGGTCCGGTCTACCTCTTGAGGAAGAACTCCATCTTGACGCCGGCCAGCTCGATGACGTCGTGATCGTTCAGCTGACGCGCCTGCGCATCGATCGCCTTGCCATTCAGAACCGGAAAGCTGGCGCCCTCGACATGGGTGATGAAATAGCCCTGCGGGCGCCGCGTAATCACGGCGACCTGCAGGCCCGGCTTGCCCAGGGTCGTGAGGTTCTTGACGAGCTCGATTTCCCTGCCCGCATTCGGCCCGGTGAGGAGCTGCAGCGCGGCAAGCGGCTGGGCATCGGCCACCGCGGGCTTCGGTGCGGGTGCCGCGGGGGCCGTCGGCCTTGCCCCGAGCGGCGGAGAGGTCAGCGGGCCCGTTGCGGGGCGGGGCCCGGTCGTCGGCGGCTGGGTCGGGGATGCCGCGGGCCTGGCCACGGCCGGCCGCCCCGGCTGGGACTTCATCACCATCGTCCGCTCGAAATCGTCCTGCGTGGCATGACCGGCAGCGGCCACCTCGACCACGTACTTTATCTTGTACTTGCCGATCTCGATCACGTCGTTGTTCTGCAGGATGTGCTTCTTGATCGGGTTGCCGTTGACGAGCGTCCCGTTGGTGCTCCCCAGGTCCTCGAGAAAGGAGTCGTTGAGGATGGTGACGATGCAGGCGTGCTCGCCGCTCACCGCCAGGTTCTCGATCTGGATGTCGTTCTGCGGCCTGCGCCCGATCGTGATGCGCTCCTTGTCGAGAGGAATCTCCCGGATCACCGATCCCTCCAGACTGAGAATCAACTTCGCCATGGTGGTACCCCGCCTCTCATTTGAACCAAGCCTTCACCCTGTCCAGAAGACCGGTGCGCGCCGGGTAGAGCTTCGCGACCCGCACCAGTATCACCGAAATGTTGTCGCGCCCCCCGCAGTCGTTTGCGAGCTGGACCAATTGCTCCGCCGCGAGCGGCAGGTTGGCGGAAAGCGAGGTCAGGGTCAGCTGGACGTCCTCGTCGCTCACCATGTCGGACAGCCCGTCGGAGCACAGCAGGTAGATATCACCCGGCTCGACCGAATAAGTATGGACCTCGGTCTCCACTTCCGGGTCGATGCCCACCGCGCGGGTCACCAGGTTCTTGTTCTGGGAATGCCGCGCCTGCTCCCGGGTAATCATGCCGCTATCGATCTGTTCCTGCAACAAAGAATGGTCGCGCGTGATCTGCTCGAGGGCACCGTCGCGCAGACGGTAGAGACGCGAGTCGCCGATATGCCCGACCGAGATCTGGTTGTCATGCCACAGCGCCACGACGAGCGTCGTGCCCATGCCGGAATACTGCGGCTGGGTCTGGGAGGCGTGGTAGATCGCGGCGTTGGCGCGGGTCGCGTGCTTCTCGATCAGCTGCTCGGCGTCCTGGCCGTCGAGCTCCTCGGGTGTCTTCCCCGCGAGCGCCTTCTTCATCTCGGTCCGGATCAGCTCGACCGCGATGCCACTCGCGACCTCCCCGGCGTTATAGCCTCCCATCCCGTCGGCGAGCACCGCCAGCCCGATCTCCGCGTCGGCCGCCAGGCTGTCCTCGTTGTGCGATCTCACCATCCCGGGATGGGTGGCGGTGACGGCTTCCAGCACTGAGCCGAGATTGATCATCGCTCGTTCAGCTTGTGGAGCCCGCCATTGGCGCAATTGGAAGCACTGGCACGCCCAGTTTGCAGGGCCTGCGCTTCAGGTTCCGGATCGAGTCTTCTCATCCCTATCCCAGAATCTTCTTATTGTTATCTAACGGGTTATCGCAACGTACTGATGTATTTTACGATATTCGCGGAACGCGAGCGGATTTTTGTGGCGCGCGGGCGGCGCCACGTCGAGAGAACGCGGGGGAAACCGGGGGAGAGGCCGGCCCGTATCGCGCCGGCCCGATGGACAAGGGCAAGCGCGGCTAGGTGCCGAGCACGGTTCCGGCGGTGACTCCCGCGGCACGGGCGAACTCGCCGCCGGAGACCTTCTTCCCTTCTTCACCCCGCGCGCGCAGCACCTCGATCATGCCGCCCTGCGCGGTGACCTTGAAGCTCGCCTCGGTGACGTCGGACACTTCGCCCGTCTTCCCCTTGACATCGGCATACCGGCGGAACAGGTGCTTGCGCGCATCGAAGATCTGCAGCTTCCTGCCGTTGAGTGTCGTCCACGCGCCCGGCGCCGGGTTGCAGCCGCGGATGAGGTTGTAGATGAAGTCGACGTGGTGCGCCCAGTGGATGCGCGCTTCGGCGTCCCGGCACCAGCCTTCGTAGCTCGCCCGCGATTCGTCCTGCGCGATCTCCCGGTGCTTGCCGGAGAAGACCAGGTCCGCCGCCTCCAGAATGGCCGCGACCCCCATGGGGAAGAGCTTGTTGAAATAGACGTCGCCGATGGTCTCGTCCGGGCCGATGTCGCATTCCTTCTGCAGCACGATGGGGCCCTCGTCCAGTCCCTCGGTGGGACGGAAGATGGTGAGACCCGTGCGGGCGTCGCCGCGGATGATCGGCCAGTTGATCGAGGACGGGCCGCGATACTTGGGCAGCAACGACGGGTGGTACTGGATGGTGCCCAGGCGCGGAATCCTGACCAGGCTGTCCGGCGCGAATTGCAGCACGTAGGCCATGATGCCGAGATCGACCTTCAGGCCGGTGAGCGCCTCGTGCGCCTGCGGCTCGCGCAGCGACTTGAACTGGAATACCTTGAGCCCCCGCTCCTGCGCGGCGGCCCGGACCGGATCCGCCTTGGCGCCGGGCTTCTCCGGCGCGCAGAAAACGCCGGCGACTTCGTCCTTGCGGGCAAGGAACGCTTCCAGGACCGCTTTCCCGAAATCCTGCTGTCCGATGATTGCGATTCGCATGACATTGCCTCCCTGCTAATGAATGCGGCGCGTTGAACGGCGGGCCACGCTCGTTCCAACGCGCCGCGACCTGAGCGGGCGCGCACCCGCTCCGTTCAGGCGGCTTTCTTGGGTGGCGTCGAGAACGCCCCAGCGCCCTTCAGCTGCGCGACCTTTTCCTCGCTGTAGCCGAGGACCTCCCGGAGGACCTCCTCGGTATGCTCGCCCAGCGTGGGCGAGCGCTTGATCACCGCCGGCGATGCGGACAGCTTGATCGGCATGCCGACGTTCCACCACTTGCCGCGCTGCGGGTGGTCGAGCTCGACCCACATGTCGCGCCCGCGCACGTGCTCGTCGTCGGCGAGGTCCTCGGTGCTCATGATCGGCCCGCAGGGCACTTCGAGCGGATTGAGGATCGCCATCAGCTCGCGCTTGGTGTGCTTCAGAGCGAATTCTCCGATCAGCTCCCACATGGCCGCCTGGTTCTTGCGCCGGTCGGCGATCTTGGCGAACTTGGGATCGCTGGCGAGATCCGGCATGCCGAGATCCGGGCCGATGCGCTTGGCAATCGGCTCCCACACCGCTTCCTGCACCACGATGTAGAGGAAATCGTTCGGGCCGCCCGGTTTGCAGCGGATTGCATTGCCAAGCTGCCCGCCGCCGGAGTCGTTGCCGGCGCGCGGAACGGCGCCCATGCCCTGGTGCGTAGGCACGGAATATTCGGTCAGCGCCTGACGCGTGAGGCGCTGGTGATCGCGGAACTTCACCCGGCACAGGTTCATCACCCCGTCCATCATCGCCACTTCCACGTACTGGCCCTTGCCCGTGCGATCGCGCTGGCGCAGTGCGGCGAGCAGCCCAATAGCAAGGTGCAGCCCGGTGCCCGTGTCCCCGATCTGGGCACCGGTGACAAACGGCGGTCCCTCGGGAACGCCGGTGGTGCTCATGGCGCCGCCCATCGCCTGGGCCACGTTCTCGTAGGCCTTGAAATCGGCGTAGGGTCCGCTCGAGCCGAAACCCTTGATCGAGCCCATCACGATCCGCGGGTTGAGCTCGTGGATCTTCTCCCAGCTGAAGCCGAAGCGGTCGAGCACCCCGGGTCCGAAGTTTTCCATGATGATGTCGCACTTCTTCAGCATGTCGACAAACACCTGCTTGCCCTCGGAGGTCTTCATGTTGACCGTGATCGAGCGCTTGTTGCAGTTCAACATGGTGAAGTACAGGCTGTCGGCGTTCGGCACGTCGCGCAGCTGCCCGCGCGTCGCGTCGCCGGCCGGATTCTCGAACTTGATGACGTCGGCGCCCATCCAGGCGAGCAGCTGCGAGCAGGTCGGCCCCGCCTGCACGTGCGACATGTCGAGAATTCTCACACCCTTCAATGCTTCCATTGCGTCCTCACTCGTTGTCGTTTCCCGTCGCGAGATGAGCGGCAATAGTCCGCTCGTTCTCGCGATTGCTTGAGTGGCGCGCCTGTCGCGTCCACTCCAAGCGCTATTTCTTCTTCGCGCTCGGGTTCAAGCTCGTAATGCGACCGCTTTCGGTGCCGGCAGCCTCGTCGATGACTGCATTGATGAGCGTGGGCCGGCGCGAGCGGATGGCTTCTTCCATCGCCTTGCGCAACTCGGCCGGGGTCGTGGCATGCACGCCCACGCCGCCAAAGGCCTCCATCAGCTTCTCATAGCGCGCGTCCTTGACGAACACGAGGGGCGCAGGATCGCGGCTGCCCGTCGGATTCTTTTCGTCGCCGCGGTAGACGCCGTTGTTGTTCAGGATCACGACGCAGACCGGCAGGTTGTAGCGGCAGATGGTCTCGACTTCCATGCCGGAGAAGCCGAACGCGCTGTCACCTTCGACCGCGATCACCGGCTGGCCGCTCACCGCGGCGGCCGCGACGGAAAAGCCCATGCCGACGCCCATCACGCCCCAGGTGCCGACGTCCAGGCGCTTGCGCGGCTTGTACATGTCGACGATGCTCCGGGTGAAGTCGAGGGCGTTGGCGCCCTCGTTGACAAGTATCGCGTCCGGGTTCGCCTTGACGATGTCGCGCACCACGTTGAGCGCGCTGTGGAAATTCATCGGCGCCGGGTTCTTGGCCAGCGTCTCGGCCATCTTGGCGACGTTCTTGCTCTTGCGCTCGGCGATGGCGGAAAGCCACTCGGCCGGCGGCTTGGGCCAGCTCGCACCGATGCCCGCCAGCAGCGCCGAGACGCAGGAGCCGATGTCGCCGACCACCGGGGCGTCGATGCGGACGTTGCTGTCTGCCTCCTGCGGCGAGATGTCGACCTGTACGAACCTCTGGCCGCCCCAGCTTTTCGCTTCCTTGCCGCCCCAGGTCTTACCCTTGCCGTGCGAGAGCAGCCAGTTGAGGCGGGCACCGATCAACATCACCACGTCGGCCTCGGGCAGCACGTAGGAGCGGGCGGCGGAAGCGGACTGCTCGTGCGTGTCGGGCAGCAGGCCCTTCGCCATGGACATCGGCAGATAGGGGATGCCGGTGCGCTCGATCAGCGCGCGGATGTCCGCGTCCGCCTGGGCGTAGGCCGCGCCCTTGCCGAGAACGATGAGCGGACGCCGGGCGCTCCTGAGCAGCTCGACGGCGCGCTTCACGGCGTCCTGCGCCGGGATCTGCCGCGGCGCCGGATCGACCACCTTGATCAGCGATTTCCGGCCGGCTTCCGCGTCGAGGGTCTGCGGGAAGAGCTTCGCCGGCAGGTCGAGGTAGACACCGCCCGGGCGGCCGGAGACGGCGGCGCGGATGGCGCGCGCAATGCCCACGCCGATGTCCTCTGCGTGCAGCACGCGAAAGGCGGCTTTGGCGAGCGGCCTGGCGATGGCGAGCTGGTCCATCTCCTCGTAGTCGCCCTGCTGCAGGTCGACGATCTCGCGCTCGCTGGAGCCGCTGATGAGGATCATCGGAAAGCAGTTGGTGGTGGCGTTGGCGAGAGCTGTCAAGCCGTTCAAGAAGCCGGGGGCCGACACGGTCAGGCAGATGCCAGGCTTCTGAGTCATAAACCCTGCGATGGACGCCGCGTAGCCCGCGTTCTGCTCGTGGCGGAACGAGATCACTCGCATGCCCGCGGCCTGTGCCTTGCGGGTGAGGTCGGTGATCGGGATTCCGGGCAGGCCGAAGATCGTGTCGATGCCGTTCAACTTCAGGGCATCGATGACCAGGTGAAAGCCGTCGGTCGTTTCCCGTACGAGCTGCAGGTCCGCCGCGGTTGCGGCAACCGGGTTCTCGACGTTACCCATGAGTCTCTCCTTGGCGTGGGTTTTCCAATAACTACCTGAAAGGACGTCAAATATAGGCGCTTGCAGCGGGCGCAGCCTTGACCCCGGTCAACTTTCTGAGTTTATACTGGCCACAGAACGCGACCGCATTGCCGCCGTACCGCCGCGAGCCCTCTCATGCCTTTCCTCGAGCTCCATCCGGAAGCGAAAATTGTACGCCTGCAACTCCGGCAAAACTTGATCCTGAAGCACCTCGAGCCGGCCCAGTTCCGCGAGCTCGAGCCCCTGCTCGAAATCGTGGATTACACCAAGGGAGAGCTCCTCGAGCACCAGGGCGACCGGTCGACCCACCAGTACTTCATCATCGAAGGAATCCTGAAGCGCGTGGTCGCCAACGCGCAGGGCCGGGAGATGATCCTGCGCTTCGCCGCCGAAAGCGACATCGACACGAGCTACGCCGCGTGGCGCCTGAAGACGCCGATTCCGTACTCGATCCGCGCCGTGACCAAGGTGCGCGCCGCGCGGCTCTCCATGCAGCAGTGGGTGCAGTTCCTCGAGCGGCATCCGGGGGTGAAAAATGTTTTCGAGTTCGAGATCATGAAGCTCATGAGCGAGGTCATGGCGCACACCATCACGCTGCATCTGCTCGACGCGCCGGGACGCGTCAAGCGCTTCCTGCGCAAGCACGCCGCGCTCGCAAAGCGCCTGCCGAAGAAGGAGCTCGCCTCCTGCCTCAACCTCACTCCGGAAACGCTGTCTCGCCTCAAGCGCCACGGGAAAATCTAGCCTCCCCGCCCGGGCGCGAGGCCTGTGCGCAGCCGGGCAATTGCCGCCGAGATCAGCGGCCAGAACAGCGCGACGAGCGCGAGCCCGGTCAGGCCGCCCACCAGCCCATTCGAGAAGAAGATTCGCAGGTCGCCCTGGGAGATCAGCATCGACTGCCGGAACGAGCTCTCCGCCGCGTCGCCGAGCACCAGCGCCAGCACCATCGGCGCGAGCGGATAGTCGAGCTTGCGAAAGACGTAGCCGACGATGCCGAACACCACCATCATCCACACGTCGAGCATGTTGTTCTTCACGGTGTAGGCGCCGATCGCGCAGATCACGACGATGACCGGCGCGATGATCGGGAAGGGCACGCGCAGGATGGCGGCGAACAGCGGCACCGTCGTCAGCACGACGATCAGGCCCGCGATATTGCCGAGGTACATGCTGGCGATCAGCCCCCACACGAAATCCTTCTGCTCGACGAACAGCAGCGGCCCCGGCTGCAGGCCCCAGATGAGGAGCCCCCCGAGCAGGACCGCCGCGGTCGGAGAGCCGGGAATGCCGAGCGTGATCATCGGCAGCAGGGCGGAGGTGCCCGCGGCATGCGCTGCGGTCTCCGGCGCGACCACCCCCTCGAGCTGGCCGGTGCCGAACTTGTCTCCGTTGCGGGACATCTTGCGCGCGACGCCGTAGCTCATGAAGGAGGCGGGGGTCGCGCCCCCGGGGATGATGCCCATCCAGCAGCCGATGATGCAGCTCCTCACCGAGGTCGCCCAGTAGCGCGGGAGCTTCGCCCAGGTCTCGAGCACGATCTTGGGATTGATCTTCGCCGTGTGCCCGGAGAACGACAGCCCCTCTTCCATGGACAGCAGGATCTCGCCGATGCCGAAGAGCCCGATGACCGCCACCAGGAAGTGGAAGCCGGACAGGAGCTCGGTGAACCCGAACGTCAGCCGCAGCTGCCCGGTGACGATGTCGATGCCCACCGCCGCCATCGCGAAGCCCAGCATCATCGACACCACGATCTTGAACGGATTGCCCTTGCCGGTGCCGACGAAGCTGCAGAAGGTGAGCAAGTAGACCGAGAAGAATTCCGGCGGGCCGAACTGGAGCGCGAATTTCGCGACCAGGGGCGCGAGGAACGTGAACATCAGGACCGCCACCAGCGCACCCACGAAGGACGAGGTGAACGCGCCCGTCAGCGCCTCCCCGGCGCGGCCCTGCTGCGCCATCGGGTAGCCGTCGAAGGTGGTCGCCACCGACCACGGCTCGCCCGGGATGTTGAACAGCACCGAGGTGATTGCGCCGCCGAACAGCGCGCCCCAGTAGATGCAGGAAAGCATGATGATGGCCGAGGTCGGCGACATGCTGAAGGTGAGCGGCAGCAGGATCGCGACGCCGTTCGCGCCGCCGAGGCCCGGCAGCACGCCGATGATGACGCCGAGCGTGATGCCGATCAGCATCAGACCCATGTTGAACGGCGTCAGTGCAACCGAGAAGCCGTGAAACAGCGCGGTGAGTTCTTCCACTAGACTGTTCCTCGACGGGCCCCGCTCAAAATCCGATCAGGCTTTCCACCGGACCCTTGGGCAACGGGATCTTGAACCAGATCTCGAACAGCAGGAACGCGCCGATGCTCACCCCCAGCCCTACGGCCGTGCTGCGCAGCCAGCTGTAGTGGCCCGCGATCCGCATGAACAGCGTGATGAAGATCGCCGACGAGACATAGATTCCGATCAGCCACACGCCGAATACGTAGAGAACGGAAGGCAGGAGGATCACCAGCACCTGCCGGAACTGCCCGGCGGTGACGAACACCTTCCGGTCGGTCCGCAGCCGGGTGAAGCTCTGGACGAACACCACGGCGCTGCAGATGCAGATCAGCAGGCCGACGTAAAACGGGAAGTAGCCGCCCTCCGGCCCGTCGGAGCCCCAGCTCGCGCCGAGACGGTAGCTGTCGTAGGCCACGATTGCGCCCAACGCGAACACCACCACTGCGACGACGAGGTCGACTACGACGGTGCGCGCGCTCGCCCGCGCCGATCCGTGGTTATCCGCCATCTGACGGCTCTGTCCCCCTGGAAACTGTTGCCGGCCGGGCCGCTTCCGTGCGCCCCGGCCGCGTGGAAACCGGAACGGGTTGGCGGGAGCACCCGCCACCCGTCTTGCCGGCCGTTATTTCTTGACCGCCAGGAACCCCGCATCCTTCATCAGTTCACGGTGCAGGATTTCCGCGCGGGCGACCCAGTCCACGTACTCCTTGCCCGCCATGAAGGTCTGGTTGAAAGCGCCGTCCTCCATGAGCTTCGTCCACTCGGCCGTCCCGCGCACCTTCTTGAACAGCTCGACGTAGAAGCTCACCACGTCCGGCGCAACCCCCGACGGCATGAAGATGCCGCGCAGCATGGTGTATTCCATCGGGATCCCGGCCTCCTTGCAGGTCGGGATGTCGTTCCATGCCTGGGTCGCGGTCACCTTGTTCTTGTACGGCATGCGGTTCGCGTCGAACACGCACAGCGCGCGGAGCTTCCCCGAGCGCCAGTGCGCCACCGCCTCGATCGGATTGTTGACCGTCGAATCGATGTGCTTGCCGACGAGCTGGGTCGCGACCTCGCCGCCGCCCTTGAAGGGCACGTAGATGAACTTGGTGCCGGACGCCTTCTCGATAGCAACGGTGATGATCTGGTCCTCCTGCTTGGAGCCGGTGCCGCCCATCTTGAACTTGTTGGGACCGGCCTTCTTGACGGCATCGAGATACTGCCCGGGGGTTGTATAGGACGTGTCGGCGGGAACCCACAGCACGAAGTTGTCGAGCGCGAGCATCGCCACCGGCGTCAGGTCCTTCCAGTTGAACGGTACGCCCGTTGCGAGCGGGGTCGTGAACAGGTTGGACAGCGTGATGATGATCTTGTGGTTGTCGCCCTTGGACGCCTTGACGTCGAGAA
Organism: uncultured beta proteobacterium; assembly: GCA_963699525.1. Classification (GTDB taxonomy): domain Bacteria; phylum Pseudomonadota; class Gammaproteobacteria; order Burkholderiales; family SG8-41; genus SG8-41. The sequence goes on along the minus strand of CAVOUI010000012.1, from coordinate 269,417 downwards.
AGCCCTCGGCCCCGGCACCGCCGGACTTGTTGATCGGCACCACCGACTGCTTCATGAGGTTGTGCTTGGCGACCACCCCCTGGGTGAAGCGCGCCATCTGGTCGGCGCCCCCGCCGGTTCCGGCCGGAATGATGAACTCGACCGATTTGGTGGGCTCCCATGCCGCCGCCGGACCGGCCAGAGCCGCGACCAGCAGCATCGTGCCCGCTTTCAAGTTTCGCTGAGTATGCATGTGTGAATCCTCCTCTGTGTGATCTACAAGCCGTTCGGAACAACGTTCACGTGAAACGCGCAACTTCCACCACATTATGACCGGATAATGATCCGGAAAATCTCCGTCGGTTGCCATTGACCGGAGTCAATTCTGTGGTGGGTCGCGTCCGGCGTCATGGGTTGATGCAGTGCAGCAATATCGCACCACCCGGTCACTTCACCAGCAGCACCGGCACCGGCGACAGGTGAATCACCTTGGTTGCCACCGACCCCACCACCAGATTCGACACCGAGCCCAGGCCGCGGGTGCCCATCATGATGTAGTCGCAGCCTTTTTCTGTTGCGTACTGGCTGATGACCTCGGCTTCCGCGCCTACGCCGATGTGGTGGTGATACTTGATCTTGGCGGCATCGAGCTTCTGCATCGCTGCTCTTCAGCGCCGCCATGCCCTCCTCGCGGTGGAACTGCGCGATCTTGTCGTGACCGATCACGGAGCTCACCCTGCTGCCATAGGGAAGCGGGTGCTGCACGTTCAGAACGTGAATTTCCGGCCGGTCCTTGAGCACGCCCGCTTGCCGGATCAAGTGGTCTACGGCGCGGCTCGACGGCGCGGATCCATCCACCGCCACCAGGATTTTAAGCATCTGTTTGCCCCCGATCACTCATGGATACCCCTGAACCGTCGCAGCCGGCGAGCGCTTAACCGTTAGCGCGGCGCGCCGCTCTCGCTGCCCTCGCCGAGGTCCACGACTTCCTTGTGCGCGGCCTCGGCGCGCGCGGCGAGCCATTTGCCCACCGCCACGACGAATATCGCCCCGGCCGCCGGCGCCGCCCAATGCAGCCAGGCGGTGTTCGCGTCCACCCAGTCCTTGACTACGGGGTCCGTCACCAACATTTCGCCCGCCACGTAGCCGATAAGCGCCGCCCCGACGCTGATGATGATCGGCCAGCGCTCCATGAGTTTCATCAGCATGGTGGCACCGAAGATCACCAGCGGGATGCTGATCGTAAGGCCGAGAATAAGCAGCACGAAACTGTCCTTGGCCACCGCCGCCACGGCGATAACGTTGTCCAGGCTCATCACCAGGTCGGCTATCAGTATCGTCTTGATCGCGGCCCAGAGGTTGTCACTGGATCCGACGCCGTCGTCGCCGCCTTCCTCTGGCACCATCAGCTTTATCGCGATCCAGAACAGCAGAATTCCACCGATCAACCTGAGCCAGGGCAGCCTCAGCAATTCCACCGCGACAATGGTGAGAATGATCCGCAGCACCACCGCCGCGCCAGCGCCCCAGATTACCGCCTGCTTTTGCTGGCGCACGGGCAGCGAGCGTGCCGCGAGCGCGATCACCACCGCGTTGTCCCCCGACAGGATGACGTTGACCCAGATGATGGCCAGCAACCCGGTCCAGAAGGCGGCGGTCTGTACCTCGTTCAGGAATTCCATTACCTGCGGTTTCCCCTGTTGGTCGGGCGTCGGTGAGCCGGGCGGAGCCGTTTCGGAGCGGCGGATTATACCGGATCAGAACAGCCCGACGACCTTGCCCTCGTCGGTGAGATCGATCTTCTCCGCCGAGGGCACCTTGGGCAGCCCCGGCATGGTCATGACGTCGCCACACACCATGACGACGAACTCGGCGCCCGCGGCGAGGCGCACTTCCCGGATGTTGATCACGTGGCCCGAAGGCGCCGCCCGCAATTGCGGATCGGTCGAAAACGAGTACTGGGTCTTCGCCACGCAAACCGGGTAGTGGCCATAGCCGTCATCCTGCAGCTTCCTGATCTGGCCGCGCACCTTGGCGTCCGCGGTGACTTCGCTCGCGCCGTAGATCTTGGTGGCGATGGTCTTGATCTTGTCCCACAGCGGCAGCGAGTCCTCGTAGACGAACTTGAAATCCGACGGTACCTTCTCGATCAAGTCGACCACGGTGCGCGCGACCTGTTCCGCCCCCTTGCCGCCGTCCGCCCAGTGCGTCGCCAGGATCACCGGCGCTTCGTGATGCGCCATCTTCTTCTTGAGCAGCTCGATTTCCGCGGGAGTGTCGAAATTGAAGCGGTTGATCGAGACCACGCACGGCAGCCCGTAGTGGTTGCGCACATTGTTGACGTGGCGCTCGAGGTTGGTGATGCCCTTCTCCAGCGCCGGCAGGTTCTCCTTGTTGACTTCCTTGAGATCGACGCCGCCGTGATATTTGAGCGCACGCACGGTCGCCACGATCACCACCGCGTCCGGTCTCAGTCCCGACTTGCGGCACTTGATGTCGATGAACTTCTCCGCGCCGAGGTCGGCGCCGAAGCCGGCTTCCGTCACGACGTAATCCGCGAGCTTGAGCGCGGTCTGGGTGGCAATGACGGAGTTGCAGCCGTGCGCGATGTTGGCGAACGGCCCGCCGTGGATGAACGCCGGGTTGTTCTCCAGGGTCTGCACCAGGTTCGGCGCCAGCGCATCCTTCAGCAGCACCGTCATCGCGCCATGCACCTTGAGGTCCTTGGCGCGCACCGGTTTCTGGTCGCGGGTATAGCCGACGACAATATTGCCCAGCCGGTTCTTCAGGTCCTTGAGCGATGTGGCCAGGCAGAAGATCGCCATGATCTCGGATGCCACCACGATATCGAAACCGTCCTGGCGCGGGTAGCCGTTGCCCGGCCCGCCGAGCGAAACCACGATCTCGCGCAACGCCCGGTCGTTCATGTCGACCACGCGCTTCCACGCGATGCGCCGCACGTCGATCCCCAGCTCGTTGCCGTGGTGGATGTGGTTGTCGATCGCCGCCGCGAGCAGGTTGTTGGCGAGGCCGATGGCGCTGAAGTCACCGGTGAAGTGGAGGTTGATATCCTCCATCGGCACCACCTGCGCATAGCCGCCGCCCGCCGCGCCGCCTTTCATTCCGAACACCGGTCCGAGGCTGGGTTCTCTCAGGCAGAGAATGGCCTTCTTGCCGATCCGGTTGAGCGCGTCGCCCAGCCCGACGGTCGTGGTGGTTTTGCCCTCGCCCGCCGGGGTCGGCGTGATGGCGGTCACCAGGATGAGCTTCCCGTCCTTGCGGCCCTTCAGGCTGTCGACGTATTCGAGCGCGACCTTGGCCTTGTAGTGGCCGTAGGGCACGAGATGCTCTTCGGGTATGCCGAGCTTCTCGGCGATCTTCACGACGCGCAGCATCTTCGCCTGCTGGGCGATTTCGATGTCGGACAATGGCATTTCTTTTCCTCTCCCTAACAGGATCCACGTGGGCGGGTCCTGTCAGACCGCTTGTGATCTTTCCCGGATTTTCCCGGCCCACATGGTCAATTGATTAGGACAACTCGTTTTCTTGAGTCAGTACCAGTACCGGAAAATCCGGAATCATATCCCAAGCGGTCTGCCACCCGCCCACGCGATATTACGGGCGAACGATCGCGGGTGGCGGAATGGTCGGGGTTTGATCCGATTCTTCGGGTACCGGTACTGACTCCAGAAAACGAGATGGCCAAATCAATTGACCAGATGCCCGGGAAGAATCGGAGCAGGCCCCGACCGTTCTGACAGGACCCGCGTCGGTTTCCCGGCTACGTGCCCTGCAGCTCGGCGAGCGCCTGGCCGCCGCCGAAGCTCGTGCGCGGCGTCAGCTCGCCGCCGCGCATCACCTTCACCGCGCAGTACTTGAATTCCGGAATCTTGCCGAAAGGATCGAGCGCCGGATTGGTGAGCAGGTTCGCCGCAGCCTCGTAGAAGCAGAAGGGCACGAATACCGCGCCGCGCGGCGTTCCGTCATCGGCGCGCGCGTAGAGCGAGATGATGCCGCGCCGTGACTCGACCGTGATCACGTCGCCCGGCTTCGCGCCAATCGCGTCGAGATCGAGCGGGTGCAGCGACGCCGTCGGCTCGGGCTCGATCGCGTCGAGCACGCTGGCGCGTCGCGTGATCGCGCCGGTATGCCAGTGCTCGAGCTGCCGTCCGGTGATGAGCACGAACGGAAACTGGCGGTCGGGCCGCTCCGCCGCCGGGATGATGTCGGCGGGCACCAGCCTGGCGCGGCCGGTGGGCGTGGGAAACCGGTCCACGAACACGACGGGCTGTCCCGGATCCCCTTCCTTTTCGCAGGGATAGGTGACGCAGCTCTCCTGCTTCCAGCCGTTCCCACGTGATGCCGGCGATCGAGTTCATGCCCTTGCGCATTTCATTAAACACGTCGGCGGGACCGGCGTAGCTCCAGCCGAGGCCCATGCGCCGCGCGATCTCCTGGATGATCCACAGGTCTTCCCGCGCCTCGCCCGGCGGCTCCAGCGCTTTTCGACCGAGCTGCACCATGCGGTCGGTATTGGTGACGGTCCCGACCTTCTCCGGCCACGCCGTGGCAGGCAGGATCACGTCGGCGAGGTAGCAGGTTTCCGTGAGGAAGATTTCCTGAACGACGAGGTGCTCGAGCTTCGCGAGGGCTTCGCGCGCGTGGTGCGCGTCCGGGTCGGACATGGCGGGGTTTTCGCCCATGATGTACATCCCGCGGATCTTGCCGTCGAGCACCGCGTGCACGATCTCGACCACCGTCAGTCCCGGCTTGGGGTCGAGCGCCGCGCCCCACAGCTTCTCGAAGCGCGCCCGCGCCTCGGCGATTGTCCACGCGCTGGTAGTCCGGGAACACCATCGGGATCAGCCCCGAATCGGACGCGCCCTGCACGTTGTTCTGCCCGCGCAGAGGGTGCAGCCCGGTGCCGGGCCGGCCGATCTGGCCGGTGATCATGGTGAGCGCAATCAGGCACCGCGCGTTGTCGGTGCCGTGGACATGCTGCGAGATGCCCATGCCCCACAGGATCATGGAAGCCTTCGACCGGGCGTAGAGCCGCGCCACTTCCTTGATGGTCTCGGCCGGAATGCCGCAGATCGGCGCCATCGCCTCCGGGCTGTAGCCCGCAACGTTCTTCTTCAGCTCGTCGTAGCCGAGGGTGCGGCTCCGGATGAAATCCTCGTTGACCAGTCCCTCGTGCACGATCGTGTGCATCATCGCGTTCAGCAGCGCGACGTCGGTGTCGGGCTTGAACTGGAGCATGATGTGCGCGTGGCGCGAAAGCTCGGAGAGGCGCGGGTCGGCGTAGATCAGCTTCGTGCCGTTCTTGACTGCATTCTTGATCCAGGTCGCCGCCACCGGGTGGTTCGACACCGGGTTCGCGCCGATGAGGAAGATCACCTCCGCGCGCGCGACGTCGTTCACCTGGTTCGATACCGCGCCCGAGCTGATCCCCTCCATCAGCGCGGCGACGCTCGAGGCATGGCACAGCCGCGTGCAGTGATCCACGTTGTTCGAGCCGAAGCCGGTGCGCACCAGCTTCTGGAACAGATACGCCTCCTCGTTGGTGCCCTTGGCGGAGCCGAAGCCGGCGAGCGCGTTCTTGCCGCTCTTGCCTGTCGCGGATCGCGGTCAGCTTGCCCGCGGTGAGGTCGAGCGCTTCCTCCCAGCTCGCTTCGCGGAAATGCTCGAGCGGATTCGCCGGGTCCAGGGTGAAGTCGGCGTGCTTGGGCACGCCCGGCTTGCGGATCAGCGGCTTCGTCAAACGCTGCTTGTGGTGGACGTAGTCGAAGCCGTAGCGGCCTTTCACGCACAGCCGCTCGTGGTTGGATGGGCCATCGCGCCCGTCCACGTAGAGGATCTTGTTGTCCTTGACCGCATAGGTGAGCTGGCAGCCGACGCCGCAGTACGGGCACACCGAGTGCACCTGCTTGTCCGGCTTGATCATGCCGACGCCCCGCGCCGGCATCAGCGCGCCGGTGGGGCAGGCCTGCACGCACTCGCCGCAGGCGACGCAGGTGGAGTTCCCCATCGGGTCGTCGAAATCGAACACGATCTTCGAATGCTCGCCGCGGAAGGCGTAGCCGATCACGTCATTCACCTGCTCCTCGCGGCAGGCGCGCAGGCAGCGCGTGCATTGAATGCAGGAGTCCAGGTTGACCGCGATGCCGTGGTGCGACAGATCGGCTCCGGGCTGGTGGCGCGGCGCGAAGCGGGGTTTGCCGATGCCGAGCTTGCGCGCCCAGTGATCGAGCTCCGAGTGAAGCGTGCTTCGGCTCTCCGGCATGTCGGAGAGCAGCAGCTCGAGCACCATCTTCTGCGAGGCCAGTGCGCGCGCGTTGTCGGTGGCGACCTCCATTCCCTTCGTCGGCGTACGGCAGCACGAGGGCGCGAGCACACGCTCGCCCTTCACCTCGACCACGCAGGCGCGGCAATTGCCGTCGGGGCGCAGGCCGTCCTTGTAACAGAGATGCGGGATCTCGATGCCGTAGCGCCGCGCGGCCTGAAGAATGGTCTCGCCGGCGTGGCCGACTACATCCCGGCCGTCCAGCTTGAACTCGACCGGCATTGCCGCCCGCTCGTCCTTGCTCATTGCCGTCATCGCTTGTCTCCGGATTCCCGCCTCACTCGATTTCTTTCGGGAAGTATTTCACCACGCAGCGAATCGGATTCGGCGCCGCCTGCCCCAGCCCGCATATGGATGCGTCCGCCATCGCCCCCGAAAGTTCCTCCAGCAGTCCCTGGTCCCAGCGCGGCTTCTCCATGAGTCCTAGAGCCTTGGCCGTGCCCACGCGGCAGGGGGTGCACTGCCCGCAGGATTCCTCCGCGAAGAACTTCATCATGTTGGCGGCTGCGGCCCGCGCCCGGTCCCGGTCCGACAGGATCATGATCGCGGCCGAGCCGATGAAGCAGCCGTACTGGTTGAGGGTGTCGAAGTCGAGCGGGATATCGCCCATGGCCGCCGGCAGTATGCCACCCGAGGCGCCGCCCGGGAGGTAGGCGTAGAACCGGTGGCCGGGCAGCATGCCGCCGCAATACTCCTCGATCAGTTCCTTCACCGTGATGCCCGCCGGCGCGAGATGCACGCCCGGCTTTCTCACGCGTCCCGATACCGAAAACGATCGGAGCCCCTTGCGGCCGTGACGGCCCTGGGACGCGAACCAGTCCGCGCCCTTTTCGAGGATCTCGCGCACCCAGTGCAGCGTTTCCATGTTGTGCTCGAGCGTGGGATAGCCGAAGAGCCCCACCTGCGCGACGTAGGGCGGCCGCAGCCGCGGCATGCCGCGCTTGCCTTCGATCGACTCGATCATCGCGGATTCTTCCCCGCAAATATAGGCACCCGCGCCGCGCCGGAGGTGGATCGGCGGCAGTGGACACGGGGGATCGGCCCGAAGCGCCTTCAACTCGCGCTCGAGGATCTCGCGGCAGCCGGCGTACTCGTCGCGCAGGTAGATGTAGATCTCGGCGATCTGGACCGTCCAGGCCGCGACGATCGCGCCTTCGAGAAACCGGTGAGGATCGCGCTCGAGGTAATAGCGGTCCTTGAACGTCCCCGGCTCGCCTTCGTCGATGTTGATCGCGAGCAGCCGCGGCGCGTTCTCAGCCCGCACGATCCGCCACTTGCGCCCCGTGGGAAATCCCGCGCCGCCGAGCCCACGCAGGGCCGAGTCCTCCAACGTCTTCATGATGGCGTCCGCGTCGCGCCGGCCGGCCAGGCACTCGGCGGCGATCCGGTAGCCGCCTCTCCTGCGGTAATCGGCGTAGTTCACGTATTTCGCCACCGGGCACTCCGTGTCTCCCGCCCGGACGGTCCGCTCGACGGACTTCACCGTGGCTTGGGCCACCGGGTTCCGTCCCACGACGGCGACTGGAGCCTGCTCGCAACGGCCGACGCAGGGCGCCGGAATCACGCGCACGCCCGCGCCCAGCGCGCGCTTGAGCTCACCGATCAAGCCACGCGCGCCGGCGAGCTCGCAGGAGAGCGAGTCGCAGACCCGCACCGTGAGCGCGGGCGGCGGCGCATCGCCTTCCTTGACGACATCGAAATGGTGGTAAAAGGTGGCGACTTCGTAGACCTCGGCGGGGGCGAGGCGCATCTCGCGCGCGAGCGCGACCAGGTGATGCGCCGAGATGTGGCCGTAGCGGTCCTGGATCCGGTGCAGGTGCTCGATCAGCAGGTCGCGCCGCCGCGGCTCGCTTCCCAGCAGTGCATTAACCTCGGCAAGCGCCCGCGGATCGACCGGGCGGCCCTTGGGCGTGCCGCGCGCGCCGGCGCCGGATTTCTTCCTGACGATGCCGCCTTCCAACCACTTCTCCTACCTGAGGACCGACTTCAGGAGCTTCCCCATCTCCGCGGGATTGCGGGTCACCTTGATGCCGCACGCCTCCATCACTTCCAACTTCTCGGCTGCCGTGCCCTTCCCGCCTGAGATGATAGCGCCGGCGTGCCCCATCCTCTTGCCCGGCGGTGCGGTTACGCCCGCGATGAATCCCACGACGGGCTTTTTCATATTGGCCTTGACCCAGCGCGCCGCTTCCTCTTCATTGGTGCCGCCGATTTCGCCCACCATGACCACGGCCTCGGTCCGCGGATCGTTGTTGAACATCTGGAGCACGTCGACGTGCTTCAGCCCGTTCACCGGGTCGCCGCCGATGCCGACACAGGTGGACTGTCCGAGCCCCTGCTCCATCAGTTGCCCGACCGCCTCGTAGGTCAGGGTTCCCGAGCGCGAGACCACGCCGACCGGCCCTTTCCTGTGGATGTGCCCCGGCATGATGCCGATCTTGATCTCGTCCGGCGTGATGACTCCGGGGCAATTGGGACCAACGAGGAGCGTCTTCTTGCCCTGCATCCGGTAGCGCGTGCGGATCATGTCGCGCACCGGTATGCCCTCGGTGATGCAGATCACGAGGTCGAGCCCCGCGTCCACGGCCTCGTCGATCGCCGCCGCAGCGTAGGGCGGCGGAACGTAGATCACCGAGACCGTGGCGCCGGTCTTCTCCCTGGCCTCCCTGACCGTTTCGAAGATCGGGATGCCTTCGAAGCTCTGGCCGCCTTTTTTCGGCGTCACCCCGGCAACGTAGCAGCTCTTCCCATTGGCGTAATCCTTGCCCATCCGGGTGTGGAACTGCCCGGTCTTCCCCGTAATCCCCTGGGTCATGACCCGGGTGTTTCTGTCGATCAGTATGCTCATGGCGTTACGCCGGATTTCCAGGTGAGTGACCGCTCACTATAGCGCCTCGTTTCCGCCCAATACGCCCCGGAATGGCCTCTATCTGCCCCGCGCCGCGGCGACGACCTTCTGCGCCGCGTCGGCCATGTTGCTGGCGGAGATGATGGGCAGGCCGGATTCGGACAGGATCTTCTTGCCGAGCTCGACGTTAGTGCCCTCCAGCCGCACCACCAGCGGCACCTTCAGGCTCACCTGGCGCGCCGCGGCGACCACCCCCTCGGCGATGACGTCGCACTTCATGATGCCGCCGAAGATGTTGACGAGAATCGCCTTCAGGTGCGGGTTCCTCAACATGATCTTGAACGCCTCCGTCACCTTCTCGGTGGAAGCGCCGCCGCCGACATCGAGGAAGTTGGCGGGACTGCCCCCATAGAGCTTGATGATATCCATCGTCGCCATCGCGAGTCCCGCGCCGTTGACGAGGCAGCCGATATTGCCGTCGAGCGAGATGTAGGACAAATCGAAGCGCGATGCCTCGATCTCGGCGGGATCCTCCTCGTCGAGGTCGCGCAGGGCGACGATATCGGGATGGCGGAAGAGCGCGTTGTCGTCGAAATTCATCTTGGCGTCGAGCGCGAGCACTCGTTCATCGCCGGTGACGATCAGGGGATTCACTTCAACGAGCGAGGCATCGGTCTCGTCAAATGTCCGGTAGAGCCCCTTCAGCAGATCGCGTGCTTGTGGAACGGCTCGCTGCGGAATGCCAATCTTGCGCGCGACGTCTTCGGCGTCGCGGTCGGTGAGCCCGGCCACGGGGTCGATCGTGACCCGATGTATCTTCTCGGGAGACTGGGCCGCGACTTCCTCGATATCCACGCCGCCCTCGCTCGATGCCATGAGCACCGCCCGCTGGGAGCCGCGGTCCACCACCATCCCGAGGTAGAGCTCCTTGCGAATATCGGCGCCTTCCTCGACCAGCAGCCGGCGCACTTTTTGCCCGTCGGGACCGGTCTGGTGGGTCTTCAACTGCATGCCGAGAATTGCGCCCGCGTGGCTCTTCACCTCTGCGGGCGATCGCGCGAGCTTGACCCCCCCGCCCTTGCCTCGGCCGCCAGCGTGGATCTGCGCCTTGACCACCCACGTGCTGCCGCCGAGCTTCCGTGCAGCCTCGACCGCCTCCTCCACGCTGAAGCACGGAAATCCGCGCGGTGTCGCGACCCCGTACTTGCGCAGGATCTCCTTGGCCTGATACTCGTGGATTTTCATCTTGGATCCGTGTCCTCCGGCCGTTGCGGCGCCACCGCTTGCGGGAGAACCCGAATCTATTACAGCCGAGTCTGCACCGCCCTTGACCGAAGTCAATTAGCGCGAGTCGCGATGGGCGCTCGCGTCATGGGTCTGCTCTGGGTTGCGTCGTGAAGCGACTCCGCCGGGTTTCGATGGCGCGTCGACACGCCATCGCGCGTCGCGGCACTGAGGCGGGGCAAGTATATCAGGCGACCCCCGTCAGCATTACGCCGACTCCTTTGACGGACGAGCATATTGCAGTTGCATCAATTGTATCCAACGCGGTCGCCACGACCTGGCTGGCACATTCGATACCACGGGAGTTCGGACCAAAAAAAAGCGCAACCTGAAGAGGTTGCGCTTAAGGTCCACCAAAGGAGGAGGTTTTGGAGGATTGCGCCACCGCCTGTGAGGCGGCAACGCAATCAAATTATCCCACTAGCCCCGCCCCAATGCAAGCGTTTACTGCTGCCCTGCACCATATTGTGGACGTCCACTAAACACACAATATTTCAATAGGTTACAACACTCAAGCCATCCATCAGCGCACAATCAATACCGGGATCGTCGAGTGGGTAAGCACCTTGCGGGTCTCGCTGCCCAGTAGCACCGCCGCGATCCCCTTCCGGCCATGGGACGTCATTACGATGAGGTCGCACTGGCGCGAGTTCGCGGCCTTGAGGATCGCATCGTACGGGTGATCGCTCGTCTCGCACAGGGTGTCGCACGGCACGCCCTCGTCCTGGGCGCATTTGCGCACGAACGCGAGATAGTTCTCGGCCCGCACCTTCGCCTCCTCCTCGATGCGCTCCTCGGTGACGGGGTCGAACGCGCCCTCGTAGGCGATCAGCAGGTGATAGTCGGGAATCACGTGTATGCCGGTGATGCGCGCTCTGTGCACCTTGGCCAGCGCTACGGCCATTTGCACTGCGCGCTGCGACAGCTCCGAACCATCGGTCGGTATCAGGATGTTTTTGAACATCTCCCCCTCCTCGCTGCGCCCTGACCGGGTTCCAGCATCTGGACCCTGCATCAAGCTTGTCGCTCCCCGGCGGGGCTGTCAAGGGTAGCGCGTGATGACGCGCGGGGCGGCTCGCCACGGGCCTTCGATATAATCGGCTGAACCCCGATCGCCCGCAGCCGTGCAACGCCAGCTCCTTCTCACCGGCGACGTCAATCTCATGAACGTGGAAGACCCGCGCGCGCCGTTCGCGCGTGTCGCCCCCACGCTGCGCGCGGCGGACTTCCTGTTCGGCAACCTCGAATGCTGTCTCTACGCGCCGCCGGGGAAGCGCTCCCTCGGCGACGAGGGCTTCTACGCGCCTCCTGCCGCAGGCGAGGCGCTGACGCTGGCGGGCTACCATGCGGTTGGGACGGCCAACAACGTCAATTACGGCCCCGACGCGATCGCCCAGTCGCTGCGGGAACTGGACCGTCGCGGCATCGCCCATACTGGCAGCGGCGCCGATCGGAAGACCGCGCACGCGCCGGTCGTCATCGAGCGCGGCGGGTTGCACTTCGGAGTTCTGCAGCGCACCTCGGTCTACTGGCCCACCAACCACGAGGCAGGCGAACAGTCCCCCGGCGTTGCCGTGATTCGCGGCCATACGGCGTACCAAGTGCCCGCGTACAAGATCCGGCCGGAAATCCCTCCGATGAACCGCCCGGGACTGCCGCCGGTAATTCTGACCTGGGCCGACCCGCAGTATCTGGCGCGATTCCGGGAGGAGCTGGCGGCCCTCCGCGCACGGGTGAGGCGTTCTGGTCTCGTCGCATCACTGGGGATTGCACCAGGAGGTTCTGCAGTACATGACCGAAATCGCGCACGCGGCGATTGACTCCGGCGCCGACGTCGTGATCGGTCATGGTCCCCATTTCGTGCTGCCGGTCGAGGTCTACAAGGGCAGGCCCATCTTCTACGGCATGGGCAATTTCTCGTTCCACACCGGGCACGGCGGCCGCAAGCACGGTGACTGGGTGGGGCTGCTGGCGCGCGTGGCGCTGGAGGAGCGCGCGATCAAGCGCGTTGCGCTGCGCTTCGTGCGGCACAACGATCGAAACGAGACCCTGTTGCGATCGCCGAATGAGGAACCGGAAGCGCTGCGCGACCTGGTCGAGCGCAGCGCGCCGTTCAGCACGCGCATCTCCGTGGAGGGCGACGAGGCGGTCGTGGCGCTGTAACGACGCCGCGGCCTAGATCCCGCCGGGCTCCTCCCCGGGCTGCCGCAGCGAGCGGTTCGAATAGGGCTTGGCGGGATGGCGCTTGAGCGCCTCTTCGTCGACATCGACACCGAGGCCGGGCGCGGTTGGCAGCTCGATGTAGCCGCCCTTCGGCTTCAGCTGGTTGGGCGAGATCCGGTCGCAGAACTCGACGAACGGCAGGAAATACTCGGTGATGAGGAAGTTGGGCATCACCGCCGAAGCGTGCACGGTGGCGGCGAGCGCGACCAGCGTCGAGTTGTAGTTGTGCGGTGACATCGCCACCAGATACGGCTCGGCCATCGCCGCGATTTCCTTCAGCTCGAGGATGCCGCCCACGCACGCGACATCGGGATTCAGGATGTCGGCCGCGCGCTTCTCCAGGAGCGGCCGGAAGCCGGTCTTGGTATAGGTCGCTTCCCCGATGACCATCGGCAGCCCGGTCTCGCGCCGGATCTGAGCGAGCTCGTCCGGATACTCCGCCTGGCAGGATTCCTCCATCCAGTAAAGCCCGAACTCGGCGAGCCGCTTGTCGAGGCGGATGGCGTGCATCGGGGCAAGGCGCCGGTGCTGGTCGATCAGGATATCGACCTTGGGCCCCACCGCCTCGCGCACCGCTTTCACCACGCGGACCGCGCGCTCTTCCTGCTCTTTCGGGATCCAGGACCGCCAGGGGCTCGGCAGCGGATCGAGCTTGAGCGCGTCGAACCCCTGCTGGACGACCTTCTCCGCCGCGCGCGCGTAGTCGGCCGGTTCCTTCAACTGGTAGCTCCAGCCGTTGGCGTAGACGCGGATCCGGTCGCGGCAGCGCCCGCCTAGAAGGTTATAGACCGGCTGCCGGCAGCTCTTCCCGACGATGTCCCACAGCGCCTGCTCGATGCCCGAGACCGCGCACCAGAGCTCGACCGAGCCGCGCCGCTGCGCGTAGTCGTCGAAGGCGACCTGGGTGAAATGCTTGATGTCGAAGGGGCTCCGGCCCGCGCAATAGCGGCCGAGCGCCTCGAGATGCGCCATCACCGCGGGGTCGCGGTCGTACTGGGAGTAGGCCTCGCCCCAGCCGTGGAGGCCGGCGTCAGTCTCGACCTTGACGAAGATGAGGTTCTTGCGCCAGCCGGGATGCACGCTGTAGCTCTTGACCGAGGTGATTTTCATGGCGGCTCGCGCAGGCGGTACGGGAGCTGGCGAATCTAAGTCGCGTGCCTTCGCGGTGTCAAGCGCGGTATACTCCAGCGCGATTTTTCCGCGATCGTTCCACTCATCTCGAACGGGAGGACACATGAGCGCATCGGCGCTGGGCGGCGCGCTGCCGCGAACCGAGGGAGGACTGCAGGATCTCGTCACGGCGCTGCTGCCGCAGGGATTTGCGAGGATCGTGCAGCCCATCGCTTCCACAACCATCACGACCGACACGAAGGGCCTCGTCGCGGGCGAAGTGACGATCCAGACCATGACCGGGACGGTGCCGGCTTACCGTGCGCATCCGGAAAAGGGCGGAAAACTGCCTCTGGTGCTGGTAGTCCAGGAGATCTTCGGCGTGCACGAGCACATCAAGGACGTCTGCCGGCGCCTTGCCAAGCTCGGCTATTTCGCGATCGCGGTGGATCTCTACCATCGCCAGGGCGACGTCACGAAATTGACGGACAACCAGGAGATCTTCGCCAAGGTCGTGAACTTTGTGCCCGACAGCCAGGTGATGTCGGACCTCGATGCTTCCGTCGTTTACGCCGCATCCACCGGCAAGGCCGATCCCTCAAGGCTCGGGATAACCGGCTTCTGCTGGGGCGGCCGCATGACCTGGACCTACTGCGTGCACAACCCGAAGGTGAAAGCAGGCGTTGCCTGGTACGGCCGTCTTGTCGCGCCTGCGAAGAGCGCCGCTGCAGCCCGCCTACCCGGTTGAGCTCGCGCCGCACCTCAAGGTGCCGGTGCTCGGGCTCTACGGGGCCGAGGACGCCAGCATTCCGGTCGCGAACGTCGAGCAGATGCGCGGCGCGTTGAAGAGCGCGGGCAACTACCACGAGCGAAATCGTGGTCTACGACGGCGCGCCGCACGCGTTCTACGCGGACTACCGCCCCAACTACCGCAAGGAAGCGGCGGAGGACGGCTGGAAGCGGATGCAGGCGTGGTTCAAGAAGCACGGCGTGGCGTAAACGTGCCGTCGTCCTCGCGAAGGCGGGGACACAGGGCGGGATTGCGCTAGATCCCGCCTTCGCGGGAATGACGAGCTGACAGTCGCTTATCATTGACGCGCGCCGAGCCCGAGAAGCTCGCCGATCCTTCTCGGACGCCTTCAGGCCCGTGCCCGTGAGCACCAGCACCGTCGTCTCGCCCCGCTTGATCGCCCCGCGCGCAATGAGCTGGGTCAATCCCGCCGCCGCGGCGGCTGACGTGGGCTCGACATAGAAGCCCTTCCTCGCCAGCGCGGCGAGCGCGCGCACGATCTCGTCCTCGGTCACCGCCACGATCTCGCCGCCGGAGGCGCGCACTGGCGCGAGCACTTCGCGCATCCGCGTCGGCTTCGATGACGCGATCCCCTCCGCAACGGTCGCGCTGACCGGGACCGGCACGTAATTCTCGACACCGGCCCGGAAGGCGGCGAAATAGGGCGCGCAGTTCGCCGCCTGCACGCCGTAGAGGCGCGGCACGCGCCGAATTTCCCCGTTGCGCAGCAGCTCGGAAAAGCCGCGATCGCAGCCGAGCACGTTGGCGCCGTAGCCGACCGGCATCACCACGCTGTCCGGCGCGCGGAACCCGAGCTGCTCCCACAGCTCGTACGCGAGCGTCTTCGTGCCCTCCGCGAAAAACGGCTGCCAGTTGTGGCTCGCATAAAAGATTTCCCGGCTCATGGCGAGCGCTGCGTCGGCGACGTCCTGGCGCGATCCCTTGACGGTCACCACCTCCGCGCCGCACGCCGCAATCTGGGCGATCTTCGGATACGATGCCGACTCCGGCACCAGCACGCGGCAGCGCATGCCCGCTCGCGCGCAGTAGGCGGAAAGCGACGCGCCTGCATTGCCCGAGGAATCCTCCAGAACTTCGGTGACGCCGCGGCCCCGCAGGTAGCTCACCATCACGGTCATGCCGCGGTCCTTGAAGGAGCCGCTCGGCATCATGAAATCGAGCTTGAATCCAAGATCCACCCCGTCCCATTGGGCGCCGACGAGCGGCGTCCAGCCCTCGCCCATCGTGACCGCGCTCCCGGCGTCGACCAGCAGCGCCTTGCGATAGCGCCAAAGGGAATTGACCGAACCGTCGATGTCGCCGCGCTTCAGCCCCGGCGCGGGGCCGAGATTGACGTGGCCGCCGGAGTCGCCGCGCCAGCGCGGCTCGGCGAGGGAATAGGTTGCGCCGGTAATCGAGTCGACGTAGTGCATCCGGCGAGGATAAGGCGTCACGAGGCAAAGAAAAAGGCAGGGTCGTCGACCCTGCCTTTCCGGCGTCGCGCGCCGCGGCTTGCCGCGGTCGCGTTTCGCCGGGATTGCCGGCGGAGTCTGCTTACTTCACCGCCGAAGAGGTGCCTTCGGGCTTCTTGGCTTCGGCCTTCGTGCCGTTGCCCTTCTTGGCTTCGCCCTTGGGCTTCGGCTTCGCCTTGGGGTCGGCTTTCTTGGTGTTGCTCTTCGATTTCGAGGCCTTGGGCTTGTCGGCCTTCGCCTTATCCGGCGTCGCCGGGGCCGCCTTGGCGGGCTCGCCCTTGGCCGGGGCCGCGGGCGTGGCCTGGGCCGCGGCGCCGGAAGCGGCAGCAGCAAAGGCAATGGCGATCAACGTGGACAGCAGCTTGCTCATGTTGTTACTCCTTTCCTCGGGTACGTGGGTTATGCCGGAATCGAAACTCCGGTCAGCACAGTAACGCGCGAGCTCCGGCGCCGGTTGACCGGCCGCCTCCGGGGTGTCGCCGGTTGGATACAGTAGAATAGTCCGCCCGGCACCCGCCGGGTTCTCCTACCAACAACAAATTCGAACGCGATATGGACCTCAAACTTTCCGGACGCACCGCCCTTATCACTGGCGGCTCGCGCGGCATCGGTCTCGGCGTGGCGCAGTCGCTCGCCGCCGAAGGCTGCCATCTTCACCTCGCCTCGCGCAACGCCGCCGACCTCGAGGCCGCGCGCAAGAAGATCGCGGCCGCGCACAAGGTCAACATCACCACCCACGCGCTCGACCTCGCCGTGAGCGAGAACGCGAGGAAGCTCGGCGAGACCTGCCGCGGCGTCGACATCCTGGTGAACAACGCCGGCGCGATTCCCCAGGGCACGCTCACCGCGCTCGACGAGAAGGTGTGGCGCGACTCGTGGGAGCTCAAGGTGTTCGGCTACATCAATCTCTCGCGCGCGATCTATGCCGCGATGTGCGAGCGCAAGCACGGCGTCATCGTCAACATCATCGGCGGCGCCGGGGAGCGGCCCACCGCGGGCTATATCGCGGGCAGCATGGCGAACGCGGGCTTGATGGCGTTCTCGCGCGCGCTCGGTGCAGAGAGCCCCAATCACGGCGTGCGGGTGATCGGTCTCAATCCCAGCGCGACCGCGACCGACCGCGGTGTCATGCGCTGGCGCAACCAGGCGCAGAAGGACCTGGGCGACCCGGAGCGCTGGCGCGAGCTGACCAAGGGCTTCCCCTTCGGCCGGCCCGCCACGGTGGAAGAGGTCGCGGATGTCGTAGCGTTTCTCTGCTCGGACCGCGCCTCGTACGTAACGGGCACTGTCATCAGCGTGGACGGCGGCAACAGCGCACGCACCCCGCGCTAGCAGCGCGATGCAGCGCCCCATCAGCCTCAAGATCTACAGCATCGCCCTTGGCCTGCTGGTGCTGATGGTGGTGGTGACGGGGCTGTCGGCGCGCAATCTCAAGATCCTCAACAACGAAGTCGCCGCGCTTTCCGGCTACTACGTTCCGCTCGACCAGCAGATCGGGAGCGTGGAAACGCTGGTGCGCCAGCAGGTGGTGCACTTCGAGCGCATCCTGCTTCTCATGCAGGCCCGCGATCGCGACCGCGCCGCCCTCGAGGAGGAGCAGCGGCTGTTCGACCAGCGGGGCGTCAACGCCGACCAGGTCATCGACTCGAGCCTGCGTCTCGTCGAGCAGGCGATTGCCTCCCGCGAGGTCGATGTGGACCGCGTCGCCTTCGCGGTGCTGAAGGACGAGCTGCCGGACATCCAGACCGCGCGCCAGCATTTCCACGCGACCTTCCGGCAGTTCCTGATCGAGGCCGAGGAAGGCAACCCGCGCTCTCTCAAGATCGTGCGCGAGGCGATGGTGAGGGAGAAGGACGCCATCGACGCGCGCATGGAAAAAGTGATCGTCGTGCTGCAGAAGGTCACCCAGGGCGCCGCGGACAACGCGCGCGCGGAAGAGGAAAAGTCGATTCGCCTCAACTGGGGCATCACCCTCATCGCCGGCGTGCTCGGCCTGATCTTCGCGGCCGTCATCACCCGCAACCTGGTGCAGCCGGTGCGCCGGCTCCTCTCCGGCACCAAGAAAGTCGAGGAAGGCGATCTCAGTATCCGCATCCAGGCGAGCTCGGCCGATGAGATTGCCGCGTTGACCGAGTCGTTCAACAACATGGTCGCCGGGCTGCGCGAGAAGGAGCGCATCAAGGACACCTTCGGCAAGTACGTGGACCCGCGCATCGTCAAGGGGCTGCTCGAGAACCAGCTCTCCTCCACCGGCGGAGAGAAGCGGGTAATGACCGTGTTCTTCTCCGATCTCGTCGGGTTCACGGCGCTGGGCGAGCAGCTGACGCCGGACGGCGTCGTGCGGTTCCTCAACCGGTACTTCACGCTGATGTCGGAGCCGATCCGGGAGTACGGCGGGATCCTCGACAAGTTCATCGGCGACGCGATCATGGCCTATTGGGGGCCGCCGTTCACCGACGAGAAGCAGCACGCCAAGCTCGCCTGCTTCTCGGCGCTGGAGCAGATGGCGCGGCTCGAGCAATTCCGCAGCATGCTGCCCGACATCATGGGCCTGCGGAAGGGGCTCCCCGCGGTCAACATCCGCATGGGCATCGCCACCGGCGACGTGACCGTCGGCACCATCGGGTCGGAGTCCGCGAAAGGCTTCACCGTGATCGGCGACACCGTCAACCTCGCCTCGCGGCTGGAGGGCGCCAACAAGGAGTACGGCACCACCATCCTGATCAACGAGGACACGTGGAAGCTCGCCGCTGACGCAGTGGAGGCGCGGGAGCTCGACAGCATCCGCGTGGTAGGCAAGACCGAGCCGGTGCGCGTGTTCGAGCTGCTGGGACGCAAGGGACAGCTCGACCCGGCCGTGACGGAGGTCAAGAGCCGCTTCGAGCAGGGATTGGGGTACTACCGCAAGGGCGATTGGGGGAATGCCGAGAGGTGCTTCAACGAATGCTTGAAGGCAAAGCCGGACGATGGACCATCGCGGCTCTTCCTCACCCGGCTGCAGCAGCTCCGGGTCGATCCTTCCGCGCTCGCGTCAGACGGCGCGTGGACCCTCACCAAGAAGTAGCTGCCACGCTTTCTAGGAAGCGTCCGGCCCGTCTTCCCGATTGCACGTGCAGGTGTCGCTGAAGGTCTTGTCGCAGCAGACGATCTTGCCCGCGCGGCAGCCGCACACCCCTTTGTTGGCCTTGCAGCACGCCGGCTGCTGGGCGAGGCGGTCGACCGCCGCCGGTTTCAACCGCTCCATCGCAGGACTCGGTCTGGACGGCGAGCGTCTTCCTGGCTCCCGGGTCTACCCCTGTTTCCCCCGCGGCAAACACGGACCAGGCAGCCAGCAACAGGATCCAATAGACGTATCTCATGGTTCACCCCGCTGTGTTACGGGAATAACGCTTTGGGCGGCTCGCGGTTGACTATATCACCGGCGGCCGTTGACCCTGCAAACGCCCTATCGTGCCGCCGGGGCTTTCCGGGCACGGTCCACTTCATTCAGCGCTTGCTCGTAGGCCTTGCGCGCATTTGCATCCCTCGCCTTCGCAGCGTCAAGCGCTTGCTTCGCTGCGCTCAGTTGCTTCTTCGTCTCCGCAGCCTGCTTCTGCGCGGCACGATCCAGTTCCTGCGCGCTGAGAAAATCCTGCTCGGCGCGCTTGGCATTCTGCCGCGCCAGCTGCACCTCGTTATAGGCGGCGCCGGCGCGCTGCTGGGCGCTGTTGAGCGCCTGCTCGCGCTCGACCGCGGTCTGTACCGGCGCTTGTCCCGCGTTGACGGTAGCCGCCAGCAGCAGTATCAGCCCCATGCACGCTGCTCTCATGGTGCACCAGTATCGCAGAAACGTTGCGCTCATTGTGCCCCATTGCGTGCAGCGACCGCGACCAACGAAAACCCCGCCGAAGCGGGGTCTGAGAGGAAACCGATTTCTGAGTTTGCGAATGACCGCTTCGGGCCGGATGCCGGCATTCACGGAACGATGGTCAGCGTGGGCAGCGTGAGCATCGGCCGGGCGGCAGCCTGGCTCTCCTGCCCGTCGAGCCAGTTGTGGTCGGCCTCCGTCACGCGCACCAGCTCCTCGTAGTCCACACGGCCGTCGATGACCTTCACCAGCCCGTCCTGGAACATGCTGTGCAGGCCCTCACCCGCGCTCACGAGATGCCTGAGCTCAGCCTCGCTCGCCCGGTTGACGATGAGCGCGCGAAGCTCGGGCGTCATGGTGACGAGCTCGAAGATGCCCACCCGCCCCACTGCTCCGAGGCCGCGGCAGCGCTCGCACCCGGGGCCACGCTGGAACATCCTGGCCGCGGCCGCTCCCAGGCGTGCCAGCAGCCTGGCATTGTGCTGCGCCGGCACCTTGCAGTCGGGACAGAGAACCTGGACGAGGCGCTGGGCGAGCATGCCGCTCACCGACGATGCGATGAGGTACGGCGGAATCTCCATGTCGAGCAGCCGGGTGATCGCGCCGAGCGCGTCGTTCGTGTGGAGCGTCGCGAAGACGAGGTGCCCGGTCAGGGACGCCTGCATCGCGATCCGCGCGGTTTCCTGGTCGCGGACCTCGCCGACCAGGAGCACATCGGGGTCCTGCCGCAGGACCGAGCGCAAGCAGTTCGCGAACGTGAGACCGATCTTCTCGTGGACCGCGATCTGGGTGACGCCTTTCATCTCGTACTCGATCGGATCCTCGATCGTGATGATGTTGTTCTTCTCCGACTTGATCTCGTTCAACGCCGCGTAAATGGTCGAGGTCTTGCCGCTCCCCGTCGGTCCCGTGACGAAGATGATGCCCTGGGGCTTTGCAATGAGACGGCGCAGCTCCTTAAGATGGTTCTCGCGCAGCCCGATGTTGTTCAGCGGAATCGCGACGCCGTCGAGGTCGAGGAGGCGAAGGACCACCTTCTCGCCGTGAAGCGAGGGCATCGTGGAGATGCGGACATCCACCGCGTGGCCATTCTGTCGCAGCCGGAACCGCCCGTCCTGAGGAAGCCGGTGCTCGGAGATATCGAGGTTGGCCATGATCTTGATGCGGGAGACCACGGCCGCCCTGTCGTCTGACGGGATCAACATCGCGTTCTGCAGTAAGCCGTGCACGCGGAACCGCACCTGCAGTCCGGATTCGTTCGGTTCGAGATGAATGTCGCTGGCGCGGCGGGCGAGCGCCTCCAGGATGAAGCTGTCGACGAGGTCGGGCGGCGCAAGGGGTTTCTGCGCCTGGCGCGGGGTCGGTGCAGCCCGGGCGGGCTCGACTGTCGATTGCCCTGCAACCATCGGTTTCATGGGTCCGTTTTCTCGGGCCATACTGATCGCTAATTCCGCTCGCAATCGATCCAAATAGGGGTCATCAACGACGATCGATAGTCACTGGAGCCGCTGCATAGACCGCCATACGGTAGTCGATCCCGTCTTTCTTGCCGCAGTATCCACTTCTCTTCTGATCGTAATTCTCGCAAGCCTTCCCCACGACCCGGTCCTCGTCGTACTCCACGTTCTTTATCACTGAACCATCGGCCTTCAGGAAGGACGTCGCGAATACGCCCCTGCCACTGGTCCAACCCCGTCTCACTACGACATCGACTCTTACGGTGTCGTCGGTCAGGTCGCGATAAATCGCCCGAGGAAACCAGACTGTAAACACGTGCTGCAAATTCTTGAGTCCGATTTCAGTCAGCTGATAGCCCTCGGCCAGACGAGAGCTTATGATCAGACGCCTTCCAAGACTGCTTCCTGCTGTGGCCATTACTGGCGCGCGAGCCTGAAGTGGCAGCGCCGGTAACGCTACGAGCGGTTCGCTCAGTTGATTGATCGACATTGGCCTGGAATCACTGTCCACAGAATCGTGATAATTCGTACGGTTGTGCCGTTTTCCTGAGAAAGTAGATCAGGTCGGAACACTGCCGTCTCGGGGTGAATATCCCAGCGGTTATAGGAGGTACCTCCCAATCAGACCGAGGGTCAGAAACAGACCACTGTTCGGAACAGGGCGATGCGCATCGCACGTTTCCGCAGGCGTCCGCTAATGGACGATTAGCGAGACTCGATCAACGACCCAGGGCGGAGGGCCAATCACGCGATGACCAACAAAAACCCCGCCGAGGCGGGGTGTGTGATTCAGGTGACTACTTAGCCAGCTAGTGTCGCGTCGCTGCAGACCGTTTCCCCGATCTCGCCCTATCAGTCATTCTGTTTCGACGCAGTCTCAAAGAATGGGTCAATTGATCGAGCCAAGAAGAGGGTTTCCGGAAAAACCGAACACGCTCCCATGTCACATTGGCTCGCGCCACGATTGTCTCCCAAGGGGAAGCGGGTAGCCGGGCAATTTGGATTTGCACCGACTTAGTGTAGGCACGCTCTCTCATGGTCTCCCAAGCAATGTCTCTCCAGAAAGGATCGTAGATACCGCGCTGCATCGTTCCACATCGTTCACATGTCCTGACAGGAAGAGCAGACCTGACATTAGGTACCTTTCTGATCCACTTATGTGCAAAGAGACAGCGCATGACTGATTCCTGTTGGAGCGTTGTCGTATCAATGAGAATCGGCCATCTTGTTTTGGCGGCAAATCAGCGGTGTCGATCTACCCGACCGCGCTGTTTACCAGGAATAGTAGACCAGACTGGGACATTTCTGTCGCGGGGTAAACATCCTGCCTGCCCGCAGGAGCTGCTTCGCAACCAGAGCAAGACTTGAAGGCGGTGTCCAGCGCGCATCCCGACCGTTCGCTTACGGCCGATAGCGCACTATCGAGAACGGCTGGCTGACCAACCCGCCGAAGCGGAGCGTGTGGTTCGCAGTAGCGCTAGGGTCGGTGGTCTCGGGTGAGCGAGGCGAGTTTCCCCAGTCTCGTCCCATCGTTCATCCTGGTTCGACGTAGCCCGAATGAATGGGCCAACCGTTCAAGGAGGGGCAAGGGTAGTCGAATGACTCGACTCTGCTGCGCCGTAATAGGGCTGCGCCCTCTCATAGCTTCCCAGCCGACGATTCTGGAAAAATCCAAGACGCCCCGCTCCAGTCTTCCGCACCGTCTGCATCTCCTGTAACAAAAGATGGTCCCCGAACTCTTTTCCCATAGCGGGACCCATTTATGTGCGAATAGGCAGCGCATCATCTATTTCCTCTTCGTTGCATTAACGCTCTGACAAGATTCTACGGTTGGCGCTCGCCACGGAAAATCGTCAATTCATCCTAAAGTTGTTGGGAGCAATCTCCTCCTAAAGTGGATTGCAAAATTATTGACATCCGCGCCGTTACCGATCCCGCTACAGTGAAGTTTCATTCGTAGATGTGATCTAACGCATCGTCCGGGTGCTGTGGGCCCAGTCGGAAAGCGCCCCATCAAAAAACAAACCCCGCCGAAGCGGGGTATGAAGTTAGGGATGGATGAGGATGTAGTTATCCTGGTGGGTCTGGTTGGATTCGAACCAACGACCAAGGGATTATGAGTCCCCTGCTCTGACCGGCTGAGCTACAGACCCCCGCGGGGGATTATAGAAGGCGGAAGGTCTCGCTCCCACCACCCCGCCTGCGTCGCAGGCACCCCTCCTCGGGCAGGAGGGGCAGTTCTAACCTTCCTGGTCGAGGAAGCTGCGCAGCCGCTCGGAGCGCGAGGGGTGGCGCAACTTGCGCAGCGCCTTCGCTTCGATCTGCCGTATGCGCTCGCGGGTGACGTCGAACTGCTTGCCGACCTCCTCCAGCGTGTGGTCGGTGTTCATCTCGATGCCGAAGCGCATGCGCAGCACCTTCGCTTCGCGCGGGGTGAGCGTGTCGAGCACGTCCTTGGTGACGCCGCGCAGGCTCGCGTAGACGGCCGCCTCGTTCGGCGCGACGGTGGACTGGTCCTCGATGAAGTCCCCGAGGTGCGAATCGTCGTCGTCGCCGATCGGCGTCTCCATCGAGATCGGCTCCTTGGAGATCTTCAGGATCTTGCGGATCTTGTCCTCCGGCATCTCCATCTTCTCCGCGAGGAGGGCCGGGTCGGGCTCCTGCCCGGTCTCCTGCAGGATCTGGCGCGAGATGCGGTTCATCTTGTTGATGGTCTCGATCATGTGCACCGGGATGCGGATGGTGCGCGCCTGGTCCGCAATCGAGCGCGTGATGGCCTGCCGGATCCACCACGTGGCATAGGTCGAAAACTTGTAGCCGCGGCGGTACTCGAACTTGTCCACCGCCTTCATCAGGCCGATGTTGCCCTCCTGGATCAGGTCGAGGAACTGCAGCCCGCGGTTGGTGTACTTCTTGGCGATGGAGATCACGAGGCGCAGGTTCGCCTCCGTCATCTCGCGCTTGGCGCGGCGGGCCTTCGCCTCGCCGGTAGACATCTGGCGGTTGATCTCCTTCAGGTCCTTGATCGGGATGCCGACGCGGTCCTGCAGGGTGAGGAGCTTCTGCTGCTTCTCGACGATCGCCGGCTCGAAGCGCTCGAGCGCCTCGCTCCACGGATTGCGCGCCTCGATCTCGCCCTTGATCCAGCGGAGATTGCCCTCCTTGCCCGGGAATTCCTTGATGAAGTGCGGGCGCGTCATGCGCGCCTTGTCCACGCACAGCTCCATGATCGAGCGCTCGTAGCTGCGCACTTCCTCCACCAGCCGGCGGATGGAATCGCACAGCGCCTCGATCTGCTTCGCCGAGAAGCGGATCTTCATGAGCTCTTCGAGGATCGCGTCGCGTGCCTGGAGGTAGGCGCGGCTCCGCGAGCCGTTGCGCGCGAGCGCGCGCGTCATCCGGGCGTAGAGCCCGCGGATGACCGCAAAGCGCTTCAGGGCGTCGGCCTTGAGCTTCAACTGGTCGGCGGTCTGCTGGGCCGCACCTTCCTCGTCGTCTTCTTCGGCGGCCTCGAGCTCCTCCTCCATGTCCTCGTCGTCCTCGGCGAGCTCCTGGATCGGCTCGTTCTTCGCGCTCGGATCGGTCAGCCCGTCGATGAGCTCGTCCACGCGGATCTCGTCCTTCTCGATGCGGTCGGCGTAGGCGAGGATTTCGGTGATGGTGGTGGGACACGCCGCGATCGCCTGGATCATGTGGCGCAGCCCGTCCTCGATGCGCTTGGCGATCTCGATCTCGCCCTCGCGCGTGAGCAGCTCCACCGAGCCCATCTCGCGCATGTACATGCGCACCGGGTCGGTGGTGCGGCCGAACTCGGAATCGACGGTGGACAGCGCCGCCTCGGCTTCCTCCACCGCCTCCTCGTCGGCCACCGGGGGCGTCGCTTCCGACATCAGCAGCGACTCGGCATCGGGCGCCTCGTCGTAGACCTGGATGCCCATGTCGTTGATCATGCTGATGACGTTCTCGATCTGCTCGGCGTCCAGCATGTCGTCGGGCAGGTGGTCGTTGATCTCGGCGTAGGTGAGGTAGCTCCTCTCCTTGCCGAGCACGATGAGGTTCTTCAGGCGGGTGCGCCGCGCTTCGGCGTCGGCGGGCGAGAGTTCCCGGCGCTCGAACTCCTTCACCAGCGCCTTTTCCTTGGCGGTCAGCCCGCGCGTGGAGCGCTTGCCGCCCTTCCCTTTCGCCTGCGCCTGCGCGCGCGCGATGCGCTCATCGAGCAGCGCCTTCTTCAGCGCCGCCTTGTCCATCCGCTGGGGGACCTTGCCGGGCGCCTTCGCCGGAATCACGCCTTTCGGCAGGGGTTTCGCCAGCTTGGCCTTCAGGACGACCGGATGCGGCCGCCGCGCGGCCGGCGCTTTCGCCCGCGCCCTTGCCACAGGACGGGCCTTCGCGGCGGGTTTCCTCCGCGCCCCGGCTTTTGCCTTCGCTTTCCTCGATTTCGCCATCTCTCGATATACCCCGGTAATCCCGTCTCAAAAAAGGTGCGAATTATACTCTCGTTCGACCCCGTCTACGCGTGGACGTAATGCGGCAACTGGCTGACCTGAAAGCAATTTCTGCGCCAGCTCGGCGCATGACCCAGGAAGAATCTGGGGGCGCGCGGTCGACACTTCAATCGCATCAGGCTTGCGGGCGCACGCCGGCGGCGGGGGCCCCCTTTAGTTCGGCCAACCTCCGCGCAAGTTCCTGGATGCGGAGGCGCTCCGGCTCGCCGCGGACCCCGCCGGCTGTCAGGCGCTCGTACTCGCTCCGGATCCGCAGGAGCTCGAGCTGGTTGAGCGCCCCGGTGAAGTCCTCCAGCGCCGAGCTCTCGTCGCTCGCGACGGACAGCATCTCTCCCGCTGCCTCCTGGTAGAGCACGGCGTACTGCGAGTCGCGCGTGGCCTCGAACACCATTGCCGGCGTGGTGGCGCCGCTTTCCCTGAGCGCGTCCACCAGCTCCACCACCGAAGCCAGTTCGGGCGCTTCCAGCAACGCCCGCCGTTCCGGCGAGAGCTGCACCAGGAAACCCGGGTTCGATACCAGCAGGCGCAGCAACTGCCGCGCAAGAGACGTCGGTGGGGTGCGCGCAGCGCGCGCGGGCACGCCGGGCGACTTCGGCGACTGGGACGCGAGCTCGCACGCCTGCATGAGCTCGTCCACGGTCAAGCGCGTCTTCTCGGCGAGCTCCCGCACGACCTGGAGCCGAATCACCCCGGTCGGCATCTGCCGGAGCAGAGGCTTCGCGTCGTGGACACAGCGGGCGCGTCCCTCGGCGGTGGCAAGGTCCACGCGCCCGGTGAGCTCGTCGATCAGGAAACGCGACAACGGCACCGATCTCCCGAGCAGACCCTCGAACGCGCTCCTGCCGTGCTTGCGCACGTAGGTGTCCGGGTCCTCGCCGTCGGGCAGGAACAGGAACCGCACCTCCTTGCCGTCGGCGAGCTGGGAAAGGCTCATTTCGAGCGCGCGCCAGGCGGCGCGACGGCCC
This sequence comes from uncultured beta proteobacterium, assembly GCA_963699525.1. GTDB lineage: Bacteria > Pseudomonadota > Gammaproteobacteria > Burkholderiales > SG8-41 > SG8-41. Next base: position 242,594 of record CAVOUI010000012.1, on the reverse strand, counting down.
GCCGCGTCGCCGTCGAAGCAGTAGACGATCTCGTCGGCCTGGCGCAGGAGCTTCTGCACGTGCAGGGGCGTCGTCGCGGTTCCGAGCGTCGCGACCGCATACTCGATGCCCGACTGCGCAAGCGCGACAACGTCCATGTAGCCCTCGACCACCAGCACCCGGCCGGCGTCGCGGATCGCGCGCCGCGCCTGGTAGAGGCCGTAGAGCTCGCGCCCCTTCTCGAAGACCGGCGTCTCCGGCGAGTTGAGGTATTTCGGCTCTCCCTCGCCCAGGATCCGCCCGCCGAAACCGATCACGTTGCCGCGTCCGTCCACGATCGGGAACATGATGCGGTTGCGGAAGACATCGTAGCGGCGCCCATCCTCGTTGCTCTTCACCAGCCCCGCCTCGGCGAGCGCTTTCCCGTCGTAGTCGGAAAACGCCGCGGCGAGACCCTGCCACTCCTCCGGCGCATAGCCGATGCCGAAGCGCCGGGCGATGTCCCCGGACAGGCCGCGTTGCTTGAGATAGGCAATGGCCTGCGGCGCGTCCTTCAGCCGGGCGCGGTAGTGCTGCGCCGCCTGCAGCAGCACCTCGTAGAGCGTCACGCCCTGCTCCGACCTGCGCTGCGCCGCCTCGGAGCGCACCTCCGGCACCTTCATGCCGAGGCCTTGCGCCAGCTCCTTGACGGCCTCGACGAAGCCCAGGCCGCCGTGCTCCATCAGGAAGCCGACCGCCGTGCCGTGGGCGCCGCAGCCGAAGCAATGATAGAACTGCTTGGTGGGCGAGACCGTGAAGGAAGGGGTCTTCTCGCTGTGAAACGGGCAGCAGGCGACGTAATTCGCCCCGGCCCGCTTCAGCTTCACGTGGCGGTCCACGACCTCGACGATGTCGACGCGGCCGAGGAGCTCCTGGATGAACGACTGCGGAATCACGTGCGGGTCGAGTATAGCCCCGCCGGCGCGGGACACAACTGGAAATTCCAAGGCGGGCTCGCTCCCGCCGACACAAGCAACTATCCTGCCAGCTTCGATTTAACCAGCGCCGAAACTTTTCCCATATCGGCACGGCCGGCAAGCTTGCCCTTCAAGGCACCCATCACCTTGCCCATGTCGGCGGGGGACTTGGCCCCGACCGCAGAAATCGCTTCCGATACGGCCGCCGCGATCTCCGCGTCCGGCAGCGCCTGCGGCATGTAGCCCTGCAGCAACTCGCTTTCGTAGCGCTCGTTCTGCACGAGGTCCTGCCGCCCGCCCTTCTCGAACTGCGCGATCGACTCGCGCCGCTGCTTGATCATCCGTTCAATGACGCCTACCACGTCGGCGTCGGCGAGCTCCTTGCGCTCGTCCACTTCGCGCTGCTTCACCGCGGCGAGCAGCAGTCGCAGCGCGTCGCGGCGCCGCGCGTCGCCCGAGCGCATCGCCGTTTTCAGGTCGTCGTTGATGCGGGCCTTCAAGGACATGTGATGAGTGACCGGTTGAGCCGGAAAAACAAAAGGGTGAAGGTCGAACCCCTTCACCCTTCCCTTTTCCCCGATCCGGGGGCTAATACATTCGCGGCGGAAGGAGCTGCGAGCGCAGGCGCTTGTGGTGGCGCTTGATCGCGGCGGCGAGCTTGCGCTTGCGCTCCGTCGTGGGCTTTTCGTAGTACTCGCGCGCCCGCAATTCGGTCAGCAGGCCGGTCTTCTCCACGGTACGCTTGAAGCGGCGCAGCGCCGCCTCGAACGGCTCGTTCTCCTTGACGCGGACAGTCGTCATACAATCCCTGGGCAAAATTGGAAACCTCGTATTATATCAATCCATAAGCCCTTTTTGAAGCCGATCGTATCCTCATGCTGGTGTTGGGCATCGAAACCTCCTGCGACGAGACCGGCGTCGCCCTCTATCACGGCGACCGCGGGCTGCTCGGGCACGTCCTGCATTCGCAGGCGCGCCTGCACGCCGATTACGGGGGGGTGGTGCCCGAGCTCGCTTCGCGCGACCACGTCCGGCGCCTGCTGCCGCTCACGGCCCGCCTGCTCGGGGAGACCGGCAGCCGCCTCGCGGAGCTTTCCGCGGTTGCTTACACCGAAGGCCCCGGCCTTGCCGGCGCGCTGCTCGTCGGGGCCGCGACGGCGCACGGCCTCGCCTACGCGCTCGGGGTGCCCGCGCTCGGCGTGCATCACCTCGAGGCGCATTTGCTCTCGCCGCTGCTCTCGCGCCCCGCCCCCGCCTTCCCCTTCGTCGCCCTGCTGGTCTCCGGCGGGCACACCCAGCTCATGCGCGTGGACGGCGTCGGCGACTACGAGCTTCTCGGCGAGACGCTCGACGATGCGGCAGGCGAGGCGTTCGACAAGACGGCGAAGCTCCTCGGCCTCGGCTATCCCGGCGGGCCGGCGCTCGCGCGCCTGGCCGCGGACGGAACGGCCGGCCGCTTCAGCCTGCCGCGCCCGATGCTTTCGAGCGGAGACCTCGATTTCAGCTTCAGCGGGTTGAAGACCGCGGTCCTCACGCTCCTCAGGGACCGCGCGCTTGACGGTGCCGCGCGCGCCGATCTCGCCGCCGAGATCGAAGCGGCGATCACCGAGGTGCTGGTCGCGAAGTCGCTCGCCGCGCTCCGGCACGCGGGACTCAATCGGCTGGTGGTTGCCGGAGGCGTCGGCGCCAACCTGACGTTGCGCGGCCGGCTCGCCGTCGCCGCGCGCGCGCACGGCGTGCAGGCCTTTTACCCGGAACTCGAGTTCTGCACCGACAACGGCGCGATGATCGCGTTCGCCGCCGCGATGCGGCTCAAGTCCTCATCCCTCATCCCTCCGCCCTCATCCCTGGCTTTCACTGTCCGGCCACGCTGGGAACTCGAGACCGCGACGCAGAACGACTAGCCGCCGCCGATTCTTCCCTCGGTGCCCGCGATCAGATTGCGGATATTCGCGCGGTGGCGCCACACGATGAGAGCCGCCATCACCGCGACGCCGATGGCCCCCTCCAGTGGAAAGCGGCCCATGCCGTGGAGAAAGAATGCGAAGAATGGCGCGAACGCGGCTGCGACCAGCGCGGCGAGCGAGGAGTAGCGAAAGAAGAACGCGATGATGAGCCAGGTCGCGACGGCTCCCGCCGCGAGCCACGGATCGAGCGCGAGAAGGACCCCGACGGCCGTGGACACTCCCTTGCCGCCGCGGAAACGCAGGAACACCGGATACATGTGGCCGACCGTGGCCGCGACCGCGGCGGCGGCGACTGCGGTCGCGGCCGCCTCTCCTTCCGCCAGGCGCTGCGCCAGGAACACGGCGAGCCAGCCCTTCAACGCGTCGCCGAGGAGCGTCAGGGCCGCGGCGGTCTTCTTTCCCGTGCGCAGCACGTTGGTCGCGCCGGGATTGCCGGAGCCGTAGCTCCGCGGGTCGGGCAGCGCGAACGCGCGGCTCACGATCACCGCGAACGGGATCGAGCCGAGGAGGTACGCGAGCAGCGCAAGCGTTACAGTGCCCATGCGAATTCACATACAATTGCCGCTCATTCTATAGCGGAACGCGCGATTCCGAATGGACACGATTTTCATCACTGACCTGCGCGTCGAGATGCTGATCGGCGTCTACGACTGGGAACGCAGGGTGCCGCAGACCGTGCAGCTCGATCTCGAGATCGGCATCCCCGACGGCGGACGCCCGCGCAGCGACAGGATCCGCGAGACGATCGACTACGCAAAAGTGATCCAGCGTATCCAGGTGTCGCTCAAGGAGGAGCGCTTCCTGCTGGTCGAGCGGCTGGCCGAGCACCTCGCGGCGCTGGTGATGACGGAATTCAAGGCGCCGTGGGTCAGAATCAGCGTCAGCAAGCTCGCGGTGGAGAAGGACGTGAAGCGGGTCGGCATCACCATCGAGCGCGGCAAGAAGGCGTGAGGGGTCACCCGCGCGGATGATGCTTCGCGTGCAGCTGCTTCAGGCGCTCCCGCGCCACGTGCGTGTAGATCTGGGTGGTGGAGATGTCCGAGTGGCCGAGAAGCAGCTGCACCACGCGCAGGTCGGCGCCATGGTTGAGGAGGTGCGTGGCGAACGCGTGGCGCAGCGTGTGCGGCGAGATCGGCTTCTTCAGGCCCGCCCGCGCGGCGTAGCGGCGCAGCAGCTGCCAGAACATCTGGCGTGTCATGGCCGCGCCGCGCGCGGTGACGAACAGGTCGTCGGCGGCGCGCGCGCCGAGCAGTTGCGGCCGCGCTTCCCGGAGGTATTGCCGGATCCACGCGATCGCCTCCTCGCCGAGCGGCACCAGGCGTTCCTTCGATCCTTTGCCGACCACCCGCACGACCCCCATGTCCTGGCTGACCTGTCCGAGCTTGAGCGTCACCAGTTCCGAGACGCGCAGGCCGCTCGCGTAGAGGGTCTCCAGCATCGCCCTGTCGCGCAGGCCAAGTGCCTGCTCCACCGGCGGCGCGGCAAGAAGGCTCTCGACGTCCTCCTCGGTCAGGGTTTTCGGCAATCCGCGAGGCAGCTTCGGCGTGGCGATCCTCAGCGTGGGGTCGGCCTTGATCCTCCCCTGCCGCAGGCAGTAGCGGTAGAAGCGCTTCAGGCTCGACAGCAGCCGCGCGGCGCTCGCGGCGCGCGCCTTCTTCCGGAACAGGTGCCCGAGATAGGCCTGAACGTCGGCAACGTTGCCCGCGAGCAGCTTCTTCCCCTGCGCGGCTTCGAGCCAGGCCGCGAACTGATTCAGGTCGCGGCGGTAGGCGTCGAGCGTGTTCTTCGCGAGCCCGTCCTCGAGCCAGAGCGCGTCGCAGAACGCGTCGATGAGGCCGGAATCCCTGTCAGCCATGCCCGATTCTAAGTGTTTACGCCCTCGTGGCGGAGCAACCAACGCTTCACTTCCAGCGGAAAGCCGTTTCGGGCGTTCATGAAGCCGCCGATCCCGTTCGCTCCCAGCACGCGGTGGCAGGGGATGACGAGCGGGATGCGGTTCGCGCCGCACGCGCCGCCCACCGGGCGCGGTGCCGTGCGCAAGTTGCCGCGCGATCTCCACGTAGGTGAGCGTCCTGCCGCTTGGGATGGCGTGAATTGCGCGCCATACCCGGCACTGGAATTCGGTGCCGCGGTAATCGAACGGCAGGTCGAAGCGGAATCCGGGGTCGTCGAGGTAGCGCTCGATCTGCCGGCAGACGCGCTCGGCAAAGCGATCGAGCGGGGCAAGCGTCGCGGCGCCGCGCGGCAGGTACTCGATGCCGGTCAGCCTGCCACCGGCGGTGTGGATGCCGAGCACCGCGAACGGCGTCGCCATCCGCGCCGTGTAACCGCTATCCGGTGCGGGGAGCGGGCGCACGGCGCAGCTTCTGCGAAACCAGCACGATCGCGATCAGCACGATGCCGATGTAGTCAAACGCCGCGCGCGGGTAGACCAGCGCGAGGCCGGCAAGGATCAGCAGCCAGCGCTCGGTGCGCTGTTCGTGCTTCTTGAACACCCACCCCTGCATGCCGCCGGCGAGCGCCGCGATGCCGATCATGGCCGTGACGCACACTGTCGCGATGTCCACCACCGAGGCCTTGGCGAGCGCCTTGAACGAACCCATCAGGAGCAGCCCCAGCCCCGCCGGGTCGAGCACGAACACGAACGGCACCAGGAACGCCGGCATCGTGTATTTCCACGACTGCAGCGTCGTCTTGTAGGGATCGCCGCCGGTGATCGCGGCCGCCGCGAACGGCGAGAGCGCGGTCGGGGGCGACACCTCGGAGAGCACCGCGTAGTAGAAGATGAACATGTGCGCGGCGAAATCCTGCACGCCGAGAACGATCAACGCCGGCGCCGCGATCACCGCGCAGATGATGTAGGACGCCGTCACCGGCACGGCCAGTCCGACGATCCACACGATGAGCGATGTGAAGATCGCGGTATAGAGCAGCTTCACGTCGTGCACCAGCGCCTTCGTAGCCTCCGCCCGACCGCCGTCAGCAGTCCCAACGTGCCCTGGGTGAGCGAATCCGCGTAGCCGAGCACGATCGAGCTGAACTTGAGCCCCAGCCCGGTCAGCGTCACCACGCCCACGATGATGCCCGCCGCGGCGCAGGTTGCCGCGACGTTGAGCACGCCGACCGAGCCGGTCTCGAGCGCCTTCACGAGCTTCGCCGGCCACAGCCGCCACTCGGGCCGGATGAAGGCGGCAGCGACAAGGGCCAGCGCCCCGGCCGGCACCGCCCAGGAAAGCGCGTCCGTATGGAAACGGCCCTTGACTGCCGAGTAGACCAGGCACGCGGCGATTGCGACGACGCTGAACAGGACCATCTGGCGCCGGCTCATCAGCGCGCAGTCGGGATGCAGCGCGCTCGTGACGAACGCCACCATCGTCGCCCAGAACACCGCCGACACCGGCGAGAAGCCGAGCACCATGAAGACGATGATCGCGACCAGCGACAGGAAGTGGAAGCCGAACTGTCTCGTGAGACTCCACAACGTCTCCGTCTTGTCGAACGGCACCTGCTTCATCCCGAACTTGCGCGCGTCGAGTTCCACCATCAGGAAGAGCGCGAAGTAGTAGAGGCAGGTCGGGATCGTCGCCATCAGGATCACGTCGAGATACGAGATCTTGAGGAACTCGGCGATGAGGAACGCCGCCGCGCCGAGCACCGGCGGCGAAATGATCGCCCCGATGCCTCCGGCCGCGAGCAGCCCGCCCGCGGCGTCCTTGCCGTAGCCCGCCTTGGCGAGCATGGGGTAAGCGACCGTGCCGAGCGTCACGGTGGTCGCGACGCCGCTGCCCGACGGGCCCGCCGAGCAGGAACGAAGACAGCACGATCGTGCGCCCCGCGCCGGTGGGCTTGCCGCCCATCGCGGTGAAGGAGAAGTCGATGAAGAATTTGCCCGCGCCGGAGAGCTGCAGGAACGCGCCGTAGATCGTGAACAGAATGATGAGCGAGGAGGAGACGTCCACCGGCACGCCGAAGATCCCCTCCAGCGTCATGTACATGTGGCCGACGAGCCGCGAAATGTCGTAGCCGCGATGCGTCCACGGCGGGCCCAGGTGCGGGCCGAGCATCGCGTAGGCGATGAACAGCACGCAGATGAACGGCATGATCCAGCCCGGTGCCGCGGCGCGCCGCCTCCAGAACCAGCAGCGTCAGGATGACGCCGAACACCATGTCCAGATTGGTCGGGATGGTGCTGCGGTCGGTGAAATCGTCGCCGCCGACGAGACCGTAGCCGATGACGAGCAAAGACAGCGCGACGGCAATCCAGTCCCACCACATGACGCGGTGGCGGAAGCGGCGGGCAAACGGGAACAGCAGGAACACCAGGAACAGGACGAAGCCGACGTGGATCATGCGCAGCTGCTGCGTCGGCACGATGGCGTACGCCGCGTAGAGGTGGAACAAGCGACATGACGACGGCCACCGCCATCACGAAGCGGCCGAGGAATCCGGCGAGGCGGTTGGTCGCGCCCTCCTCCGCCTCGATGTACTCCTCGGCCTTCTTGAGCGCCGCCTCGTCGACCGCGATCTGGTGCTCCGCGGCGATCGTGTGGATCAATCCTCGTTCCTTGTCGCTCATCGTGCGCATCTCATGCCGACGGCTACCGCGCCCCCCCGGGAAAAAAACAGCGCGTGGGGCGCGCTGGTTTTGGGTCCGGCCCGCACTAATCTGCGGGCTACTTGACGTTCAACCCTTGTTCGCGGAAATACTTGAGCGCGCCCGGATGAAACGGGATCACGATCGCCGCATTGGTCTGGTACTTCAAGTCGAAGTTCTCCGACTCCTTGTGCACCCGGACCATGTCTTCCTTCTTGTCGAACATGGTTTTCACGATGTTGTAGGCGACGTCGTCCGGGGTGTCGGCCCCGGTCACCAGGAGGTTCCAGATGGTGGCGACGTGCGCGTCCTTGTCCTGGCCTGGATAGGACTTGGCGGGAATCACGTCCTTCACGTAGAGCGGGCCGTACTTCTTGTTCAATACTTCGACCAGATCGTCGTGATCGATAAACTTGATCTTGACGCCCGGGCTGGCCGCGAGGTCGGTCACCGCCGCGGTGGGAATGCCGCCCGACCAGAAGAAGGCGTCGATCTTGCGGTCCTTCAACGCCTCTCCGGAAGCTTGCACGGTCAGCCGCTCGCGGACGATGTCCTTGTCCGGGTTCAGCCCCGCCGCCTCCAGCACGCGGTTCGCCTTCACCTCCGTGCCGCTGCGCGGCGGACCCGTGGAAACGCGCCGCCCCTTGAGATCAGCCAACTTGTTGATGCCGAGCCCTTCGAGCGTGACGATGTGGAAGCGGTTGGGATAAAGCACCATGAGCCCCCGTACCGGCACCGCCCTGCCCTTGAACTTTTCCAGCCCGTTGTAGGCGTCGTAGCTCGCGTCCGCCATCGACAGCGCGACCTCCGCCTTCTTCGTCAGGATGAACTCGAGGTTGGCGATCGAGCCGGCGGTGGCTTCCGCCGTCGCCGAGAGTCCCGGCACGCTCTTCGACAGGATGTTCGCCATGCCGCCGCCCATCGGGTAATAGACGCCCCCGGTGGGGCCGGTGGCAATCGACAGCGTGATCTTCTGCTGCGCGGCTGCGGGGAGCGCCACCGCCACGCAGGCAGACCAGGCCCAGCAGAAAATTTCGCATGTTCTCCTCCTGCGGATGGACTGCTTTATCGGAACGGGCAGTTTAGTGAGGTTTGACGGAGGGGGTCAACCTCATTCCAACTGGGGCTTGAGCCCGGCTTCCTTGACGACCCTGGTCCAGCGGTCATAGTCCTTGCGGATACGCTCCCCGAACTGCTGCGGCGTGCCGCCGCTGGGAAGCATGCCGTCGCTTTCGAGAATCTTCTTCACGGCCGGGTCCCCCAGCGCCTTGTTGATGGACGCATTGAGCCGCTCGATGACCGGCTGCGGCGTGCCGCGCGGCGCCATCGTTCCGAACCAGAGCACGACTTCATATCCCGGAACCGTCTCGGCCACGGTGGGAAGGTTGGGCAGCGTGTGCCAGCGCTTGGCCGTAGTCACCGCGAGGCCCCTGAGCTTGCCCGTAGCGAGATGTGGCGTGACGGGCAGGAGGCTGCCCACGATCACGGGCACCTGCCCCGACAGCAGATCGGCCATCGCGGCACCGGTGCTCTTGTACTGAATCGCGACCATCTTGATCTTCGCCATGCTCGAGAAGAGCTCGGTGGCAAGGTGCGTGGCACCGCCGGTCCCGGTCCCGGCATAGCTCAAGCCGCCTTTCGTCGTGCGCGCAAGCGCGATCAGCTCCTTGGTCGTCTTCGCCGGCAGCGACGGGTGTACGGTCAGGACGAACGGCGTGTAGCCGAATTCGGCCACGGCCACGATGTTGTTGATCGGATCGAACGCGGGCCTCTGCACGGCGGACGTCGCCGAGAAGCTCGCCGACATCATCATGATGACGTAGCCGTCGGCCGGAGCGCGCGCCGTCAGCTCCATGCCGATCAGGCCGGCGGCGCCGCCGCGGTTGTCCACGACAAACTGCTGGCCGAGATATTCGGAAAGCTTGCTCGAGAACACCCGCGCCGTAATATCGCTGCCGCCGCCGGGAGCGAACGGCACGATCACGCGCACCGGCTTCACCGGGTACTGCTGGGACTGCGCCGGAATCGCCGCGGCCAGCAGCGCCGCTGCTGCGAGGGTTGCACCGGTATTGCCGAGTCTTGAATTCATGGCTCGATCCTTCTTTCGCTGTATTGATTCGGGTAGTTGCCGCGGAGATGCTTCCATTCCGCGAATCGTCGATTGTAGATCAAATCACCCCTCGAGGTCGCCCGGTAGAACCGGACACCGGGGCTCGGCTTCGACGAGAAAGCGGTGCGAAAATACGCGCTTGACCGGTCGCGCCCGTGGACCGTTATCCGGTAAGCTAAGTCACGACCCGCACTTCCAGGAGGGGAAAATGAACAAAGGGAAATCATTGAGCTGGGGTATCGCGGCGGCCATCGCCGCGTTTCTGGCCGCTTGCGCGGCCCAGTTGACGCAGCATCCGTCCGACCCTGCGATCCGCATCGGCGGTGACGATATCGGGGGCGTCGTCTCCGGCCCCAAGGGCCCGGAGGCGGGCGTCTGGGTAATCGCCGAGACGACCGATCTGCCAACCCGCTACATCAAGAGCGTCGTCACCGATGACCGCGGCCGCTACGTCATCCCCGACCTGCCGGCCGCCAGCTACCAGGTCTTCGTGCGCGGCTACGGCCTCGTGGACTCGCCGAGGGTGCAGGCAAAACCCGGCCAGTTCGTGAATCACACCGCGGTGACGGCCCCGGACGAGCGGGCGGCCGCGCAGTATTACCCGGCGATCTACTGGTACACGATGATGAAGATTCCGCCGGCGGGCGACTTCGGCGGCGGAACCAGGATCCCGAAGAACATCACCCAGGACACCTGGCGCCAGCGCATGAACAACGTCGACTGCGTCGGCTGCCATCAGCTCGGGCAGAAAGCGACGCGCACCATTCCGGCGCAGCTCGGCAAGTTCGATTCGCATGAGGAGGCGTGGATGCGCCGCGTCGCCTCGGGCCAGGCCGGCGAGATGATGGTCAACCGGCTCGCCGGGCAGCTGGGCGGCGTGCCCTACAAGTATTTCGGCGACTGGACCGAGCGCGATCGAGAAGGGCGAGCTGCCGAAGAACAAGCCGCAGCGGCCGCAGGGCATCGAGCGCAACGTCGTCGTCACCGCGTGGGAATGGTCCACGCCCGACAAGTACCTGCACGACCTGATCTCCTCCGACCGACGCAAGCCGACGGTGAACGCCTACGGCAAGCTCTACGGCTCGCCGGAATACTCGACCGACAACATGCCGATCCTCGATCCGCGGACGCACCAGGTTGAGCTTTTTCAAGATGCCGGTGGCGGACCCGAAGATGCCGGTTTCGCTCGGGCCGGGCCACGCCGGCGCGGTCAAGCCGACGGCACCCTCGCCCTACTGGGGTGATGCGATCCTGTGGGACACCAAGGCCAACAACCACAACGCCATGTTCGACGAGAGGGGCCGGCTGTGGATCGCGGCGACCGTGCGCGGCATGGACAACCCGGCCTTCTGCAAGAAGGGCTCGGATCACCCGTCGGCGAAGGTGTTCCCGCTCGAGCGCTCGCCGCGCCAGGTCTCGATGCTCGATCCGAAGACGATGAAGTACGCCTTCATCGACACCTGCTTCGGCACCCACCACCCGCAGTTCGGCTACGACGCGGACAACACGCTTTGGCTCTCGGGCACCGGTCCGGTCGCGGGCTGGGTCAACACCAAGGTATGGGACGAAACCGGGGACGCGGCGAGAGCGCAGGGCTGGTTCCCGTTCGTTCTCGACACCAGCGGCAACGGAAAGGTCGACGCGTGGACCGAGCCGGGCAAGCCGGCGGAAGCGGGCAAGGACATGCGGATCGCAGGCTCGGGTCCCTACGCCGTGATGCCGCATCCGACTGACGGCTCGGTCTGGTACACGTTCAATGTTTTCGCCGGCACGGCCGGGTTCCTGCGCTTCGACCCGAAGACCCGGCTGAGCGAGCTCTACGCCATTCCGAAAGAAGGCATCGGCGTGCGCGGCGGGGACATCGACAAGAACGGGGTGCTCTGGGGCTCGGGCTCGAACGGCGGCCTCATCAGCTTCGACCGGCGCAAGTGCAAGGCGCCGCTCAATGGCCCGAAAGCGACCGGCAATCACTGCCCCGAGGGCTTCGCGTACCACCGGTATCCAGGGCCGGGATTCGAGGGCTTCGAGAAGGACAGCGCGGAGGCGAGCTACTACACTTGGGTCGACCACCACAACACCGTCGGCCTCGGCGAGAACGTGCCGATTTCGACCGCCAATCTGCAGGATGGCTTCGTCGCCCTCAAGGACGGCAAGATGATCCTGATGCGCGTGCCGTACCCCATGGGGTTCTACGCCAAGGGCATGGACGGGCGCATTGACGATCCGAATGCCGGCTGGAAGGGCCGCGGCCTCTGGAGCGCGAGCGGCGATCGCACTCCGTGGTTGAATGAGTTCGGCAAGGGCGCGCGTCCGCTCGCGGTACAGATCCAGGTGCGGCCCGATCCGCTCGCGAACTAGCGCGTGGAGCGCTGACTGCCATTCCCACGCTGTCGTCGCACGGGGCCGAGATACCCGTCATCGGCTTCGGCACCTCGCAGCTCGGCAACTGCGGCGAGATCGTGGCAACGGCGCTGAAGCTCGGCTACCGCCACATCGACACCGCGTGGAAGTACGGCTCCGAGGAGGGCGTGGGAGAAGGCATCCGCGCCTCGGGCGTGCCGCGGAAGGACATCTTCCTCTGCACGAAGGTCTCGCACGAGTACCTGCGCGCCGCCGATTTCGCGCGCTCGGTGGAGCAGAGCCTGAAGCGCCTGCAGACCGATTACGTGGACCTCCTGCACGTGCACTGGCCGAGCACCGACGGGATCCCGCTCGCGGAAACGATGGGCGCGTTGGCCCGGGCGAAGCGGGAGGGGAAGGCGCGGCACATCGGGGTGGCGAACTTCAACATCGCGATGACCGAGGAGGCGATGCGCCTCTGCCCGGAGCCGCTGGTCACGCTCCAGGCCGAGTACCACCCCTATCTCGACCAGTCGAAGGTGCTCGCGTTCTGCCGCAAGGCCGGGCTCGTCCTTACCGCATACTGCCCGCTCGGACGCGGGCGGCTCTTCAAGGACCCGGTCATCGCCGAGATCGCGCGCGCGAAGGGCCGGACGGTCGCCCAGGTCGCATTGCGCTGGCTGGTGCAGCAGGGCAATATCGCCCCCATCCCGCGCTCGTCGAACCCGCGGCACATGGCCGAGAGCCTCGAGATCTTCGACTTCGAATTGACCGACGGGGAGATGCGGCGCATCTTCGCGCTCGCGCGCCCGGACGGCCGCATCGCCAACCCGGTCGGCCGCGCGCCGGCCTGGGATTAGCGCCCTAAATAACCACGAGGAGAGAATTAAAATGAGGTCCGTCCGTAGCTCCCTGCCGATCGTCACCAGCCTGTGCGCGTTGTGCGTTGCGCTGCCTGTCGCGCAGGACGCGCACGCCCAGGCGCCGTTCCCGTCGAAGAACCTCCAGATGATCGTGCCCTACACCGCCGGTGGCTCGATCGACCTCTTCGCCCGTGCGATCGCGCAGCGGCTCGGCACAGGAATGGGGCCGGAACGATCGTCGTGGACAACCGCCCCGGCGCGAGCGGCATGATCGGCACCGAGATCTTCATCAAGCTGGAGCCCGACGGCCACGCCCTGCTCGGCCACACGTCCTCCTACCCGGCGACCGCCTCGGTGCGCGCAAAACTGCCATTCGATCCCGGCCGGGCCATCGTGCCGGTCGCGATGATCGCCAAGGCGCCGATGCTGTTCGCGATTCACCCGTCGGTGCCGGCGAAGAACGTGAAGGAGTTGATCGCGGTCGCGAAGAAGACCCCGGGCGGCCTGAACTACGGCTCGTCCGGCACGGGCGGCAACAACCATTTCTCCGGGTCGCTCTTCGCCGCCGCGGCGGGCGTGAAGATGACTCACGTCCCGTACAAGGGTATCGCGCAGGCGGTGACCGCCCTCGCCTCCGGAGAGGTCGAGATCGTGATCGCCAGCGCGGCCGCGCTCTCGCCGCAGATGAAGGCCGGCCGGGTGCGCATACTCGGCGTCACCAGCCTGGAACCCTCGCCCCTGTTCCCGGACTACCCGGCGATCGCCAAGTCCGGCGTGCCGGGCTACTGCTACGAGCTGTGGTGGGGCATCTTCGCCCCGGCGGGCATCGCCGCCGAGCGGCTCGCCTTCATCAACGCCGCCATCAACAAGATCCTCGCGAGCGGCGAGATGAAGAAATTCATCGCGGCGGAAGGCGCCGAGCCGTGGCCGCTCAATCCGAAGCAGCTCGACGGCCTGCTGGTGAGGGAGATCGAGCGCTACCGGAAGGCCGCGAAAATAGCGGGCATCGAGCCGCAGTGAGTTTCTGGACTCCCGCCTTCGCGGGAGCGACGGGAGTATTGGTTACGCACCTTCCGCTGCCGCGGGATTCCACTGCCCCTTGCGCATGCGCGTGATGGTGATGGACGCGAACACACCCGCTTTCGTAAAGGGATCGCCGTCGGAAAAAGCCTTCGCTTTCGCGCGACTGTCCACGTTGACGATGAAGAGGCTGCCGGTGGCCTGCGTGCCGTCGTCGTTCTGCGTCGCGCCCGCGAGCACCAGGATGCCCTTCTGGCTCTGCAGGTAATCGCGGTGAGGCTGCACCACTTTCTCGCGGATCGCGGCGGTGTTCGGCTTGTCGGTGCAGGAAATGGCCCAGAGCATGATGCGTCTCCTGTGGTTGGCGATCCGGCGGATGATAGTGCATTTCGCTCTAGAATCCCCTGATCGATAACGCTCGACGGGAGTCCAGAACGTGGGCCGGAAGATAGCGGTGCTCGGCGCCGGCGCGATCGGCAGCAGCGTAGCCGCCGACCTGACGAAGGCGGGCTACGACATCACGGTGATCGACCAGTGGCCGGCGCAGGTGGAGGCGCTGAAGGCGACCGGGCTCCACATCCAGGTCGCCGACGGAGACATCCGGGTCCCGATACGGGCACTGCACCTGTGCGACCTCGCATCCACCCCCCTCGAGTTCGACATCGTGTTCCTGGCGGTCAAGTCCTACGACCACCGCTGGATGGCCGAATTCATCAAGCCCCACCTCAGGCCCGACGGGGTGCTCGTCGGCGTCATGAACGGCATGAACGACGACTCGATCGCCTCCATCGTCGGCCGCAACCGCACCGTGGGCTGCTGCATCGAGCTCTCCGCGGAAATCTTCACGCCGGGGCTGGTCCAGCGCAACACCACGCACCAGGGCACCTGGTTCGCGGTGGGAGAGCTCGACGGGCTCTACACCCCGCGCGTCAAGGAGATCCAGTCCATCCTCTCCCACGTCGCCCGCTGCGACGTGACCGGCAACATCTACGGCACGAAGTGGACGAAGCTCGTTGCCAACACCATGACCATGGGACCGCACGGGCTCCTGGGGCTGCGCAACGGCGAGGCGGTCGCGCTTCCCGGCATGGCCGACATCGCCATGGGCATCGGCCGCGAGTCGCTCGCGGTCGGCACCGCGCTCGGCTACCGCATCGAGCCCATCTTCGGCCTGCGCGCGGACGAATTCGCGGGCACGAGCGACGAGAACCTGGCGACGACCCGCGACGCCCTGATGCGGCACGTCGGCAGCCGCTCGCGCACGGCCCCCATCCACGACCACATCAAGGGCCGCCGGAGCGAGATGGAATTCATCACCGGCATCGTGTCGCGCAAGGGACGGGAGCTCGGGATCCCGACGCCGTTCAACGACGCCGTCCTCGAGATCGACCGGAGAATCAACCGGGGCGAGATCCGGATGGACGCCTCGAACTTCGAGCTGCTCAAGAAGACGATCGCCGCCGCGACCAGGTAAACACGCGCCGGGAATAAATCCGGCGGTTCTGGTGTATATTGCGCGGGGCTGGATTTCACTCCCAGCTTCAACCCGCACCACTTATTCCGGAGGAATTCGATGAACAAAGCAGGACTTTGCGTGGCCGCATCCGCGGCGCTGCTGACGCTCGGCTGTGCCGGCGGACAGACGCAGCAATCCCCCATGACGTTCTTCGTCACCAGCACGGGCACCGGCAAGGGGGCCGACCTCGGTGGCCTGGCGGGCGCGGACCGCTACTGCCAGTCGCTCGCGTCCGTGGCGGGCGCAGGCGGCCGCACCTGGCGCGCCTATCTCAGCACGACCGCCGCCGACGGCCAGCCCGCAGTGAATGCGCGCGATCGCATCGGCAAGGGACCGTGGGAGAACGCCAAGGGCGTGGTCATCGCCAATAACGTCGCCGAGCTGCACGGCCAGAACAACCTGAACAAGCAGACCGCGCTGAACGAGAAAGGGCTGGTGGTCAACGGCCGCGGCGACAAGCCCAACGAGCACGACATCCTCACCGGCTCGCAGCCGGACGGAACCGCGATCGCGGGCGACCCGGCCAAGACAACGTGCGGCAACTGGACGCTGAGCGGCGCGGGCGCCGCCATGGTCGGCCACCACGACCGCCTGGGCCTGAAGGATGACGCGCCGTCCGTGTCCTGGAACTCCTCGCATTACTCGCGCGGCTGTAGCCTGGATAACTTGAGGGCTTCCGGCGGCGCGGGTCTGTTGTATTGCTTCGCAACGAACTAGAAAGCGCCTCGCAGGAAGGACGGCAGCGCGCCGCGGTCGGCGGGCGCGCCGCCGAGCTGCTTCAACACGGTGAGCGCCGACGCCTGCAGCCGCCAGCAAGGCGCGCGGAGAGCGGATTGCGCCTCGCGCACGGCCGCCGCGCGCGAGGCCTCGTTCCCCACTGTGGCGCCGCGCAGCCGCAATGCGGCAGCGCGCACGCCGCAGTCCGGATTCGCGTCGAGAGCCGCCAGGATGCGCTCCATCTGCGGCGGCGGCGGCGGGCGCTCGCGCAGCGCGCCGGCAATCGCGCCCGCGAATGGCGTCCCCGGCTCCGCGGCGAGCACGCGCTCCATCGCGTCCCACATCGCCGGCACCTCGGCGGCGGTCGCACCAGCCGCCGCGCAGCGCAGCGCCTCGCCGAGCGACCACGTGACGTCGAAATCGCCCTGTGGCAGCTCGGCGAGGCTTTCCCCGAGCCGCGCCGTCAGCCGCCGCTGCACGTCCGCGTAGACCGGCGGATCGAATTTGCCGCCGGCGAAGGCCGGCGCGAGGCTGCGCAATGCGTCGGGCAGAGGCAGCGAGGATCCCACAGCCGGCGCCGTGCTGTCCGGGCACCGGCGGGCGCTCGCCGGCTCGTGCCTGACGGGCGCGTCGCCGAACGGCCCGCCGAACCGGGCCGCCTCGACCGGAGGCGATATCGTCTCCTCCCCGCGGGCGAAGGCGGCATGCGCCGGGTCGTAGACGAGCAGCCCGAGGCTTGGCAGGCCGCGCGCCCACTCGGCGCGGCCCCATGCCTGCCCGGTGTCCTCGACGCGCCACCGGTCGTCACCGCCACCGTCGAACACAAGGCCGATTCCATTCGCAGTCGCGGTGCCTTGCGCGAGGAGAGACGCCTCGTAGCGGTCGTCGCCCATGGCGTCGAACAGCACGCCCACCGCAAGATCGAGCCCCATGCCCTGACCCACGCCGACATCGAGCCGGTAGCGGTCGTCGCCGGACTCATCGCGCAGCACGCCGACCGCCTCGTGCACGCCGGCGCCCTGCGCGTAGCGCACGGCGCGGTAGCGATCGGCTCCGCCGCGGTCCCACAGGAGGCCCAGTGCGTAGTAGTAGCCCGCGCCCTGGGCGTACATCTCGGCCTCGTAGCGGTCGTCGCCCCCGTCGTCGCGCAGGATGCCGATCCCGCCTCCGAGCCGGGTGCGATAGCCGAACGCGGCGCCCTGCGCCCAGCTCAACCCCCCGCCCCGCCCGTAGACGTCGGCGAGGCCCGCCACGATGTACGTGTCGTTCCCGGCACGGTCCCACAGCAGTCCCACGCCCTCCGCCAGGCCGAAGCCCTGGCCCCCGGCGCGGAGGCGATAGATGTCGTTGCCGGCGAGATCCACGATCGCGCCGAGTCCGAACGCGGCCGCACCCTGGCCAAACAGCTCGGCCGAGTAGCGGTCGTCCCCCGAGAAGTCCACCACGACCGAGGCGCCCGCGATCGCCGCGCCCAGTCCCGGCCCCGCCATGTCGTAGTCGTCGTTGCCGGAGAAATCGATGATTGCGGAGAGCCCGTGCACCGCGACGTCGGAGCCGTGGTAGCGGTCGTCGCCGCCGAGGTCCACGATCACGGAGATCGCGCCGTTCACCGCCGGCATCCTCCGGTAGGTGTCGTTGCCGCCGGGGTCGATGATCACCGCGGCGCCGGGGCCGTGCACGTCGTTTCCGCGCGTGCCGATCACCACCGCGCCGATCGCCGATTCGAAGCGTGCACCTTCCTCCGGGAACTCGATGCGGGCGCCGCCCTCGCGCAGAGCGCGCGCGAAGCGCGCTGTCGCGTCGAGGAACAGGGCGGTCGCGCGGCGCAGCAGCGCTGGGTCGAAGCGGGCAGCGACCCCCTGGAGGCGGTCGAGCGAGGGCAAGTCGTCCTGAAGCTGCGATGCCAGGGCCCGCGCGTCAAATGCCCGTCCGCGCATCGCCGCCCGCAGTACGCGCTGCGCCTCCGCAAGCTCGCCCAGAAAGGGGTCGAGCAGGTCAGCCAGCGGGATGCGCGCCGACCCGGAATCGCGCGGCGGCGCCGGACCCTCGGACATCCCGGCGACGAAGCGGCGCAGGGTGCCGGGCACGGCACGGTCGAACAGCGTGGCGGCGTCGGCCGCTGCCAGCGGATTGGCAAGCAACTCGCGCACGAGGAGCGGCGACGCAGGCGGCGGCGCGCCATTGTGGCGCAAGACGTTGTCGATCACCGACAAGGCATCGGGGCCGAGTCCGCGGCGCGCCAGGATCGCATCGACGCGCGCCGGGAGGGGGTCGTCGCGCGGAATTCCGGTTGGCGGCACGGCCGCGCACGCCGCGACGAGCAGGCCGGCGGCGCAAGTCCGGATCAGGAACAGCGTGATTCGCGGGTCGTGATTCGTGGGTTGCGGCTACCGCATTACTGCTCGCTGCCGGCGGCCTGCTGCGCGCGGTTCTGCATCTGCTCCTGCATCTGCTCGATTCTCTGCTGCGAGCGGTCCTGGGTGCGCTTGCCCTCCTCCATTTCCTGCTTCTTGATGGAGGCCCCCGTCGCCGCCGTGGTGGCGGTCTCGACGCCGCAGCCCGCCAGGGCAATCATGAAGATTGCAGACATGAGGTGTTTCATGAGCGATCTCCTTCGGAACCGTGAATCGAGGTTCCTCACCTTATCGCCTTCCCTGTCCGGGGGCGAAGGAATTCTTACTCGACCTTCACGCCTGCGGCCTTGATCACCCGCGCCCAGCGCTCGTAGTCCTTCTTCAGGAACGCGCCGAACTCGGCCGGCGTGTCGCCCACGATGACGGCGCCCAGGACCCTCAGCCGCTCCCGGGTTTCAGGCCGCGCAAGGGACTTGCGCATGTCTTCGCTCAGGCGATTGATGACCGGCGCCGGGGTGCCTGCGGGGGCGATCAATCCCACCCACGGCGCGGTATCGGCCAGCGCCGGCATGCCCGCTTCCGCCATGGTGGGCACCGACGGGTAGTCGGGATGGCGCTTCGGCGTGCCGACGGCGAGCACCTTCAGCTTCCCGGCCGCGACGTGGTCCGCGATCCCGATCATGGGATAGAACATGAAGGTCACCTGGCCCGACATCACGTCCACCAGGGCGGGGGCGTTGCCGCGGAAGGACACGTGCGTCATCCTCACCCCGGCGAGCGTCTCGAGCGTCGCGCCGGCAAGATGCCCCGAGCCTCCATGCCCCGGCGATGCATAGGTCACCTCGCCCGGCCGTCTCTTCGCCAGCGCCACCAGTTCGCCGAGCGAATTCACCGGCGTCGAAGGGCGCGTCACGATCAGCATCGGCAGCAGCGCGGCGTTGCTGACCGGCGCATAGTCCTTGAACGGGTCGTACTTGATCTTGTCCGGCGACAGGATCGCGTTCACCAGCAGCGAAAGCGAGGAAAACAGCGTGGTGTAGCCGTCCGGTGCGGCACGCGCAACGTAATCGGTCGCGATGATCGCGTTCGCGCCGGTCCGGTTCTCCACGATGACGGACTGGCCGAGCGAGGCGGTCATGTCCTGCGCGACGACGCGCGCGATCACGTCGGTCGGCCCGCCGGCCGGAAATCCCACGACGATCCGGACGGGCTTGACGGGAAACTGCTGCGCGGCGGCCGTTCCACTCGCAAGCACGCCCACGCACAGCGCCGCGAGGGCGCCCAGATTTTTACACGCTTGTCCGTCAACATGGCTCTCACCCCCATCCACCCTTCCCCATCAGGAACGATCGAATCAGTCGATCTGCAATCCCGCTTCCTTCACCAGCTTCGCATAGCGCACGATGTCCGCGCGCACCATCGCCGCGAATTCCTCGGGCGAGTTCGTGACCGTGCCGTCGAAGCCGTTCTCGACGAGGCGCTCGCGAGTGCCGGGTGACTGGATCGCCTTGGCGAATTCCGCGTGCAGCCGGTTGACGATAGCGGGCGGCGTTCCCGCCGGCGCAAACACGCCATACCAGGTCGTCAACACGTATCCGGGGACTCCCGCTTCCTCGACGGTGGGCAGGCTCGCGAAATCCGCGACGCGTTTCGCGCTCGATACCGCGAGCGGCCGCATCCTGCCTGACCGGACGTAGGGCGTCGCCGCCGGCATGGTGTCGAACGCCACCTGATGCCGGCCGGCGAGAAGATCCGGAATCGACTGGCCGGTGCCCTTGTAGGGAACGTGCAGGAGCTTCGTTCCGGTCATCGACTTGAACATCTCGCCCGCGAGGTGCGGCGTGCTGCCGCTACCGGCCGACGGAAAACTGAGCTCGCCGGGGTGGGCCCTGGCGAGCGCGATCAACTGCTTCACCGATGTCACCGGCAGCGCGGGGTGCACGACGATGATGTGCGGCACCGCGGCGGCAAGCGTCACCGGCGCGAAGTCCTTGTTGACGTCGTACGGCAGCTTCGAGAACAGGCTCGGGGCGATTGCGTTGACGGCCACGTGGCCCATCATGATCGTGTAGCCGTCGGCAGGCGACCGTGCGACCTGGCCCGCGGCGACGGTGCCCGTCGCGCCCGGCCGGTTGTCGATCACCACCGATTGCCCGAGGAATTCCGAAAGCTTCGGCTGGAGGATGCGCGCGACGACATCGGTGCCGCCGCCGGGCGGGAAGCCGACGACCATGCGCACCGGCTTGCTTGGGTAGGCTTGAGCGCCCGCGTAACTCGCGACGCTGGCGAGCGCAAGCACCGTGACGACGACCAGCACAGGTTTGCTCACGGTCTTCCCCTCCCCCTATGAAACGACGTCAATCCGCGTTGGCGCCCGCCGCCGCCATGCTCCGGTCGATGCGGCGCAGGACTTTCACCCGCTGCACCGTGTCGCCGGCCAGATGCGTCCAGACCATCGCGTCGCGCACCAGCTTGTCCACGCGCGCGTTCATCACGCAGCCCTCGGCGCCGTGGATTTCCATGTTGAGGCGCGTGACGCGCTGAATGACGTCGGTCGACCAGTTCATGACCAGCCCGGCGTTGGCGGAGTGCTCCTTCCGGTCGTGCTGCCACGCGACCCGCATCACGTACGAGCGCAGCGCCTCGGTCAGCGCGAGCATCTCGTTGATCTTCAGCTGCGTGAGCTGGTGATCGATCAGGCGCCGCCCGGCGCGCTTGTGCGTCTTCGCGAAGGCGGTCGCCAACTGGCACGCGTCATCGCACACGCCGAGGGCGTTCGCCGCGAGCTCGAGGTCGCCGAAGATGTCGCCGCCGGTGGTGTCGCCCTTGCCCGCCTTGACCGAGCCGGTACCCACCTGGCCCACCACGTTGACGTGCGGCACGCGAGCGTTCTCGAAAATCAGCTCTGCGTTCTGGTAGAAGCGCCAGCCGCGCTTGTTGAACACCTTGCCGATGCGGAAGCCGGGTGTCGTCTTCGGCACCATGAAGAGGGTTCCGCCCTGCCTGATGTTGACATCCGGGTTGGTGCGCGCATCCACGAAGAAGAGCGAGCCGACGCTGCCATTCGCGATGAAGCATTTCTCGCCGTTGAGAATCCAGTGGTCGCCTTCGCGCACCGCCCTCAGCCGGTATCCCGCCTTGGGATCGTTCTCCGGCGGCATCCGGTTGTCCGAGCCGGCGTTGGGCTCGGTGATGCCGCGGCCCATCACGTAGCGGTGGTCCGCGAGGAAGGGCTTCAGGAAGCGCTCCTTCTGGTCGTTCGTGCAGGCGGACGCGATCAGGTGGCTCCATTTCCAGTTCTGGCTGAACGCCTTGGACATGGCGCTGTCGCCGCGGGCGAGCTCCGCCATCACCAGCGCCTGCGACACGAAGTCCGCCCCGGGGCCGCCCCACTCCTTGGGGACCGCCAGCGTGCGAAAGCCGAGTCTCGAGCCCTTCTCGATGATGTCCCAGTTCCACGGCTCGAAGCCGCCCTCGATCTGGTCGCGCTCGAGCGAGCGAGGACGCAGCTCTTCGTCTGAAAATTTGCGCGCCTCGGCCTGCCAGTGGCGCTGCTCTTCGTTCAGTGAGAAATCCATTTCATCTCCTCATCCCTCCGCCCTCATCCCTCGTCCTTATGCAGCCATTGGCCGCTGATAGCCGGCCACCGATTCCGCGACCTGAAGCTTCGCCGCGCTGTCGCTGTCCTCCGCGTGCCGGAACACCATCGAATCGTGCACGTACTTCTGCAGCGGCATGTCGCGCATGACGCCCATGGCGCCGAAGCACTCCGCCGACAGCAGCGCGATCTCGTTGACCGCCTCCGCCGTGTAGACCCGGGCCATGACGTGGAGCGGGAGCCCGGACACGCTGCGATCGGCGACGGCCTCGGGATGGTCGAGCGCCCACGCCGACTTCCAGATCAGGTTGCGCGCGAGCTCCAGCCGGATCGCGCAGTCGGCGAGCTTGGTTCCGATCGCCTGGTGCTCGATGATGTTGCGCCCGCCCTGGCGCCGGATTTTCGAGTAGTCCACGGCGGCGTCGAACGCCGCGCGGCCGAGCCCGAGGTTGATCGCCGCGAGCTGCGGGACGCCCCATGCCATTCCGGCGTCGAGCGCGGCAGCGCCCTTCGCCCCTTCTCCGAGCAAATTGTCCGCGGGGACGCGGCAGTCCTTGAGCGCCACACCGGCGCCCGCGCCGTGATGCCAGCGAATCACCTCGCCGACCGCCCTGAGGGGCTCGCGCACCGTCAGGCCCGGCGCGTCGCGCGACACCAGCAGAGTAACCGGTGCGCCGGTACCGGTTCGCGCCTGCACCGCGAAAAGTTTCGCGACGGTGGCGTTGGCGACAAACGGAAGGGCACCGTTGATCACCCAGTCATTGCCCTGTTTCACCGCAACCGGAACGGCGCCGCCTTCGACCGCCGGGCGATGGTAAGTCCACCCGGTCCCCGTCCCGGAATCGGCTCCAACGCAGGCGAGGTGATAGCGGTCGTCCTTGACGAACGCGGGCAGCCAGCGGCCGCGCTGCGCAGGCGTCATGAGGCGATCGAACAGGACACGTGCGAGCACCGCGGTTTGCGCCAGCACGGCGGCGACGTCCACGTCGCCCGCGCCCAGCTCCTCCATCACGATGCAGGACGTAAGCCCGTCGGCGCCCGCGCCGCCCGCCTCCTCGGACAGCGCGAGGGTACGCAGGCCCATCTGCGCGGCTTTGTCGACCAGGTTCGCGAGGAGCGGCTTCTCGAACGGCTCCAGCCGCTTCGGGTTGAGCGCCGCGGGCTTGACTTCGCCTTCAACGAAGTCGCGCACCGTCTCGCGGAACTCCAGCTGCTCGGGGGTGAGGTGAAGGTTGTACATATCAATCGTCCGGACCATTTCACGTTTCGAGAGCCGCCATCTTAGCAGCCGGGAGCGGCGGACAGTATCGCCCTGTCAGATTATGGAACCTGGCCCGCTTCACGCCTTGCGGCCCAGCTGGCGCAGCTCGCCCAACAGCGCGTCGGCAATCTCGACGCCGTCCGCTCGGGCGCGGGCAGCGGCCTGCTGGCGGCGGACGCCCGGAAGACGAACGCCGTCTTCGGCAAGCATCCTCGAGATCATGACTTCCAGGCGCGAGTAGTAGGAGTCCGCGCCCGCCAGCGCGTCGGGATCGATCGCGATGACGGCGTGACCGATGCGGGGCTTGCCGCCGGGCTCGAAGTAGGAATCGTTCTCGAAGCTGAACGCGGCGCCGGTCAGCGCGACCGTCAGAAGCTCCACCACCAGCGCGAGAGCCGTTCCCTTCACGCCGCCGATCGCGGCGAGGCTCCCGGTCAGGGCCGCCTTCGGATCGGTAGTGGGATTGCCGTCCTTGTCCACCGCCCAGCCGAGGGGGATGGGCTTTCCTTCCTTCGCGTAGAGCATGATCTTGCCGCGCACGACCTCCGTGAGCGAAAGGTCCACCACGACGGGTTCGGCGCCCCTGCGCGGGAAGATCGCCGCAATGGGATTCGTGCCGAAGAACGCCTTCTTCCCGCCCCAGGCGTTGATCGCGGAGGGCGAATTGGTGAAAGCAAGCCCGACGAGCCCCGCCAGCGCGACCGGCGCAAGGTGGTAGGCCGCCGCGCCGAAGTGATGGCTGTTGGTCACCCCGGCAAACGCGATGCCGTAGCGCTTCGCGCGCTTGATGGCCTCTCTAACCGCGATAGCGCAGGCGGGGAACGCCAGGCCCCCTCCCGCATCCACGAGGCAGGTGGCGCCCTTCTTCTTGACGATCTTGGGTTTCGCCTTTCCGTCAACGCGACCCTGCTTCAGGTGCTGCGCGTAGAGCGCGACGCGCGAAAGTCCGTGCCCGGAGAGCCCTTCCGTTTCCGCCGCGACCAGCGCTTGCGCGGCCAACTGCGCGGTCGCGCGCGCCGCGCCCGCGCGTTGCAATGCCCGCGCCGCGAGCAGCGTCAGCTCCTCGATGGATTGCTTCGACTCCGACGAGACCGTGCAGGTCGCGAGGTCGAGTGCAAAACCGTCGTTCACCTATCACCGTCATCGACCCGTCTCTCGTCACCGGATCAATCGAGCTTGGTGCCCGAGCGCCGCGCGACGTCCGCCCACTTCACCGTCTCGGAGCGGAAGAACGCCGTGAATTCAGCCGGGCTGGTGCCGGCCGGCGTTGCGCCTTCCGCCTCGAAGCGTTGCTTGACGTCGGGGAGGTGTACCGTCTTCGCCAGCTCGCGATACAACCGGTCGAGGATCGACTGGGATGTGCGCGCCGGCGCGAAGAATCCGTTCCACTGGAGCGCGATGTGGCCCTTGATGCCGGCCTCCTCCATGGTCGGCACCTCGGGCGCCGCCGTCGAGCGCGCCGGCGCGGCCACGCCGAGCCCGCGCATCTTGCCGGCCTTGATCTGCGGTCCGACGACCGGCATCACGATGAATGCGCACTGGGTCTCGCCGGACATCAGGCTGACCGAAGCGGGCGCGGCCCCCTTGTACGGCAGGTGCGTAAGCTTGATCGCGGTATTGAGCCGCAGCAATTCCATCGCCATGTGCGACATCGTGCCGGAGCCGGCGGAGGCATAGGTGATCTGGTCCGGCCGCGCCCGGGCCAAGGCGACGAGATCCTTCACGCTCCGAACCGGTAGCGATGGGTGCGACACCAGCACAAACGGGTAGGAGGAAGCCATCGAGATCGGCGTGAAGTCCCGGACGGGGTCGTAGTTGAGCTTCGCGAAGACCGCGGGGCTGATCGAGAGCGCCGAGTTGCCGAACAGAATGGTGTAGCCGTCCGCGGCGGACTTGGCGACGATCTCGGCGGCGATATTGCCGCTCGCGCCGGCACGGTTCTCGACCACCACGGTCTGCCCGAGCGAGCCGCTCATCTTCTGCGCGACCACGCGCGCAATGATGTCGCTGCCGCCCCCCGCCGGAAACGGAACAATCAATCGGACCGGCCGAGCGGGATACTCCTGCGCCACGGCGGGTGACCCGGCGAGGCAAACGATTGCTCCCATCCATGCAAACGAACGCTTCATGCTTCCTCCTTTTTTCAAGCTGCGGCTGGCTCCTTCAGCAGCGTCTCCCCAGGTCTCACCCGCGCGAACTCGACCGGGCGCGTGGAGACCTCGAAGCGATCCTCGCGCCAGTTGACGCACGTGTAGCGCGAACGGTCGAGATCTCGCACCTCGGGAAAATCCGACCGATAGTGCGCGCCGCGCGAATCCTCCCGCGCCGCCGCCGACGCGCGGATCGCCTTCGATACGAGCAGCAGGTTCTTGAGGTTCAACCAGTCGTGCCAGGTGAGATTGAACGCGAGGCTTCCGCCTTCCACGCCGGTCGCGTCGAGCCGGGCCTCCAGCTCCTCGAGCGCGCCCTCCGCCCGCGCGAGCCCCGCGGCGTCGCGCACGATGCCGACGTCGTCCCACATCACGTCGTAGAGACGCTCGCGGATTGCGTTGAGGTCGCCCCTCGGTTTGCCGAGCGGCGCCCGCGCGCGCTGCATCGCCTGCTCGACGGCCGCCTCGTCCGGCTCGTGAAAGCGTCCGCTGCGGCGCACCCATCCGGGCATGACGTCACCCGCGATGCCGCCGAAGACCGTCGAGTTGGCGACGCCGTTGCCGCCGAGGCGGTTCGCGCCGTGCACGCCGCCGGAGTCCTCTCCCGCGACGAAGAGCCCCGCGAGATCCGTCGCGCAGTCGGCGCGGAACACGACGCCGCCCATCATGTAATGCGCGGTCGGCACGACCTCGACCAGGCCGGCGGCGAGGTCGAAGCCGCAATCGGCGCAGCGCTCGACCATGCCCTTGAATTCGCGGCGCACGCGCTCCGCCCCGAGGTGCCCCATGCTGATGTAGACGCCGCCGTGGGGCGTCGTCCGGCCCGCGCGCATTTCGCCGTAGATTGCGCGCGAGACGATGTCGCGCGTGGCGCGCTCGCCCTTGGAGTCGTAGTCCTGCATGAAGCGGCGCTTCGATCCGTCCAGGAGGTAGCCGCCGGAACCGCGCAGGCCTTCCTCGAGCACGGTGCCCGTCATGCGCGTGCCGGGGCCCGCCAGCAGACCCGTCGGGTGAAACTGCACCATCTCCATGTCGCGCAGCGTCAACCCGGCGCGCAGCGCCATCGCAAGCCCGTCGCAGGTCTTGTCGCCGGAAGGCGTGTGGTACTTGTACATGGTCGGGCCGCCGCCGGTGGCGAGCAGCACCGCTTTCGCTTGCACCATCAGAAACTCGCCAGTCCTGATGTCCACCATCAGCACGCCCGCGAGCGCATCGCCGCCGCGGTTGTGGATGAACTCCACCGCGCGGTGCTCTTCCAGTCGCGCGATGCCGCGCGCCCACACTTGCTCGGCGAGGCGGTTGATGATCTCGATACCGGTGAGATCGCCCTTGTGGACGGTGCGGTCGAAGGTCTGACCCGCGAACGCCTTCTGGTGGAGGGTGCCGTCGGGGTTGCGGTCGAAGTAGCAACCGAGCTCGTTCTCCAGCTCGCGAATGCGCTCCACGGCGACGGAAACCAGGATCCAGGCAAGTTCCTGGTCGGGGAGCCACTTGCCGCCCTCGATGGTATCCATGAAGTGGCGCTCGACCGAGTCCTCCGGCGCGAGCGCGACGTTGTAGCCGCCCTGCACCATGCGCGTGCAGCCGCACTTGCCGAGGAGCCCCTTCACCGCGACCGTGATCGACAGAGCGGGGTCGGCCTGGTGCGCGTGAAGCGCGGCGAACAGCCCCGCCCCGCCGGAGCCGAGTATCAGGATGTCGGTCTTGAGCCGCTTCACTGGCGCTTCACGCCGAGGGAAGCGAGCGCGGTGGCGCGCTTCGCGCGTGCCGCCTGGTTGACCTCGGTATAGAGGCTCCCGCCGTGGGCGTCCATCGCGACGAGCAGCGGACCGAACCCCTTCACGCGGAATTTCCACAGCGACTCGGGGTTGAGGTCATCGAGGTCCACGTCTTCGATCGCCTCCACCCAGGTCGTTTCGAGCGCGGCTGCGCCTCCAATGACCGCGAGATAGGCACCGCCCAGATCCTTGAACGCGGCCGCCGAGCCTTCGCCAAGCCCGCCCTTGCCGATCAGGATGCGCGCGCCGTATTCGCGCATCAGCGGGCGCGTAAAGCGCTCCATGCGGGCGCTGGTGGTGGTGCCCACGCACACGGGCGCGTAGCCGGCCGGGGTGGCCTGGGTCTCGCCCACCCACCGCACGTTGGGCGCGGTGTGGATCAGCGCGTGACCGCGCAGGTCAAAGCGGGTCTTCCGCCCGCGGTCGAACATGTGGATCAACGTCGCGTCGCGGATGCCGAAGAGCGTGCCGTTGAGGGTGACGGTGTCGCCCACGCGGAGCGCCCTCGCCTGCTCTTCCGTCACCGGCATGGTGAAGTCGTAGTGCGCCATCTCGCTGCTAGAACCCGTAGGTCACGCCCTTCGGCGTGAAGGTCGCGGAGGCGCGGCGCGCGGCGTGGCACTGCATGTTCACCGCCACCGGGTTCATGGTGATGTGCGTCGCGGCAAGCTCGACGTGGACGGCGAACGCCGTCGAGTCGCCGCCGAGCCCCTGGGGGCCGACCCCGAGCTGGTTCACCGCGCGCGTCAACTCCGCTTCGAGCTTCGCGCCCTCGGGGTCATCGCTGTTCGTGCCGAGCGGGCGGATCGCCGCGAGCTTGGCGAGCGCGACGCAGAGGTCCGCGCTGCCGCCGATGCCGACGCCGACGATGGTCGGCGGGCAGGTTTTGCCGCCCGCATCGAGCACGCAGTCCACGACAAAGGTCTTGATCGCGTCCACCCCCTCCGCCGGCACCGCCATCCTGAGCCAGGAGTTGTTCTCCGAGCCGCTGCCCTTGGGGATCATCTGCAGGGTCAGCTCCTCCGGCTGCTCGGAGTAGCCGAAATGGATCGCCGGGATGCGGATCCCGCACGAGGTCTGCTCGTTCACGCGCGTGATCGGGTGCACGACCGAGGAGCGCAACGGATGCTCGGTCGTCGCCCGCGCGCAGCCTCTGCGGATCGCCGCCTCGAGATCGACCCCGTCCACCTGGACATTGCGCCCGATGGTGACGTTGTAGATCGGCACCCCGGTGTCCTGGCAGGTGAGATTGTCCGTCGCCTCCGCCACCGCGACGTTCTTGATGATGGTGCCGAGCACCTTCTTCGCGCGCGCGCTCGTCTCGGACGCGTCGAGCCGGTCGAGACCCTGCTTGATGTCGGGCGGCAGGATCTTGAGGGCGCGGATGTAGAGCTCCTTCGACGCCTCCTCGACCTGCTTCAGGTCAACCTTCATGCGTCACTCGTAATTCATCATCAAGACTGACCAGCCGCGCTGCGGTCAGTTTACCTCGAGCTTGCGCGCGCGGATGACTTTCGCCCAGAGCCCGGATTCCTCCCGGATCGCTTTCGCGAAATCGGCGGGCGCATTGCCGACCGGCGCCATGCCGAGATCGTCGAAGCGCTTGCGCAAGTCCGCAGCCTTCGAGCGCTGTCGCGGTGTCGCGATAGACCTTGTCGATCACCGCGGCGAGGCGTCCCGGTCGGCGCCATGAGGCCGAACCAGCCCAGGTTCTCGAACCCGGGCAGCGTTTCCGCGACCGCCGGTACGTCCTTCAGCGCCGGCACGCGCTGCCTGCTAGTGACCCCGAGCGCGCGCAGCCTGCCCTGCTGCACGTAGCCGATCGCCGCCGAAAGATTGGGCGTGACGAACACGATCTGCCCCGCCACGAGGTCCACCATCGCCGGGCCTTCGCCCTTGTACGGAATGTGGATGGCGTTGATGCCGGCGGTATAGAGAAAATTTTCCGCCGCAAGATGCGTCTGCGTGCCGACGCCGGCGGAGCCGAAGGTCAGCTCACCGGGCTTCGCCTTGGCGAGCGCGATCAGCTCCTTGACGGATCTCGCCGGAACGCTGGGGTGCGTCGCAATGATCTGCGGCCCGCTCGCGACGTTGGTGATCGCCACCAGGTCCTTCTCCGGGTTCCAATTGAGCTTCCTGAACATGTGCAGGTTCGCGGCAATCACCGACCCCGAGGTCATGAACAGCGTGTAGCCATCGGGCGGCGCCTTCGCAGCCAGCTCCGCGCCGATGTTGCCGGATGCGCCCGCGCGGTTGTCCGCTACCACCTGCTGGCCCCAGGTCACGGTCAGCTTCTGGCCCAGGAGGCGCGTGACGATGTCGGTCGCGCCACCGGGCGCGAAGGGCACGATGATCCGGACCGGCTTGGCGGGATAAGTCTGCGCGTGGGCCGCAAAAGCAATCCATGACCGCGGCCGGCAATGCGAGCCATCGGGCGAAACGCATTATTCTCCTCCTCGGATTCGTTCTGTCGGGAAACGGCTTCGGGACGACAACCTTAACCGATAAGCGCCTGCGCGCAGCAAGGCGACGCCGCTCAGAGACCGCCGGCCTCGGCGGCGAGGCGCCGCAGCTCGCGCCGCAGGCGGTCGCGCACCGCGCGATACGCCGGCCTGCCGATGACGTTCGCGATCTCGTAGGGATCGCGGTCGAGATCGTAGAGCTCGTCGAGCTCGCCGTTGCGGCTGCGGTTCACCCAGCGGATGTATTTGTGGCGTTCGGTGCGCACGGCCTTGTAGGTCATGCCGATGAGCCACGGGTAGGCGTTCTCGGCCCAGTACTCCATGAGGAACGACTTGCGCCACCCGCCGCGCCGGCCGGCGAGGAGCGGCAGCAGCGACCGGCCCTGGATCTGCGGGCCGGGCTTCCCGCCCGCGAGCTGGATCAACGTCGGCGCGATGTCCTGGCAGATGACGAGGTCCTTGACGCGCGTTCCGTCCTTGATGCGCTTCGGGTAGCGCGCGATGAACGGCGAGCGGATGCCTTCCTCGTAGGCGAACCGGCGCTCGGGCCCGAGCCCGTGCTCGCCGAAAAAGTAGCCGTTGTCGCCGAGGAAGAGAATGAAGGTGCGGTCGAGCTGACGGGTCTTCTCGAGCGCCTCGAACAGCATGCCGACCCCCTCGTCCACCGCCGCCATCATGCAGGCGCGAAGACGAATCTCTTCCTGCTCGCCGGCGTGTATCGCGTCGAGGAGCGCGCGAGATTGCGCGTTGGTCCGCAGCCGCAGCGCCTCCTCCCACGCGGGCTTCTGCTTCACGACCTCGGCGGCCGGGAGCATGTTGGGCTTTTTCGGAAATACGCAGCCGCGGTAGAGGTCCTTGTGCCGCTCGGCGGGGCGGTAGCCGTCCATCTTGAAGGTGCCGTCGGCCGCCTGCTCCGCATCCGGGTGCACCGCCTTGTGCGCGAAGAACAGCGACCACGGCCGGTCGTGCCGGCGGCTCACGAATTCGGTTGCCATCGCGTTCAGGATGTCCGTGATATAGCCGCTGTGCTGCACGGTGACGCCGTCCTCGTTCAACCTCGGGTCATTGAGGCGGCCGTGGCCATCGAAGCTCACCCAGAAGTCATAGCCCGGTCGGGGCTCCCCGCTGTTGCCCATGTGCCACTTGCCGATGTGCGCGGTCTCGTAGCCGAGCCGCTTCAGCTCGAGGTGGTAGTTCGGCAGGCGGTGGCTCGCGGCGTCGCGCGCGACGTTGTCGATGATGCCGTGGCGGCTCGCGTACTGGCCGGTCAGGATCGACGCGCGGTTGGGCGAGCAGATCGGCGTCGTGTGGAACGCCCGCTCGAAGAGCGCGCCCTCGCGCGCGATGCGGTCGACGTGCGGCGTCTTCAGGTAGGGATGTCCGCCGGCGCCGAACTCGTCGAAGCGCAGGTCGTCGATCAGGATGACGAGAAAATTGGGCCGCGGATCCATCAGTCGGCGCGGATCCCGGAAGCCTTGACCACTTTCCCCCAGCGCTCGTAGTCGGTCTTGAGATAGGCGGCGAGATCGCCCGGCGTGCCGCCGGCGGGTTCCGCCGCGTCGGCGGCAAGCCGGCTCTTCACCTCGGTCGTGAAGAGCGCACGCCCGATGTCCGCGTTGAGTCGGGCGACGAGCTCCGCCGGCAGGCCGACCGGCCCGTACGCGCCCCACCACTGTATTGCCTCGAACCCGGGCAGAGCCGCTTCCGCCACCGTCGGCAGCTCCGGTGCCAGCGCGATTCGCTGGGCGCTCGTCACCGCCAGCGCCCGTAGCCTGCCGGCGCGCACCTGCGCCGACAGCGTCGGGTAGGCGGCCAGGAACACGGAGCAGTGTCCCGCCAGGGTGTCGACGATCGCCGGCGCGCCGCCCTTGTACGGCACATGCACGAGGTTGATCCCCGCCTGGTGCTTGATGAGCTCCACGGCGAGATGGCTCAACGTTCCCACGCCGTTGGAGGCGTAGTTGATCTGCCCGGGCCGCGCCTTCGCCAGCGCGATCAGCTCCTTCATGCTCCGCGCCGGCAGCGAGGGATGCACGACGATCACGTTGGGCGAGAACCCGATGAGAACGATCGGCGTGAAGTCGCGCAACGGGTGGTAGGGGGGCTTCGCCGCGAGGTGCGGGCTGACCGTCATGGGACTCGCCGAGGCGAACAGCAGCGTGTAGCCGTCGGGCGCGGCGCGCGCGGCCTGCTCGGCGCCGATCAGCCCGCCCGCGCCGGCGCGGTTGTCCACGATCACCTGCGCGCCCCACGCCCTGCTCATTTCCTGCGTGATCGCCCGCGCCACGATGTCCGCCGCGCCGCCCGGCGGGAACGGCACGATGACGCGGACCGGCTTGGCCGGATAAGCTTGTGCGGCAGCTCCAGGGGTCGCGATCGCAGCCGCAATTGTCAGCATCGAGCAAGCGAATGCGAGCTTGGCGTCCATGGTGAAGCCCTCCGCAGCGCCCGGGAACGGGTCAGACCAGATTCAACAGGAACGCGAGCCCGGCGGCAACCGTAATCCCCGCGGCGGCGGCAAGCAGGCCCTTCTGCCAGTCGCGCCACGCCAGGAATTCCAACGCGAGCAGGCGCAGGCCGCCCGTCAGGTGCGCCGCGAGCAGCAACACGAGGACGGTCTCCAGGAATTTCACGAGCGGCTGCTCGCTCCAGCGCAGGAACGAGTCGAGCCTCGCCTCCCCCTGCAGCGCCTGGCCGAGCGCCCAGAAATGCAGCGGGAGAAACGCCGCGAGCAGCACGCCCGAGGCCCGGTGCACGACGAAGGCCCAGTAGGCGGGGTGATTGCGGGCGCGGAAGTCGCTTTTCATGTGAATACCGCGCAGACGGCGCGGAAGCCCCACAGCGCGAGCGCGGCGCCCATTGCGATCACGAGGACGTCCAATCCCCGGCCACGCCAGTTGAACGTTTCCGCGAGGACGCTGCGCAGGCCGATCGGCGCGTGCACCGCGACCGCCGCGACGAAAATCGAGTAGAAACCGGCCCACGCGGTGCTGCCGCGCGTGCGGCCGAGGACTTCCGTCGCCGACAACCCGTTGCGGACGGCGTAGATAATCGTCACCAGATGGACGATGACGCACACGGCAAGCACCGCAGCACTCGCCCGTTGCGCGGTCCACAGCAGAACCTGCGTTCGGACGTTCATTTCAGATTTCGCCCTTCAGTGCGGCGAGCGCCGCCGCACGCTTCAGGCCGGCGATGGCTGCCGTGGGCGAAATCTGCTTGGGGCAGCGCTCGCTGCAGCTCATGTGCGTGTGGCAGGCGTGGCAGCCGGCATCGCCCGCCACCTCCGCGAGCCGCGCGCGGTTTCCGGTGTCGCGCACGTCGTTGAGGAGCGTCCAGGCACGGTTCAGCGCAGCGGGGCCGAGGTAGGCGGGGTTCCAGGCGACGACATCGCACGAGCTGTAGCACACCCCGCAGCCGATGCATTCGATCCCCGCGTCCGCCTGCTGCCGCTCCGGAGAGCCGGGCGGGATCCGCGCGAAATCGTCCTTGCGGCTCGCGCCGCCCTGAAACCGGCCGCGCGCGGCGGCCCACTTGTCGAAGAAGGACGCCATGTCGGTCACGAGATCGCGCACCACGGGCAGGTTGCTCAAGGGAGCGATCTCGAGGCGCCCGTCGTGAGCGACCTTGTCCACGTGGGTGCGGCAGGTCCAGCGCGCGCGCCCGTTCACGGTCATCGCGCACGACCCGCACATGCCGACTCTGCACGCGTATCGATACGCCAGCGTCGGATCGAGCGCGCGCTGGATGTAGGTCACGACATCGAGCACGGTCTGGCTCGCGAGGCGGGGCACCTCGAAGGACTGGTACTGTCCCGCCTCCTGCCCCCGCCAGACCGATACGCTGAGCGTGCTCACGCAAATTCCTTAATGCATGGCCCCGGCGCGCGCCGTGGCGCTGCGCGCGACGGCCGGCGCCGCCACGCGCTCGATCATGACGTTGACGCACGCGGGCAGCCGAGAAGCGAGCGCACGTTCCAGGGCGGCCTCGAGGTCTGCCGCCCGCGCGACGTGTTCGCCGTGCCCGCCGAGCGCCACCACCGCCTGATCGTAGCGCGCCGGCAGCAGTTCGCAACCCCGGGCGCGTTCTCGGCCGTAGGTCCGAAGCTGGATCTGGTGCTCGGCGTTCCAGCAGGCGTCGTTGCCGACCACGGCGATGAACGGAAGTCCCGCGCGCACCGCGGTATCCACCTCGGCGAGGTGAAAGCCGAAGGTGCCGTCGCCCAGCATGGCGACCACGGTGGCATCGGGCCGCGCGAGGCGCGCGGCCAGCGCGAACGGAATGGCGGACCCGATGGAGCCTCCGGGCCCGTTGATGAGCCGGGTGGGCGCGCTCGTGCAGGCCTGCGCCCATTGCCCGAACTCCCCGCCGTCCGCGACCAGCACCGCGTCGCGCGAGTGGTCGATAACGCGCTGCACGGCGCGGCCGACCTCGAGCGGATGCAGCGGCCCCTCGGCCCGGGAGGAGAGGCTCTTCCACTCCGCGGGGCGGAACCGGATGGCGGATTCGACTTCCTGCGCCCACTGCCGTGGTCCGGACGCGCGCGCGATTCGCGAGAGCGCTTCCGCGGCGGCGAGCGGGTCCGCAATCGCCGTGAGCCCGACGCGCGATGAAGGAGTGAGCGTCCTCACCGCGCGCTCCAGGGCGGCCGGCTCGGGATCGATCACGATGAAGCGGCAGTCGGCAGCGAGCGCGGGCGGCGCGCCGAAGCGCAGCGTGAAATCCGGCTGCTTGCCGAGGAGCACCACGAGGTCGGCCTCGCGCAGCACATCGCCGAAAGCACCGAGCGCAGGATCGTTGACGCCGCGCGGGCTCTCCATGCATACCACCGGCACGCCAGTCGCCTGCGCAAGCCGTTCGCGCGCGGCGCGCCCCGCCGCCCCCGCCAGGGCGGGTCCCACCAGCACGAGGGGGCGCTGCGCTCGCTCGAGTTCCGCCCGCACCGCTATCGCCGTGGAGTGCTCGAGCCGCTGAGCCTCGGGCGCGGGCGGTGCCGGGATCGTGCCCGCGGCGACCTTAGCCTCGAGCACATCGAACGGCAGGCTCACGTGCACGGGGCCGGGGCGGCCCGAACGGGCGATGCGTAGCGCGCGGACAATATCATCGCCGAGCGCAGCGGCATTTCCCGCGGTCCACGATTCCTTGGTCAGCGGCGCGGCCAGGTCGGCCTGCCGCATCTCCTGGAACGCGCCGCGACCCAGCTCGGCGAGCGGCGCGTGTCCGGAAAGCATCACCATCGGGGATTCGGCGGCCAGCGCGGTATACAGCGCGCCGACGCCGTTGGCGTGGCCCGGCCCGCCGGTCAGAAGCGCGACGCCGGGCTCGCCCGTCAGCCTGCCCCAGGCGTCGGCCATGTGCACCGCCGCGCCCTCGTGGCGCACGTGCAGGATCGACAGTCCCGCATCGAGCGCCGCGTCGTAGACCGGCATGATCTGGTTGCCGGACAGGGAGAAGAGGTGCCGCACGCCGGAGGCCGCCAGCGCGCGGACCAGGATGTCCGCTCCTCGTAGAGTGGCCATGGCCACTAAACGAGCTTACGCGCTTTCGTACAGGCGCGTCAGAACGAACTCGCGGTGGCCGAGCGCCTCAGCGCAGGTGAGCCGGCCGTTGCAGGTGCGCAGCATCACCTGCAGCAACTCGTCCCCGCACTGGTCCATGTTCTTCTGCCGTTGCAGCAGTCCCGAGACATCGAGGTCGATGTGCTCGCTCATGGTGCGAGCGGTGCGCGGATTCGCGGTGAGCTTGATCACCGGCAGGATCGGGTTGCCGATGACGTTGCCCTGGCCGGTCGGGAAGAAATGCACGACGTAGCCTGCGGCCGCGCACAGCGTCACCATCTCAGCCGCGGCCGAGGACGAGTCCATGAACCACAGCCCCGGCCGGGTCGGCGTCTCGGCCTTGTCGAGCACGCCGATCACCTTGCACTTCTTGCCTATCTTCTGGATGTTGCCGAGGGCTTTCTCCTCGATCGTGGTGAGGCCGCCTGCTATGTTGCCCTTGGTCGGCTGCGAGTCCATGAGGTCGCTGGTCTTGTGCCGGTCAACCACTTCCTGGTAGCGGTTGAACACCCGCATCCACGCCTCGCGCACCTGAGGCGTCGCGCAGCGATCGGCGACGATATTCTCGCCGCCGGTGATCTCCGTGGTCTCGCCGAAGCACAGCGTCACGCCGAGCGGCTCGAGCTTGTCGAACGCGTTGCCGACGGTGGGATTGGAACCGCAGCCGGAAGTGGTATCCGATTCGCCGCACTTGCAGGAGACCCACAGGTCGCTCGCCTGGCATTCCGTGCGTTGCAGCTCGGAGGCCCATTGCACGTATTCCTTCGCGACCTTGGAGGCGCGCATGATGGTGTCGTGGTCGCCGTGGAGCTCGATGCCGAACCCGGTCACCGGCTTGCCGGTCCTGGCGATGCCATCCACGACGCGCTTGGCCCATTGCTCCTCGATGCAGATCACCACGACCGCGGCGACGTTTGGGTTTGATCCCGCGCCGATCAACGTTCGGAAATGGAGATCGAGGTCGGCGCCGAACTGCAGCCGGCCATAGGGGTGCGGGATCGCCAGCGCGCCCTTGACGTTGTTGGCCACCGCTTCGGCGGCGGCATTGGACAGGTCGTCAACCGGCAGGATGAGGACGTGGTTACGGACGCCAACGCGCCCGTTCTCGCGGCGGTAGCCCTGAAATGTGGATTTCGCCAGGATCATTTGAATGCCCTCACCAGCGCTTGGTTTTCAGTTCTGGACGTGGGCGTGCTCGCCCTTCCTGATCGGCGCGACCGCCTTGCCGATGTCGAACCCGTACTTGATCACGGTCTCGCCGCTGGCGATGTCCTTCAGCGCGAGCTTGTGCCCGATCGGGATGTCGTTCAGCGCCTTCACCTTGATGGTTGAGTCGTCCTCCATCACCCAGCCGGTCAGCTCCTGACCGGACTTGACCCCCTCGACCACAATGACGCCGACGGTGTCTTTCTTGTCGTGAACCAGTAGCTGGATCATGCCTTCTCCTCATTCGCGCCGGATTTCGCCGGACGCGCTGGAGACTCCGGGGCCTCCGCCAGCTCGGCCCCCTCGCCGGCCTCGAGGCGCTCGCGGATGCGCGCCTTCTTGCCGGTGCGCTCTCTCAGGTAGTAGAGCTTTGCACGCCCCACGTCGCCGCGGCGCTTGACTTCGATGCTCGCGATGAGCGGCGAATAGGTCTGGAACGTGCGCTCCACGCCCTCCCCGGAGGAGATCTTGCGCACGATGAAGGAGGAGTTGAGCCCGCGGTTGCGCTTGGCGATCACGACGCCCTCGTAGGCCTGGACGCGCTTGCGGTCGCCTTCGACGACGCTCACGTTCACCACCACCGTGTCGCCGGTCGAAAAATCGGGGATCTCTTTTCCGAGGCGCTTGATCTCGTCGGCCTCAAGCTGTTTGATGATATCCATGTTCAGGTCTCCTGCTTGTATTCGTCCAGCAACTTCCGCTCTTCCTCGCTCAGCCCGCGCTGCTCGAGCAGCTCCGGCCGCCGCCGCCAGGTCCGCCCCAGCGACTGTTTCAGCCGCCAGCGCGCGATCTCGGCGTGGTTGCCCGAGAGCAGCACCGCCGGCACCGCCTCGCCCTCGTAGATCTCGGGGCGCGTGTAGTGCGGGCAATCGAGCAGCCCGCCGGCGAACGAGTCCTGCTCCGCCGATTCCGCGTCGCCCAGCGCGCCGGGCATCTGCCGCACCACCGCGTCCATCACCACCATCGCCGCGAGCTCGCCGCCCGTCAGGACGTAGTCGCCGATCGAGACTTCCTCGTCGACCGCCCGTCCGATGAGCCTCTCGTCCACGCCCTCGTAGCGCCCGGCGACGAGCACGAGCCCCTGCAGCGCCGCGTATTCCATCACCCTCTGGTGGTCGAGCGGGCGGCCTTGCGGCGAGAGGTAAACCGTCCTCGCCTGCTTCACGCCCGCGCTCGCCTGCCGCTGCCGCGCCGCCCGGATCGCCTTCTCCAGCGGCTCCGCCATCATCACCATCCCGGGACCCCCGCCGTAGGGGCGGTCGTCCACGGTGCGGTAGCTGTTGGCAGCAAAGCTGCGCGGGTTCCACAGCACCAGCTCGAAGAGCTTCCGCTCGCGCGCCCGGCCCGTCACGCCGCTTGCCGTCACGGCGTCGAGCATCTCCGGGAACAGCGTGACGACATCGAACTGAAACATCGGGTTCCGACGCTCAGTAGTCCGCGTCCCACTCCACCCGCACCACGCCGCCGGCTACGTCCACTTCCCGGATCACGTCCGCTATGAACGGGATCAGCCGCTCGCGGTCACCGGCCACCACCAGCACGTCGTTCGCGCCGGTCGGCAGGACCCCGGTGATGCTGCCGAGTGCCTGCCCGGCTCCGTTCGTCACCGCGAGGCCGATCAGGTCGGTCCAGTAGTATTCTCCGCGCTTTGTCTCGGGCAGCGTCGCCCGCGGCACCGCCACGCTCTTTCCCCGCAACGCGGCCGCGGCGTCGCGGTCATCGCATCCGACAAACCGCGCGATAACGGCGCGGCCATGCACTTTTGCTTCCGCAATCGCGGTTTCCCGCCAGCCGCCTTCACTTTCCACCCACCAGGTCCGGTAGTCCAGCAGATTTCGCGTTGCCGCAGTGTTCGGCTGTACCTTGAGCCAGCCCTTGACGCCAAACGGGGCGGTAATCCGCCCCATCGTCACCAGCCGCTCAGGCGGCCTTGGTCTGCTCACCGAATTGCTTCACGAGACGCGCCACGGTGTCCGAGAGCCGCGCGCCCTTGCCCTTCCAGTGCGTCAACCGCGCACCGTCGATGCGCAGCCGCTCGCGTCCCTCCGGGGCCTTGGGATCGTAGAAGCCGATGCGCTCAATGAAGCGGCCATCGCGCGCGCGCCGCGAATCCGCAACCACCATGTTGAAGAACGGGCGCTTCACGCCGCCGCCGCGTGCCAGACGGATGACTACCATAGGATGTTTTGCCAGTCGTGAAAATGCGGAAAGGGCGTGATTTTACGCCAGTTTTCGGCGCCTTCGCAAGGCGCGCGGGCGGGTGCCGCCGTCCCGCGCTGCGGTAACATGCCGCCTCCTCTCGAAGGAATCCGCCATGCCGCCACCCCTCAGTCCCGCGCAACGCCTCGATGCCGCGCTCTCGGAGCGATTCGGCACAGCACCTGCCGTCAACCCGGACCTGCCCGGGCTCGACGAGCTCGCGCGGATGGCCGAGCATCGCTCGCACCGCAAGTTCGCAAGCCGCCCGGTCGATCCCGCCTTGCTGCGGCTGCTGCTCGCGTGCGCGTTCTCGGCACCTTCGAAGTCGGATTTGCAGCAAGCCGACGTGATCCACGTCGCCGACCGCGCGACGGTGAAAGCCATTGCCGACGGCATTCCCGACATGCCGTGGATCGCCGATGCGCCCGTGTTCCTGGTGTTCGTTGCGAACAACCGCCGCATCCGGCAAGTCGGCGAATGGCGCGGCAAGCCGTTCGCCAACGATCATCTCGACCACTTTCTGAACGCCGCGGTGGACGCCGCGCTCGTGATGATGAGCTTCATCCGGGCGGCGGAAGCGGTCGGCCTCGGCGCGTGCCCCATCAGCCACGTGCGCAACCATCCACACGAGCTCTCCCGCCTCCTCGCGCTGCCCGACTGGGTGTTTCCGGTTGCGGGACTGTGCGTGGGCTACCCCGCCGAGTCCGGCCGCATCACGCCGCGCCTGCCGCTGGAAGTCACGGTGCACGTGGACCGCTACGACGAGTCCGGCTCCAGGGAACGCATCGAGGCCTACGACCGGCGCCGGCACGCACTGCTGCCCTACCGCAGGCAGCGTTACTCCGATCGCTACAAGAACGCGGACTTCTACGGCTGGTCGGAGGACAAGGCCCGGCAATACTCGGTATCCGAGCGCGCCGACTTCGGCGCATTCGTCCGGTCGAAGCGCTTCAACCTGGCCTGAAAACGGGCGCGGATCGGCGCGTCGAAACTCCGGGCGCCGTATTCAGGGTTTCCCGCCGCTGCCGGCCGCGCGATCGAGAATTTCCTTCAGCCGCACCGGCGTGACCGGCAGCCTCGTCACGGCGCCGGGAATGCCGATCGCATCGTCGATCGCCGCGGCCACCGCCGCGCCCACCGCGGTGATCCCGCCCTCGCCCGCACCCTTTAGCCCAAGCGGATTGAGCGGGCTCGGCGCGTCCTCCGAGAGAAGGACGTTCACCATCGGCGTTTCGGATGCGGTGGGAATCAGGTAGTCGGCAAAGGTGACCGAGAGCGGCTGCCCGCGCCCGTCGTACTCGAACTCCTCCAGCAGCGCGCCCCCCAGGCCCTGGGCGAAACCGCCGGCCAGCTGGCCCGCGACCAGCATCGGGTTGACCGCACGCCCGACGTCGTAGGCGATGAGAAACTGCTCGACGTTCACACCGCCGGTTTCGCGGTCCACCTTCACGACGGCCACGTGGACACCGTACGGGTAATTCTGGTGAGCGGTTTCAAACCAGCCCTCGGCGGACAAGCCGGGTGCATCGGGAGCCGACGCCTGCGATCGCGCCACCTCGCCGAGGTCCATCGAAATCGCATCCGGACTGTCCTTGCGCACCACTTTTCCGTCGATGATGTCCAGCGCATTCACGGGGACCCGCATCAACGTCGCGGCCGCCGCGATTGCCTTTGCGCGCACCTGGGTCGCGGCGACGTGCACCGCCGAGCCGGTCATGACGGTTGCGCGGGATGCATGCGCGCCGATGCCCTTGGCGATCCGGTCGGTCTGGCCGTGGATCACGCGGACCCGCTGGTAGTCCACGCCCAACGCATCGGCGCAGATCTGCGCCATGACCGTCTCGACCCCTTGCCCCAGCGAAGCGGACCCGGTGACGACTTCGACGCCGCCTGTGTGATCCACCGTCACCTGCGCGCCGTCACGCGGTCCGAGCCCGCTTTTCTCCAGGTACATGGCGATGCCCGCGCCGACCGTCTCGCCCGCCGTGCGGCGGCGCTTCAAGTCCTCCTGCAATTTCTGCCAGCCGGCGCCCGCCAGCGCCTTTTCGAGCAACCCGCGGTAGTCGCCCGAGTCGAGAACGACATCGTCGCCAATAGCACTGAGCTCGCGCCGGTACGGCAGCGCCGCTTTCGGGATCAGGTTGCGGCGTCGCGTCTCGATCGGGTCAATGCCGAGCCGAGCCGCGATGGCGTCGAGCAGCCTCTCCCGCACGAAACTGCCCTCGTAGCGACCGGGCGAACGGTAGGTCGCGGCCGGCGTCTTGTTGGTCAGGCGGTAATGCCCTGCAATGCGATAGGCGGGCACGTGATAGGGTCCCAGTAGCATCGCCGCGGTGAGGTCCACGACCCGCGCGCCATGCGTGCGCGGGTAGGCGCCCTGGTCGTGAAAGAACTCGTCGTCGATCGCGAGCACGTGGCCCGCGGCATCTACCGCGGCGCGCACCCGGTGCCGCTGCTGCCGTGAGTGGTTGGTCGCAATCAGATTCTCGTAGCGATCCTCGATCCACTTGACCGGCCGGGCGAGCCGCAGCGCGCCGAGGCACACCAGCACGTCCTCGGGATAGACCTCCCCGCGCACGCCGAAGCCGCCGCCCACGTGACCCTCATGGAGGTGCACGGTGGCGGGATCACGGCCAAGCACGTGCGCGATGCCGTCGCGAGTGCGGTGCGGCACCTTGGCTGCGCCGTACATCCGGATCAGATCGCGCGCGGGGTCGTAGCGCGCAATGGCCCCGCGGGTTTCCAGCGGCACCCCCGAATGGCGGCCAATCGAAAGGTCGAGCTCGACGACAGCGTGCGCGGCGCGGAAGGCGGCATCGACATCGCCGAATCCCTTGCGCAGGACCAGCGGCTCGTTGGATCGTCCGGGCGCGAATTCGGAGGGCGGCTCGTGGGCGTCCAGCACGACGGGCAGCTCCTCCACTTCCACGCTGACGGCCTCCGCGGCGTCCTCGGCGAGGTAAGGATCCTCGGCGAAGACGACCGCAACCGGCTCGCCGACGTAGCGCACCCGCTCACCCGCCAGCACCGGTTGCAGGTACGGCTCGAGCCTCGCGTCGGGCCCCTCGCGCAGCGCGATCCGCCTCAGGCCCGCGACGTCGGCTGCGGTCCATGCAGCGACGACGCCGGGCGCGGCCTGCGCTTGCGTCACATCAACGGATCGGATCCTGCCGTGCGCATGCCCCGAGCGCACGACGCGCATGTGTACCTGGTTCGGAAAATTGACGTCCCCCGCGAAACGGCCGCGCCCGGTGACGAGCGGCAGATCTTCCAGGCGCTGGACCGATTGGCCGATGAATTTCGCTTTCACCGGCGCACCCTCATTTCTGCCGCCGCCGCGCGCACGGCCGCGACGATGTTCTTGTAGCCGGTGCAGCGGCAGAGATTCGCCGACAGGATCTCCAGCAACTCCGCGTCGCCGATATCGGGATTACGCTCGAGCGCGCCGGCGGCGAGCATCAGGAAGCCTGGCGTGCAGTAGCCGCACTGCAGCCCGTGGTGCTCGATGAAGGCGCGCTGCAGCGGGTGCAGCTTCTCCCCGTCGGCGAGCCCCTCCACGGTGCGGATCTTCCGTCCTGCGGCCTGCACCGCGAAGAGCAGGCAGGAGCGCACCGGCTCGCCGTCGAGGAGCACGGTGCAGGCGCCGCACACGCCGTGCTCGCACCCGGTGTGCGTCCCCGTCTGACCGCAATCCTCGCGGATCGCGTCGGCGAGCGTCTTTCGCGGTTCGACCTCGACGGGGTAATCCCGGCCGTTGATGTTGAGCTTGACGCCGGTCCTCATGCGACCGCCATTTCCAGGGCGCGGCGCGCCATCGCCTGCGCCACGTCGCGCCGGTAGCGCGCCGGGTAGCGGGCATCATCGAGGGGCGCGACGGCGCTGGCGACGCGGTCCGCGGCGGCGAGGAATGCGTCCCGGCCCGGCCGCTTTCCTTCCAGCGCCGCCTCCGCTTGTGCGATACGGCGTGGCGCGTCTTCGACGCCTCCGATCCCCACGCGCGGCTCGGTCATGACTCCGTCGCGAAGGCGAAAAGTTGCCAGCGCCATCGCAATCGCGAAATCCCCGGCACGCCGGCTGAATTCCGAGAATCCGAAGCGGGCGTCGGATGGGAGCAGCGGAATGCGCGCTTCCGCCAGCAGTTCGTCGGCCTCGAGCGCCGTCGCCATCGCGCCGCGGAAGAAATCGGCGGCCGCGATCGTGCGGGCGCCCCGCACGCTGCGGGCTGTCATTCGCGCGCTCAGCGTCGCGGCGACGAGGCACCATTCCGACGCGGGATCGGCGTGCGCGAGGCTGCCGCAGAGCGTGCCGCGGGTGCGGATCGGAACGTGCGCGATGTGGCGCGCCACCTCCGACAGGAGCCGACCCAGGGGCCCGTCCACGACCGGACGATGGAAGGCTGCATGGCGCACGCAGGCGCCCACCACCAGCTCTCCTGCCTCCACCGCAAGCCGCCCGAGATCCTTCACGCCGTTGATGTCGACGAGATGCGCCGGGCGCGCGAGCCGCAACGCCATTGCCGGAACGAGGCTCTGGCCGCCCGCCAGCACCCGCCCATCCCGCGGCGCGACCTTGGCAAGCAGCGCCACCGCCTCCTCCACGGTCCGCGGCGCGTGGTATCTAAACGGCGCGGCTTTCATGAACCCTGTCTATTCGAAGATCACTCTCGCGGCTTTCCGGACGGCCTGGCGACGGAGTCCCACGCCGCCTTTCCAAGCACCGTCAGTCCCGAGATCGGCTTGGCGGCGCCGGGCTCCTTCCCGGCTCCCGCCTGTGCGATCTGCGCTTTGAGCGCTTCGCCGAATTGCCCGATCAGCTGCGAGGCGACGCTCTGGATCATGCCGGCGCCGCGGCCGTATTGAGCGATCGCGCCCGCCAGCTTCACGTCGGAGTGAATCCGCACGCGGGTCGCGGCGCCCGCTGGCTCGAGCCGGAATTCGATCACCGAGTCGGCACTGCCGCGGCCCTTGGGATCCGAGCCCTGGGCCCGGACGCGCGCCCGGTGATTCGTTTCATCGATTTCCTCAAGCCGCGCGTGCCCGGCGAGCGACAGAGCCACCGGCCCGACGCGCACCGCGACTTTGCCCCTGTAGGTGCGCTCGTCCACGACTTCGGTCAGCTCGGCACCCGGAATGCAGGTGGCGATGCGCCGGATGTCGAGCAGGACCCGCCACGCTTCGGCGAGCGGCAGCGGGACTTCCAGAGTGCTGTCGAACTCCATTTCTTCCGATCAGGAAACGACGCGCCAGGGTATCGTCTCGCCGCCGCGGTGTATGAGCGCGCGCTCGTCGGGGCCGTCCACCTTCATTTCCGCCGGCGCCTGCCATGGCGCGCGCTCGAGCGTGATCGTCTCGGAGTTGGGCGCCAGCCCGTAGTGCCGCGGGCCGTTCAACGAGGCAAACGCTTCGAGCTTGTCGAGCGCGTTCTCCTCCGCGAACACCTGCGCGTAGGACTCGATCGCGACCGGCGAGTTGAACAGTCCCGCGGCGCCGACCACGTCGAGCTTGCGCTTCACCGGATGCGGCGCGGAGTCGGTCCCCAGGAAGAAGCTGCTTTCGCCCGAGGTCGCGGCGGCGCGCAGCGCGGCGCGGTCCTTCACGGTCTTGATGACGGGCGCGCAGTACATGTAGGGGCGATTGCCCCAACCGAGCCAGTCGGTGCGCGTCAACATGAGGTGGTAGGGCGTGATCGTGCCGCCCACCTGCCCCGCCTTCGAGCGCACGAAATCCACGCCCACCTTCGACGAGACGTGCTCGAGGATCACCTTGAGCCCCGGAAAGTCGCGCGTGAGGGGCGCGAGCTCGCGCTCGATGAATATCGCCTCGCGATCGAACACGTCGACTTCCGGGTCGATCACCTCGCCGTGGATCAGGAGCCGCATGCCGATTTTCTCCATGCGCTCGACGACACGGCGGATCTCGCGGTAGTCCGAGACCCCGGCAGCGGAGTTGGTCGTCACGTTTGCCGGGTAGATCTTGACGCCGGTGAAGACACCCGCGCGGAAGCCGGCCTCCACTTCGTCCGGGTCCGTATCGTGCGTCATGTAGCAGGTCATCAGCGGTTCGAATTTCGAGCCCGTC
This sequence comes from uncultured beta proteobacterium, assembly GCA_963699525.1. Classification (GTDB taxonomy): domain Bacteria; phylum Pseudomonadota; class Gammaproteobacteria; order Burkholderiales; family SG8-41; genus SG8-41. Next base: position 197,889 of record CAVOUI010000012.1, on the reverse strand, counting down.
GGCAGCGCCCTGCGGATCCGCTCGCGGTAGGCCTCCGCCTGCTTGACCGTGCAAACCGGCGGCAGCAGGTTGGGCATGATGATGGCGCGGCCGAAGTGGCGCACGGTGAACGGCAGCGCCGCCTTCAGCATCGCGCCGTCGCGCACGTGCAGGTGCCAGTCGTCGGGCTTGCGGAGGGTAATGCGTTCCACGGTCAGCTGATCCCCATCTTCCCGGCTTCGTAGGTGTCGCGCGGCGGATGGTCGAGCATCGCGCCGGTGAGATCGGAGATGCGCCTGAAGCCGCGCCGCTCGCACCACTTCTCCAGCCCCTCGATGATCGCGATCATGCCGGTGGGGTTGCGGAAATTGAGGTAACCGATCTCGACCGCGGTTGCGCCCGCGAGCAGATATTCGACCACGTCCTCCGCCTTCATGATGCCGCCGCAACCGATGATCGGGATCCTCACGCACTTCGCGCACTGGTGGACCATCCGCAGAATGATGGCCTTGACGCCGGGGCCGGAAATCCCGCCGTAGCCCTGACCGATGCAGGAGCGGAACGTCTCCAGGTTGATCTTGAGGCCGAGGATCGTGTTCGACACGGTGATCGCGTCCGCGCCGGCCTTCTCGGCCGCCTCCGCCACCGCGGAGATGTCGCCCGCGTTGGGGGAAAGCTTGGCCCACAGCGGCTTTGGCGTCGCCTCCCGGCAGCGCTTCACCACCTTGAAGGTGTGCTCCTCGTTCAACGCAAAGTTGCCGCCGCCCGGCTCGCGCGTCGGGCACGAGATGTTGAGCTCGATCGCGGCGACACCGGGCACGCTCACCTCTCGCGCCATGGCGGCGAAGTCCTCGATGTCAGTGGAGGTCACGCTGGCGATGACCGGGGGCGTGAAGCGCCGGTATTCCGGAAGCTGCACGTCGAGAAAGTATCGGAGCCCCTTGGTCGGCAGGCCGATGGAATTGATCATGCCGGCCTCGATTTCCGATACCCGCGGCGGCGGATTGCCCGCCCGGTAGTTGCGCGACACCGTCTTGGTGACGAGCCCTCCCAGCCGGTTGAGATCGATCACCTGCGACAACTCCGTGGAGAACGTCCCCGAGGCCGGTAGCACCGGGTTGGGAAGCGTGACAGCTCCGATCCGGACCGACATGTCTACCATCCGAGGCACTCCTGCAGATCGAACACCGGGCCTTCCACGCAGACGCGGCGCATTTCGAGCTTGCCGTCGACTTCGAAGGTGCGCACGCAGATGTAGCAGGGCCCGAGCCCGCACGCCATGATCTGCTCCATCGCCATCTGGCCGGGGATGTTGTGCTGCTTTCCGAGCCGCTTCATCAGCTGCATGAGACGGTTCGAGCCGCACGTGAAAAATGCGTCGGCCTTCCGCTCCGCGATCAGCCGGCGCAGGATCGCCTCGACGTTCTCCACCGCGCTCGTGCCGTCGCTGTCGAGCACCTTGATGACCGTGCCGACGGTCTCGAAGAGATCGGCGGCCATCGCGAGCTCCTCGCTGCGCGCGCTCAGGATTGCCGTCACGCGCACGCCGCGCTCGCCGGCCAACTGGGAGATCGGCGCCATCGTCGCGAGCCCGACGCCGCGGCCAAGCACGACCACGTTCTTCCATTGCGGCTCGAGCTTGAAGCCGACGCCCAGGGGTCCGAGCATGTTGAGCGTGTCGCCGGGCTCGAGGCTCGCCAGGCCCTTGGTGCCGCGCCCGGCGATCTTGTAGAGGAACTCGACGCGGCCGGTCGAGCGGGCGACGCGGTAGACGCTCTGCGGCCGCCGGAACCACATCTCGCCTTCGTCAGGTGAAGGACAGAGCAGATGGAAAAACTGACCCGGCTGCGCGGCGAGCGCTTTCGGTGTTGCCTTGACGACGAGGTGCTTGTACTCGTCGTTGACCCATTCGTGGGCCACGACGGGGCACAGGGTTTCCTCCACCGGACTTCCCGCCGGGGAATGTCCGCTGCCCGGCTTGCCGGCCACCGCCGCCGCGTGCGCGAAGATTTGTTCGGTCATGGAATGCGCGCTGCCGCGGCATCGGCCTCGAAGCCCGGCGCGATCGGATGGTCAGGGAAATCGCTGGTATTCTAGACAGGATGGCAGCGCATTGGAACCGTTTCCTGCTGGTGGCGATCCTGATGTCCGCCCCGCTTGCGAATGCCGCGGCAGCCGAATATCCGTCGCGGCCGCTGCGGCTGCTAGTGCCGTTCCCGCCCGGCGGCGGCGTGGACCTGATCGCGCGCGTGATCGGGAGCCGGCTGACCGATGCGCTCGGACAGCAGGTCGTCGTGGACAACCGCGCGGGCGGCGGCGGGGTCATCGCCACGGACACCGCGGCCAAGGCGCCGGCCGACGGCTACACGCTGCTGCTCGGCTTCATTGGCCCGCTCGCCATCTCGCCCACGATCTCGAAGCTGCCGTACGACCCGGCGCGGGATTTCGCGGGCCTCGATCTCCTCGCCTCGTCCTACCACATCGTGGTGATCAACCCTTCCGTGCCCGCGCGCACGGTCAAGGAATTCATCGCGGTCGCGAAGAGCCAGCCCGGGAAGTTCAATTACGCCTCGAGCGGAACCGGCACCAACCTGCATCTCGCGGCGGAGTTGTTCAAGATGGTGACCGGTGTCAACCTCGTGCATATTCCTTACAAGGGCGCCGGTCCCGCGGCCAACGCGGTGCTCGCGGGCGAAAGCCATCTCTTCTTCGGCTCCATCACCTCGAGCATGCCATTCGTGCGCGCGAACCGCCTCGTGGCGCTCGCGGTCACGAGCCCCCGCCGGTCGCCGCTCGCCCCGGAAATTCCGACGCTCGCCGAAAGCGGCGTGACCGGGGTCGACGTTCCCTCCTGGTACACGGTCGTCACTCCCGCGGGCACGCCGCGCGTGGTCGCGGATCGGCTGCGTGGTGAACTCAAGCGGATCTCGGACCACGCGGATTTCCGCGAGCAACTCGGGCGCCAAGCGATCGAGGTTCGGACCCTCGCGTCCGGCGAATGGTCCGCCTTCATCCGGGCGGAGCTCGACAAGTGGGGAAGAGTGGTGCGGACGGTCGGGATCAAGCCCGACTAGGAAGGATCCTTCTCGCTTCGGCGTTGTTCGTGTGTCAGTCCCGGGGAAACGGGATCTTGCTGAACCTGGCGCGAATCTTCTTCCGCATTTCCTCGCTCACGTCCACCACCGGCGGGAATTTGCCCTTCAGCTTCATGTCGTACGGGATGCAGGCGTCGATCAGGACGCGATTGTTGAAGTTGCCCGGCAGGTAGAGCGGATCGCGCTTCGACGCCCACGCCTTCTGGATGAGATCGATGTCGGTCACCGGGTCGAAGCGTGTGCACATCGCCCACAGCACCTGGTCGAGGTCGCCGGCGTCCACGTCCTCGTCCACCACCACGGTCCACTTGCCGGCGTAGGCGCCGCCCTGGCAGTTCGACGCGACGTGCAGCACATTGCGCGCGTGCCCCGGGTAGCGCTGCTTGATCTGGATCACAGTGAAGCGCGTGGCGGGGCCGCCTTCGTGGTTCCACACGCCGAGTATATCGGGCAGCCCCGCCGCCTCGAGTGCGCGCCAGATCTGTGCCGAGCCCGCGATGCCCTTCAATAACCCCGTCTCGTCCACCGGCTTGTGCTGCGGGGCGCAAGTGAGGATCGGGTTGTTGCGGTGGAGGATCGTCTTCACGTCGAGATAGGGTCGCGGCACGGTATCATCCGAGTAGTAGCCCATCCACTCGCCGAAGGGCCCCTCCTCCTTCACCCGTCCGGGCACCGCCTCGGCCTCGATCGCGATCTCGGCGTGTGCGGGAATCGGGAAACCCGTGTAGGGACCCTTGATCACGTCCACCGGCTCGCCGCGCAGCCCGCCCGCGAAATCAAGCTCGCTGATGCCCTCCGGCAGCGGGCTCGCCGCAAGCATGAAGAGCAGGGGATCCTGCCCGACCAGCACCACCACCTTCATCGTCTGCCCGCGCTCGAAATACTTGTCGCGGTGGATGCGGCCGTGCTTGCCCTCGGTGATCTGACAGCCGATGGTTTTCCCATCGTAGACCTGGTTGCGGTAGCAGCCGAGATTGAACCAGCCTGCGTCCGGATCCTGCGTGATCACACAGTTCGCCGTGCCGATGTAACGCGCGGTGTCCTTCTCGTGATGGCGGGGAACCGGAAACTTGAGCACGTCCACCTTGTCGCCCTCGATCACGTTCTCGAGCACCGGACCGTCCCTGACGGTGCGCGGCGCGAGCGGCTTCATGCTCTGGACGCGCTCGTGATACTGCTTGACGATGTCCACCTTGCGTTCGTACTCGAGCGGCAGGCCGAGGGTGAGCGCGACGCGGCGGATCGAGGAGAAGTGCCCGTAGAGCGTGCGGTAGCCCTTTGGGTAGCCGGGAATGTCGTCGAAGAGGATGGCCGGCGCGTTGCCGCGGCTCTTCTCCGTCAGCATCTGGGTGATCGAGCCCATCTCGGCGTCCCAATGCGCGCCGGAGACGCGCAGCAGCTCGCCTAGCCGGTCCACCTGGTCGATCCAGCCGCGCAGATCACCGTAATTGCCTACCCGTTTCGCAGTGGGCGCGCCGCTGTCGCCGACCATCATCGTCTCCTGACTTTTCCGGCCCGCGCCGGCAAAGCCCTCGATCAATTCGGATACAATCGCCGGAAAACTCTACAGTAGCGTCTGGCGGCGGGCAACCGGCCCTGCGCGCCGAGACAGACGCACGGAGGAAGGCAACTCGATGACGTGCTCACGCCTGCTTCAGTCGGCTCTTCTCCTCCGCCGGCCTCGCCGCGGCATCGATCGCAGCCGCGCAGCCGAAGCCCGGCCCCGCGTTCCCGACGAAGCCGGTGCGCATCATCGTGCCCTACGCGCCGGGCGGCGGACTGGACTTCATCGCGCGCCTGGTGTCGCAGCCGCTCGAACGAACGCTGGGGCGTGCCGGTCATCGTCGACAATCGCCCCGGCGCGAGCGGCATGGTCGGCAGCTTCCATCGTCGCCAAGGCCACGCCGGACGGCTACACGCTGGCGATGGTCTCGATCGAGTTCATCACGGCTCCCCTCGTGTACCGCAAGTCCCCCTACGACACGATCAAGGATTTCACCGGCGTCGTGCAGACCGCCTCGCAGTCCTACCTGCTGGTCGTGCATCCCGTCGGTGCCAGCGCAGAACGTGCTCGAGCTGGTCGCAGTCAGCAAGACGCGCCAGCTCAACTGGACGTCCTCGGGACTGGGCGGCATGGGCCATCTCTCCGGCGAGCTGCTGAAGCGGATGACGGGCATCGAGATGCTCTACGTCAACTACAAGGGCACCGGCCCGGCCCTGATCGACACCCTCGCCGGGCAGGTGCACGTCATGTTCGTGAATCCCCTCCCCGCGGTGCCGCACATCAGGGCGGGACGGCTGCGGCTCCTCGCGAGCACCGACGCGAAGCGTATCGGCACGATGCCGGAGGTGCCGACGATCGCCGAATCGGGCGTTCCGGGATTCTCCACCAACGGCTGGAACGGCATGCTCGTGCCGGCGGGAACGCCGCGGAGCATCATCCGCATCGTGAACGAGGCGGTCGCCGCGATCATCAAGTCGCCCTCCGGCTCGGAGCGGATCACTCGCCGGCGGCGCCGAGCCCGTCGGCGGCACGCCGGAGGAGCTGAACGCGATAATGCTCGCCGACCACAAGCGCTGGTCCGAGATCATCCGCACGATGAAGATCGAAGCGGAATAGAAAGGAGCAACCCGTGCCTAATCCAGACCTTCGAGACTGGCTCGCGCAGACCGACGAGGCCGGCATGCTGCAGCGCGTGAGCGGCGCCGAGCGCATGGAGGAGATCGGCGGCATCGTCGACATCTACCAGCGCAAGACCGGCCGTCCGACGCTGCTGTTCGACGACATCCCCGGCTTCCCGCGCGGCTACCGGGTGGCGGCGAACATCCTGATGGGCGTGAAGCAGATCGCGCTCACCTTCGGCCTGCCCCTAGATGCCACGGAGATGGACCTCGTGAAGTACTGGCGCCGCTACCTGGGGGAAGGCAAATCGATTCCGCCGACGGTGGTCGAGACCGGCCCGCTCTTCGAGAACGTCGCCACCGGCAAGAACATCAATCTCGCGAAGATTCCCACCCCGAAGTGGCACGAGGACGACGGCGGCCCTTATATCGGCACCGGCTGCATGGTCATCATGAAGGACCCGGACTCCGGCTGGATCAACTACGGCGCCTACCGCGTGCAGGTCTACGACGACCCGCGCATCGCCTCGGTCATGATCTCCAAGGGCAAGCACGGCGACATCCTGATGCGCCGCTACCACGAGCGCGGCGAGCGCTGCCCGATCGCGGTGGTCGCGGGCATGCACCCGATGCTGTTCTCGATCGCCGGCATCGAGATCCCCTACGGCAAGAACGAGTACGACGCGGTCGGCGGCATGATGGGGAGGCCCGTCGAGGTCGTGCTCGGCCCCCAGACCGGGCTGCCGATCCCCGCGAACGCCGAGATCGCCTTCGAGGGCTACATCTCGCCGAACGACCGCATCGAGGAAGGCCCGTTCGGCGAATGGACCGGCTACTACGCGGGCGGCAAGGAGATGCAGCCGGTCATCCGCATCGAGACCTTCATGCACCGCAATGATCCCATCCTGCTCGGGGCGGTCCCGGCGGTGCCGCCGTGCGACGATACGTTTTACCGCGGCACCTACCGTTGCGCCGCGGTGTGGAACCAGCTCGAGGGCGCGGGTGTGCCCGGCGTGCAGGGCGTGTGGGCGCACGAGGCGGGCGGCAGCCGCATGTGGCTCACGGTCTCCATCAAGCAGATGTACCCCGGGCACGCGAAGCAGGCGGGACTCGTCGCCTCGCAGTGCCACGCGGGCGCGTACGCCAATAAGTTCGTGATCGTGGTGGACGATGACGTCGACCCGGCCAGCATGAACGACGTGATCTGGTCGCTCTGCACGCGGGTGGACGCGCGCGAGGACCTCGAGATCCTGCGCGGCTGCTGGAGCACTACGCTCGACCCGATGAGCTACCCGCAGGAGGAGCGCCGCTTGAACGCGCGCGTCGTCATCGACGCGTGCAAGCCGTGGGCTCGGCGCGAGGGCTTCCCGAAGGTCGCGCGCTCGAGCCGGCAGCTCGACGAGCGCGTCCGGGCAAAGTGGGCGCACGTGCTGCCGAAGGGCGCATGACCTCCCGCGCGCTACCCGCGGTGCTGGCGCTGGCGGGCCTTTGGATTGCGGCCCCGGTCAGCGCGCAGCCTTATCCCAGCAAGACTATCCGTGTGATCGTTGCTTTCGCGCCCGGCGGCATCGCGGATTTCGCCGCGCGCAGCGTGTCGCATAGGCTGTCGGAATCGCTGGGCGTTCCGGTCGTCGTCGAGAACCGGCCGGGCGCGGGCGGAATCACGGGGGCCGAGGTCGTCGCCAAGTCGCCGCCCGACGGCTACACGCTGCTGGTGACGAGCATCTCGCATACAATAAATCCGAGCGTCCGGAAGAAGCTGCCGTTCGACGCGGTGCGCGACTTTACCCCGGTTACCCTGATCACCGATGCGCCGAATTTCCTGGTGGTTCACCCCTCCCTGCCGGTGAAGTCCGTGAAGGCGTTGATCGCGCTCGCGCGCGCGCGGCCGGGCGAGATCACCTACGCCTCCTCCGGCACCGGCACCTCCACTCACCTTTCGGGCGAGCTGCTGAGGTCCCTCGCGCGCATCGACATCGTACACGTGCCCTACAAGGGCGGCGGGCCGGCGGTCATCGATCTCGTCGGCGGGCACGTGCAGATGATGTTCTCGACGCTGCCCTCGGTGCTGCAGCAGGTACGGGCCGGCAAGCTGCGCGGCCTCGCCGTCACCGGCGCCCGGCGCTTTCCTGCCGCTCAGGAATTCCCGACCATGATCGAGGCCGGCGTTGCGGGTTTCGAAGTGAGCGGCTGGAGCGGCATGTTTGCACCGGCCGGCGCACCGCGCGAGGCTGTCCGCCGGCTCGCCGCCGAGATCGGAAAGATCTTGCGCGCGCCGGAATTGAAGGAGCGTTTTTTCGTCCAGGGCGCGGAGCCGGTCGGTAACACCCCCGAGGAGTTCGCCGCGTTCGTGAGCTCCGAGATCGCGAAGTGGAGGACGGTCGTCGAGGCGAGCGGGATGCAAGCCGACTAGATAGCGGAGCCGACTAAAAAGGATATCCGATGAGTAACGAGACCCGCGTGGTGATGCGCCGCCTGCTTAGCGTGCTTACGGCTTGTTCCGCTTTAGTCTCGGCGCATGCCGCCTGCGCGCAGGACTATCCAGCCAGACCGGTGCGCATGGTGATCGCTTTCGGCCCGGGCGGTATCGCCGACACTATCGGAAGGCTAGTCGGCCAGAAGCTCAACGACCGTTTCGGCCAGCCCTTCATCGGCGACAACCGGCCGGGAGCGGGTGGCGCGATCGCCGCGAGGCTCGTCGCAGGCGCGACACCAGACGGTCACACCTTGCTCGTAACCACGACCGCAGTGGCAGTGAATGCCACGGCGGTGAAGGACGCCGTCGACCCGCGCTCCCAGCTCACCTCCATAGCCATCGCCGCCACGGCACCGACCATCTTCGTGGTCCACCGCTCGGTAACCGCGAAAAGCCTTCTCGACTATGTGCGCAACGTAAAGAAGGGACGCTTCAACTACGGCACGGCTGGCGTCGGCACTACGGAACACCTCACGTCCGAGTACCTCTTCCGGGCGGTGTCGGGACTGGAGCCGACCCACGTTCCGTACCAAGGCGGAGCGGCGCCGGTGACCGCGGTCGTCGCGCAGCAGGTCGATCTGGCGACCACGACTATCCCGACGGCGTTCAACTTCATAAAGCAGGGCGCACTGAGGGTGCTGGCGGTCGCCAGCCATAAGCGGGTGGCTGCCCTGCCGGACGTGCCGACCCTGGCGGAATCCGGGTTCGCAGATTTCGAGAATGCATCCTGGATCGCCTTCTTCGCGCCGGCGAAATCGCCCGCCGCCGCGATACGGCTGCTGAATCGCGAAATCAACGATGCCCTGCACCAGCCCGACGTGACGGCACGACTCACGGCGCTTGGCTTCGACATTCAGACGCGCTCGCAGTCCGACTTTGCCGCCTATGTGGGGAGCGAAGTCGAGAAGTGGCGGCGCGTGATCCAAGCCACCGGTATCAATCCCAACTGATACTCATGGGCCTGAACTTTGGCGCGCTGGCTCTTTGCGTCTTCCTTTGGATGGCGGGGGCGCACGCAGCCAGCGCTCAAAGTTATCCGGCCAAGGCGGTGCGTTTCATCGTTCCGTTCCCGCCCGGGGGCCCGACCGATATTCTCGGGCGCGTCGTGGCGACGCGCCTCGCGGAGGCCTGGGCGGTTCCGGTCGTACCCGACAACCGTCCCGGCGCCGGCGGCAACATCGGCACCGAGCAGTGCGCGCGGTCTCCGGCGGACGGCTACACCGTCTGCATGCTGTCCATCGCGCAGACCATCTCGCCCTCGATCTATCGCAAGCTCGCCTTCGATCCGGTGCGCGACCTCGCGCACGTCACGCTGCTCGCGACGCTGCCGAGCCTGCTGGTCGTGCACCCCTCGCTACCGGTCCGCAGCGTCAGGGAACTCGTCGTCCTCGCGGGCGCCCGGCCCGGCGCCTTGAGCTACGCTTCGGGCGGCACGGGCACCAGCACGCAATTGCTGATGGAGTGGCTGAAGCTCGAGGCCGGGCTCAACATCGTGCATGTGCCCTACAAGGGGTCCGGGCCCGCTCTGGTGGACCAGGTCTCCGGGCAGATCGAGGTCGCGTTCACCACGATCATCGCCGTGCTTCCTCATGTTCAATCGGGACGATTGCGCGCGCTGGCGGTGTCGACCCGGGAGCGGTTCCCTTCGCTGCCCGCCGTGCCGCCCGTGGCAGAAGCCGGGATCAGGGGCTTCGACGGGGGATCCTGGCAAGGCATCGTGATGCCCGCCGGAGCGCCGCGCGAGGCGGTCGACCGGGCGAGTCACGACCTCGTGAATATGCTGCGCGCGCCCGACACCCGAGAGCGCATCCTCGCGATGGGCGGGATCACCCTCGGCAACACTCCCGAGGAATTCTCGGCCTTCGTGCAGGCCGAAGTCGGGAAGTGGGCGAAGGTGGTGAAGGCCGCGGGCATCAGGCCCGAATAGTTTGCTTCCCGATCAGGGCGACGATATCCGCCGGGAAGAGCGGCGTCCTCGTCACCCGCACGCCGAATGGCGACAGCGCATCCTCGATGGCGGATTGAATCGCCGCCGGCGCCGGCACCACCCCGCATTCGCCCACACCCTTCACCCCGAGCGGATTCAGCGGCGACGGCGACTCGTGGTGGATGATCTCGACCGGGGGCATCTCGGTCGCGGTGACGAGAAGGTATTCCCCGAGGTTGGTGGTCACCGGCTGCGCGTTCTCGTCGTAGCCCATCCATTCGTAGAGGGCGTTGCCGATACCGTGCGCAACGCCGCCCAGGATCTGGCCGTCCACGATGAGCGGGTGGATGATGCGCCCGCAATCGTGCGCGACGACGTAGCGCAGGATGCGCACCGCGCCGGTCTCGACGTCCACCTCGACTTCCGCGACCGCAGTGCCGTTGGCGTAGGCCATGTCGTCCACGACGAAATACTCGGTCGCCTCCATGCCGGGCTCGACCTCGCCGGGCAGCGCGTAACCCGGCGTGCCGGCGACCGTGTGCGCGATCCGTCCCAGGCCGACCCTCATTCCGGGCGCACCCTTCACGCGCACCTCCCCGCCCACGATCTCGAGGTCCTGCTCCGCGGCTTTGAGCAGCAGCGCGGCGACCTTGAGCGCCTTCTGGCGGACCTTCTTCGCGGCGAGGTGTGCGGACGACCCGGCGGTGACGGTCGAGCGGCTGTTCGAGGTGCCAATCCCGATCGGGATCGTCGCGGTATCGCCGGTCGTCACGGTCACGTTTTCCATGACGCCGCCCAGCTGCTCGGCTACGATCTGCGCCAGCATCGTCCGGGTGCCCTGCCCCATGGCGGTGGCGCCGGAGTAGACATGCACCTTGCCCGAGGGGCCGATGCGCACGGTGACGCCCTCAAACGGCCCGCGCCCCGTCCCCTTCACGAAATTCGCGAGCCCGATGCCGAGGTAGCGCCCGTCCCGCCGCGCCGCCGCCTGGCGCGCGGGAAAGCCGTTCCATCCGGCGCGCGCGCACGCCTCCTCCTGGCATTTTGGATAGTCGCCGCTGTCGAGCACCACCTGCATGCCGCCGCGGGTCTTGAGCGGCTTGGCACAGGGCATCCGGGCGGCAGGCACAAGATTGCGCCGGCGCACTTCAGCCCGGTCGAGCTTCAGCTCGCGCGCGACGCGGTCGAGCAGCCGCTCCATCACGAACGTGCCCTGCGGATGGCCCGCTCCGCGTACCGGCGTTACCGCCACCTTGTTGGTCAGCGCGAGCCGGACGTTCATCCGGTACGCCGGCACCTCGTAGGGCAGCGTGACCGTCTCCGCCGAGTTGTGCGCGAGATTCACGCCGCGCGCGGTATAGGCGCCGTGATCGTGGATCATCGTCCCGCGCACGCCGAGGATGCGCGCATCATTATCCACCGCGATTTCGACCTCCCAGTACTGGTCGCGCTCCTGCGTGGTGGCGATGAAGTGCTCGCGGCGGTCCTCGATCCATTTGACGGGCCGTCCGGTGACGAGCGCCGCGATGCAGAGGACGACGTCCTCGGGATAGCTCACGAGCTTGGGGCCGAATCCGCCGCCCAAATCGGGCGTCACCACCCGCAGCTGGTTCTCGTCGCGCCCCAGCATGTCCACCAGCACGCGTAGCGCGGCGTGCGGCATCTGGGTGGAGCACCACAGGGTGATCCGGTCCTCCATCGCGTCGTGGACGGCGACGGCGCCCCGGCACTCGATCGAATGACTGCCGCCGCGGTGCATCCAGAGCGACTCGCTGAAGACATGGGCGGCGCCCGCGAACGCCTGGTCGGTGTCGCCGTAGCCCATGCTGAATTCGGCGAGCAGGTTATGCGGCGCGCCCTTGTGGACTTTCGGCGCACCGGGCGCGAGTGCGGCGCGGCAGTCGGCGGCCACTGCAAGCGGCTCGTAATCCACGGCGAGCAGAGCGACCGCGTCCTCGGCAATGTAGCGATCGTCCGCAACCACGATGGCAACGGGCTCGCCGACGTGGGCCGCCTCATCGCCCGCCAGCGCCGGCCGATTGCGCTCCTGCTTGTAGCTCGGGCTCGGGAGGGCGACGACGAGCCGCTCGTTGCGCAGATGCGGGCGCAGGTCCGCAGCCGTCAGGACCGCCCGCACCCCCGGCAGCGCAGCCGCGGCCGACTTGTCGATCCCGCGTATCGCGGCGTGGGCGTGGGGGCTCCGCGCGAATGCCGCGTGCAGCATCCCGGGAAAGCGCAAGTCGTCGACGAAACGGCCCTCCCCGCGCAGCAGGGCGGCATCCTCCAGCCGGGGAACGGCTGCGCCCCGGACGCGTGCGCCGGCGCTAGCCACGCCTTGCTCCCCGCATGCGGCGGGCCGCATCGAGCGCAGCGGCGACGATTCCCTGATAGCCGGTGCAGCGGCAGAGATTGCCGGAGAGCGCGATTCGGACTTCGTCCTCCGTAGGGTCGGGGTGCTCGCGCAGGAACTCCAGGAGCGTTATCAGGATGCCCGGGGTGCAGAAGCCGCATTGCAGTCCATGGTTGTCGCGGAACGCCTCCTGCAGCGGGTGCAGTTCCGTCTTTCCCGGCGCGACGCCCTCGACCGTTGTGATCTCGTGGCCGCTCGCCTGCACGCCGAGCATCAGGCACGAGCGCACGGACCGGCCGTCGAGGAGGACGGTGCAGGCGCCGCACACACCGTGCTCGCAGCCGAGGTGCGTGCCCGTCAGTCCGAGCTGCTGGCGCAGGAAATCCGCCAGCGTGTGGCGCGTCTCAACCTCCGCCTCGTGGCGGCGGCCGTTCACCACGACCACGATCCTTCTTGTCTCAGCCATGGCGCGATTCCCCTATCCGGGGACGCGGGAGCGGGCGGTCATCAGCGCGCGTCGCGCGAGCACCACTGCCAGTTGCTGCCGGTAGGCTGCCGGTGCATGCACGTCTCCCATGGCATCGATCGCGCGCAGGCTCTCGCATGCGTCCCGGAACAGCTCCTCGGACGCGCGCTTGCCGACGAGCGCGCGCTCGACTTCCCGGGCGCGGACCGGCGCCGGGCCGGTTCCCGCTACCGTTACGGAAGCGCGCGTGATCCTGCCGGTGCGATCGGCCTCGAGCAGCGCCGCCGCGGAGACCACCGCGAAATCTCCATGCCGCCGCGAGAACTCGACAAAAGCGTGGCCGTGGCCCTTTGCCCAGAGCGGGAAGCGCGCGTCGGTCAGCAGTTCATCCGGTTCGAGCGCCGGCGTCATGTAGCCGGCGGGAAACTCTGCGAACGGTAACTCGCGCCGTCCCTTCGGGCCCGTGATGCCGACGGTCGCATCGAGCGCGGCAGCCACCGCCGCGAGCTCTGCGGCGGGATCGAGCTGGCACAGCGAGCCTCCGAGCGTGCCGCGGTTGCGCGTCTGGCGGTGGCCCACCTGCAGAATCGCCTCCTGCATCAGCGGGCAGCGCGTTCGAACGAGATCCGAGAATTCGATGTCGCGCTGGCGCGTCATCGCGCCGATCTCGAGCGCGTCGTCACTCTCGCGCAGATAAGAGAGTCCCTCGATGCCGTTCAAGTCGATCACGTGGTCAGGCTGAACGAAGCGCATGTTGAGCATCGGCATCAGCGATTGCCCGCCCGCAAGCAGCTTGGCGTTTTCCAGGCGGCCCAACAGTCGGATCGTCTCGGCGAGCGTCTGCGGATCGTGGTAACGGAACGGCGGTGGTTTCATCGGGTGGGGATTCCGTCGGGTTCGGGTCCCGCAGGATCAATTGAAGGCACAACCGACATCGAGTAGAGTTGGCGAATGGTAACAGGATCAAGCATTCCGGGAATTTCTGAATGAAACCGACCCTTCGCACGATAGCCTGCGTGGTGCTGGCAGGCGCAGCCGCTCTCGCGCACGGCCAGAGCTACCCGACGAAAAGCATCCGCCTGATCGTCCCGTACGCGCCGGGAGGCATCGTTGACTACGTCGGTCGCCTGGTGGGGCAGCGGCTGTCGGAGGGATACGGTCAGAACGTCGTGGTCGACAACCGGCCGGGCGCGGGCGGCGTCATTGGCATCGAGACCGCGAGCCGCGCCAGCGGCGACGGATACACGCTGGTGATCATGGATCCGGCGATCGTGATCAATCCGAGCCTCCTGCCGAGGGTGCCGTACGACATCCACAAGGATCTCGCGCCCGTCACCATCCTGTCGAACTCGCCGCTGGTGCTGGCGATCAACGCGAAAGTGCCGGCAACGAGCGTGCAACAGCTTGCGAGCCTCGCACAATCGCAGCCCGGCAAGATGAGCTTCGCCTCCGCCGGCGTCGGCACGACGCCCCACATGGCGGGCGAGCTCTTCAAGGCGCGCATCCAGCAGAACATCGTTCACGTGCCGTATAAGGGCAGCGGCCCCGCGATGACGGATCTCATCGGCGGCCAGGTGCAGATGACCTTCAGCAGCATCACCGCGGCATTGCCGTTCATCAAGGACGGACGGCTGCGCGGCCTGGCGACGACGGGCGCGAAGCGTGCGGCCGCGCTCTCGAACCTGCCGACCATGATCGAGGCCGGATTCCCGGGATTCGAGGTCAACCTGTGGCTGGGACTGTTCGCGCCGTCGAGCACGCCGAAGAACATCGTCGCTTCTCTCAACGCAGAAGTCCGCAAGGCGCTCGCCAACTCCGGCGTCGCCGGCGGATTTGAGAAAGTCGGCGCCGAGCCGCTCGGCAACACCCCGCCGGAAGCCGCGGCCTACGTGAGGAACGAATTCGACAAGTGGGCCCGCGTGGTGCGGGACGCGAAGCTTCGGGCCGATTGAATTCGGTCAGGACACGCGCCGGCGTACGTCCTCGATCATCTAACAGCCGCTCGTCCTCGACGCGCTCGACAGGCGCGCCAATCGAGGAGGTTGCAGCGCGAATGTCCGCGATATCATTCATGTCGGTGGCATTCTTGACCGGGCGCAAGAGTCACCGCGCGTTGACCAGCGCGCCCAGCCTCCAGACATGGGCACGCCAGCGCACCGCGATCAGCAGGGTGAACGCCAGGCCGATCGCGCAATAGAGCGTCGCCGTGGCCGGGATATCCGTAGAGCGTGATCAGCGGACCGGAGATCAGCAGCCCGGGCAGGTTGCCGTAGATCGCCAGCATCCGGATGCCCATGATGCGGCCGTGAAAACGGGGGTCCGAGGTGCGCAGCAGGAGCGCCGCCATCGGCACCAGGCCCAGGCTCTGCGCGCAGCCCGCGAGCACGAGCACCGGGATGCCGGCCGCGGGATGCTGGCGTGTAGCGCAAACGCGAGGAGCATCGTGTACCAGGCCGCGCAGAACACGAACATCATGCGCCCCGCGCGGACGGCGCCGCCGTAACGGCTCAATGCGATCGAGCCCGTCAGCGCGCCGAAGGCGGCGCCAGCGACCAGATATCCGAGGACCGTCTGGTCGGCACCGTAGACCTCCTTCGCCACGTACGGCATGCAGGCTGTTGAACAGCGGAAACGCCGTCACGTTGACCAGGAAGGCGAGACGCATCATTGCGAGAAGATGCGGCGTATTCCAGACGTAGGCGAGTCCTTCCCTGAGATCGCGCCAGGGTGAGGCGTGCTGTGACCCGCCTGGTGCCTCCCGCCCGATGGCGCGCAGGCCGCGCTGCTATCCACCTGAAAAGTCAGCAGGCAGCTCACCGCGTAGAAGCTCACGACGACCACGTAGGCCGGCCCCATGCCGAGCGTCGCGACGAGTCCCGCACCGGTCAATGCGCCCACGATCCGCGCGGAGTCCAGGGTGGTGCGCTGGATGCTCATCGCTCCCATCAGGCGGTCGGCGGGCATGGTCTCGCCGACCAGCGCGGCGCGCACCCCGATGTCCGACGGGCGCACCAGACCCAGTACCGTGGCGATGGCGAGCACGACCGCCGGCGTCACGGCAGTCCAGGAAAGCGAGGGTCATGAGGGTCGTCGCGAGAGCCGCATAGAGTCCGCGCATCGCGCCGAGCAGGTTGCGGTTGCCGATGCGGTCGCCGATGACGCCGGACATCGGCGCGAGCAGCGTGCCGATGTAGAGCAGCGACGCGAACACGGTGAGCATGAACACCGACTGCGTCTCGGCCAGCACGTACCAGCCGAGGATCATCAGCTCCATCTCGAACGCCCACGAGGTGGCGAGGTCGGCGGGCCACTGGAAGCGGAAGCTGCGGATGCGGAACGGAGCGAGCGCGGGGACGCGGAGGCTCTCCTTTATTGTTTCACTCATCCTCCCACCACCCCGACTACTTCATAGTCACCCCTCCTCGGGCAGGAGGGGAGAAACCAAACCGCTAGCGCATTCCCGGGAACATGCCCTTCATCGAGCGCATCATCTGGGCCATGCCGCCCTTCGAGGACATCATCTTCATCATCTTCTGCGCCTGCTCGAACTGGTTGAGCAGGCGGTTCACTTCCTGCACGGTCACGCCGGCGCCCGCCGCGATGCGGCGCTTGCGCGAGGCCTTGATGAGGTCGGGCTTGGCGCGCTCCTGCGGCGTCATCGAGTTGATGATGCCCTCGAGGCGGCGGATCGCCTTGTCGTCCATTCCCGGCGCGCCCTGGGCGAGCTGCGCGAGATTGCCGGGAAGCTTGTCCGCGAGCGCCGCGAGCCCGCCCATCTTCCGCATCTGCGCGACCTGCTGCTTGAAGTCCTCGAGATCGAAGTCCTTCCCCGACTTCACCTTCTGCGCGAGCTTCTCGGCTTGCGCGCGGTCCACGCGCTTCGTCACGTCCTCGATCAGCGAGAGCACGTCGCCCATGCCGAGGATGCGCGAGGCCATGCGGTCGGGGTGGAACGGCTCGAGCGCGTCGAGCTTCTCGCCCACGCCCGCGAACTTGATCGGCCTGCCGGTCACCTCGCGCACCGACAGCGCCGCGCCGCCGCGCGCATCGCCGTCAAGCTTGGTCAGGATGACCCCGGTCAGCGGCAATGCCTCGGCGAACGCGCGCGCCGTGTTGACCGCGTCCTGCCCCTGCATCGAGTCCACCACGAACAGCGTCTCGACCGGCTTCAGCGCGGCGTGCAGTTGGGCGATCTCGCGCATCATGACCTCGTCGATCGCGAGCCGCCCGGCGCTGTCCACGACCAGCACGTCGGCATAGTGCGTGCGCGCGTAATCGAGCGCGCGCGACGCGATGTCCACCGGCTGTTCGCCCGCCGCCGAGGGAAAAAACTCGGCCTCGACCTGCGCCGCCAGGGTCTTCAGCTGCTCGATCGCGGCCGGCCGGTAGACGTCGCAACTTGCGAGCAGCACCTTTTTCCGGAGCTCGGTCTTCAGCCAGCGCGCGAGCTTCCCCGCCGTCGTCGTCTTGCCCGAGCCCTGCAGACCCGCAAGCAGGATCACCGCGGGCGGCTGCGTGGCGAGGTCGAGGGCGTCGTTCTTCTCGCCCATGAGGGCGACCAGCTCGCGGTAGACCACGCCGACCGCCGCTTGCCCCGGGGTGAGGCTCCCAACGACCTCCTCCCCGAGCGCCTTCACGCGCACCCGCTCGATGAAGGTCTTTACCACCGGCAGCGCAACGTCCGCCTCCAGCAGCGCGATGCGCACCTCGCGCAGCGCCTCCTGGATGTTGGATTCGGTGAGCCGCGCCTCGCCGCGCAGCGTCTTCACCGCGCGCGCAAGGCGCTCCGTCAGATGGTCGAACACGGGAAAAGGTTGGTGTAGACTCGAAATGTGCCGGAGATTCTACCCTACGCCGTCACCGCCCTGCTCTACGGCGCCCTTGCGTTCTACTCCTGGCGCATCCGCTCGAGTCCCGCGGCCGCCGCCCCGTCGCCCGCCGGATCTTCCGGGTCGATCGAGCACTACGCCGTGCTCGTACCGCTCGGGCTGCACACCGCTCTCCTCGCGCGCGCGATGTTCGCCGGCGACGGCCTGCACCTCGGCGTCGGCAATGCGGTGTCGGCGATCCTCTGGCTGACGGTGCTGATCTACTGGGCCGGAAACTTCTTCTACCCGCTCGCGGGATTGCAGTCGCTGGCGCTGCCGGTGGCGGCGGCTGCCTCGCTGATGCCGGCCGTGCTGCCCTCGATCAGACCCCTCCCCAACACCGAACTCGCGGTGTTCAAGGTCCACCTGCTGATCGCGATGCTCTCCTACAGCCTCTTCACCATCGCCTCGCTGCACGTGCTCCTCATGGCGGTGCTCGAGCGGCGCCTGCACGGCGGAAGTCTCCCGCGGGCATTGCAGGGGTTGCCGCCGCTGCTGGCGATGGAAACCCTGCTTTTTCGCATCATCTGGGCGGGCTTCATCCTGCTCACGGCGACGCTCGTGACGGGGGTGATCTACTCGGAAGAGCTGTTCGGCCAGGCGGCGCGTTTTAACCACAAGACGGTGTTCGGCGTGCTCTCGTGGCTCATCTTCGCGGCGCTCCTCGGCGGCCGGCACGTCTACGGCTGGAGGGGGCGCGTCGCGGTGCGCTGGACGCTCGCCGGCTTTCTCATGCTGGTGCTCGCCTACGTCGGCAGCAAGTTCGTCCTCGAGGTTATACTCGGCCGCGGGTGAGCGGGGCGCGGCCGCTGCGTTCTGCCCGAGCCGCGGGCGAGCACGATGAGGTGATTCCATGGAACTGCTGATCCTGGCCTGCCTGATATTGCTGAACGGCGCGCTCGCCATGTCCGAGGTCGCGCTGCTGACCGCGCGCAGGTCGCGCCTGGCGACACTCGCCAAGCGCGGAGACACCCGTGCCGCCGCAGCGGTAAAGCTCAGCGAGCAGCCGACGCAGTTTCTCTCCACAATCCAGATCGGGATTACGTCCATCGGGCTGCTCACCGGCATCTTCGGGGAAGCGGTCCTCGCAACGCCGCTTGCCGCGTGGCTGCAAACGCTCGGACTGGAGCCGAAGTTCAGCAGCGCGGCGGCGACCGCGATCGTCGTCATCTCCGTGACCTATGTCTCGATCGTGGCTGGAGAACTGGTTCCCAAGCGTCTCGGGCAGCACAATGCGGAAGGCATCGCGCGGCTGGTCGCGTGGCCCATGCGCTCGCTCGCCCTGGTCTCCGCTCCATTCGTGCAGCTCCTGGCCGTGTCCACCAACGCTGTCCTGCGGCCGCTGCTCAAGCTGCTGCGCATCGAGCGGCAGGAAGCGGGCCCGCAGGCGCTCTCGGCCGAGGAAATCCGCACCATCGTGCTCGAATCGTCCAATTTCCTGCCCAAGAAGCACGTCTCCATCCTGCTCAACCTGTTCGATCTCCAGGCGATCACGGTGGACGACGTGGTGGTCCCGCGCAACCACATCGAGGCATTCGATTTCGACGCGCCGCTCGATGTCCTGCGGCACCAGATTGCCACCTCGCATCACCGGCGGGTGCTGCTCTACCACGGGCACCTCGACGAGATGCTCGGCACGCTGCGGGTGCGCGACGTCCTCAATCTGGTGCAGAACGAGGAACTCACGAAGGACAAGCTGCGCGAGCTGGTGCACGAGCCCTACTACGTGCCGGCCGGCACGCCGCTCTTCTCCCAGCTGCAGAACTTCCAGGAGCAGCAGGACCGCTTGAGCCTGGTGGTGGACGAGTACGGCGAGCTGATGGGGCTCGTTACGCTGGAGGACATCCTCGAGGAGATGATCGGGGAATTCACCACGCAGTCGCCGCTGCAGACGGGGGGCTTCGTGAAGCAGCCCGACGGCAGCTATCTCGTGGAGGGCGCGACCCTGCTGAGGGAGCTCAACCGCAAGCTGGGATTCAATTTCCCGCTCGACGGCCCGAAGACGCTGAACGGCTTGATCCTCGAATACCTGCAATCCATGCCCGAGCCGAACACCAGCATCAAGGTCGCCGGGCACCCGCTGGAGGTCGTCCAGACCCAGGACCGGGTGGTCAAGGCGGTGCGGGTCGTTCCCCCGGCGCGCGCCTGAGGGCGGGGGCCGACTGCCCTGTGGCAAACTGGGCTTTACAAAGCCCGCCAACACGTGCATCATTTTGTGAACACTTTCACCTAACCTATTGGTTCATTAGGGCAATCGGGAGCCTTCCATGGCCACGGCAGCCGCAGCGGCAAGAAAGGCAGACGTCAAGGAATTCAACTTCACCTGGGTCGGCACCGACAAGGGCAACAAAACGGTGCGCGGCGAGATGCGCGCGAGCGGGGAAGCCCAGGTCAACGCGACGCTGCGCCGCCAGGGTATCCGGGTCGTCGAGATCAAGAAGCAGAAGGTCCGGGGCGGGAGCCGGATCACCGACAAGGACATCGCGCTCTTCACCCGCCAGATGGCGACCATGATGAAGTCGGGCGTGCCGCTGCTGCAGGCTTTCGACATCGTCGGCAAGGGGCACAGCAATCCGCGGGTCGCGCGCCTGCTGCTGGAAATCAAGACCGACGTCGAGACCGGCGCGAGCCTGAAGCAGGCGTTCGAGAGGCACCCGCTCTACTTCGACGCGCTTTACTGCAACCTGATCGGCGCGGGCGAGGCCGCCGGTATCCTCGACTCGCTGCTCGACCGGCTCGCGACCTACAAGGAGAAGATCCTCGCCATCAAGAGCAAGATCAAGGCGGCGATGTTCTATCCCATCGCGATCATCGTGGTGGCGATCGTCATCACGGCGGTGATCATGATCTTCGTAATCCCGGCGTTCAAGCAGGTGTTCACCAACTTCGGCGCCGACCTGCCGGGCCCGACGCTATTCGTGATGGCGGTCTCCGACTTCTTCGTCGAGTACTGGTACGCGCTCCTGTTCGGAGTCGTCGGCGGGGTCTGGGCCTTTTTCTGGACCTGGAAACGCTCGCTGAAAATGCAGATTTTCATGGACCGTGTGACGCTGAAGCTGCCGGTGTTCGGCCACCTGGTGCGCATCTCGTGCATCGCGCGCTGGGCGCGCACGCTCTCGACGATGTTCGCCGCCGGGGTACCGCTGGTCGAGGCGCTCGAATCCGTCGCCGGCGCCTCCGGCAACTACGAGTATTACGTCGCCACCAAGAAGATCCAGGCCGAGGTGTCCACGGGCTCGAGCCTGACTTCCTCGATGCAGGGCACCGACGTCTTCCCCAACATGGTGATCCAGATGGTGGCGATCGGCGAGGAAGCCGGCTCGCTTGACGCCATGCTGTCCAAGGTCGCCGACTTCTTCGAGGCGGAGGTGGACGACGCGGTCGAGGCGCTGTCGAGCCTGATGGAGCCCATGATCATGGTGGTGCTCGGCACGCTGATCGGCGGCATGGTCGTCGCCATGTATCTGCCCATATTCAAGATGGGCCAGGCCGTTTGACCGCCCCCTTCCACGCGTACCCGGCCTTTCTCGTTACCGTAGCAGTCCTCGCCGGCCTCATCGTCGGCAGCTTTCTCAACGTCGTCATCCACCGCCTGCCGAAGATGCTCGAGCGGCAGTGGCGCTCCGAGTGCGCGGAGCTTGCCGGCACTCCGTCTCCGGCCGCCGAACGCTACGACCTCGTGCGGCCGCGCTCCTCCTGCCCGCACTGCGGCCATTTGATCTCGGCGCTCGAGAACATCCCGGTGGTGAGCTACCTCGCGCTGCGCGGCAAGTGCTCCGCGTGCAAGGCGCCGATTTCCCTGCGCTACCCCGTCGTCGAGGCCCTGTCCGCCGCGCTCGCCGGCTACATTGCCTGGCGCTACGGGTTTACCGCCGCCGCGCTGGGCGCCCTGCTCTTCGCGTGGGCAATGATCGCGCTCACGTTCATCGATCTCGACACGTTCTTCCTGCCCGACAGCATCACGTTGCCGCTGCTGTGGGCGGGGCTCCTGTTCAACGCCGGCGGCGTTTTTGCCGACCTCCACTCGGCGGTGATCGGCGCCGCGGCGGGCTACCTCGCGCTGTGGGCCGTGTTCTGGGCCTTCAAGTTCGCAACCGGCAAGGAGGGCATGGGCTACGGAGACTTCAAGCTGCTCGCGGCGATCGGCGCGTGGCTCGGCTGGAAGATGCTGCCGCTCACGATCCTCGCCTCCTCCCTGGTCGGCGCGGTGATCGGGATCGGGCTGATTGTGTTCGCGAAGCATGCGCGCGAGAAGCCGATCCCGTTCGGCCCCTATCTCGCGATTGCGGGCCTGATCGCGATGTTCTGGGGCGAGGGAATCAACCGGCACTACCTCGACCTGTTCTAGATGGCGTACTGCGTAGGCCTCACCGGCGGCATCGGCTCGGGAAAATCCGCCGCGTCGAGCCGGTTCGAGGCGCTCGGAGCGGCGGTGGTGGACACCGACGAGATCTCGCGCGCGCTGACTGCTCCGGGCGGCGCCGCGATTGCGGCGATACGGGAGCGCTTCGGGCCGCAGGCGATCGGGCCCGACGGCGGTCTCGACCGCGAGCAGATGCGTTCCCTGGTATTCCGGGATCCGCCGTCGAAGCAGAAGCTCGAAGCGATCCTGCATCCGCTGATTCGCGAGCGCACGCGCGCGGCGATCGTCGCAGCGCGCGCGCCCTACGTTGTCGTCGTTGTGCCGCTCCTTTTCGAGACCGGAGCCTGCCTGGACCTGGTCCGGCGGGTGCTGGTGGTGGACTGCGACGAAGCGGAGCAGGTGCGCCGCGTGACGGCCCGCAGCGGGCTCGCCCCCGAGGAGGTCCGCCGGATCATGGCAACGCAGCTGCCGCGCGCCGAGCGCCTGCGGCGCGCGGACGACGTGCTCCACAACGACAGCGACATGGAAGCGCTGCGCGGCCAGGTCGAGCGGCTGCACGCCCGGTATCTCGAGCTCGCGCGCGAGGGGTGACCGGTGCGCGCCCTAGCCGGAGCGGCCGATAAACCCTATATAATCCCCGGGGTCTTGATGGATACCGGCCATGGGCCCGGGCCCGGCCGAACCCTTCCGGCCATCCGAACGTGATCAGCTACGAGCACCCACTGAGCGAGCGTGTGCGCACGCTGCTGCGGCTCGAGGACCTGTTCGAGCGCGTCGACTATTTCCTGCACAAGAACGACCCGCACGAGCACCACGTCGCGCTGCTCTCGATCTTCGAGATCCTCGAGGTGTCGGGGCGCGCCGATCTCAAGTCCGACCTGCTGCAGGAGCTGGAGCGGCAGAAGCACACGCTCGAGTCGCTGCGCGACAATCCCGACGTGTCGGGAGAGGCGCTCGACAACGTGCTGTGGCAGATCGACCAAGCGTCCGCGCGTCTCTTCAAGTCCTCGGGCAAGATCGGCCAGGAGCTGCGCGAGAACGAGTGGCTGATGAGCATCCGCCAGCGCACCGGCATTCCGGGGGGCGTGTGCGAGTTCGACCTGCCTTCCTACCACTACTGGCTGCAGCAGGGGCCCGAGCAGCACCGTCACGACCTGCAGCAGTGGCTCGCGCCGTTCCTGCCGATGCGGGACGCCATTGCCATCGTGCTGCGGCTGCTGCGCGAGTCCGGCAAGACGACTTCGCAGATCGCCTACCAGGGCGTCTACCAGCAGATGATGGCGGGGCGGCTCTCCCAGATGCTGCGCATACGCCTGAAGCGCGACTTCCACTGCGTGCCGGAGATCAGCGCGAACAAGTACGCGCTCAACATCCGCTTCACCACCCAGGAAGGCATCCAGCGTCCGAAGGCGGCCGAGGCCGACGTGGAGTTCGAGCTGACCTTCTGCAACCTCTAGCGGAATGAATTCCGCCTCGCGCATCGTGGCCTGCCCGAGTTGCGGCAAGCCCGTGGCATGGACGGCGGCCAATGCCTTCCGGCCGTTCTGCTCCGAGCGCTGCAGGCTGATCGACCTCGGCGCGTGGGCGGCCGAGCGCTACCGGGTGCCTATCGTCGAGGAAAAGGACCAGCTGGAGGAGCAGGAGCCTGGGGCAGCTTCATCGCCTGCCGCTGAGAAATAAACGCGCCGCGTGTTGAACGGCGAAGGATTCGTCCGTTCGAACACGCGGAGTTAAACCGGCACGGTGTGTCCGGCTTTAACGCTTATTTGGTGCCGGCCCACCCGTGCTCGGACAAGTCGATTGTCACCCCATCCGGGCCGGTGAACTTGACCTCGACGTTGCCGCGCTTCGCCATCTCTTCCGTTCCCGGGTACGGACGGTGCACTGCGCCCGCCTTTTCGAACCGGGCCCGCGCACTTTCCATGTCCTCGACCTCGACGCCGAAGTGGTGGACGCCGGTGTATTTGGCTGCGCCCTCCGTGATGGCAGGCTCCTCGCTCTTGAACTTGAGGATGGCCAGATTGATGTGGCCATCGGAGAGATAGTAGCCCTCGGCGGTCGCGGAATCGAGCTTGCCCACCTGCTTCAAGCCGAGGCCCTCGATATAGAACCGCGCCGTCGCTTCCGGGTCCCGCGTGCCGATCGCGATGTGTCGAATGCGTGCCATGGTCCGCCTCCAATGACGTTCGAAAATGATGCGCTCGCCGCGTGAATCCGGTCAAGCGCCGCCGCATCCGTCAGGTCCACGCTCCCCGCATCATGCTGATGCCGTGTGCCCCGTGGCGCCACGCCGTTTCCAGATCATCGGGCTTGAGCCCGCCGAGCGCGTAGACCGGCAGCGGGCAATCCTTCAGCAATTCCGCGAAGCGCGCCCAGCCGAGCCCGGGCGCACCCGGGTGCGTCGGGGTCGGTGACACCGGCCCCAAGACCGCGAAGTCCGCTCCCAGCGCCTGCGCCCGCGCAAGCTCTTCTGCGTCGTGGCATGAGGCCCCAACGAGGCTGAACTCGGGCCGCTGCCGGATTTCCTTCAATTGCGCCGAGGTCAGGTGCACTCCGTCGGCGCCGAGCTCGCGCGCGAGTCGCAAGTTGCCGTTCACCAGCACGCGCGCGCCGTGAGCGCGTGCGAGCCCGATCACGCGTGCGGCAAAGTCCTCGAGCCCCTTCTCATCCAGGCCCTTCTCCCGCACCTGCACGAGCCTGAGACCGCGGGCGAGCGCCTGCTGGAGCCGCCGCAAAAGCTCGGCGCGCCCCAGCTCCGCGGCGTGGGTGATCGCATAAACCGTCGGAAGCTTCAACGCCCGCAGAATGGGCGCGTTGGCGGGGAGCAGGGGGTCGACCGAGATCGCATCGGGCGCTTGCCACACGAAGCGCTGGCTTTCCCGTCCGCGCAGGGTTCCCGACCATTTCAAAACCCGGAAAAAGCGCAGCCTGACGGCGGCGTGAGCATAGTCGTAGTCGCGCGTGAGCCACGGATAGGCGGTCTCGACGCCGATGCCGAGCTCCTCGTGCAGCTCGCGCGCGAGCGCCGCACGCGGCTCCTCCCCCGCCTCGACCTTGCCGCCGGGAAATTCCCAGTAGCCGGCGTAGACCTTGCCCGCCGGACGCTGGCCCAGGAGAAAGCTGCCGTCTCCGCGCTGGATCACCGCGGCTGCGACTTCGACACGGGCGGCGGGGTGACGGGCAACGCCCGTCCTGAGCGAAGTCGACGGGGCTGACGACTGGCGAGCGGGCCTCACTTCCGCTTTCCGCCTTCCTCCTTCAGCCTTGATCTTCCGGCCCAGTCGCGCGCGAACTGCCAGGCCACGCGGCCGCTGCGCGACCCGCGCTGCAACGCCCACTGCAGCGCCGCGCGCTGCACCGGCTCGCTGCGCCCGCCCGGCGCCTTGTAGTGCTCGAGCCACACCCCGACGATCTTCAGGTAGTCCTCCTGGTCAAAGGGATAGAACGCCGCCCACAGGCCGAAGCGCTCCGACAGCGATATCTTTTCCTCCGAAGTCTCGCTCGGATGGATCTCCTCGCCGACGTGCTTGTAGTCGAGGTTCTCCTGCATGTACTCCGGCATCAGATGGCGCCGGTTGGAGGTGGCGTAGATGACGCAGTTGTCCGTGGCCGCCGCGATCGAGCCGTCGAGCACGACCTTGAGCGCCTTGAACCCCGGCTCGCCGGCGTCGAACGATAGATCGTCGCAATAGAGCACGAAGCGCTCCGGCCGCTCGCCGATGCGGTCCACGATGTCGGGAAGGTCGACGAGATCCCGCTTGTCGACCTCGATCAGCCGCAGGCCGCGCGGGGCATACTTGTTGAGCAGCGCCTTGATGAGCGAGGACTTGCCGGTGCCGCGCGCGCCGGTGAGGAGCACGTTGTTGGCGGGATAGCCCTCCACGAACTGGCGCGTGTTGCGCTCGACCAGCTCCTTCTGGGCATCGATACCCTGGAGATCGCGCAGGACAATGCGGTGCACGTGCCGCACCGGCTCGATGTGGCAGCGGCCATCGTGCTTGCGCCAGCGGAAGGCGATCGAGGCGGCCCAGTCCGTCACCGGCGTCTCGTGCGGCAGCAGCCGCTCGAGCCGAGTGAGCAGCCCCTCGGCCTGCTTGATCAATTTGTCTGCATTTGCCATGCGCGGATTCTAACCGCTCGCAGCCGGTTCAGGTCCGGTATTCCGCGTTGATCGTCACATAGTCGTGCGACAGGTCGCATGTCCACACCGTCGCGGTAGCCGTGCCGCGGTTGAGCAGCACCCGCACGGTAATCTCGGGCTGCTTCATGACGCGCGCTCCATCGGCTTCCCGGTAGCCGGGGCTGCGCCCGCCGTTCTTCGCGACCAGCACGTCGTCGAGATAGAGGTCGACTCTGTCGACCGCGAGGTCGGGCACGCCGGCGTAGCCGACCGCCGCCAGTATGCGGCCGAGGTTGGGGTCGGATGCGAAGAACGCCGTCTTCACCAGCGGGGAATGCGCGATCGAGTACGCGATCTTGCGGCACTCCTCCTCCTTCCGCCCGCCTTCGACGCGGATGGTGATGAACTTGGTCGCACCCTCGCCGTCGCGGATGATGGCCTGCGCGAGATCCGCGGCCACCGCCGAGACGCCGTCGAGCAGCGCGTCGAACGCCGCGCTTTTCACGTCCCCGACCTCCGGCATGTCGGCCCGGCCGGTCGCGATCAGCATGAACGAGTCATTGGTGGATGTGTCGCCGTCCACCGTGATGCGGTTGAAGGAGCGCTCCGCCGCCCGTGCAACCAGCGCGCGCGCGAGGGGCAGGTTTAGGCGGGCGTCGGTCGCCACGAACCCGAGCAGAGTGGCCATGTCGGGATGGATCATGCCGGCGCCCTTCGCGATGCCGGTGACGGTGACGTCAGCGCCGTCCACTTTCAGCCGCCGAGAGGCGGCCTTCGGCAGCGTGTCGGTCGTCATGATCGCCTGCGCCGCCGCGAGCCAGTTGTCCTCGCGCAGTCCGGCAAGGCAGGCGGGAAGCCCGGCAGCGATCTTCTCCACCGGCAGCGGCTCCATAATGACGCCGGTGGAGAACGGCAGCACCTGCGCGGCGGAACATCCGATGAGCCGCGCCAGCTCGTTGCAGGTCTGGCGCGCCGTGGCGACGCCTTCCTTGCCGGTACCCGCGTTGGCGCAACCGGTGTTGACGACGAGCGCCCGGATCGAGGCTCCGGGGTCGAGCATGGAGAGGTGCTGGCGCGCCACCGTCACCGGCGCGGCGCAAAAGCGGTTCTGCGTGAAGACGCCCGCCACCCGCGCGCCAGTTTCGAGCTTCATTACCAGCAGGTCCTTGCGGTCCGCCTTGCGGATGCCCGCCTCGGTGACGCCGAGGCTGACCCCTTTGACCGGCAGCAGGCTCTTCGGATCGGGTGGCTTGAGATTGACGGGCATGCGTGCAGCGCGCCGGATTATCGCGACGCCCGAATTATAACGGGGAAAATCCGGCGCTCCGGTAGGTGACCCGTCGCGGGTCACGGGTCACGGCGCGCGCCGTCAGCTGAGGCGGCCGTGACAGTGCTTGTACTTCTTGCCCGACCCGCACGGGCAGGGATCGTTGCGGCCGACCTTCTCGGCGGCCCGCACGAACGGCCGCGGCCGCTCCGCCACCGCGACATCGCCCTCCGCTTCCGCCTCGGCCGCGGTGCCGCCGTCGACTGCCCGCGTAATCGGCGTGCTGGTACTGGACGTTTCGCGGCGCCTCGGGCTCCTCCACTGAGGCAAGCTCCTGGGCGCTGCGGATCTGCACTGCCATCAGGGTCTTCGTGACCTCGGCCTTGATCGATTCCAGCATCATCGAGAACAGCTCGAACGCCTCGCGCTTGTATTCCTGGGTCGGGTTCTTCTGGGCGTAGCCGCGCAGGTGGATGCCCTGGCGCAGGTGGTCGAGCGCCGCGAGGTGCTCGCGCCAGTGCGAGTCGAGGCTCTGCAGCATGATCGCGCGCTCGTAGTGGCGCATCTGCTGCGGCTCCACGACCGCGATCTTGTCCTGGTATTGCTTGTGCGACGCCTCGATAATGCGGCGGCGGAGCTCCTCCTCCTCGAGCTCGGGCGCGTCCTTCAGCCAGCGGGCGACGCCGAGCTTCAACTGCAGCTCCGCCTCCAGCGACTTTTCCAGCCCCGCCACGTCCCACTGCTCCTCCAGGCTGCCCGGCGGGATGTGCTGGCTCACGCTGCTGTTGACGACGTCGGAGCGCATCGCGCGCAGCGTTTCCGTGATATCGACGGACTCCAGCAGCTCGTTCCTCTGCTGGTAGATGACCTTTCTCTGGTCGTTCGCGACGTCGTCATATTCCAGCAGGTGCTTGCGGATGTCGAAGTTGCGCGATTCGACCTTGCGCTGGGCGTTCTCGATGGAGCGAGTCACCCAGCGGTGCTCGATCGCCTCGCCCTCGGGCATCTTCAGGCGCTCCATGATCGCCGCCACGCGGTCCGACGCGAAGATCCTCAGCAGGGGATCCTCGAGCGACAGGTAGAACCGGCTCGACCCGGGGTCGCCCTGGCGGCCGGATCGGCCGCGCAACTGGTTGTCGATGCGGCGAGACTCGTGTCGCTCGGTACCGACGATGTGCAGCCCACCCGCCGCGACCACCTCGTTGTGCAGCTTCTGCCACTCGATGCGAACCGCCTCGGCCTGCTTCCTGCGGGTCGCCTCGTCGAGGGAGGTATCCGCCAGCAGCCGGTTGATTTCCGGCTCCGGGTTTCCGCCCAGCACGATGTCGGTGCCGCGGCCCGCCATGTTGGTGGCGATGGTGATCATCTTGGGCCGCCCGGCCTGGATCACGATCTCGGCTTCGCGCGCGTGCTGCTTGGCATTCAGCACGTTGTGCGGCAGCTTCTCCTTATTGAGCATCTCGGACAGCAGCTCCGAGTTCTCGATCGAAGTGGTGCCGACCAGCGCCGGCTGGGCGCGTTCGTAACAGTCCTTGATATCGTTGATGATCGCGCGGTGCTTTTCGCGCGCCGTCCGGTAGACCTGGTCCATGCGGTCTTCGCGAATCATCTTCATGTGCGTCGGAATCACCACCGTCTCCAGCCCGTAGATCTGCTGGAACTCGTAGGCCTCCGTGTCCGCCGTCCCGGTCATGCCCGCGAGCTTGCTGTACATCCGGAAGTAGTTCTGAAAGGTGATCGTCGCGAGCGTCTGGTTCTCCTTCTGGATCTCCACGCCCTCCTTCGCTTCGACCGCCTGGTGCAGGCCCTCCGACCAGCGCCGCCCCGGCATCAGCCGCCCCGTGAACTCGTCGACGATGATGATCTCGCCGCCCTGCACCACGTATTGCTGGTCGCGGTGAAACAGGCTGTTGGCGCGCAACGCGGCGTTGAGATGGTGCATCAGGTGGATGTTGGCCGGATCGTAGAGGCTCGTTCCGGGCGTGAGCAGCCCGGCTTTCGACAGCAGTTGCTCCGCGTGCTCGTGTCCCTGCTCCGACAGCAGGACCTGGTGCGCCTTCTCGTCCACCCAGTAGTCGCCCGGCGCGTCCTCCTTCTTCTGGCGCACCAGGCTCGGCACGACGCGGTTCATCCGGATGTAGAGGTCGGTGGTGTCCTCGGCCTGCCCCGAGATGATGAGGGGCGTGCGTGCTTCATCGATCAGGATCGAGTCCACCTCGTCCACGATCGCGTAATGCAGGCCCCGCTGCACCCGCTCGGGGACCTGGTACACCATGTTGTCGCGCAGGTAGTCGAAGCCGAACTCGTTGTTGGTGCCGTAGGTGATGTCGGCGCCGTAGGCGCGCCGCTTCGCGTCCTGGCGCTCCTCCGGCGCGAGGTCGTGAAACGCGAGGTTGACCCCCACGGTGAGGCCGAGGAAGCCGTAGATCTTGCCCATCCAGTCGGCGTCGCGGCTTGCCAGGTAGTCGTTGACCGTGACGATGTGCACGCCCTCGCCGGCGAGCGAGTTGAGATAGGCGGGAAGGGTCGCGACCAGCGTCTTGCCTTCGCCAGTGCGCATTTCCGCGATCTTTCCGTTGTGGAGCGCGACGCCGCCGATCAACTGCACGTCGAAATGGCGCATGTTGAGCGTGCGCCTCGCGGCTTCGCGCGCGACCGCGAACGCCTCTGGCAGCAATTCCTCGAGGACGTCGCGGCGGGCGTCCTTGCGCTCCCGCGCGAGCTGCTGGCCACGCTCGGCGTCTCCGGCGGCATCCCCGGCGATCTGCGCCAGACGGTCGCGCACGCGGGCGCGGAATTCGTCGGTCTTCGCGCGCAGCTCGGCGTCCGTCAGCTTCCGGATCTGCGGCTCGAGTGCGTTGATCGCGCGCACCTGCCGCCCGTACTGGCGCAACAGCCGGTCGTTCCGGCTGCCGAAGATCTTCCTCAGTATCGTCTGGATCATGCTCCGCGAGCCACACTAAACGAAAAGGGGTGGGGACACGCCCCACCCCTTTTCCGAATTCCCGCCGCCTGAATCAGCTGGGCAGCCGCAGGAACCGCGCCGGGTTAACCGGTGCCCCGCGCTGGCGTACCTCGAAGTGCAGGTGGGTGCCGGTTGCCCGCCCCGTCTTGCCGACTTCGCCGATCTTCGCCCCGCGCAGCACCACATCACCGACCTTCACCAGCCGCTTCGAAGCGTGCGCGTAGCGCGTAATCAGGTTGTTGCCGTGATCGATCTCGATCATATTACCATACTGCGGGTGCACGTCCGAGAACACGACGACGCCGCTCGCGGCAGCACGAAACGCCGTGCCGTACTCGGCCATGACGTCGATGCCTTCGTGAAACGCGCGCTGGCCGGTGAACGGGTCGATGCGCCAGCCGAAGTTCGAGGAGTACCACCCGCCCTCGACCGGAAGTATCGTCGGTAGGAGCTTCTTCTTCGCGCTGTCGACCGTGAAGAGCGACTCGAGCACGCCCAGCTTGTCGCCGCGGTCCTCCACGTGCCGTGTCAGCAGGTCGAGCTG
Organism: uncultured beta proteobacterium; assembly: GCA_963699525.1. Taxonomy (GTDB): domain Bacteria; phylum Pseudomonadota; class Gammaproteobacteria; order Burkholderiales; family SG8-41; genus SG8-41. The sequence goes on along the minus strand of CAVOUI010000012.1, from coordinate 166,847 downwards.
GCGCGAAAAGTCGTTGAGCGAGAGGTCCTGCGGCGGCAGCGACGAGACGGCGCCGCCCCGCGCCGGCGGCTCGTTGAACACCAGGTCCTGCGGCTTGAATCCCGCCAGCTTGGCGAGCCGCTCGCCGAGCGTGTCGAGGCGCACCAGCTGCGCCTGCATCTGGCCGAGCCTCACCGCCATCGCGTTGAGATTCTCGCGCAAGTAGGATTCGGTCTTGGCGTGCTGCTCCTGCTGAGCCGACAGGAGAATTGACTGCAGATAGGGGACGTTGAGCTCGGCGGCGTAACGCAGCAGCACGTAGTTGATCGCCGAAGCGAGCGCCAGCACGGAAAGCATCATCCCCAGGCCGAGCAGCGCGAACTGCGGCAGCCCCAGGGTGATCGTCCTCGCCTTCGCCAGCTTTCCCGAAACCAGGATAATATTCATCATCCTTCTCCCGACACCCCCCGGTGCCCGTACAGAAGATCGGCGATGTCATCGCCCGCTCAGGCGAACTCGAGGCGCTTGCCCGGCGCTCCCGCCGCCTGAGCGACCTGCAACAACTCCTGCTCGAAGCGACTCCCTCTGCACTGGCCGCGGCGACCCAGGTTACGGAACTGAAGGCGGGAATTCTGGTTGTCCTGGCCGACAATTCCGCCGTGGCAGCCAAACTCCGGCAACTCGCGCCGCGACTCCTAAAACACGTTCAAAATCAACACGGCGAGATTACTGGAATCCGGGTGGCCGTGCAAGTAAAAACGCACAAAATCAAGGCTGAGGATGAAGTCACGAAGCGGCCGTTACCCCCTGAAGCCATTCAGGAATTGGGGGGCCTTGCGGAGACTCTTGCGCCCTCGCCCCTGAAGACCGCACTCGATCGACTGGTCGCGCGGCGCAGCGCACCCAAGCGGGAATGATTCTCGCGTTGGCTCAGACGACCAGCACCAAGCGTTCCAGCGCGTAGAGCGCGAGGAATACCAGTACGAACACGAACGCAAACTGGAACACCCGCCACGCGATGGTGAGATAGCGCCGATTGCGCGTGAAAATATAGAGCGCGATCGATCCGGCGATTGCGATCAGGACCAGGATCCCGATCAGCCGCAGAACCAGCACGCGCGCGGCCTACGCAGGCTGCGGCTGCCAGGCGAGGAATGCGGGCGCGTCTTCCTCGCGCTCGAAGCTGACGAACTCCCAGGAGGGTTTCTCCTCGAGGAGACGGCGCAGCAGCCGGTTGTTGAGCGCGTGCCCCGACTTGTGGCCGGAGAACGCGCCGATGAGCGGATGGCCGAGCAGGTAGAGGTCGCCGATCGCGTCGAGCACCTTATGCTTGACGAACTCGTCTTCGTAGCGCAATCCGTCGGTGTTGAGCACCCGGTATTCGTCCAGCACGATCGCGTTGTCGAGGCTGCCGCCCAGCGCGAGCCCCTGCGAGCGCAGGGTCTCGACATCCTGCATGAAACCGAACGTGCGCGCGCGGCTCACTTCCTTGATGTAGGAGGTTGTGGAAAAGTCCACCGTGACCGAGCGGCTGGCCTTCTCGAAGACCGGGTGCGCAAAATCGATTCCCATAGTGAGCTTGAAACCGTTGTACGGCTCGAAGCGCACCCACTTGTCGCCTTCCCGGACCTCGACCGGCTTCAGGATGCGGACAAACCGCTTCGGGGCGCCCTGCTCCTCGATGCCCGCCGATTGCAGCAGGAATACGAACGGGCCCGCGCTGCCGTCCATGATCGGCACCTCGGGCGCGGTGAGGTCGATGTACGCGTTGTCGATGCCCAGGCCGGCGAGCGCCGACATCAGGTGCTCGACCGTGTAGATCCGCGCATCGCCTTTTTCCAAGCAAGAGGACAGCCGTGTGTCGCCGACCGAGTTCGGCTCGCCCCGGATTTCCACGGGCGGCGTGAGGTCGATGCGCCGGAACACGATGCCGGTATTGACGGCCGCCGGCCTCAGCGTCATGTAAACCTTGGTGCCGGTGTGCAGCCCCACGCCGGTGGCGCGGATGATGTTCTTCAGCGTGCGCTGCTGAATCACTCGAAAACTCCCTGAAATTTCAGGCTTTTAAGATGTAAAGTCTATCACGCGCCGACGCTGCGGCGCAACAAAACCGTCACAGTTTTGCGTGCTGTCAACGATCAACATCCAACTATCAGTCACCCGTTCATAGGCGGAGTTCCATGCGCGGCCAGGCAAGGGCCGGCCGCTTCCTGGTAGCGACTGATCACTAGTCCGCCTGCTTGCGCAGGAACGCGGGGATGTCGAGCATTTCGACACCCGATTGCCGCATCGCTTCCACCGTCGCATCGCGGTTGCGCTTGGAGCGCATCACCGCCGGCATCTCGAGCGCGCCGTAGTCCACCTCCAACGGCTGGTTGTCGGTCCCGGTTTTGCTGGTTACCACGGTGAGCGGCTTCACCTGGCGCTGCACCACGGGCTTGCCGAGCCCGGTCGCGATGATCGTCACCCGAAGCTGATCGCCCAGCGCATCGTCGTACACGGTCCCGATGATGGGATGCGCGGAATCCGACGAGAATGCCTTGATCGTGCTCATCACGTCATACATCTCCTGCAACTGGAAAGTTGCCTTGCTCGCCGAGATGTTGACCAGCACGCCGCGCGCGTCCGAGATGTTGACGTCCTCGAGCAACGGGCACGCAACCGCCTGCTCGGCGGCGAGTCGCGCCCGGTCCGGTCCGGCGGAGCGTGCCGAGCCCATCATCGCCATGCCCATCTCGGCCATCACCGTGCGCACGTCCGCGAAGTCCACGTTGATCATGCCCGGGCAGCTGATGATCTCGGCGATCCCGGCGACCGCGCCGTGGAGCACGTCGTTCGCGGCCTTGAACGCCCCGTCGAGCGTCACCTGGTTGCCGAGCACTTCCATCAGCTTGTCGTTGGGCACCACGATCAGCGAATCGACATGGGGCGAGAGCTGCTCGATGCCCTCCTGCGCGATCTTCTGGCGCTTGCCCTCGAACGCGAACGGCTTGGTGACAACCGCGACCGTGAGGATGCCGAGCTCCTTGGCGAGTTCCGCCACCACCGGCGCCGCCCCGGTCCCGGTGCCGCCGCCCATGCCCGCCGTCAGGAACAGCATGTCGGCCCCCGAGATCGCTTCCGCGACGCGCTCGCGGTCTTCGAGAGCCGCCTTGCGTCCGACTTCGGGGTTCGCGCCCGCCCCCAGCCCCTTGGTGATCCCCGCCCCGAGCTGCAGCTGGATCTTGGCCTGCGTGCGCTTGAGCGCCTGCGCGTCGGTGTTGGCGGAGATGAATTCCACCCCCTCCACCCCCTTGTCGATCATGTGGTCGACCGCGTTGCCGCCGCAGCCGCCCACGCCGATCACCTTGATTACGGCCTCCTGCGCTTGTGCGTCCACTATCTCAAACATGGGTGCAGCCTCCTTTCATCGTGTGATTCAGAAATTTCCGGTAAACCAGGTCTTCATCCGGTCCAGCACCTGGCGGAACGAGCCCGCGTTCATGCGTGCGAACTCGCGGCTCCGCATCTGCTGCATGCCCGCCAGCAGCAATCCGACTCCTGTCGAGTGGCGCGGGTGGCGCACGGCCTCCGCCAGCGCGCCGTGGTAGGCCGGGTAGCCCACCCGCACCGGCATGTGGAAGATCTCCTCGCCCAACTCGACCATGCCCTGCATCACGCTGGAACCGCCGGTGATCACGACCCCGGACGAGAGCAGCTCCTCGTAGCCGCTCCTGCGCAGCTCGGTCTGCACCAGCGAGTAGAGCTCCTCGACCCGGGGCTCGATCACCTCCGCGAGCGTCTTGCGCGAGAGCTGGCGCGGTTCGCGCTCGCCGAGCCCCGGCACCTCCACCATGTCCTGGGAGTCGGCGAGCTGGGACAGCGCGCAGCCGTAGCGCTCCTTGATGTCTTCCGCGTCCTTGGTGGGGGTGCGCAGCGCCATCGCGATGTCGTTGGTGATCTGGTCGCCCGCGATCGGGATCACCGCGGTGTGGCGGATCGCCCCGTGCGTGTACACGACGAGATCGGAGGTGCCGCCGCCGATGTCCACCAGCGCGACGCCGAGGTCCTTCTCGTCGTCGGAAATGACCGCCATGGCGGAGGCGAGCGGTTGCAGCACCAGGTCGCGGACCTCGAGCCCGCAGCGGCGCACGCACTTGACGATGTTCTGCGCGGCGGAGACCGCCCCGGTCACGATGTGCACCTTGACCTCCAGGCGCACCCCGCTCATGCCGAGCGGCTCGCGCACGTCCTCCTGCCCGTCGATGATGAACTCCTGGTTGAGCACGTGCAGGATCTGCTGGTCGTTCGGGATCTGCACGGCGCGCGCGGTGTCGACCACGCGCTCGATATCGGCCAGCGCCACCTCCTTGTCCTTCACCGCCACCATGCCCTGCGAGTTGAAGCTGCGGATGTGGCTGCCGGCGATCCCGGTGTAGACCTCGCGGATCTTGCAGTCGGCCATCAGCTCCGCCTCCTCCAGCGCGCGCTGGATGGCGTTGACCGTGGTCTCGATATTGACCACGACCCCTTTCTTGAGCCCCCGCGAGGGGTGGCTGCCCATGCCGATGATCTCGAACCCCCCCTCGGGCCGCGCCTCGGCGACGATGGCGGCGATCTTCGAGGTGCCGACATCGAGGCCCACGATCAGCTTCTTGCTGTCCCTTGCCTTTGCCATGCGTTCAACCCGTCCGTTGCCCGGTTCTGCCCCCGCGCTTGGGCGCGGGCCGGTCGCGGCGCAGCTCCGGGAAGCGCACCGCGAAGCCGTTCGGGTAGCGCAGGTCCACGTAATCGAACCGCCGCCCGAGCGGCGCAAGCGCCTGGTCGCGCAGCGCCACGTAACGGGCGATGCGGGCTTCGGTTTGTTCGCGCCCGAGCGCAAGCGTCACTCCGCTCGCGAGCTTCACCTGCCAGGCGCGCCGCGGTGAGACCTCGACCCGCACCGGCGCCTCGCCGATCGTCGCGAGATTTGCGCGGAAGTGGCGGTACTGGATCGCAATCTCCCGCGCCATGCCTTCCGGGCCGGCGAATACCGGCAGCTCGCCGCTATAGGCCGCGCTGAACACCTCTCCCTGCGTGTTGACGAGCGCGCCCCCGGCCCACCGCGCGAGCGGCACGTGCTCCTCGAGCGTGACATCGAGCCGGGCCGGCCACTGGCGCCGCACGCTGGCCTTGCGCACCCACGGCAGCTTCCGGAACGAGGCGCTCGCGGCGGCCAGGTCGAGCGTGAGGAAATTGCCCCGGAGTTCCCGCTGCACCAGGGCCTCGATCTCGCCGCGGGTGACGTGCGCGAGCACGCCGCTCACCCACACCTCGCGCAGTTCGAACGCCGGCTGGCGCGCGGCGAGCTTCCACGCGATGACCAGCGCCAGGACCGCCGCGGCGGCGAATAGCGCGTTCGCGATGCCGTTCATCAGCGCGGGTCTATTCCACATGGCGTCCCGTTCCACGACCTGTCGCCCGATTCTCGCTTCCCGTTACTCGCTTCATCCGACATGCGCCGACTCCAGGATCCGCACGCACAGCGCCTCGAACGCGATCCCGGCGGCGCGCGCGGCCATCGGCACCAGACTGTGGTCGGTCATGCCGGGTATGGTGTTGACCTCCAGCAACTGCAGATTGCCGCTGGCGTCGCGCATCGCGTCCACCCGCCCCCAGCCGCTGCAGCCGAGAACGCGGAAGGCCTCCAGCGCGGTCTGCTGGATCGCCCGCTCCTCCGCGGCAGGCAGTCCGCATGGACAGATGTAGCGGGTGTCCTCCGCGAAGTACTTGGCCTCGTAGTCGTAGAACTCGCGCGGGGTCTCGAGGCGGATCAACGGCAGCGCCTCGCCACCGAGGATTCCCGCGGTGAGTTCCATGCCGGCGACGAAACGCTCCGCGATCACGACCTCGTCGTAGCGCGCCGCGAGTTCCAGTGCCGGCCCGAGCTTCTCGATCGAGATCACCTTGCTCATGCCGATCGAGGAGCCCTCGCGCGCCGGCTTCACCATGAGCGGCAGTCCCAGGCGCGCCGCGAGTCCGGCGAGATCGGTTCGCGCATCGATGAGCTCGAAGCGCGGCGTCGGCAGCCCCGCGGCATTCCACAGGAGCTTCGTGCGCCACTTGTCCATCGCGAGCGCGCTCGCCATCACGCCGCTGCCGGTGTAGGGAATGCCGAGGTACTCGAGCGCCCCCTGCACCGTGCCGTCCTCGCCGAAGCGGCCGTGCAGCGCGATGAACGCGCGGTCGAAGCGCTGCGCCTTGAGCGCCTCGAGGCCGCTGTCGCGAGGGTCGAAGGGGTGCGCATCCACGCCGCTCTTCTTCAGCGCGTTGAGCACCATGGTTCCGCTCTTGAGCGAGATCTCCCGCTCCGCGCTGCGTCCACCCATCAGCACCGCTACCTTCCCGAATTTTCGCGTCACCCGTCACCCGTCTGACTCGTTACTCGTCACCTGTCACGCATCGCCCACGACCCGCACTTCGCGCTCGAGCACGACGCCGAATTTCTCCCGGACCGAGTGCTCCGCAAGCAGGATCAACGCCTCGATGTCGGCGGCGCGCGCCCCGCCCCGATTGACGATGAAATTGGCGTGCTTGTCCGAGATCATCGCGTTCCCGATCGCGCGCCCCTTCAGCCCGCAGGCCTCGATCAGCCGCGCGGCGTAGGCGCCCTTGGGATTGCGGAACACGGAGCCGGCGTTGGGCTCGCCGAGCGGCTGCGTCGCGATGCGCTGCTTGAGCAGCTCGGTGATCTTCCTGCGGGACTCGGCTCCCGAGCCGCGCTTCAGGCGGAAGCTCGTGGCGACGAACCACTCCTCGGAACGAACGCCTTGATCGTCTTCGTCGTCTTCTTCTTCCTTCCGGCCCCTGCCATCTCCCTTCAGGCGCACGCGCCGGTAATCGATCTCGTAGTCTTCCCGCGTGCGCGCCCGCGTCCTGCCGGTGCGATCGACGGTGAGCACGTGCGCGACGATGTCCCACGTTTCTCCGCCGTAGCATCCGGCGTTCATCGCGAGCGCCCCGCCCACCGTCCCGGGAATGCCCGCGAGGAATTCCGCGCCGACCAGTTCGTTCATCGCGGCGTATCGGGCCACTTTCGGGCATGCCACGCCGGCTTCGGCGTAGACGCCCCCGCCGAGCGCGCCCAGATGGTCGAGCCGGATGTCGCGCAGCGCCCGGTGCGTGAAGATCACGGTGCCGCGCAGCCCGCCGTCGCGCACCAGCAGGTTGCTGCCGAGGCCGGTCATGTAAACGGGCTCGCCGGCGGGCAACGAGCGCAGGAACTGGACGAGGTCATCGAGATCGGCGGGGAAGTAGGCGACCTCGGCCTTGCCGCCCGCGCGCCAGCTCACGTGGCCTGCCATCGGCTCGCGCCGCCGCATCTCGCCGCGCAGACCCGCCGCCAGATTGTCTGTCTCCGCCATATTCATGCGAGCCCGTTCACGCTCCTCGGGCGGGCGTTCAGCAGCTGCGCCGGCACGTTGCCTATGGATCCCGCGCCCATCGTGAGCACCACGTCGCCGTCGCGCGCGAGGCCCAGGACCGCCGCCGGCAGCTCGGACACCTTCTCGACGAAGACCGGCTCGACCCGGCCCTGAACGCGGATCGCACGCGCCAGCGCCTTGCCGTCCGCGGCCACGATCGGCGCCTCGCCCGCGGGATAGACCTCGGTCAGCACCAGCGCATCCGCGGTGGAGAGCACCTTGACGAAATCCTCGAAGCAATCCCGGGTGCGCGTGTAGCGGTGCGGCTGGAACGCGAGCAGGATGCGGCGGCCGGGAAAAGCGCCGCGGGCAGCCGCGAGCGTCGCCGCCATCTCCGCCGGGTGATGGCCGTAGTCGTCGATCAGGACGAAGCTGCCGCCGCCCGGCAGCCGCACCTTGCCGTGGTTCTGGAAGCGCCGGCCCACCCCCTTGAACTCCGCGAGCGCCCTCGCAATGGCCGCCTCCGGCACGCCGAGCTCGATGCCGACCGCGATCGCGGCGAGCGCGTTGCGCACGTTGTGCGCGCCGGGCAGGTTGAGGGTGATCGCGAGCTCCCCGCCGGCATGCGCTGCGCGGAAGCGCATCTGGCCTCCGCTCGCCGTGACGTCGAGGCCACGCACGTGCGCGTCCGGCGCCAGCCCGTAGGTCGTGATCGGCTTGGTGAGCTGCGGCATCACGGCGCGCACATTGGCGTCGTCGGCGCACAGCACCGCCACGCCGTAGAACGGCAGGCGTTGCAGGAAGTCGACGAACGCCTGGCGCAGCCGGTCCATCGAATGCCCATAGGTCTCCATGTGGTCGGCGTCGATATTGGTGACCACCGCCAGCACCGGCTGCAGGTAGAGGAACGAAGCGTCCGACTCGTCGGCCTCCACCACGATGAACTCGCCGGCCCCGAGCCGCGCGTGGGAGCCTGCCGCCTCCAGCCGCCCGCCGATCACGAAAGTCGGATCGAGCCCGCCCTCGGCGAGCACGCTGGCGACGAGGCTGGTGGTCGTGGTCTTGCCGTGCGTGCCCGCGACCGCGATGCCCTGCCGCAGCCGCATCAGCTCGGCGAGCATCAGCGCCCGCGGAACCACGGGTACCTTTCTTTCGCGCGCGGAAGCGACCTCGGGATTGGCGTCCCCGACCGCGCTCGACACCACCACCGCGTCGGCGCCCGCGATGTGATCCGCCGCGTGGCCGATGTGGATCCTCGCGCCGAGCTGGCGCAGCCGGCGCGTCGCGGCGCTCTCGGCAAGGTCGGACCCGCTCACGCGATAGCGCAGCGTGAGCAGCACCTCCGCGATGCCGCTCATCCCCGCGCCGCCTATTCCCACAAAGTGGACCTGCTTGACCTTGTGTCTCATGCCGCGAGCTCCATGCACGCCTGCGCCACCGAGCGCGCCGCCTCGGGCTTGCCGGCGGCGCGCGCCGCCTGCGCCATGGCGAGGAGCCGCTCCCGCGTGAGCCCGCCCAGCACATCGGCGAGCCGCTGCGCCGTCAGGTCGGCCTGCGGGATGAGCAGCGCCGCGCCGCGGTCGGCGAGGAAGCGCGCGTTGATCGTCTGGTGGTCGTCCACCGAGTGGGGATAGGGCACCAGCAGCGAGGCGATTCCCGCCGCGGCGATCTCCGCCACGGTGGTCGCGCCGGCGCGGCAGACGATGACGTCGGTCTCCGCGTAGCGGGCTGCTATGTCGTCTATGAAGGCGACGACCTCGGCGGAGATGCCGCGCTCCCGATACCGGTTCCGCACCGCGTCGTCGCGGCCGGCGCCTGCCTGGTGCGTGACGCGCGGTCGCGCCGCCGGCGCGAGCAGTGCCAGCGCTTCGGGCACGACAGTGTTCAGCACCTCGGCGCCCTGGCTGCCGCCGGCGACGAGCACCCGCAGCTGCCCGGCGCGCGCCGCGTAACGGTTCTCCGGGGGCGCCATGGCGACGATTTCCTCGCGCACCGGGTTGCCGGTCCAGATCACGGCCGTCGATTCGCCGAAGGCGTTGGGGAAAGTCGTGAGCACCCGGTCCGCGAGCTTCGCCAGCACGCGGTTGGCGAGCCCCGCCACCGAGTTCTGCTCGTGTATCGCCAGCGGCCGGTTGAGGAACGACGCCATCATGGCGCCGGGAAACGAGACATAGCCGCCCATTCCGAGCACGACGTCCGGCCGGTGCGCGAAGATCGCGCGCGCGCTCTGCCAGAACGCGATGAGCAGGTTGAGTGGCAGCAGCGCCGCGGCGAGGATGCCCTTGCCGCGTACCCCGGCGAAGCGCACGCTCGCCATGGAGTAGCCGCGCGGCGGGATGAGCCTTTCTTCCATGCCGCCGCGCACTCCGAGCCATACCGCGTTCCAGCCCTGCGCGCGCAGGTACTCGGCCACCGCCAGCGCCGGAAAGATGTGGCCTCCCGTTCCGCCCGCCATGATCATGATGGTCCGGCTCATACCGTGAAGCCCTTCGCGAGCTGCCGGTTCTCCCAATCCACGCGCAAGAGCACCGCGATCGCGCAGCAGGACGCCATCAGCGCGGTGCCCCCGAAGGACACGAGCGGTAGCGTCAGCCCCTTGGTGGGCAACATTCCGGTGTTGACCCCGATATTGATGATCGCCTGCACCCCGATCCACAGGCCGATACCCTGCGCAACGAGCGCCGAAAAGCAGCGCTCGAGCGAAGCAGCGCGCCGCCCGATCATGAACGCCCGGGTCACGATCCAGGCGAATGCGGCGATGACGGCGGCGACGCCGGCGAAGCCCAGCTCCTCCGCGATTACGGCGAGCACAAAATCGGTGTGCGCCTCCGGGAGGTAGAACAGCTTCTCCACGCTCCCGCCGAGGCCGACGCCCAGCCACTCGCCGCGGCCGAAGGCGATCAGCGCGTGCGAGAGCTGGTAGCCCCGGCCGAAGGAATCCGCCCATGGGTCCATGAACCCGATCACCCGCTGCAGGCGGTAGGGAGAGGCGAGTATCAGCAGCACGAATCCCGCCAGCAGCAGCGCGAACAGGCCGGCGAAGAGCTTCCAGTTCATGCCGCCGAGAAAAAGGATGCCCATCGCGATCACGGTGATCACCACGAACGCCCCGAAATCCGGCTCGCGCAGCAGCAGCCAGCCGACCACCAGCATCACCGCCGCCAGCGGCAGGAACCCCCTGCGGAAGCTCGACATGTGCGCGGCCTTGCGCGCCGTGTAGTCGGCCGCATAAAGCACCGCGGCAAGCTTCACCAGCTCCGAGGGCTGCACCGTCACGATCCCGAGCGAGAGCCAGCGCTGGCTGCCGTTTACCTCCCGTCCCACCCCGGGAATGAGCACCAGGACCAGCAGCGCCGCGCCAGCGAGAAAGAGATACAGTGCCGCCTGCTGCCACAGCCGCAGCGGGACCTGGAACGCCGCGACCCCTGCGGCGATGCCGGCCGCGACGAAGAGCGCGTGCCGCATAAGGTAGTAGGTCGATTGGTGCCCGCTCGCCCGACTGCCTTCCGCGATCGCGATGGAGGCTGAATAGACCATCACCAGCCCCAGGCCGAGCAGCAGTATCGCGGCCCACGCCAGGCCTTCGTCGTATTCGGCTGGCTGCGCGCGTGGCCTCGTGTCGGTATAGAGCACGCCCTAGCCTCCGCGGCCCGCGAGGCGCCGCACCGCCGCCACGAAGGCTTCCCCCCGGTGCGCGTAGTTGCGGAACATGTCGTAGCTCGCGCAGGCGGGCGACAGCAGGACGGCGTCGCCCGCGCGGCTCGCCCGGTACGCGGCCTGCACCGCCTCGTCCATTCCCGCCGCGCGCTCGACGGATACGCCGGCTGCGGCGATCGCCAGCGCCACCTTTTCCGCGTCGCGCCCGATGAGGACCACCGTGCGCGCCCGAGCCCGCACCGCGGGCGCAAGCGGCGCGAAATCCTGCCCCTTGCCGTCGCCACCCGCGATCAGCACCACCGGACACCGTAGCCCGGCGAGCGCGGCCACCGTCGCGCCCACGTTGGTGCCCTTCGAGTCATTGATGAACAGGACGCCCTCGTGCTCGGCCACTTTCTGCATGCGGTGCGGCAGCCCCTGGAACGAGCGCAGCGCCCGCGCGGCCGCGTCATCCGGCGCGCCGATCGCGTGCGCGAGCGCGTCCGCCGCAAGCGCGTTGGCCGCGTTGTGCAGTCCCGCCAGCGGCAGTTCGGCAAGCTGTATCAGCGGATGCGCGCCGCGCGCGAGCGTCGGGGCACCGTCGTCGGCGCGGATGCCCCATTCCGTCTCGGCGCGGGGCTCGCCGCCGCCGAATGTGAATGCGACGCGATCCTTGCGCGCCATGCCGGCGGACCAGCGGTCATCTCGATTGAGGACCTGCACGCCGCCGCCGGCGAACACGCGCGCCTTGGCCGCCGCGTAATCGGCCATGCTGTCGTAGCGGTCGAGGTGATCTTCGGTGAGGTTCAACATCGCTGCGGCGGCCGGCTCGAGGCTCGCCGTGCTCTCGAGCTGGAAGCTGGAGAGCTCGAGGACGAAGACCTCGGGCGCGGCCGCACCGTCCTCGATCGCTCCGAGCGCGTCGAGCACCGGCGTGCCGATGTTGCCCGCCACCACCGTACGGCGCCCCGCAGCGCGGACGATCTCTCCCGCCATCGCCGTGACGGTGCTCTTGCCGTTGGTGCCGGTGACCGCCAGCACCTTCGGAGTCGCGGGAACGACACCCCCCTTCAGGGCTTGCGCAAAGAGCTCGATGTCGCCCACGACCGGGACGCCGCGCCGGATCGCGTCCGCGACCGGCGCGTCGCGGCGGTCGAGCCCGGGCTGATCGCGACGAGGTCGGCGCCGCGCAGCGTCGACTCGCTGAACGCGCCGGTCGCGATCGGGACCTGCGGCAGCTCGCGCGCGAGCCGCGCGGCGTGCGGCGGCTCCGCGCGGCTGTCGGCGACGCGCACGCCGGCGCCGCGCCGCGCGAGCCAGCGCGCCATCGACAGCCCCGTGTCACCGAGCCCGAGCACCACGACCTTTCGCCCTTTGAGCTCCACAACCCATCAGCGCAGTTTCAAAGTCGACAGTCCGACGAGTACCAGCATCATCGTGATGATCCAGAAGCGGACTACGACCTGGTTTTCCTTCCATCCTTTCAGCTCGTAATGGTGGTGCAGCGGCGCCATGCGGAAGATTCGCCGGCCCGTCAGCTTGAAGGAGGCGACCTGCAGCATCACCGAGAGCGTCTCGATCACGAACACCCCGCCCATGATGAAGAGCACGATCTCCTGCCGCACCACGACCGCGATGGTTCCCAGCGCTGCGCCGAGCGCAAGCGCGCCGACGTCGCCCATGAACACTTCCGCCGGGTAGGCGTTGAACCACAGGAAGGCGAGGCCGGCGCCCGCAATGGCGCCGCAGAAAACGGCGAGCTCGCCCGCGCCGGGGATGTAGGGAAACCCGAGGTACTTGGAGAACACGGCGTGTCCGGCCACGTAGGCAAAGACGCCGAGCGCGCTGCCGATCATGACGGTCGGCATGATGGCGAGCCCGTCGAGCCCGTCGGTCAGGTTGACAGCGTTGCTCGAGCCGACGATGACGAAATAGCTCATGACGATGAAGCCGAGCGCGCCGAGGGGGTAAGCCACCTGCTTGAAGAAGGGCACGATGAACTCGGTCTGCGCGGGCAGGCTGGTGTAGATAGGCGAGAAAGCACGCCGCGGTGGCGCCGATGACCGACTGCCAGAAGAACTTCATCCGGGCCGACAGCCCCTTGGGGTTGCGCCGCACCACCTTGCGGTAATCGTCGACCCAGCCGATCGCGCCGAAACCGAGCGTCACCCACAGCACCACCCAGACCAGGCGGTTCTCCAGGTCCGCCCACAGTAGAACCGTGATCGTGATCGACGCGAGGATCAGCGCCCCGCCCATGGTTGGCGTGCCCGCCTTGGCGAGGTGCGATTGCGGGCCGTCGTCGCGCACCGCCTGCCCCACCTTGTACGCGGTCAGCCTGCGAATCAGCACCGGTCCGATCAGGAAGGTGATGACCAGCGCCGTCAGGCACGCCAGTACTGCGCGCAGCGTGAGGTAGTTGAACACGTTGAACGCACGGATGTCCTTGGCGAGCCACTGGGCGAGCTCTAGCAGCATGCGCGCTCTCCGGAGGCAGGGCTCTCCATGGCGAATGCCTTGACGACGCGCTCCATCTGCATGAAGCGCGAGCCCTTGACGAGCACGGTGACGCCGGGCGCGAGCGCGCTCTCGACTTCGGCCAGCAGGTCCTCGATGCGCGTGAAATGCCGTCCCCCGGCCCCGAATGCGAGTGCGGCGTGTTCCGCGAGCTCGCCCACCGAGAGCAGCCGGTCGATGCCGCTTGCGCGCGCGAGATCGCCGATCTCCGCGTGCAGTTGCGGCGCCCCGGCGCCGAGCTCGCCCATGTCTCCCAGCACGAGAATCCTGCGTCCGGAGGCCTGCGCCAGCACAGCCGTCGCCGCGCGGACCGACTCGGGGTTGGCGTTGTAGGTGTCATCGATCAGCGTCGCGCCGTTGAGCGCCGCCTTCCGCTGCAGCCGCCCCTTGATGCCGGCGTAGCCCGCCAGGCCGCGCGCGATTGCAGGCGCCGGCACCTCGAGTGCCGTCGCCGCGGCGCTCGCCGCGAGGGCGTTGCGGACGTTGTGCAGCCCCGGCGCCTTGAGCACGGCCTGCGCCTCGCCGTGCGGCGTGCGCACGACGATCTCGCTCTCCAGGTAGCGCAGCGCGTAGCGCGCGCTCACCGCCGCGGGGGACGCCAAGCCGAATTCCACGATGCGCCGGTTGCGGGCGAGTTCCCGCCACAGGCCGGCGTGGCGGTCGTCGGCATTGATGACCGCCGTGCCGCCGGGCGGGAGCCCCTCGAAAATCTCCCCCTTGGCGCGGGCGATGGCTTCGACCGAACCGAAGAATTCGAGGTGCGCCGGTCCGGCGTTGTTGATGAGCGCGACATCCGGCACGGCGAGCCGCGTCAGGTAACGGATCTCCCCGGCGTGGTTCATCCCCATCTCCACCACGGCGTAGCGGTGGCCCGGCCCGAGCTCGAGGAGCGTCAACGGGACGCCGATGTCGTTGTTGAGGTTGCCGCGGGTGGCGAGTACGCGGGATGCCGGATCCGGTTTTCCGGTTTCGGCGGCGACCGCCTCGCGCAGGATGCTCGCCAGCATTTCCTTGACTGTCGTCTTGCCGTTGCTGCCCGTCAGGGCAACCAGCGGCATCGAGAATTTCCTTCTCCAGTAGGCGGCGAGCGTCCCGAGGGCGAGCCGCGTGTTCTCGACGACGAGCAGCGGCAACGAACCCGCCGCGACCCCGGTTTTCGGAAGCGGGTCCTGGACGAGGGCGCCCGCCGCGCGCTTCGCGACGGCCTCACCGAGAAAGTCGTGCCCATCGTAGCGCTCGCCTTTCAGCGCGACGAACAGCGTCCGCGGGGCGAGTGCGCGCGTATCGGTGCTAACCGATTCGAAGGCGCGGTCCTCCCCCCGCAATTCGGCCGGGATCGCGCGCGCGGCTTCCGAGAGGCGCATCATGCTCATCGTCTTGCGAGCGCCTCCCGCGCCGCCTGCAGGTCCGAGAACGGGTGGCGCACGCCCCGGACTTCCTGGTAGGTCTCGTGGCCTTTTCCGGCGAGGAGCACGATGTCGCCGCGGCCTGCCTCCGTCACCGCGCGCCGGATTGCCGCGCCCCGGTCGGGCTCGATCTCGACCGCCCCGCCACCGCCGGGCACGCCCGCGACGATGTCCCTGATGATCTTCCCGGGCTCCTCGCTGCGCGGGTTGTCCGACGTCACCACGACGCGGTCGGCAAGCCGTGCCGCGACACGCCCCATGCCCGGCCGCTTGCCGGGGTCGCGATCGCCGCCGCAGCCGAACACACAAATGAGGCGCGATGGGTGATGCCTGTCCCGAGCGGCGTCGAAGGGGGTGCTAGATGACGAGCCGCGCGCAAGCAGTTCGCGCAACGTCGTGAGAACCTGTTCCAGGGCGTCTGGGCTGTGGGCGTAATCCACGACCACGAGCGGCTTCGCACCGCCGCCGAGACGCTGCAGCCGGCCGGGGACGGGCTTTAACGCGGCAAGCGCAGCCACCGCGCGGCGCAGCGGAATTCCCCCCGCCAGCAGAACGGCCAGGATCCCGAGCAGGTTGCTCGCGTTGTGCCGCCCCGGCACCGGTCCCATAACGCGCGCATCGCCCCACGGAGTCTTCACGTCGAACGTCACGCCGAAGGCACCGGACACGAGGCGGGTGCCGGTGATGTGCCCGCTGCGAGCAGCGCCGAAGCCGTAGCCGATCACTTCGAGCCCGCGGCGGCGGATGCGGCGCGCGAGCTCCACGCCGAAATCGTCGTCGAGGTTCACCACCGCGTGCTTGAGCGTCTCCCAGGTGAACAGACGTGCTTTGGCCTCGCGGTAGCGCTTCATGGTGCGGTGATACTCGAGGTGGTCGCGCGAGAGATTGGTGAAGAGCGCAGTGTCAAATTCGACCCCCGCAACGCGGTCCTGGTCGAGCCCGATGGAGGACACTTCCATCGCCACCGCCTGCGCGCCGCGGCGCGCGAACTCCGCGAGCTGCGCGTGCAGCCACAGCGCGTCCGGCGTCGTGTTGACGAGCGGCTTCAAGGGCGCGCGCAGGCCGTAGCCGAGCGTGCCGATCACGGCGCAGCGCCGGCCGCAACGGGTGAGCGCCTGCGCGATCCACTGGCTGCAGGTGGTCTTGCCGTTTGTTCCGGTGACGCCGATCACGCGCATCCGCCGGCTCGGCCGGCCATGGAGCCGGCTCGCGATTCCTCCGGCATGGTGGCGCAGCCCCCGCACGCCAAGGTTCGGCACGCACCATTGCGGGTCCCAGCGGAACCCTGAGCGCTCCCACAGCACGGCCGCGGCGCCGTTCGCGACCGCCTGTCCGATGTAGTCGCGTCCATCGCGCGCCTGCCCGGGATAGGCGACAAAGGCGTCGCCGGGCCGCACCGCCCTGCTGTCATTGACGAGCCGCTTCAAGCCGAGCGACGCGATCGCCTTCCAGTCGGCGGCGGTCAGCCCTTCGGAGCCGAACCCTGGTTCCTGATTCCGGGATCCCGAAGTCACACTTCTTCCCTGATCTCCTGCGCGCCGGGAGGCGGCAGCGTCACGTTGTCCAGCGGCGCATCGGGCGGCACACCGAGCGCGCGCAATGCGTCCGCCATGACCGTGCTGAATACCGGGGCCGCGACCGCGCCTCCGTAGTACTGGCCCGCGGAGGGCTCGTCGATCATCACGGCCACCACCAGCCGCGGGGCGGAGGCCGGCGCGAAGCCGACAAACGAGGAAACGAACTTGGTCGCCGCGTATCCCCGGCCTTCCGGCTTGTGGGCGGTGCCGGTCTTGCCCGCGACGCGGTAGCCGGTGACCTGAGCGCGTGGCGCAGTGCCGCCGGGCTGAACGGCAAGCTCCAGCATGCTGCGCACCGCATGCGCGGTCTGCGACGAGATCACCCGCGTCGCGCTGGCCGGGACCTCGCGCCGCAGCAGCGTCACCGGGCGCAGCTCGCCGTCGGTCGCGAAGGCGAGGTAGGCGCGCGCGAGCTGCAGCAGCGACACCGAGATCCCGTGCCCGTAGGACATCGTCGCCTGCTCGATCGGCCGCCAGCTCGACGCCGCCCGCAACCGCCCCGGCACTTCCCCGGGAAAGCCCGAATAGGGCGGCGCGCCGAAGCCGATCTGATGAAACAGGTTCCACATGACCTCGGGCTTGAGCTCCAGGGCGATTTTCGCGGCACCGACGTTGGATGACTTCTGGATCACCTGGGCGACGGTGAGCGCGCCCTGCGGGTGCGCGTCGTGGATCACGCGGTTGCCGATGGCAAGCTGGCCGGGCGCGGTCTGGATGACGGACTCCGGCCGCACGATGCCCGACTCCAGCGCGACGGCGGCGGTGAAGGGCTTCAGCGTCGAGCCCGGCTCGAAGAGGTCGGTCACGGCGCGGTTGCGGGCGCGCAGCGGATCGAAGCGCTCGCGGTTGTTCGGGTTGAACGACGGCACGTTTGCCATCGCCAGCACCTCGCCCGTCGCGACGTCGAGGACCACGATGCTGCCCGCTCGCGCGCGGTGCGCCGCCACGGCGCTTTTCAGCTCGCGGTACGCGAGGTACTGGATCCTGGCGTCGATCGAGAGCGTAAGGGTCCGGCCATTCTGCGGCGCGCGTATGCTCTCCACGTCCTCGACGATCTGTCCGAGCCGATCCTTGATGACCCGGCGACTGCCCGCCCTGCCCGCGAGCTGCCCGTCGAAGGCGAGCTCGAGCGCCTCGCGTCCGCGTCCATCCACGTCGGTGAGCCCGATGAGATGCGCGGTCACCTCGCCCGCCGGGTAATAGCGGCGGTGCTCGCGTTGCAGGAACACGCCGGGGATGCCGAGCGCCACCACCCGCGCGGCCTCGTCCGGCGGCAGCTGCCGCTTGAGGTAGACGAATTCGCGGCGGGTTTCCGCCAGCTTTTTCCGCAGGTCGGCCGCGTCGGATCCGAGCAGCCGGGCGAGGCGCCTCAGCTGGTCCGGCGTGATCTCGATGTCCGCCGGGCTCGCCGCCACCGATTCCACGGGGGTGGAGATCGCGAGCGGCTCGTTGTTGCGGTCCACGATCGCCCCCCGGGTCGCGGACAGGTCGATCACGCGCGCGTAGCGCGACTCGCCCTTCTGCTGCAGGAAGTCGTTGTGCAGCCCTTGGAGGTAGACCGCGCGCAGGGCGAGCGCGGCGAACCAGGCGAGGAGCGCGAGCAGCAGCAGCCGCGAGCGCCACGCCGGGAGCTGCAGCGCGAGGTGGGGGTGCGCGGCCGGGCTCACGGCCGGCCCTCCGGCGCGGCGGCGGGCACCCGCCGGATGCGGGATGCCGGAGGGACACGCATGCCGAGCGCCCGGGTTGCGAGCTTTTCGACGCGCGCGTGGGTCGCCCAGGTGCTCGCCTCGAGCTGCAGCTGTCCCCACTCCACCTCGAGCGCCTTGGCGAGATCCTGTTCCTTCTGCAGCTCCACGTAGAGCTTGCGTGCCTGGTGCTGGGAGGTGACCAGCGCGAGCGCGCAGGCGGCCAGGACGGCGAGCAGGATCAGGTTGAGTCTCAGCATGGCTCACCGCCTGCGGCGGCCAGCTTCTCGGCGACGCGCATCACGGCGCTGCGCGCGCGGGGGTTGGCCGCGATCTCGGAAGCGGACGGCCGCACCGGCCGCCCGATCAACCGCAGCGGCGGCGGCGGCAGGTCGCGTGCGCGCAGCGGCAGCCGCGGCGGCAGCCGGTCGGCGCGCGCGTGATTGCGCATAAAGCGTTTGACGATGCGGTCCTCCAGGGAATGGAAGCTCACCACCACCAGACGTCCGCCGGGCCTGAGGAGTTCCATGCACTGCGGCAGCGCTAGCGACAACTCCTCAAGCTCCTGATTGAGGTGAATCCGTATAGCTTGAAACGTGCGCGTCGCCGGATCCTGCCGTGGCTCCCGCGCGGGAATGGCCTTTGCCACGAGCGCGGCAAGTTGTCGTGTGGTGCCAACAGGTCCCCGCGCTCGAGCCGCAACAATCGCTGCTGCAATCGATTTAGCAAACCGTTCTTCGCCATAGTTTCTTATGACCTCCCGGATCTCCCGCTCCGGCGCGCGCGCGAGCCATTCCGCGGCCGTGATGCCCGCGCCCGGGTCCATGCGCATGTCGAGCGGTGCGTCGAAGCGGAAGCTGAAGCCGCGGGCGGGATCGTCGAGCTGCGGGGAGGACACGCCGAGGTCGAGCAGGACCCCGTCGGCCGCCGTGACGCCGGCCTGCGCCGCCAGTGCGGCGAGCTGGCCGAAGCGTCCGTGCAGGATGCGAAAACGCCGGTCATCGATTTCTCCTCCCGCGGCCACTGCCTGCGGGTCGCGATCGAGGGCAAGGAGCCGTCCCGCTCTTCCCAGCCGGCCCAGGATCAGCCGGCTGTGCCCGCCGCGACCAAACGTGCAGTCGACGTAACACCCGTCGCCGCGCACCTTCAAACCGTCTACTGCCTGCTCCAACAGGACTGCCGCGTGTGAGCCCCCGCTCACAAGGAGAAGCCCTCCAGCTCAGGCGGCAGGCCGCCCGCACCGGAACCTCCAACCTGCTCCATCCGCTCGTCCCAGTGGTCCTTGTTCCAGAGCTCGAACTTGTGGCCCTGCCCCACCAGCACCACGGCCTTCTCGAGCTGCGCATAGCCGCGCAGGGCCGGCGGCACCAGGATGCGTCCGGTCGCATCCATCACCACGTCCTCGGCGTACCCCACCAGCCGCCGCTGCAGCTCGCGTATCTGCGCGTTGAAGCTCGAGAGCGACATGAGCTTCTTTTCGATCGGCTCCCAGTCGGGAAGGGGGTAGATGAGAAGGCAACGGTCGGAATCGGCGGTGAGCACGACGTGCCCGCTCGCGCGCGCGATGAGGGCGTCGCGAAACCGGGACGGCACGGCGAGCCTCCCCTTGCTGTCGAGATTCAGTTGCGCGACGCCGCGAAACACGAGTCCCCCTTGGTGCGCGGGAAAGCGCCGCCCTGGCTACCCACGGGCGACACACTGTCCCACTTTTCTCCACTCCTTCCCACTATATTGGAAAGCGCGGGAAACGGTCAAGGACGATCAAGCGTTTTCTTTTTTAAGGACAAAGACTTATAAGGTGAAACGGAGGGGGAATTTTAACTGGATTTTCAGTTTACTTAGCCCTTATAAACAGCGCGATATGAAGTAATCTGAATGTAATACTTTAAATTTTGCCCCGACGGAGACCGTGGAGGAGGCAATTCCCCAAGCGCTGTTGCGGGGCGGCAACAGCAAATCAGCAGAACGCAGGAGGTGCGGAGAGCGCGAAAAACAAGAAGGGAAGCCAGCCGATAAGCCGGGTTCTGTGCCAGGCCTTGCGGCCCGCGACAGCCATTCCTCTAGGCCGGGGATTGCTCCGCGGCTCAAGCCACCTACCCGCAAGCTCGGCGGGTCACGTCATCGCTTGCCTATTTGGCGTTGCTCCGGGTGGAGGTTGCCTCGTTTCACTCCCAACGCAGTTGCCCACATCGGGACTCGTCTCTGTGGCCCTGTTCCTCGCCTCGCGGCGGGCGGTGATTAGCCGCCACCCTACCCTATGGAGCCCGGACTTTCCTCTCCGCGCGGCACGAACCATCGTAGAGGCTCGCTTCACCCGCACGCAGCGGCTGTCTGGCCGGCTTCCCAGCGCGTATTTTACTCTCTTCGACACCGCACGCCGAGAGCCGGACACTCACCGCCGCAGGAGGGCATGCACCGCAGCCATTACCCGCAGAAGGTGATGGTCGCGCACACCGAGATTGGTGAGATGCTTGAGGGTGCGCGCGAGGTACTCCACGTTCGGCCCGCGGTCCCCATGGCAGTTGGCGATCAGCTCGGCCGTGCGCTCGGTGGGGAGCGTCCCCGCATAGCCGGGATGGAGCGGATTCGCGACGAAGGCAAGAACCCGCGCAGTCCGGCCCGGCAACCGGGCGTGTAGCAGCCGCGGATGATAGACGCCCCGGCGCATCTCGCGATCCCACAGCGACTCGAGCGAGCGAGCAACCTGGGCGGCGGCGATACGGAAGGCCACGCCGCGGCACGCGCCGCCGCGATCAAGTCCCAGGACGAGGCCCGGCCGCTGGGGAGTGCCGCGCCACCGGCTCGAATAGATGCACAGCTCGCGGTGATAGCCGTAGATCAGCGCCGGCCGGCTCTCCACGTGGCTAAAACACGGATCCCACATCAGCGAACCATAGCCGAAGATCCACAGGTCCCCCCTGGGCAGATCCAGATCGGAGGGCTGAAGGTAGGGAAGAACCGTGTCCGCCGCGGCGGCGCTCATAACCCGCTTAACGCTCGGGAGCCCCCGCGGATTACACAACCCGCCATCCCACCTGCTCCCCGGCACGCAGCGGCACCAGCCGGTCCGCGCCGAATGCGATTTCCGACGGCACCGGCCATGATTCCTCCGCGAGCGTGATGACGCCTTCGTTCACCGGCAGGCCATAGAACTGCGGCCCGTGCCGGCTCGCGAATCCTTCCAATCGGTCGAGCGCTCCCGCGGCGGCGAACGCCTCGGCGTAGAACTCGATGCCGGCGTGCGCGGTGTAGATCCCGGCGCAGCCGCAGTCGGTCTCCTTGGTATGGCGCGCGTGCGGGGCACTGTCGGTGCCGAGAAAGAACTTGGGGCTGCCGCTCGTCGCGGCCCGCAGCAGCGCCTGGCGGTGCGACTCGCGCTTGAGCACCGGCACGCAGTAGTGGTGCGGCCGCACACCCCCGGCGAAAATCGCATTCCGGCTGAGCAGCAGGTGATGCGCGGTAACCGTTGCGGCCACGCGCGGGGGCGCCGCTGTCACGAATTCGACGGCTTCACGCGTGGTGATGTGCTCCAGCACGACCTTGAGTCCCGGGTGGCGTTCGATGAGAGGCGCCAGCACGCGCTCGATGAACACGCGCTCCCGGTCGAATACATCCACGGCGGGATCGGTCACTTCGCCGTGCACCAGCAGGGGTAGCCCGTGCTTTTCCATCGCCTCGAGCGCCCCGCGGCACTTCGCGATATCGGTCACGCCCGCGTCGGAATGGGTGGTCGCGCCCGCCGGGTAGTACTTGACGGCATGCACCGCGCCGCTCGTCCGCGCGGCCGCGATCTCCGCCGGCTGCGTTTTGTCAGTGAGATAAAGCGTCATCAGCGGCTCAAAACGCGCTCCCGCCGGTAGCGCGGCGAGTATGCGGTCGCGGTACGCGAGTGCGAGTTGCACGGTCGTCACCGGCGGCTTCAAGTTGGGCATCACGATTGCGCGCGCGAAGCGGCGGGCCGTGTCCGGGAGCACCGCGCGCAGATGCGCGCCGTCGCGCAGGTGGAGATGCCAATCGTCGGGACGCGTGATCGTCATCCTTCTCATCTGCGATCACGCTCCTTCCGCATCGCCAGGGCCTGCCGATAGAGCTCGTTCTTTCTTCCGCCCGTGATGCGCGCCGCGAGGCCGACCGCCTGCTTGAGCGGAAGCTCCGACAGCAGCACGCCGAGCGCATCTCCCGCCGCGGCACGATCCGGCTCCTGCGCCTCCGCCCCTTCCACGACGAGCACGAATTCCCCCTTGCGCCGCACGGAATCGGACGCAAGCCAGTCCGCCGCCTCGGCTAGCGTGCAGGCGTGCAGCGATTCGAACAGCTTGGTGAGCTCGCGCGCAATCACGATGCGCCGCTCCCCGCCCAGCACCGCCAGCAGATCGGACAGGCACTCCTGCACGCGATGAGGCGCTTCGTAGAACACCAGGGTGTACGGCAGCTGAGCCAGCGCGGTGAGCGCGCGGCGCCGCGCCGCAGCGCGCGCCGGAAGGAATCCGTAGAACAGGTGGTGGGGCGACGTGAAGCCCGAAACCGACAAGGCGGCAACCGCCGCGTTGGGGCCGGGCACTGGGGACACCGGGAAGCCCGCCGCGCGCGCCGCCGCGACCAGCTGCGCGCCCGGATCGGAGATCGCCGGGGTGCCGGCGTCGCACGTCAACGCTACCGACCGGCCCTCGCGCAGCAGCGCGAGGATGCCGTCCGCGGCGCGCTTTTCGTTGTGCTCGTGGACCGGGATCAGCCGTTTCGCGATCCCGTAGTGGGCCAGCAGCCTCCGGGTGACGCGCGTATCCTCCGCCGCCACTGCCTCGACGCCGCGCAGCGTTTCCTGCGCGCGCAGGCCGAGGTCCGCGAGGTTTCCAATAGGGGTGGCCACTACATATAATGTCGCACTCCGTTTTCCGCCGGTCCTCCCATGCGCTGCGGCGTGCTCCATCACTGGCTCGTTGTGCCCCTGGCTGCGGCCGTACTATACGGGGGCTCCCCCGCATTGGCCAGCGAAGCCGAGCTGGGTTTCCCCGCTCCGCCGACCGCGCTTCCATCGGCGACGCCGCTGCCGCCTCCCGCGGGGGGCGCGGTCGCGCCGTCGGCGACACCTTCGGTGATCGAACCTTCTGCGTCCCCGTCGCTGGTGCCGGCGCTGCCCGCCGCCGCGCCTGCGGTGGCGCCGTCGCCCGCACCCTTGCCCCCGCACGTCGCGGGACCGCACCTTGCGCTGGTGCTGCCGCTCGCTTCAAGCTCGTTCAGCAGTTACGCCCTGGCCGTGAAGGACGGCTTTCTCGCGGCCGCGCAGGCGCAGGGCGGAACGTCGCTGCCGGTGAATATTTATGCCGTCGGCGACGACCCGCAGCAGGCGGTTGCGACCTACATCAAGGCGCTCGGGGCGGGGGCACGGATCGTCGTCGGCCCGCTCACCCGCAACGGCGTGACCGCGCTCGCGGAGAGCGCGACGGTCATGGTGCCCACCCTTGCCCTCAACGTGCCTGAAGGACAGATTCCCGCCGTTCCCGACTTCTACATGCTGAGCCTGCACGCGGAATCCGACGCGCGGCAGGTGGCGCAGCTTGCCTGGCAGGATGGACGCCGCAGCGCGTTGACCGTCATGGGCGAGACCCCGCTCCTCCGGCGCATTCATCTCGCGTTTGTCGAGGAGTTCGCGCGTCTCGGCGGCACGGTCCTGGCGCCGCTCGCGTTCACCACCGACCCCGAAGGGCTCGTGCGCATCAAGAAGGCCGCCGACGCGGCAATCGACACCGAAACCGCCGATATGGCGTTCATGGCGCTCGATCTTCCGCGCGCCCGGCTGGCCCGCCCTTATCTCAGCACGCTGCCGATCTACGCGACCTCGCAGGTGCACCCCGGGGTCGCCGGCCCGCTGGTCGCGTTCGACCTCGCCGGGGTGCGGTTTCTCGACATGCCGTGGGTGCTGCAGCCCGAGAATCCGCTGGTCATGCTCTACCCGCGGCCCGCGTACGACGAGTCCGTCGAGCTGAGCCGCTTCTACGCCCTGGGCATCGATGCGTTCCGCATGGCGATGGTGCTGCTCGCGGGCAAGCCCCGGGACGCTTTCGACGGTGTCACCGGGCGGCTCACGCTCGGCCCGGACTCGATGTTCGTCCGCGCTCTCACTCCGGCCCAGTTCAGCGACGGCAGGCTGATCGTGCGCGAGCGCCGATGAACCGCAGCGGCGATTCCGCCGAGCATCTCGCCGCCGCCTTCCTCGAGCGCCGCGGACTCACGATCGTCGAGCGCAACTACCGCTGCCGCCTCGGCGAGATCGACATCGTCGCCCGCAGCGGCGCGCTGCTGGTGTTCGTCGAGGTGCGCGCGCGCCGGTCGGAAGCGTTCGGCGGCGCTGCCGCAAGCATCACCACTGCCAAGCGCCGGCGCATTGTCGCCGCCGCCCGACACTACCTCGCCGCGCGGAAGGCGGAACCCGCCTGCCGCTTCGACGTGGTGCTCGTGCGCGGAGCCGAGCAGCGGGTGGAATGGCTTACCGACGCGTTTGGTGAATGACCCAGGCGGTCGGTAGAATACCGGCAGGCGGCGCACCGTGGACCTCATCACCCGCATCAGCGAGAACTTCTCCGAGTCCGCGCACCTCAAACTGCAATCCATGGACGCGCTCGCGCGCCCGATCGCGGCGGCCGCCGAGCGCATGGTGCAATGCCTGAGGAACGACGGAAAGATCATGAGCTGCGGCAACGGCGGCTCGGCCGCGGACTCGCAGCACTTCGCGGCGGAGCTCATCAACCGCTTCGAGCGGGAGCGGCCGGCGCTCGCGGCGCTCGCGCTCACGACCGACACTTCGACGCTCACCTCGATCGCCAACGATTACCACTACGACCAGGTGTTCTCGAAGCAGGTGCGGGCGCTCGGCCGCAGCGGCGACCTGCTGCTCGCGATCTCGACCAGCGGCAATTCGAAGAACGTGCTGGAAGCCCTGCAGGCTGCCCGCGAATGCCAGGTGGGCGTGATCGCGCTGACCGGCCGCAACGGCGGCAAGATGGCCGAAGCGCTGCGGCCGTCCGACATACACATATGCGTCCCCGCGCAGAGCACCGCGCGCATCCAGGAAGTCCACCTGCTGACGCTGCACTGCCTGTGCGACGCGATCGATTGTCTGCTACTGGGAGCCGAATGATGCGCATCGCGATCATTGCACTGCTATCGGCGCTGCCGTTCCTCCAGGGCTGCGGCGCACTCCTTGCCGGCACCGTGGCGGCCACCGGCGTCGTCGTGTCGCAGGACCGCCGCACCATGGGAGCCATGACCGAGGACGAAGCCATAGGGATCAAGGCCGCCGGACGCATCAGCGAGCGCTTCAAGGAAGGCATCCACGTCAACGTGGTGAGCTTCAACCGCATGGTCCTCCTCACCGGGGAAGTGCCCGACGAGGCGACCCGGACCGAGGTGGAGCGCATCGCGTGGTCGGTCGAGAACGTGCGCGGCGTGCACAACGAGCTCGCCGTCGCGGGAGCGAGCTCCTTCACGGCGCGCAGCAACGATTCCCTCATCACCACGAACGTCAAGGCGCGCTTTTTCGACAGCGATAAGTTCAATGTGCTGCACGTGAAGGTGGTCACCGAAAACAGCGTCGTGTATCTCATGGGTCTGGTGACGAAGCAGGAAGCGGACGACGCCACCGAGATCGCGCGCACGACGAGCGGGGTGCAGAAGGTGGTGAGGCTGTTCGAGTACATCAATTGAACCCGTAACCGGTATCCGGTGAGGGCTCCGGCATTCGAATCGAAGATCTGCCCGCCCGGCGCGCTGGCGGCGCGACTGAAATCGCTCAAGCGCCCGCTGGTGTTCACGAACGGCGTGTTCGACATCCTGCACCGCGGCCACGCCACCTATCTTGCGCAGGCGCGCGCGCTCGGCGCGAGCCTGCTGGTCGCGGTGAACTCCGACGCCTCGACACGGGCGCTCGGCAAGGGCGCCGGGCGACCGGTCAACTCGCTGGAAGACCGCGTCGCGCTCGTGGCCGCGCTCGAGCCGGTGACGCTCGTCAGCTGGTTCGAGGAAGAGACGCCCCTTAAGCTGATCCTCGAGGTGAAGCCCGACGTGCTGGCGAAGGGCGGCGACTGGGCGCCCGAGGCGATTGTCGGCGCAAGAGAGGTGAGGAGCTGGGGCGGCGCCGTTCACTCCATACCGTTCGCGCACGAGCGCTCGACCACGGCGCTCATCGACCGCATTCGCGGCAAGCGCTGAGCGCCTCAGCCCTGCGCCGGCGGGCACGGGCCGGCCTTGACCTCGCTGTCCGGAAAATCCTGCTGGATCAGCATGAGCTCGGCGACCGTCGCCTCGCTCGGCTCGCGCACGTAGAACGCGACCTGCTTGAGGAAATTCTCGCGCCGCGCCGCGATCGCGGAGCGCACCCCGCGCTCCTTCAGCCCGGCGAGGAAGGTCTGCGCCGCCTCGTCAGTGCGGAAAATACCGAGCGAAATCGCGTTGCGCCACGGGCCCGCGTCCTGCACGACGAAAAACTCCGTCACGCCGAGGTCCCTCAGCTCGCGCACCTTGCGGTCCGCCTCGCTCTTGTTCCGGAGCGGCGGTATGTGCACCCAGTAGCCGCCCGCGTCGACCACCGCGCGTTCGACCTGCCCCGGCGCGAGCTCCAGCCGGGCGAGCGCGGCCTCGGCCCTCGCCGCCCCGGGGCCGGCGAAATTTCCCCACTCAAGGCAGGTCGCCGGGACCACGCTCGCCGTCTTCGGCGGCGCGGGCGGGATGGCCTTGCCCGGCGCTCGCGCCTTGTCCGCAGGCGCCGGTTCCCCCGCGCGGATGAGCTTGATTCTCTCCGCGGCAATCTGCAGCTGGGAGATCCGGCCCTCGATTCCGCCGCCTTCGAGCGCAACGTGCCCGTAGGCGAAGAATGCGAGATTGACCAGCACCAGCAGCAGGAAAAATGCTCTCATTTCTTGATGCGGCGGGAGGGGCGGCCCTTCGACAGGCTCAGGACAGGCTGGGTGACGGGCGAGGAGTCGAGAGCGATACGAACGAGCCCTTCGAGCACGAGATTATCCACCACCTCGACCGCGCCGTTAAGCTGCGGCGCGATGAGCGGCGCGGCCCCGCCCGAGAGCACCGTCAGCGGAGCCGCTTCCCCCGCCTGCCGCATGAAGCGCACCATGCGCTCGACGGCGCCGGCGAGCGCGTTGACTGCCCCGCTCTCGATCGCGTCCGCCGTGCGCGACGGGAAGAACGCGAAGCGGCCCGGCCGCGGCCGCAAGCGGGCGGTATTCTGCGCCAGCGCCTTGCGCATGAGCTCCGCGCCCGCCACGATCATGCCCCCGAGAAAAACGCCGGACCCGTCGAGCGCGTCCACCGTGACCGTGGTGCCGGCGTTGACCACCACGCACGGGCCGCGGTGGAGATTCCATGCGCCGATCAGCGCGGCCCAGCGGTCCGCCCCGAGCTGGTGCGGGTCGGCGTAACTGCTTCGCACGCCGCTCTGCGCGGCCGCGCTCCTGACGAAGCGGATAGGACGCCTGAAGCGGCGCGCGGCGGCAGCGAGGGCGCCCCCGACGCGCGCGCCGGCAACGTTTGCGGCAACGATCACGTCGGGGGCCTCGAGCCCGCTCCACTCACGGCCGAGCCGGGCCGGCCGGGCCGTCGCCACCCAGCCTTGCGCGAGCCACGAGCCGTCCTCGTGCATGCCCCACTTGATGCGGCTGTTTCCGGCGTCGATGGCGAGGATGCGCATGACCCGTCGCTCGTTACTCATGACTGCCTGAGCGGGCGCAGGGATATTTCCCCGCTGTGAAAGCGCTGGACTCCCGCGCGCGTCTCGAGCAGGAACGCCCCGTCCTCGGCGACGCCGCGCGCGTGCCCGCTGCGGCGCGCGCCATCGGGAAGCGTGAGCGTCACGCGCCTGCCCTGCTGCGCGTGCCGCTGCAGCCACTCCTCGCGCAGCGGTGCGAACCCGTCCCGGCCGAACGCCCCCAGCATACCGTCGAGCTCGATCAGCACGCCTGCGAGCAGCCGGTTGCGGTCGGGCGCTGCCTCGCACGCAGTCTCCAGGTCGGCCGTCGCCTGCCCGATCCGCGCGCGGGTTGCTTCCGACAGGCGCACGTTGATGCCAATCCCGATCACCACCGCGGTCGGCCCCAGCGCGTCGCCCTGTAATTCGGTCAGAACCCCGGCGAGCTTTCCCCCGCGCCAGAGGACGTCGTTCGGCCACTTGAGAGCGACCCCGCCTGCGCCGGCCGACTGCAGCGCGCGGGCGAGCGCCACGCCGACCGCGAGCGTGAGCCCCGAGAGCGCCCCCGCGCCGCGCGCAGAGCGCCACAGCAGCGAGAAGGTGAGCGCCTCGCCGACACCCGCGTGCCAGGCGCGGCCGAGCCGGCCGCGCCCCGCCGCCTGCCATTCCGCCGCGAGAACCGTGCCGCCGGGCGCCCCCTGGGCCGCGCGTTCGATGAGTGCGGTATTGGTGGAATCGACCGTGTCGCGAATGTCGAGCGCGAAGCGTCCGGCTTGCGCGCCGAGGTGACGCTCGACGGCGGCGCGATCGAGCAGCGAGACCGGATACGGCAGGCGGTATCCGCGCCCGTGCACCTTGTAGACTTCGATGCCCGTCGCCTCCAGGTCGCGCACGGCGTTCCACACGCTCGCGCGCGAGACTTCGAGGCTGCGCGCCAGCGCCTCGCCGGAGTGGAAGCCGCCGTCGGCGAGCCGCGCGAGCACGCCTGCTGTCAGGGGTTTCATGGGCCGATATAGAATAGCCGAGGCCGCGCGTTCGCGGTAACGCGGGGCCCCATCAGCGTGTCGCTCCGGAGGCAGTCCATGTCGATGATTCGAGTCGTGTCGTGCGCGTTGCTCGCGTTCGGCTGCTGCGCGGTGCAGGCGCAGCAGACCTACCCCTCCCGCCCCATCCGCATCGTCGTGCCGTTCCCGCCAGGCGGCACCTCCGACATCCTGTCGCGGTTGATCGGGCCCAAGCTCACGGAGCGGTGGGGACAGCCGGTGGTGGTGGAGAGCCGTCCCGGCGCAGCCGGCGCGATCGGTGTCGACGTCGTCGCGAAGTCCGCGCCCGACGGCTATTCCCTGGTTCTCAGCGATGTCGGCGTGTGGGTGATCCTTCCCGTGCTCTACCCCAAGACGCCCTACGGCCTGCAGGATTTCGCCCCGATCACCACGATCTCCTACTCGCCGCACCTGCTGTGCGTGCACCCGAACGTGCCGGTCACCACGGTGCCGCAGCTGATCGCGCTCGCAAAGAAGCGCCCCGGACAGCTCAACTACGCCTCGAGCCCGGCGGGCGCGCCGTACCTGGCGGGACTCCAATTCGCCCACCGCACGGGCATCCAGTGGGAATACATCACCGGGCGCGGCGGCGCGCAGTCGATCATGGACGTCATGACCGGGCAGGCCGACGTGCTGTTCAACGGGATGCTCGCCACGCTGCCGCCGGTCAAGTTCGGCAAGCTGCGGCTGATCGCGGTTTCCAGTGAAAAGCGCCACCCCGCCCTTCCCGACACGCCGGCGGTCGCAGAATTCCTGCCGGGCTTCCTCACCGGTTCCTGGCAATCGATACTCGCTCCCGCCCGCACGCCGCCGGAGGTCGTCGCCGCACTGAATGCCGAGATAGCGCGGATCCTGTCCACTGCCGACATGAAGGAGCGCCTGCAGGCGCAGGGCGCCGACCCGATCGGCACGCCTCCCGCCGAATCCGCGAGATTCCTGCGCGACGAGCTGGACCGATTCACGAAGCTCGTGAAGGAAACCGGCTACAAGCCTCAGTAAGTCGAGAGGCGACTCGTTTTTCATTGCTCGTTGCCGGCGTGAGTCTCTATTCCGTTCAAAAGCTGCTGTTCCGGCTGAATAACGATGCGGCCGAACGCAAGCGTTTTGCCATGGATCGAGACGCGGTGCTCGGCGAATATCCGCTGACGAGCGAGGAGCGGCGCGCGCTTGCCGAAGCCGACGTCGGCCGGCTCCATCTCATGGGCGCGCACCCCCTCCTGCTCGCGCCGTTCGCGGGCCGCTCCGGGCTCAAGTGGCCGGACTACCTTGCGGCGCTGCAGCGCGCCCGCGACGCGCAACACCGATAATGCCGCTCATTTTCGCCGCCGCCGCCGTGCATGCGCCCGGCATCACGGGCCGTCCCCAGAATGCGACCGAGCGGCAACGCGCCGTATTCTTCCCCGCCTACCAGCGGCTGCGCGAGCGGCTGGAATCGGCGCGGCTGGACGCGCTCGTCATCGTAAGCGCGGAGCACTTCACCAATTTCTTCATGGACAACATGCCGGCCTTCTGCTTCGGCCTGGCGGAGGGCTACCCGGGACCGTCGGAAGACGAGCCTTTTCTCAAGATCCCCAAGACGATAGTGCCCGGCGCCGCGCGGCTCGCACGCGCGCTTGCGGCCGCGGTGAGCGAGGACGTGGACATCGCGCACTCGGAAGAGCTCGTGCTCGACCACGGCTTCATGGTGCCGCTGCATCTCCTCGCGCCGGAAATGCGGGTGCCCATCGTGCCCATTGTCGTCAACTGTCTCGCCGCCCCGCGCCCGGCCCTCACGCGCTGCTATGCGCTCGGACGCGCGCTCCGGCGGGCGATCGATGCGCGCCCGGAGCGCGTGGGGCTGCTTGCATGCGGCGGGCTCTCGCACTGGCCCGCGGTGCCGGAGTCGGGGAAGATCAACGTGGAGTGGGACCGCGCGTTCCTGGAGGATTTCCTCGCGCACCGTCGCGACGCGCTCACGCGCTACTCGGAGGAAGAGATCGAGCGCGACGCCGGCCCGGGCGGCCACGAGATCCGCGCCTGGATCGTGGTGTCCGCCGCCACCGAGGGCGCGCAGGGCGAGACGCTGTGCTTCGAGCCGATCCCGGCCTACGCCATCACCGGCGCCATTGCGACGATGGCGGTCTGACGTCACCTGATCCGTCACTTCACTGCAGGCGAATGTCGGCCGCGCGCACCACGGCGTGCCATTTCTTCGTTTCGGCGCGGATGAAAACGCCGAACTGGTCCGGCGTGTTGCCGACGAGGTTCGCGCCGAGGTCCGCGAAGCGCTTCTGAACGTCGGGCTCGCGCAGCGCCTTCCCGGTCTCCTGCGCGAGTCGATTGACGATCGCTTGCGGCGTCTTCGCGGGCGCCACCAAGCCCGAACCACGAGGAGGCCTCGAAGCCCTTCAGCCCGGACTCGTCGAAGGTCGGCACGTCGGGGAGGAGCGCGAAGCGCTTCGGCGCGGCGTAGGCAAGTGCGCGCAGCCGCCCCGCGCGGATGTGCGGCAGCACCGTCGGCGGATTGTCGAACACGCCCTGGATCTGGTTGCCGATCAAGGCGAGCACCGCCTCCGCCGCGCTCTTGTACGGCACGTGGGTCAGCTTCACCTTCGCCGCGTACTGGAACAGCTCCATGCCGAGGTGCCCGGTCGTGCCGTTGCCCGGCGAGCCGAAGTTGAGCTTTCCCGGCTCCTTCCGCGCGGTGGCGATGAGATCGCCCGCGGTGCGCATCGGCGAGTCGTTGTTCACCACCGCGAGCATGTTCATCTCGGCAACCAGCGAGACCGGCGTGAACGCGGTCTGCGGGTTGAACGACATCTTCGGGTAGAGCGCCTCGTTGATGCTGAGTATCCCGGCGGACGACATGAGCAGCGTATAGCCGTCGGGCTCCGCGCGCGCGACGATGTCGGCGCCGATGTTGCCGCCGGAGCCGGGGCGATTGTCGACGATGACGGGCTGGCCGAGGCTACCGCGCAGCTTCTCGCCCGTGGCGCGAGCGAGCACATCCACGAGACCCCCCGGGCCGAACGGCGCGACGATTCGTATCGGCTTCGTCGGGTACTGCTGCGCCCAGGCCGCGCTGGCGACGGTCGCGGCGAGCAATACAGTCAGCAGCCGGCATGCAGCAAGAGATGCGCGCATCCTTCCTCCCCCTGGTTCGCGCGCCGCGCAGGTGGCGGCACGCGGCAGCACGTGGCAGTTTACCAAGCTCGGATAAA
The DNA here is from genome assembly GCA_963699525.1 of uncultured beta proteobacterium. Classification (GTDB taxonomy): domain Bacteria; phylum Pseudomonadota; class Gammaproteobacteria; order Burkholderiales; family SG8-41; genus SG8-41. The sequence continues at coordinate 134,728 of CAVOUI010000012.1, read as the reverse complement.
ATGACGCCATGTCCGATGCCGTGAAGCCGAAAGGGCACGCCGCGCAGGCACCCTCCGCCTCCAATTTCATCCGCGCCGCGATCGAGGCCGACCTCGCGAGCAAGAAATACGCGGCGCGCAAGTGGGGCGGCAAGCCTGGTCCCGCACAGGTCCACGCCGGCAGCGCCGGATCCGGCGCGGATCCGCACGCGCTTTCCGCCCGAGCCGAATGGCTACCTCCACATCGGCCACGCGAAATCCATCTGCCTCAATTTCGGCCTTGCGCTCGAATATGGGGGCGCCTGCCACCTGCGCTTCGACGACACCAACCCGGAGGCCGAAGAGCAGGAGTACGTGGATTCCATTATCGACGCGGTGAAGTGGCTCGGCTTCCAGTGGGGGCCGCACCTCTACTACGCTTCGGATTACTTCGACTTCATGTACCGCGCGGCCGAGCATCTCATCGAGACCGGCCACGCCTACGTGGACAGCCAGTCGGCGGAGGAAATGCGGGCGCTCCGGGGGACACTGACCGAGCCCGGCCGCAACAGCCCGTACCGCGACCGCAGCGCCGCCGAGAATCTGGGCCTCTTCCGCCAGATGCGCGACGGCAGGTTCCCGGAAGGCGAGCACGTGCTGCGCGCGAAGATCGACATGGCCTCGCCCAACATCAACCTGCGGGACCCTGCGATCTACCGCATCCGCAAGGCGTCCCACCACCGCACCGGCGACCGGTGGTGCATCTACCCCATGTACACCTACGCGCACCCGATCGAGGACGCGCTGGAGAACATCACGCACTCGCTGTGCACGCTGGAGTTCGAGGACCAGCGCCCGTTCTACGACTGGCTGCTCGAGCGCCTCGCCGCCGGGGGGCTGCTCCAGCGGCCGCTGCCGCAGCAGATCGAGTTCGCGCGGCTCAACCTCACCAGCGTCGTGCTCTCCAAGCGCAGGTTGATCCAGCTCGTCGAGGGCGGGCACGTCTCCGGCTGGGACGATCCGCGCCTGCCGACTCTCGCCGGCGCGCGGCGGCGCGGCTACACGCCCGAGGGCTTCCGCCGCTTCGCCGAGCGCATCGGCGTCGCGAAAGCCGACTCGTGGATCGACTATTCCGTGCTCGAGGACTGCATGCGCGAGCACCTGAACGAGGTTGCGCCGCGCCGCATCGCCGTGCTCGATCCGGTCCGGCTCGTCATCGACAACTACCCCGCGGGGAGCGGGGAGGAATGCCGCCCGCCCAACCATCCGCAGAAGCCCGAGCTCGGCACCCGCGCCCTCCCGTTTTCGCGGGAGCTGTGGATCGAGCGCGAGGACGTTACGGACGCGCCGCCCAAGGGATTCTTCCGGCTCTTTCCCGGCAACGAGGTGCGGCTGCGCTATGCCTACGTGGTCCGGTGCGTGAGCGTGGAGAAAGACGCGGCGGGCAAGATCAGCACCGTGCACTGCACCTACGACCCCGGGACGAGGTCGGGCACGCCCGGCGCGGAGAGCCGCAAGGTGAAAGGCAACATCCACTGGGTCTCGGCGCAGGACGCGTGCCCGGGCGAAGTGCGGCTGTACGACCGGTTGTTCCGGGCGCAGCAGCCGGGTGCGGAGCGCGATTTCCTCGAAGACCTCAACCCCGGCTCGGTGCGCATCGTCACCGCCCAGCTCGAGCCGGCACTCAGGGACGCGCGGCCCGAGGACCGCTTCCAGTTCGAGCGGCACGGCTATTTTGTCGCGGACCTGAAGGATTCGAGACCCGGCGCGCCGGTGTTCAACCGGGCGGTGACGCTGCGCGATTCCCGGGCCAAGGACCGCGATGAGCGCGTCCTTCCACCGCGCGGGCGATAGTCATACCATTGGCGGATATTTGGCAGAGGGAAATCGACATGGCGACCGGATCCAGAACCTACTTGATGGCTGCAGCCGCACTCGTCGTCGCGGCCGGGCTCGGCTACTGGGCCTACGGCACCCAGAAGAAGAGCGAAACCGGCAAGGCCGGCATGGCGCTCGCGCAGCAGACGGCCCGCCAACTGGACGAGACCCTCGGCCTGGACCCGGGCCGGCCATCGAGTGAATCCGTGCAGGCGATCGGCGAATACGCGGCGGCAGCGAGCCGCAATCTCGAGGCCCTGAGACGCCTGAACGCGTCCGGCAACCAGGCGTTGGTGGACGCGCTGGACGACTTCCTCCTCACCGGCCGGGAGATACTCGCCCGGCAGGCTGCGAGCTTCCGGTCCCGGCGGCAATTTGTCGCGAGCGCGCAGGCGCTGCGCGAGCACATGCGCGCGGATAACCGCACCGGGAAGTGGGTCCGCGAAGCGGTGGAGCACAAGGAGCGCGTCGAGAAGGACTACCGCGACTACCAGAGCACGGCCGAAGCGCTCGACAAGCTGCTCGAATCGTTCCCCGCCTCGGTGGCCAGGGTCGCGGCCCGCTCGAAGGCGGCGCCGCTCGTGGACGAGAAGCTCATCGCCGAAGCGCGCCAGCGCTCCGGCGCGGCGCTCAAGCAGGCGACCGACGAAATCGAGAAGATCCGGCAGTTCGCGGTCCCCCGCTGACGCTGGAGATTTCCCTCACTCGCCATTCGGGAGCAACACTTTCATGTACAAGGCTACTGCCGGCATCGTCCTGCCGACCACGATCATCGGCTCGCTGCCGCGGCCGGCGTGGTACACCGCGAACCTGGGAAACAAGTCGTTTCTCGAAGCCATGGTCAACTCGCGCTTCCGCGAGCAGTACACCGACGCGCTCTCCGTCTACCTGCGCGACCAGGAGACCGCCGGCCTCGACATCTGCACCGACGGGGACTGCCGCTTCGACGAGGAGGTCGGCGGCCAGAGCTGGACCTCCTATCCCCCGAAGCACATGTCGGGATTCGATGGCGATGCCGTGGCGCTGCCCGGCAGCGGCGGGGGCACGGCGTTTCCGCGCGGGCACATCCTCCACGACTACGTCGAGGCGAAGATATTCCCCAACATCGTCGGCCCCGTCGGGCGCGGCAAGCTGCAGTACGTCGAATTGTGGAAGGCAGCGCAGCGGCTGACGAAGAAGCCCGTCAAGTTCGGCACCATCACCCCCGAGCTGCTGGCGTTCGCGGTCGGCGACAAGTACTACAAGAGCGTCGCCGACCGGATCATGGCGCTCTCCGACGCCTTCAACGAGGAACTGCATGCGCTGGCGGACGCCGGCTGCCCGGTGATCCAGATGGAGGAGCCGCAGATCCACCTCGTGGCAGTTCGCGGGCTCACGGACAATGTCATCAATCCCGAGTTCATGCTCAAGGTGTTCAACAACACGGTGCGCGGGCTGCGCAAGAAGACCGAGGTCTGGTGCCACTCCTGCTGGGGCAATCCCTCGCAGCAGCGCATGTTCGCCAAGGTCCAGAGCTACGCGCCTGCGCTGGAGGTGATGAGCCGGGTGGACGCGGACGTGATCACCTTCGAGACCTGCAGCTCGGGCGGCATTGACCTCGAGGCGATCGGCAAGCACATCAAGCAGCAGAAGGTCGGCATCGGGGTCATCGACCATCACACCCTGCAGGTCGAGCGGCCCGAGGAAGTCGCCGACCTCATTCGCCGGGCGCTGAAGCACATTCCCCCCGAGCGCCTCGTCATCTGCTCCGACTGCGGCATGGGCCGCGAAGGCATGAGCCGCCGCCACGCCCAGTACAAGATGGTCTCGCTCGTCCTCGGCACCAACATGGTGCGGAAGGACCTCGGGCTCCCCGAGGCGCAGAGCCTCGCGGCCGACCGGCGCTACTCGCTCGTCAGCTAGCCGCCGAGCGGCCTCTGCTCGGCGACGGCGGAGTAGTACTCCCAAGCCCGGCCCGCCGCCGCGACGCTCGGCCCGGTCTGACCGCCCGTTAGCTCGGCCTCCTCGCGCGTGAAGGCGCGGATCCGCTTCGCGTTGCCGCCCGTCGCGGCCAGCATGCGCATCTGGAGATCGGCGCTTTCCTCGAGAAAGCACGCCGAAACCGTCGCGGCGCGCACGTCCGCGAGCGCCGTGGTGATGCCGTGGCCGCGCATCATGACAGCGATGCCCTCTGCCGAGGCGCTGGGCGACGAGATCGCCCAGTTCGCGCGAGCGGATCAGACCGATGCGCTCGTACTCGGGGACGCCATCGGCGAACGCGCCGCCCTGGTTGTGCACGACGCGGTGCGGCTCCCCGATCTGCGTGAGCGCGATACAGGCGAGCGGATGGGCATGCACGACGCCGTTCACGTCGGGGCGCGCGGCGTAGATGCGCGCGTGGATCCAGAACTCGCTGTTCGGCGTGCCCTCGCCGGAGAGGATCTTCCCGTCCGTGTCGATCACCAGAAGCTTGTTCTCGTCTGCGAGTCCCGGGCTGCGCCGCGTCGAGATGTAGAACCGGTTCGTGCCCGGGATCCGCGCGCTCGCGTGGCCGAACGCGTTGGACAGCCCGAAGCGCTCGATGATCCGGTTGGCGAGCGCCACGTCGTGTCGCAAAGCTTGCTCTGTGCTCATTTCTTCTCCCTCATATCCCGTCCCTCATCCATCATCCCTCCGCCCTCATCCCTAAAGCCTTGACTCCTGGTAGTCGAGGTCTTCCTCGAGATGGTGCAGCACGTCGTCGCTGATCCGGTTTTCGCGCCAGATGCGGATCAATTCCTGCCGCTCCGCCCGGATTGCCGCTCTCCGCAACCGCTTGGCGATGTCGGAGCCGCCGGTCAGTACCTGGCCGCCGGGCGGGGCGATCCTGATCTTCTCGGCAAATTCGGCGCGGATGCGCTCCGCCAGCTCCGGTGCAGTGCCTTCCTTCGCCGCCAGCTCGTCGATGGCGGCGATCGCCGCCTTGCCCAGCGCAAAGCGGGCATGCTGCTCCTCCTCGTGCTCGCTCCAGTCCGTTCCGACTCGCAAGACGCGGATCAGCGGCCCGAGTGTCAGGCCCTGAATCACGAGCGTCACTGTGATCACCACGAAGGTGAGGAAGACGATGAGGTCGCGCCCGGGAAACGACGCGCCCCCGTCGAGCGCGAGGGGCAGCGCAAGCGCCGCCGCGAGCGACACGATGCCGCGCATGCCGCACCAGCTCATGATGAAGAGCTCCTGCTCGGTCGGCGCGGGATCGCGCTCGCGCAGCCGCGCGCTCACCAGTCGCGGCAGGTAGGTCGCAGGATAGATCCACACGAAGCGCACGACGATCGCCACCGCGCTGACGAGCGTGCCGTAGAGAAACAGATCTCCCGCCGAGTAGCCGGCGAGCCGGCCCATGATCCCGGAGAGCTGGATGCCGATCAGGATGAAGACCAGGCTGTTCAGCAGGAACACAAGCAGGTTCCACACCGAGCGCGCGATGATGCGCATCTCCGCCGAGACGACCTCCGGGGCGTAGCGCCCGCGCACGAGCCCCGCGGCGACCACGGCCAGCACACCGGACACGTGGAGCGCCTCGGCGAGGATGTAGCTGATGTAGGGCACCGCGAGCGTCATCAGGACCTCGATGAAGACGTCGCCGAGATAACGGTGGATGATAGACGAAGAACCGTCCCAGAATGATTCCGACGACGATGCCGCCGATCGCGACGCCGACAAACTCGATGCTCGCGTCGAGCAGAGAAAACGCTCCGGTCATGACCGCCGCCACGGCGAACTTGTAGAGCACGAGTCCGGAAGCGTCGTTCACCAGGCTCTCGCCCTCGAGGATCGTGACGACGCGGCGCGGGACGTTGAGCCGGGTCAGGATCGCCGTCGCCGCCACGGCGTCGGGGGGCGAGACGATGGCGCCGAGCACGAACGCGACGGCCCAGGGGAGGTCCGGCACCACGAACTTCAGCGCCGCGCCCACCGCGAGCGTGGTCGCAATGACGAGGCCGATGGCGAGCAGGCCGATGGGGCGGATGTTCGCCCGGAAATCGCGCCACGAGGTGAGCAGCGCCGTCTGGTAAAGAATGGGCGGCAGCACCAGCACGAGGATGAGCTGCGGGTCGAACGGAAATTGCGGCAGCTCCGGCAGGAAGCCGAGCGCGGCGCCGCCGATCACCAGCGCGATGGGATAGGGAAAATTGAGGCGGCGCGCGACCCAGCCGAGCGCAACCGAGCACAACAGCAGGAACAGGACGACTTCCAGCAGATTCATTGCGCGTCGCCTATGAAGGCGTCATTATGACTGAGGACGGGAGAGCGGAGGAACCAGCGCCGCGTTTCGGTGTCGGTTATCTTGGAATCCCCCATTCATCCCTCGAATGAACGTCCTGGTCACCGGCTTCGATCCGTTTGGCGGCGAGGGAGTGAACGCCTCGCTGGAGGCGGTGCGGCTGCTGCCGGCGCGCATCGGCGCGCTCGAGATCGCGACCGCCGCGCTGCCGACGTCCTACCGCCGCTCCCTCCCCGCGCTGGAAGCGGCGATTGCACGCGTCAACCCGGAAATCGTGCTCTGCGTCGGTCAGGCGGGGGAGCGCGCCGCGCTGTGCGTCGAGCGCGTGGCGGTCAATCTCCAGGACGCGCGCATCCCCGACAACGACGGCGCGCAGCCGGCCGACACGCCGGTCGTCGCGGGGGGGCCGGCGGCCTATCTCGCGACGCTGCCGGTGAGGGCGGCCGTCGCGGCACTGCACGCCGCGGAGCTGCCGGCCGAGCTCTCGATGAGCGCCGGCACCTTCGTCTGCAATCACGTGTTCTACGGGCTCATGCACTTCGCCGCGACGCGCCGGCACCCCTTCCGCGGCGGGTTCCTGCACGTGCCGTGCCTGCCGCAGCAGGCGAAGGCGGGCGCTCCGTCCATGGCCCTCGAGAGCATCGCCCGCGGCATCGCGGTGGTGTTGGAAGTGTCTGCCGCCACCGTCGGGTCGGTATGAGGAGAGATGGGGCGGCCGGTTCGCACGGGAGCGCCGCAGTTTGTATACTGGTGACATGCGAGATTACTGGCTCTCCAAGCTGTTTTTCGACCTGCAGAGCCCGCCGCTCGCGGATGAGTTCCGCGCGGACCGCAGGAAGGTGCTCGACCGCTATCCGTTGAAGCCCGAGGTGCGCGCGGCGGTCGAGGCCGACGACGTCGCGTTTCTTGCGGCGCGGGCGAACCCCTACCTGCTGAGGTTCTATTTCCTGATGGCCGGCATGCCGGAAGACGAGTTCCTGCGCAGGATCCGCGCGTCCGCCCCGGCGCCCGCGACGAAGGCTGCCCATGGCTGAGCTCGCCGGCGTCTACGCCGCAAGCCACGGTCCGATGATCGTGCGCAACTGGGAGAAGCTCTCCGCCGCGGAGCGGAACGGCCTCACCCCGGCGTTCTCCGAGCTCGGCCGGCGCATCCGGGCGGCGCGGCCGGACGTCCTGGTCGTGATTTCGCCCGATCACTGGGTCAATTTTTTCATCGACAACCTGCCGGCGATCTGCGTCGGCGTCGGCGAGGTCCACGACGGCCCGCCCGAGCCGTGGCTGCACGAATTTCCCCATCGCAGCCTCGCCGGGCACCCCGCCCTCGCGGAGCACATCGTGCGCCACGCGGTCGAGCACGACTTCGAGCCGTCCGTTTCCTACCGGCTCGCGCTCGACCACGGCTTCTGCATCCCGCTGTGGAAGGCCGGGCTCGACCCCCTGCCCGCGATCGTGCCGGTCGTCTTCAACGATCTCGAGCCGCCGTTTCCCTCGGTCAAGCGCTGCTTCGACTGGGGCGCGATGCTCGCGCAGGCGGTCGCGAGCTTTCCCGGAAAGCTGCGCGTGGGGATCCTGGCCACCGGGGGACTGAGCCACTCGATCGGCGAGCCGGACATGGGCCGCATCGACGAGGCCTTCGACCGCGACTGCATCCGCCGCTTCGAGCGCGGCGACCCGCGCGCGCTGATCGACTTTCTCAACGAGCGGCTGCCCAGCGCCGGCAACGGCGCGTCCGAGGTTCGCAACTGGGTCGCCGCCCACGGCGCCGCGCACGGGCGCGGCTTCGAGCTGATCCGCTACGACCCCATCCCCAACGTCTACGTGGGCTGCGGCTTCGCCGCGTGGAACGTCAGCGCGCGCTCCTGATCGCGTTCCACACGCGGGCGGGGGTATAAGGCAGGTCGAGATGCTTGACGCCGAGCGGGGCTAGCGCGTCGAGCACCGCGAGCGCGAGCGCAGGCAGCGCCCCGGTCGTTCCGGCTTCGCCCGCGCCCTTCACGCCCAGGGGATTGTTCGGCGACGGCACGGAGTGGTCGAAGAGCCGGATGTCCGGAGCGATTCCCGCACGCGGCATGGTGTAGTCCATGAAGCTGCCCGTGAGGAGCTGCCCCGCTCCGTCGTAGACGCAGTGTTCGCCCATCACCTGCCCCATGCCCTGGATGATGCCGCCGTGGAGCTGCCCTTCGAGCAGCACGGGGTTGAGCACCCGCCCGCAGTCGTCCACCGCGGTGTAGCGCAGGATCGTGGTAACGCCGGTCTCGGGGTCCACCTCGACCTCGGCCACGTGCGCGCCGCCGGGAAAGGCGCGCGGCGTTGCGAGCGCCCCCATCGAATCGAGCGGATGGGGGGAAGTGCCGGCGTATTTCTTGACGATCGCCTCGAGCGTCACCGCGAGGTCGGTGCCCTTGACGCGGTAGCGGCCGCGCTCGAACTCGATGTCGGGGGCAGCGACCTCGAGCTCGTTCGCCGCGAGGTCCATGCCCTTGCGGATCACCTCGCGCGCCGCGAGCGCCATCGCGCCCCCGTGCGACATCATCGAGCGCGAGCCGATGGTGCCCGCGCCCACGAGCGGCGGCCCGGCCGGATCGCTTGCGCGGAGCGAGATCTTTGCCGCGTCGAGGCCCAGGATCTCCGCGACGATTTCCGGGAACACCGTCTCGTGCCCCTGCCCCGAGGGCCCCGCGAGCGCGTAGACGAGCGCATTGCCGGAGTTCCCGAACTTGATGAAGGCCTCCTCCTTGGGCGCGACGCTCGCCCCGGCGGGCTCGATGAACATCGCGCAGGCAATGCCGCGCAGCTTCCCGCGCTTTGCGGCCTCCGCCCTCCGCGCCTCGAACGACTTCCACTTGGACTCCTCCAGCGCGCGCTCGAGCTGGCCCGGGGGATCGCCGCTGTCGTAGTCCACGGTCGCCGCCTTGTACGGGAATGCCTCTCGCGGGATGAGATTGCGGCGCCGTAGCTCGATCCGGTCGATCCCGGTTTCGCGCGCGGCGGCCTCCACCAGCCGCTCGACGAGGTACGAGACGTTGGGCCGCGCGGCTCCGCGGTAGGCGGTGGTGGGCGTCGTGTTGGTGAGGACGAGGCGGTGCCGGCCATACACGACGGGTATCCGGTAGGCATTGACCGCGTGAGTGACCGGCGTGACCGTGTTGATTACCGGCCCGGGCTGGGAGAGGTACGCGCCGGAGTTGACGAGCCAGTCGAAGCGGATTGCAAGGAAGCCGCCGTCGCGGTCGAGCGCGAGCTCGCCGGTCATCATCGCCGCGCGCCCGTGGTAGTCGGAAAGGAAGGTCTCGGCGCGCGAGCCCACCCACTTCACCGGCCGGCCGAATGTTTTCGCCGCGAGCAGGCAGGCGAGGTACTCCACGTAGGCATCGGAGCGGATGCCGAAGCCGCCGCCGACGTCGTGGGCGTGCACGCGAAAGCGCTCCGGCGGCAGCCCCGTGATGCCCGCAAGCCCCGCCCGTGTCATGGACATGCCCTGGGTCGGCGAATAGAGATCGTAGGTGTCCGTGGCCGCGTCGTACGCGGCGACGCAGGCCTTGGGCTCCATCGGATTGCCCGCGAGGCGCGTGCAATCGAGCGTCAAGCGGACGACGCGCGCGGCGCGGGCAAAGGCCTCGTTCACCTTCGCCTCGTCGCCGTACTCGTAATCGAAGCAGACGTTGCCGGGAATGTCCGCGTGGAGTTGCGGCGCGCCCTGGGCCAGCGCGGCCTCGGCCTCCACCACCGCCGGCAGATCACGGTACTCGACTTCGATCGCCTCAACGGCGTCCTGCGCCGCCAGCGCTGTTTGCGCGACCACCAGCGCGACCTCCTGGCCGACGAAGCGCACGCGCCCCTCGGCGAGCACGTCGCGGTGCGGGACCTTGATCGCCGCCCCGCCGCGCCCCGGCCACTTGACCATGGAGGGCGCGGTCTTGAAGCCGGCCCGCGTCGTGTCTCTTCCCGTCAGCACGGCAACGACGCCGGGCGCGGCGCGCGCCCGCGCGATGTCGAGCGAGACGATTTCCGCGTGCGCGCGGTCGGACCGGAGAAATGACGCGTGCAGCTGGCCGGGAAAGCTCCAGTCGGCGCTGTAGCGGCCCTGCCCTGTGATGAGGCGCGCGTCCTCGCGCCGGCCTTTGAATGCTGCGCTCATAGGCCGATGCCGAGCTCTTTCTTCAAATCCGCAATGACCTGCACCTGCGAGCGGGTGCGCCATTGCGAGCGCGCGCCGATCGGCTGGTTCTCGATCTCGGGCCTGACCTTCAGCCACGTGAACACCGGGCCGGGCTCGGCGAGGATGCGCTCGATGCGGACGGCGAAAGTTTCCAGGTTGTCGCAGGCATGTACGCGCTCGTACCCGCAGGCGCGGGCGAGCGCGTCGTAGGCAATCGCCTTCGCGTTGGGCACCGGCTGGCCGCCGGTGGTGGCATAGCACTCGTTGTCGAGCATGAAGTGATAGAAGTTCGCGGGCTGCTGCTCCGCGATGGTCGCGAGGATGCCCATCCCCATCTGCACGTCGCCGTCCGAATCGAAGAGCACGACGCGCTCGCGCGGCAGCGCGAGCGCGAGGCCGAGGGCAAACGCGGCGTGACCGCCCATCGCCGGATCGCCGAGCGGCAGGTCCCGGTTGGGCTTGCCGCTGATCTTGACCCAGTGGCGGCCGCCGCGCCCGGGAACGACGAGGGCCTCGCCGCGGTAGCGGTCGAAGATCCTGAGCATTTCCGCGGTGTCTATCATCGGTTGAACCCGTGGTATTCGTCCGCCACCAGAACCGCCACCGGCCGCCGCGTCTTTTTCGCCTCCTCGAACGCGATGGAAATGCGCGGCGCGTCGGCATCGCCTTCGACCAGGTAGTAATTGACGCCGAACGCGTTGAGGAAACGCTCGGTGTAGGTCGCGGCGGTGTCGATGTTGACGCCGTGGCGGGTCCAGCCGCGGTAGCCGACCATCAGCACGACCGGGACGTTGAGACCGAGCGCCCAGCCGCGCAGCGAGTCCCCTGATTCCATCAGGCCGGTGTTCTGAATGAGTATCACGGGCGTCTTGCCGCCGGCCCAGATCCCGGCCGCCGCGGAGAACGCGAGACCCTCCCGGTTGACGCCGACCAGAGTCAGGGACGGCTCGGCCTTCATCAGCAGGTAGAGCCAGTTGGTCTCGCTGTCCGGCAGCCACACCACGTGCGTGACGCCGTTCTTCTTCATCTCGGCGAGGACCGTCTCGGGACCGAGACCGGCCCGCTGCATCTCGCTCACGATGTGGACCCCCGGTTGCGCAAAGGGAAGGCCATTCTACCGAGCGCCGCTCACCCCTTGGCGAGGCAGCCCAGCGCAGCGAGCGCAAATGCGAGCCCGGCGACCTTGCGCAGGGTGAACGGCTCTCCCAGGAACGCGAGGCCGACCGCCGCGGTGACGACGAAGCCCATCTGCGAGATCGGCACCAGGACGCTCGCCTCGCCGCGCGCGAGGCTCTCGAACAGCATGACCAGCGCCACCAGGAACAGTGCCGCGGCCGTTCCCGCGTGCACCCACGCGGCGCCCGTCGCCCGCAGCCCCCGGTCGATCCGCCAGGCGAACGCCGTCGCCAGCGGCAGGAACGTGGACGCCTGCCCGGCAATGAAGGAGGCGGGGCTGCCCCCGGTCTGCGCGCCGACCTTGTAGAGGAAGTTGGCGACGCCCATCGCCGCCATGGCGATGACGGCCTGAACCAGGGAGCGGCGGGCCGCCCCCGTTTCCGGGACCGCGGCGGCGTCCGCGCCCAGCAGCAGCCAGACCGCGGCCAGCGCGAGCGCCAGCCCCGCGAGCCGGAACGCGGTCATCGGCTCGCCGAGGATCAGTACGGCGAGGACCGCGGTGACGGTGAAGCTCAGGCGGAAAATCGGGGCGACGATGCTCACCGACCCGAGCTTCAGGCTGCGCGCGAAGTTGTAGAGCGCCACGAACACGAACAGCCCCGCCGCCATGCCCCACAGCATCGCGCCTCCCGGCTCGAGCGTCCCGGTGACGAGCCCGAAGAGCGCGACAGCGGGCGCGAAGCACCATGCCTGCACCATCAGGAACTGGTGCGCCTGCACCCCCGCCGCGGCGCCGCGCTTGTAGGCCAGGTCCGCCAGCCCGAGACAGAGCATCGCGACCAGGGCGAATTCGTAACCGGGAGTCATGCTGCGAGTGCCTGTGGCATCATGTCATGCTTCGCACTGCCGCGCATGCCCGGCTGCTGCATCCGTGGAATCTTTCGGCGCGTGGTGCATCTGAGTCGTTGTGGCCATCCAAAGGAGGAATCCATGAATCTCAATCCGCGCAATCCAGGTTGTATCCTCGCGGCGACACTGCTCGCAATCGCCCTATCCGGCTGCGGCCGGGAGCCGCCGCCGAAGCCGGTCGTCAAGGACGTGCCGGTGCCGGCGCAGCCGATGGTCGAGGACGCGGCCAAAGCCGAGGCCGAGAAGCTGGCGGCGGCCCAGGCGGCCCGCGCGGCGGCGGACAAGGAGCTCGCCGGGCGGGTCAAGTCCGCCCTTGCGGCCGAGCGCAACCTCAACGCCCATGGCATCGACGTCGTCGCGAAGGACGGCGCCGTCACGCTGTTCGGGACCGCGGAGACGCGGGCGCGCCGGGATCTGGCACAGAAAATCGCCGGCAAGGTCGACGGCGTCAAGTCGGTCGAAAACAAGCTCGCGGTCGTCGCCGGTTCCTGACACCGTAGCGCCGACATGAGCCCGCCTGCGCCGGCCGTCGAGACCACGGTCGCCGGCAGCCTGCCCAAGCCGAGCTGGCTCGCGCGGCCGCAGGTGCTGTGGGCGCCGTGGCAGCTCGCCGGCGAGCAGCTCGCCGAGGGCAAGCGTGACGCGGTGCGGGCCGCGCTCAAGATGCAGGAGGCGGCGGGCATCGACATCGTGTCCGACGGCGAGCAGTCGCGCATGCATTTCGTGCACGGCTTCCTGCGCGGCATCGAGGGCGTGGACTTCGCCCGCATGAAGCGCATCGGCATCCGCGCCGACCGCTACCAGGCCGACTGTCCGACCGTGACCGGCCCGGTGCGCCGGCCGCGCCCGGTCCACGCCGACGAAGTGCGCTTCGCGCGCGCCAGCACCGACCGCAAGCTGAAGTTCACGCTGCCGGGGCCCATGACGATGGTGGACACCCTCGCCGACGAGCATTACCGGGACCGCGCGGCGCTCGGCCTCGCCCTCGCCGAGCTGCTCAACGCGGAAGCGCGGGAACTCGCGGCGCTCGGCGTGGACGTGATTCAGTTCGACGAGCCCGCGTTCAACGTCTACATGAATGAGGTGCGGGACTGGGGCATCGCGGCGCTCGAGCGGGCGGCAGCGGGTCTCCAGTGCGCCACCGCGGTTCACATCTGCTACGGCTACGGGATTTCGGCCAACGTCGAGTGGAAGAAGACACTGGGCGGAAGCTGGCGGCAATACGAGTCCACGTTCCCGCTGCTCGCGAAGAGCACGATCCGGCAGGTGTCGCTCGAATGCGCCAACTCGCGCGTGCCGATGGCGCTGATCGGGCTGCTGGAGGGCAAGGATGTCCTGGTGGGCGCGATCGACGTCGCGACCGATGCGGTCGAGACCCCGGAGCAGGTCGCGGCGACGCTGCGCGAGGCGCTGCGCTACGTGAAGCCCGGGCACCTCTACGGCTGCACCAACTGCGGCATGGCGCCGATGGCGCGGCCGGTCGCCGAAGCGAAGCTGCGAGCCCTTGCCGCCGGCGCCGCGATCGTTCGCCGCGAGCTTGGGACCAACTGAAAGAGGAAGGAGGAAGAAAAGTCCGCCAGCCAGTGTCCCTTTCGCCTTTCGCCTTCTATTTCCCGCCCGCCTCCTCCTGCATCGCCTTCAGCGGGTCCTCCTCCAGCCGGTTGGCGCTATCGTCGATCTGCTCGACCTTCGTCGCGCGCGTCTCCTCGCGCAGCTGATCCGGAAGATAGGTCGCAATCTGCGGGAAGATGACGATCAGGCCGACCGCGATGCACTGCAACACCATGAACTGGTACATGCCTCTGTAAATCGTCGACAGCGACCAGTCCTTCACCACCTGCTTGAGGTAGTACGCCGACATCGCCACCGGCGGCGACAGGAATGCGGTCTGCAAGGTCACCGCCACCAGCGCGCCGAACCAGATCATGTCGAACTTGAGCGCCGCAATCACCGGATAAAAGATCGGCAGAAACACGAGCACGATCGCCGGCCACTCGAACGGCCAGCCAAGCAGGAAGATCAATACGATCACCAGGATCAGCATCACGATCGGCGGCAGCGGCAGCGCCACCAACTGATTGGTGACCCAGTCTGCCGTGCCGAGCCGGGCGAATACCGCGCCGAAGATGTTCGACGTCACCGCGAGCAACAGCACCATGCTCGAAGTCGCAGTCGTGCTGAGCACGGCCTGTTTGAGACCCGCGTAGGTCACCCTTCTGTAGGCGATGGCGAGCAGCATGGCGCCAAGCGCGCCGATGGCGGAGGCCTCGGTCGGCGTCGCGAGGCCCCCAAGAATCGAGCCGAGCGTCGCCGCGATCAGTGCGAACAGCGGCACCACCCCGATCAACACTTCGACCACCATCGCGCCGATCGAGTGCACCCGCTCCTCCTTGGGCACCGGGGGGCCGAGCTTCGGATTGAAGTGCGAGCGCGCCAGCAGATACACCAGATACAGAAACGCGAGCAGGAAGCCCGGGCCGAAGGCGGCGGCGTAGAGTTCGGCCACCGAGACGCCGAGCACCGGGCCCATCACGATCAGCATCACCGACGGCGGAATGAGGATACCGAGCGTGCCGCCCGCGGTGATCGCACCGGCCGAGAGCTTCGCGTCGTAGCCCGTCTTGATCATGATCGGGGCGGCCATGATGCCGAGCACCGTCACCGCGGCGCCGACGATTCCGGTCGCCATCGCGAACACCGTCGCGGTCAGGATCACCACCGCGAACAGCGAGCCCCGCATCGGCGCGAAGATCATCCTCAACGCGACGAACAATCGCTCCATCAGCCCGGCCTGCTCGGTGATGAAGCCCATGAAGATGAAGAGCGGCACCGCCGCGAACACCTCCTCCTTCATCATGCCGATGGTCTGGAAGTAGGCGAGACAGAAGACCGCCTCGCCAAGACCAAGGTAGCCGAAAGCGAGTGCGAGAAACAGCAGCGTGAAACTGATCGGAAAGCCGATGAAGATGACCAAGATCATCACGACCAGCATGACCAGGCCGAGAAAGGCGTGACCGGTCATGGCTTAGATCTCCACCTTCTCTTTGTGCTCGAGCTCGATGCCGGTGCGCGCGGCGTAGACGCTCTTGATGGTCTCCGATACCCCCTGGATCATCAGCAGCAGGCAGGTGAGCGGCACCACCATCTTGAACGGCCACAGAATCGGCCGCCACGGCGTCTGCTCCGAGGTCTCGCCGATCCCGAACGAGTACCAGCCCTCGGCGCCGCTCACCCAGAGGAACACCGCGAGCGATGGGAAGAAGAACAGGATGTAGGCGACGGAATCGATGACGCCCCGGGTGCGGATCGACCATTTCTCGAAAAAGAAATCGGTGCGGATGTGCGCGCCCTTGTGCAGGGCGTAGGCGGCGCCGAGCATGAAGATCGTGGCGTAGAGCATGTAGGTGACGTCGAACGACCAGATCGTGGGCGCGTCGAACGCGTAGCGCGCGACCACCTCGTAGCTCACCGCCAGCACCAGCGGAACGTTGAGCCACGCGACCCACGTCCCGGTGGTGTCGGTGAACCGGTCGATCGCGCGGACGATGCGGATGTGCAGCGGTGCCATTGAAAAGAAAAAAGGCGGTCAGGCCGCCTCTTTTCCTTGCGGCATGCGCTGTTACTTCTTAATGTTCTTGGTCGCGGTTTCCTCGATATTGCGGGCCGGCTTCGTCGTCTCGGGCCAGTAGTAGTTGGCCGCGAACGAGTACGGCGGGAACATGAAGCGCTTGGCCGGCACCACCTTCGCGGCGTAGGCGCGCTGCGAGTCGAGCACCTTCTTGAAGAACGGGTTCTTCGCCGACTCCTCCGCCGCCATCTCGTCCCACGCCTTGAGAAACGCGATCAGGATGTCGGGCGGCGTGCGCAGGATCTGCGTGCCGTACTTGGTGCGCATCTCCTCGATCGCATCGGCGTTCTGCTTCTGCCACCTCACCCACCAGCGCAAGAAGGTTTCCGTCGCCGCGGAACGGATCGCCTCCTGCTGCTGCGCGGGGAGCGCCTTCCACACGTCCGCGATTGATGACGAGCTCGCCGACGATGGTAGGCTCGTGCATGCCGGGCGTGTAGTGGTACTTGTAGACCTGCGGCAGTCCCAGGCGCAGGTCCTCGATGCCGCCCACCCACTCGGCGCAGTCGATCACGCCGCGCTGCGCGGAGGGCACGATCTCGCCGCCCGGCATGTTGACCGTCTGCATGCCCATCCTCTGGAAGATCTCGGCGACGATGCCGGTCTGGCGGCACTTCATGCCCTTGAAGTCGGCGAGGTTCTTGATCGGGCGCTTGAACCAGCCGAACGCCTGCGGGCCCGACGGCAGGATCGGGAACGCGATCACGTTCAGCTTGAGTTCCTTCTGGTAGAACTCCCACCACAGGTCGAGCCCGCCGCCCTCGTACAGCCAGCCCATGAAATCCATGGTGTCCATGCCGAAAGGGCCGGCGGGCGTGGAGGCGAACAGCGTCGCAGCCTTGTTCTTGCCGACCCAGTAGTAGGACACCGAATGGAAGCCGTCGATTACCTTCTTGTGCGTGGCGTCGAGCACCTCGAACGCCGGCACCACCTGCCCCGCGGCGAGCGCATCGATCTTCAACTGGCCGCCGGTCAGCTTGTCCACCCGCTCGGCGAAAAAGCGGAAGTTGTCCTGCAAGCGTCGAGCTCGCCGGCCACGAGGACTGCATCTTGAGGATCTTCGGCCCGGCCGCCGGCTGCTGGGCGCCGGCCGGTACCGCGAAGCCGAGCACGGCCGCGAGCGCGGCGAGCGCGATATGCATTCTTCAGAGCGATACGCATCGGGTGTCTCCTCCTTTTTCGGGACAACTCGAGGAAAAGCGGAAACGATGTTAGGAGCCTGATCTGCGCCTGTCAACGAATGGGGATTCCGGATTCGCCGCTTCGCAGGGGTGCGCCCCTGCGGTAGCATGCACGATCTCATCCTTCGAGAAGGCCGATGGCATGGCTTCAGCAACAAGACGGCGCTCGTGACCGGCGCGGGCACCGGCGTCGGACGGGCGGTCGCGCTCGCCCTGCTCAAGGACGGCTACCGGGTCGCGCTGGCGGGTCGCCGCCGGGAGATGCTGGAGGAAACCGCGACGCAGGCCGGCCCGGCGTCGAAAAACGCGCTCGTCGTTCCCACCGACGTCGGCAAACCGGACCAGGTGCAGGCGTTGTTCGCCAAGATCAAGGACAACTTCGGACGTCTCGACGTGCTGTTCAACAACGCCGGCGGCAACGCGCCCGGCGTGCCGTTCGAGGAGCTGCCGTTCGAGAAGTGGCAATCGGTGGTGGACGTCAACCTCACCGGCATGTTCCTGTGCGCGCAGGCGGCCTTCCGCATGATGAAGGACCAGGTCCCGCGCGGCGGCCGCATCATCAACAACGGATCGATCTCGGCGCACACGCCGCGGCCGGGTTCGGCGCCCTATACCGCGACCAAGCATGGGGTCACCGGGCTCACCAAGACGATTTCGCTCGACGGACGACCATACGATATCGCCTGCGGGCAGGTCGACATCGGCAACGCGATCTCGCCGATGACCGAGCGTATGGCGCAGGGCGTGAGGCAAGCGAACGGCACGACCGCGCCCGAGCCGCGCATGGACCCGGCGCACGTCGGGAACGCCGTGGTATTCATGGCCAACCTCCCCCTCGACGTCAACGTGTTCACGATGACCATCATGGCGACCAAGATGCCCTTCGTCGGGCGCGGGTGACCCGGCCGCCCTTCGGGGTCATCCCGTGACCCGCCGCCGGGCCCGCGGCTGACCCCTTGATCTGAATCAACAACCCCGATTCCAGGAAGCGCAGACTTCCCCCGGGGCCGGCCGTCCCGCCCCACACCCCAGGAGGAAGCCACATGAAGCAGAACGACGCCCCCATTCGCGGTGCCCGACAGGCAATCCCGCGCGGCGTGGAGCTGCTGCGCGATCCGTTGTTCAACAAGGGCACGGCGTTCACCGAGCGCGAGCGCGACGCCCTCGGCCTGCGCGGCCTGCTGCCGCCGCACGTGCTCACCCAGGACGAGCAGGCGGACCGGATCCTCGATCATCTGCGCCGGCTCCCCGACGACCTCGAGAAGTACGTCGCGCTCGCCGCGCTCCACGACCGCAACGAGTCGCTGTTCTTCCGCGTCGTGTGCGACAACATCGACGAGATGCAGCCCCTCATCTACACCCCGACCGTGGGGCTCGCGTGCCAGCGGTTCGGCCACATCTACCAGCGGCCGCGCGGGCTCTTCATCGGCGCCAACGACCGCGGGCGCATCGCCGAGATCCTGAAGAACTGGCCGCAGCGCGCGGGCATCATCGTCGTGTCCGACGGCGAGCGCATCCTCGGGCTCGGCGACCTCGGCGCGAACGGCATGGGCATCCCCATCGGCAAGCTCTCGCTCTACACGGCGTGCGCCGGCGTGCACCCCGCGCTTTGCCTGCCGGTGATACTCGATGTCGGCACCAACAACACCGCGCTGCTCTCCGACCCGTTCTACGTCGGGCTGCGGCAGCGGCGCCTGCGCGGCGCGGCCTACGACGAGCTGGTCGAGGAATTCATCACCGCCGCCCAGGAAGCGTTCCCGGGCGTGCTGATCCAGTTCGAGGACTTCGCCAACCACAACGCGTTCCGGCTGCTCAAGAAGTACCGCGACCGCATCTGCACGTTCAACGATGACATTCAGGGAACGGCCGCGGTGGCGCTCGCCGGCATCCTCTCCGCGCTGCGCGTGACCGGCGGCAAGTTGACGGACCAGAAACTGCTGTTCCTCGGGGCGGGCGAGGCGGCCATCGGCATCGCGGATCTCGTGGTCTCCGCCATGGTCGCGCAGGGCCTCGCCGCACCGGCCGCGCGCGCGCGCTGCTGCATGGTCGATTCCCGCGGGCTGGTGGTGGCGGGCCGGACCGATCTCTCGGAAGAAAAGCGGCAATACGCGCTGGACCACGCGCCGGTCGGCGACTTCCTCGGCGCGATCAAGGCACTCCGGCCGACAGCCATCATCGGGGTCGCGGCCGTCGGCGGAACCTTTACCGCCGAGGTGCTGCGGGAGATGGCGCGGATCAACGAGCGCCCGATCGTCTTCGCGCTGTCCAACCCGACCTCGAAATCGGAGTGCACCGCCGAGGAGGCCTACCGCCACACCAGCGGGCGCGCGCTGTTCGCGTGCGGCAGCCCGTTCGACCCGGTGACGGTAGAGGGCCGGACCTTCGTGCCGCGGCAGGGGAACAACTCCTACATATTCCCCGGCGTGGGGCTCGGGGCGATCGTGAGCCGGACGCGGCGGGTGACGAACGAAATGTTCATGGCGGCGGCGCATACGCTCGCGCACGACGTCACCGAGTCCGATCTCGCACAGGGGAGCCTCTACCCGGCGCTGCCGCGCATCCGCGAGGTCTCGGGTCACATCGGGACCGCCGTGGCGCAGGTCGCCTACCGCGGCGGCCTCGCCGCGGAGCGCGAGCCGGGAGACCTCGCGGCGCACGTCGCGTCGCAGATGTACGACCCGCGCTATCAGAGCTACGTCTGAGCGCGGCTAGTCGAGCCCGCTGTAGTCGAACCGCATCGGCTCGATCCGGCCGGCCTCGATCTCGCGGATGCGGCTCTCCGCGACCGGGAAGCCGAACTGCTCGTTGCGCATGTGGATGCGCTGCAGCAGGATCTTGCGGCTCATCTCGCCGATCTCGTCCCATTGGGCGCGCGTCAGCTTCTCGCGCGCGAGCCCGATGAAGCCGTCGCGCATATGCCCGATCTCGTCGGTGTAGACCTTGTCGCAGGCGGCGGCGATGCGATCATTGATGTCCCCCGTGCCCTTCAGCCGCATGCCGGTGGAGTAGAGGCTGCAATAGCCGCCCTCCGTGAAGCGCACGGCGAAGTAGCCCAGGCGCCCGCGCCGGGCGCGGTAGCCGTAGCGCATGCGCGCGAGCTCGTCGTCGGCCGGCCAGCTCCTGACCTGCCGCGGGTCGAGCCTCCCGCCGGAGAGGTGATCGTGGATGTCGGCGAAGAGGCAGTAGTGGTAGAACTCGGCGCGCAGGCCGTCAATGATTTCCAGCACTTCGTGCCGATCGACGCCGCGGTCGATCCTGGGGTACGCCTTGCGCAGCTGATCGAGCGGCCCCAGGAACAGCCCCTTCTTCTTGTCGCCGACCCCCGAGCCCCACAGCTCCTTGTAGCACTGGCGGGCAAGCCACGTGAGGTCGCTCTTCTTCGAGCGGCGCGGGCTCTGGAAATAGGTCCACGCCACCTCCGCCTCGCCCGCCCAGTACGGCGCGGAAAGATCCACCAGCCGCCTGAGGTTCTCGTTGACCGCCATCGCGCTTCCTCCCTGGGTGCCGGCTGGATTATATCGCCGGGCACTGCGTGGTCCCGCCGTCTCCCGAGCCCGCCGGCGGGGATCGGTGCTAATCTCCAAACGACATCGCTTCCGGAGGTCTCATGCCCGTCGCAAAAGTACGTGGCGCCACCCTTCACTACGAAGTCCTCGGCGCGCAGGGCCCGTGGATCGCGCTTTCCCCCGGCGGGCGGCGGCCGCTCGAAGGCGTGAAGCCGCTGGCACAGCGGATGGCGAGCGCCGGCTATCGCGTTCTCGTCCACGACCGCAGGAACTGCGGGGCTTCCGACGTTACCATCGGCGGGAAGGACCCCGAGAACGAGATCTGGGCGGATGACCTGCACGAACTGCTCGGCCAGCTCGGAGCCCTGCCCGCCGTCGTCGGCGGCGGCTCCTCCGGCTGCCGCATGGCATTGCTCCTCGCGTTGCGTTACCCCAAGGCGGTGAGCGCCCTCCTCCTTTGGCGCGTCACCGGCGGTCGCTTTGCCGCGCAGCGCCTCGCGGAACAGTATTACGGACAGTTCATCAAGGCCGCGCAGGCGGGCGGGATGGCCGCCGTGTGCGCGATGGAGCACTGGAAAGAGCGTATCGACGCGCGGCCCTCGAACCGCGACACCCTGATGAAAATGGACCCGCAGCGCTTTGTCGCCGCGTTCTCGGAATGGCGCAACTACTTCGTGCAAGGGGGCGAGCAGCCGGTGCTGGGGGCGAGCGATGCCGATTTGAAGTCGATCAAGGCTCCCGCCTGCGTCATTCCCGGCAACGACCGCACGCACGCGCGCGAGATCGGGCGCACTTTGGCGCGGCTGCTTTCCCGCGCCGAGCTGCACGAGCTCTACGACCGCGACGAAGACGTCGACGTCGTGCCGCCGGAGGAATGGCAGAAGAAGGACGCCGAGATCGCCGCGATCTTCACGGACTTCCTCGCGCGGATGCGGGCGCCCGCTTCCGCCGCAAGGGCGTGATCAGTTCAGCTTCATGCCGATGCTCTTGATCAGCGGAGCCAGCTCGGCGTATTCGTCGCGCTGCAATTTCTCGAACTGCTCCGGCGGGCCGAAATCCGGGCTCCGCGCCCTGCTGAACGAATTTCTCGCGCGTCGCCGGTTCCTTCAGCACGCTCACCGTATCGCCATTGATCCGGGTGACGAGCCGCTTCGGCAGCCCCTGCGGCGCGATGAGGCCGAACCACGATTCCGAACGATATTGAGGAAATCCCGCCTCGGCGCTCGTCGGCACCTCGGGGAGCGCCGCGGCCCGCTTGGGCGAGCCCACCGCGAGCGCCCGCAGCGTTCCGGCCTTGAGCATTCCCACGATCGCCGGCAGCGGATAGACGTAGAACTGGATCGTGCCCGCGATCAGCGCGCTGCGGCTGTCGGCGCCGATGCGGAACGGAACGTGCACCACGTCGATCCCCGCCTTCGACACGAACAGGGCGCCGGCGAGGTGCGAGGAGCTGCCCACCCCGGCCGAGCCGTAGTTCAGCGCGCCCGGCTTCGCCTTGGCGAGCGCGATGAGATCCGGGATCGTTTTCGCTTCGACCCCCTTGCCCAGCACGATTACGTTGGGGTTCGAGCCGACGAACGAGATCGACGTGAAATCCTTCAGCGGATCGTAGGGCTTCTTCTCGCGCAACAGCGCATTCGACAGATGCGGCTGCCCGATCATCGTGATCGTGTAGCCGTCGGGAGCGGCCTGCTTGGTCAACTCGCTGCCGATCAGGCCGCCCGCGCCCGGCCGGTTGTCGATGACGATCTGCTGGCCCCAAATCTCGCTTAATCGCTGACCGACGATGCGCCCGAGCACGTCGCTTGCCGAGCCCGCCGTGAACGGCACGATCATGCGTATCGGCTTCGATGGCCACTTTTCCTGCCCGAGCGCCCCGCCGGCGATACCCGCGAGTGCGACGGCGAGTGAAGCAGCGCCGGCAATTTTCGATGTCTTCATGGCAATCCCCCTGACCCGTGTATATTACTTTATCGATCCGCGAACAAGGGCCCGCCCACCGAGCCCGACCGTCAGCTCTTCAGCCGGTAGCCGGTCTTGAAGATCCAAATGACCATTGCGAGACAGATCAGGAAGAATCCCAGCGTCGCGGCGAGGCTCACCCCCACTGCGACGTCCGCCGTGCCATAGAAGCTCCAACGGAAGCCGCTGATCAGGTAGACCACGGGATTGAAGAGGCTGAACGTGCGCCACGCCGGCGGGAGCATATCGATCGAGTAGAAGGCGCCGCCGAGGAAGGTGAGCGGCGTGATGACCAGCATCGGGATGAACTGCAGCTGCTCGAAGCCGTTGGCCCAGATCCCGATGATGAAGCCGAACAGGCAGAATGTGGTCGCGGTGAGGACCAGGAACGCGATCATCCATCCCGGGTGCGCAATCTGCAGCGGCACGAACACGTTCGCAGTTGCAAGGATGACCAGGCCGAGCAGCACCGACTTGGTCGCCGCCGCCCCGACGTATCCCAGGACCATCTCGACCGGCGACACCGGCGCGGAAAGCACCTCGTAAATGGTGCCGGTGAAGCGCGGAAGATAGATGCCGAACGACGCGTTGTTGAGGCTTTCGGTGAAGATCGACAGCATGACCAGCCCGGGCACGATGAAGGCGCCGTACGGCACCGCGTCCACCTCGCCCATGCGCGAGCCGATTGCGGCCCCGAACACCACGAAGTAAAGCGAGGTAATGATGACCGGTGTCGCCAGGCTCTGCCACAGCGTGCGCCTGAACCGTGCCATCTCGAACCGGTAGATGGCGAGCACTCCGTGGCGGTTGAATGCGGGGACCCGCGTCGCGGTGCTCATTTGCGCTCGCTGACCAGGCTGACGAAGATGTCCTCGAGCGAGCTCTGGCTGGTATTGAGGTCCTTGTAGACGATCCCGAGCTCGCCCATGCGCCGCAGCAGCGAGGCGATGCCGACCCGGGACTCGCCGGCGTCGAAGGTGTAATCCAGCTCGCTGCCCCCGTTCTTCAATGCGAGGCGCCACTCGCTCAGCCCGGTGGGTATCTCCTTCAGCGGCTCCTGCAGGTGAAGGGTAAGCTGCTTCTTGCCGAGCTTCTTCATCAGCGTGGCCTTCTCCTCGACCACGATCAGCCGCCCCTTGCTGATCACGCCGATGCGATCAGCCATCTCCTCGGCCTCGTCGATGTAGTGCGTGGTCAGGATGATGGTGACGCCGCTCGCGCGCAGCTCCCGCACCAGCGCCCACATGTCCCGGCGCAGCTCCACGTCCACGCCTGCCGTGGGCTCGTCGAGGAACAGGATCTCCGGCTCGTGCGCCAGCGCCTTCGCGATCAGCACGCGCCGCTTCATGCCGCCCGATAAGGTCATGATCTTGTCGGCGCGCTTTTCCCACAGCGATAGGCTCCGCAGCACCTTCTCGAGGTGCGCCGGGCTCGGCGGGCACCCGAACAGCCCGCGGCTGAACCGGACCGTCCCCCACGGCGTCTCGAACATGTCGGTGTGCAGCTCCTGTGGAACCAGACCGATCTTCGAGCGCGTCTCACGGTAGTCGCGCAGGATATCGCGGCCGTCGACCCGCACGGTCCCCGAACTCGGCGTGACGATTCCGCAGACGATGCTGATCAGCGTGGTCTTGCCCGCGCCGTTGGGCCCGAGCAACGCGAAGATCTCTCCTTTCCGGATCTCGAGGTCGACGTTTTCCAGCGCCCGCAGGCCCGAGGCGTAGGTCTTGTTGAGATTCGAGATGGAAATGATCGGCGGCACGGCCTTTACTTCGCGCGACGCTGTTCGCTGTCGCGGATCATGCCGGCCAGGTCCGCAGCGGGGCGGATCTCGAAGGGACCCGCGCGCACGCCCGGGTGCTTCGACATGAGCTGGATGGCGTGATTGAGGTCGTTCGCCTCCAGGATGAGGATGCCGCCGAGCTGCTCCTTGGTCTCGGCATAGGGGCCGTCGGTGACGATTACCTTGCCGCCCTGGTGGCGCAGCGTCACGGCACTGCTGGCGGGCTGGAGCGCCTCGCCGCCCGTGAAATGCCCGTTCTTGCGCAGCACGTCGTCGTAGGTGAAGCATCCGTCCACGAAAGCATTACGCTCGCTTTCGGACATGTTCTCGAACTTGCCCGGCTCGATGTATCCGAGGCATACGTATTTCATAGTGAATCCTCTCAGGTATTCGAGCGCGCGCACTTCGACTGCGCCGCCGTAAGGAAGCGTCGGGATGCGCTGCGCGATCGCGATCGCTTCGTCCAGGTCCCGGCATTCGATCAGGTGGTAGCCGCCGAGATGTTCCTTGGTTTCGGCGAAAGGCCCGTCGCTCACGACCGGCTTGCCGTTCCTGCTGCGAACGGTGGCGGCAGCCGCCGTTGGCTGCAGCTTGCCGGTGGTCAGGTGGTGACCGCTCTTGTGGAGGCTCTCAATCAGCGCGCCGTAATCCCGCATGATCGCGTCGCGCTGCGGCTCCGGAATCGCATTCCACCCCTTCTCATTGAAGCAGCACAGCAGCAAATATTTCATGAGCAACCTCCTTGCCGTCTCAGCCGCCGGAGAGCGCCTGGACGATGATGACTTCGTCTTTCGCGTCGAGCGGCTGCGTCAGGTCGCGCGCCTGCTCGCCGTTGACGAAAATTCGGATGTGGCGCCGGATCCGGTCCTGCTCGTCGATCATGCGGAAGCGGATCCCGGGGTAGTGGCGCTCCAGGTCCACCAGCACCGCGGCGAGCGTCGCGCCGCTCGCTTCGGTTTCTCCGCGCTCGGTGTAGGAGCGCAGCGCGCTGGGAATCAGGACTTTCATCGTGCAGCACTTATAGCTACAGCTGCGCAGTCTCGACCGCGTAGATCTCCGGCAGGTGCTGCGCGATGCAGGACCAGCGCTTGCCCTCGTCGCGCCCCATCCACAGTTCCCCGCCACTGTTGCCGACGTAGAGTGCGACGGAATCGCACGCATCCGCCGCCATGCACTGGCGCTTTACGGTCCACCACGCCTGGCTCCTGGGCAGCCCGGCGTCGAGCCGCTGCCAGGTCGTGCCACCGTTGCGCGTGACGTAAGCCGCGGGCTTGCCGCCGGGGCTCGTGCGCGGCCAAACCTGCGTGCCATCCATCGGGAATACCCACGCGGTGTCCGGGTCGCGCGGGTGCACGACCATCGGGAAGCCGATGTCGCCGACCTGCTTCGGCATGCTCTTGCCGATGCGCACCCAGGTGTCGGAGGGACGGTCGAGCCGGTAGATGCCGCAGTGATTCTGCTGGTAGAGGCGGTCCGGGTTGGTGGGACAGAGCCGCACGCAGTGCGGGTCGTGGAAAGTGGGCTTGGCCGGGTCGAAGCCGAAGCCCTCGACGACATCCATTCCCTTGATGAGCGTCTTCCAGGTGCGGCCGCCGTCAGTGGACTCGTGCACGCCGCCGCCCGACATCGCGATGTAGAGGTGCCGGCCGTCGCGCGGGTCCACGATGATCGAGTGCAGCTTCGGCCCGTCCGGCGTGCCGTCCTGCTGGGTGCCCATCCATTCACGGAACTGCGGGTCGTCGTTGATGATCGAGAACGGCTCCCATGTGACGCCGCCGTCCGCCGAGCGGAACAGGCCCTGCGGCGAGGTGCCCGCGTACCACACGTCGCGGTCCTGCGCGCGGCCCGGCGCAAGCCAGAAGGTGTGATCCACCGAGCGGCCTTCCTTGCCGTCGGCGGCCTTGGCGAATGCCGGCGGCCGGGCGGCTTCCTTCCAGCTCTTCCCGAGGTCGGTGGAGCGGAAGATCGTCGGCCCGAGATGACCGGTCTTCGCCGCGGCGAGCAACGTCTTCCCGTCGCGCGGATCGAGCACGAGGTGGCTCACGTTGTGGCCGAGGAAATGCGGTCCGTCCGCCCGCCAGGTCTTCCGCGCCGCGTCGCCGTGATACAGCCACGCGCCCTTGCGCGTCGCCACCATGAGGAGGGTGCGGCCTGCGCCCGGCCTGCGGGCTGCTGACTTTCTCGATTTGCGTGCCATCGTTCGTTCCTTTCAGATTCCCGTTTACCTGCGTTTCTCCGCAGCTATCCCAGCGCGCGCCGCCGCGCTTCCGCCGGGAAGCCCGAGGACTTCGAGCGTCCGTGCATCCTCCGCAACCGGTCGCACCTCCACGCAGCCGATCCAGGCGCCCGGTATCCGCGCCGCTACTTTAATCGCCTCGTCGAGATCCCGCGCCTCGATCAGGAAATAGCCGCCGAGCTGCTCCTTGGTCTCGACCCAGGGTCCGTCGGTGATCGCAACCTTGCCCTGGCGCACGCGAATCGTGGTCGCGCTGTCGGGCGGCAGCAGCCGGTTGCACCCGAGGTAGTGGCCGCTCGCCCGGATGTCCGCGATGAAAGGTCCGATACTCCTCGAAATGCCGCTCGGCGTCGGCTTCGGTCATCTGCTCCATCACCTTCTCGGCGCAAATCAGGCACAAGTACTTCATTCCGTTCTCCCGTCCGTTCAGCCGCCCATCTTCTTCATGGCCTGCTGCATCTCTTGCTCGGTCACGTCGCGCAGGTGAGTAGCGACGGACCAGTGGTGGCCGAACGGGTCCTCGAGCTTCCCGTAACGGTCGCCCCAGAACTGGTCCGCCACCGGCATCGTGACCTTCGCCCCCGCGGCGACCGCGCGCTTGACGAACGCGTCCACATCCTCGACGTAGAGGTGGATCGTGACCGGCGAGCCCTTGAGGGACTTCGGGCCGAGCGCGCCCCACTCGGGCATTTCGTCGACCAGCATCACGGCCGAGCCCTCGATGCGGATCATCGCGTGCATGATCCGCCCCTGCGGACCGGGCAATCGTCCTTCCTCCACGGCGTTGAACGCTTTCTTGTAGAACTCGATCGCGTCGGCCGCGCCGGCGCAAACCAGGTGCGGCGTGACGGTGTGCATCCCGTCGGGGACCGGATTGACCTTGGACATCTGCGCTCTCCTGACGTGAAATTCGGGACAACTACTTCTCGGCCATCGCCTTGAGGCTGGCGAGGCCGGCTTCGAAGTCCTTGCCGATCATCCGGTCCATGTCGATGAACATGTGGATGACTTTCGCGATGAACGGCGCCGGTCCCTGCATGGCCCAAGTCACGTGGGTCGCGCCGCCGGCGGGAACGAGCGTGAATTCGACCGTATTCCGGACCTTGAACGGCTCGACCATGGCGAGCCTCATCGTGACCTTCGATGGAGGCGAAGACTCCAGGATCTCGATGCTGCCCTTGCCCACGTCCTTGTTTCCATCGAAAGCATACGCCGCGCCGCGACCGCTTGAGGGGCCGCTGTAATGCCCCTTGAGGTTCGGATCCTTCTTCTCGAAGGGATTCCACGCGTTGAATGCGCGCAGGTCATTGATGAGCGGAAAGACCCTTTCCGGCGGCGCCTGGATGCTCGTCTCGCGCTCGACACGGAAGGCATCGGGCTTGTTTGCGGCGTACAGGAGCACGCTGGCAACGGCGATGGCAACGGCGATGGCGACGGCGATACCGAGAATCTTGAGCATGGGCCCTCTCTTTTTCTGATTCAATTGCCGGCGAGCGCCCGCTGCAGGGCACCAATGTCAATCCTGGACATTTGCAGCAATCTTCGAATTCTTGAAGATCGAGACATAGAAGTTCACGGCCTCTTCCGCCTGGCTGTCGAACCACAGGAAAGGCGTGATTTTCTGCATGGCGTCGTGCTCCCCGTACCGATCCCTATTACTTCGTCCCGATGCCCATCTCGCGGAAGCGTTCAATCGCATCCGAGTCCTTGCCGAGCACGGGCTCGAAATCCTCCAGCTCGTAAAGCTGGCGCGCCTCGATCTCGGCTTTGCCGTTCCGTCCGGCGGGGTTGGGAAAGCGCTTGGTCCACTCGATCGCTTCCTGCAGCGACTTCACCTGAATCAGCGTGTAGCCCGCGACAAGCTCCTTGGTCTCCGCGAAGGGTCCGTCCACGAAAGTACGCTTCTCGCCCGAGTATTTCACCCGCCAGCCCTTGGCGCTTGGCTGCAGCCCCGACCCGTCGAGCAGCGCACCGGCTTTCTGCAGCTCCTCATGGTACGCAGCCATGTCGGCGAACAGCTGCTCCTTGTCCCGCGGGAACCGGCCCGCCTCTGTGTCCCGCGTCGCTTTCACCAAGATCATGAATCGCATACGTTTTTCTCCTCAGCTTAGGTTTGCTCCTGCTCCCTAGTCGTTGAGGGGCCGGCAGATTCGACAGACTGCCGAATTATTTCTTAAGTTCAACCAACCGGCCCTGGAGGAAGCGCCGTTCCGGCTCGCCGTGCGTCAACGCGAGCGCGCGTTCGTAGGAAGCCCTGGCCTCGGCCGTCCTCCCGAGCCGTCGGCACAGATCCGCCCGCGCCGCGTGCGCGAGGCGATAGTCCGCGAGCTCCCCGCGCGTGAGGATCGCGTCGATCAGCGCGAGGCCGGGCTCGGGACCGTCGCGCATTGCGACCGCCACCGCGCGATTGAGTTCGACGACCGGCGAGGGCTCGACTCGCGCCAGCACGTCGTACAGGCCCACGATCTGCGCCCAATCCGTCGCGTCCGCCCGAGTCGCCCCGGCGTGCACCGCGGAGATCGCCGCCTGCAGCGTATACGGACCCATGCGGCGTGTTGCAAGCGCCCTTTCCACCAGCGCCGTGCCTTCGGCAATCATGTCCCGGTCCCAAAGCGTGCGGTTCTGCTCCTCCAGCAGGATCAGGTCGCCCGTCGCTGAGGCGCGCGCGGCACGGCGCGATTCGTGGAGCAGCATCAGCGCGAGCAGCCCGATTGCCTCGGGCTCCGGCAGCAGCTCGACCAGCAGCCGCGCAAGGCGAATCGCCTCGCCCGACAGGTCGTGCCGCGTGAGCGTCGCTCCCGACGATGCGGAATAGCCCTCATTGAACACCAGGTAGATCACGCGCAGCACGCTGTCCAGCCGCTCCGGCAGGTCCGCCTGCGCCGGGACCTGGTAGGGAATCTTCGCGTCGCGGATCTTTCCCTTCGCGCGCACGATGCGCTGTGCAAGGGTCGGCGCGGCAGTGAGAAAGGCGTGCGCGATCTCCTCGGTCGTTAGGCCGCACACCTCGCGCAGCGTCAGCGCCACCTGGGCGTCCGGCGGGAGGGCCGGGTGGCAGCAGGTGAAGATCAGCCGCAGCCGGTCGTCCTCGATTTCGTCAGCCGCCCACGACTCCGGATCGTCATTCCCCGCAATGTTCTCGGCGTCCTCGTCGAGCGGATCGAACCGCGCGTTGCGGCGGATTCCGTCGATCGCCTTGAAGCGGCCGGCCGACACGAGCCACGCGCGGGGATTCGCGGGGATGCCCTCGCGCGGCCACTGCTCGAGCGCCGCCCGGAAGGCCTCGTGCAGCGCCTCCTCCGCGAGATCGAAGTCGCCGAGCAGGCGGATGAGAGTGGCGAAGACGCGACGCGACTCCGACCGGTAGACGGCGGCCACCGTCTCGCGCACCTGTCCCGCTTCCGCTTCGCTCATCCGGTCCGCCCGCGGTGACCGATCAAGTGTTTCCAGCGGCCACGCGCTTCACGGCCCCAGAATCTACCTCGATCCGCCGGACGGGGCCAGCGAGAAATCGGGCGAACCGATAAACTCCCCTCTCCCGAGAAAGGAATCCGCATGTCTGCCGCGAACTATCTTCCCGATGTCCTGGAGACCGTCGAAGCCGAGCGCCTCGCGACGGGGTTCATTTTCACGGAAGGGCCGCTGTGGCACCCGGACGGCTACTGGTACTTCGTGGATCTCCGGCGCAATCACCTGCACCGGATCCGCCCCGGGCAAGCACCCGACCTCGTCCGCAAAACGGAGGGGGGCAACGGCACCACGTTCGACCTGAAGGGCAACCTCATCGTGTGCGAGGGCGACGGCCGCAAGGTCACGCGCACCGGACCCGACGGCAAGGTCGTCATCGTGGCCGATCGCTACCAGGGCGGGCGCTTCAACCGCCCGAACGACGTGGTGTGCCGCTCCGACGGCAGCCTCTATTTCACCGACCCGGACAAGCGCGTGCCCTACGCCGAGCGGGAAATACCCGGCCCGGCCGGCATCGACAATCTCTGGGACGGCGCCTGCGTCTATCGCGTCGCGCCCGATGGCGCCGTGAGTGTCGCGGCGCACTGCGAGTATCCGAACGGCCTCGCGTTCTCGCCGGACGAGCGCACGCTCTACGTCGCCAATACCCGCTCCTCGAAATACATCCACGCAATCGAGCTCGACGCCGCGGGCAACCATGACGGGCCGGCGCATCTTCGCCGACATGAACGAGGGCACGGAGCGCGGCATCCCCGACGGGCTGAAGGTCGACTCGCAGGGGCGCGTCTACTGCACCGGGCCGGGCGGCATCTGGGTCTTCACCCCCGGCGGAAAGCGCATCGGGATCATCCGCTTCCCCGAGCAGGCGGTGAACTTTGCGTTCGGCGGCCCGGACCTGCGGACGCTCTTCTGCTGCGCGTATACCTCGGTCTACACCCTGCGAGTCAAGCTGCCGGGGCAGCCGCATCCGTGGTATCGGTTACGAAAGTAGCGATTAGTGATGGGCGACGCGTGACGCGTGTCCCGCGCGGCCGCCCCTGCGCCACGCCGCCGGCGTGGTGCCGAGCGCGCGTTTGAAGGCGCGGTTGAACGCCGCTTCCGAATCGTAGCCGCTGTCCTCCGCGATGCGCGCGAGGCTCGCCTTCTCGCTGCGCAGCCTCTGCGCGGCGATGGTGAGCCGCCAGCGCGTCAAGTACTGCATCGGCGGCTGCCCGATGAAATCGGTGAACCGCTGAGCGAGCGCTGAGCGCGACAGGCCGACGGCCGCGGCAAGCTCCTCCACCGTCCAGTCGCGCTCGGGGCGCTCGTGCATCAGCGCGAGCGCGCGGCCCACGAAACGGTCGCGCAAGCCGGCGAGCCATCCGGTCTGCTGATCAGGCAGTAACTCGATGTAGCGGCGCAACGCCTCGACGAAGAGCAGCTCCGAGAGCTTCGCGAGCACGGTCTCCCCGCCGGGCCGGGGTGCGGAGGTTTCCCGTGTTCCCGCGTGGAGCAAGCTCGTCAGCCAGGCGGTGGCGGGGCCGTCGCCCAGCGGCACGCGCAGGAGCCGCGGCAGCGTCTCCAGCATCGGCCCGCACAGGCGCTGGTCGCAGCGGAGAAAACCGCAGACGAAGCGGGTCCTCTCGCCGCCGCCGCCGTGCTCGATGCGCATCAACTCGCCGTCCGCCGCAGGTTGCACCAGGGTATCGGCCAGCGTCGGCGCCAGGTGCAGATCGCTGCCGAGAAGATGCGTGTCGTCGCGCGGCAGCATGACCAGGTCACCCGCCGCGAATTCCAGCGTCTCCCCGCCGGTCACGAGCCGCGCCTTGCAGCGCCCCTCGGTGAGCACGTGAAAGAACACGATGTTGGCCCCGCCGGACAAGACCGGCGAAGTCGAATGGCCGGACTGGGAGACGACGCACCAGGGCGCGGTGAATTCCGCGTCGAGGAACACCGCGCCGGTCAGCCGCAGCACTCGGAGTGCATCGGAAAGGGCGTCCATACCGCGAATTATCCGGAAGTCCGGGGTCACGCGCAAAAACGCCGGACGCTCGATCAACTCGCGTCACCCGGACTCCGCAATACTGCCGTTCCCGAAAACAGGCACGCGGACACGTCGCTCGCGATGGCGCCGGTTCGGGCCGGGGCTCCGGACAACCACCACATATAGAGGAACAAACATGTCGATTACTGCTGTCAAGGCCGCGCCGCCGCGGCAACTCGCCGCCAGAATTGAAGAGTTGAAACGGGCCCTCAACGGGCACGTTGTTCTTCCGCACGACGGTGCCTATGAAGCCGCGCGCAAGATTTGGAATGCAATGATCGACAAGCACCCCGCGCTCATCGTCCGCTGTGCCTCCACGTCGGACGTCGTCCGCGCGGTCAACTTCGCTCGGGACAATGGACTCCCGCTCGCCGTGCGCGGTGGCGGGCACAACATCGCCGGCAATGCCGTGTGCGACGACGGTATCGTGATCGACCTGTCGCAGATGAAGGCCGCCGACGTCGACCCGGGCTCGCGCCGCGTCACCATCGAGGCCGGCGCCACGCTCGCAGACCTCGACGCTGCCACGCAGGCCCACGGCCTCGCCACGCCGGTAGGCATCAACTCCACCACCGGCATTGCCGGCCTGACGCTCGGCGGCGGGTTCGGCTGGCTCAGCCGCAAGTACGGCATGACCATCGATAACCTCGAATCCGCCGAGGTCGTGACCGCAGCCGGCGAGGTGGTGCGCGTCAGTGCGACGGAGCATCCCGACCTCTTCTGGGCCATCCGGGGTGGCGGCGGCAATTTCGGCGTCATCACCCGCTTCGAATTCAGGCTCCACGCCGTCGGCCCGAATGTGCTGAGCGGGCTCATCGTCTACCCGCTTTCTCAGGCGAAGCTGGTGTTGCGGCGGTATCGCGAATTCATGGCGACGGCGCCGGACGAGCTCACCGTGTGGGCCGTCGTGCGCCGGGCCCCTCCCCTGCCGTTTCTCCCGGAGAAGATGCACGGCAAGGAGATCATCGCGCTCGCGGTTTTTTACGCGGGAGATCCGGTTCAGGGCGAGCCGCTCATCGCACCGCTGCGCAAGTTCGGCACCGTTGTCGGCGAGCACGTGGGCGTGCAGCCCTACGCGGCTTGGCAGCAGGCCTTCGACCCGCTCCTAACGGCCGGGGCACGCAACTACTGGAAGTCCCACAATTTCTCGGTGCTCGACGACAGGCTGTTCGAAGCCGTCATCGAGTACGCCGGGAAGCTGCCGTCGGCCCAGTGCGAGATCTTCCTGGCTGCCCTCGGCGGCGCCACCACCCGGCCGGCGCCCGGCGCCGCGGCGTACGCCCACCGCGACACCCGTTTCGTCATGAACGTCCACGGCCGCTGGGATGACCCCTCTGACGACGAGCGCGGCATCGGCTGGGCGCGCGATTTCTTCAAGGCCTCGGCGCCGTACGCCAGCGGCGGCGTCTACGTCAATTTTCTCACTGCCGATGAGGGTGAGCGCGTGCGCAGCGCCTATGGTCCGAACTACGATCGCCTCGCCCAGGTGAAGCGCACCTACGACCCGGCCAACCTGTTCAGCGTGAACCAGAATATCATCCCGGCCTGAGAGACCGTGACGCGGCGAGGAGCGCACCATGCTGGAGCTCAGGCCCACGTGCGAGCATTGCAACAAGGCTCTGCCACCCGACTCGCTCGAAGCGCGCATCTGCAGCTACGAGTGCACGTTTTGCGCGACGTGTGTCGAGAATGTCCTGGGAAACGTCTGCCCGAACTGCGGCGGTGGTTTTGTTCCCAGGCCGATCAGGCCGTCGAGGAACTGGAAAGGCGACAACTTCCTCGGCAAGGATCCAGCGAGCACCCGGGTCAGGCATAGACCGGTCGAGCCGGCAGCTCACGCGGCGTTCTCAGCTT
The DNA here is from genome assembly GCA_963699525.1 of uncultured beta proteobacterium. Taxonomy (GTDB): domain Bacteria; phylum Pseudomonadota; class Gammaproteobacteria; order Burkholderiales; family SG8-41; genus SG8-41. The sequence continues at coordinate 100,824 of CAVOUI010000012.1, read as the reverse complement.
CGATCAGAACCATACCGCCCGAGAAACGGTAGCGCGCGAGTGACGGCTCACAACGCCACCAACACGGCTCACGTTGGGGCGCACTCCAGGTAGAGAGGGCCAATGTATGAAAGCCGCTTTCGTCGTATTCGACCGCATGACGTCTCTGGATTTCATCGGATTCTACGACCCCATGACGCGCCTGAAATCCATGAAGATCATCGACGATTTCGAATGGCGCATCTGCGCACCGACGCGGCGCGTCGTCGATGATCGGGGCCTGCGTATCGAAGCGGACGCGGTAAACGAGCGCCTCGATTCCTACGACATGCTTTTTGTGCCCGGCGGCTTCGGCACCCGGGACCTGCAGCATGACCGTGCGTTCATCGACTGGCTCAAAGCGGCCCGGTCAGTGCCACTGAAGGTTTCGGTCTGCACCGGCGCTCTGCTGCTGGGAGCCGCAGGGTTTCTTCAAGGCCGGCGTGCGACAACACATCCCAGCGCCTATGAGGAGCTCGAGCCCTATTGTCGCGTGGTCGTGCGCGAACGGGTAGTCGACGAAGGGGACATCGTTACCGCACGCGGCGTTTCATCTGCCATCGATATGGGCCTGCACCTGGTGCAGAGACTGGCGGGTTCGGATGCGCGTGACCGAATTGCGACCCAGATGGACTACCCGTACCGCTGGAATCTGTAGCCCTCCTGCGATCCGGCCGCGCGATCCGGAAGTCCGGAGTCCCGCGCAAAAATGCCGGACGCACGATCAACACCCGCCGGCCGTCTCCCGCGATACTGCCGCTCACGAAACGAGCGCATGGAAACCGCGTTTGCGGATCCACCGTTCCGGGGCCGGAAGCCCCGGGCAACCATAACCAGGAGCACGCACATGAGTCTTGAACTGGAAGTTCGCGCACCAGCCGCCCCGGCGAAGGCGCCGACTGTCATGAAACCCGGGGTTGATTTCAACGCGATCAAGCAACGCCAGCAGGCCACCTGGGCGAGCGGCGACTTCGCGGTCATCGGCACGACGCTGCAGATCGTCGGCGAGTCGCTGGCGGAGGCGGCCGACGTGCGCGCCGGCGAGCGCGTGCTGGACGTCGCAGCCGGCAACGGCAACGCCACCCTGGCGGCCGCCCGCCGCTTCGCGCGGGTGACCTCCACCGATTACGTGCCGCACCTGCTCGACAAAGGGGCAGCGCGGGCGAAGGCCGAGGGACTGGACGTCCAATTCCAGGTGGCGGACGCGGAAGACCTGCCATTCGCTGACGGAACCTACGACGTGGTGCTCTCCACGTTCGGCGCGATGTTCACTCCCGACCACACGCGGCCCGCGCGCGAGATGCTGCGCGTGGTGCGCGCCGGCGGCCGCATCGGGCTCGCCAACTGGACCCCGGAAGGCTTCATCGGGCAGTTGTTCAAGGTCATTGGCGCCTACCTGCCGGCGCCCGAGGGCCTGAAATCGCCCGCGCTGTGGGGCACCGAGGCGCACATCGCCGACCTGTTCGGCGCCCAGGCCACGGACATCCGCGCCGAGCGCAGGAACTTCAACTTCCGCTATCACTCGGTGGCGCACTGGCTGCAGATCTTCCGCGACTACTACGGGCCGACGCACAAGGCGTTCGCGGCGCTCGACCCCGCACGGCAAGCGGCGCTCGCTCAGGACATTGCGGCGCTGCTCAACCGGCTCAACACGGCGGGATCCGCGTCGCTGGTCGTTCCGGGCGAGTATCTGGAAGTCGTCATTACCAAGCGTTGAGGCTCGTCATGACAAAGCGCTCAACCCGGGACGTGATCGACAACCACCTGAAATGCTTTGGCGCGCGTGACCTCGGAGGCATCCTGTCTGATTATGCGCCGGACGCCGTACTGTTCACGCCGGAGGGTCCCTTGAGGGGCGTCGGCGCAATCCGACCGTTGTTCCAGGCGATGCTCGCGGAATTTGGAAAGCCGGGTGCAGCGTTCAACCTGAAACACCTGTCGGTCGAGGGCGACCATGGATACATCCTGTGGTCGGCAGAGACCGCCGACAACGTGTACGAACTCGTCACGGACACGTTCGTCGTGCGCGATGGGAGGATTGCGGTCCAATCATTCGCCGGCTGTATCAAGCCCAAGCACTGAGTCCTCGCCTGGTTTTCGTTCCGGGTCTGCACGGGCAACGCGCGTTTCATTCCCTCCGCCTGCGCCGCCACGCGCGTCGCTGCCTCGGCGTCGGCTTCTCGCTTTCGGGAATGTTGACGCGCGGCGCAGCCCGGAACCGGTCGCCCCTGACACGCACCGGCGCGGACCCGAGGCTGCGCAGAAGTTTGCGCGCTTCCGCGCTGTCCGCAACCAGTATTTCACCGTGAACGTGCGCGTGGGTCTTCTCGACCAGCCATTTCACCGTGTCCCAGGTTCCATTGGCGCGCTGGCCGGCGACGCGCTCGACACCGCCTCGAGCGCCCACGTCCCGTGGATCCGGTCTTGATCTGGCTCAAGCGTTCCATGGGCGGGCCGCAGCGCGCCCCGGCGGTGCGGATAGAATGCACGCCGTTGGACCTAACCGGAAAGGATCTCCCATGGACCCCAATCTCGCAGCACTGGATCAGGTGAAGAGCATGGCCATCGACCTCGGAATGAGGTTCGGCCCGAAACTGCTGGTCGCGATCATCATCATGGTGGCCGGCTTCTACGTCGCGCGCTGGATAGCCGGGGTGACCGGGCGCGCGATGCGGCCGTTCGAGTTCGAGCCGCCGGTGCGTCAGCTCATGCTGAACATCGTGCGGGTGCTGGTGCTGCTCGTGTTCGCGATCATGGCGCTGCAGAACCTGGGAGTGGAACTGCTCCCGCTCATCGCGGGCCTGGGCGTGGCGGGCGCGGGCGTCGCCCTCGCCATGCAAGGCGTGCTCTCCAACCTGGTCGCCGGCCTGACCATCATCCTGACCCGGCCGTTCCGCGTCGGCGAGTACATTTCCATCGTCAAGGAGGAAGGCCAGGTTGCGGAAATCAGCCTCGCCAGCACGACGTTGACGCACCCGGACCGCTCGCGGGTGGTCATTCCCAACCGCAAGGTCGTGGGCGAGATCCTGCACAACTACGGGCAGATCCGGCAGGCGCAGGTCGAGGTCCGCGTGGCCTACGACACCGATCTCAATGGGGTTCTTGCGGCGATCCGCGAGGTGCTGAAGGCGAATTCCCGGGTGCTGAAGGACCCCGCGCCCGTGACGCAGGTGGCCCTCCTGGCCGACTCATCCGTGAATGTCGGCGTCTACCCGTGGGCGAGCATCTCCGACTACGGCGCGGTCGGCGGCGAGATCAGCAAATCCATCGTCGAGACGTTCCGCGCGCGCGGCATCGTCATCCCCCCGCCGCGGCGCGAAGTGCGGCTGCTGAGTGGCGCCGCGCCGGGCGAGCTCCGGGCGGCGTAGGCAGCGGCGAGCCCCGCGGCGGCGCATCATCAGCAGCGCATTGCGGCTATACTCGCGCCGAAATGGAGGTTTCTATGCCTGCCAAGACGCTTCTTCCCGTATTGACCGCGATTCTGCTTTGGCCGGTTTTGCCCGCGCACGGCCAGCAAAAACCGGTGAAGCTGCCTGAAGGCCCGGGCAAGGAGACCGTCGAGACCTACTGCAGCGGCTGTCACGGTCTCGCCCGCGTCGCCGCGTCCGGCTACCCGCAGGCGTACTGGCACACCACCGTTCGAATGATGATGAACTTCGGTGTGCCAATTCCCGGCGGACCAAGTCATACCGATGATCGACTACCTGTCGAAGAACTTCCCCGAGCGGCCGATGCCGGTGGCGAAAATCATCCCCGGCCCGGTGCAGGTCAACATCCGCGAATGGCAGGTGCCGACGCCCGGCTCACGCCCGCACGACCCCCTCGCCGCGCGCGACGGCTCCATCTGGTACACCGGGCAGCTCTCCAATAAGCTCGGGCACCTGGACCCGAAGACCGGGCAGATCCGCGAATACCCGGTCAAGCCGCAGACCGCGCCGCACGGCCTGGTCGAGGATCGGGACGGCAACATCTGGTTCACGGGCAATCACAGCTCGGTCATCGGCAAGCTCGATCCGAAGACCGGCGAGGTCACCGAGTACCCCATGCCCGATCCGAGCGCGAAGGATCCACATTCGCTGCATTTCGATCGGAGCGGCATCCTGTGGTTCACGCTGCAGCAGTCGAACCTGATGGCGCGGCTCGACCCGCGCAATGGCGAGATCAAGCTCATCCCGTCGCCGACGCCGCGCTCCCGCCCCTACGGCATTATCGTCAATTCGAAGGGCATTCCGTTCGTGGCGCTGTTCGGCACGAACAAGATCGCGGCCATCGATCCCTCGACGCTCGCGGTGCGCGAGTACGCGCTGCCGGACGCGAAGGCGCGCCCGCGGCGCATCGCCATCGACGGCGACGACATCGTCTGGTACGCGGACTTCGCGCGCGGCTACCTCGGCCGGCTCGATCCCGCGACCGGCGCAGTGAAGCGAATGGCCGTCACCGAGCGGGCCGCGGTCCGCGCCCTACGGCATCGTCTTCACGAAGGGCGCGGTCTGGTACAACGAATCCGGCGCCAAACCGAACACGATCGTGCGCTTCGACCCGAAGTCCGAGCAGTTCCAGTCGTGGCTGATCCCCTCCGGCGGCTACATCGTGCGCAAGATGGACGTCACCCCCGACGGTAACCCCGTAATGGTCAACAGCACGGTCAACTTCGTGGGGATGGTCGAGGTCAAATGACTTGATCCAGGACAAACGTCGGCCGCCGGGTTGCCTTTATAGTGGTTTCTCGCCCCAGCACCAGCAGTGCGAGGAGCCACCATGAAATACGAAGACCCCGCTTGCGCGTACTGTCCCCCGACCGTCCGGGCCTGCCGCCAGGGAGAGGATGCCGAGCGCGGACCCGGGTTCTGCCCGACCAAGGTCGACCCCGAAACCCAATCCGCCGCGGCTGCGCTCTACGACGACCCGGAAATCCGCAAGATCTCGCGGGAATCCGCGCTCGTGGAATCCGAGGGCTACTGCAAGTGGACCCGGGTCGAGGAAATCGTCCAGTTCGCGAAGCGCATGGGCTACCGCAGGATCGGCATCGCCAACTGCATCAGCTTCGTCGACCACGCCTACGTGCTGAGCGGCATCCTGGAAAGCCACGGCTTCGAGGTGGTGTCGGCCGCCTGCAAGACCGGCAGCATCCCGAAGGAGGATCTCGGCATTGCGGATCATGAAAAGGTCCGTCCCGGGCAATTCGAGGCGCTGTGCAACCCGGTGTGCCAGGCCGAGCTGCTCAACCAGCACGGGTGCGAACTCAATGTCGTACTGGGATTGTGCATCGGCCACGACAGCCTGTTCTTCCGGCACGCGAAAGGGCTGACGACGGTGCTGGTCGCGAAGGACCGCGTGCTCGGCCACAACCCGGTGGCCGCGCTGCAGCTCGCCGACACCTACTACAGCCGCGTCTGGGGGCCCCTCAAGCCGGCGCAGCCGCGCAAGCTCCCGGTGCCCGGACGCCGCAGCACGACGAAGTAAATCACTCCGCCTTCAGAATCCGCGGGTTCGTCACCTGCGCCCGTTCCGGTAATATCCCCGTCCTACAAGGCGGGTACTTCCCTATGGCGGGTGCGGACATGAAGCCGGTCGCGGTACCTCTCGCGTTTGCGGGAAGCCTGCTCCTTTCCGGCGGGAGCGCCGCGCAGCCGTACCCGGCACGCACCGTCCGCCTCGTGGTCGGCTTCACCGCCGGCGGGGCGACCGACATCTCCGCCCGGGCGCTCGCGCAGAAGCTCTCGGGGCCGCTCGGGCAGCAGGTCGTCGTCGAAAACCGGCCCGGCGCGGCGAGCACGCTGGCCTCCGAGTCCGTCGCCCGCAGCGCGCCCGACGGCTACACGCTGCTCTTCGCAAACGCGACCGTCGCGATGCCGTCCCTCTTCGCCAAGCTCGGTTTCGACGTGCGCAAGGACCTCGCGGCCGTAACGCTGGTGGGATACGGCCCGCTGGTCATGGTCGCTCATCCTTCCCTGCCGATGAAATCGGCCAGGGAGCTGATCGCGCTCGCCCGGCGCAACCCGGGAATGCTCAACTACGGCAGCGCGGGAGTCGGCAGCATGACGCACCTCGGGATGGCGCTGTTCGTCTCGATGACGAAAGTGGACCTGGTCCACGTGCCGTACAAGGGCAGCTCCCAGGCCTTGATCGGGGTCATGACTGGCGAAGCGCCGCTGATGTTCAGTTCGCCTGCCGCCGTGATGGCCCAGCTCCAGCAGGGACGATTTGCGCGCGATCGCCGTCTCGGGAACGCGCCGCAGCGCGGTCCTCCCCGAGGTGCCGACGCTGGCCGAAGCCGGGCTCCCCGGCTACGATGCGACCTCGTGGTACGGGATGCTCGCGCCGGCGGCGGCGCCGCGGCCGGTTATCATCCGATTGAGCGACGAGAGCGTGAAGGCGCTGGCGGCCCCGGACCTGAAGGAGCGGCTGCTCGCCCTGGGGATCGAGCCCGCGCAAGGCGGCGCGGACGAGTTCGCCGGTTATCTCGAAGCAGAAATCGCCAAGTGGGCGAAGGTGATCAAGACGGCGGGCATCCCGCCCCAGTGACTAGAGCCGATGGGCTTGAGACTACTGAAAACACTGCTGGGGGATTACCCCACCACGCGCGCGCTGCGGCGGGGCGAGCTGACCTTGGCTCGCGTCGCCTTCGATTTCGCCGACGTCCCGCAGGTCGCGAGCGCGTTCAAGCGCACCGTCCGCAATCTCGAGTTCGACGTCTCGGAGCTTGCGATTGTCACCTACCTGATGGCGAAGGCGCACGGGAAGCCGTACGTGCTGCTGCCGGCAGTGGTGCTCGGCCGGTTCCAGCACCCGTTCCTCGTCTACAACTCGGCACGCGGCGAGCTGCGACCGCGGGACCTGAACGGGCGGCGCGTCGGAATCCGCTCCTACTCGGTTACGACCAGCATGTGGCTGCGCGGCATCCTCGCCAACGATTTCGGAGTGAACATCGACTCCGTGCGCTGGGTGACGTTCGAGGAGCCGCACGTGGCGGAATTCAAGGACCCGCCGACGGTCGAGCGCGCGTCTGAGGGTAAAGAGCTCCTCAAGATGCTGCTCGACGGCGAAGTGGATGCCGCGGTGATGCGGGACACCAAGCTCGAGGATCCGCGTCTGAAGCGGCTCATTCCCGATCCGGACAAGGCGGCGCACGAGTGGCACGTGAAGAACCGCGCGATCCAGATCAACCACATGGTGGTCGTCCGGCAAACGCTGTCGCAATCCGACCCGGACGCCGTGCGCGAAGTCTACCGGCTGCTGCGCGAAGCCAAGCGCCGCGCGCCGGCGCCCGCCCCGGGCGAGCTCGACATGACGCCCTTCGGCCTGGAAGCGAACCGGCGCAACCTCGAAGTCGCGATCGACTACGTCCACCAGCAGCGCCTCATTCCGAGACGCTTCAAGGTGGATGAACTCTTCGACGACGTCACCCGCAACCTTGACCGGTAAGAGCGCTCCAGTGACGGCGACCCACACAGCACGGACGGGATTTCGAGTCATACCGATGAAGGCCGCGCTCGGCGCGGAGGTCTATGGCCTCGACCTGCGCGAGCTGGACGAGCCGACGTTCAAGCGGCTTCACGCGGCCTGGCTCGAGAACGTCCTGCTGGTGTTCCGAGGCCAGTCGCTGGCGGCGGAGGATCTCGTGCGGCTGGTGCGCCATTTCGGCACGCCGGTCACGTCAGGGAAACTGCACCAGCGCAGCCTCGACGAGCGCGCCGGCACCCTGCTGCTCAACCTCCCGCCCGAGGTCACGGTCGTCTCCAACGTGAAGCAGGACGGGAAGCCCGTCGGCATACTCGGCGACGGCGAGGTCGTGTGGCACTCCGACTTCTCGTTCAAGGAGCGGCCGACCGCGGCGCGCATGCTGGTCGCCATGGAGCTGCCGCCGCGGGAGCTGGGCGGCAACACCTTCTTCCTCAACTGCTACGCCGCCTACGACGCGCTCCCGGAGGCCATGAAGCGGCGCGTATCGGGCCTGACCATCAAGCAGGCCGATATCGTGGACACGGCGATGAAGATCCGCCCGGGCATGTCGCCCGACATGGACATCCGCTCCGTGCCCGGACCGAGCCATCCGATCATCTCCACGCATCCCGAGACCGGCCACAACATGATCTTCCTCGGCCGGCGTCACGGCTCGTACGTCAACGGCTTGCCGCTCGAGGAATCCGAGGCGCTGCTGAACGAGCTGTGGGCGCACTGCACGCAGCCGCGCTTCTGGTACGAGCACCGCTGGGTGCCAGGCGACGTGGTGGTCTGGGACAATCGCGCGACGCTGCACCGGCGCGAACCTTTCGACCCGGGCAGCCGGCGCGTCCTCTACGCGGCGCAGGTGGAAGGGCACCGGCCGTTCGAGGCGCCCGATGCGCTCTCCCGGCCGCCGCATCCCCGGGCGCAGTCCGTCGTCACTCGAGCTTGACGCCGATCGCCTTGACTACCTTAGCCCACTTGACGATGTCGATGGCGATGACTTTGGCGAATTCCTCCGGCGAGCTCGACAGCGGATCGGCTCCTTCACGCGACAGCATCTCGCGCATCACCGGATCGGCCAGCATCGTCCTGAACTCGCCGTTCAATCGGGCGACGACGGGCTTCGGCATCCGGGCCGGCCCGAGCACGCCATACCAGCCGCTCACCTCGTAACCGGGAACCCCGGCCTGATCGAGCGTCGGCACGTCGGGCAGCGCGGACGAGCGCTGCTGCGGCGTGACCCCCAATGCGATCATCCTGCCGGCCTTGATGTGGGCGATCGAAGCCGGGATCGAGGGAAAGGCAAGCTTCAGGTGCCCGCCCAGCAGGTCGATCATCGCCTGGCCCTGCCCCTTGTACGGAACGTGAGTGAGCTTGACCTGGGTTTGCATCTGGAACAGCTCACCGGCCAGGTGGCTGGGAGAGCCCACGCCAGAGGAGCCGAAATTGAACTCGCCGGGCTTGGCGCGGGCGAGCGCGACGAAATCCTTGACCGATCGCGCCGGCACCGAGGGATGGACGACCAGCACGTTCGGCACCATCGCCACCAGCCCGATGGCGGACAGGTCCTTGAGCGGGTCGAAGCGCAGCCGGTAGATGGATGGGTTGATCGCGTATCCCGAGGGGACGATGATGATGGTGTGCCCGTCGGGCGCCGCGCGCGCGGTCATCTCCGCCGCGAGGGTCTGATTGGCGCCGGGGCGATTGTCCACGACGACCTGCTGGCGCAGCCGCTCGGAAAGCCTCGGACCAAGCGTACGGGCCAGGATATCCGTCGCCCCACCCGGAACGACACCGACGAGAAACCGGATCGGCCGCTCCGGATACTCGGCCAAAGCGCGGCACGCGGGAATGGCGCAGGCAAGCGCGACGAGCAGCGTTCCAATTTCCCGTCTCATGATGCGTTCCCCCGATCGGTCCGGGCCGCTCACGCGGCCTTGAGCGAGAACTTCTGGAACGTGTGGCAATCCGCGGGCGCGCGGCCGCGGCTGACCGCGAAAGTCCACGTCACTTCGCTCACGTAGAGGTCCCCCCGCGAGTCGAGCGCGAGCCCGTGCGGCGCCGCGAAGCTTCCGGGAGCCGTGACCTGGGGCGTGCCCCAGCGGGCGAGGACTTTCCCGGTCTTGTCGAAGACGCTCATCCGGGCCTGACGGAACTTCTTGATGTCGCCAAGGCTGTACGAATGGTCGCCCTCGTGCCACGCGAGTTCGGTCACGTAGACGCGCCCCTGCAAGTCAAAGGTGAGGTGCGTCGGGCGCTGCGTGTCCTTCCACTCGCTCAGGTACTCGCCATCCGGGCTGAAAATCTGGATGCGGTCGGCTTCCCGGTCGCAGACCCACACGCGCCCGTCGGCCGAGCACGCGATGCCGTGCGGCAAGTGAAACTGGCCGGGGCCGCCGCCGGGCTCGCCCCACGAGCGCTTCAACTGGCCGGTGGGCGAGAACACGTGGACGCGGGCGTTGCCATATCCGTCGGAAATATAGATGTCGCCCTTGGGACCGATCGCGACGTTGGTCGGCCGGTTGAAGGGCCCGGCGCCGCGCTTGATCGTGCCGAGGTCCTTGCCGTTGTAGCCGGTGTCGGACGGCGTGTTCTTCGTGCCGAGCGTCATCAGCAACCTTCCCTCGGGCGTGAACTGGCGAACGGTGTGCTGGCCGTCGTCGGTGCAGAACAGCGTGCCGTTGGGCGCGACATAGATGCCGTGCGTGCGGTAGCTGAAATCGCCCTCGCCCCACGAACGGAGGAATTTCCCTTTGCGATCGTAGACGATGACGGGATGGTCGCCGCGGCAGATCAGGTAGACGCGGTCCTCCCCATCCACCGCGACCCCCGCCACGTCGCGATGCGCGTAGCCCTTGGGCAACTGCTCCCACCCCTCGACGACCCGGTACTCGATCCTGCCTGGCTGGTCCATGTGCTCCTCCCTTGGGCTACTGGCGCGCGAGAACGAACTCCGCGATATCGAGCCGCGTCGCGACCCAGATGTCGCGATTCCTCACCGCCTTCTGGATGATCTTCTCGTAGTAATGCGCGCCGTGCGGGCGGCCGAAGATGTGCGCGTGCGAGGTCACGTCGATGACGACCGGGCCCTCGCGGCGCGCCTTGATTCTCGCGAGCTGCTCCTCGAACGACTCGAGCATCATGCGCGGCGGGTTCCCGTACTTCATCGACGGCATGTCGTTGACGTCGGTCGAAAGCGGGATCGCCACGATTCGCCGCCCGCCGAAAGTCTGGACGTAGGGCAGATCGTCGTCCAGCACGTCGCCGTACCACGCGTAGCCGGCCTCCGCGAGCAGCCGCGGCGTATGGGCGCTCGGAGTCGCGCGCGGGCTGATCCAGCCCCGGACGCGCTTGCCCGAGGCCTTCTCCAGCAGCGACGTGCAGCGCTGGAGGTTCCTGCGCTCCTCGTCCTCCGTCATCAGTGCCGGAATGACGTCCATGGCATAGGAGTGCGACAGCACCTCGTGCCCCGCGTCGCCCACGGCCCTGACGGCTTCCGGCGCGCGCTCGGCGAGTATCGCGCTCACCATCACGCTCGCCTTCGCACGGTGGCGCGCGAACGCTTCGAGCAGGCGATAGATGCCGCGCTTCGCGCCGTAGGCCGCCCACGAGATCGCCATATTGTCGAGGACGCCGGGCGGCAGTGGATTGCCCATGGGGCTGATGCCCGGCGCCTTCCCGTCCGACCACGCTTCCAGGCAGACATTGAAGACGACAGCGATGCGCTTCTTGCCGGGCCACAGCCAGTCCGGCTGCACCATCACATCCTTACTGGTCTGTCCCAAGGCCACCCCTACTCGATTCTGAGCCCGATCGCCTTCACCACCTTGGCGTACTTGTCCGTCTCGCTCTTGAGATACGCCGCCGCCCGCTCCGGCGTGGACGGGGCCGGCTCGACCCCCATCCCAGCGTAGCGCTCGCGAACATCGGCGGCTTCGAGCGACTTGACGGCCGCGCCGTTCAGCCGGGAGACGACCTCCTTCGGCGTGGCGGCGGGGACGAGCAGCATGCCCCACAGGATGTGCTCGTAGCCGGGAACGCCGGCCTCCGCGATCGTGGGCACGTCGGGCAGCACGCTCGCGCGCTTCGCGCCCGTCACCCCCAGCGCCCGGAGGCGGCCGGACTGGACGAACGGCAGCGCCACCGGCACGCCGGCGAAATACAGTGCGATCTGGCCGGTGAGCAAATCGTTGATCGCCAGCGGCCCGCCCTTGTAGGTGATGTGCACCATCTTGAGCGTGGTCATGTACGAGAACAGCTCCGCCGCGAGATGGTCGGAATTGCCGTGGCCGGTGGAGGCGAAGTTCAGCTCTCCCGGGCGCGCCCGCGTGAACACGATCAGTTCCTTCACCGTCCTGGGCGGCAGCGAGGGATGCGTCACCAGGATGTGCGGGGTCGCGCTCACCTGCGTGACCGGCGCGAAATCGCGCAGCGCGTTGAAGTTGAGCTTGACGTAGGCCGTCGCGCCGGTCGCAATGCCGGCATTCGCGAGCAGCACGGTGTAGCCGTCGGGAGGCGCTTTCGAGACCAGCTCCGCCGCAATGTTCGCGCCCGCGCCGGGGCGGTTGTCCACCACCGCCGGCTGCCCGAGGCTGTCGCCCAGCTTCGCCGCCAGCACGCGCCCGATGAGATCGGTGGTGCTGCCGGCGGAGAATCCCACGATGATGCGCACCGGCTTCGCCGGGTAGCTCTGCGCCCAGCCCGGCGCGGCGCACAGGAAGCAAGCTCCAAACAGGATGATTCGCGCGTTGTTTTTCACGATGGCACTCCCTTTCAGGGTCGCAAGGCTCGGTAGAGGAACGGCAGGCTCACGTCCATCCGGTAGTCGATGTCGGAGTGGTTGTCGTCGAACTCCTCGTAGGTGTGGCGGATGCCGGCTTCCGCGAGGCGCTGCGACAGGATGCGCGAGCCGAAGTGGATGTGGTACTGGTCGCGCCAGCCGCAGTCGATGTAGATGCCGCGCAATGACTTGAGGCTCGCGCGGTGCTTCGCGACGAGGTGGATCGGGTCGTGGCGGTGCCATTGCTTCCAGCGCTCCCAGATCGCCTCGCCGGTCTCGAGGTTCACCGGCACGCGGAAGCCGAGCGGCGCCCGCGGGTCCGGGTCGTAGGTTGCCGCCATGCAGAGATTCATGATGCAGTGGCCCTCCGCGGTCGAGAGCTTCTCCTTCTTCCACACGTGCTCGAGGAAGCGGCGGATGCGCCCGTCATCCCGTCCCTGCGCGAGGCCCCGGCGCCCCGCCTCCCGGCGCGCGTCGTAGCGGCCGGCCCTCCGCTTCGGCGAGCGGTGCTTGGCGAGCTCGTTCAGCGTGTTCGGCCAGTCGGTCCAGTAGACGAAATCGAAATAGGCATCGCCCGAGTGATCCGCGATGGCGCCCCAGTATTGCGCGTACTTCATGCCATGGAGGATCGCGCCGTAGCCGCCGGAGGATTTTCCGAAGCAGCCGCGGTGATCGCGGTGCGCGAGCGTGCGGAACTCGCGGTCCACGCAGGGGATGATCTCGCGCGTGAGGTAGTCGGCATAGTCGCCGATCGCGGACGAGTTCACGTACTGGTTGCCGCCGAGCGCGGTGAAGCAATCGGGAAAGACGATGATGGCCGGACCCATCTTTCCCTCGCGGATCAACCGCGCCGCGCGCTCCGGGACGTTGTCGCCGAATGGCTTCCAGTTCACGTGCGAGAGGCCCGAGCCCGTGAAGCCGACGAGATCGTACAGCGCCGGGAAGCGGCGCCCGCGCGCGCCGTCGTATTGCGGCGGCAGCCACACCGCGAGCTTGCGCACGTGGGGATCGCCGAGCGGATTGCCCTTGAGAACTTTCGACTCGTGCTCGAGCACGATCAGCGTGCCTGCGGGGCCCTTGGGACGCTTCAGTGTCATGTCCGCCGGATTATTTCACATTGATGAAAGAAGCGTTAAAAGCGCGCGACGCGGATCCGTGTTGGTGCGCCCGGTGCACCGCTGGTGCAATCGCCGCGCCGGGCCGGTGCGTCGCCCGGCGGCGACGCGTGAATCCTGCTCGCGCGTGGCGATACATATTGTCGCGTGTGAATGCGGAACTCGCGGCTTATCATTCCGTCAGACAATCAGCGAAGGAAATCTGAATTCATGACTATCGAACATTACCGCTATCCGACGCGCGAGGAGATCGATGCTCTCGTGCGCGCCGCGCGCCGCGACCGCGCGGAGGCCATTGCTCGCCTGTTCCATGACGCCGTCCGGGGGCTTGCCGAGTTGATTGCGCGAGGCTTGCCGCTGGAAACCAGTGCTCGTGCTCGTCCGCGCGCGACGGCGTCCAAGGTATCACCAGCAGAGGAGCGTCCCATGGCCCAATCGTTCTGGAAGACTGCAGCCGCTTCCCTTCCGCCGCAGGTCCAGTGGCGCTACGCGAGGTTGTTCGAGGCCGCGGAACAATTCGAGCGGCTGCTCGATTCCGTCGTGACTGCACGCGGACGCCTCCAACGCGTGTTGGCACGCGCGTGCCGCGGGCTCGCCGACTCGCTGCGCGACGCGGCGCGGGCACTGGACGCTGCAGCGTGGCGCCTTAAGCTTCCGCGCTGACGTCCTCTAGAGCACGACCTTCTGCCGCTGCCCCGTCTCGGACGCGCGCACGATAGCATCGAGCATCCGGTGGCGGCGCACCGCGTGGTCGAAGTCGGGTTCGACGCCCTTGCCGGTGCGGATCGCTTTTGAAAAATTGACCCACATCTGGCCGACGTCGTAGGCACGGCCCTCCTTCCGCACCGCTTCCGGCACCCACTTGAGCCGGTCCGGCACCGGCAGCTCCTTCAGCTCCTTGTCGTCCTTGTGGCCGCCGACGATCCTGCGGTTCGCCTCCTGCCCGGCTTCCCCGCCGCCGATCATCATGAGCGTGCCCGTTTTCCCGTAGATCTCGAACCGGTAGCCGCTGCCGTGATAGGGCTGGACGCCCACGTTCGCGCTGATGACGGCCCCGTTTTCGAGCCGGCCCTGGATCAGGATGTTGTCGGGCGCGGTGGTGTCGACGGTATTTCTTCGTGTCGGTCTCGAACCACTGCTTGGCCTGGGTGCTGACGACGGCCGAGACTTCCGTGAGCTCCCCCGCGACCATGCACACGGCGTCGATCGCGTGCCCGAACGTGATGGTCAGGGGATTTGCGCCGAGCTTTGCGTCGCGCTGCCACGTGCGGTCCGAGGTGCGCGTCAGCACACCGCTGTTCATCATCGTCATGTTGACCGACAGCATCTCGCCGACGTATCCGTCCTTGATGAGCTCGCGCATGTAGAGGTACGCGGGCGATGCGCGCCGCTGCAGGCCGACCATCGTGCGCAGGTTCTTCCGGCGCGCGAGCGCCGCCATGTCCTCGGCCTCCTTCGTGTTCGCGCCGAGCGGCCACTCGCAGTAGACATGCTTGCCCGCGTCGAGAGCGGCCTTCGTGAGAGCGAGGTGCGCCGGCACGCGCACGGCGACGAGCGCAGCCTCCACCTGCGGGTCGGCGCTCATCTTGCTGACGTCGCTATAGGCGCGCTTCACGCCATACTTGTCGGCCGCCGCCTGCGCGGTGTCCGCGTGCGCGGTGCACACGGCAAAAAGCTCGGTCTCCGGCAGCTGCGTCAGCGCCGGAACGTGCGCCCACGGGCCCCAGCGTCCGCCCGCCCCGATCAACCCCACGCGCAAACGATCCGTTGATGCCATGCTTTTCTCCCATCACTTTTTGATTTCGATGAACTCGAGCTGCACCCCATCCGGCCCCTGGAAGAAGCACACCCGCCGCCCGCCCGAAACGACGGTCTGCTCGAGAATGGGGATGCCCTGGGCCTTGAGCGTCTCCACCAACGCGTCGAGCTCGTCGGTGTCGATGGCGATGTGCTCCATGCCGTACTTCTGCTCGCGCGTCTGGTCCTCGAGAAAGTCCGTGACGTTGAGGTGCAGCCCGAGCAGATCGAGGCGGTAGCCGCCCCGCGGATTCTTGTTCAGGATCTTCGCGCCGAACGTGTCGACGTAGAACTTCGCCGTCTTGTCCGGATCCTTGGTCTTCAGATGCAGATGATTGAGCTTCAGCGTCATGAGAATCCTCCTTGAGGACGGCAAACCGCGTGAGCGGGGAGACAGATTACCATTCCGGCCGCCCGCGGGGGCGCGAGTTGCAGGGGTCCCATTCCGTCCCGCTCCCTCCGCTTTTATCCTGGAGTAATATCGCCCTTCCATTCTGGACTGAACGCCGCGCCGAGGACGGTATCGAACCCCCTGCCGGATACCCGGAGACGCAGAGGCCGCATGCGTCGCATGCCGCCGAATTTCCTCACTCACCTTATGGAGATCGAACATGGCGATACGCATTGGTGACGAAGCACCGGATTTCACTGCCGAAACCACCGAGGGGCCGATTCAATTCCACAAGTGGATCGGGGACAAATGGGCAATCCTGTTCTCGCATCCGAAGGATTTCACGCCCGTCTGCACCACCGAGTTGGGCTACATGGCCGGCTTGAAGCCGCAGTTCGACAAGCGCAACACCAGGATCATCGGGTTGAGCGTGGATCCCGTGAGCGACCACAAGGCCTGGGTCAACGACATCAAGGAAACCCAGGGGCACGCGGTCAACTACCCGATGATCGGCGACGCCGACCTGCACGTGGCCAAGCTCTACGACATGATCCATCCCAACGCGAGCGGCGGGAAGCGTACGGCGGTGGACAACGCGACGATCCGCTCGGTGTTCATCATCGGGCCCGACAAGAAGGTCAAGGCGATGCTGGTCTATCCCATGTCCGCGGGCCGCAACTTCGACGAGGTGCTGCGGCTGCTCGACGCGCTGCAGATCAACGCAAAGCACACGGTCGCGACGCCGGTCAACTGGAAGCCGGGCGACGACGTCATCATCCCGACCTCGGTTTCCGACGAGGACGCGAAGAAGAAGTATCCGCAGGGCTTCAAGACGCTGAAGCCCTACCTGCGCGTGGTGGCGCAGCCGAAGTAAGACACGACAGGGAGAATCGCCATGGCCAAGGGCTACTGGATCAACATGTTCCGCTCCATCAAGGACCCGGCAAAAGTCGATGCCTACCGCAAGCTGGCGGCACCGGTGATGGAGAAATCCGGCGCGAAATTCCTGGTGCGCGGCAATCCGACGAAGGTGTACGAGCACGGTGCCATGGAGCGCGTCGTCGTCATCGAGTTCGAGAGCGTCGAGAAGGCGATGGCCGTGCACGACAGCCCTGGCTACCAGGCGGCCCTGAAGGCGCTCGGTGACGGCGCGGTGCGTGACCTGCGCATCGTTCCCGGAGTGGAGTAACTTCGCAACAGGAGGAGCGCATGCGCAAGGCCCTGCATGTCCTGCTGGCACTCGCCGCCGCGGGCATTTCCGCGGTAGCGGGTGCTCAGGCGACTCCCAAGGATGCTAGCTACCCGACCCGGCCGGTTCGAATCGTGGTGCCGTTCACTGCCGGCAGCGCGACCGACATCATCGCGCGCATCGTCGGCCCCAAGCTCTCGGAGCGCTGGGGCCGCCCGGTGGTGATCGACAACCGCCCGAGCGCGGGCGGGATCATCGCCTTCAGCATCGTCGCCGAGGCCGCCCCCGACGGCCACACGCTCCTCGTGACCGGCTCCAACTTTGCCGGCAGCGTCGCGCTCTTCGCGGGAAAGCTCCCTTTCGACGCGATCAAGGACTTCTCCGGCATCACGCAGTTCGCGACGACGCCGCTCGTGCTGGTGGTCGGGCCCTCTCTCGGAGTGAAGTCGGTCAAGGAGCTGATCGCGCTCGCGCGCGAGAAGAAGGGCCAGCTCAATTTCGCCTCCACCGGGATCGGCAGCGGACCGCACTACGGCGCAGAGCTGTTCAAGCTCGCCGCCGGCATCGGCGCGGTGCACGTGCCCTACCGGGGCTCACCGGAAACGCTGACCGACGTCATGTCGGGCCGCGTGCAGTTCGTGCTCTCGCCGGTCCTCGCGGCGTCGCCGCTCATCCGGAGCGGCCGGGTGCTCGCGCTCGGCGTGACCACCGTCGAGCGCGCGCCGGCGCTGCCCGACGTGCCGACCATCGCGGAAGCCGGCCTGCCCAACTTCGAGTATCAAGGATGGTACGGAATGCTCGCGCCGGGCCGGACACCGCGTCCGATCGTCAACCTGCTCAACGCGGAAGCCGGCCGCGTTCTCGACCTGCCGGAACCGCGCGAACGCATCGCCGGCCTGGGTGCGGCGGTGAAGCGCAGCACCCCGGAAGCGTTCGACAAGCTCGTGCACGAGGAGATCGCGACGCGCACGAAGGTCTGGAAGGCCGCCGGCGTGAAAGCCGAATAGAAAAGTCTTGACTTCAAGCACGCAGCGGTCCAGAATGCGCGCCCTTGCAATCGAGCGAAACATGAGATTACGAGCGAACATTTGCGGAATACGGCAGCCAGGCCTGCTAGCGAGCGCCTTTCAGCCGGCGCTCGATCGCCTTGAGAACGGCGAGGGGCCCGCGCGCGTGCCTTCGGGAGACTATTGAGGTCGGAAGACCCGCTTTCCGAAGGCCCGGACCGCGCAAGCGCTCCGGGCTTTTTGTTTTCAGGGTGTCAACGCGTTTGGTAGCAGTGCGTTACACGGGCACGAACGAACTTCAACACGGATGGGATTGAAATGCGACTTGCAGGATTGACAGATTGCCTTACCCAAAGGGCCTCGCTGGGGCATGTGCCTGTGCACCCCCAGGCGTCCGACGACCCACGGTTGCTTGCGCAATCGCGGCAGGAAGGCGCCCGTACGACCCGTGCTGCCGGAGACGCGTGACGCGTACCACGTCCGCTTCTTCCAAAAGCCCGGGTTGCACCGAAAGGTCCCCGGGCTTTTTGTTTTTTAAGCCCCGCTGGCGGAATCGGCATACGCGCATGTTTCAGAAACATGGATCTCCGGGTTCGAATCCCGGGTGGGGCACCAGATTTCGACGGGAGCAAAGCGCTTCCGTCCCGCTCCGGCATAGCGACCGGATGAAGCGGAATGTTCTTTTACAACTTGGGATGTGGCCAATACCGGGCGGACATGGCTCAACGGTAGAGCGCGACGTTGCCAGCGTCGAGATGCGAGTTCGATCCTCGCTGCCCGCCCCAAAGGGTTCCCTTCGTCTAATGGTGAGGACGGCGGCCTTTCAAGCCGCAGATGCCGGTTCAATTCCGGCCGGGAACATTTCTCGCTGTAGCGCAGCAGGTCAGCGCGCCCCGTTCGGGACGGGGAGGCCGCAGGTTCGAATCCTGCCGGCGAGACCAACAATTGCCCCCGTAGCTCAGGGAATCGCAGAGCGCGCGGTCACGGCCCGCGAGGTCGAGGGTTCAAATCCTTCCGGGGGCGCCATTTTCGAACGACGCTGTAACTCAGCGGCCAGAGTGCTCGCCTGTCGAGCGAGAAGCCGCGGGTTCGACTCCCGCCAGCGTCGCCACGATTTCACGGCGCGTAACTCAACAGGCAGAGTAGCTGACTCTTAATCAGAAAGGCGCGCCGGAGCGTGGAGCAGGGGCCCCATTCATGGGGATGCGACCGCAAAGGCGTGCATAGGCCCGCGGAATGAAACCGGCGCGCTCGGCCCGCTACGGGGTCGCACCTACGCCAAGGGGCGCAGGCACTGCTCCGCCCTCCGCGGGCCAGGTTCAACTCCTGCCGCGCCGACCATGCTCGGTTAGCTCAGAAGGCAGAGCGCCTGTCTTACAAACAGGAGGTCGATGGTTCGAGACCATCACCGAGTACCAGACACGAGGTTCCGTAGCTTAGCGGCTCAAAGCACCGGGCTCATAACCCGGGAATCCTTCGTTCGAATCGAAGCGGAACCACCACGCCCCGCGTAGCTCAGCCGGAAGAGCGCCTGCCTAGTACGCAGGAGGACGCGCGTTCGAATCGACGCCCGGGGCACCAACACAGGCTTCTCTAGCTGATCTGGTGACAGCGCCGGCCTGAAGAGCCGGAGAGCTCCGATCGTAACGGAGGGGAAGCGCCAGTATCGGGGCGTAGTTCAGCGGTAGAACGCCGGCCTCTGAAGCCGGATGTCCCTGGTTCGAATCCAGGCGCCCTCGCCCGTTTCGCCGGTCTAGCTCAACGGCAGAGCACCCGCCCGATAAGCGGGCGACGCGCGGTTCAATTCCGTGGGCCGGTACCAGCTTTTGTCCAGTAGCTCAACCGGTAGAGCGGCGCGCTGTTAACGCGAGGCGTGCAGGTTCGAAGCCTGCCTGGACAGCCAGACAACGGAGATCCTGGTGTAACAGCAGCACACCGGACCGTGACTCCGGGAGTGCCGGTGCGAATCCGGCGGATCACCCCAGCCACATCCCTGCACAGAATTCGTCGTGAACGCGAAACATCGCAGCGGGCGAGGCTCGTGAGTCCTCCCTGGCGCGCTCGGCCTGAAACATCGGCTTGGCGTGTACCGCGGCGCGGGAGCGGCGGATGTTGGACGGATTAGCTCAGCGGTAGAGCGCGGTCCGGACGACCGAGGTCATGGGTTCGACTCCCATATCCGTCGCCATGGATAGCTCAGTAGGTAGAGCAGTCGACTTGTAATCGACGAGTCGCGGGTTCGACTCCCGCTCCAACTAAGGGCATCGCAAGTGCCTTTAACCGTAGTACCGGGGCCGGCTTCAGCATGCGCGGCAGAGCACCGCCGTGCAGGCACCGGGCGCCAGACCGAGAGCGCCGTGCGGCGCTCGCGGGCGAAGCGGCAACAGCCGAGCGAGCCGGCGCACCCCGTCCGGAGCAACGGGCGGGATGAGCGGGGCGCAAGGCGCGGCTGTCTTCCCTCGCGCGCGCGGCGGAGCCCGCCGGGCGTTCGGGAGGCCGGATTCCCGTTTTTGTTGACGAGGCGGTGGGCGAAAGGAAAAGCGGAGTGAACAGCGGTAGTGGTGAAGGAGGATGTCGTGGACCAGACCGTACGCCTGACCGAGCGCGAAGCCGACGTGCTGCGCTTGATCGCAACGATGTGTTTTAGACAAGGAAAGGAGAACGAAAATGATGCTGTTTCAGAAGTTTCATGTGAAGAAGGACGAACGCGCGCTCCTGTTCGACCACGGCGACTTCGTCGAGATCCTGGGCCCGGGCGAGCACCTGCGCTTCGACCCGCTGCAGCGGCTGACCGCGGAGAAGTTCGCGCTCGCCGAGCCGCGTTTCGAGCACCGCCTGGCGGAGTACCTGGTGAAGGCCGAGCCGGCGATCGTGGAGCGCGAGTTCCACGTCGTGGCGCTGGGCCCGGCGGAAGTCGGCCTGCGCTTCGAGAACGGCGTGCTCGCCGAAGTGCTGGCGCCGAACACCCGCCGCCTGTACTTCAAGGGCTACATCGACCTGCGCTTCGAGCGCATCGACATCGAGAAGGACTTCGAGGTCGGCGCCAAGCTCGTCCCGCAGCTCGTCGCGTTCACCGGCACCGGCTTCAAGGCGCTGGTGAAGGGCGCCGAGGGCGTGTACGGCGTGCAGGTGCCGCAGTTCCACGCGGGCGTCCTCTACGTCGACGGCAAGCTGGTCGACGTGCTGGATGCCGGCCTGCGGGCGTACTTCCGCTTCGGCCGCGACGTGCGCGTCGAGTTCGTCGATCTGCGCCTCCAGGTAATCGAAGTGGCGGGCCAGGAGATCCTGACCAAGGACAAGGTGCCGCTGCGCGTGAACCTGAACGCAGGCTACCGCGTGACCGACGTGCGTGAGGCCTTCGCCAAGCAGGCCAAGCCGGTGGACTACCTGTACAAGGAGCTCCAGTTCGGCCTGCGCGCTGCGATCGGCACCCGCACCCTGGACGAGCTGCTGGAGAACAAGGTCCAGGTCGACCAGGTCGTGGCAGAGCACATCAAGCGCCGTGTCGAAGGCTTCGGCCTGGAAGTCGACTCGGTCGGCGTAAAGGACATCATCCTGCCGGGTGAAATGAAGGTGATCCTGGCGAAGGTGGTGGAGGCGGAGAAGATCGCGCTGGCGAACGTCATTCGCCGTCGCGAAGAAACCGCTGCGACCCGCTCGCTGCTGAACACCGCGCGAGTGATGGAAGACAACCCGACCGCGCTGCGGCTGAAGGAGCTGGAGACGCTGGAGAAGGTCACCGAGAAGATCGACAAGATCTCGGTATTCGGCGGCCTCGACGCGGTGCTCAAGGATCTGGTGAAGATCCGATGAGCCCTACTGCGCCCTGAATGGCCGAGGCTAACCCCTCGGCCATTTTTTTTCAGAGAAGGATAACGTGCGTCAGAGCGGCGTCGGCCTTGCGCTCTTCGCCCTCGTCAACGCCGAACCGGTATTGCACGCACAGCCAGCCGCCGTACACCAGGAGCCCTACGGAAACGCCAGTCGCCAGGTCCCACAGCAGGTTAACCAGAATCGTGTAGTCCATGTGCCCCCTCCAGTTGGTTGACCGGGAGGCGGGTTTCGCCTTCCCGATGGAGGCCATATTGGCGGAACCCGCGCGGCGAAGCGGCGTCACCTGACGCGGGGAAAATGTGTCATATGCACATTTTGGGGGCCTACCAGTGCTCGGGCAGCTTCTTGAGGATGCGGAGGTGCTTGCCGTCCACCGCAAGATACCCCCCGGCGGTGAGGTCCCGGAGGATGCGGCTCACCATCTCCCGCGAGCCGCCGATGCGGGCGGCGATCTCGTGCTGGGTCAGGCGCTCGGGAATCACCCGCCCCCCGTCGCGCTCGACGGCGTTCTCCTCCGTGAACCGCACGAACCGCCCATAGACGTCCTTCAGCGCCAGGTCACGCACCTTGCCGGTGAGCGACCGCACCTTTCCGATCAGCTTCTCGATCAGGTCGCGTGCAAACTGCGGGTTCGCCGTGAGCAGCCCTTTTACGTCGCCCTGGGGGATGATGAAGAAACGGCAAGGCTCGAGCGTCATCACCGACGCGGAGCGTGACCCACCGTCGATCGACATCTCGCCGAAATAGTCGCCCGTTTCGATGACGTTGACCACGACCTCCCGGCCGTCGTCCCCGGTGATGAATACCTTGACGCGGCCCGCAAGCAGAACGTAAAGAGAGTCGGAGTCGTCGCCCTCGTTCACGACGACCGCGTTCTTCGGAAACGCCCGCGCGACGCCGTGCGGCGCAAGCGCGCGCAGCGCCGCCTCGTCCAGGTGAGTGAACGGACCGTTACCGCGCGGCATGGGTCGGGTTACGGCTCAGCAGCTAATCCGGGGCAACAGTCTGACACGCTCCGCGGCCGTCCGCAAAGCGCGCCCGGCCTAGCGCTGCCGGTCGGCCGCTTCGAGCGCCGCCCGGGCGCCCGCGGCGTCGCCACGCGCCTCGCGCGCCTGCGCGATGAGACGCCAGTTCTCCGCGCGCAGCCGGCTGTCGTTGCCCGCCCAAGAGTTGGAGCGCGCGGCGACGCTCTCCGCCTGCGCATAGTCGCCCTGCCTCAGGCGCACCCGGGCGAGCTCCTGCCACAGTCGCGGATTGCGCGGCTCGATCCGAAGCGCGCGCTCGAGCGACGCCGCGGCATTCACCAGCCGGCCGGCCGCGACATCAGCGCGCGCGCCGTCCACCAGGCTCGCGACGGCGGCGTTCTCGAAGGGCGCCGGCGGCGCGGGAACGGGCGCCGGAACAGGTTCCGAGACGGGCGCCGGAGATTGCACCCCCGCGCAGCCGCCGAGGATCGCTGCGACAGCAATCAAGCGCTTGATCACGTTACTAACCGCATCTCATCGCCCGAACAGGCGCTTGAACCAGCTCGTCGCCTGCTGTTTCACCTCTTCGACCGCGACGCCGACCGCCGAAGCGCAGGGCGCACGGTCCACCGGGGCTGAGCCTTGCGCGAACGGCAACTCCAGCGCGCCGGGGCAGAGCCCATCGGCGCGCAGGCCGCTCTGCGGATCGATCAGCACGCTTTCGATGCCATCCGGCCTGGGCGGCGCCAGCGGCTCGGGGCCGAGCCCCGCCATCAGCTCGCCCCAGATCGGCAGCGCGGCGGCGGCGCCCGAAAGCTTTGCCGCGCGGTTGTCGTCGTAGCCGAGCCACACGACCGCGAGCCGGTCGCCGGTGAACCCCGCGAACCAGGCGTCGCGCTGCTCGTCCGTCGTGCCGGTCTTGCCCGCGACCGCGCTCTCCGGCGGCAGCCAGTTGGCAAGTGACTGGGCCGTGCCCTCGCGCACGATTCCCTGCATGGCGGCGGTGAGGAGGTAAGTCGGCGCGGCCGGGAACACCTGCTCCACTTCCAGGGAATAGGGCTTGAGCGGCCGGCCGTCCTGCGTGGTCACCTCGCGGATCGCGCGCAGCGGCACGCGGAATCCCGAGCTCGCGATGGTCTGGTACATCTGCGCCACCTCGAGCGGCGAAAGCTCCACCGCGCCGAGCAGCGTCGCCGCGAACGGCTTCAGCCGGCGCTCGATGCCGAGCCGCTTCACGGTGGCGAGCACGCGCTCGACGCCGATCTCGGTGCCGAGCCGCGCAGTCGCGGCATTGTAGGACTGCGCGAGCGCCGTGCGCAGCTGCACCGTGCCGTGGAAGACCTTGTCGTAATTCTGCGGTTCCCAGTCCGGTGCGCCGCGGCTCTTCCAGACGAAGGGCCCGTCGTCGATCGGCGTGACGAGGGTGTAGCGCGACGGCTCGGCGAGCGCCGTCAGGTAGATCACGGGCTTCAGCAGCGAGCCCACGGGCCGCGCCGCGTCGAGCGCGCGGTTGAAGCCGCGGTAGCGAGCGTCGCGGCCGCCGACCAGAGCCTGAACCTCGCCAGTCTGGCTGTCGGTGACGATGATCGCGCCTTCCAGCCCCGCGGGGCCGAAGCGTTTCTCCCGGTCGTACTGCGCGAGCTTGCGCTCGAGCACGCGCTCCGCCGCGGCCTGCACGCGCGGGTCGAGCGTGGTGAAGACGCGCAACCCTTCCGAGCGCAGGTCGGCCTCGTCGTAGTCCCGGCGCAATTGCCGGTGCACGAGATCGAGGAAAGCCGGGTGCGGCGAGGTGCCCATCGAGGCCATCGGCTTCAGCCCGAGGCCCGCGGCCCGCGCGGCCGCATAGTCATTCATCGTCGCGTGGCCCTGGTCCCGGGTCTCCCGCAGGACCGTGTTGCGCCGCTCGAGCGCGCGCTGCGGATGGCGATACGGGTCGTAGATTGCCGGGCCCTTCACCATGCCGACCAGCAACGCGCTCTCCGCGAGCGTCAGGTGCTCCACGGTCTTGCCGAAGTAATGCAGCGACGCGAGCCCGATGCCGTGGATCGCGCGGTCGCGGTCCTGGCCGAGATAGATCTCGTTGAGATAGGTCTCGAGGATCTCGCTCTTGTCGTAGTGCAGCTCGAGCAGGACCGCCATGATGAACTCGGTGACCTTGCGCTGCACGGTGCGCTCGGGCGTGAGGAAGAAGTTCTTCACCAGCTGCTGCGTCAGCGTGCTGCCGCCCTGAAGCCCCCTGCCCCGCACGAAGTTCACGACCGCACGCGCCATGCCGCGCAGATCGAAGCCATGGTGCGAGTGGAAGTTGCGGTCCTCCATCGCGAGCAGCGCCTGCACCAGGTGGTTCGGCACCTGGTTCAGCCGCACGAGCACGCGGTCTTCGTTATTCGCGGGATAGATGCCGCCGATCGGCACGGGCTCCAGGCGCACCAGCGGCAGGTCCCGGCCCTGCGCGTCGCGCACCGACGCTGCCGCGCCGTTCTCGAAATCCACGTGCACGCGCTGCGCGGGCTGCGGCCCGTCCCAGAACACGAACGGCCGCAGCGCGATCTCGATCGAGTCGCCGCGGCGCGCGAACCAGCCCGGCTCGTCCTCGCGCGGCACCTCGCGGTAGCCGGCCTGGCGCAGCTCATCCACGATGCTCGCCGGCGAGATGCGCAGCCCGGCGTGCAGCTCGAGCGGGCGGGCGTAGATGCGCGCCGGCAGCGCGAAGCGCCGGCCCTCGAACTCGCTGCGCACGCGGAAGTCGAGGTACAGGGTAAAGCCCGCAGCGAGCAGGGCGACCGCAAGCGCGGCGTAGCGCAGATAGCGCCAGAATGTCCCGTAGCGGGACAAACGGCGCCAGAGATTCCTGAAACGGGACATCGCGTGAATTCTACTTGGACGCGTTACCCCGGCGGACGTTTGCCGCCGCGCAAGCGATCAACGGATCAATCCTGTCGTCCGCCGGCGACAGAAAAGTAGCGCTTCATCGCGTTGACTCTCGCGAGGTAGGTCCGGGCCTCGTGATCGCCGCAGCTTGCCCCGGCATTCAACTGGAAGCCGCGCCGCGCGTAGGCGTCGCCCGCGCCGGGTCCGCACAGATGGATGACGGCCGCCAGGTCCTGCTTCTGCTGGAGCGTAGCGGCGGCGATCCGCTGGCGCGCCAGCGTGCGCGCGACGCTGCGGTCGAGGAACGCGGAGGTCATCTCGATGGCGTGGCTCGGGATGACGCGGGTGTAGAGGCTGTTGAACCAGCACGATCCCCAGTCGTTCCAGGGACCGTCCTCCGCCACGACGTGGTTGTGGATGCAGTAGCGCCTCGCGTCCTGGAACGCCGCGTTCGTGATCTGGTACATGCCGACCGCGCTCGAGGCGGGCTGGTAGATCTCGAAGGGATTCCACGAGAGCTGCCACCGCCAGTAGGTCCGCACCACCGGGTTGCCCGAGCCTTCGACCTGCGCGAGCGCGGCCAGCATCTCGGGGGTCATCACGGCGGTGGAATGACTGCGGAAGAGCGGCGCGTACTGCCGCCAGGTCTCGGAGGGCGTCTTGTGCAGCGTGCCGCTCACCGGAAAGAACATTTCGGCGGGCTTGCGGATCACCTGGTATACCCAGTTCAGCGCCAGGAGGAGCACCAGGAGGACGGCTGTCGCCCCGAACAGCCGGACCGGTCGCGGCGCGGCCCACAACTCCGTGAGCGCCCGCCGCACCGCGTTCGAAAGCGGCCGGACCAACGCAATCCGGAAGCGGCGCCTGCGCATCCTTCGGGATCGTGCTCACGGCTCCTTCGGGGCGCGGCTCGCGCGCCGGATGCTGTAGTAGGTGCCGGAAAAGATCACCGCCGCCCCGAGGAGCGTCGTGACCTCGAGCGGCTCGTCATAGATCGCCATGCCGATCACGGCGATCAGCGGCAGCCGCAGGAAATCGAACGGAACGACGAGCGTCGCGTCGGCGGCGTGGAGAGCCCGCGTCAGGCAGAAATGCGCGGTGAGCCCGCTTCCGCCGACGGCGACGATCCACGGCAGCTCGGCGAGCCCCGGATCGACCCAGCCCGGAAGCGCCGGGAGCAGGCCGAGCGGCACCTGGATCGCCGACATATAGAACAGCACCGCGAACGCCGTATCGTGACCGGCGAGGCGCTTGGTGGCGATCATGGTCGCGGCGTAGGCGAAGGAGCCGGCGAGCATCACCACCGCCGCCGGCGACACCTGCGCGAAGCCGGGCTTCAGGATGATGAGTATGCCGGCCAATCCCAGCGCGAGCATGACCATGCGGCCGCGGTCCAGGCGCTCGCCGAGCATCAGCACCGCGAGCACGGCGGTCCACACCGGCATGGTGAACTCGATCGCGAAGACGGTCGCGAGCGGCAGCATCCCGATCGCGTACACCCACGCGTACTGCCCGCCGAAGTGGAACACGTTGCGGATGACGTGCACGCCGATCAAGCGCGTGCGCAGCGCCCGCATGCCCGACCAGGGCAGGAGCGCGAGCATCACGACGAGCGAGACGAGGCTGCGCAGAAAAAGTATCTCGAAGCTGCCCAGCGTCCCGAGCAGCTCGCGCACGGCAACCGCCATGAGAGAGAACGACAGCAGAGCACCGCCCATCCACAGGGCGCCGCGTACGGCGGAGGGCAACTGGCTCATTTGTCGTCGCGGGAGTTTGGCGCGATACTCTCGGTGATTCTCATTGCGGCATGTCTGTCGTGCAACCGTCTCTGACAGGAGGAATGATGAAGTTCAACATCGGCGGATTGGGCCTGGCGGTCGGCTTGTTCTTTGGCGGGGCGATTCTCCTCGTGGGCGTCTCGAACCTGATGTGGCCCGGCTACGGGAGCGCGTTTCTTCAGCTCGTCGCCTCGATCTACCCCGGCTACAAGGCGAGCGCGACGTTCGGGCAGGTCGTCATCGGCGCGCTCTACGGCCTGGTGGATGGCGCGATCGGCGGCGCGATATTCGCGTGGCTCTACAACTGGCTCTCGGGCTTCTTCCCCCAGTCCGCGTGAGCTGAGCCTGCGCTGTTCGCGCTTCAATCGAGCGGCGGCAGCGGTAGCTTCTCGCCCTCCGGCAACGGAGTGTGGTCCACGTTCAGCGCCATCGATACCAGCCCGTAGAACCCGTTCACCGCGATCAGATCCACGACGCCGCGCTCGCCGAAGCGCTCGCGCGCGGCCTTGAACGTGGCTTCGCTCACCCCATGCGTTCTCGTGCAGCTCGCGGGAGAAGTTGTAGACGATCGTCTCGTCGGCATCCATTTTCGCCGGCCGCCGTCCCTGCGCGATGTCCTCGCCGATGGCGGGGTTGAGCCCCGCCTCCAGCGCAAGGCGGTGATGCGCGAACCACTCGTACTGGCACGTCCAGTGACGCGCCGTCACGATGATCGCCAGCTCATTGAGCTTCGAAGGCAGGGAGCTGCGGAAGCGGATTTCCGCGCCCAGGCTCTGAATGAGGTTGCCGATCCCCGGGCTGCGCAGCCAGACGTTGAACGGTCCGCCGAGCGGCCCCGGCTTGGCGGCAGACGAGTTCTTCACGGCGGCGCGCGGCCCCGACCGGATCGCGTCCGCCACCTTCTTCTGCTCCGGCGTCAGCTCCTCGACCGGGATCAGCTTGAACCGCCGCTTATCCGCGACTGCCTTGCTCGCTGGGCTGCTCATGGTCATTCCCTTTTCTGGAAAAGCGGAAAGTTAACACGAGTGGCATTGGGCGGGCTTTGGCGCGATACTTCGATGCAGTATTATTCTTGCCCCGATTTCCCGAAAGGAACGCCGTGATCATTCCCCTCCAGGTGAACGGCCAGCAGGCGCAGGTGGACGCCGATCCCAACACGCCCCTCCTGTGGGTGCTGCGCGACCATCTCAACCTGACCGGCACCAAGTACGGTTGCGGCATGGCGCTGTGCGGCGCCTGTACCGTCCACATCGACGGCGCGCCCACGCGCTCCTGCAGCACGCGCGTGACCGATACGGCCGGCAAGTTGATTACGACGATCGAGGGCCTCGGTTCGGACAACGTCGGCAAAGCAGTGCAGGACGCCTGGATCGCGCTCGACGTGCCGCAGTGCGGCTACTGCCAGTCGGGCCAGATCATGTCCGCGGTGGCGCTGCTCGCCGCCAACAAGAACCCGAACGATGCCGACATCGATGCAGCGATGACCGGCGTCGTCTGCCGCTGCGGCACCTACAACGCCATCCGGGCCGCCATCAAGCGCGCGGCCAAGGCGCTGGCGTAGGAGGACACATGGACACTCTCGGCATCGTCAACCTGAGCCGGCGCGATTTCCTCAAGGCCGGCGCCGGCCTCACGCTCGGCCTCGCGGCACCGTCGGTATTTGCCCAGGCGGGACCCGGCCGGGCGGGCGGCAAGGCTGTCGCCGCCGGCGCGTTCGAACCAAACGCCTTCGTCCGCATCGGAACGGACAGCCGGGTGACCGTCGTGGTCAAGCACCTGGAGATGGGCCAGGGCACCTACACCGGGCTGCCCACGCTCGTCGCCGAGGAGCTCGATGCCGACTGGGGCCAGGTCATCGTCCAGCCGGCGCCGGCCGACGCGAGCCGCTACAACAACCTGTTCTGGGGACCGGCGCAGGGCACGGGCGGCAGCACCGCGATCGCGAATTCCTGGGAGCAGCTGCGCAAGGCGGGCGCCACCGCGCGCGCGATGCTGGTTGCCGCCGCCGCGCAGCGCTGGAGGGTCGAGCCCGGCTCGATCACGGTGAGCCGCGGCACGGTGCTGCACAAGGCCTCCGGGCGCAAGGCGAGCTTCGGGCAGCTCGCCGCGGACGCCGCGAAGCAGCTGGTGCCGGCCGAGGTGAAGCTGAAGGACCCGAAGAGCTTCGTCTATATCGGCAAGCGGGTGCCGCGCCCGGACAGCCGCGCGAAGTCCACCGGCACCGCGATCTTCACGCAGGACGTGAAGCTTCCCGGGATGCTGACCGCGGTCGTCGCGCATCCGCCGCGCTTCGGCGCGCGGGTGAAGTCCTTCGACGCCGCGAAGGCAAAGGCGGTCAAGGGCGTGACCGACGTGGTGGCAATCCCTCAGGGGGTGGCGGTGCTGGCGGGAGACTTCTGGACGGCCAAGTCCGGCCGCGACGCGCTACTGATCGCGATGGGACGAGACGGGCGCGTTCAAGCTCGGCTCGGCCGAGATCCTGGCCGAGTACCGCAAGCGCGCGGCAACACTGGGGCTCTCCGCGCGCAGGGATGGCGACGTCAATCGCGCGCTCGCCGGCGCGGCGAAGACTCTGGAGGCGGCCTACGAATTCCCCTACCTCGCGCATGCGGCGATGGAGCCGATGAACTGCGTGGTGAAGCTCGGCGCGAACGCGTGCGAAGTCTGGAACGGCGAGCAAATGCAGACCGGGGATCAGGTAGCAGTCGCGAGCGTGGTGGGGCTGAAGCCCGAGCAGGTGAGCCTGAACATGCTCTACGCGGGCGGCAGCTTCGGCCGCCGGGCCAATCCGCGCTCGGATTACCTCGTCGAGGCCGCGGCGATCGCGAAGGCGATCAACGGCCGCGCGCCGGTGAAGCTGGTGTGGACGCGCGAGGACGACATGCAGGCGGGCTACTACCGCCCTCTGAATTACCACGTGCTCAAGGCGGGGCTCGACGCGCAGGGCCGGATCATCGCCTGGCATCACCGCATCGTCGGGCAATCCATCCTCGCCGGCACCGCGTTCGAGAGCGCGATGGTCAAGAACGGCATCGACGCCACTTCGGTCGAAGGCGCGAGCACCCTCCCCTACGGCATTCCCAATCTGAGCGTCGAGCTGCATTCGCCGAAAATGGGCGTCCCGGTCCAGTGGTGGCGCTCGGTGGGCTCGACCCACACCGCGTTCTCGACCGAAACATTCCTGGACGAGATCGCCGCGGCCACCGGCAAGGACCCCTACGAGCTGCGCCGCACGCTGCTCGCCAAGCACCTCGCGCCACAAGGGCGTGCTGGAGCTCGCCGCGCAGAGGGCCGGTTGGGGCAAGCCGCTCGCGCAGGCAGCGGGCGCGCAGCGGGGCCGGGGCATCGCCGTTCACGAATCGTTCAACACATTCGTTGCGCAGGTCGCCGAGGTGACGGTGCGCGACGGGGCGCTCCAGGTTAACCGCGTGGTGTGCGCCGTCGACTGCGGCGTGGCGGTGAATCCCTCGGTGATCCGCGCCCAGATGGAAAGCGGCATTGCCTACGGGCTGACGGCGGCGCTGCACGGCGCGATCACGCTCAAGGACGGCGTAGTCGAGCAGTCGAACTTTCACGATTACGCGCCGCTGCGCATGAACGAGATGCCGCGGGTCGACGTGCACATCGTGGCCTCGAGCGAGAAGCCGAGCGGCGTGGGCGAGCCCGCGACGCCGGTCATCGCGCCCGCGGTCGCGAACGCAGTCTTCGCCGCCACCGGCAAGCGGGTGCGCTCGCTGCCGATCCGCCTCTAGTCCCTGCCGAAGAACACGGAGAACCGGGTGGATCTGGGCATCAGGGGACGGTCGGCGATCGTGACCGGCGGCAGCCGCGGCATCGGACGCGAGACGGCCCGGCAGTTTCTCGAAGAGGGGGTGCGGGTGCTGATCTGCGGCCGCAAAGCAGACACGCTGGAGCGCACGCGCTCAGAACTCGCGCAGGCAACCGGCGGCGAAATTCATGCGGTCGTGGCCGACATGAGCAAGCCCGGCGACGTCGAACGCCTGGTCGCGACCGCGCAGGAGAAACTCGGGCACGTGGACATCCTGGTGAACAACGCCGGCCAGATGTACTCGGGCCGCTTCGACGTGATGACCGACGCGGGCCTGAAGGAGCAGCTCGAGACCAAGCTGTTCGGGTTCCTGCGCGCGATCCGGCTGGTCTATCCGAAGATGAAGGCGCAGCGCTGGGGGCGCATCATCAACGTGATCGGCGGCGCGGGCAAGGAACCGGATCCCTACATGTTCGGCAGCGGGATCACCAACAGCGGGCTCCTCAACATCACCAAGTCGCTATCGACCGAGTTCGGCGAGCACAACGTGCTGGTCAACGCGATCTGCCCCGGCTGGGTCGATACCAACCTGTGGCAGCGCAATGCCCAGGGGCTTGCCGCGGAGCTCGGCGCGCAGAGCGAGGAGGAAGCGCGGCGGCGCGCGGCGCGGAAGAACTCGCTGAACCGCTTCGGCCGGCCCGAAGAGCTCGCGAACGCGATCGTGTTCCTCTGCTCGGAGCGCGCGAGCTACATCACGGGCGTCTCGCTCAACCTGGATGGCGGCAGGCTGAAGTCGCTGTGGTAGGCTGGCACAAATAACCAGGAGGAACGACGATGAACGCAAGAAAAGCCGCAGGATTCCTGTTCCCAGCCCTGCTTCTGTTGATGGCCCCCTGGGCGCAGGCTCAGCAGTATCCGTCGCGCCCGATCCGCCTCATCATCCCGTGGCCTCCCGGCGGCGTCACCGACGTGATAGCCCGCGGCCTCAGCATCGCGCTGACCGAATCCCTCGGGCAGCAGGTGATCCCCGACAACCGTCCGGGCGCGGCCGGCACGCTGGGTGTCTCCATCGCGGCCAAGGCGAACGCGGACGGCTACACGATGCTGATGACCGACGTGCCGAGCCACGCCATCAGCGCGACGCTCTACACGAAGCTGACCTTTGACCCCCGGAAGGACATCGAGCCGATCGCGCTGCCGTCGCAATCGCCGCTGGTGCTGGTCGTCAATCCCAAGTACGGCATCAGGACGACCGCGCAACTGATCGAGTACGCGAAGTCGCACCCCGAGTTCTCCTTCGCCTCTTCCGGGCCGGGCTCGATCACGCACCTGACCGGCGAGCGGTTCAACCGCCTGACCGGGATCAAGCCGCTGCACGTGCCCTACAAGGGGGGCGGCCCGGCCACGGCTGCCCTCGTCGGCGGAGAAGCCGGCATGTACTTCTCGTGCATTTCCGCCGCCATTCCCCACATCAAGTCGGGAAGGCTGACGCTTCTCGGAATCACCTTGCCGAAGCGTTCGCCGCTCTATCCGGACACCCCGACCCTCGCAGAATCCCTTCCCGGATTCGTGATGGGATGCAACACCGGGTTCTTCGCGCCCGCCGGCGTGCCCCCGAAAATCCTCGACCGGATGTACGCGGAAGTGATGAAGGCGGTGACGCAGCCGAAGGTCAAGGAGATGCTCACCGCGAACTCGGCCGAACCGGCGCCGTTCACGCGGGCCCAGTTCAAGGAGTACGTGGCGGCCGAAATGCGCGCCTGGGGCGAAGTGGTGCGCGCTGCGGGGCTCAAGGTCGACTGAGCGCCGACCTGCGGCGAAGACAGTGGGCGCGCTGAAGGGCAAGGTCGCGCTCGTCACGGGCGCGTCGCGCGGAATCGGCCGGGCGGTCGCGCTGCGCCTGGCCCAGGACGGCGCCGCAATCTACCTCGCGGCGGACGGTACCGAAGGGGAACTCGAGGACACCGCCGCGGCCTGCCGCAAGGCCGGCGCCCCGGATGCCGCCTGGGGCGTGCACGACCTCGCGCGCACGGGAGAGGCGGAATCCATGGTCGCCGCGGCCCACAAGCGCATGGGCCGCATCGACATCCTGGTGAACAACGCGGGCATTCGCGCGCGCAAGGCCTTCGGGGAATTTTCACACGAGGATTTCGACCGGCTGGTGGCGGTCAACCTGCGCGCTCCATTCTTTGCCAGCCAGGCGGTGGTGCCGATCATGCGCGCGCAGGGCGGCGGCCACGTGATCCACATGGCGAGCCAGCTCGGGCTCGTCGCCTCACGCTACGGAGCGGTCTACAACCTCACCAAGGCGGGACTGATCCAGCTCACGCGCTCGATGGCGCTCGAGCTCTCCGCGGACGGCATCCGCGTCAACGCCGTCTGCCCCGGCCCCGTGTCCACCGAGGGCTTCCTCGCGGGCCGCAACCCGGGCGAGCTCGAGCAGCGCGCGCGCGACGTCCCGATCGGCCGCTTCGGCACCGTCGAGGAGGTCGCGGGGGTGGTTTCATTCCTGGTGTCGAAGGATGCCGCCTACGTGATCGGCCACGCGCTGGTCATGGACGGCGGATACATCGTGCATTAGCGTCCCGCGCGCGGGATCGCGCCTCGAAAGCGATGGCGATGAACGAAACCGAAAAAGCCATCGAGAATTTCTTCGACAAGGAATGGTCGGACGGCCTGCCGGTCGTCCCGCCCACCGAAGAGCGGCTCGCCGCCATGCTGGCCGCGACGTCGCGCGATCCCGACGAATCGATCGGCGACGTGCCGCCGCTCATGGCGCCGGCCACGGTGCGCGCGATCGCGCTGCACGCCGTGATGGCGGGCTGCATGCCCGCCTACCTGCCGGTGGTGATCGGCGCCATGGAATGCGTGCTCGAGGAACGCTTCAATCTGCTCCTGCTGCAGGCGACGACGAGCGCGGGCGCGCCTTTCGTCCTCGTCAACGGGCCGTACGCCGCGGAAATCGGGCTGCATGGCGGCGTCGGCTGCTTCGGGCCCGGCTTCCGGGCAAACGCAACCATCGGCCGCGCGCTGCGCCTCATGATGATGAATCTCGGCGGCGGCATTCCCGGGATCACGGCGTTGAGCGGATTCGGCGGGCCGTGGCGCTATACCTACTGCGTCGCCGAGAACGAAGCCGAGAGCCCGTGGCCGTCGTACGCGAGCGCGCACGGGTTCGGGCCCGGGGAAAACGTCGTGACCGCGATTCCGCTCGAGGGCCCGGTTCTGGTATGGGACGACGCCAGCGAGACAGCCGGAGCGCCTGGTCGTCGCGATCGCCGACATGATGTCCGCCCTCGGCGGCGGCAACATCTACCGCCAGGCGGACATGGCGGTGGTGCTGAGCCCGCAGCATGCACAGGTATTCGCCGATGCCGGGCTGTCGCGCGACGCCGTCCACAAGCTGCTGATCGAGCGCGCCGGCCGGCGCCTGGGCGAAATCCGGCGCGGCGGCATCTGGCGCGGCGCTTCCGGCGCAAAGCGCTGGCCCTTCGAGGTCAACCTCAACGACGACGGCGCGTTCGTTCCCGCGGTCGGCGATGCCGGCGACCTGCACCTGATCGTCGCCGGCGGCTCCGGATCGCCGAGCAGCCTGGTAATGCACGGCATCACGGTCGCGAGCCGCGCGGTGAGCCGCGCGTATTCGACGTGACATTCCATTGAACCCGATCTCCACACGAAAGGACACACCATGAGCGAAGGATCCGGATTTGATCGACCCCAGCGCCGGCAGCGGCGTCCGCGCAATCGCAGCCGCGCCGCGCCCCGCCAGCCTCGCGGGCAAGGTCGTGGCGCTGCTCGACAACACCAAGGAGCAGGGCGACATCATTCTCGAGACGATCGGCGCCGCGCTGCGCGAGCGCTACGGCGCTGCGCGCGTCATCCTGCGGCGGAAGGACCACTACTCGAAGCCCGCACCGGATGCCCTGATCGATGAAATGGCAAAGGAGGCGCAAGTCGCCGTCGCGGCGCTCGGCGGGTGAGGCTCGTGCACGTTGTGCAGTGTGCACGACACCATCGAGTTCGAGAAACGCGGCATTCCCGCCACCGTCGTCATCACGACCGCCTTCCTCAAGGCGGCCGAGTTCCAGTTCCGCGGCCGGGGCATGGCCGGGCACCCGTTCGTCGCGCTGCCGCACCCGATCAGCAACCTCAAGCCGGAGGAAGTCCGGGCGCTCACGCTGCGCCACGTGGATGAGGTCGCCCGCCAGCTCGTCGCGCCGGCGGGCTCGCGCTAGCGGTGCAAGTCGCGGCTGATGAACTCGCCGTTCAACGGCGCGGACAGGTCGCTCGCGAGGAACACGACGACGTTCGAGAAATCGTCCGGCTGATAGACGTAGCCCGCGGCCAGCAGGCGCTTGATGTCCTGCTCGCTTTTGCCGACGCGCCAGAGCGGAGTGTCCGTCGCGCCGGGGCCGAAGCAGTTGATGCGCACGCCCGAGTCTTTGAGCTCGAGCGAAACCGCGCGGGTGAAGCCGATGATCCCCGCCTTGGAGGCGGAATAGGCCGATGAATTGGGCTGCCCCCGGATTCCGGTTCCGGAGGCCGTGCTGAGGACCACTCCGCGCTTGCGCGGCAGCATGCGGCGGATCGCGGCGCGGGCGCCGAGGTAGACGCTTTTCAGATTGGTCGTGATTACCGCGTCCCACTCCTCCTCCGGCAAATCCACGAGCGCCCGCCGCGGAAAGATGCCGGCAATGTTGAGCAGCACGTCGAGCGGACCGAACGCGGCCTCGGCGCGATCGAGGAGCTGCTCGAACGCCGCCGCCCGGGTCACGTCCGTCTGGACCGCGATCGCGCGGCCACCGGCCTTAACGATGGCGTCCGCCGTCGCCTGCGCAGCGGCGAGTTTGACGTCCGATACCGCGATGGCCGCGCCGGCTTTTGCCATGGCGAGGCCGTAGCAGCGCCCGAGTGCGCCGCCGCCGCCCGTCATCGCAACCGTCTTCCCCTCGAGCATCTTCATGCGCCCGGGTCACCTATCCTCATCCCTCGTATCAGTCCACCTTCGCGCCCGTCTCCTTGATGAGGGCCGAGAACTTGGCGACATCGGCCCGGATCAACTCGGCGAACTTTTCGGGCGTGCTGCTGACGGATTCCAGCCCGAGCGTCGCGTAACGCTCCTTCACGTCCGGCAGGTTGTGCACCCGGACGATCTCCGCGTTGAGCTTCGCGAGAATGGGAGCCGGCACCCCTTTGGGCGCCATTACGCCCCAGGAATTCTCGAGCTCGTATCCCCGAACGCCGGCTTCCGCCACGGTCGGCATGTCGGGCACGAGCGGCGTGCGCTTGGCGCCGGTGACCGCGAGCGCGCGGATCTTGCCGGCCCGGGCATGCGGCAGCGCGATCGGCATATCGGAAAAAACGATCTGCAGCCGGCCGCCCATCGTGTCGGTGACCGCGAAGATCGTCCCGCGGTACGGAACGTGCACGATATTCACTCCCGCGAGCTTCTTGAAGAGCTCGCCCCCCAGGTACGCGAGCGTCGCCGCTCCGCCCGAGCCGTAGTTGAGCTTCCCGGGCTGGGCCTTCGCGAGCTGAACCAACTCCCCGACGGACGTTACCTTGATGTTCAACGAAACCACCAGCAGCTGCGGCGCGGTGGCGACCAGGCTCACCGCCACGAAATCGCGCACCGGGTCATAGGCGACCTTGAACAGACTCGGGGCCGTCGCCCACTGGCTCATGTTCGCGTGCAGCAGCGTATAGCCGTCGGCAGGCGACCGCATGGCGATCTCGGTGCCGATGATCCCGCTCGCCCCGGGGCGCGTGTCGATCACGACGGGCTGGCCCCACGTCTCGGTCATCTTCTGCCCGAGTATCCGCGCGGTCGTGTCCGTCGTCCCGCCCGGGTTCCACGGCATGATCATCCGTATCGGCTTGCTGGGAAAGCTCTGCCCCAACGCCGCGGGTGCGACGCCAAGCGCCAGGATGGATGCCGCCATGCGCAATGCAAACTTCATCTTGATCCCCTTTTCAATAAGTGCCGCCGTTATCGAATGCCGAGCAGCGTCGACAGATTTTTCCAAAGGATCTTCTCCTTCTCCTCCGCCGTGAGCGACTTCAGGCCCTGCACCCACGCGACCGGCGACGGGTGCCACAGCACGAACGGCCAGTCGCTGCCGAGCACCACCCGGTCGGCGCCCACCCGGTCGATCAGGAAGCGCAGCGCTTCCTCGCCGGCGACGACGGTATCGTAGTAGAGCTTCTTCTGGTACGCGCCCGGCGGCTGCGGCGTGTTGCGCGTCGCCGGCCGGTCGTGCCAGTTGCGGTCGATCCGCCCCATCGCGTAGCACGCGGGCCCGCCGCCGTGAGCGATGCAGACCTTGAGATCCGGGCATTTCTCCAGCACGCCGCCGCAGATCAGCACGCCCACCACGATCGCGTCGTCGAGGATCACGCCCAGGCTGTTGGAAAGCCCGTAGCGCTTGATCCGCTGCATGAGGAAGTTGTTCTGCGGCTGCGGATGGTAGAAGAGGACCGCCCCCATCTGCTCGGCGGCCTTGAAGAACGGGAGGAACTCGGGCTCGTCCCACTGCTTGCCGTTCACCTGCGTGTCGAGCGACGCGCCCTTCAGCCCCAGCTTCGTCACCGCGCGCTCGAGCTCGCCGATCGCGGACTTGACGTCCTGCACCGGCAGCGTCGCGAGCCCGGCGAGGCGCCCGGAATTCTGGCGCACCATCGTCCCCAGCTCGTCGTTGAATTCGCGCGCGAGCGCGAGCCCCTCCCCCGCTTGAAGGTGATAGCCCACGAACGGCGTGTGGATCGAGAGCACCTGCACGTCCACCTTCTGCGCGTCCATGTCCTTCAAGCGCTCCTCCACGGTGTAGCGCAGCTTGGGGGAGGTGAAGGCCGTGCGCATGCCGCCGCCCAGCATCGAGCCCATGCCCTCGCCCGGCTCGTAGCGGAAGGTGTGCCATTCCTTCTTCGCCTCGATCGCGTTCCACAGTGACCCCGGGACGATGTGAGCGTGGATATCTATCGTTTTCATGAATTT
This sequence comes from uncultured beta proteobacterium, assembly GCA_963699525.1. Lineage (GTDB taxonomy): Bacteria > Pseudomonadota > Gammaproteobacteria > Burkholderiales > SG8-41 > SG8-41. The sequence goes on along the minus strand of CAVOUI010000012.1, from coordinate 62,864 downwards.
TCTTCTCCGCGCCGATGGACGAAACCGGCTGAGGTTAGCACAGCGACCGCGCGACGAGTGACGGTTTGGGTCCTCCTCTCCCATGCCTCGGGTTACCATTACCCGTCCCTCACCACTCCTCACTTTGTCGAGAGCAGGTGCCATGATATGGACCTCGGGCTGAAAAACCGCAAGGCCTTCATCACCGGCACGAGCCGCGGCATCGGGCTCGTCATCGCGAAGGCCTTCGCGGCCGAGGGCGTGCACCTCGCGCTGTTCGGGCGCGACCGGGAGCGCTGCGAGGCGCTCGCATCAGAGCTGCGCGCGAAGCACCCCGGCCAGAAGGCGTTCGCCGTCTGGCACGACTTCCATAAGCCCGAGTCGCTCAAGCCCGCGGTGGAGAAGGCGGCGGCCGAGCTCGGCGGAGTGGATATCCTGGTCAACTGTGCCGGCGGCGCCTACCGCGGGCGGCTCAACGAGATCCCCGACGACGAATGGGAGCGCTACTTCCGGGTCAAGCCGCTGGGATTGATCCGGATGACGCGCGAGACGCTGCCCTATCTCAAGCAATCGGACCAGGGCCGCATCATCAATCTCTCCGGCACGCGCGGGCGCGAGCCCGAGGCGCACTCGATGATGTCCGGCCCGATCAATCTCGGGACGCTGAGCCTCACCAAGGCCATGGCGAACGAGTTCGGCCCCTTCGGCATCACCGTCAACGCCATCGCCCCCGGCTCGACCGCCACGCGGCGCTGGACCGAGCTCGTCGGGATCACCGCGCGCGAGCGCGGCACCTCGGCCGCGGACGCCGAGAAATACCTCCTGCGCGAGGTGCCGCTCGGCAAGGTGATCACCCCCGAGGCGATCGCCGACCTCGCCGTGTTTCTCGCCTCCGCGCGCGCGTCGCTGATCAGCGGCACCGCGATCAACGTGGACGGCGGCAGGACGCGAGGCATCTGACAAGACAGGGATGAGGGCGAGGATGAGGGATGAAGGAGAAGATCGTGAGGCGCTTCGTTGCTTTCTGCCTTCTGACTTCTGCCTTCTGCCTCGGGGTAGCGCACGCGCAGGGCTACCCCGCCAAGCCGCTGCGGATCATCGTTCCGCTCGCCCCCGGTGGCGGCAACGACACGACCGCGCGCCTGATCGGCACACGGCTCACGGCGAGCCTGGGCCAGCCGGTGATCGTGGAGAACCGTCCGGGAGCGGCCGGCGTCATCGCCTCTGAAACTGTCGCCAAGGCGCCGGCGGACGGCTACACGCTGTATCTCGTCAGCACGTCCTTCACGTCGGCGCCTGCGCTCGTCCGCAAGCTGCCGTTCGATCCGGTCAATGATTTCGCGCCGGTGACGCGCCTCGCGGTGGTGCCGGGCGCATTGATCGTGCATGCGTCGCTGCCGGTGCGCTCCGTCAAGGAGTTCATCGCCCTGGCGCGGGCCCGGCCGAAAGAAATCACCTTCGGCTCCGCGGGCATCGGCAGCGGCTCCCACTTCGGCGGGGAGCTGTTCCGGATCGAGGCCCGCGTCGACCTCCTGCACGTTCCCTACAAGGGCAGCGCGCTCGTCACGACCGCCCTCCTCTCCGGCGAGGTCACCTGCGCGTTCACCAACCCGATCTCATCGCTGCCGCACGTGAAGGCCGGCCGCATCCGCAACCTCGGCATGGGCAGCGCCGAGCGCTGGCCGCTGCTGCCGGAATATCCGACGATCGCCGAATCCGGCGTGAAGGGCTTCGAGCACCTCATCTGGAACGGCATATCCGTCAGGACGGGCACGCCGCCCGCGATCGTGGAACGCCTGCACGGCGAGCTCGTCAAGGCCGCCGCAATGCCCGACGTCGTGAACCATATGGCGGCGGACGGCTCGCGCCCCATGACGCAGAGCCCGGCCGACTTCGGCGCGTTCATCCGCGGCGAGATCGCGAAGTGGGTACGGGTGGCTGAAGCTGCAGGGCTTCAGCAATGACGCCCTAGGCTACGCGCAGCGTCACGTCGGAGAACCAGATCTTCTTCCAGCGCTCCGTCTTCGCCTCGGCGGACAGCGTCTTGGGCGAGACCGGCGTTTCCGGGCAGAGGCCGCCGCCGCGCCGGGGGACGCGACGACGGCTCCGCGCGCAAAAAAGCGTGTTCCTTAGAGCTCAGAACGTCGGCGGCAGCGGCTCGATCTCGGTCGCCTGGTTGACGTACTGCGCCGGGAAATAGACGGTCGGGCTGTCCACAGTCGCGGCGGACTCGGTCGAGGCGCTGGGCGCCGCAATGGCCTGCATCCGCATGGTGAACGACCCGGTCACCACGACTGCGAAGATCGCGATTCCGGCAACGGCAAGCGCCCACGGGTACGACATTCCCGACTCACGGCCATGCTTGTTACGGTCGATCATGATGGTCTCCTCTGGTATTCGGGCCTGCGGAAATCGCCTGCCCGATGTGGACCACACTTTAGTCGCGGGATCGTCCTTCCTCGCCGTCGCCTGACGCAGGAATTTTGCGTCAGATGCACATTTCATCATTCACCCGCCACGAGGGGCGTGTCCCCGGTGGCGCTGGCCGATGTTTGGCGTGATACATTCCCGGAAAGTCGAGTCTGACCCCACTTTTCCTATGAAGGCGATGGTGCTGCACGGCGGCGGAGACCTGCGCCGCGAGACCGTTCCCGATCCCGCGCCGGCGCCCAACGAGGCGGTGGTCCAGGTCCGCGCGTGCTCGATCTGCGGCTCCGACCTGCATGCCTACCATGGCAAGCACCCGCGGCTCACCTTTCCCCGCGTGCTGGGCCACGAGTTCGCCGGCGAGATCGTTGCGCTCGGGGGCGCGGTGAAGGGGTTCCGCGTCGGGCAGCGCGTCTGCTGCGACATCGATTTCCCGTGCGGGCAGTGCGGGCCCTGCCGCGAGGGCCGCGGCAACATCTGCGAGCGGCTGCGGACGATGGGCTTCGACCGCGATGGCGCCTACGCCGAGTACGCGGCGGTGCCGGATTTCAACCTGCATCCGCTTCCGGAGAACGTGAGCTACGACCAGGCCTCCGCCGTGCAGGTGCTCGGCATCAGCTACCACGCCGTCGCCGACCGGGTGAAGCCGGCCCCGGGGGAGCGGGTCGCGGTCATCGGGGCCGGGCCGATCGGGCTCGGTGCCGCGCTCATCGCGCGGTCGTTGCGCGCCGAGGTCACGATACTCGACCTTCTCGACTACCGCCTGGCGCTGGCGCGCAGCCTCGGCATCCCGCACACGATGAATCCGGACGCCGGCGACCTGCGCGCCCGCGCGCTCGCCGCAACCGGCGGGCGCGGATTCGACAAGGTGGTCGAATGCGTCGGAGGATTCCAGGAGCGCACCGTCGCGGACGCCGCCGCCATCGTGAAGCGCGGCGGGCAGATCACCGTGGTGGGAACGTTTCCGGAGAACCGGGCGACGATCCCGATCGCGTACCTCAAGGATCGCGAGATCGACCTCAACTTCTCGCGCGGCAATTTCCGGGCATTCCCGGCGTGCCTCGAGCTGATCGCGAGCGGCCGCGTGGATCCCGACCGCTACATCAGCCACCGCTTTCCGCTCGAGCGGGCCGAAGACGCCCTGAAGCTGCTCGAAGCGCGCAACGTCGAAGCGCACAAGATCGTGCTTCACCCCTGGGCCGACACCCGGGGCTAACGGGAGGAGACCACGATGAAGAAAGCAACATGGACCGCTGTCCTGCTGTCCATCGCGATGGCACCGGCATGGGCGCAGCAGAGCTACCCGGTGCGCCCGATCCGCATCCTCATTCCGTTCCCGGCGGCCGGGGCCGCCGACACCATCGGGCGCACCGTCGCCGAGCCGCTCGCCGCGCAGCTCCACCAGACGATCGTCATCGACAACCGCCCGGGCGCCGCCGGGCGCCTGGCGACGGATCTCCTCGCCAAGGCCGAGCCCGACGGCTACACGCTGCTGGTGGGCGGCGTGGGCCCGCTCGCGATCAGCCAGTGGCTCTACAAGAAGCTCCCGTACGACGCGGAGCGCGATTTCCTGCCGATCACGCGCGCGGCGGAGATCATCAACGTGATGGTGGTCAATCCTGCGATCGGTGTGCGCGACCCGAGGCAATTCATCGAGTGGGCGAAGAAGCGCACGGATGAGACGCGCTTCGGCAGCTCCGGGCCCGGCCAGCTCGATCACCTCGCGGGGGTGAACTTCCAGCGGCTCGCCGGCATTCGCATGACGCACGTGCCCTACAAGGGCGGCGGCCCGGCGCTCATCGACCTGGTATCGGGCGATCTCCAGGTCATGCTTTCGACCTACGTCGTTTTGTTTTCACGTTCTTTTCCATTTTAATTTTTTTTTGCCGGCTCGATTCGAACTTCCCACGACAGCGCACGGTCGAACGAGACCGGACCCCGGTCCGGCAAACCTGCTGCCCGCTAGCGCAATTGGTAGAGCGTCCGCCTCTGAAGCGGAAGGTTCGCGGTTCGAGTCCGCGGCGGGCTGCCACTACCGCATCAAGGGGGTCTGACCCCGCGGCCGGGTCCTCTACATCCTCCCATGCCAGTCCATGGGGCCGAACAGCGCGGTGAGCAGGATCGAGACCGCCACCCCGATACTAATCAGAATGATGAATGCCGGGATCGCCGCGAGCGCCCACTTCACCATCAGCACGACCATCGACACGAACGGGATCCTGATATCGGTCACCACGATTTCCTGAACGTTGTTTGCCATCTTCGTCTCCGGTGTCTATTGCGGGAACTGATAATTGAAAAGCCTGATTGACCCTACTTCTCTCGAACCGCGCGCAAATAGTCCGCCATCGCCGCAAATCGCCGCCGCGTTTCCCACGCGAACAGGATACCGGCAAGCCAATCTAACAATACACCGACCCAGCGGGGTCGCAGCCGGATCGCATACGTGTAGATCAGATCCGATCCTCCGTCATCGCGGTCCTTGAATCGCATCGATGCGGCCCAGAGTGCGAATGGGCCCGTGGGTTCGACCAGTTCCGCGGACGCCTGGCGCGGCGGATCGTAGGACAGGAAGCGCGTGCGCATCGTCATGCCCGTTTTCCATCCGCGCCCGCGGTTCGTCGAGACGGCGCCGACGTAAGGATGCGTTCCGCCGCTTTCCACGTAGTTGACGCTCAACAGCGTGTCCCAGCGGAGCCTGACGCTGTGATTGAAGAAAGCTTCGAACGCGTCCGGGCTACCCGCAGGCATGACAAAGACGAGCCTACCGTGGGCCATGGTCACGCAAGCGTTATGGCAAACGGCTTCGCGATCATCAAATAGAAAAGCAGCACCACCGCCGTGAACGCCGGAATCCCCAGCACAAACCACAGGCGAAACCACTGGTGAAATCGCGCAGGCAGTGCTTCGATGGAGGGCGCACGGTCGGCCTCGCGGCTCAGCCAGACCTGCATGACGATCACCGGTAACCAGCAGGCGCCCGTGAATATGAACAACGACCAAACAGCGATGGACCATGGGCTCGCCAGCGGCCAGCCGAGGAGAATCATTAGGACCAGACCGCTGGCCGCCTGAAAGACGACGGCTGGCGCAGTAAACCAGGCGTCAGCCAGCACGGTCAGCCGCAGCATGAGGCGCAGCCCCGCGATGTCGCCGGTCCGCAACGCGCGCCGGAACCCGAACCAGCAGAAGAATGCGATGCCGATCCCGGTGCCGAACAGGATCGCCGCGCTCAGGACATGCGCCGTCTTCCAGAACGCAAGACGCCGCTCAAGCCGGATGCTCCTCGATGACGGTCGTCATGCCCCAGCGCGCAAACTCGGGCTCGAAGTCGGCGAGGCCGAGGAACCCCATGCAGGGATGCGCGCCGCTCATGGTGATCTCCCCGCTCGCGAGTTTACGCGCCATGAGGATCGCCGCCATGCACGGTATCTCCGGGCCGTGATTGTTCCCGGCAGTAATGTGCCATTCGGCGCTTCCCCGGCGTCCGTCGAGGCGCATACCGCTCACGGACACAAGCATTCCGCCACGGTCCGTGCCAAACCGGTCAAGAAGCGAAGCCGCGCGGTTCACAAAGCCGGCCCATCGCTCGAGCGGCAACGGCAATCCCGCTCGCCGCAGCGAAGCCATCAGCGCGATACCCATCGTCTGGACGCTGAGTTCCAGCGCCGCGCGAAACTCGACCGTGCGCACGCCCGGATAGCGCCGCGGAAAGAGCTCAAGGTCGGGCACGTCGCACGCGGCTGCAAGACGCATCCCCACGCCGGCGAACCGGATGCGCTTCAGCCCCTGCCAGCCCCACGCATCCGACCAGCGTCCGAGGCGCAGTCGCTTGAACGGCTTGCCGGCGTAGCTCAGAACTCCCGCGATCGTGGCGGTCCCGCGCGGCGCCTTCTGGCCAGGCGCAATCGAGATCTGGATTTCGTCTATTTTCTGGAAGCGCTGCGCAAGGTGGTCCACAACCGCGGACGAGAGCCCGGGCAAGGTGCTCGCCCCGGTGATCGCCAATCGCCCTGCCGCCCGTGCGACAGCATCCAGCTGCCCTGCAAACGCGGCAACGAAGGCGCGGCCGTCCGCGAGATCAATGTAGTGCGCGCCCGCCGCGAGCGCCGCCGCGGCTACTCGATAATCCTGGCCCTGAAACGGGCCGGCGCAATGCATGACCAGGTCCGGATACAGCGATCGAAGCGCTGCGGGAAAATCACTAGACGCGAGATCGAGCCGCGCAGTCCGGATGTTTGCTCCGGAAGGGATCGCAAGTGGGTTGCGGCCAGCCGAAATGACCTCGATCCCTGAATCTCCGGCGAGCTCCCGGCAGATTCGAGCCCCGAAGTTTCCGTAGCCGCCTAGTACGACCACCCGCATACAGGAATGATAACGGCGGGATCGGAAAATGGGCTTGCCCATTTGTCGTCGCCGGGGTTTGGCGCGATTCTGCCCAAGCAAAGGCGGTCCCCACCCCTTCCACCTGTGGCAATAATCCTGACACCGGATCCGGAGCGCATCGCCCTGATGCGCTAATCAATGAGATGAAGGGGCCAGGCTCAGTCAATCGACAAAAAATCGGGCCCGGTTCCTTCGATGTTCATCCTTCCGGCTTGCTCTACGAAGCCCAAGGGCGCCAAGGCAACGCCAAGGGGCATACAATGGTCCGGAAATCGAACAACACCCCCTCCAGGTCCGCTCGCATCGCGCGACCCGCAGCGAGGACGATCGAGGAGGCATGATGGAACCGAAAAACTCAGCCGCGATTTCGTACTGCCCTGCCCTCGACGATCCGCCGGGGCAATCCGGGATCGCGAACGGATTGAAACACCGATTTCTCAAGACATCGCTGCTCCTGGTTTCCATCGCCCTCGCTGCGTGCGGTGGTGGAGGCGGTGGCGGTGGCGGTGGCGGTGGAATGCCGCCGCCAGCCACGGTAACTGCGCCGCGCTTTGCCTACGTGGCCAACGGTCAGGAAAGTTCAGTCTCCATCTTCGCCGTCGACGCCGCCACCGGCCAGTTGCGGCCACGCGGCTACGTCGCGGGTATCCCGGGAGCCGCGTCCGTCGCGATGGACGCCGACGCCCGGTTTGTCTTTGTGGCAAGCAATGTCAACGCGGGCGCCGTCGCGGCCTACACGATCAACCCCACGAGCGGGGCGCTGACTGCCGTTGCGGGCAGCCCATTCGCTGCAGGCAATAGCCCGATATCCGTGGCCGTGGATGCGGCAGGGCGCGTTGCTTATGCGGTGAACCAGCTTTCCGACACGATCTCCGGCTACACGATCAACGCGGCCACCGGCGCGTTGACTCCGGCGCCGGGGAGCCCGTTCATGACGGGCACCAATCCCCTCTCCGTGGCCGTGGATCCGGGCGGCCGATTCGCCTACGTGGCGGCCAGCAATCTCCTCGACAAAAAGATCTTGGCGTATTCGATCAACACCAGCACCGGTGCTCTGACGCCGGTGCCCGGCAGCCCGTTTGCCGCTGAATCGGGTCTCCAGTCGGTCCTGGTCGAGCCGGGCGGGCGGTTCGTCGTGGCGGCAAATGGCGCCTCAAACAACGTATCCGTATACCGGATCGACGCGGCCACCGGGGCGCTGACGCCCGTGGCCGGAAGCCCGTTTCTTGCCGGCAGCGGTGTCAGCAGCGTTGCCGTGGACGCGGGCGGGCAATTTGTGTACGCGACGAATGAGGTCTCCGGAACGGTTTCCGCCTTCACGATCGACGCGGCCAGCGGGGTGCTGATGCCGGTCGGTGGAAGTCCGTTCCCGGCGGGCAGCAGCCCCCGCTCAGTTGCCGTCGATCCGAGCAGTCAGTTTGTATACGTGACGAATGTCGCCTCGAACGACGTCTCCATGTATCGGCTGAACAACGCGACCGGCGCGCTCACGCCACTCGCGAGTTCCGCAACCGTCAGTGCCCAGTCGGCTCCGAGATCCGTCGCCGTGAGCAAGGGAACGGCGCCGCTCGTCTTCCGGCCCAGATTCGCCTATGCGGCGAACAGCGTGGGCAACTCGGTTTCCGCGTATACGATCAACGCGTCCACGGGCGCTCTGGCGCCGGCCGGCAACAGCCTCACGGAGGACACGCCGCTATCGGTCGCCGCCGATCCGATGGGAAGATTTGTCTACGCCGCTAACGCCGGTTCCAACAATCTCTCGGGCTACGCGATCAACCCCGGCACAGGGGCCCTGACGCCGGTGCCGGGAAGCCCGTTCTCCGGCGGGGTTGCCGCTGTGTCCGGGCCCCAGTCCGTCGCCGTCGACCCGAGCGGGCGGTTCCTCTACGTAGCGAATCTTGGCTCCGATAGCGTCTCCGCCTACTCGATCGACCCGAATAACGGGGTCCTCGCCGGCCTGGCCAGCCCATATGCCGCTGGGAACGACCCCGTTTCCGTAACGGTGGACCCGAGCGGGCGGTTCGTGTACGTGGCGAATTTTCAGGGCAACAGCGTTTCGGCCTACCGGATTGATACGGGTGTGATCCTCAATCCGGGCACTCTCACGCCGATAGGCACAATCCTGACAGGCCAGGGCCCTCGGTCGGTGACGGTGGACCCAAACGGGCGCTTCGTCTACGTGACGCACATCAGCGGTGGCTCCGGCGTATCGGCGTATTCGATCGACTCCGTCACGGGTGCACTGACCCTGATTACCGGAAGCCCATTCGCCGCGGGCTTGACGCCCTGGTCGGTGACGGTCGACCCGGCCGGACGGTTTGTCTACGTGGCGAACAACGGCTCCAACAGCATCTCCGCCTACGGGATCAACGCCGCCACCGGTGCGCTGACGCTGCCTAGCCCCTTCGCCGCAGGCCTGGAACCGCGATCGGTAACCGTGGACTTCAGCGGTAGGTTCGCCTATGCCGCGAATTCCGGTATCAACAACAACAGCATTTCCGCCTATGCGATCAACCCGGCCACCGGTGCGTTAACGGCGATCGCGAATAGCCCGTTCGCCGCGGGCAATAGTCCGCAAAGCATCGTCACCCTCGGTGTTCTCGAGTGATCAGGATCCCGCAAAGCTATCTTTGATGTTCCTGCTCCACCCTCGCCAGAGCCTGAATTGATGCCTGCCAGCAAGAAGTCCGCGCGGCCCGAATCCGCAGTCACCGCGTTGCTTCCGGTCACCATCCAGCCCGGCGACATTCGCTACGCGCCCGGCGTGCGCGCCGGCCGCTGGGTGTTTGCCACCGGACACAAAGGCACAGCCGATTTCGTGAGCGGCATGGCGGCCGAGGTGGTCGACGAGTCCGCGCCGCGCCACGGTCTGCCGAAGCACAAAAAAGAGGCGCAGCGCATCTTTGCCAATTTCGAGAAAGTGCTGAAAGCCGGCGGCACCGACCGCAAGCATGTCGTGCGGGTCGACCAGTACTACACGGGCGGGCAGGTCGTTCCCGCCTACCACGAAGTGCGGCGCGATTTCTTCGCGGGCCACGTGCCGCCCAGCACCTCGAACCTGCATCAGAAATTCCTGCTCGCGGGGCAGGACATGGAAGTGCAGCTGATGGCGGTCGTCCCCGCCAAGGGCTTCGAGGTGGTGCAGCACCGCCCGAAGAATCTTCCGGTGCACGCGACCTCCGCCTACAGCCCGGTGCTCACCTGCGGCGACTACGTGTTCGTGGCGGGCCAGACCGCGGAAGCGCTCAAGACCGAGGAAGGCCCGATCGATCCCGCGGCACGGATGCCGGCCGGGCACCTGTGGAAGGGCACGCCGATCAAGCTCGAGACCGAGTTCGTGATCGAGCGCAAGCTCAAGCCTGCGCTGGCGAGCGTCGGCAACACGCTCGCCGAAGTGGTGAAGGCGCAGGTCTACCTGCGCGACGTCAATGACATCCCGGCCTTCAACGAAGTGTGGGCGAAGCACTTTCCGGAGTCGCCGCCCGCCACCACCCTCATCACCACCGCCACGCCCGGCTTCATCTGCGAGGCCGGCCGCATCGAGATCAACACCCTCAGCCTGCGCCGCGGCGGCCGCACCCGCAAACAGGTGATCGATGCCGGCGTGCCCACGGCCTACGCCGGCCACGTGCAGGCAATCCGCGCCGGTGACCTGCTGTTTCTGTCCGGGCTGATGGCGGTGGACGCGGGCGGAGCGCTCGCCCCGTCAGCGCGCATCGATCCGCGCCAGCCGCACTTTGGCAGCGCCGTGCAACTGCAGATGGACACCGTGCTCGCGCAGGCGCAGCGCATCTGCCGCAAGGCCGGCACTTCACTCGCCAACGTGGTGCGCGCGCAGCAGTTCCATACGAGTCTTGGCGACTTCAACGGCGCCTGGCAGGTCTGGCAGCAATACCTGCCCGGCCGGCACCTGCCGTTCTCGGCGATCGAAGTGCCCGCGCTCGGCGTTCCGGGCGCGGTCGTGATGCTGGATCTCTGGGTGTATGTTCCCTGAAAGGAAAACCATGAAACCAAGCTCGTTGACTTCCGTTCGTTGCCACTGCGGCGTCTTGCCGGTGCTGCGTGTCCTGGCGGTCGCCGCACTGGTGGTGCCCGCGTTGGCGCCGGCGCAGGCACCCGACCCCGCCGCAGGCTATCCGCCGCAGCAAATCCGCTTCGTGGTCCCTTTCACAGCGGGCGGCGGCACGGACGTCATCATGCGCATCGTCGCGAAGCACCTTGCCGACAACTGGAAGATCACCGCGCTGGTGGATAACCGGGTGGGCGCCGGCGGCGTGGTCGGTTCCCAGTACGTCGCGACACAGAAGCCCGATGGCCGCACCTTCCTCGCGGTGGCGAGCGCGTTCGCCGTGCGCGCCGCGATCGATCGCAGCCTGCCCTACGACGCGACGCGCGATTTCTCGGGCGTCGGCCAGATGGCGCGTTCGCCGAGCTTCCTGGTCGTATCGACGTCGCACGGCTTCAGCTCGCTCAAGGAGATGATCGCGTACGCCAAGAAGCAGCCCGCCGGAATTTTCTACACTTCGGCCGGCGTCGGCAGCACCGCCCATCTACACGCGGCCGCCGTGGCCCACCTCGCGGGCATCAAGGCCGACCATGCGCCGCAGCGCGGCACGCCGGAAGCGGTCAACGAGGCGATGACCGGGCGGGTCCTCTACGCGTTTGCGCCGGGCCCGAATGCGATCCCGCTCGCGCGGGCGGGCAAGCTGCAAATCCTGGCGACGACATCTCCCGCCGGCGCCCGTTTCCTGCCGGGCATACCGAGCCTCGCGCAAGCGGGGCTGCCCGGGTACGAGGGCGACGACTGGTTCGGCGTGTTCGCGCCGGCCGGCACCCCGCTGCCGATCCGGGAGCGCGTGTCAAAGGAAATGGCGCGCATTCTTGCGCTGCCCGACGTCGGCGAGCGCCTGTTCGTGCTCGGCGCGGAGCCGGTGTCGAGCCCGCCGGCGAAATTCGAGGCCTTTGCGCGCGACTACATCGCCCGCACACGCAAGCTCGGCGAAGCCATCGGCATCAAGCCCCAATGACCATGGGCACCATCGAATCACGTCTGAAGCGAATGGGCTACGAGTTGCCGCCCCCGTTCGTCTTCCCGAAGAACAACCGCACGGGGTGCACCCAGTCCGGCACGCTACTCCTGCTGTCGGGCCACGGACTGGACCTGCCCAAGCTGCCCAGTGTCCGGCAGACCGGCAAGTTCGGCGTGGACATCACGGTGGAGGAAGGCTACGCGACCGCGCGCGCGGTGGCCCTCACCATGATGGCTACGATCAAGGCGCATTGTGGCGACCTGGACCGGGTGAAGCGCGTGCTGCGCCTGTTCGGCATGTGCAACTGCGCGCCGGATTTCGTCCAGCAGCCTCAAGTTATCGACGGCGCCTCGGATCTTTTTTTCGAACTCTGGGGTCCCGAGTTCGGCAAGCACGCCCGCTCGGCGGTGGGACACGCCGCCTTGCCGCGCGGCATTGCGGTCGAAATCAACGGGGAGTTCGAGCTTCATCCATGATTCGCGGAAACGGTCCGATGGGTAACGGCGATGACAATGCTTGAGGCAATCCCCGGGCTGGGGAAACTGCTCGACTACTTTTCGAGCGAGCGCCACCGTCGCGATGATCTGATGGATGCGGCGCTCGCGGCCATCTATGCGGCCGCCAATGAGACCAAGATTTACCTCGCACGACTCGAAAAGACTGGACGGCGAAAGCGCAAACATGAGGAGGAACTTGCCCGATTGTGGAGCAAGGCCGCCGTGCCCGTTCGCCGATTCGACCGGGATCTGGCAAACCGGTGCCTGCTGAAATCCCAATATTGGATCAGCCCGGATCGCTGGGAAGCGGATGACGTGACGGAAAAAAAGCTTGGGATCGATGCGATTTACGAAAAAGCGCGCGAGTTGCTGTTTCGGAAATGACGAGCGCGTGAGGATAAGCTAAAGGGGCCAGACCACTAAGGTTCCCCGCTGCGGTGGGAGGCATGGCATGTCCGAAAAGTACGACGCAATCGTCATCGGCACCGGCCAATCCGGTCCCTCGCTCGCGGTCCGGCTCGCGAATGCGGGCCGCAAAACGGCCATCATCGAGCGCAAGCTCTTCGGCGGGACCTGCGTCAACGTCGGCTGCATCCCGACCAAGACCCTGATCGCGAGCGCCCGCGCGGCGCACGTGGCGCGCCCGGCGCCGAATACGGGGTCGCGATCGACGGGCGCATTAGCGTGGACATGACGCGCGTGAAGGCCCGCAAGGACGCCGTCGTGCGGCAATCCAACGAGGGCGTGACCAAGTGGCTCAGGAATACGCCCAACCTCGCGGTGCTCGAAGGGCATGCGCGGCTCGAGGGCCCCCGCACTGTCCGCGTCAACGGGAGACTGCTGGAGGCGAGCAGAGATCTTTCTCAACGTCGGTGGGCGGGCGTCCGTGCCCGACATGCCCGGAATCACCGAAGTCAGCTATCTGACCAATTCCAGCATGATGGAGATCGATTTCCTGCCCGAGCACCTCGTCGTCATCGGCGGCAGCTATATCGGGCTGGAATTCGCCCAGATGTATCGCCGCTTCGGCAGCCGGGTGACGGTCGTGGAGATGGGACCGCGGCTGATCGCGCGCGAAGACGAGGAAGTCTCGGCGGCGATCCAGAAGATCCTGGAGGGCGAAGGCGTCGAGATCAGGCTCAACGCAAAGTGCATCACGGTGGCGAAGCGCGGAAACGGCGTCGCGGCGGGCCTGAGCTGCGAAGGCGGACCGCCCCAGGTCACGGGCTCGCATCTGCTGCTGGCCGTGGGCCGCGTGCCGAACACCGACGACCTCGGGCTCGAGAAGGCCGGCGTGAAGACCGATGCGCGCGGCTACATCGTGGTGGACGACGAGCTGCGCACCAACGTGCCTGGAATCTGGGCGCTCGGGGATGCCAATGGCCGGGGGGCCTTCACGCACACCTCGTACAACGACTACGAAATCGTCGCCGCCAACCTGCTCGATGGCGGCCATCGCCGCGTGACCGACCGCATCCCCGCCTACGCGCTCTACATCGACCCGCCGCTGGGCCGGGCCGGCATGACGGAACGCGAAGTGAGGGCCTCGGGCCGCAAGGCGCTGGTGGGCAAGATGATGATGAGCCGGGTCGGCCGCGCGCGGGAGCGCGGAGAGACTCAGGGTTTCATGAAGATAGTGGTCGACGCGCAGACCCGGCTGATCCTGGGCGCGGCGCTTCTCGGCATCGAAGCCGATGAGGCCATTCACTCGATTCTCGACGTGATGTATGCGGGCGCTCCCTATACGGTCATCCAGAACGCGGTGCACATACATCCGACCGTCACCGAGCTGATCCCCACCCTGCTCGCCGATCTCAAGCCTCTGGAGTAAGCGAGTGATCCACGGTCTGCCCGTCGCGGTTTCGAACTTCCCACGACGGCGCACGGTCGAATGAGATCGGACCCCAGTCCGGCAAATCTGCTGCCCGCTAGCGCAATTGGTAGAGCGTCCGCCTCTGAAGCGGAAGGTTCGCGGTTCGAGTCCGCGGCGGGCTGCCACTACCTTATCAATGGGGGTCTGACCTTGCGGCCGCGTCCTTCCAGGTCAGCCAGATGAAGATCTCCGTCGTCGTTCCCGCATTCAACGAGGAGCGATTGCTGCCCGGGTCGCTCCGCAGCATCCGCGCGGCCATGGAAGCGTTCGACCGGCGCGGCTGGGCGTCCGAGTTGATCGTCTGCGACAACAATTCCACCGACGGGACGGCGGCGATCGCCCGGGCGGCGGGAGCGCGCGTCGTCTTCGAGCCGGTGAACCAGATCAGCCGCGCGCGCAATCCGGGCGCCGCCGGAGGCCGGCGGGGACTGGATCTTCTTCGTGGACGCCGATTCCCACCCGACAGTGGAGCTTTTTTCCGAAGCGGCCGACGCCATTGCCGCCGGGCGCTGTCTGGCCGGGGGCAGCACCGTTGTCTACGCGAACCCGCCTCGCGGCGTCGCGCTGGCGATTGGACTGCTGGAACGCGCTGAGCAGGATCATGCGGTGGGCAGCGGGGTCCTTCATATTTTGCGAGGCGGCGGCCTTCCGCACGGCGGGCGGCTTCAGCGAGGCGCTCTACGCCAGCGAGGAGCTCGACCTCTTCAGGCGCCTGAAGCGCATGGCACGGCGCGAGCGGCGGACGATCGTGATCCTTCACCGCCATCCCCTGCTCACCAGCGACCGCAAGGTGCGGCTCTACGGCTGGCCCAGGTTATTCGGGTTCATGCTGAAGACCGTCGTGTCGCGCGGGAGGACGCTGCGCAGCCGGGAGGACTGTTTCGCATGGTACGACGGCGAACGATAGGGGCAATCTGAGATGCTCACCATTGCCCGATGGCGCGAGATGTGGAAGGAGCTTGGCGCAGCCAATCCCGACCCGAAGCTCCATGGCGAGCTCATCGCCTGCTACAGCGAGCCGCACCGCAAGTACCACACTCCGCAGCACCTCGAGGAGTGCTTCGAAAAGTTCGATGAGGTCCGCGCGCTCGCCGAGCACCCGGCTGAAATCGAGCTGGCATTGTGGTTTCACGACGCGATCTACAACGTGAAACGGCACGATAACGAGAAGAAGAGCGCCGACTGGGCCCGCGCGAGCGCCCTGGCCGCCGGGACACCCCCCGAGGCGTGCAATCGCGTGCACGCCCTCGTCATGGCGACCCGTCACAAAGCCGTTCCCCGCGGCACGGACGCCGAGCTGCTCGTGGACGTCGATCTATCGATACTCGGCGCCGGACCGGAACGATTCGACCAGTACGAACGGCAGGTGCGGGAGGAATACGCCTGGGTACCCGATTTCCTGTTCCGGCGGGAACGCAGGGCGATCCTGAAGGAATTCCTCGCGCGCCCGCGGATTTTCAGCAGCGCGCACTTCCACGGCCGTTACGAAGAGCAGGCGCGCGCGAATATCGAGCGCTCGCTCAAGCGCCGCTAACGCTGCGTGGGCGGCCTCTGATGGGATCTTCTCCCGGGCCTCTTACCGTGACGTTGCCCGCTGCCCGGTCCGGGTTGCCCGCCAGGTGCGGGAGCGTTCCCCCGGGCATTCTGCTGCGGGGCTCCCTCCCGATTTCCGCTGGCCAGCTTGATCTCGAGCTCGTTGAGCTCATCCCACTGGGCATCGGTCCGCTGCCGTTCCGGAATCGCCTGAAGCTCTTGCAGGCGGGCACGGGGGGAAATCGGTTGCGATTCATTCATGGCCCCATTATCTCATTGTTCGCTACGGGCGACCGGGCGAGTTGAAGGGAAATAGCGGAAGTCGAAAGGGCTGGGCCGACCTGATCGGCACTGCGTCATAGGGGGCCGGCCGTCATTCCGCCGGCCCCTGGTCGGTCGTGTCCTTCTCCTCTACCTCGCCTTCCCAGCTGTAGCGCTTGCGCGGCGGGACATCCAGCCGCCGCAGGGGGAACGCCAGCGCGAGGCCGATCAGCGCGCCCGCCAGGTGGGACTCCCAGGATACGCCGGGCTGGATCGGCAACACGCCCCAGACCATGCTGCCGTACAGGAATGCGACCAGCAGCGACGCGCCGATCGCGCGGCGGTCCAGGCGGAGCACGCCCGCCAGGAAAACGTAGCCCAGCAAGCCGTAGACGAGCCCGCTGGAGCCGATGTGGATGCCGCCGCCGGCGAACAGCCACACCGCGATGCCCGGCCCGAGATAGATCGCCGGCAGCACCTTGAGCGCCGAGCTGGGATACAGGTAGAGCATCCCCGTGCCCAGCACCAGCAGCGGCACCGAATTGGCGGCGAGGTGGAACGGCCCGCCGTGCAGCAGGGGAGCGAACAGGATGCCGGGCAACCCCGCGATCTCGCGCGGCCGAATGCCGAAGCGCCCGAGCTCCAGGCCGAGCGCCCAGTTGGCGATGTCGATGAGCCAGATGATGACGACGAAAGCGAGCGCGAGCTTGAACGCGAGCCGGAAACTCGCGCGCGCCCGCTCCGAGCTGGTGTAGTCAGGGTCGGGAACGTGAACCTGCATCCACGGACAATAGCAGGGATGGGGGAAGGGCAATGCGGTTACGCCCTCATCGCCACCGCCCTTGATTCACTCAACGGCGACTTGAGCGACCGCGGCCGGGTGGACCGAGAAAGAGGGCGGGCGCATCGTCAACTCCGTGATCGACAAGATCCCGGACGTGAGCCAGGAAGCAACTTGGGGATGGTGGAACAAGAGCTAGTCTGCGTCGCTCGTCCCTTGGCCACCCAGACGCTGGCCCCGGCCGCCTTTTCCCTAGGCCGCGGACACGGCTTTTTCGGATGGCGGACGCGCCCCGTCTGCGCGGGTCGCGCGAAAGTGCCGAAGCGCCCCGCCGAACAGGAAAACTGTAACGACCGCGGATATCAGGCAGTAGACGCAGAATGCCTGGATGTAGGTGCGCTGAACGTAGAAGAAGTATATGGATGCGCACAGGCCCGCCGCAGCATAGAGAAGCGCCACCCAGCGCAGTTCGGGCGAGAAGGGCTCGCGGGACAGCCACGCCGCAATTCCGAACATGGCCGCATAGTAGGCAAGCCCAAGATAACCGATCGGTACGCCGGAAATGCGGGCGTAGGGGCTGTAGGCAACGGTGTTGCACCCGTCGATTGGCGGCGGACACCAAAGCTGCAGACCGTTATAGATGACATAAGAGTCATAAAACGCAATCCCTATCCCCACCAGCGCCAATGCGAGCATGAGGTGGATCGTATGACCGGCATAGTCCGACCTTGACCGATATACGCTCATAGCACCCTTCTTCCTGATCGAGGCTTCGACAGTGTTCGCTCACTATGCATGCAACGACACAAGGCGGGTCTTGATATGGATCAACGAATCCCCGCACGGCCCGCGGAAGCTTCCTGGCGTCTGGCGGCTCCTGATCCCTCATCCCTCAGCAGAGCGCCACACGCTCGCGAGCCACGGCTGCCGTTCCTGCGGCACGCCCGCCGGGCGGTAGTAGTGGGCGAGCTCGACGAACCCCGCAGCGGCAAGATAGCGGCGCCAGGTCGCAAGATTCCAATACGCGCCGTAGCGCCCCCGGTCCCACCCTTCCTCGTTGTTCCCGCGCGGGTTCGAGCTGAACAGCACGCCGCGCGGCTTCAGCGTGGCGCGCAATTCGAGCAGCACCCGCGGCAATTCCCGGCTGGGCACGTGAAACAGCGCGGCGTTGGCGAACACGCCGTCGAAACGCCCGGCGGGGAGGCGCAGCTTGAGAAAGTCCTGTTGCCAGACTTCACAGCCGCCATGGGCGCGCGCCATTTCGGCGAAGCGGGCTGCGCCGTCCAGGCCGATCGCGACGTGACCGAGTCCGGCAAACGCCTTGAGGTCGCGCCCCGGCCCGCAACCGAAGTCGAGTATCGTGAACGGCGGCTTGCCCTCGATGTGCTGCAGCAGCGCGTCGATGTTCTGGCTGACGTCGTGATGGCGCGTTCCCTGCCAGAAATCCTCGGCATGCTGGTCGTAGTGCTCGAGCGTGCGCCCGGCGATCGCTTCCAGGTCCTGCGAGTTCATTTTCGAATACCTGGAGATAATGTAGACGAAGCCCATCAGTGTACGCTCCCACCGTGCGTATCAATTCGGATAAATGAGGTCGGAATTATTCCACTCAGCACTCGGAACTCAGCACTGATTGGGCCCCCTTATCCCTCGTCCCTCATCCCTCGGATTCCCTCCTCATCCCTCATCCTTCATCCTTCGGGTCGCCCGTCACCCATATCTCGTCACTAAAACAGAGTGGCACCCGGCCTGCTCAACGCGCCCACCCGCACGCCGAGGAGGCGAATGCGCCGGTCGAGCGGCACGCGCTTCAGGCACTCGCCCGCCGCGCGGCGGATCGCGCCGGAGTCGCCGGTCGGCTCGTCGAGCGTGCGGTCGCGGGTGACGGTCTTGAAGTTGTCGTAACGCAGCTTCAGGCCGATCGTCCTGCCGACGTAGCCCTTGCGCTTGAGATCGTCGGCGAGCCTCACGCACAGGCTGGTGAAGATGCGCGAGAGCTGCTCGCGGTCGCGCACCGGGTGGAGATCGTCCTCGAACGTCGTCTCGCGGCTGATGGATTTCGGCTCGCTCACCGTGACCACCGCGCGCCCGTCCCGCCCGTGCGCGGCCTCGTGCATCCAGGCGCCATAGCTCCTGCCGAAATGCGCGACGAGCAGCGCCGGGTCGGCCTGCGCGAGCTCGCCGATGGTGCGGATGCCGATCGCCTCGAGCCGCGCGCCGGCCTTGGGCCCGATGCCGTTGATCTTGCGCACCGCCAGCGGCCAGATGCGCGCCGGGATGTCTTCCTCGCGCAGCACCGTCAGCCCGCCGGGCTTCTCCAGCTCGGAAGCGATCTTGGACAGCAGCTTGTTCGGCGTGACGCCGATGGAGCACGTGAGCCCGGTCGCCTCGTGCACCGCGCGCTGGATGTCCCTCGCGGCCACCCGCGCGCGCACCCAGGGATCCGGCGCGCCCTCGGCTGCGCTTTCCTCGACGAGGCCGGTGATGTCCATGTAGATCTCGTCGATGCCGCGGTCCTCGACCTCGGGCGCGAGCGCGCGCACCGCGTCCTTGAACAGGCGCGAGCAGCGCCGGTACTCGTCGAAGTCCGCCGGCAGCAGCAGCGCGTCCGGCGCGAGCTTCGCCGCCTTCATGAGCCCCATGCCCGAATGCAGGCCGAACGCCCGCGCTTCGTAGGTGGCGGTGGTGATCACCCCGCGCCCGGTATAGGCGCGCAACGCCGGGAACGCGTTTCCCTCCGCCGCGGCGCGCCGCCGGCCGCCGATCACCACCGGCTTGCCGCGCAGCTCCGGGTAGCGCAGCAGCTCAACCGACGCGTAGAACGCGTCCATGTCGAGGTGGGCGATGAAGCGCATAAATGATGAATTATGACCTGGTCTAACCTGGAGCCGCCGGGCAATGCGGAATAGACTGCCGGTACCTCACCCAGGGGAGAACCCACAGTGAAAACCTTCAAGGCGGGATGGATCATGGCGCTTTCATCGTTCTTGTTCGGCGCTCAGGGCCTGGCGGCGACTTTCGTCTACGTCTCGAACAACGAGGAAGGCACCATCGGGGTGTACACGCTGCAGGCCGACGGGTCGCTAAGCCCGGCGCGCGCGTCCCGACGGCGGGGCAAATGGTCATGCCGATGACCGTCAGCCCGGACAAGCGCTTCCTCATCGCCGGGATCCGCACCAAGCCGTTCACGGCGCAGACTTACAGTATCGACCGTGCCACCGGCGCGCTGAAGTCTGTCGGGACGGGGCCGCTCCATGAGAGCTACCCCTACATCCGCCTCGATCGCACCGGGCGCTTCCTGCTCGGCGCGTCCTACGGCGCGCACCTCGTGACCGTGAACCCGGTCGGCGCCGACGGCCGCGTGGGCGAGACCCTGCAGGTGATCCCCACCGCGCTCAACGCGCACGCCATCATCACCGACAACACCAACCGCTTCGTCTTCGTGCCGCACCTGGGCAGCGACCAGATCTTCCAGTTCAGGTTCGACGCGAAGACCGGCCGGCTCGCCGCCAACACGCCGCCCGTGGTGCAGATGAAGGCCGGGAGCGGCCCGCGCCACCTCATCACCTCGTCCGACAACCGCTTCGTGTACCTGCTGAACGAGCTCACGGCGACGGTGACCACGCTGGCGCTCGACGGCAAGACCGGCCTGCTCACGGAGGTGAGCTCGGTTTCCGCGCTCCCGCCCGACAGCAAGCTCGTTCCCGGCGGGCCCCGCGGCCCCAACGCTCCGAAGCGTGACAGGGGCAACGATATCTGGGCCTCGGACCTTCATCTGACGCCGGACGGGAAGTTCCTCTACGCCGCGGAGCGCACCAGCAGCTCGCTCGGCGCCTTCAGCGTCGACTCCTCCACCGGCAAGCTCACCTGGCTCGGCAGCACCCCCACGGAGAAACAGCCGCGCGGCTTCAGGATCGACCCCACCGGGCGCTTCATGGTCGTCTCCGGCGAGAAGTCGGACACGCTCTCCACCTATTCGATTGACCCATCGAACGGCGCTTTGAAGCCGATCGGCAAGTACCCGACCGGCAAGGGCTCGAACTGGGTGGAGATCGTTAGCTTCGACTGAGCGCGGAGTCCGTCACTCTTGGTTGATGGCGAATGGCGAAACCCGCTTAGGGAGGAGCCAACGAGATCGTATACTGCTTTTAGCTCGGCACGTAACGGGGGCCAAGCCCCATGGCAGCATATCTAATCTCCTGGAAACCAGTCGACGAAAACGAAGAATATGGGTGGCGCCCCGAACCAAAACTGGTTGCCTTGGCCGAAAGGACTTCAGAAAACAGGCGTTCCAGAAGAAAGACGGCGTTTTCTGCGACGTGAGGAACATCACGAGGTCGGCGAACCAGTCTTGCTGCGGCAAGGGATGAGAGGCCAGGCAATTATCAGGATATGGAACTTGATCTCGAGCTGCATTTGAGCTCCATCCCACTCGGCGTCGGTCCGATGCCGTTCCGGAATCGCCAGAAGCTGCTGCAGGCGGGCACGGGGTGAAATGGGTTGCGATTCGTCCATGGCGGTATTATCTCATCGTTCGACATGGACAATGGTCTTGTGAGGATCAAGGCACCCACTGTCATTCTCCTGTTGGCGATTGCGCCGGCGTTGGCCCAGGCGCCGTATCCCAGCCAGCAGATCAAAATCATCTGCCCGTTCCCGGCGGGCGGGGGACGGACCTCACGTCGCGGCTGCTGGGGGAGCAGCTCGCCAAGAGCCTGGGGCAGCCGTTCGTGGTGGAAAACCGCACCGGCGCGAGCGGCATGATCGGCACCGGCGCGACCGCCAGCGCACCGCCCGACGGCTACACGCTGCTCGTGGCCTCGGGCGAGGTGGCGCTCAATCCCCACCTCTACAAGAAGATGGCCTACGACTGGGACAGGAACCTCCAGCCCATCACGCTGCTGGTCAAGGTGCCGAACGTGATGGCGGTGAACATGGACGTGCCGGCGAAGACCGTGGCGGAGTTCATCGCCTACGCGAAGCAGAACGACGGCAAGCTCACGTTTTCCTCGAGCGGCGTCGGCAACCCGCAGCAGCTGACCGGCGAGATGTTCAACAAGATGGCGGGCGTGCAGATCCGGCACGTCCCCTACAAGGGCGCCGCGCCGCAGCTCGCGGACGTCGCGGGCAAGCACATCACGATGACCTTCGTCAGCATCGGCGCCGCGCTGCCGTTCATCAACGGCAACCGCATCCGGCCGATCGGCGTCACCTCGCTCACGCGCGTGTCCGTGCTGCCCGACGTGCCCGCGATCGCGGAGCACCCGCCGCTCGCCGGCTTCGAGCTCGTGAACTTCTTCGGCTTCTTCGCCCCGCCGGCATCCCGGACCCGATACTGCGCCGGCTGAACAGCGCCGCCGTCGAGGCGCTGAAGACGCCCGACCTCTCCTCCAAGCTCAGGGCCTCCGGCTTCGAGCCCTCGCCGACCACGCCGGAGCAGTTTCGCGAGTTCATCCGCGGCGAATCCGCCAAGTTCGCGAAAATCATCGTCGAGGCAGACATCAAACTAGAACAGTGAACAAATGGGGTCAGCTCAGACCCCGTTGAAACACTCAATGATCAAGGCCATAAGGCGGCAAGGTGGTCAGGCGCGGGTCCTCGACGTGGCCCCCGGTCGTGAAGTGGTAGAGGGACTGAAACATCGCGTCGTTGAATCCAATCACTTGATGGACCGGATCATCAAAAAAGCAGCCGATTCCCGTCGCACGGACGCCAGCCGCCTCCGCCTCCAGATAAAGCACCTGGCCGATCACCCCGGTCTCCCAGAACAGCCTCCGGTAAAACCAGGGTCCGTACCGCCGCAGGCTCGATTCGAATTCCGCGATCATCCCCAAGGAGAACGCGCTGTCCCCGGCGATATCCTGTTGCAACTGACCTGGGCAGCCAGTTGCCGCGCATCGCCCTCTTCGAGGAGATACAGGGGCAGATCCTCCGGACAGCCGGGGGGTGAGGTCCAGGCAAATTGTTGATGCATCGCCCGCCTGAGCGAGCCCGCCTTGGCAGGATCACGGGCCAGCATGTAAAGACCGGGAGCCAGGCCATCCACCCGATGGACGAACAGGGCAAGATGAACGGCCGGCTCCCAGGGCAGGACGTCCCAGGGCATCGGACGCCGGCACAGGTCAAGATGGATCCGTGGCATGACGCGAGCCAGCATCGTGAAGAAGCTGCCGGCTGAAATCGAGGTCTTGCCGTCGCACGCGAGCAGGCTACGCCGTTGGCGGATCACCTGCCCGGCCCATGGCTGACCCGGGTAGATGCCCGGCGCATGCGCGCTCGGGTCCATCAGGGTCTCCCCTGATGGACGGTCGTGATGCAGCTCGACGGCCTTCTGTTCAGTATTCGATTTCCACGATGCGACTTCCACCTGATTGATGATGTCCCATTGCACGGGATCGTCTCGACTCAGCCGGTTGGCCTTGCCGTGCCAAACGTCTCGCGTCAAATCACGAACGGCATCACGGGCAAGCGACAACGGCAAAGAGATTGTCTTGCCAGTGGGAACACCGGACAGCTCGATCGGCGGGCCAGATGACGGCGATGCAATCAGGGTGCTCCCGTTCCGCCCCCTCGAAATCCTCGGGTCGATCGACCCCCAACAGGGCGGCAACCGTGTCATCCGCCAGGCCGTCCAACAGCAGCATGCGCCAGCCCAGGGTCTGGGCCGCAATGCGAGCGGCTCCGATCGCGTGCCCGACGTCATGTTGACAGTAGCGAAAGGCCCGCTCTCCGTACTTCCAGGTCTCCCGCCAGTTCACCGAGGTAAAGCCGACAAGAAAGGCCTGGGGCGGAAATTCTTGCGTGAGCGAAATGAAACTCGATCTCCCGGCAACTCCGCTCGCAGCTCCAGCGCATGCTCCTTGGCCGCATAGTGATAAAGACCCGGGAATGGCGAAAGACCCGGGACTGCGTCAATCAGCAAATACCCTTCGGTAGGATGCAGGTTGCCGCTCGACGGGTTGGCTCGAAGCGCCCAGCGGACCTCGCCGGACTGCTTCCATGCCGAAATGGCCAGCGAATATTCAAGAAAGCGCGAAAGGGTGCGAACGGTGACCGGGGCGCTCGCAATTGCTCCAGGGCGATACAAGTCTTCATAGAGGGGCGAGAGCGGCGCGTCGTCAGGTTTCAGGAGCGGCAGGGAAATGAGCGGAGCGCCCTCGAATCGTCGAAACGGATCCGGCTGATTCGCCCAGTCCATGTAGCCGAGCGAGCGCGCAGAGCGGAAAAAATGATGTTTCGTCTCCTGGTGGTAGCGCATGACCACTTCCAGGGGATCGAGCGACTCCGCAGCACGTGCAGGCTCTTCTGTCGACGGAGGGTTCACAGATAAGACGCTCCTTGCCGCGGAGTCTACCCGCCTTATTCCCTTCGCGCGGGCCTTGCGCGGGGTCGGACCGGATTAGTTCTTAGTTGGCAGCTGTCAGTTGGCAGTAACTGCAAACTGCCCACTGCAAACTGCAAACTTATTTTCCTTCCGCCTTTCGCCTTTCGCCTCGCGCGCCAGTAGTAGAGTCGTTAATTCATCGCCCATCACCGGATGGAGGGGGAGCCATGAAAATCATCGCAATAGCCGCCGCGGCGCTAGCGTTCGCACTGTCAGCGCCCTTCGCGGGCGCACAGGAAACGTTTCCTTCCCGCCTCATCACCGTCGTCAACCCGAACGCGCCCGGCGGCACGTCGGACATCATCACGCGCGGCATGACGGAACCGCTCCAGCGCGCTTTCAAGCAAACGGTGGTTACGATCAATCGCGTGGGCGCCGGCGGCGCGGTGGGCGGGCTGTACGTGGCGAAGGCGCCCGCCGACGGCTACACGGTCCTGCTCAACACGGTGACCCACGTGTTGATCCCGATCACGGAGCAAGTCCTCGGCCGCCCCGCCCCCTACTCGCCCGACGATTTCATCCTCCTCGCGCGGGTCACGGCCGATCCGCTGCTGTTCGTGGTGCATCCCAGCCTGCCCGTGAATTCGGTGAAGGAGCTGGTCGCCCTCGCCAAGGCCAAGCCCGGGGAGCTGACGTTCTCCTCCACCGGTCTCTACGGCAGCGGGCATATCGCCATGGCGATGCTAATGCGCGCAGCCAACATCAATCTGCTGCACTCGCCTTACAACGGCGCCGGGCCGGCCATGACCGCCGTTCTCGGCGGCCACGTGTACATGTTCCAGGCGCCGGTGGGCGTCGCGAGCCCGCACGTTGCTTCCGGCCGCGTGCGCCTGATCGCGCAGACGGGCGCGAAACGCGTGCCCGCGCTCCCCGACACCCCGACTCTCAGGGAAGCGGGCTACGACGCCGAATTCATCCTGTGGGCCGGATACTTCGCGCCGGTCAAGACGCCGCCCGCCGCCGCCAGGGCGTGGCAGGCGGCGTTGCGTGAAAGCTCGGCGGACCCTCGATTCAAGTCCGCGATGGAAAAAATCAACGTCATCGTCGACTACCTCGACGGCGACGCGCTCAAGACCTGGTACGACGCCGAGCTGAAGCGGCTCGAGCGCGAGATCCGGGCCATCGGCAAGATCGAAGCAAGAACTTGAGGCAAACCTTAGGGAACACCTAAGAACTCGCTGGCTTACACCTTCGCCCCATCACACGTTTCGTCAGTGGCTCGAGCGCGATGCCGGCGCCCTTGATGACCTTGCCGAGGCGGTTCATCTCCGACTTGACCGTGGCCGCGAGCGCTTCCGGCGGGCTGCCGAGCGGCTCCATGCCGGCCGCGAAGAACTTCTCCTTGACGTCGGCGCGCTGCAGGAACGGCACGATCTCCCGGATGAGGCGGGCGACGACGGCCTCCGGCGTCCGCGCCGGGGCGAAGATGCCCTGCACCGACACCAGCTCGTAGCCGGGCAGGCCCCCGGCGGCGACCGTCGGCAGCCCGGGCAGCAGCGCGGACGGCTTCGCGCTCGTCACCGCCAGCGCCCGCAGCCGTCCCGACTTCATGTGCGGGGCCACGGCGCCGGCGTTGGCGAAGAACAGCTGCACCTCGCCGCTCATCAACTCGGTGAGCGCCAGCCCGCCGCTCTTGTAGTTCACGCGCACCATGTCGGCGCGCGCCATGGACTTGAACAATTCCGCCGCGAGAAAGCCCGAGCCGCCGATGCCCGAGGTGGCGTAGTTCAGCGCGCCCGGCCGGGCCCGGATCAGGGCGATCAGGGCTTTGACTGAATGCACCGGCAGCGAGGGGTGCACCACGAGGATGTTGGGCGAGGTGACCACCAGTGTGACCGGGGCGAAGTCCTCCACCGGATCGTAGGGCGTCTTGCGCAGGAACGGCGTGATCCAGAGCGGGGCCGCGGACAGGCACAGGGTGTAGCCGTCGGGCGGGGATTTCGACACGATCTCCGCCGGCAGGTTGCCGCTGCCGCGGTTGTCCACGATGATCTGCTGGCCCAGGGCGGGCGACACGCCCAGCGAGATCAGCCGGGCCGCGAAGTCGCCGCCGCTGCCGACCCCGGTGACGACCATTCGAATCGGCTTGGCGGGGTAGGCCTGGGCGAACGCCGCGCCGGCGCCGCACAACGTCCCGGCAACCGCGAGCAGTCCCGCCACAAAGCCGGGTTTCATGACGATGCCTCCTCGCTCGAGCTGAAAAAGGAATTGCGCGATTCGCGGGAACGATTATAGATCGTCGGTCATCATCCGACTGTCGTCAGTTGTCTGGCTAAATGGGGACAGACCCCATTGAACTGCAGTAGACTCATCACCCGTCACCTGTCACCCATCCCTGGAGTCCAAATGGCATCCAAGTTCATGCTCTGCAGCTTCAAGACCTGCCCCTGGGTCCAGCGCGCCGCGATCGTGCTGCGCGCGAAGAAGATCGAATACGACATCAACTACATCGACCGCGACAACCGGCCGGAGTGGTTTCTCAAGGTCTCGCCGCACTCCAAGGTGCCGGTGCTGGTGATAGACGGCAAGGAGTCGCTGTTCGAGTCGAACGCGATCGCCGAGTACCTGGACGAGACCGCCCCGCCCCGGCTGCATCCCGAGGATCCGCTGGCGCGGGCGCGCAACCGCGCGTGGACCGACTACGTGCCGGACTTTGCCGAGGCGATATCCAGCACGGCCTACTCGAATTCCGAGGAAGAGTTCGCCAAGAACGCGGCCGGCGATCGCCAAGCCGTTCGGCAAGCTCGAAGAAGCGCTCGTCCCGGCGCGGCAACGACGGACCCTACTTCAACGGCCCGAAGTTCTCTTTGGTGGACGCGGCCTATGCGCCGTTCCTGCAGCGCTACACCTTCATGGACCGCGTGAAGCCGATCGGCGCGATCGAAAATTTCCCGCGCCTCGCCGCCTGGCGCAATGCACTCCTCGCCGCCCCGGCCGTCAAGGCTTCAACCGTCCCGAACATCGAGGCGGTGTGGCAGGAAAACCTGATCCTGCGCAAGCGCTGGCTGGGGAAAGTTCGTCTCGAAGAGCGTGCTCGGCGCCGCTGCCGCATAGCCGCACAGTAATGAAGGCACGGGTCCTCGTCCTCCTGGCGGCGGTCGCGGCGCCGGCGTTCGCTCAGCAGCCGTATCCGTCGCGGCCGGTCCGGATCATCTCGCCGTTTCCACCGGGCGGGGGTAACGATGCGCTGTGCCGTATCGTGGCGACCCGGCTCTCCGAGAACCTCAAGCAGCAGGTCATCGTTGAAAACCGCGGGGGCGCGAACGGCATCGTCGGCACGGAAGTCGCGGCGCGCTCCGCCCCCGACGGCTACACGATCGTGCTGATCCCGAGCGGCCACGCGGTGAACGCGAGCCTCTACAAGAAGCTGCCGTTCGACTCGATCCGGGATTTCACGCCGATCACGCTGGTCGGCTCGAGCCCCCTCGTCCTCGCCGTGCACCCGTCGCTGCCGGTGAAGAACGTCAAGGAGCTGATCGCGCTCGCGAAGGCGCGCCCCGGGGAGCTCACTTATGTATCGGCGGGTATCGGCGCCTCGGGGCATCTCGGCGGCGCGCTGTTCGAGACCCTCACCAACACCAAGATGCTGCACATCCCGTACAAGGGCATGGCGCTCGCCATCGTCGATCTCATGAGCGGGCAGGTCACGATGACCTTCGGCACGAGCCTTTCGGTGGTGCCCCACGCGCGCGCGGGGCGGCTGCGCGCACTCGCCACGACGGGTGCGCAGCGCTCGCCCGCCCTGCCCGATCTCCCCACCGTCGCGGAAGCCGGCGTGCCCGGCTACGAAGCGAGCTTGTGGTACGGCTTCGTCGGTCCCGCCCGGATGCCCCCGGAGATCCTGAACCGGCTCCACTCGGCGATCGTCGCCGTGCTCCAACTGCCCGATGTCCGCGAGCGCCTCGCGAGCCAGGGCGTGGACCCGCAGCACAACACGCCGGAAGAGTTCGCGAAGCTGCTCGTGGCCGACCTCGAGCGCTGGGCGAAGGTCGTTCAGCGCGCCGGGGTGCAGGCGGAATGATCGTCAGGTTGCCGTCTTGGTGAACCGCACCGTCACTGCCGCGGGCGGAAAAGTCCGTGACGACGTTGACGAGCGCGGGCTTGCCGTTCCTGATCGCCTGCTTCGCCCGCTCCAGCGCCGGGCGGATGTCCTCCGGCTTCTCGACCTGCTCGCCGTGGCAGCCCAGGCTCTGCGCAAAGAGGTCGAAGCGCGTGTAGCCCAGGTCGCGCCCGGGCTTCTCCCGCTTGGGGTCGGCCGTCCAGCCGCCGTTCAGGCTGATGACGACGATGACCGGGAGGTTGTGGCGCGCGGCGGTGTCGAGCTCCATGCAATTCAATCCGAACGAGCCGTCGCCGTGCAGCACCACGACCTGCTTGTCGGGCTGCGCGGCCTTGGCGCCGACCCCGAACGGCATGCCGACCCCCATGGTGCCGAAGGTGCCGGAATTGATGCGGTGCCGCGGGTTGTAGGTCGGGATGGACTGGCGCCCGTAGTTGAGGATTTCCTGGCCGTCCACGACGAGGATCGCGTCGCGGTCGATGAAGTCGCGCACTTCCTTGCACAGGCGCAGCGGATGGATCGGCACCTTGTCCGTGGACATGGCCTTCTCCGCTTCGGGGCGCTTCTCCGCCTCGATCGCGGCGAGGCGCCCGCGCCAGTCGGCGAAGCGCCCGGCGTCCACCCTGCCCGACCCGGCTGCGAGCAATTGCCGCATCACGGTCCCGGCGTCGCCCACGATGCCGACGTCCACGCGCGGGCTCGAGCCGATCTCGGCCGGGTCGATATCGATGCGGATCACCTTCGCGGTGCCGGACATGCGCGGCGGCTGCAGGTGCGCGAACACGAAGTTCAGGCGCGTGCCGACGACGAGATAGAGGTCGGCCTCCTTCATCGCGGTCGAGCGCGCGTTGAGGAAGGCGTGCGGATGGTCCTCGGGCAGCACGCCGCGTCCCTGCGGCGTGGTGTAGATCGGCATGCCGGTCGCTTCCACCCATTTGCGCAGCGGCTCCGCGCCATCGGACCACAGGACGCCGCTGCCGGACAGCACGACCGGGCGGCTCGACTTCTCCAGGAGCTTCACCGCCTGCTCGATCTGCGCGGGATCGCCCTGCGGCCTGCTCCGGACGAGCGTCTTCGTGAGGTCGGGCCACTGCACGGTGGATTCCTCGATCTCGCTCGTAGAGCACGTCGGACGGCAGGTCGAGATACACCGGGCCGGGCTTGCCCGCGATCGAGCGCCGGAACGCGATGTCGATCATCTCCGGTATGCGTCGCGCCTCGTAGACGCGGTCCGCCCACTTGGTGACGGGCTTCATGATGGCGACCTGGTCGATCTCCTGGAACGTGCCGGTGCCGTAGTCCTTGACCGGGCTCGAGCCGCCGAACGCGACGATCGGGCAGCAGTCGATCAGCGCGTTCGCGACGCCGGTCGTGAGATTGATGGTGCCGGGGCCGGAAGCGCCGAAGCACACGCCAGGCTTGTTCTTCACCCGCGAGTACGCCTGCGCGCTCATCGCCGCCGCCTGCTCGTGGCGCACGTCGATGCCGCGGATGCCCCGCTTCAGGGAGGCCGTGAGCGCGTCGTTGATCGGCCCGCCCATGATGAAAAAGAAGGTGTCGACGCCGATGCGCTTCAGCGTTTCGCCGACCAACTCGTTGCCGCTGATCGTGGCCATGGGATTCCTCAGTCGGGTGCGCCCTTCTTGAGCGGCGTTTCCTTGATGTATTCGTCGATTTCCTGCTTGCTCATGCCCAGCCACTCGGACAGCAGCTCCGCGGTGTGCTGGCCCAGGAGCGGCGCGGACTTCACCGGCACGCGCGACTCCGACATCTTCACCGGCCACCCCGGGATGGGGAACGTGCCGCGGGTCGGATGCGTGATCTCCGCGAACATGCCGCGCTTGCGCAGGTGCGGGTCGTTCATGAGCTCCTGCGTGTCGAACACCGCGCCCGCCGGCACGCCGGCGTCCTGCATCAGCTCCATGGCTTCCTTCTTGGTGTACTGGGCGCACCAGTCTCCCACCAGCTTGTCCACGACCGCGGCGTTCTGCACGCGGAGCTTCGGCGTCGCGAAGCGCGGGTCGTTCGCGAGGTCCTCGCGCTTCATGAGCTTGAGGAGGCGCTGCCAGTGCCAGTTACCCGCCCGCGTGGAATAGACCATGATCCAGTCGTTGGTGCCGCCCGGCTTGCACTTGTAGAGCTCGCTCGGCGCCGCGGCCCCCAGCGAGCTCTGGTTGCCGGTGCGCGCCACGGGCTTCCCCGCCATCAGCTGGCCGGCGAAGACGATGCGGTTGAAGTTGATGACCGAGTCCTGCATGGTCACTTCGATGCGCTGGCCGCGCCCGGTCTTGTGCCGCTGGTTGAGAGCGGCCAGGATGCCGATCACGCAGTGGAGCCCCGCGCCGGTGTCGCCGACGTGCGGTCCCGGCCGCAGGGGAGGTCCGCCCTCCACGCCGGTGATCGCGTACCCGCCGCCGACCGCCTGCGCGATCATGTCGAAGCTCAGGTACTTGCCGTACGGGCTCTCGGGCGCGAAGCCCTTGATCTGGGCGTAGATGAGCCGCGGGTTGATCTTCTTCACGTCCTCCCAGCCGAAGCCGAGCCGCTCGATGCCGCCGGGCGACATGTTCTCGATCATGACGTCGGCCTTTTCCAGCAGCCGGGTCACGACCGCCTTGCCGCGCGGCGACTTGAGGTCGCACACCATGCTGCGCTTGTTGGCGTTCATGATGATGAAGTAGTAGGAGTCGAGATCGCCGCGCTCGGTCGAAGCGAAGCGGCCGTTCTCGCCCCCCTGCGGCTCGACCTTGCAGATGTCCGCGCCGAGCCACGCCAGCGACTCGGTGCAGGACGTGCCGGCCTCGTACTGGGTGAGGTCCACGACCTTCAGTCCGGCCAGCGCGGTGGACAGATTGCCTTGATCCATGCGTTGCACTCCAATTGGGGGCTGCTTGCGGTGAGCCGCTCATGTTGTTGCAGCAGTGAACTTGTGTCAATCGAGGCGAGCGGCGATCATGCGGTGGAGCGGTCTCGCATCCGCGTCCGAAACGTGGACCCTGAAAAGCAAAGATGAAGGCGGAAGGATGAAGATAATTGTCGCCATTTGCCTCGCGCTGTCTTCCGCAGCCGCGCTCGCTCAGCAATTCCCGAGCAGGCCGGTGCGCTGGCTGGTGGGGTTCGCGCCGGGCGCGTCGAACGACATCATCGCGCGCCTCATCGCGGCTCCCCTTTCCGATGCGCTCGGCCAGCAGGTGATCGTGGACAATCGCGCGGGCGCGGGCGGCATGATCGCCGGCGAGATCGTCGCCAAGGCGGCGCCCGACGGACACACGGTGTTGCTCGCGACCGGGGGCCCCAGCACGATCGGGCCGCTGCTGACGAAGCGCGCGCCGTACGGCGTGGACGATTTCTCGCAGGTCGTGATGATCGGCTACACGCCGCTCGTCATCATCGCGCACCCCGCGTTTCCGCCGCGCGATCCGGCCGAGCTGGTGGCCTACGCGAAGGCCCATCCGGGCAAGATCAACTGGGGGTCGTCCGGCACCGGCGGCTCGCCGCACTTCGGGCTCCTGATACTGCAGTCGGCCACCGGCATCGACGTGACGCACGTGCCGTTCAAGGGCTCCGCCCCGTCGCTGGTCGCCATCGCTGGCCGGCCAGATCCAGGCGATGCATTCCTCGGTGGTGTCGGCGGAAGCGCTGCTCAACAGCAAGCGCGTGAAAGTGATCGGCGTCGCCGGCGCCAAGCGGCTCGCGGCAGTGCCCGATGTGCCCACGTTCGCCGAGATGGGTTTCCCCAACGCCGAGTCCCAGGTCTGGTTCGGCATGGCAGCGCCGCCGCGCACCCCGCGCGCCACCGTGGGAAGGCTCAACGCGGAGGTGAACCGCATCCTGCAAGGCGCCGATTCGGTCCGCCGCCTGCGCGACCTCGGGCTCGAGGTGCTGGGCGGATCGCCCGACGATGCCACGCAGTTCGTGAAGCGCGAGGCGGCGACGGTGGCCCGCTTCGTCCAGCAGGGCAAGCTGAAACCGGACTGACGGAGTTTGTCGCCGCAGCCCGACGTGACTTTCGGCCAGAAATTGGCGCAATAATTTAATAAAATAGTTGGATGGAACCTGAACACGGGGCAGCGGTGCTGATCAACTCGGCAAGTCTGGAGATTGCGAGCTTCTTCCTGCTCGTGGCGGCTTTTGAAGCGTGGGAGCGCCTGCGCCCGGCGCGCGCTACAAACCGGCTGGCGGAACTGAAGCTCAACCTGCTTTCATTTGCGCTCGCTGTGTTGATGGCCTATCTGGCGCGCGACACCGTGGAGGCGGCCCTGAATGGGCTCCGGCCGGGACTCGTGCTCACGGCGCTCGATGATCTGCGCAGGCTGCCCGCCTGGGCGAAGATCGCCTTGTGCTACCCGATTATCGATTTCATCCTGTACTGGATCCACTGGGTGCAGCACCGGTCCGCGGTGGCGTGGCGCACGCACGTGTGGCACCACACCCCCACCCAGATGTTCTGGCTGGCCGGGTTCCGCACCAGTTTCATGCATTCGTTCATCTACAACATCCCGCAGACGATCGTGCCCATGCACCTGTTCCACCTGAGCCCCGTGGAAGCGGGCATCGCCTACTCGATCGGGCTGTTCATACAGTTCTGGATCCACGGCAACGTGGACGTGAATCTGGGCTGGCTGAAGTACGTGTTCATCCGGCCGCAGGACCACCGCGTCCACCACGCAGTCATGAACGTCCGGGGCTTGAACCTCGGCGCGACGTTCTCGGTGTGGGACCGGCTGTTCGGCACCTATCTCGATCCGGACCGGATGCCGGCGGGCTATGCCCTGGGGCTCGCGGAACCGTTCCGCAGGCGAGCCGTGCCGCGCATGCTGCTGGGCGTGTGACCACCGCAATAAAAGGCTCGAATTCGAGCGTCATTTGCGCTACAATGCGCAATCAGAAGGCCCGGACCCCCCGGGCTATTTTTTTCAATGCAGACAGCCGGATACGTTCCGGAAACACAAATGGGTACCAGCCATGGCAATCGCGAGACCAACACGAGTGGTGGAGTGGACGAGCGAAAGGATCGCCGCCCTGACGACGACCGAGGTGCAGCAACTGCGCGCGAACGCGGAACGCCTCAACGACCCGGAAATCAAGGAGCGGTGCGACGCGGTGCTCAGCGAGCGGCGAAAGGCGGCCAGCGCGAAGTCGAGGGCCCTCCGGGCAGAGCAGAAGAAGTCCACGCAAACGGGGGGCGCGGCATGACGGCCCGGGTGGTGGGTCCCGGACGGTTCCGGGTCGGCAAGTACGAAGTGATCGCGGAGCCCATCCCGTACGCGAGGCAGATGCTCCGCTACACGGTGCACGTCGGCAAGAAGCGGATTGGCGCCATGGTGAGCGTGCCGTCGGAGTC
The DNA here is from genome assembly GCA_963699525.1 of uncultured beta proteobacterium. Lineage (GTDB taxonomy): Bacteria > Pseudomonadota > Gammaproteobacteria > Burkholderiales > SG8-41 > SG8-41. The sequence goes on along the minus strand of CAVOUI010000012.1, from coordinate 29,312 downwards.
CGACTGCCAGTTCATGGAGAACCCCCCGGTCGTGCCCCCGCTCAAGGTCTTCTACGTCACGAGCAGGCCCGGCCGCCCGAAGAAAAACGCCAAGCCTCCCGTCGTGCTGGAGCGCTACCAGCCGGGCTTCCGGGAAGAGATTCCTTCAGACGTTTCGCTCGACGGGCTCGACAAGCCGGGACGCCGCTAGAAAAAAAGCGGGGATAGCCCCTTTCCCGGTGAAATTACCCGGGTGCATTGCAGCATTTCCATCGGGCGCGAGTTCCGTGCGGGAGGAAGTCATATTGACTGCCCAGTGGTTGCCCTACACTGAATCCGGCAGTCATTCCTGCCGTACCTCCGGGAGAGCTCAATATGACCCCAGCCGAAGAGCAGCAAATGCTCAACACCCTTAACGCGATTTCCCAGGACATCAAGACGCTCGTGGTTCTAGTCAGGGAATTGGCTTCGCAGCAGGACACCGCGGATCAAAAAGCGTATACGCAACTGGTGAACATCGCCCATAGGCGGTAGCCCGCTGTCAGCAGGGGTCGGGTCTCAAAAAAGAGGGGTCAGCTCAAGCTGACCCCTCTTTCGTTTTCCTTCCATCACTTCGCCGCTGCGCTCGCGGCGATGATCCAGGGTTCAAATCTCTTCCCGAACGCGACGGTCACCTCGAACGGCGTCGCTCCCGGCGTGCCGGCGCGCGCAGTTGCGCCGCGCGCGGGCTCGAGCGCCTTGCGGAACTCGAGCGGCACGTTGACCTGGGTGTTCTGGATGCCGTCGATGTAGCCCGTCCACCGCGCTTCCTTGCCCCGGCCGGACAGATATTGGGGGCGGACCTTTCCCTGCACGATCGCGTAGCGAGTGCGGTCGGGGTATTTCGCGCGCAGCGCCTGCGCGTCGCGCCCCGCGTCCACCGCGAAGAGCCGGCTGTTCGAGGTTTCCTCGTTCCTGAGAAACATCGCCGCCTGCTCCGCCGGGGTTCCCGGGCCGGTCTTGCCGGTTTCCGCCCCCTTCGCCGCTTCCTTCGCCGCCCGCTCGCGCGCGCGCTCCAGCGCCTTCTGGTAGGCGGGGCCGTCGAGTTCCAGGACCACCAGCGCTTCCTTGGGAAGCTGCCGGTCATAGCGACGGCTGGCTCTGCGCGTCTCACGGGGCGGCGAGACGTCGAAGCCGAGCTCCGCGAGCTTCGCCTCGTTCAGCCATTCCGGCGGACCGAAGATGTCCACGTAGTACGCGGTGTTCGGGTCCGCCGCCAGCGTCCGCCAGCGGATGCTCAATTGCAGGCCGCCGCTGTCCCGCTCGAACACGAACTGGTACGGTTCCCACACCTCGCGCTGGGTGAGCTTGAGCACGCTTTCCGGCTCGCCGCTGCGGTTCCACGCGACTCCGCCCAGCGCGATCGCGTTGGTGAGTGCGATCAGCGCGAGCCCGGCAACGAGTGTGTGTGTGCGTGACCAGGAGAGCGTCATCGCGCGGTCCCTCCGAAGAGGCCCTTCGCCCGCAGCCGCCGCATGATGAAGAGCAGCAGCACGGCGGTGAGGCCGAGCACCAGGAAGAAGAGATACTTCGGCATGACGTCCCACCACCAGTCGAAGAACTTGGTGTAGAGGAAGATCACGAAGAAGACCGACGCCGGTGTTCACGACCTCGTTCCAGTGCCGGCGCGCGCCGAGCCAGATCGCGCCCGCGCTGAGGACGAAGCCCATTACCTGGTAGAAGCCCTCGATCGCATCTTCATCGAAATCGAGGTAGCTGATGCGGCCCCAGTTCGCAAGGATCAGCATCGGCAGGAAAAGCGTCAGCAGCGCGAACACGCGGTAGATCGGGCCGAAGCCGGTGAAGCGCTGATGCGGGATCACCTGCGGCACGAGGAACAGGATGACCGCCGCCGGGAAGAAGTTCTCGGGGCGCTCGCCGAAGTGGAGCCAGTACATGCCGCTGAACGTGCCGGTGCGCGCCGAGATCCAGGCGATGATGCAGAGGATGCCCGCCGCGAGGAGCAGCCGCAGGTCGCACGTGTAGGCGAGGAGCAGCGCGAAGGCGGCCCACGGGATCAACGCCTTGTCCGAGGGCGTGATGTTGAAGATTTGCCCCAGCAGGCTGATGTTGATGACGAAGCACGCGAAGGCAACCATCGCCGCGAGCTTGGTGAAGTAGCCGGAGGATTCGCGCGCCTGGATCCACAGCGTCGCCAGGAAGGTGCCGAGGGAGGCACCGATCAGGATCACCACCTGCGCGGCGGTGGAGAAGCGGTCCCAGAACTGGCGGAACAAGAAGAACACGCTCGCCGCGAGCGCCAGCGCCCCGAGGAAGGAGGCGATGCGCATGCCGAGCGAGAGCTGCTTCGCGCGCGCGTCGCGGTCGATGTCGAATTCCTGCGCGAACTTCGCGAGGAGCCCGCGGTGGTGCGTGGCGATCGCCTCGCGCTGTACCGGCGTCAGCGCGACCACCCCCTCCCGCTCCAGGCGCGCGAGTTCCTCCGTAAACGTCCGGATCTCGTCGGCGCGTTGCTGGGCGGCGGTGCGGGAAGGCTCCGACATCAGTTTCCAATCGCCATGCGCATATGCTATCCCCGCGTCATACGCTCAGGCAACGGGCGCTCTGTATACTGGGCTATCGCCCGACCTCGTCATAAGGACACGAAGATGACGCTCGCCGCGCTGAAGCCCGCCGCATCGGTTGTCGAGATGACCGCCGGCGAGATCGCCGCGTCCGTCGCCTCGGGCAAAATGACCTGCGAGGCCGTCGTGCGCGCGCACCTCGAGCGCATCGAAGAGCGCGAGCCGCAGGTGCTCGCGTGGCAATACTTGAATCCTGCGCAAGTCCTCGAGCAGGCGCGGGCGCTCGACCGGCGTGGCGCGCGTGGTCCGCTCGCGGGCGTCCCGTTCGGCATCAAGGACATCATCGACACCTGCGACATGCCGACCGAGATGGGCTCGCCGATCTACGCGGGTCACCGGCCCAGGGGCGACGCGGCGTGCGTGGCACTGTCCCGGAAGGCGGGCGGCGTGCTGATGGGCAAGACCGTCACCACGGAATTCGCGAACCGCCACCCGGGCAAGACGCGGAACCCGCACGATCCCGCGCGCACGCCGGGCGGCTCCTCCAGCGGGTCGGCCGCCGCCGTCGCCGCGGGCATGGTGCCGCTCGCCATCGGCACGCAAACCACCGGCTCGACGATACGTCCGGCTTCGTACTGCGGCGTATTCGGATACCGTCCGACGTGGGGCGACCTGCGCTGCGTCGGAGTCAAGGAAGCGGCGGGCTCGTTCGACACGCTGGGGCTTCTCGCGCGCTCCATCGAGGACATTGCGCTCTACCGCGACGTGCTGCTCGGCGCGGACCCGGAGCCGCTCCCACATCAAGCGCGCCCGCCGCGCATCGGCTTCTGCCGCACGCACTTCTGGCCCCGCGTCGAGCCCGGCACGCGCCAGATGATCGAGGACGTCGCGCGCCGGCTCGCGCGCGCCGGTGCGCAGGTGAAGGACGTGGAGCTGCCCGTGGAATTCCGGGACATCGAGGATACGCACCTCGCAATCTCGAGCTACGAGTTTGCGCGCAATTTCACGTGGGAAATCGAGAACCACTGGGACAAGATCAGCGACACGCTGCGCAATGGCCGCCTGAAGCACGGCCTCGCCTGCAGCTTCGAGCGCTACCGCAATGCGCGCGATCACGCGGAGCGCTGCCGCGGTCTCCTGCCGGAAGCCTTCGGCGATTGCGACGTGCTGCTCACCGCGGCGGCGGCGGGGGAAGCGCCGGTCGGGCTCGACAAGACCGGCGACGCTTCGTTCTGCCTGATCTGGACCACCACGCACGTTCCCTCGGTGACGCTCCCGGTACTCAAGGGCCCGCACGGCCTGCCGGTCGGGGTGCAGCTCGTCGCCCCGCGCAATGCAGACCGCGCGCTCTTCGCCGCCGCGCGTTGGGTGTTTCAGGCCCTTCGCGCAGCGGCGTGACCCCCAATACGCGCGATCCTTGATCCTGTCACGATTCTGTAGCATTCGGCGGGTCCAATAGGGGTCCGGGAAAGCCGCTCAAGGAAACCGACCGATGGAGTCTCCGTTCCGCGCTGCCTTCATGTCCGCCGATACCGGCGGCAACGAAACCTACGAATTCCAGGCGGACTCCGACCTCTTTCGCCAGTCGGCCGACGAGATCGTGCATAGTTTCATGGAGCAGATGAAAGACCGGATCGACTGGGATCGCCCGCTCACCTACGAGCTCGATTCAGCGATCAAGAAGTCCGAAAAGCAGATCGTGATGGCGACCGGCTCGCTCGTCCTCGAAAAGGGCGAGCTGCCGTTCCTCCTGATGATTTCTCCCGAGCGACGCCCGCCGGCCGCGGCCGGCGACCCCCCCTCTTAGCGCACGGACGCCCGCGACCCCCTGCCGAAGGCGATCACGTCCCGGCGACTACCGAACGAGAAGACGTGATGCCAGGCGCGCGGCGGCAAGTTTACGCCGGCGCTGCTGGTTTCGCGGCGCCTGCGCCGGCCGCTTTCGCGATCTGCTTCCTCAGTTTCTTCGCCTGCTTGGTTGCCGTGGCGAAGCGGTTCCTGGACTTCTGTTTCCTGTGCCTGTTCCTCAGCATCTGGGCGGTGGTCATTGGAGTCTCCGATTGTCTTTTCCGTCAATCCGGGTTGCCGATCGCGCCGAACAGGCGCGCGGCCTGGGCCTGGTTGTTGCAGTGCGTGCGGTGCGCGTCGAGCAAGTCGCGCTCGACGGCGATACGCCGCCCTTCGTCGGCGAGGACGTGAACACAAACGCAATTTGCGCCGTATTTCCTGAAGCGCTCGAGTTGCCCCTCCGCCGCGAGCGCGCCGGACAGGTCTTCGGTCTGGCCAATATAGATCCCGTCATGGGACGCCCGGTGATAGGTGCCGTTGTCGTAAGCGCGCTTCGTCACGAAGTACACCGCGGCAATCGACTTGAACCGCGCCTCCAGGGACCACGCCTGGAAGTGATAGCGCTCGCCCGACTTCCCCACGAAATTGACGCTTCCCTTTCGCATATTCCCGCAGCCGGCTCCCCGATGTCGCGCGTGCCGCGGCCGGCCGGCAAGGCGATCTAGCCGCCGACGCCGTCCTGGGCGGCGATCGCCCGGTCGACGGCGCATTTCCATTCCTCGCGCGTCGATGTCCCCGCGGCATGCGCGTCCATCAGGGCGATGGCCATGGCGAGCGTTTCCGAGTCGAAGGCGGCGATCTCCGCGCGCCGGAACTCGCCCCGCCCATAGGCCAGTGCGGCCAGCAGGCGGGTGAGAATCCGGGACTGCGAAAACGCGGGGTTGTTCTCGATCCTGCGCACTGCCGCGTCCAGCGGATCGCCGATCGGGGAACTGGAACGAAAGCGCGTGACGTGCCGCAATTCATCCAGGAACCGGGCAATCGACAGCATTTCGGTCGCACCGGCCGCCCGTCTCGACTCGCGGACCAGCTCACTCATGCCGGGTCACACGCCGAAGCGCTTGGAAGTCAGATTGCCGATGGCCAGGCACGCTGCAGCGCTCGCCATCGCGATGAGGAGCGAATACATGTTGAAGTCATTCGGAGTATCCGTGACGGCGCCGAGCATCGGCGCCAGCACGTTCCCGCCGAAGAATCCCCCCAATACGCCGATGATGACCGAGAACGCCATGCCCCGATCTTCGTTGGCCTTCAAGTAGGCAAACCCTATCCAGCCGAGCACGCCTCCTGCCAGGACCCACATTGCTATGTTCATCGATTCCTCCGAAAAAGTTACCGGCGCGCCGGTCGTCAGCGACCGCCGGTCCGGCCCATCGTCCTGCGCCCTTTGTTCCTCGCGGGGCTCCGATGCGCGTTTTGCCACGCAACTTTTCGCTGACCGGGGTACGCGCCCCTGGGGGCCGGGCCCGGATTAGTGATCGCGACTAGTCCCTTCACCCGCTCGATCTCGATCGCCACGGCTTCGACGTTCTCCGGATGCCCGGCGTCCGGACCGTGCTGCTGCAGGGCTTGCTTCTCGCGGTCAAGGAGCTCGTGCAATCTGCGGAGCGCCGAGCTGCATGACGCCGCGAGACCGGCGTCCTTCACCATAGCCTGGCGCTGCATTTCGATGTCGGCAATCGCGTCGATCACCTCGTCGGATGCGGATGCCGCTTCCGAATGATCCGCTCCGGGCATGGCATTTCTCATCTAGCGTGCCGCCTTTTTCTGAACGTAGTCTTAACGCATCTCTGATCGCGGCAACAGCCCCACCAGCCCGACGACGCTCGCGACGATGCCGCCAATCAGTAACCACATCGCTTTGTCGGTAGGCGCGCCGGTGAAAAACCGGGATATGTCGGAACCGGCTGAATTCATCGCAGCAACCCCGAAGACTGTAAGACCGATGCCCCCGGCAAGAAGCGCGAGCGAGACTGCTTTGATCATAGACAAACCCACTTTCTGCATTTCATGCACGGACCCATGCAACGGTCACAGGGCGCTTCGTCCGTTGATGACCCTGAGCAAGACCACTACGATGGCCAACACCAGCAGAACGTGAATGAAACCGCCGATGGTGTAGGAGCTGACCAGCCCCAGGAGCCACAAGATGAGGAGAACAACAGCGATGGTATAGAGCATGGCAAGTATCCTTTACTTCGTTTCCGTTGGTTGTCAGCCGCACGACTGGATCACGCCTTTGAAGATTATTGACCCGGTCGTCGGTCCGCCACGACGGCGCGTTCGCTTACAAGAGCGGGTTCCGCGCCATGAAAATTGCGGGCCCGGTTGAAACCTGATGAGACCCGTTGCGGCGCAGCCGGCTCCGAGATTCTTTTGTCGCTATAGCGATTATCCCCTTCGCGACCATGGCGCTCTGTACGCCAACGTACATACGGCGGGGGGCTATTGCGGTATTTTTCGCGTCACGTCGTAGTGCTGCCCTTCCACCCTGAAACACATCGTGCACATTGCCAACAGCCTGCTTGCTGCCCTGCCCGGCAAGGACTACCAGCGCCTGCTCGCACGCCTGGAGCCCGTCACACTGACCTTCGGCGAGGTGCTCTATCGTCCCGGGGAGCCGATCCGGCATGTCTACTTTCCGACCGACTCGCTGGTGTCCCTGCTCACGCTGGTAGAGGGACATATGGCCCTGGAAATCGGCCTGGTCGGCCGTGAAGGCATGCTCGGGATTCCCCTCGCGCTCGGGACAAATGAGTCGCCCGTGCGCGCCCTGGTGCAGGGAACGGGCACGGCGTTGCGCATGACATCCGCGCATTTCCTCAGCCAATTCAGGAAGAGCGCGTCCCTGCAGAGAGAGATCCACCGGTATATCCACGAACGGATGGTTCAAATCACGCAAACTGCCGCCTGCAACCGTTTTCACCTGGTCGAAGCCCGCCTCGCGCGCTGGCTCCTGATGACGCGCGACCGTGTGCAATCGGATCAATTCCGGCTGACCCAGGAGCTACTCGGCTGCATGCTGGGCGTGCTGCGGGTCGCCGTTACCAAGGCCGCCGGCGCCCTGCAGCAACGAAAGCTGATCAGTTACCGCCGGGGCGAAATCAGCATTCTCGACGGGCAAGGCCTCGAAGCAACCGCCTGCCGGTGCTACCAGGTCGTCAAGAACGTTCACGGCCGCGCACCTGGCGGGCATTCGAATCGCGAAAAAACGCCAATTGCCGCAGCAGCTTGAGGCGGTGATGACGAACTTCAACCCGGACAACCCTACGGAGCATCCATAATGGCCGACGATCTGAACTTAAAGCCGGGAAGGACGTGGACCTGTTCACCGGAAAGCACGGCACCGGCACGGGCGGAAATTTGCAGAGCAACGCCGCCGCAGACGACTTCCCCGGCGACTTCGCGAAGCTGAAATTGCAGATCATCCGGCCGGTCTTCGAAAGCATCGGCAACCAAATGAAGGAGCGCGGGCACGCGTTCAACATTTCCGAGGAGCCGGGCGGGAAGATCTCGATCCACATCGTGCCCCCGGGCGCCAACCAGTCCATTCACCCCTACGACTGGTTTCCCACGTTTTCCCTCTACGGGGCCCCGTTCACGAGGCGAATCGGGGTGCACGGTCGCAATGCGCGCCCCAATTCGTCCGGCTCGACCGGCGAGCGCGGCGACTACCCGCTGGCGAAGGTGAGCAAGGACGTCGTGGAAAAAGAGCTGATGAAATTCATCGGCGAGATCGCCAACTGGTAGCGCGCCGGCAGGCGGGTGCGTTTCCGTTCCCCGAGCCGGCTGCAGGAAACCGCGTCCCCGGCTTTTTCGCCGGTTGACCGGCCAGGACGCTTTGTGCGCCGGCGTACGGTTAGAGTATGCTGTCCACTCGACTCCCGCGCGCCGTCCGGTGTGGTATTCAATCGCATCGGCAGCGGCGCCCTGAAGGTGGGAAGCACCGAGCCGCGATGCCCGCGTCACCTAACCCAGGCAAAACCAGTTGCTTGCCGCCCTGCCTGCGGCGGACTACGAGCGCCTGCTCGCCCATCTGGAATTCGTGAAGTTGCCGCTGGGCCTGGTGGTCTTCGAATCCGGCAGCAAGTTGCGGCACCTGTATTTCCCCGCCTGCGGTATCGTGTCCTCTGCTCTACGCCATGGAGAACGGGGCCTCGACGGAGATCGCGGTCATCGGCAGCGAAGGTGTGGTCGGGATCGCGCTGTTCATGGGCGGAGAGAGCACGCCCAGCCGGGCGGTGGTGCAAAGCGCCGGCTACGGCTACCGGCTCAAGGCGACCGTGCTGAAATCGGAATTCGAGCGCGGCGGCCCGCTGCAGCACCTGCTGCTGCGCTACACCCAGGCGCTGATTGCACAGATGACGCAGACCGCGGTCTGCAACCGGCACCACGCGGTGGACCAGCAACTGTGCCGCTGGCTTCTGCTAAGCCTGGATCGCCTGCCCTCGAACGAGCTCGCCATGACGCAGGAGCTGATCGCCAACATGCTGGGGGTGCGCCGCGAGGGGGTTACGGAAGCCGCCGGAAGACTGCAGGAGGCAGGGCTGATTCGTTACCGCCGCGGCCACATCACCGTTCTCGACCGCCCGAAGCTGGAGAAGCGGGTATGCGAGTGCTACGCGGTGGTCAAGACGGAAATGGATCGCCTGCTGCCGGTCACGGCCGCACGCTGATGCCTCCAGTCGGAGGCGGCTGAACTGCCTCCCCCGTTCACAAACGGGACCATCGGGCTAGCGGCCTCATCATCAACGAGACCGCATAAACGCTTCCTTGAGCTGCGCCAGGTCCTTGCTCCGGGGAATCTCCAGCGTGCCAGTGCTAAGCTCGGCCTTCCGGGTGGTTGAGACTTCGTTTCAGAATAGGAAACCCAAAAGTTGAACGTGAGCAGAAACACTATTCGCGGATTCTTGCTCAATTGGAGGGCGCGCCTCCGCGGAAATGGCTTGGCACGACGACAAGCCGACGACGAGCCGCCGCTGCGATCGGAGCTGTTCAGCACCGACCAGATGGAACTGCACGGCAGGACGCTGGCGGGCTCGCACAAGCTGGGTCCGACCCGTGGGCCGGATCAGCTCCTGAAGCGGCTGACCGAGAACGAGGCCGTCCTGATCGAGGCCTGCAACCTGCTGACGGCCGCGGTCAAGGGGAACCGCCGCATTGCGCCGGCCGGGGAATGGCTGCTCGACAACTTCTACCTGATTGAAGAGCAGATTCGCACGGCCAAGCGACACCTGCCGAAGGGTTACAGCCGGGAGCTGCCGCGCTTGTCCAACGGCCCGTCGGCGGGGCTTCCGCGCGTCTACGACATTGCCCTGGAAACGATCTCGCACGGCGATGGGAGAGTGGACTCGGAAAGTCTCAGAGGCTTCGTAGCGTCCTACCAGAAGGTCACCGCCCTCAAGTTGGGCGAATTGTGGGCCATCCCCATCATGTTGCGCCTGGCGCTGGTCGAGAATCTCCGGCGTGTTGGAGCGCGGATTGCCGCCGACCGGATCCACCGCAACGGCGCGGACTATTGGGCGGACCAGATGATGGAGGTTGCCGGGAAGGACCCGAAGAGCCTGATCCTGGCGATCGCGGATATGGCGCGGTCGGGACAGCCGATGGTGAGCTCGTTTGTCGCGGAATTCGCGCGCCGCCTGCAGGGGCAGAGTCCCGCCCTGGCGTTGCCGCTCACCTGGATCGAGCAGCGGCTCTCCGAGGATGGCCTGACGATCGAGCAGCTGGTGCAGTCGGAAAACCAGCAACAGGCCGCCGACCAGGTCTCCATCAGCAACAGCATCGGCAGCCTCCGCTTTCTGGGCGCGATGGATTGGCGCGAGTTCGTCGAGACGATGAGCGTCGTCGAGCAGAAGCTGCGGGAGGATCCGGGCGGGGTCTACGGCAAGATGGATTTTGGCACCCGTGATCGCTACCGGCACGTTGTGGAAAGGATAGCGAAAGCGAGCCGCCTGTCGGAAATCGAGGTGGCGCGTAAAGCGATCCAGCTGGCGCACGACGGCGCGGCCAGGAAAGCCGGCGACGATCGAGCGGCACATGTCGGGTTCTACCTGATCGACAAGGGTCTGCCCCGACTCGAACGAGCGGTGGAGGCGCGCCTTCCGCTCTCCGAAGCTCTGCGGAGAGCGGGCGGGCGCTACCCGTTGTTCCTGTATCTGGGCACGATCGTGCTGATCACGGCGATCATCACCGGATGCCTGCTGGTGAAAGCGCAGTCGAGCGGGGTGCCCGATTGGGCACTTGCGCTGATCGGCGTCGTCGCGTTGCTGTGCTCAAGTCATCTGGCGGTCGCGCTGGTGAACTGGCTGGCCACGTTGCTGGCGACGGCGCATCCGCTGCCTCGATTGGACTTTACGGGGGGGATTCCGCCGGAATTCCGGACGCTGGTGGTAATTCCGACCCTGCTCCTCAGCGCTCAAGACATCGAGGATCTGATCGAGGCACTTGAAGTCCGCTATCTCGCGAATCAGGACGAAAACCTGCGCTTCGGCCTGCTGACCGATTTTCGGGACGCGCACGAGGAAACGCTGCCGGAGGACGAACCGCTGTTGCAGCTGGCCCGGCGAAGAACCGACGAGCTGAACGAAAAGTACCAGAGCTCAAGTGGCGACCCGTTCTTTCTCCTCCATCGCCCGCGCCGCTGGAATCCCCAGGAGCGGATCTGGATGGGTTACGAGCGCAAGCGAGGGAAGCTGGAGGACTTGAATTCGCTGCTGCGGGGCGGCTCACAGGATCGCTGCTCGCTCGTCGCGGGTGAGACCGCAGTCTTGTCGAACGTGAAGTACGTGATCACCCTTGACTCGGATACGCAATTGCCGCGCGATACGGCGCGCCAATTTGTCGGAGCCATGGCGCACCCGTTGAATCGTGCGCGCTACGACGAAAACCGGCAGCGCGTGTGCGAGGGGTACGGCGTCCTTCAGCCGCGCATGGCCGTGAGCCTGCCGGGCACAAACCGTTCGCGGTATGCGCGGCTGTGCGGGAGCGCTCCCGGCATCGATCCCTATACGCGCGTCGTCTCCGATGTCTACCAGGACGTGTTCGGCGAGGGCTCGTTCATCGGCAAGGGGATCTATGACGTCGATGCATTCGAGCGCTCGCTCAGGGGACGCTTTCCCGAGAACAGGATACTCAGCCACGACCTGCTGGAAGGATGTTATGCGCGGGCCGGGCTGTTGAGCGACGTGCAGTTGTACGAAGAGTATCCACCCCGCTACAGCGCGGACGTGAGTCGCAGGCACCGCTGGATTCGCGGGGATTGGCAGATTGCGCGGTGGCTGCTGTCTCAGGTTCCCGGCGAGGGTGCGAGCCGCCAGAGAAATCCGCTCTCGCATGTTTCGCAATGGAAGATTCTCGACAATCTCCGGCGCAGTCTCGTGCCTTTGGCGCTGACGCTCCTGTTGCTGCTGGGCTGGACGGTTCTGTCACCCGCATGGTACTGGACCCTGTCAGTGGTCGGAATCATCCTGATTCCGCCCTTGATCTCCTCCGTTCTGGAACTGTTCCAGAAACCGGACGATGTGCTGCTCGGCCCGCATCTCGCCGCGGCATCACGCGCAGCGGGCCGGCACTTCGCCCAGGCGGCGTTCACGCTCGTATGCCTGCCGTACGAGGCGTTCTTCAATCTGGATGCGATCGCACGCACGGCCGGGCGGATGCTCATCACGCGCAAGCGACTTCTGGAATGGAGTCCGTCGGGCGGGGAGGATCGCCATGGCCGCACGGACCTCATTGCCTCCTGCCGGTCGATGGCGATCGCGCCCGTCCTCGCCTCGGCCACGGCGGCCTATCTGGCGGGATCGAATCCGGCCGCGCTGGCTGTGGCCGGGCCGATACTGTGCCTCTGGTTTGCCGCCCCCGCGGTCGCCTGGTGGATCAGCCGGCCGCTCGCTCGCCGCGAAGCGAAGCTGACGGCCGACCAGATCCTCTTCCTCCGGAAGATCTCGCGAAAGACCTGGGCGTTCTTCGAAGCCTTCGTCGGTCCGGAAGAACATTGGCTGCCGCCGGACAATTTTCAGGAATATCGCGGTGCCGCGATCGCGCATCGCACATCGCCGACCAACATGGGATTTGCGCTGCTCGCGAATCTGTCCGCGTACGACTTCGGCTACATTCCGGCCGGACCACTGATCGAGCGCACGGCGAATGCACTCCACACGATGGCGGGCTTGGAACGCTATCAGGGTCACTTCTACAACTGGTACGACACGCAGTCTCTGAAGCCGCTGCCGCCTCTCTACGTTTCGTCGGTGGACAGCGGGAATCTCGCCGGTTATCTGCTGACATTGCGCCCGGGACTGCTCGCGCTGCCCGATGACAGGATCCTGGCGGCGCGGGTGTTCGAGGGGCTCGGCGACGCCCTCGGAATCCTTGCGGACGTCGCGGGAGAGGCCGCGACTCCCGAACTCGCCCGACTTCAGAAGGAGCTGGAATCCGCATACGATTCCCGGCCCGCCAGTGTCCCGGCGGCGTGGCGTTGGCTTGACCGCCTCGCCGCGCTCGCTGCGGGGGTGGCCGGCGCCTTTGACGCCAGCCCCGAGAGCGAAGCGAAATGGTGGGCACAGGTGCTGTCCCGGCAATGCCGGAGCGCCCTTGATGATCTGACATTTCTCGCTCCATGGCTGTTGCTGCCCGCTGCACCCGGCCGGCTCAGCGACTTCCCCGACATCGGCGGGATCCCGACGCTGCGCCAGCTGGCGAGGCTCGAGGCAGAGTGGCTGCCGGCAATCGAGCATCGGCTCGGCGCGGACGCGACGCCCGAGGAAAGCGCGTGGCTCGATCAACTGCGACGAGCGGTCACGGAAGCAAGCCGGCGCGCCAATGAGCGGATCGCGACCATCGAACGCCTGGCACTGCAGTCCGGCGAGCTCGCCCGAATGGAGCATGACTTCCTCTACGACAGGGCGCGTCACGTGCTCGCGATCGGCTACAACGTCAGCGAGCGCCGGCGCGACTCGAGCTACTACGATCTGCTGGCCTCGGAATCGAGGTTGTCCAGCTTCGTGGCGATCGCCCAGGGACAACTGCCGCAGGAGAGCTGGTTTTCCCTCGGGCGCTTGCTCACGAACGCCGGCGGCGAGCCGATTCTCCTGTCGTGGGGCGGCTCGATGTTCGAGTACCTGATGCCGCTCCTGGTGATGCCGACCTATGAAAACACCCTGCTCGACCGGACCTGCAAGGCGGCGGTGGAGCGACAGGTCGCGTACGGGAACCAGCGCGGCGTGCCGTGGGGCATGTCGGAATCCGGCTACAACGCGGTCGATGTTCATCTCAACTACCAGTACCGCGCCTTTGGCGTTCCCGGCCTGGGGCTCAAACGCGGGCTTGCCGAGGATCTGGTCATTGCGCCGTATGCTTCGGCGCTCGCGCTGATGGTGGCGCCCGAGGCCGCGTGCCTGAATCTGCAACGACTCGCCGCTGACGGGCTGGAAGGAAAATTCGGCTTTTATGAGGCCGTCGACTACACCCCGACCCGTCAACGACGGGGAGAATCGAGCGTGGTGGTCCGGTCCTACATGGCCCACCACCAGGGCATGAGCCTGCTCTCCCTCGCCTATTTGCTGCTGGGCCGTCCGATGCAGAAGCGATTCGAGTCGGATCCGCTGTTCCAGGCGACCACGTTGCTGCTTCAGGAGCGGGTCCCGAGGGCGACCGCGTTCCATTTGCACGCCGCCGAGTTGCCCGACATACGTGCGATTACCGGCGGTCCGGAGATGCCGGTGCGCGTACTGGCGAGCCCCGACACCCCGGTGCCGGAGGTGCAGTTGCTGTCGAACGGCCGATACCACGTGATGGTGACGAACGCCGGTGGCGGCTACAGTCGCTGGAAAGAGCTCGCCGTCACGCGCTGGCGCGAAGACAGCACCCGCGACAATTGGGGCACTTTCTGTTATATCCGCGACGCGGCGAGCGGGGTGTTCTGGTCAACCGCTCACCAGCCGGCGCTCAAGCGATCACAGGCTTACGAGGCGATCTTCTCGGAGGGGCGCGCGGAATTCCGGCGCAGCGATGACGACATCGATACGCATACCGAGATCGTTGTTTCGCCGGAAGACGACATCGAACTGCGCCGGCTCCACATCACCAATCGCTCCCGGACGCGCCGGGCGATCGACGTCACGAGTTACGCGGAAGTCGTTCTCGCGCCGCCCGCCGCGGACGCGCTGCATCCGGCGTTCAGCAATCTCTTCGTTCAGACCGAGATCATCCGCGAGCGCCAGGCGATCCTCTGCACGCGCCGGCCCCGCTCCCTCGAGGAGCGCCCGCCCTGGATGTTTCACCTGATGGCCGTGCACGGGGCGGACATCGGGGAGATTTCCTACGAGACCGACCGCATGCGGTTCATCGGCCGCGGGCGCACGGTCGCCGCCCCCCAGGCGATGAGCGAACCGCTGGCGCTCTCGGGCAGCGAGGGTTCGGTGCTGGACCCGGTCGTCGCGATCCGCGCTCGATTAACGCTCGATCCGGAGCAATCGGCAACGATCGATATGGTCTCCGGCATCGGCGAAACCCGCGACGCAGCCTTGAGCCTGGTCAGGAAATACCGGGATCGGCATCTGGCGGATCGCGTTTTCGATCTGGCGTGGACCCACAGCTCGGTGACCCTGCGGCAGATCAACGCCACGGAGTCCGACGCGCAACTCTATGGACGCCTCGCCGGCTCCGTCATCTACGCCAATCCCGCGCTGCGCGCCGAAGCAGCCGTTCTCGGCAAGAACCGGCGCGGGCAATCCGGTCTATGGGGCTACGCCATTTCCGGCGATCTGCCGATCGTGCTGCTGCAGATTGGAGACCTGGCGAATATCGACCTGGTGCGCCAGCTCGTGCAGGCCCACGCCTACTGGCGCCTGAAGGGACTGGCCGTGGACCTGGTGATCTGGAACGAAGATCGCGCCGGCTACCGGCAAGTGCTCCAGGAACAGATCATGGGGCTGATTGCCGCGGGCATCGAAGCACACGTGATGGATCGACCGGGCGGAATCTTCGTGCGGCGGGCGGAGCAGATCTCGGAAGAGGATCGCATCCTGTTCCAATCGGTCGCGCGCGCCATCATCACCGACAGGCGGGGAGCGCTGGCGGAACAGATCAACCGGCGCAGCCTTGCGGAAGTGCGGGTTCCACGCTTCAAGCCGACCCGGGCCCGCCGCGCTGAAACGCCGGCGGCCGCGCTAGAGCCTGCCGCGCCACGATCTGATCTTCTTCAACGGACTCGGAGGGTTCACCCCCGATGGGCGCGAGTACGTCATCACCACCGCGCACGGGCAAGTGACGCCGGCACCGTGGGTGAATGTGCTGGCGAACCCGCACTTCGGAACCGTCGTCTCGGAAAGCGGCCTGGCCTACACCTGGAGCGAGAACGCCCACGAGTTCCGCCTGACGCCCTGGGGCAACGACCCCGTGAGCGATTCGAGCGGAGAAGCGTTCTACCTCCGTGACGAAGAGAGCGGGCACTTCTGGTCGCCGGCGCCGCTGCCCCGCCGGGGCGCGACGCCCTACGTCAGCCGGCACGGTTTCGGCTACAGCGTCTTCGAGCACACGGAAGACGGCATCCGCTCGGAGCTGTGGGTCTACGTGGACCTGGAAGCGGCGGTCAAGTTCTCGGTGTTGAAGGTCGCGAAACGACTCGGGCCGATCGCGCCGGCTCTCCGCCACCGGCTACGTGGAGTGGGTACTCGGAGACCTGCGGCCGAAATCGGCCATGCACGTGATTACCGAAATCGACCCGGCGAGCGGCGCGCTCTACGCGCGGAACGCCTACAACACCGCGTTCGCCGACCGGATCGCGTTCTTCGACGTCGACGACACGTCCCGGACCTTCAGCGGCGACCGCACCGAGTTCCTCGGGCGCAACGGCACGCTCGGGAATCCGGCCGCGATGACCCGGTCGCAGCTTTCCAACAAGGTGGGGGCGGCTTTGGACCCGTGTGCCGCGCTCCAGGTGGCATTCGAGCTGGCCGACGGGGAAGAGCGCGAGATCGTCTTCAGGCTCGGCGTCGCAGGCCGGCGCGGCGCCGATGACGCGAGCAAGCTGGTGCGTCGCTTCCGGGGATCCGCTGCGGCGCGGAACGCGCTCGATACGGTACGCCAGTACTGGAACAGCACTCTCGGCGCAGTGCAGGTGGAAACTCCCGATCAGTCGCTCAACGTGCTGACCAACGGCTGGCTCCTGTATCAAACCCTGGCGTGCCGTCTGTGGGCGCGCAGCGGATACTACCAATCGGGCGGCGCCTTCGGATTCCGCGACCAGTTGCAGGACGTGATGGCGCTGATCCATGCCGAGCCGCAGCTCGTGCGCGAGCACCTGCTGCGCTGCGCGGCCCGTCAGTTCCGCGAAGGCGATGTCCAGCATTGGTGGCATCCGCTCCTCGGGCCGGGGCGTGCGCACGCACTGTTCCGACGATTATCTCTGGCTGCCGCTCGCCGCGTGTCGCTACGTTCTGGGCACGGGCGACACCGGCGTGCTGGATGAGCCGATCCCCTTCATCGAAGGCCGGCCGGTGAACCTCGAGGAAGACTCCTATTACGATCTGCCCGGCCAGTCCGCGGAGGCGGCGAGTCTGTACGAACACTGCGTGCGCGCGATCCTGAACGGCCTCAGGTTCGGCGAGCACGGCCTGCCGCTCATCGGCTCCGGCGACTGGAACGACGGCATGAACATCGTGGGTGAGCACGGCAAGGGCGAAAGCGTCTGGCTGGGTTTCTTCCTTTATGAGGTGCTCACGCAGTTCGGCCGGGTTGCCCGCGTTCGCGGCGATACGCCCTTTGCCGAACGCTGCCAGGCGGAGGCGGACCAGGTGCGCCGGAACATCGAGCAGCATGGCTGGGATGGCGAGTGGTACCGCCGCGCCTATTTCGACGACGGCACGCCGCTGGGATCGGCGAGCAACGCCGAATGCCGGATTGATTCGATTGCGCAAAGCTGGGCTGTCCTGTCCGGTGCGGGGGATGCGAGGCGCTCGCGCATGGCAATGGAAGCGCTGGACAAGCACCTGGTTCGCCGGGATCACGCGCTGATCCAGCTTCTGGATCCGCCGTTCGACAAGTCGGACTTGAACCCCGGCTACATCAAAGGCTACGTCCCGGGCGTGAGAGAGAATGGCGGGCAATACACCCATGGGGCGATCTGGGCGGCGATGGCGTTCGCCGCACTGGGCGACAGCCGGCGCGCATGGGAGCTCACGGCCATGATCAACCCGCTGAACCATGCGGGATCCACGGCGGCGATTGCCGCCTACAAAGTGGAGCCGTACGTGATCGCAGCGGACGTGTATGCCGTCTCGCCGCACACCGGCCGCGGCGGATGGACGTGGTACACCGGTTCCGCCGCCTGGATGTATCGGCTGGTCGTGGAATCCATCCTGGGGCTGAGGCTAGAAGTGGACAAGCTTCGCTTTGCGCCGTGCCTGCCTGCGGCTTGGGAAGCGTTCAAGGTGCATTATCGCTACCGCGAAACGGTCTACCACATCTCCGTGCTACAGGCGCATGCCGGGAACGGCGAGATGAGCGTGACAGTCGATGGCGTCGAGCAACACGACAAGGCGATCCCCCTTGTTGACGACCGTCAGGAACACTCGGTCGAGGTGAGGCTCCCCGCCGCACGCGGTTGATCTCGAAGCGCTGCTCCCCGTCAATAAAAAAAGCCCCGCCTGAGCGGGGCTTTCTGGTTACTCGGAAATCCAGGTCAGGCCACGGTTTCCGGTCGATCAAGCTCCGGCCTTGATAACAGTTTCGAGCCCCGCGAGACAGGCACCGGATACGCCCCAGGCCGCCTTTTCCTCCCCGGGCATCTTGTCCCAGCCGCCTTTTTCAATGAGCTCGGATCGCTGATAGCTTTCCGCCCCTTGAATTTCCTTGATTTTCATCTTGTAATCCGGGGCGCTCATGAATTGGGCGACGCAGATCGCCGCTCGTTTCGCCATGACCGCCTCGTCGCTCATCTTCTGGGTCGTGCTGGAGGTCGTCCAGCCACCCCACGCGAACCCGATCGTCATCGCGACGCCTGCCCCGACGACAAGCCCCCAAAATCCATACGTCACCTTCGCATCCGTTTCTGGTTTCATAGGTCATACCTCTCAAAGTGTGGCGGTCTCGGTGAGTCCCCTCCATTACCAGCTGTATCGCCAAATCAGGATTTGCGTGCCACGGCTCCCGCGTTCCTGGGCGCGGGAATTGGGACTCGGCTCAACGGACCGGAAATGTCACTTTCCGCTTCGCCCGAGACACGGTCTGTGCGCTACCGAACATAGTTACTTGTCGCTCGGCGGCGGCGCCCGCTCCGTGAGAGGACCGTCGAGAACACCGCGGAGTCGCCGATCGCGGTGAAGCTGCAGACGATCGCGACCAGGATCACGATCCACATCTTGCGTCGCTTATATCAATCGCCGCAATCCTTGATCCTGATCAAACGCGCGAAGCCTCGCGCGGCGATAATCACCGGGCAAGGATCAGGGGAAATCGTCATGGTCGACCCGGTCGCCGTGTGGCACGCGGAGCACATGCGCTTCGCAAGCCTGCTCGACTTCATCGAGCAGCAGATGACGGCTTTCCACAAAGGGCAGGATCCCGATTTCGAGCTCCTGCGCGACGTCGTCTATTACCTCCACCATTACGCCGACCGCTACCACCATCCGCGGGAGAACGTGGCGTTCGCGCGCCTGGTCAGCCGCGACCCCTGGGTGGGCCTCGTGATCGGCCGGATCCTCCAGGAGCACCGCGTGCTGGAGCACGCCGGGGAGACCCTGCTCAAGCACCTCGACGACATCCTCGAGGACGTGGTCATCCCGCGCGAGACGATCGAAGCTGCTGCGGCGACTTACCTGGTGTTCTACCGCCACCACCTCGCCGCGGAGGAAAGCGAGATCCTGCCGCGCGCTGGCCGTCTCCTCAAGCCGGATGACTGGGCCGCGGTCGTCGCAACGGTTCCGGCGGCGCCCGATCCGCTGTTCGGCGACGACGTCGGCGAGCGCTACCGGGAGCTGCGAAAGCGGCTGAAGCCCCTCGCGGCAGGCTGAGGAATTCCGGATCTGGGTTCCCGCCTTCGCGGGAACGACATTACCCTCGGTTGCAGTCTGCCAGCTCCCGGCGCTCGATCTCGCGGCCCTTCGACCGGCCCGGACCGGATTCGCGGACGACGACGTGGTAGATGCCGTCCGCGTAGCGGGCGTTGGCATCGTAGATATACCCCGCGCGCGGCCGCAGCAGCGTTTCATAATTGATGCTGCCGCTGGATCCGCCGAGGAAGGACGAGCTGTAGAAGTTGAATACAAGGTAGCTTGGGCGCTCCGGCGGGATGCCAATTTCGACCACGGACTCACTGAGCTGGACGGTGCCCAGATAGGTGGTGCGGCAGCTCGCGTCGACCTCGTGGATGTGGACCGCCACCCGCGCGCTCGAGAACACGGAGCCCGAGCGGGCCTCGGTCTTGACGATGAGATTCTTGGGGGACGTGTCCGGGTAGGTCTTGATGCCGGAGCAGCCGGCGAGAAGTCCGGCGCCCAGCAGCCAGACGGCGACGCGCGGGTGAAAGATCATCCGGTCTTGGTGAGGTCCGGGCAGCCGAGGTCCTTGCCCGTCGCCCAGCCGATAATCGCCTTGTAGATGACGTCATACCCCATGGATGGGCCGAAGAGCTGGAGGCGACTCCTCTTCGCGTCCACGGGGTAGGCGTCCGCGACGATCAGGTAATAGCCCCCTTCCGGCTCCTTGGTGACGGCGAGGACCCCCTTCTCGTGGTGCCGCTGGATGTGCAGCTCGGCCCGCTCGTCCGTCACCACGACCGTCGGCTTGTAGACCGAGACGATGACCTGGTAGCTCCCGGAGGTCTGCGAGGTCGTCGTCACTCTCATGTTCAGGCATTCCGGCGCACGCTTGCGGAACGTCGCGCCGATTTCCCGCATGGAGCGGTTGATCTCGTGCGTCTCCGTCTTGGCCAGGAAGGCGCCGGGAGCCGCCTTGCGGAACTCCTCGGCGTTCTGGGGGTGCTGCGTGACGCAACCAGTGAGCAAAACAGTCGCGGCGGCGAGCGTTCTGACGATCGGCATGGCCATGATTCCCTCCTTCTCCTCGGTGCGAAGATGACCGGGCGGGGATCGCGGCGCTGCAGCCGCAAGACCCACTCCGGCTGCTACAAAAAGGTACTCCTATCCTCCACCGCCCGCAAGCCGGCGAGCGGATTACCGGACGCTGACTAGGCTGTCACCCCGGGACGCGGT
The DNA here is from genome assembly GCA_963699525.1 of uncultured beta proteobacterium. Classification (GTDB taxonomy): domain Bacteria; phylum Pseudomonadota; class Gammaproteobacteria; order Burkholderiales; family SG8-41; genus SG8-41. The sequence goes on along the minus strand of CAVOUI010000012.1, from coordinate 8,707 downwards.
TGTGCTTGAGCGATTGAGCTGGCCAAGGAAGGCATCCCATTGCCGCTCCATGCTCGTTCCCGCCACCATCTGCGGGTCGGAATGCTCGTCGACCCGCTCGTTCTTTTCCCGCGCCGCGACCGCTTTGCGCGCAATCTCGAAGGCTGCGGTCACACGCGGTTGAGCGCGCAAGGCTTCGTCGAAGAATGCCTTGCCGAAGTACGTCCATTCCGCCTCATTGCTGCATCCGAACGATCTCTTGTCAGGGCCGGCGGCGGCGACGACGATCGTGCGCTCGTCCCTGAGTGCGTTGATAAAGCCGCCGGCGTAGCATGCCGAGACGACGATGACGCGCCACTGGATCCCGGCGTCGTCGAGCGCCGACCGCAGCACGTCGGGCGTCAAGTCGTTGAACGTCAACGGCCAGAATTCAAGCGTGAACTTGTGGTCCTTGGCGCCGTGCGACGTCATGAACAGGAACAATATGTCCTCCTCGCGGTTCATGACCTCGCCCATGCGTTTGAGCACGGCCCGCAATGACGTCGCGCTGGCGATCGGCATGTCCATGACGGTCTTCGGGTTGTTGAGCAGGCTTGCGCTGCGGCCCCGGGCGCCGAACTGCTCCTGCATCATCGTCTCCACCGCCTTGATCTCGCGCAGGAACACGTCCTGCCTCGCGTAACCGCCCATACCGACGTAGTAGAGGTCGATCCGACCGGCGCGTCCCGGCTCGATCGCATCCAACGCCCGTGTGAGCAGCGTAGGCTGCCGGTAAATCACGTCCTCGGTGGCGGCTGCCATGAACTGCTTCTGCGCCTGAAGCGCATTCTCGTCGTAGGGTTTTGCCCATAGCGTGCGATCGCGGAAGACGAATCCCAAGGAGAGGGCGACGGCAAGGCACACGACGAGCGCCGCGGCACGCGGGAGTCCTCGCGCCGGGCGCAGCAGGCGGAACGTGACGACTGCCGCGGCAAGGGCGAGCCACCCCGGAATGGCCCACTGCCAGAGGAAGAACGTGATCCGGCCCCATGACACGATCCTGCCGGGCGACGCCGCCAGCATCGTCCATACGGTCAGCTCCAGGGCGAGGATCGGCAGGCTCAACGCGGCGAACGCCGTGGCGAGCGGCAGCGCTTGCTCGGGACTCCGCGCGGACCAGGCGATCGCTACCGCCGCCGCGAGGAGGACTGGAACGTAATACAGGACGCCGGGCAGACCGAAGAGCACGAGCGTGCCGCCGGTTCCGACAAAGGCGAAATCGCGCACGAAGTGAAGCAGGACCGCGGTCGCAAACAGCAGCACGAGCATGAGCCCGGACGCATAGCTGCGCTCCGCACGGATCGGAAGGAAAAACGCGAGCCGCAGGCCGCAGCCCAGGTTCTCGACATATTGCCGCGCAATGCTCATGGTCACGCTCCCGCGAATCTCGCTTACGTTCTACCGGCAGAGTTCAAATCGCGCGATCTGAATGGTGCCGCAGACGGGCCTAAAGCGCTGTGTCGAATTAACGCAACGCCTTCAGAAACCGCTGTTTTTCGAAATGACTCTGCGGAACTGGCCACATCGGACCGCTCGTCTGTGACCAGTGCCCGGTGACCTGTGACTGTGGAACAACACGTCGAGCGTTGCTAAGACAGCGTCATTCAACGAGTCGCGGCGCGAAAACGTGGACAGCTCACGTTCCAGAAAGGAATGCAGTAGCTATACTGTGTTCCCTGAGGAGAAACCATGAACCGCACGTTGATCCTGCTTTCCGCGCTGATACTTGTTGGCAGCTTCGCCGGCGGCAATTTCTATCTCCAATGGTCGCAGAAGGAGAAGGCGGCTCGGGCAACCGTGTCGGTGAAGAGCTACAGGCAGCAGGTGCTCGAAGATCAGGACAAGCTGGTATCGCAGGCCAGGGAGTGGCTGGACGAAGGGAACGACGAACTGCTCAATAAGGTAACCGACAATCTGCACCGTGTGCTGGGAGTCAACCCGAAGAACGTGGAGGCGCGGATCGAATTGGCCCGCTTCCACATCAGGGCGGGCCATATCGATTTTCGCAATTTCCGGCACGGGGCCCTTAGGAATGCTGAACGGGAGCTGCGATCGGCGCTCGATGTGCAACCCGACTCAGCGGACGCATACATCCTCCTCGGTCACGTGCACTTTCTCGGCTACCGCCCGAAAGAAGCTCTGGAGGCCCTGGAGAAAGCCGAGGCGATCGGCACCGGCAACCCCTGGCTGCACCTCAATTGGGCCGATGCGCTCATGGACCTGAAGCGATGGTCGGAAGCAGAATCCCGCGCGCAGATGGCATTGCCCCAACACGGAGCCATGGTGGCTCCACCCAAGCGCGTTGTTCGCAACGCGCACCAGAAGCTTGTTGAAATCTATATCAAGCAACGCAAGCTCGACGCGGCCGACAAGGAATATCAGGCGCTGATTGCTCTGGATCCCGGAGAGGCCTTTTGGCATGGCAACTACGCGTTTTTCCTGCTGTGTATCCGGGGCCAGCCGGACGCGGCCATCGTCGAAGCGGAAAAAGCGCTCGCGATCATGAATTACGGCCAGGCGCGATACGTGCTGGCGGCGGCACGCTATGCAAAGTGGGCTGAACTGAAGCACAAGGCGCCAGAGCAGGCCGCGCGATACCTGGCGCTCGCCCAGGCCAGCGCCCCGGACTTTTCCTACATCATGACCCAGGGAGGCAAGTGGGTGTCGACCGGCGCCGTAATCCAGGACATGGTGAGGGAATTGATGGCGCTCGGAGTATCGCTCGACACAAAGGACAACCTCGGCGACACGGCCCTGACGCTCGCCGCGGATCTCGAGAATCTGGAATCAGTCATCATCCTGGTGAAGCTCGGGGCGAACATCGAGGCGGCCGACGGGCCCGGTCAGACGGCACTGGCGATCGCGGCGAACAAGGGAAACGTCGAAATGGTCAGGGCGCTTGCGGCGCGCGGCGCGAACATCAATCCGCGGGACCTGGAAGGACGCACCCCGCTCTTTGTTGCCTCGTTCAATGGGGACACGGCAATGATGCGCACGCTGATCGCGTTGAAGGCGGACGCCAATATCCCGATGAAGAACGGATATACGCCCCTCATGCGCGCCGCATTCGTGGGAAACGAGGACGTGGTACGCCTTCTGCTGCAGGCAGGTGCGGACCCGTCCAGCACAATGAAGGATTCGGGACAGACCGCGGCGGATCTGGCGATGGGACGCGGCCACCAGAACCTGGCGGCCTACATTCGGGAGGCTGCGGAAAAGCGTGGCGCAACGCGGCGCTGAATTCGCTGGATTCCCGCCTGTGCGGGAATGACAATCCCTTCCTCTCGACCCTGTTAGCCTGCCCCTAATCTTCCTCCGCGACGCGCGGTGCGCAGCCACAGCGCGAGGCCGCCGATCATGGCGACGATCGTCACCGCGAAGTAGGCGCGCATCCCGAACGCGGGACCGATGAGTCCCGCCAGGAACGGCGCGACCCCCATCGCCAGGAATTGGAACGCCGTCGCATAAGCGATGGCGCGCGCTGGCCGTCTCCTCAAGCCGGATGACTGGGCAGCGGTCTTCGCAGCAGTTCCGGACGCGGCCGATCTGCTGTTCGGTGACGATGTCGGCGAGCGCTACCGGGAGCTGCGAAAGCGACTGAAGCCCGTCGCGGCGGGCTGAAGACCTCTTTATCTGGCCGATAGCTGTTCGCGCACCATCACCACCATTCGCTCATGCGGCGTGCCGGGCGGAAACAGGGTGATAAACCGGCCCTCGCGGTCGAGCAGGAAAACATACGCGGAGTGGTCGATGAGGTAGGTGTTCACGCCCGGCGGCGTCACCTTCTCGTAGAACACCTTGTACGATGTCGCCACCCGCCGGATTTCGTCCTCGGTGCCGCTCAACGAAACGAAGCGCGGATGGAAGCTGGGGGCGTAGGCGCGCAGGACTTCGCGCGTGTCGCGCCCGGGGTCGAGCGTGACGAACAGCGGCTGCACCTCCTCGCCGCCGGTTCCCAGGGACCGGATGGCCAGCCCGATCGCCAGCAAGTCGGTGGGACAGACGTCGGGGCAAAAGGTGTATCCGAAGTAAAGTAGCACCAGCTTGCCCCGGAAATCCGACAAGCTGGTGCGCCGGCCGTCCGGATCGGTCAGCGTGAACGGACCCCCGACCGGCGACTTTCCGGTCATGAGCTCGTTCATCATCCGCGCTGCGTCCGCGCGCCTGTTCTCAACCGGCGGCGATTGCCGAAACTGGAGGTAGGCAGCGCCCGCCGCCAATAGAATGGCCGCGATGAGCGCAGGCAGGCGCCAGCCCTTCAGCGCCGCCCGGAACGCCACTTACGCCCCGAACTGGAACGCGGTCCCCGTGGTGGACGTCACCAGCCGGTCGGGTATCAGCTCGCGCAGGATAACGACCAGCCCCGGCCCCGAGCAATGCATGGGAATGATCACGTCCGGGTCAAGCTTGTTCATTTCGGTAACGGTATTACGCAGGTACTCCTCGCCGGCCGGAAATAGGTGGAAGCCGCCCATCGCGGCGTGAACCTTGCTGACGCCCGAAACTTCCATCGCCTGGCGCGTCGTGTTGACGATGCCGGCGTGGCCGCAGGACGAAATAACGACCAGGCCGCGATCCCGAACGTTGAAGCAGGTGCCGTGCTCGTGGATGTGCGTGTCCGCGACCGGCTTGCCCCCCGCTTTCGCGTTCGCTTCCGGAATATCGCAACCCACGTTGTTGCGCTTGAAGTACTCGACCTGGGTGTTCGGCAGCACGCGCTCGAAGCTGGTGCGCTTGATGGTGCCGGTCGTGAACGCGTGGCCCATGACCACCGTAGGCTGCTCGCACGGGACCACCTTCACGCGGTATTTCTCCAGGTCGTTGCGGTCGAGGACGCCCCAGTCGGCGAAGTGACCCGGCGATCCGCTCGCGGTCTTGCGCAGGCAGAAATTGTCCTCGCCGCCGACGTAGAGCGTGAGATCGGCGGGCAGCTTGCTGCGGTACTTCTCCAGGAATCCGAGCAGCCCGCCGAAATGATCGTAGTGGCCGTGACTGACGATCAGTCCGTCGATCTTGCTCCCGTCCACGCCCATGAGTTCCATGTTGTTGAGGAGCGCGGTCGGCGTGTAGCCGAAATCGAGCATGAGGCGGCGCGTGTCCGTCCCGATGCGCGACTCGAGTGCGAGCGACAACCCCCACTCGTTGTGCAGCGCCTTGCGGTAGTCGGCGCGCGAAATGAACGGAGAGCGCGTGACATTGACCCACTTATTCTTCATGGGCGCGGGCGTGTCGTAGCTGCTGTCCGTCAGCACCCGGATGGTGAGGCTGTCCACGGTGGGAATGGAGCCCGGTTTCGCGAGCTGCGACTGGGCGAGCGGCACGCGCGGCAGGCCGAACTGCGCGAGCGCGCCGGTGGCGGCGAGAACGAACTGGCGGCGACGTAGGCTGATCTTCATGACCTCTCCCCTAGGTGGATGGCGGACGTAAGACGGGAATTAGGCTACGCCCGATCGAGGAGCCGGGCAAATCGCGATGCCGACGGGGTCAGGTCCCGCCCGGGAAGATAAAACCCCGCCGAAGCGGGGTTGTAGTGCAGGGAGGATTTTGCGCTATTTCTTCATCTCGTCCTTCGCCATTCCGCCCTTGTTCATGTCCGTGGCCATGGCGTCTTTCTTCGTGCTGGTCGTCTTCGCGGGCTTTTTCATCGCGTCCTTGCTCATCGAATCCTTGCTCATGGAGTCCTTGGCCATGGCATCACCCTTCCCCATGGAGTCCTTCGTCATGTCCGCGGCCAAGGCACCGCCCGCGGCGAGCGACAGGCAACTTGCAAACACGGCAATCATCAGCTTTTTCATGCTTGGTTTCCTTTCAGGGTTGAATAAATACGGCAATGCGGCTGCTGTCCCCGGGTCACGATCCGCTGAACCAGTTGTAACCCTGATCCTCCCAGTAGCCGCCCGGATACTCGTTCGTCACAAAGATCGCGACGATGTGCTTGGGGTTCTTGAATCCGAGCTTGGTCGGGATGCGCAGCTTCATCGGGAAGCCGAACGGCACCGGCAGAATCTGGTCCGCGAATCGGAAGGCAAGCAGCGTTTGCGGGTGCAGCGCGGTGGGCATGTCGATACTGGTGTAGTACTTGTCCGCGCATTTGAACCCCACGTACTTCGCCGTGAGGTCGGCCCCGATGCGCTTGAGAAAGTCGCCGAAGCGCACGCCGCTCCACTTACCGATCGCGCTCCAGCCTTCAACGCAGATGTGGCGCGTGACCTGCGAGACCTGCGGCTGCAGCCCATAGAGCTCGGGCAGCGTCCAGGGTTTCTTGTCGCGCACGAGGCCACCCAGCTCGAGCCTGTAGCTTGCCGCGTCGACCGACGGCGCTTCGTCCATGCCGTAGAAGGCGTTGAACGGGAACGGCATCGTGATCGCGCTTTCCGGAAACTCGGGCGCGAGCCGGCTGGGATCGAAGATCCATCCCTGCACCCGGTCGTTCCAGCGCGACATCGCCCACAGTGCTTTCTGCACCGAATCCGCGTTCGTCACGTCGCAGCCGCCAAGCAACGCCAGCGCGCCGAGACTCAATCCCTGCCGCAGGAACAGCCGCCGCTCGATTTTCTCGATCTGCGGCCGGGACTGGCCCTTGAGACTCTCTCGCATGCCGAAGAGCCACTTCATGTCAGTCGCTCCTGGCCGTGTCCGGAACGCGGACGCGGCCGGTGAACATGGTCGGCAGGGTGCGCGGGACGAGCACGGCCATGACCACGTGGACGATCACAAACAGCACCAGCGCCGCCATCGCGAAGAAATGCACGTAGCGAGCGCCTTCGTAGTCGCCCATGAACAGGCCCAGCGTGTAGAACTGCACGGGCTTCCAGAGCACGAGCCCCGAGAGGACCATGACGATGCCGATCACGATGGCGCCCAGATACGCCGCGCGCTGCGCGGCGTTGTAGACCCGCAGATCACCGTGCGCGAGCCTGCCGCGCAATGCGGCCGCGAGGTCGCGCCCGACCGCCGCTGGCGTGACCGGCAGCAGCTTCCGGCGGAAATGGCCGGACAGGATGCCGTAAGTGAGGTAGACCAGGCCGCTCGCGGCAACCAGCCACATCGCCGCGAAATGCCACTGCAGCGCCCCGGCCAGCCAGCCGCCCAGCGTCCAGTCCCTGGGAAACTTGAAGCCGAACAGCGGCGACGCATTATAGATACGCCAGCCCGAGGCGATCATAATGAAGATCGCGAACGCATTGATCCAATGGGTGATTCTTACGACCAGCGGATGAATGCGAACGGTTTGGTCTTGAAATTTCGCCATGCGCTTGTCCTCGCTTCCTATTACGCGGATCGATTCGACTTGGATGCGGGGTTTTTGGGGACGTGCAGCCACAGTGCGAGGCCGCCGATCATGGCGACGATCGTCACTGCGAAGTAGGCACGCATCCCGAACGCGGGGCCGATGAGTCCCGCGAGGAACGGCGCGACCCCCATCGCCAGGAACTGGAACGCGGTCGCATACGCGATCGCGCGCGCATCCATGCCCGGCGGCGCGTGCGCGCGCAGCAGGTGGAAGAGCGCGGTCTGCAGGCCCGCCGCGGTCAGCCCGAACGCGATCCGCGCCAGCACGAGCTGCAGAGGCGTCTCCAGAACGAGCAGTGGCAGATGGGTAACGGCGCTCGCCGCGGCCGCGAACGCCAGCACCCGCGCCGAGCCGATGCGATCGATCACCCGCCCCCACACCGGTGTCGCGACCAGCATGGAGACCGCGAGCGCCACCGCCGCGGCGCCCACCCAAAACGCCTCGCCGCCAGCGTCCGCGCCAGTGGCTTCCAGGAGTTGCAGCACGAAGACGCTGATGTTGATGATGCTGCCGTGCCACATGATGGAGAAGAGAAACGCGAGCACGAACAGCGGAACGATGCGCGGCACACCCGCGAGCTCGCGCAGGCTGCCGAGCAGCCGCGGGCGCCACGGGCCGGGCGCGAGGTGCCTCACCTCGCGCACGAAGAGCGTGACCAGGATGCCGCCGCTCAGCATCAGGCCCCCGCTGATCCAGTAGAGAGCGTGCTGCCGGTCGACCCACGCGGCCAGCGCCGCGCCGACAGCGGGCCCCAGCGCCTGTCCCACCAGACCCCCGGTCTGGGCCCAGGCCACCGCGCGGCCGATGCGCCCCGGCGGAGTGTTCGCCACCAGCAGCGCGACGCCCGCCGGCGTGAAGCCGTTGAAGACCGCGACCACCATGATGAGCCCGGCGAACCACAGTGGCGTGGGCGCGAACGGGACCAGCAGCATCGACACGCCCATGCCCAGCATCGCACGCAGCACCATCGGCTTGCGCCCGTAATGATCGGCGATGCCGCCCCAGATCGGGTTCGCGACGGTGCTGACGAGGTAGAACACGAGGAGCATGGCGCCGACCCACGTCTCCAGGTTCTCGCGCACGCCCAGACCGCGCACCATCAGCGGCACGAACGGCCACGACAGGTTGAACCCGAGACCGCACAGGAGGTTCGCGACCGGAAGCACCCGCTGGTTGCGGCGCCAGTACGGATACCGCCGCGGCTCGCCGGCGGCTGATTCCTCGCGGGCTATCAGTAGAGCGTCCCCCTCAAGCGCTCATAGAGGCCCTTGTCGTACTCCTGGCCGTCGAACCGCGCGTGGGTGATGTCGGAGATGATCGTGCCGAGGCTCGGCAGGCTCGCGCGCTCGATGTGCCGCTCTGGGTCCCACAACTTCGAGCGGAAGATCGCGCGGG